>CAYHEM010000008.1:0-111937 GCA_964355765.1 uncultured Gallionella sp.
ACAGCACTCTGCAAACACGAAAGTGGACGTATAGAGTGTGACGCCTGCCCGGTGCTGGAAGATTAAATGATGGGGTGCAAGCTCTTGATTGAAGTCCCAGTAAACGGCGGCCGTAACTATAACGGTCCTAAGGTAGCGAAATTCCTTGTCGGGTAAGTTCCGACCTGCACGAATGGCGTAACGATGGCCACACTGTCTCCTCCTGAGACTCAGCGAAGTTGAAATGTTTGTGAAGATGCAATCTACCCGCGGCTAGACGGAAAGACCCCATGAACCTTTACTGTAGCTTTGCATTGGATTTTGAATAGACCTGTGTAGGATAGCTGGGAGGCTATGAAGCGGTGACGCCAGTCATCGTGGAGCCAACCTTGAAATACCAGCCTGGTGTGTTTGAGATTCTAACCTAGACCCCTGATCGGGGTTGGGGACCGTGCATGGTAGGCAGTTTGACTGGGGCGGTCTCCTCCCAAATTGTAACGGAGGAGTACGAAGGTATCCTAGGTACGGTCGGACATCGTACTGATAGTGCAATGGCAAAAGGATGCTTAACTGCGAGACTGACAAGTCGAGCAGATACGAAAGTAGGTCATAGTGATCCGGTGGTTCTGTATGGAAGGGCCATCGCTCAACGGATAAAAGGTACTCTGGGGATAACAGGCTGATTCCTCCCAAGAGTTCATATCGACGGGGGAGTTTGGCACCTCGATGTCGGCTCATCACATCCTGGGGCTGTAGCCGGTCCCAAGGGTATGGCTGTTCGCCATTTAAAGTGGTACGTGAGCTGGGTTTAAAACGTCGTGAGACAGTTTGGTCCCTATCTGCCGTGGGCGCTGGAAATTTGAAGGGACCTGCTCCTAGTACGAGAGGACCGGAGTGGACGTATCTCTGGTGGACCGGTTATCATGCCAATGGTATAGCCGGGTAGCTAAATACGGAAGAGATAAACGCTGAAAGCATCTAAGCGTGAAACTCGCCTTGAGATGAGATTTCCCTGGGGGTTTAACCCCCCTAAAGAGTCGTTCGAGACCAGGACGTTGATAGGCTGGGTGTGGAAGCGCAGTAATGCGTTAAGCTAACCAGTACTAATTGCTCGTGAGGCTTGATCCTATAACGTTAAGTTATAAAACAGTGTAAGGGTGAAGAGTGAAGGGGGAAGGGTGAAAACCTTAAACCCGCAGCCAACCTGAACATTCGCAGTGCAATCAAAACACACTTTACTTCTTCCGAATGCGTCGGGCAGTATCCGGGCCTCAGGCTGAACCCTGAATCCCGAATCCTGATACCTGACACCAGTTATGTCTGACGACCATAGCGAGTTGGCCCCACTCCTTCCCATCCCGAACAGGACAGTGAAACGACTTAGCGCCGATGATAGTGTGGATACCCATGTGAAAGTAGGTCATCGTCAGACTCCTTATAAACAAACAACCCGGCCTCGTGCCGGGTTTTTTGTTTATGGGTTTGTAGTTGGCCTACTTGAACGCAGCGACAACACGCCGTGCAGCGGCTTGTTGCAGCGCAGGCTAGATTGCAAGCTACTTGTACTCGCGCAATTCAGGTGGCGTTTCATCATGATCGCCATGGGGTTCTTGATCGTAAGCCTTGACGAATACTTCGCGTTCTTTCATTTTTATCGGGTGTGCCGGAATATCCAGATTGTGGCAAGCGGTGTCTTCGCAGTAGTAAATAATCTTGCGTCCGACGTTATGCAGCGTACTGTGATCAAGGTGGAAGCCTTCCTCAGTCAGGCCGTTTTCCAATCCCTCAAGCGTGTAGTGGTGCAAGTTGTAGGAAACGCGCAGCGTGTTCGGCGCGCTGCCATACTCGACCTCGCAGTCGGGCATACCTGCTAAAAGCTGATAGGCACGCTCAACCTGCCCACGCGGTTCCGCACTGAACACGATATCGTGGTGTTTATTCAGTTTGAATGAGTCAATCATGTTGAGAGTCTAAAAAGGTTATTTTCCCTGCAGTATATGCATTCCCTTAAGAAGATTTAATGCCTGATTAAGCTGGTAATCATTTTTGGAACCGAATTCGGCCGGTGAAGATTTCGCGGCATCTCCATTTGTGTCGTGAGGCGCAGGTTCGGTTTTTCCGTCCTCGTTCGGTTTTTCGACTGCCGGCTTGTCATTAATCAAGTGCTTGTCCAGATCTACTTCACGTAAGCGGAATGTGTTGTCCTGTCCTGCAGTGGTTGGATCCTCAACCAGAATATCAGGCACGATGCCTTTGGCCTGAATGGATCGCCCGCTTGGCGTGTAATAGCGCGCCGTAGTGAGCTTGATGGCGGTATTGTTGCCCAGTGGCAGGACGGTCTGCACCGATCCTTTACCGAATGTTTGCGTGCCCATGATGACTGCGCGCTTGTGATCTTGCAGCGCGCCGGCAACAATTTCCGAGGCGGAGGCGGAGCCGCCGTTGACCAGTACGACCAATGGCACGCTCTTGATGGAATCAGGCAAGTTCTCCAGGTAATCAGTTTTGCCATTGCCGCGCTGATAATTTTCCGGGTTGGCAGTCAGGCGCATTTTCGCGTCTTCGATGCGTCCGTCGGTATAAACCACCAAGGCATCCTTGGCCAGAAAGGCTGCGGAAACTCCGACTGCACCGGTCAGCAGGCCGCCAGGGTCATTGCGCAAATCCAGCACCAGCCCCTTTAGCGGCTCTTTGTTCTCTTTGATAAGCGCTTCCAGAGCGCTCGCAAGGTTTTCGCCGGTATGTTCCTGGAATTGCGTAATACGGACGAATCCGTAGCCGGGGTCAACCAGTTTGGATTTCACGCTCTGCACTTTGATGACCGCGCGCACTATGGGGACGATAAGTGGTTTGGGTTCATCTTTGCGAATAATGGTAAGCGTAATCTTGCTTCCAGGTTTGCCGCGCATGCGCTTCACCGCATCGGCCAGCGTCATGCCTTTGACCAGAGTGTCGTCCAGTTTGATGATCAAATCGCCGCTCTTGATGCCGGCATTAAAGGCCGGGGTATCTTCTATCGGCGACACAACTTTTACCAGACCATCTTCCATGCTGACTTCAATGCCGAGCCCGCCAAACTCACCTTGGGTGCCGACTTGTAGTTCCTTGAAGGCATCTGCGTCGAGATAGGCTGAGTGCGGGTCAAGCCCGCTCAGCATGCCGTTGATGGCTTCGGTGATCAGTTTCTTGTCGGTAACGGGCTCGACGTAGTCGCTCTTGATGCGGCCGAATACTTCTGAAAATGCGCGCAACTCCTCAATCGGTAGAGGGGTTGTAAGCGTATCCTTGTCGGCGATTGCGGCAAAATGCAGGCTGATCGCCACGCCGGCAACCAGCCCCAAACCGATCAAACCTGTTTTTTCCAAAAGACGCATAATTTCCTCAGAGTTATTTCGCAGCCACCCACTTTATTGGGTCAAACGGTTTGCTTTCATGGCGCAGTTCGAAGTATAAACCGGAATCCTGGTTGCCGCCGCTATTCCCGACTGCTGCAATGGTGTCACCGCCGCGCAGCTTGTCTCCGGCCTGCTTGAACAGTGTTTCATTGTTGGCGTACAGACTCATATAACCCTCGCCATGATCGACAATCAGCAGGTTGCCAAAGCCGCGCAACCAGTCTGCAAACACGACTTGCCCGGCGGCAACTGCTTTGACAGTTTGTCCGGCAGGCGTTCTCAGAAACAAACCCTTCCACAGCACTGTGCTGTCTGGCCGCGGTGTGCCGAATCGGTTGGTGACTTCTCCTTTGACCGGTAACGCCAGCTTGCCTTTGAGTTGCTCAAACGGGCTGCCGTCAAAGCGGTTGTCTGGCAGGTCGTCGTTGCGGAATAACGAGCTGGATTTTGGCTGCGTAAGCATCTTGGCCAGTTCGTCGACCAGTTGCGCAAGACGATTTTCATTACGCTGCAGTCGCTTGATTTCGCGGCGTTGCTGGCGCAATTGTTGCGAGATGTTGCCCAGTACCTGTTGGCGCGCGTGCTGTTCCTGTCTCAGTATCTTTTTTTGTGCCGATTGCTCTGCGCGCAATGATGTCAGTTCGGTTCGCTGCTGGCGTGTCGCCATACTGAGCGTATGCAACGTGGCAAGATCGTCGTGCAAGGCGTTGAGCCAGTTTGCGCGGCTGTGCGCGATGTATTGGTAATACCGCAAATCGCGGGCAACCTGATTAGGGTTCTGGTTGTTCAGTAACAGCTTCAGATATTCCTGTTTGCCGCCGAGGTATTGCTGATACAGCAGCTTGCCTAGCAAAGCCCGTTGTTCCGCCATACTGCCCGTTAGCCGCTGTTCCTGTTTTTGTAGTTCGTTAAGTTTCTGGTCGGCCGCGCGTTGCTGTGCGGCAAGATTGGCGAGCTTGCGGTTGCTGTTGCTGATCGCCCGTTCGGAATCACGCAGTGCATCGGCGGCTTCGGATTTTGACTCACTGGTTTTCTCCAGCTTGCGCTGCATCGTAGCGATGTGCTCGCGCAAGTTCTCCAGTTTTTCCTGCCGGCCGGCATATGCCGGGCTACAGAAGACAGAAGACAGAAGACAGAAGGCATAAAAAAACAGAAAACTCCTGTGGCGCAGCCATACGGCAATCTGTTTCTTGTTTTCTGCCATTAGTTTTCTGTCATCTGAATCAAGCTGTGTCCGGTCATTTCGGGCGGTTGCGGCAGGCCCATGACGGTCAACAGGCTGGGGGCGATATCGCGCAGCGTACCGCCTTCCGCCAGTTGGGCCTCGCGCCCGATATACAGGAAGGGCACCAGATTCAGGGTGTGCGCGGTGTGCGCCTGTTGTGTGGTGCGATCCAGCATTTGTTCGGCATTGCCGTGGTCGGCAGTGATAACAACCTCGCCGCCAATGGAGCGCATCGCCTTGACCACGCGGCCGATGCAGATATCCAGCGCCTCGATAGCCTGAGTGGCGGCCTTCATGTTGCCGCTGTGCCCCACCATGTCGCCGTTGGCATAGTTGCAGACGATGGCTTGGTATTGGCGGCTCAAAATTGCTGCTTCGAGTTTGTCGGTCACTTCAAACGCGCTCATTTCCGGTTTGAGATCATAGGTTGCGACTTTGGGAGAGGGGACGAGAATGCGGTCTTCGCCGGGGTAGGGTTGTTCGTGGCCCCCGTTGAAGAAATAGGTGACATGCGCGTATTTTTCGGTCTCGGCGATACGCAGCTGCCTGAGTCCCAGGCCCGAGATATATTCACCGAAACCGTTGTGGATGGGTTCGGAAGTATAGGCGCAGGGTAGGTGGAGGCCTTCACCATAGCTGCTCAGTGTAACGAAGCTGGCGAGTCTGGGCCGGCAGGCGCGATTAAATTCGTTGAACGCGTCAAGCGTCAGGGCATTGGTCATTTCACGGGCGCGATCGGCGCGGAAATTCATGAAAATTGCTACGTCGCCGTCCTGCAGGGTGGCCGCTTGTCCATCGCTTGGAATAATAGCGGTAGGTTTGACGAATTCATCCGACTCGCCGCGCGCATAAGCCTGCGCCAGTCCGCTTAACGCGTCTGTTGCGCTAAATTCGGCGCGTCCTTGAGTCAGCAATTCGTAAGCGGATTGCACGCGATCCCAGCGACTGTCGCGGTCCATCGCGTAGAAGCGCCCGACGATGCTGGCGATTTGCCCGATGCCCAGTGAGGCGCATTTCTCCTGCAACAATCGCAGCGATTTGGCCGCGCTTTTTGGGGGGGTGTCGCGCCCATCCAGAAAGGCATGCAGATAAACTTTTTTTACGTCTGCGCGCTTCGCCATTTCCAGCATGGCGAAGATGTGATTTTCGTGGCTGTGTACGCCGCCCGGAGAGAGCAGCCCCATGATGTGCAATGCACTATTGTTCTTTCTGGCCAGCGTAACGGCCTCGCTCAAGGCCGGGTTGCTGAAGAAGCTTCCGTCCTCGATGGCCATGTCGACGCGGCTCAGATCCTGATAGACCACGCGCCCGGCGCCGATATTCAAATGCCCCACTTCCGAATTGCCCATTTGTTTTGGGGGCAGGCCGACAAATTTTTCCGAAGCGTTAATCAGGGTGTGGGAATGCTCGCGCCAAAGAGCATCCCAGTTGGGTTTGCGCGCAGCCAGAACAGCGTTGAAATCGGCTTCTTCACTGTAACCGAAGCCGTCCAAAATAAGCAGCAAGACAGGGGTGACATTCATTAATGTAGTATATTAACGGATGGTTTTACGAGAGCGCATTTTAGCCGATTTCGCCGTGCGGGGTGCACGGCTCGGCAGGTTGGCGGAGAACAGTACATGACAAAGAAGTTGATTGATAGGGAGGAAGATATTCAGCAGGCGGCGCGAGCCATCAAGGCGATCGCCCATCCGTTGCGGCTGAAGATTTTATGCGTTCTGGGGGACCAAGAGGTCAGTGTGCAGGATATCGTTGAACAGGTGGGCACGTCCCAGAGCAATATTTCGCAGCATCTGGCGATTCTGCGCGGCAAGGGCGTATTGGCGACGCGCAAAAACGCAAACCGGGTGTTTTACCGCATCAGCGATTTACGCACCCTGCAACTGGTCAAGATGATGCGCGATGTGTTCTGCACAACATCAGTCTGAAGTGCACCTTTTTGATTTGTTTGACGCTCGCAAGTTGGATTCTGCGGCATGACTTAAAGGTTTTGCACGCTCACTGAATCGGACACTGCTCAATTTTTCTGATCAGCTCATGGGGAAAGTGGTGATGCAAGGATTGGAAAGTGTCTCGAAGATACCGACGCCACTGCCAGAGAACAGGCATCAGCCGTCCGGATTGAATACCCGCTTCAATGGCAGCTCGTTGGCGTTTGCGGATTATGTGGCACTTACGCGCGACATGCTTGACAGCGCCCATGCCAAGCCGGGCTCCACCGATCTGGAAAAAATAATAGCGGGCAATGCGCCATTCGAACTGAAACCTGTCTCCAGCGGATCGGCGGGGCAACACAAAACCTATCGGCGCGGCGTTTTGCTCACGCACGGCCTGACCGATTCCCCTTATTTCATGAAGCATCTGGCCGCGTTTTTCCAGGAAAACGGCTTTCGTGTCATGGCCATATTGTTACCCGGTCATGGTACGCAACCAGGGGATTTGCTGGAGGTGGATTGGCAGGAGTGGGCCAGGGCGGTTGCCTATGGCACTGACCGGCTGGCAGACGAAGTCGACGAGGTTTATCTGGCTGGATTCTCCGCAGGAGGCACACTGAGCGTTTATCAAAGCCTGCGCGATGAGCGCGTGCAAGGCCTGTTTTTATTTTCCCCCGCACTTGGAATATCGCCACGGGCAAAGTGGGCAAACTTGCACAAGCTTTATAGCTGGCTGATCCCGTCAGCAAAATGGGTCAGCATTCTGCCCGACCGGGATATTTACAAATATGAATCATTGCCAAAGAATGCGGCTGCCCAGATATATGCCTTGGCGCAGGATGTCAGCAAACAATTGCGGCTGCACAAACCATACATCCCGGTATTTGCTGCGGCGAGTGCCGACGATGCAACCGTCGAATCTGCGGCTACGTTGAACTTCATGATGCACACGCCAAATCCCTCCAGCAGGCTGGTGCTCTACACTACCGATACCGGCAGGCAGATAGCAGGATTTTCCCCGGAAAAGCTGGAGCGGGTGAACAGCGTTGTGCCCATGCAGAAAATATTAAGCTCTGCACATACGGCCATTGTGCTGCCTCCAGATGATGTTCACTACGGCACTCAAGGGGTATATGCCAATTGCGTGCATTATTACCCGGGCGACATGGAGAAATACGTTGCCTGCATCAATCACCCCGAGCAGGCTTTACAGGGGGAAATAACCGAGGCCAACCTCAAGGCAGGCACTTTGCGGCGCCTGATGTACAACCCGAATTTTGCGGCGCTCAAAATTTCCATGCGCCGATTTATTGATAACCTGTCATGACCAACTCACTCATCTTTGCCCACCGGGGCGCCAGCCACGAGGCGGCTGAGAATACTCGCTCCGCTTTCGACAAGGCGCTGTGCCACGCGATCGATGGCATCGAAACAGACGTGCAACTCAGCCGCGACGGAATTGCTGTGCTCTGGCACGACCGGGATTTAAACAAGGTTGGTTTGCCTGGCAAACATATTGACGATTTCTCTTATGCCGAGTTGCGGGCGATGAATTTCGCCGCGCATTTTTCTGCGGCATCCAATCCGGAAAGTCTCATGACCTTGCGGGATTTTATGGATACTTATCGCCAGCGTTGTCGCTTGTTGCTTGAAATAAAAAATCGCGATTGGGAGCAGCCAGAGCGTCATGCAATCAAAGTGCGGCAAACGCTGGAGAGAGCCGGTGTGGCGCAGGGTGATGCGATTATGGTTTCCTCGTTCAACCTCGCCAGCCTGGTCTATGCTTGCCAATGCGCACCGCAATTCCCGCTGGTTTATAACCTTGAACCCGAGCAAACGCTGGAAGATGCGCAACGCGTCTTGGGCGAGCACTTTTTTCTGCACGGCCTGTGCCTGCCAATCGCAAGCCTTGGCGAAGCCATGGTCAAACTGCTGCGCGATCACGGCAAACGCATCGCCGTATACACCTGCAACAGCGAGGATGAAATCAACAAGGCGCTGGAACTGGAGGTGGATATTCTCATCAGCGATGTGCCGCAACTGGCTTTGCGGATAAGGGATCAATGAAACGCGATTTCTCTTTGCTCGGTAACCGCCAGTTCGACCTGCTGGTCTGCGGCGGTGGCATCTATGGTGCGTGGACGGCCTACGACGCGGCCTTGCGCGGCCTGAGTGTTGCCATTGTGGAGCAGGGTGATTGGGCCAGTGCGACCTCTTCAGCATCCAGCAAGTTGATTCACGGCGGCCTGCGTTATCTTGAGACGCTCGACCTCAAGCTGGTCAAGAAGGCGCTGGCGGAACGGCAGATGCTGTTGTCGGTTGCACCGTATCGCGTCTGGCCGTTGCGCTTCGGCTTGCCGGTATATGCGGACAGCCGTGTCGGCACATTTCAGTTGAAGGCAGGTTTATCCCTATATGATTTTCTGGCGGATCATTTAAGCCCGGACATGGCGCACCACTACTTCGACCAGGAATCCTTTGCCGGCCGCTTTCCGTTTCTCAGCAGCGATGGATTGAAGGGTGGCTTCACTTATGGCGATGCGCAGACCGATGATGCGCGGCTGGTGCTGGAATTGATCTCCGGCGCGATGGATGCCGGAGCGGTGTGCGTGAATTATTGCAAGCTGACCGGATTGATCGAAACGGATGGTCGTGCGAGCGGCGCAACGCTGCAGGATCAACTCAATTACACCAGCGCAGAAATCTTTGCAAAACAAATTGTCAGCACCTCCGGCCAATGGATCACCGCATCAGAACAGGGGCGCGACTGGTGCCGGTTGGATAAGGGCGTACATCTGGTGATGCCCGCGCTCGCGACCGACGAGGCCTTGCTGCTGACGGCCAAATCCGATGGCCGGGTGTTTTTCATGATTCCCTGGTATGGCATGACGCTGCTCGGCACTACCGATGCTGATTACAGCGGCGCTTTCGATCATGTAATTGTCGAGCCGAAAGAAATGGCCTACCTGCTCGCCGAAGCCAATCACTACCTCAAGACTGCGTGGACGGAACAAGATGTGATCAGCAGTTATGCCGGCTTGCGCGTGATGAAAAAGAGTAACAAGGCGTCGCCCTCATCGGTCAGCCGCGACTGGGAACTGAAAACCTCGCGCAATGGCGTGCATTACTCCATCGGCGGCAAGCTTACCTCGGCGCGCGAAGATGCGGCGACCATTGTCGATGCCGTGTGCGCGCAGTTTGGAATCGATGCATCTTGTCCAACCCGGGGGAGAAAGTTTCCCTGGATGCCGGAGGCGGATTATTCCGTATGGCTGGCTGCCGCAACCACTCGCGCGGATGAACTCGGCGTCGACCCTGAGAGCGCCAGGTGGCTTATGCGGCGGCATGGCAAACGGGCCGGTGAAATTCTTTGCCACATTGAAAGTAATCGTCATTTGGCCGAACGCGTCCTGCCCGCCCTGCCTTTCATTCATGCCGATTTGCGGTTTTGCGCGCGCCACGAAATGGTTGTGCATCTGGATGATCTGCTGCGCCGCCGCATGCCGTTACGAATACTGGCGAAGCTGGATGAAAATGATTTGCGCCGGCTCGCCGCAGCGGTTGCCGCTGCGATGGGCTGGGACGAGGATGCAATGAGTCGGGAAATCGAAATTTGCTGTCGGCATCACACAGGAAAGCCGAAATAATTGCGTCAGCAAACGACCTCCATGCGCTGCCGGAAAAGTACCGGCGCTGGAAGGAATGGTTCGATGGTTTGCCGGATTCCTGATCGCGTGCCTGCCCGTCTGGCTGGCCAGTTGCGCCATTGGATAAGGCCGTTTGCTTGCGGTAGTGTTAGAATACGCTAATATAGCAGATCTGCGAAGGGAGTGGATACGGTGAAAAAACTTTGGATTGGCTGCCTGCTGTTGATGCAAGTTGCGACCGTGCAAGCTGCCGAGCCGCTTGCGGTTGGCTCAGTGCAGTATCGCGAGGTGGCGCAGACTTACCGTGTGGATGGCCTGGTTGAAGCCGTGCGTCAGTCCACCGTATCCGCGCAAATTGGCGGGCGTGTCAAGGAAATCAACTTCGATGTCGGGGATGATGTCGACAAGGGGCGGGTGCTTGTGCGCATCGATGAACGCGAAGCGGTGCAGGCATTGGCGGGCAGTCAGGCGCTGGTATTTCAGGCGCAGGCCAGTGTGCACAATGCCAAGGCGGCTTATGAGCGCGCCCGGCAATTGTTTGATAAAAAATTCATCAGTCAGGCGGCGTTTGACAAGGCGCAGGTCGACTACAAGGTCGCACTGGCGCAGGCCGCGGCCAGCGAGGCATCCAGTGGGCAGGCCAGTCTGGCTCATGGCTATACGGCGGTGCTTGCGCCCTACAGCGGAGTCGTGGCGGCGCGCCTGGTAGAGATCGGTGAAATGGTGATGCCGGGCAAACCCCTGATGACCGGCTTCGATCCCACCGAGATGCGTGTCGTGGTGAGTGTGCCGCAGGCCAGGTTGGAAGAAATCGGTGCACATCCCGATGCGCTGGTGGAAGTGCCTGCACCAACAGGAATTCCCGGCGGCTCTGCCGCTACCCAGCCTGCGTCGAAGCGCATGCTCAAACCCGCCTCGATAACCATACAGCCGGTCGCCGATGCGCGCACGCACAGCACGCCAGTGCGCGTCTATCTGCCAAAAAATGAAACGGGGGTATACCCGGGCATGTTTGTACAGGTGCATTTTGTGGTGGGCAAGGCCAATAAACTGGTGATCCCTGCAAGTGCCGTATTGCGCCGCAGCGAAGTGGTTGCCGTGTATGTGGTGGATGAAGAGGGCGCGGTGAAGTTGCGCCAGGTACGCTTGGGCGAGGCGATATCGGATGATGCGGTGGAAGTGCTGGCAGGGCTGAACCGAGGTGAGAAATTAGCGTTGGATCCGGTCAAGGCCGGGATGTTGGGTGTGAAACAAGAGTAGTGATCCATTAACTGGGGGAGGGTGGCAACATGGCACACATCGTAATCATGGGCGCGGGTATCGGCGGCATGCCAGCCGCATACGAAATACGGGATAAACTGGACAAGCGCCACAAGGTGACGGTTGTTTCGAACAGCGAGAATTTTCACTTCACGCCATCCAATCCCTGGGTGGGCGTGAAATGGCGCGACCGCAATCAGATCGAGTTTCCGGTGCGTACTTATCTGAAACGCAAAGGCATCGACTTCATCTCAACCGGCGTGAAGCGTGTGCATCCCGACAAGAACCAGCTCGAACTGAACGACGGCCAGGTCGTTGATTATGATTATCTGGTCATCGCTACCGGTCCCAAGCTTGCTTTTGACGAAATCGAAGGTCTGGGCCCGCACGGCGGGCATACCTATTCAGTCTGCCATGTCGATCACGCGATGCAGTCGCATGACGAATGGGAGGGTTTCTGCAAGAACCCCGGCCCCATCGTGGTCGGCGCGGTACAGGGCGCCTCCTGTTTCGGCCCCGCCTACGAATACGCCTTTATCATGGATACCGATCTGCGCAAACGCAAGATACGCAACAAGGTACCGATGACCTTTGTGACCTCGGAACCCTACATCGGCCACCTCGGACTGGGTGGCGTAGGTGATTCCAAGGGCATTCTGGAATCCGGTATGCGAGACCACGACATGAAGTGGATCTGCAACGCCAAGGTGACCAAGGTTGAAGCGGGCAAGATGTTCGTCACCGAGCATGACGACATGGGTATGGAGAAGAAGAAGCATGAGCTGCCTTTCAACTACAGCATGATGCTGCCGGCATTCAAGGGTATTGACGCGGTATTCGGCATCGAGGGGTTGACCCAGGCACGCGGTTTCATCATCGTGGACAAGCACCAGCGCAACCCCAAGTACAAAAATGTCTTCGCAGTCGGTGTCTGTGTCGCGATTCCCCCGGTAGAAGCCACCCCGATACCTACCGGCACCCCCAAGACCGGCTACATGATCGAGTCCATGGTGACCGCCACCGTGGATAACATCCACGCTGAATTGAATGGTCAACCGGCGGATAAAGAGGCCACCTGGAATGCCGTATGTCTGGCTGATTTCGGCGATAGCGGCGTCGCGTTCGTGGCCATGCCGCAGATCCCGCCGCGCAACGTGAACTGGTTCTCGGAAGGCAAGTGGGTACATCTTGCCAAAATTGCATTTGAGAAATATTTCATCCGCAAAATGAAAAAAGGCTCATCAGAACCCTTTTATGAAAAGAGCATTTTAAAGATGCTGGGCATCGAGAAGCTTAAGTAGTCTCCTGGTGAAAAGCCGCTGCATATCTCCGCCTTGGCTTAACGGCGGCTTTTCTGTCATCAGACGTCAGGGAAAATAGAGATGGGTATTTCGGGGCGTATCGCCAAACATTTTCTGCATTCGCAGATGACGCCGCTGCTGGCACTGGTTGCCGTGCTGCTCGGGATTTTCGCGGTCATGGTGACACCGCGCGAGGAAGAGCCGCAGATCAACGTGACCATGGCAAACGTGCTGATCCCCTATCCCGGCGCATCCGCAAAAGACGTGGCTCAAGTCGTGGCGACACCTGCCGAACAGGTGCTGGCACAGATCGCGGGCGTAGATCATGTGTATTCCGTATCGCAGCCGGGCATGGCGGTCATCACCGTGCAGTTCAAGGTGGGCGAGGAGCATATTGCCTCGCTGGTGAAACTCTACGATGTCGTCAATTCCAATGCAGACTGGCTGCCGCCGCTGCTGGGGGTGGGTAAGCCGATCATCAAGGACAGGGGCATAGACGATGTGCCGGTGGTCGCCTTGACCCTGTGGCGCGAACAGGCGGTTGGCGGCGGCCTCGAACTGACCCAGGTGGCGCATGCCATCGAGGCAGAGCTGAAGCGCGTGCCCGGCACCCGCGAAGTGACCACACTGGGGGCTACGCAGCGTACGCTGCGCGTGTTGTTGAACCCGGAAAACCTGAATGCCTACCGGCTCACGATGCTGGATATGCGCGCCGCGCTGCAGTCCGTCAACGTCTCGCAGAATGCCGGCAACCTGGTGCAGGGCAACCGCGAGATATTGGTGCAGGCCGGCAGCTTCCTGAGCAATGCCAGCGAGGTCAGGCAGTTGGTGGTCGGCGTGGCCGACGGCAAGCCGGTGTTTCTGCGCGATGTTGCCGAGGTGCGCGATGGTGCAGACCAGCCGGACAGCTATGTTTGGCTGGGCACCGGTATCGCCGCCGCGGACAAACAGATCACGGCCAAGGGAAAATTCACCGCTGTAACGGTGGCGGTGACCAAGAAGCCGGGCAGCAACGCGGTGGAGATCGCTGACAACTTGATGAGGCGTGTCGACGAACTCAAGGGCAGCGTCATTCCCGATGACGTGCAGGTCAGCATCACACGCAATTATGGCGAGACCGCCAATGACAAGGCGATGAAGCTGATCCAGAAGCTGCTATTCGCCACCTTCGCGGTGGTGGCGCTGGTGTGGTTCGCCATGGGGCGGCGCGAGGCGCTGGTGGTCGGCATCGCGGTGCTGTTGACGCTGGCGGCCACCCTGTTTGCATCCTGGGCGTGGGGCTTTACGCTGAACCGCGTCTCGCTGTTCGCGCTGATTTTTTCCATCGGCATCCTGGTGGATGACGCTATCGTGGTCGTGGAGAATATTCATCGCCACCGCGCGCTGGCGCCGACCCGGTCATTGGCGGAAATTATTCCGGAAGCGGTGGATGAAGTGGGCAGCCCGACCATTCTGGCGACACTGGCGGTGATCGCGGCACTCCTGCCGATGGCCTTCGTCAGCGGCCTGATGGGGCCGTACATGAGCCCGATCCCGATCAACGCCAGCATGGGTATGCTGATTTCGCTGGCGGTGGCGTTTGTCATCTCACCCTGGCTGGTGCTGCGTTTTTCCGGGAAGCAACACGAGACACACAAGGATATGCATGACACTGCAATTCATCGCTTCTTCCTCAAACTGCTAGGCCCGTTCCTCAATGGGATGCATGGCAGAAACGCGCGCCGCATGCTGTGGCTCGGCATTCTCGCCGCGCTGGTGCTGGCATCGTCGCTGGCGGCGGTAAAACTGGTGGTGCTGAAAATGCTGCCGTTCGACAACAAATCGGAATTTCAGATCGTGGTGGACATGCCAAGCGGCACGGCACTGGAGCAGACCAACGCGGTGCTGCATGAAATCGGCGACTATCTCGCGACCGTGCCGGAAGTGACCGATTACCAGGCCTATGCCGGTTCGGCCTCACCGATCAATTTCAACGGCCTGGTGCGCCAGTACTATTTGCGCAGCGCCGCCGAGCAGGGCGACATCCAGGTGAACCTGCGCGACAAGCATTATCGCGAGCGCAGCAGCCACGAGATCGCCACCTCGGTGCTGGCGCCGCTGCAGAAAATCGCAAGCCACTGGGGCGCGAATGTAAAGATCGTCGAAGTGCCACCCGGGCCGCCGGTGATGGCACCGATCGTGGCGGAAATTTACGGGCCGGATTACGAAGGCATGCGGCAGGTGGCGGGCAGGGTGCGCGCACAGTTCGCCAACACCGACGATATTGTCGGCATCGACGACACGGTTGGCGAACCCGCGCCCAAGCTGCTGTTGCATGTATTGCAAAGCAAGGCCGCGATGCTTGGCGTCGCGCCGAGCGATATTGTGGATGTGATTGGCGTGGCGTTATCCGGTCAGGATGTCGCCTCGCTGCACGAAGAGAATGCCAAGTATGCGCCGCCGTTGCGCATCGGCCTGCCGCCGGAACGGCGCAGCCGGATCGACGAGGTGCTGAAGCTCAAGGTGCGCGCCCGCGCCGGTGCTGCCCAAGAAGGTACATTAGTTCCGTTATCCGAAGTGGTGCAAGTGGCTCCTGCGCAGCGCGATTACCCGATCTATCACAAGAATTTGCTGCCGGTGGTGTATGTATTTGGCGATATGACGGGCAAGCTGGACAGTCCGTTGTACGGAATGTTCGGCATCAACGGCAAGGTTAGCGGCATGGCGCTGGAGCAGGGCGGCACGCTGGAACCCTATTTCTTCAGACAACCGTCCGATCCCTATTCCGGTTATGCGCTGAAGTGGGACGGTGAATGGCAGATCACCTTCGAGACCTTCCGCGACATGGGCATCGCCTATGCTGTCGGGCTGATCCTGATCTACCTGCTGGTGGTGGCGCAGTTCAAGTCCTACCTGGTGCCGCTGGTCATCATGGCGCCGATCCCGCTCACCCTCATCGGCGTGATGCCGGGCCATGCGCTGTTCGGCGCGCAGTTCACCGCGACCTCGATGATCGGCATGATCGCGCTGGCCGGCATCATCGTGCGCAACTCGATCCTGCTGGTGGATTTCGTCAACCTGCAATTGGACGACGGTATGGATTTGCAGCAGGCGGTGGTTGCCGCAGCCGGTGCGCGTGCCAAACCCATCGTGCTGACCGGGTTGGCAGCGATGCTGGGCGCGCTGTTCATACTGGACGACCCGATTTTCAACGGGCTTGCACTGTCCTTGATATTCGGCATTCTGGTCGCCACGCTGCTGACACTGGTGGTGATTCCGGTGCTGTACTACGCCACGCTGTACAGAAAACGAAGTTTCAGTGCAGGCTAACCTTCAGGTTATGCCGTAATTAAAATTCCAGTAGAATCTTTCACTGAACTTCCAGGAAAATCATTATGAATGCTGAACGCATCGTTCGTGTCGTTGCAGGTTTCTTTGTCATGCTGTCGCTGGCGCTGGGTGTCGAGGCCAGTCCGCTGTTCGTTAACCAGCACTTTCTGTGGTTCACCGCCTTCGTCGGCCTCAATCTGTTTCAGAGCGGCTTCACCGGGATTTGTCCGCTGAACAATCTTCTCGCAAGATTCGGCATCAAGGGCGGTTCCTGCTGAAGCCCGCGCCGCAACTGTTTCGTCTGCCCCTCATCAGCCTTGCCCTGGCCGGGTTGATGTGGGTGGTGCCTTTTCTGCATCCCCGCCATCAATATCCGCTGACCACCTTTTATCAGGAATGGTGGAGTGCACTGTTCGGCGTGCTGGCATTGGGCCTGCTGGCGGCGCGCGATTACTGGCAACAACCGCAAGTGCCGCGCATCGCACAATTGCCCATCGCCCTGCTTGGCGTGGCGCTGCTGCAATGGGGGCTGGGCAAGATCATCTACCTCGACCAGGCGCTGCTTTACATCCTGTATTTGCTGTTTGCGGCGTTGCTGATGCTGCTCGGCGCGCGGCTGCGCGAGTGCTTTGGCATGGCCCGTGTGGCGCAGGTGCTGTCGGTGTTCCTGCTGGTCGGCGCGGAGATCAGTGCGCTGATCGGAGTGGCACAACATTTTCAATGGCACACGCCGCTGGATCCGCTCATCGTGGCGAAGGTCTCCGCCAGCGTGTTCGGCAATCTCTCCCAGCCCAATCATTTCGCCAATTACATTGCGCTGGGGTTGATCTCGCTCGGTTTTCTGTATCAGCAACAGCGCCTCAAGGCGGGCTATGTGGTGGCGCTGGCCGCGCCGTTGCTGCTGGTATTGACGTTGAGCGGTTCGCGCAGCTCATGGCTGTATCTGGTGATGATGAGCGGTTTTGCCTGGTGGTGGGGGCGGCGTGATGTGACCCTGCGGCCATTGTTGCGCTATACCCTGCTGTTGCTGTTGGGATTTGGCCTGATGCATCTGTTCGTGCAATTGCCTTTCATGGAGGGCCCGAGTGCGCGCGTCGATACCATCCAGCGCCTGTTTGGCGATGATGCGTCCGGAAGTATCCGACTTTATTTATGGCGTGAAGCGGGCTTGATGTTCCTGCAATCGCCCTGGCTGGGTGTTGGCTTCGGTCAGTTTGCCTGGCATCACTTTCAGTTGTTGCCGGTGCTGCAACCCGGGTACATCTCGGGTTTGTACAACAATGCCCACAACGTGATCTTTCAGCTGGCCGCCGAGGCGGGGATGCTCGGCCTGCTGGCCCTGTTCGGCGCGCTGGGCGCTTGGCTGTATGGCTTGCGCCGCATGCCGCTGGACGCGGCGCACTGGTGGGGCAGTGCCGCGCTGGGTGTGCTGGCCATTCATAGCCTGCTGGAATATCCGCTTTGGTACACCTATTTTGTGGCCATCGCAGCGATGTTGCTGGGCATGCTCGACCAGACCCGCTATCAACTCGAACTGCGTAACGCGGGAAGGTTGCTCGTCATGGTCGTCATGCTGCTGGGCATCGTGACGTTGACGCAGTTGCACAGCGGCCATCGTCAACTACTGGAAGTATTGGAGATTCGTGCTACTTCGGATGCCGACCAGGATGCGTTCGCGCGCACGTTCGATGGGCTGATGAAAGTGCATGGCGGGTCGTTGTTGTCGCCCTATGCCGAGCTGTCCATGAGTTCGCTGATCGAGTTTGCGGACGGGCACTTCGAGGAAAAGCTGGAACTAAACACCCGGGCAATGCATTTCGTGCCGACCAGCCGGGTGGTATACCGTCAGGTATTGCTGCTGGCGCAGAATGGCCAGCAGGAAGAGGCCAAAGATTTACTGACGCAGGCCATCTGGTCCTATCCGGGAGAATTTGCCGATGCACGTCAGCAGCTTGCCGAACTGGCGGAAAAAGATCCCGAGCAGTTTTCCTCTCTGCTAGAATTCGCCCTCCAAAAAGAACAGGAGTACCGGCGTGCAGTTCGTCAGTGATAATATTCTTCCGATTACCATTGCGTTATTCAGTGGTTCCATGCTGTTCTGGTCGATGTTCGGCAATCGTTTTCGCGGTATCAATGAGGTGGATTGCCCCGCTGCCCTGCAGCTCATTAACCACAAGAATGCGCTGGTGCTGGACGTGCGCGAGGACAACGAATACAAAACGGGTCATGTGCTGAATTCCCGGCAGGTTCCCCTTGGCAAGCTCGAAGAGCGTATTGGCGAACTGGAAAAATACAAGGAACAGCCCATCGTGCTGGTGTGCCGCACCGGCGCCCGCTCATGCACGGCCAATGCGACACTGGGCAAGCATGGGTTTGCGCAGGTTTATAATCTGGCCGGGGGCATCATGGCCTGGCAAAAAGCCAATCTGCCGCTGGAAAAAGGCTGATGGCGAAGGTGTTGATGTACTGCACAGCAATTTGCCCATATTGTGTTCGCGCCGAGCAATTATTGCAGCGCAAGGGCGTGCGGGAGATCGAAAAGATACGCGTGGATCTGCAGCCGGAATTGCGCGTGGCGATGATGGAAAAAACCGGGCGGCGCAGCGTGCCGCAAATTTACATCAATGGCGAGCATGTCGGCGGCTATGATGACCTTGCCTCGCTCGACCATGATGGTCAACTGGATGAACTATTAACATAATTATTGACGGAGGAAGAAACATGACTGAAGTAGCCCAAGAAAATACCCAACCTGTATTCAACATTGAAAAGATCTATGTGAAAGATCTCTCGGTGGAAATCCCGCATGCACCACATATTTTTCTCGAGCGCGAACCCCCGCAAGTCGATATTCAATTGATTCCCCAATCGACAACGGTCGAAGAGGGGTTGTACGAAATCGTGATCACAGCAACCATCACCTCCAAGATTGGCGAGAAAATCCTGTTTCTGGTCGAGATCAAGCAAGCCGGCCTGTTCCGGATCGCCAATCTGCCAGACGCGGATATGGAAGCGATACTGGCCGTGATGTGCCCGAATATTCTGTTTCCGTATTTGCGCGAAACGGTTTCCAGCCTCACCGTGCGCGCCGGCTTCCCGCCGGTGTTGCTCAATCCGATCAATTTTGACGCGCTCTACCAACAACAAAAACAACAACAGGCGCAGGCCGACGCGACGACAGCCACTACCCACTGATGAAGTCATTGCTGCGTATGGTTGTGTTGCCGGCGCTGCTGTGCGGCGCGGGCGCACTCTGCGCGGCAGATTACGTGTCGGTTGGCGAGAGTAGCGCGATACTTTACGACGCGCCTTCGGCCAAGGCGAAGAAGCTGTTTGTGGTGAGTCGTTATACGCCCTTCGAGCAGGTCGTCGTGCTGGATAAGTGGGTCAAGGTGCGCGACCGTTCCGGCGCGTTGTACTGGGTGGAAAAAGGCGTGCTGAGCAGTGCCCGTTACGTGTTTGCGTTGGCGCCGGTGCTGGATGTGCGCGCCGAACCCGACCTCGGTGCGCCACGCCTGTTCCAGGTGCGCCAGCAGGTGGCGCTGGAACGTCTTGAGTCAACCGGCACGGGCTGGGTCAAGGTGCGCCATCAGGACGGAGATATCGGCTATGTGCCCAGCAGCGAAGTTTGGGGCGAGTAGTCAGATGACAGAAGACAGAGGACAGAAGCGGTGTCGCGGCTACGCCGCGTTCTTTGTCAATGTGCCGCAAGCGGCACACAAACATCTGTCCTCTGTCTTTTGAAATGAATATCACCGTTATCGGCGCGGGCGCCTGGGGAACTGCGCTCGCCATCAGTCTTTCCGATCATCATCAGGTCACGCTGTGGGCGCGCGATGCTGCGCAAATCGAAACCCTGCGCGCCACGCGCTGCAACCAGCGCTATCTTCCGCACAGCACGCTACCCGACTCTCTCGAACTGAGCGCAGATTTTCCCGTCGCACTGGCGCATGCCGACCTGGCCATCATCGCCGTACCGACCGGCGCGCTGCGTGTGACCTTACAGCGTTTTGCGCAACTGCCGCAGCGTCCGACCGGTGAGTCCGGTGCGAAGCTTGGCGTGGTGTGGTTGTGCAAGGGTTTTGAGGCGGAAACTTCGTTGCTGCCTCATCAAGTGGCTGCCGAGACATTGCCACCGGAATATTCCTATGGTGTATTGTCCGGCCCCAGTTTTGCGCAGGAGGTTGCGCGCGGCCTGCCGACGGCATTGACGCTCGCCTCAGTCGATGAAGCATTCGCGCAGCGCACCGCACAAGCCCTGCATCACGCACACCTGCGTATCTATGCCAGCAGCGATGTGATCGGTGTGGAAGTCGGCGGCGCGGTAAAAAATGTCATGGCAATCGCTGCGGGCATTTGCGACGGTCTGAAGTTGGGCTATAACGCACGTGCCGCCCTGCTGACGCGCGGCCTGGCCGAAATTGCCCGGCTGGGTTTGAAGCTTGGCGGACGGCCTGAGACGCTCAGCGGGTTATCGGGCACGGGCGATTTGATTTTGACCTGCACTGGCGACTTGTCGCGCAATCGCCAGGTTGGTTTGCTGCTGGTGCAGCAGCATGATCTGCCGGAAATTTTGCAGCGGCTCGGGCATGTTGCCGAAGGCGTTTATACGGTGCGCGAAGTGCATCGTCTGGCGCAGCGCCTGGACGTTGCCATGCCGATTTGCGAAGCCGTCTATCGCGTTCTTTATGAGCAGATTCCAGTTGCGGAAGCCATTGCCGAATTGCTGAACCGCACGCCCAGCCTGGAATTCAACCAATAGACAGATCAGGACTGAGGTGCGAGGACTAAGGACTAAGGACTGAGGACTAAGCAAAACCCTCCACTCCGTTTTCACTCGCACCTCAGTCCTCGCACCTCAGTCCTTAAGTCATCAGTCCTCGCACTTCGCCCCCCCAAACCCGCATTGCCGCCACGCCTCGAACACCGTCACGGCCACCGTATTCGATAAATTCAGGCTGCGGCTGTGCGGCAGCATGGGCAGGCGTACACGATGTTCGCTATCGAATTGGTCTAGTATCTCGATGGGCAGGCCGCGACTTTCCGGCCCGAACAAAAATGCATCCCCGGGCTGATAGCGAGTTGTGTGAAAAGGCTGCGAACCCTTGGTGGTGAGCGCAAAAACGCGCGTCGGGTCGAATGCCGGCAGGCAATCCTGCAACGCGTCATGCACGCGCAATGCCGTGAACTCGTGGTAATCCAGCCCGGCGCGGATGAGTTGCTTGTCTTCCAGCGTGAAGCCGAGCGGGCCGATCAAATGCAGCTGGCAGCCGGTGTTGGCGCACAGACGGATAATATTGCCGGTATTTGGCGGGATTTCCGGTTGGTGTAGAATGACATGAAACATGTAAAGTACTCGCTAACGCTTGTCAGGATAATAGAAAAAGGCTAACTTCCGCTCCTGCGCAAGAACTGTGTCACAAGAAAATCTATTCAGCGGAGAAGCATTATGGCGCGTCCGGAGAAAGTTCGCCTAGGCGATTTGCTGGTTAAGCAGAATCTCATATCTGAAGAACAGCTCAAGTTTGCGCTTGAGCAGCAGCATCGCAGCGGGCGCAAGTTGGGGCGCGTGCTGGCGGACAATGCCTTCGTCACCGAAGAGCAGATTTCCGAGGCGCTCGCCAAGCAGCTCAATATTCCCTACATCAATCTCAAGTACTACAACATCAATCTCGAACAAATTCGCAAGTTGCCGGAGAGCCAGGCGCGGCGTTTCCGCGCCATCGTGCTGGAAGAGCGCAATGGCATATTGCTGGTCGGCATGGCCGACCCGACCGATTTGTCCGCATTCGATGAGATCTCCCGTGTCCTGAAGCGCGATATTGACGTGGCAGTCGTCACCGAAGGGCAGCTGCTGGAAAGCATCGATCGCGGCTACCGGCGCACCGAGGAAATCACCGGCCTGGCGCGCGAGCTGAGCGAAGACATCGGCGATGCCTTCGTTGACTTTGGTGCGATGATCGACAGTGCCGGCACTGAAGAAGCGCCGGTGGTCAAGTTGCTGCAGAGCCTGTTTAATGATGCGACGCAGGCACGCGCTTCCGACATTCATATCGAACCGCAGGAAGGCCGTGTGATGATACGTTTTCGTATCGATGGCATGTTGCACCTGCAGACCGAAGCAGACAGCAAGATTGTTCCGGCATTGGTATTGCGTCTCAAGCTGATGTCCGGTCTGGATATTTCCGAGAAGCGCCTGCCGCAGGACGGACGTTTCCATGTGCGGGTGCGCGAGTACAGCATCGATGTGCGTATTGCCACCTGTCCGACGCAGAGCGGCGAGTCGGTGGTGATGCGTTTGCTGCGCCAGGAGGGCGGCATGATGGCTCTGGGAAAACTGGGGATGCCGGCCGACATGCTGAAGCGTTTTCGCGAAATTATTCGGCGCAGCAGCGGCATGGTGCTGGTGACCGGGCCGACCGGCAGCGGTAAAACCACCACGCTGTATGCCGCGCTGACTGAAATCAACACTATCGAGCAGAAGATCATTACCGTGGAAGACCCGGTCGAATACCGTCTGCCCGGCATCACCCAGGTACAGGTAAACGACAAGATCGAGCTGACTTTCTCGCGTGTGTTGCGTTCCGTATTGCGCCAGGATCCGGATGTGGTGCTGGTCGGTGAGATGCGCGATGCGGAAACTGCGCAAATCGGCCTGCGCGCGGCGATGACCGGGCACCTGGTCTTCTCTACGTTGCATACCCGGGACGCCTCGGGCACGTTGTTTCGCTTGGTGGATATGGGCACGCCGCGCTACATGGTGGCTTCATCTGTGCAGGTCGTCATCGGCCAGCGACTGCTGCGCCGCGTCTGTGTGAGCTGTAGCGAGACGCATAAGCCGACGCCGCAGGAAAGTGAGTGGCTGAAAAGCGTCGACATGCCGCCTGAGCAATGGGAGAATTTGCAGCACGGCCGGGGTTGCTCGCATTGCAACGGCACGGGCTATCTCGGCCGCATGGGCGTGTATGAAATGCTGGAGATGGGGCACGATATGGTCGAGGCCGCAGCTCATGAGAGCCCCACCCACTTCATTGAGGCAGCGAACCGGAGCATGCAGGGTAAAACCATTTTTGATCATGCCAAGGAGCAAATGCGGCAGGGGGCGACCTCGGTAGCCGAGGTCATGCGCATCAGCAACCAGATCGAGGATTAGCAATGGGCGTTTTTGCCTACAAGGGCCGCAATGCGAGCGGCGACCGGGTGGAAGGCACACTGGAGGGCAATGACAGCGGGGGTATCGCCGATCAGTTGATGAAAAGCGGCATTACGCCCACCGAAATCAGGCAATCTCGCGGCCTGACGGGTGGCAAGTCGGTTGATCCGGAGTGGTTCAAGCGTCTGTTCGCCCCAAAAACCACCCTGATGGATTTGTTGATGTTCAGTCGCCAGATGTATACCCTGCTCAAGGCGGGCGTGCCGATCATGCGCGGATTGGCGGGCTTGCAGGAATCCACCAAGAGCCCGGCCTTTGCGCGGGTGTTGAAGGATTTGCGCGAGAGCCTGGACAGCGGGCGCGAGCTGAATGCGTCGATGCGTCGTCACCCCGAGGTCTTTTCGCCGTTTTATGTCAGTATGGTGCAAGTGGGCGAGATGACCGGCATGCTGGACGAGACCTTTGTCCGCCTGTATGACTTCCTGGAATTCGAACGCGACATGCGCGAACGCATCAAGGCCGCGATGCGCTATCCCAGTTTCGTGATACTCGCCATGGTCATTGCGCTGGTGGTTATCAACCTGTTCGTGATCCCTTCGTTCGCCAAGGTGTTTGAAAGCTATCGTGCCGAGCTTCCGGTCATGACCCGGGTGCTGCTCGGTTTTTCAAATTTCATGGTGCAGTACTGGTTGCTGATGCTGGCCATGGTGGTCGCCGCAGTAATGGGCTTCAAGTTTTACGTCAGCACGCCCGTTGGGCACTACAAGTGGGACAAGTACAAACTCAGATTGCCGATCGCCGGAAAGATCATCTACAAATCCACCTTGGCGCGCTTCGCGCGCGCGTTGGGGCTTTCCTTCAAGAGCGGGATGCCGGTTCTGCAGGGTCTGACTGTGGTCGGCCTGGTGGTGGACAACGAATTCATGCGCGGCCGCATCGAAAAGATGCGCGAGGGCGTGGAGCGCGGCGAGAGCATTCTGCGCACTGCGGTCGCCTCCGAGGTGTTTAATCCGGTGGTGCTGCAAATGATTGCGGTGGGCGAGGAGACCGGTGATCTGGACGGGTTGATGTTCGAGGTGGCGGACATGTACCAGCGTGATGTCGAATACGAGGTCAAGACCCTGAGCTCGCAAATTGAACCGATCCTGATCATGCTGCTCGGTGTGCTGGTGCTGATCATGGCGCTGGGCGTATTCCTGCCGATGTGGGACCTCGGCAAAGTGGCACTGCGTCGGTAATGTCAGAGGACATAACCAGCGACTGGGCCGGCGTTGTTTGCCAGCCCAGTCGAATGGCTAGTAGTTCCATCAGAGAACGGAAATCCGCGGGTTGCCTGGGAATGCATAAGCAACCCGCCGCAGAGCGCGGCTTTACCCTGCTGGAGCTGATTGTGGTGATCGTCATTTTCGCGGTAATGATGAGCTCGTTCATCGATCGCGCGCTGATCTACCAGGAGCAGGCCGAGAAGACCGCCATGGAAGGCGTGGCAGGCGCGATCCAGGATGCGCTGGTTATCCGACGCGGCCAGATGTGGCAGCGCGATAATCTTTCTGACTTTCCGTCAATGGCGCAGGACAACCCGATGAGCTGGCTGCTGAAAATACCCGGCAATTACGCCGGGGAGTTTTATGACCCTACCCCGCTAACCGTGCAGTCCGGCAACTGGCTGTTTGATCTCAAATCGCGCGATCTGATCTATGTCGTGCGCAACACCGGCCACTTCAAGCCGGGCAAGGATGGCAAGAACTGGATACGCTTTCATATTGCCACCGGCGAGCAGGCCACGCGCACGCAGGCGCCACCGGGCAAACCTGCCAGGCTGACCGGCACGCTGTTCGAGCCGGTTGAGCCCTACACGTGGTTTTGATGAGCCGGCATGGTAGAATCCAAGCGTTCGTCTTAAACCCAAATAATCCATCAGGCTGTAGGAGCTCGATTTATCGAGCGATTGTTGACAAGAATCGCGCAATAAATTGCGCTCCCACAAGAGGGCTTGGTTTTTTTAATAATTATCTGGGTTAAACGCAGATAATTAGGGGGCCCCTGGAGCGCAATTCATTGCGCGATGGTCTCTCCATTCAGATCGCCTGCATAGCCATTCCACTCATCCATCAAAAAACGATGGTTAAGTGGCTGGTTAAATCGGGCTCCAAAGCTCGAACGGGCTGAATGGGTTATTTGGGTTAAACGCTTTTATGATGGATAGCCGGTTTGCCGGACAGTAAAAATTATCTGTCTTGAGTGCAGGCGGGAATGAGAGGGGTATTAATATGTCAACGGATACGATTACTGCCTTGAATGCCGGCCCGGTCAGCATGATCCTGTGGCAGTCGCTGGCCATTTTTCTGATCGTCGGGGCATTGATGGGTATCGTTGTTTCTCTGCTGCTCCTGATCAGGCCGCAACTTGTGGCGCCGATCAACCGCCTGGTGAATCGCTGGGTTTCCACGCACCACCTGAACCGTTTTCTGGATCGCAGCATCAATATCGAGCAATGGTTTTATCGCCACCATCGCCTGCTCGGCGTAGTGATTGCCGGCGGGGCGTGCTACATGCTCGGATACTTCGGCCTGTGGTTCAACAAGCCCAACGCGATGCAGCACCTGTCTGTTCACGCCCCGGACTGGTTGCTGGATATTTTGCTTGATGCGCTGGTGCTCACTTCGCTCATCGGCGCGGGGTTGGCGCTGTTTGTCGGGCTGTTCCTGTGGCTGCGCCCCAGCCTGCTGCGCAGTATCGAAGCGGAAACCAACCGCTGGATATCCAGTTGCCGCGCCACCGAAGTGCTGGATGCACCGCATCAGCAGGTGGAGCATTTCGTTGCCGGACATCTGCAGCGGGTCGGCTGGCTGTTGCTGGTGGGCAGCACCTATCTGCTTTTTGCCGCGCTGCACGCGCTGTCTTAGCAAGCGTCCCCCCGTCTCGCTCCATTTTACCCGGATCATTCATATCCGGTCAGGCCCCGCTTTTCCGGGCGTCCCGCGTCTCCATACCTGCGCCAGATTCACCACTGATAAAGCTGGCTTTATTACCTCAAAAGCTCTACAGTGGGAGTGCTTTTTTCGGTGTTTGCTGCGGCAAGACCCGGTCAGGCGAGTTTGACTAATAACTAACGGGGTTGCGACCCCAAACACGGAAGGAGAATGAAATGAAACGACATTCTGGTTTTACTTTGATCGAACTCATCATGGTGGTGGTGATTCTGGGCATCATGGCGGCGGTGGCTTTGCCGAAATTCACCGATCTGGCCAAGGATTCGCGTGTTGCCAAGCTGAACGCCGCACGCAGTGCGGTGCTAGGGGCGTCCGCCACCATCCACGGCACGGCAATGGCGCGAGGCAGGATCGACGCCGCGGTCTGCCCGGGCGAGACGACTGCCGGCAGCGCTGTTGCGGCAACCAACGCGAAAGGCGAAAGCGGGACGGTTTGCACGGAGAACGGCATTGTCAACGTGGTATATGGTTATCCGGCAAATGGCTCGATCGGTGCGACAGCGGTTAGCGGCACCGGCATCATCAACGTGGCCGGCCTGACTTCCGATTTCCGGCCGACGCTGCCCCAACTCAATGCAGAAGGTTACGGTGTCGAGCTCGTTAGCGGGGCGATGGTGTTTTCGGTGATCGGCGGGTCGGGTACGGACGGTGCTGCCAATGAGCAGGTCAACGATAATTGCAGCTTTTCCTACACCGAGCCGACGGGGGATGGCGTTGCCCCGGTGATCACGGCCGTCACGATAACGGGCTGCTGATTTCCATCCGGGGATGGCCGGGCGGGCTTGACTTGCCGCCGGCTATGGTGTAAATAGTTCCTATGTTTGTCAGGCTCTTGCTGCGGCAAGGGCTCGTCAGACGGAGTAGAAGCAGAAGTTCTTGATTAATCTGGGCTGCGGCCCGCAACTTAATAAGGAGTATTAAAATGAAAAACCAGTCTGGTTTTACCCTGATTGAACTCATCATGGTGATCGTGATTCTGGGCATTCTGGCGGCGACGGCATTGCCGAAGTTCACCGATCTGGCCAAGGATGCGCGTGTCGCCAAACTGAATGCGGCACGCAGTGCGGTTCTGGCTGCCAGCGGCATTATCCACGGTACGGTGCTGGCGCGCGGCCGGATCGATCAGGCCGCCTGTCCCGGTACCGATTCCGCCGCCAGTGCTGCGAATAACGAGCGTGACGATTCCGGAACGGTTTGTACCGAAGACGGTATTGTCAGCACAAAGTACGGCTATCCGATAGACGGCGCCATTAACGCAACGACCATTGCCGATACCGGCATCATTAACGCGGCCGGTTTGACCTCCGATTTCCGGCCGACTGTGACGCAACTTAACGCAGAAGGTTACGGTGTTTCTGTCGATGCCGGCACGGTGACCTTCTCGGTGATCGGCGGGTCGGGCACGAGCGGTGCGGTTAATGAGCAGGTCAATACGACCTGCAAGTTTACCTATACCGAGTCGGCCGGGCAGGGCGCCGCGCCTGTCGTTTCCGGTATCGATATCGCGGGCTGCTGATTTTCCATCCTGATTGATGGGGTGATTCCCGAAGTTGACGTTGCGGGAACCTCTCACCCCATCATCGGGTAAGGAAAGTTGGCTTTCTGCCTGTTTCGATATGGACCATCCTGATACAAATAGTGCAAATGTCTGCTCGGGACTTGCTGCGGCAAGTCCTGCCCGGACGAAGTGATATTCCTGTTAATTGGGCTGCGGCCCGCTACTCTTAGGGAGAATTGAAATGAAACAACTGAACAAAATGAAAAAACAATCCGGCTTTACACTGGTCGAACTGGTGACGACGATGGTGATCGTGGGCACGCTGGCAGCGGTGGCGGTGCCGAAATTCGCCGATGCGGCCAAAGACGCGCGCATTACCAAGCTCGAATCCCTGCGCAATTCTGTCATCACCGCTTCTGGCACCATCCATAACACGCTGTTATCGAAAGGCAAGATCGACCCCGATGCTTGTGCCGGTGAAAGCCTTGCAGCTGCAAGTGCAGTCATTGCTGATAACTCGCAAGGTACTACTGGACAGGTCTGTACCGAAGTGGGACTTGTAAACGTAGTCAATGGTTATCCCGCTGCAGGCACCGTCGGTACTCAAGTTCTAGACGGAACAGGCATCATCAACGTTGCCGGCTTGACCGGAAAATTTAGACCTTTGCTTTCAGAGCTAAACAAAGCAGGGTTTGGAGCTACTGTAACTGGCAGCGTAGTGACCTTCTCGGTAAACGGCGGCTCGGGTACGACTGGTGCTTCAGGTGCCGAAACAAATCCTACCTGTTCCTTCACCTATACAGAATCGACTAAGGCAGGTGTTCCCCCCATCGTCAGCGAGCTCACAACCGCAACGCGCGCGGGCTGCTGATGCCGATTGCCCGTTCAGGCCCACATGCGACGCAATAATCCGGCAGCGGACATTGTGCGCATGCCGGGCTTGACGGGTCAGTCGGGTGTTAAACGGAACAGGGGGGCTTCGGCTCCCCTGTTTTTTGCTTTTCATGGGAGCGAAGTGTAGAGTGCAGCCTGTTCCGCAAACAAGCAGTTGTCCGAGGATGATGTTGCCAATCCACCGTTTACCATCGAGGCGCAACGCCGGTTTCAGCGTGATCGAGCTGATCACGCTGGTGGCGATCATGGCCATTCTGGCGGTTGTGGCCGCCCCCCTGTTTGAAAGCCGGGCGTTCGAGGAACGGGGGTTTTACGACGAAGTCACCTGGGCCGCGCGCTACGCGCGTACGCTGGCAGTCACCAGCGGTTGTGAAGTGCAGATGTCGGTTTCGTCCAACACCTATATGCTCAACCAGCGGGCGACCAATTGCGATACCGGGGCATTCACCCGGGCGGTGGCCCACCCCGGCAACGGGCTGCCGATGAGCGTCGTTGCCCCAGAGTTGATGACACTGTCCATGACCGGCAACCCGGTGGTGTTTACGGCCCTGGGTGATGCGAGCGATCGAGTGGACCGGACGGTGACGGTAAACGCCGATACGTTCACGATCATTGGTGCGACGGGTTTTGTGCAGGTGCCATGATGAACCGAACCTTCCTCGCAAGCCAGCGCGGTTTCAGCCTGATCGAACTCATCGTCGCCATCATGATCATTGGCTCCGGCGTGGTGGGGGTCATGTCGCTAATGAGCTTCCTGACCACGCGCAGCGCAGACCCGATGATGCAAGAGCAGGCGCTGATGATAGGCGAGTCCTATATGGAAGAGATTCTGCTGAAACCGTTTCTGGATCCCTCCGGCGACACGACGCAGGTGTGCCCCGCGCCGGAAGCGGGCGGAAGGGGTATATATGACAATGTGTGCGACTATAACGGCGTGACGCATGTCGGGCCGCGCGACCAGTTCAACAATCCGATCGAAGGACTGGAAGGCTATACCGTGAGCGTGACGGTGACCCTGGACGGGACAGTGACGCTGGGTCCGGCATCCAGCCAGGTCAACAACACCGGGGCGCTGCGGGTGCTGCGGGTTGATGTTCAGGTGCAGGATCCGGCGGCAAAGGCTATTGTGCTCACGGGTTACCGCACCAACTACAACTGCAATGATCCCGCAGTACAACAGGGGAAACAGGGTAATCCCTACTGTCTGCCGCTATGATGGTCTCCTTCATTTCTCGTCACGTTGTCGATCCCGGAGCCCGCAACAGGGGTTTCACACTGATCGAAATGATCATGGTTGTTGCTATCGCCGGAATTGTGGCGGCAATGCTGCTGCTTTTTTTCATGAAGCCGTTTCAGGAATATGCCGACCTGGGCCGGCGCGCCGCCCTGGTGGACGCTGCCGAAAGCGCGCTGCGCCGCATGGCCAGAGACGTGCGCATCGCGCTTCCCAACAGTATCCGGGTGACGAATTCAACGAATGGGTTTGCCATGGAATTGTGGCCGATCATCGACGGGGGCAAATATGTGACCCAGGGCGCGGCATCCGCCAAGATCAATCTGCATGGAGACTTTGACAAGGATTGGGATAATCTGGGATGTTTTCAGAACATCACTCCGGGCGCTTATACGACCTACCATATCGTGATCAACAATCTCGGGATCACCGGCTTTGACGCTTATGGCCCCCTGACCCTCAACAGGCAGGGCAACGCAACCGGTGTCATTACCAAAGTAGGCGAAACCATTACGATTTCGGACAACCCGGGAGCGTCCTGCCCGACGCTCGGCACCCAGCACATCAGTCTTGGGAATAATCATGCGTTCCTGGATTCCAGTCCACGGAACCGCATGTATCTGGTTGAGAAGCCGGTCAGTTATGTCTGCGACAAGGCGAGCGGTACGCTCACCCGTTACGCCGACTACCCGATACAGGCGAGCCAGCCGGCTACGGCCGCCACGCTCGACAGTCTTCCCGGTGTGACCAGCGCGCTGGTGACCAATAGTGTCGAGTCATGTGTTGTCACGTCATCCTCGGTGGATGTGCGCAACCGCAGCCTGGTCACGCTGGATCTTACCCTGTCGAAGGAAGGGGAGGTAATACGCCTCATCCATCAGGCACAACAGGATAACAGCCGATGATGACCCGCGCGGGAAAACAACGGGGATTCGCAATTGTCAGCGCGGTCATACTGATCGTGCTGCTGTCGCTGTTGGGGGTGTACATGGCGACCCTGAGCGGGGCGCAGCACGAGACGGGCAGCCGGTCACTGTTGGCTGCGCGTGTCTACTATGCTGCCAAGGCGGGCATAGAATGGGGCATTCATCGTGCAATCGGTGGCAACGGGATATGCCTGGCGTCAACGACTTTTCCCTTGACCGACACGGTTCTCGACGGGGTCAATGTCACCGTGACCTGCGTGACAACGTATGTTACTGCAACGGATAAGACCTACTATATTGAAAGTGTGGCCGAGTTTCGCGATTACGGCAGCCCGGACTACACCCGGAGACGCATTGGAGCAACGGTGGCCAACTTCTAACATGATGTCAAACAGAAAACAAATCCTGAAGCACTGCCTGGGCGCCCTCGGACTAGCCGTCCTCTTCCTCGCACCGAGCGGCGCCGTTTACGCGCTCACCTGTACTTCCAATGCCAGCGGAAACTGGAATGCTGCAATCTGGACCGGCTGCACGGCGCCCGTTGCGGCTGATGACGTCGTCATAGCCCCCGGCCACACCGTCACGGTGAACGTTCCTGCGGCCTGCAACTCCCTGAGCATGACCGGCGCTTCCACCTCGGCGCTTGTGATCGGCGCCGGCCAGTCATTGTCGGTGACCGGCGCTGCAACCGTCAACGCGTCATCGGTGGGCAATGGGCAAAGCAATTCGATTGTTGTCGGGACGGGAACGCTCAGCATCGGCGGCAATTTGACGCTGACGGGCGGGAACGGTAACCGCAATGCCATTCTTTCCATGAGTGACGGTTCTGTGACGGTCGGCGGCAGCATCTCCGGCGTAAATGCAAGCTCCCTTATTACATTTACCGGAGCAGGCACATTAAACATCGTGGGTGACTTCGCGACCGGCGCAACCTTGGCGCCCGGCACCGGCAGCGTCATCTACAACGGGGCGGGCGCGCAATCGGTGGGCGCTTACACGTACAACAACCTGACCATAGGCAAGAGCGCCGGCACGGCGACGTTGTCCGGTAACGCCCCCGTCGTGAGCAATCTCAACATCAGCGGCGGCATACTCAATCTTTCCGGGTCTTCTGTTGACCGGACCGCGGTCGGCGGAACTATCAGCGTGGCAAACGGGGCGGCGCTCATGATAACCGGTAATAAAACCTTTCCTGCTAACTATGCGACGCATACGCTTGGGCCCACGAGCACGGTGGATTACGCGGGTGCGAGCCAGATTGCGACCAACGAAGCGTACGGACACCTGCAGCTGAGCGGCACCGGAACGACCATCACGCCGAGCACCGCAATGACCGTCGCAGGCGACCTGACTCTGTCCGGAACTGCCACGGCCGATGTCAGGGCCGCGATCACCGTGAATGGCAACCTGACGATCGGCGCGGGCACGACGTTCCTCGCGAGCAGCTTCACGCACAATATCAAAGGCAATTTCAGCGGCGGCGGTACGCTTACGCCGGGCAGCAGCACCTTCAATTTTAACGGCGCCTCTGCCCAAGCCATCGCGGGCCCGGCCTCCTTCTTCAATCTGACGTTGAATAACGCGAGCGGTATGACCGCGAGCGGCGTGATCACCGTCCTGGGCAACTTCACCCATACCGCGGGCTTTGCGGCGGGAACCAGCAATGTGACTTTTGGCGGATCGGCAGCGAGCAGCCTGACCGGGGCCACGACGTTCCATGATTTGACCATGAACAATCTCGCCGGGCTTACCCTCGATAATACCGTGACGGTGAGCAACACCCTGACGCTTGCCAGCGGCAATATCACCACTGGCGCGAACGCACTGGTGATGCCGTCTGGCGCGACCGTGGTCAGGAGCAGCGGTCACATCGTAGGCAACCTGACCAAGCATTTCGCGATCGGCAGCCAGATACTGCAGAATTTTGAGATCGGGACCGGCGTTGACTATGCGCCGGTTGCCGTGACGGCCTATTCAGTAAGCGTTGCGGGCAACATGACGGCCAAGACGACCATACCTGATCACCCCCAGCTGGTTACCTCGCTGATCAACCCAACCTATAGCGTGAATCGTTACTGGACGCTGAGCAAAGATGGCGCTCTCATCTTTGACAGCATTGGCGCAGTATTCAATTTTGTCCTCGCTGATATCGATTCCGGCTCCAATACGGATAATTTTATCGTTCAGCGCTATGTGGCACCCAGCTGGCTCAATACCACGCTGGTTTCACCGTTGCCGACTTCGACCGAGGCGGGCAACATCATCGCCCTGGGCGATTTTGCCGTTGGCCAGACTTCATTGATCGGTTTCTCGCACGAAAAAGAATTCGTGTTTACCCGTGAACTTTACTAATTTCGCAATAAATGCCAAGATAGCCGGCAGTAACGGGGCAGCGCCGGTTCGCTGCGGCAATAGAGGCACTCTCATCAGACGTATTGCATCAAGACCTGACCGAGGGGCTGTTGTGGGGAGGGGGCATGCAGTCAAGTGCGGTCGGTATCATATTATGGCAGTCGCTGGCAATATTCCTGTTGTTCAGCGCGGCGGTGGGTGTGGTGTTGAGCCTGTTGCTCATCTTCAAGCCGCACCTCGTGGAGCGCATCAGTCGCGCCACCGATCGCTGGGTTTCGGTGCGAAATATCGTCGAGCCGATGGACCGGCCCATCAGTATCGAGGGCTGGTTTTTCAAGAATCACCGCCCCATGGGTCTGTTGGTCATGCTCGGGTCAGGTTACATCCTGACGACCTTCGGCCTGATGTTCGACAAGGGCACCGCAATACGACGCCTGACCCATTATGCCCCGGCCAATTTGCTGGACATATTGGTGGATGGCCTGGTGTTCTTCGCCTTGCTCGGTTCAGTGGTTGCGCTGTTTATCGGCCTGTTCATGTGGTTGCGTCCGAGCATGTTGCGTGGCGCCGAGGAACTGTCTGATCAATGGATTTCCCTGCGCGGTATTGGTAAACCCCTGTCAACGCCGCATGACCATGTGGAAGTCTTTGTCGCGCGCCACCGGCAGCGAGTCGGCTGGGTATTGTTGCTGGGCAGCATTTACCTGTCATTCGTCACGTTCCACTGGTTGGTGGGGCAGGCATAGCGCCCGCCATCCCCGCGCAGGAATGCTTCGTGCCCATGAATCATTTGGGTTGATTCCATTGTCAGCCTTGAACCTGGTGTAGTGTTGCATTCTGTTTGGGACTTATACGGTCATGCTGACGAGGCAACCGGATTTGTTGAAGCGCCGACGTCTCGTCGGCATGATGCGGGCGGGGACGCCCGCGCTCCCGGAGACTGCGGCAAAATTTACACGAAACTCCAAAAGCACCGTCAAGCGTGCACCATTCCACCAGATTAAGCGTAGATCGGGCTTCAGCCCGAGATGTCGGGTTAAACCCGACCTGCAAGCCATGCTATTGTGATTTGTAACCTAACAGGTTAAATTGCGCATCAGAAAAGCTGCGCCTGAAAATCGATGCGGAAGAAGCTGCCGAGCTTGAAATCGCCCGATAAATCGGGCTCCTACACATGAATATCAATTTTTTGTAGCTTTAATTTCTGACGGCTGAGTAAGGTGGTTAGCAAGCGTTCCCGCGACTTTTTTCAAAGTCCTTTCAAAAGCTCGTTTGTCGCTGACGATGAAAAATCTTTTGCCAAGTTCGCGTTGAAGGAATTGGGATGAATAAATACTGAAAAATCATTGACAACAATGAGTTAATGAATTAAGTTCGCGTCAATTATGAAAATTCCGTCCATTTCCTCGTTATTTGGATCAAAAAGTCAGGGTGACAGTCGTATTTCCGTCGCTTTTGGCGCGCATGGCATTTATCTTGCGGAAGTCAAATTTGTCGAGGCGCTGCCGCAGGTGCTGCGCTGTGAATACCACGAGACCGGTGAAATAACGGCGGCTGCGCTGGAAAAAGCGTGCCGCGAGGCAAATTCTGGCGGCCGTCGTTTCACCACGCTGCTGACCCCGGATGAATATCAGATGTTGCTGGTCGACGCACCCAATGTGCCTGCCGAGGAACTGAAGACGGCGATCCGCTGGAAGATCAAGGACAGTCTGAATTACCCGGTCGACAATGCAACAGTGGACGTGTTGCAGATTCCCGCGACCCAATCCGGCTCGGATCGTGCGCAATCCCTGTACGCGGTTGCCGCAGCCAACGACATTATCCAGAAACGCATGGCGCTATTCAGGCAGGCTAAAATCAAACTGGAGGTGATCGATATTCCAGAAATGGCGCAGCGCAATATTGCCGCGCTGTTCGAAGAAAAGGACCGCACGCTGGTTGTGCTGGCCTTCGATGACAAGGGCGGTTTGTTGACCTTTACCTCGGGTGGCGAGTTGTACCTGTCGCGGCGTGTCGAAATCAGCGTGGGGCAGTTGCAGGATGCCAACGAGAAGCTGCGCGAGCAGTATCGTGGTCGTCTCGAACTGGAGTTGCAGCGGTCACTGGATTATTTTGACCGCCAGTTTAATCGCCAGCCGGTTAATCGTGTGCTGGTAAGCGCGCCGGACGATACCGGGTTGGTGGCGTTTCTTGCTTCGACCGTCGACCAGCCAGTCGAGAAACTGGATATCTCGCAGGTGATGGACATCCGTGCGGTTCCGGCACTTGCCGAAAGTGAATTTGCCTCATACGCATTTCCGGCGCTGGGCGCGGCATTGCGTCAGGGTGAGGGCGCGCCATGAGTCAGCAGATTAACCTGTTCAATCCGGCTTTCGGGAAGCAGCGTAAGCCTTTTTCGCTGCTGTCCATGCTGGAGACGATGGGTGCTGTCATCGCGGGATCGTTGCTTTTTTATGGTTACGCGGTTTATCAGGTCGATCTGATGGGCAAGCAATTGCTGGACAGCACCAAACGCTACAACATGGAGCAGGTGCGGTTGGCGAACTATGTCACAGAATTCCCCCCGCAACAGACCGGCCAGGAATTGCAGAGCGAGGTGCAGGAACTGGAAAGGCAGGTTGCCGACCAGTCAGAATTGATGGCTGTCATCAACTCCGATGCGTTGGGTAATACCACCGGCTATTCTGAATACATGCGCGCCTTCTCGCGCCAGGTACTGCAGGGAGTGTGGCTGACCGGCTTCAAGATGACCGAAGGCGGGTCACAAATCAGCCTGAATGGCGGGGTGCTGAATCCCGGCCTGCTGGCCACCTATATTCAGCGCTTGAGCAATGAGAGCGTCATGCGCGGCAAGACCTTTGCCACCCTGCAAATGCGCCAGACGGCGACTGACCCAAGCATGGGCGCTGCTTCGCGTTATGTGGAATTCAGCCTGCATTCCGGCCCGGTAACCGAGGTGAAAAAATGAAACTTTACTGGGAATTGGCGCGCAGCAAGATTGACGCCCTGTCGCTGCGCGAGCGCGCGATCATGTTTCTGGTGGCGGCATTTCTGGTGTTCACGTTGGTCAATACGCTGCTGATTGATCCTTTGCTGGTGAAGAAGGCGGCGTTGTCGGCTGAGGTGGTGCAGCAGCAGGAGAAAATGAAGGAGCTGGAGGTGCAGGTGCAGGTGATGATGCAAGAGCAGTTGCGCGCCAAGCGCGAAGCCGAGGATTCGCCGTTACCTGCCCGGTTGGCAGAGCTCAAGCTGAAGTTGCAGGAGCAGGAGAGCTATTTGCAAAGCCGCAGCGACCAGTTGGTCGAGCCGGATAAAATGGCCGAGTTGCTGAAACAGGTGCTGAGTCAGAACGACAAGCTGCAACTGGTCGAATTGAAAACCCTGCCGGCCAGCTCGCTGGTCAAGAAATCAGTGGAAACCCGGCCGCAATCGTCTGCTGCCGGTTCAGTTGTCGTGCAAAAACAAATATTCAAGCATGGTATACAAATTACCGTGCGCGGCGGTTATCTGGATATGTTGAATTACCTCGCTTCGCTGGAGAAAATGCCGACGCAAATGTATTGGGGGGAGATCAGTTTTAAAGTGGTTAAACACCCCGAGGCGGAGCTGACACTGACCATGTACACATTGAGTTTGGATGAGACGTGGCTGACGGTATAATCGCAAGGCAGGAGGCGGGAAATGAGGGGCGGAATGGTGATCGCGGCATCGTTGCGCGGGCTGCCGGGATGTGCCGCAGGGTGGCACATGACGGGCTGTTTTTTGCATGCTGTCTTTTGCTCTCTATGGCTTGTTATGCCGAAGAGCTGCGCGACCCGACCCGGCCACCCGACAGCCTTTCCGCAGTCGTCGTCGTGCCTGGGGGCGGGGGAAATGTAGTCCATGGACTGCAGTCCATCATTATTTCCAAAACCCGCCGGGTAGCGATTATTGACGGGAAGGCTATTGAATTGGGCAGTAATCTTGGTGATGAAAAATTGATTGAAGTGAATGAAGGTCGTGTGACACTGGAGGGCCCAGACGGGCGGCGCGTGATTACGCTGTTTCCCGACGTCATCATGACCGGCAAGCAGGGAATAAAAATAAGGCCGCTGCCGCCGATGGGTGAAGTGCGATCCGGCAGACAAAAAAGTGGGCCGAATGCACGCGAGGAGAGAAGATGAGGATTTTGTTATGGCTGGTGCTGTTTTTGGCAGGATGCGCCGCGTCGAATGGCCGTAATCCTACCGCGGAGGCCATTCAGGGCGAAATGAAACAGGCTGCGCAGAGTGGCGCGCCGACGGGCAGGCCCGATGCGGTGAGCGATGCCCTGCTGCCCCCGCTTACGGTGGGTATGCCCATGTTGGACAATAAGCCGCTGGAGGTCAGATTCGATTTGACGGTGAACGATACGCCGGTCAATCAGGTATTCATGGCAATTGTTTCGGGCACACGTTACAGCATGCTGCTGCACCCGGATGTCAGCGGCAGCATTTCGCTGAACATGAAAGATGTGACAATGTTCGAGGCGCTAGAGGCGATTCACGAGATATACGGCTACGATTACAAGCTGGACGGCACGCGTATTTACATTCAGCCGATTGCCTTGCAAACGCGGATTTTTCAGGTGAATTATCTGACCGGAGCGCGCACCGGCACTTCGTCATTGAATGTCACCTCCAGTTCGGGGTTAGGGGGGTCAACAGGATCGACGAGTACGACGAGCACGGCGGGTACAACGGGCACGACGGGTACGACAGGGTCGACGGCAGCGGGCTCGGGCGGCAGCAATGTGAGCACAACCAGCAGTGCAGATTTCTGGACTGAGTTGACTGCCTCGCTGCAAGCGATCGTGGGCAATGCGCCAGGGCGCAGTGTCGTGGTGAGCCCGATGTCCGGCGTGATTGTGGTGCGCGCGATGCCGGACGAGTTGAGGAATATTGCGGCCTATCTCAAGGCATCGCAAATTTCTATCGAACGCCAGGTGATTCTCGAGGCGAAAATTATCGAGGTGCAGTTGAGCGACAATTTCCAGAGCGGGGTGAATTGGGCTGCGTTCAAAACCCCTTTACCGGGAAATATTCCCGGCAGCTCCGCGCAGATTACCGCAGGAACCTCATTGGCTAACGCTGCCATTTCGGCTGCGGCAGCCGGCGCGGTAGGTTCATTGTTCGGAATGGCAATTCAAACCAACAATTTTGCGGTATTGCTGAATTTCCTGGAAACCCAGGGCAATGTGCATGTGTTGTCCAGTCCGCGCATCGCCACGTTGAACGGTCAGAAGGCGGTGCTGAAGGTCGGGACGGACGAGTTCTTCGTCACCAATGTTTCCACCACGACGACGACCGGCACGGCCACGACCTCTACGCCGAGCGTGACGCTGCAGCCATTCTTTTCCGGCATTTCGCTGGACGTGACGCCGCGTATCGATCAGAACAACGAGATTATTTTGCACATCCATCCTTCGGTAAGCCTGGTTAGCACGGTAAACAAGACGGTAAATACCGGCGGTGCGGGCGGAACATTGAATTTGCCGCTGGCTTCCAGTTCCATTTCCGAATCCGACAGCATCGTGCGGGCGCGCGATGGGCAGGTCGTGGCCATCGGCGGCTTGATGCGTCAGGCGACCTTTGGAGACAGCGCCGGTTTGCCGGGTCTGCCCAAGACGCTTCTTGGCAATATCAATAAGCGCAGCGAAAAGCGCGAATTGATTATCCTGTTGAAGCCTACCGTCGTGGATAACGACAAGGATTGGTCGGATGACATCACTCACAGCCGCGACCGGTTTAACAAGCTAAACTCAAGGCGTTAGATATGTACCTGCAACACTTTGGTCTGCGTGAGTTTCCCTTTAGCCTGACCCCTGACACCCACTTCTTTTTTGCCGGTGCCAGCTATCAGGCGGCGCTCAATACGCTGCTGGTGGCGGCGCGCAACGGCGAGGGTTTCGTAAAAATTGTCGGGGAGGTGGGCAACGGCAAGACGTTGCTATGCCGCAAGTTTCTCGCCCTGCTGAATCAGACGCCACCCGCGCCGCAATTTCTGACTGCCTATATCCTCAATCCCTACCTTGAACCGCGCAGCCTGTTGTTGGCGCTGGCGGAAGAATTCTCCGTGCCGCTGGACAAGGATGCCGACCAGCACCAGTTGTTGAAAGGGTTGACGCTTGCGCTGCTGGAATGTGCGCGTAAAGGCCAGCGCGCGGTAGTGTGTCTGGACGAGGTGCAGGCGATGCCGCTGGAAAGCCTGGAAGTGTTGCGTCTGCTCACCAATCTCGAAACCGAGAAACGCAAGTTGTTGCAAGTGGTGTTGTTCGGACAGCCGGAGTTGAACGAACGACTGCGGCAGCGCTCGATACGCCAGCTGCGCCAGCGCATCAGTTTTCAGCATGAGCTGAAAGGATTGCGCAAGGATGAGATGGAACGTTATTTGCGTCATCGACTGACAGTCGCCCAATATTCCGGTGATACGCTCTTTACCAAGGGTGCGGTCAATAAGCTGTATCGCATCACCGGCGGGACGCCGAGGTTAGTCAACATCATTGCGCACAAGGCCTTGATGCTGGCGTTCAGCGATGGCAGGCAGCAGGTGCTGGCCAGTCATATTGGCGATGCGGCGGCAGATACGCCGGAGGCGCGACGTGACTGGTTGCCATCGTTGCTGGTGTTGATCGTCCTGCTCATCGTTTTGTTTGCAGTCTTGTGGATGGAGCTGCAATGAGCGTTATCAACCAGGTACTTAACCAGCTTGAGCAGCGTGGTGCGAATACGCCACTGGAACGAACCCTGGTGCGCGCTGTACCGCAGAGCCGGCTCAAGTTGAATATGCCTTTGCTGGTGGTATTGGGGGTGGCACTGGGCGTGGCGCTGGCAGCTGGAATTGTTACATGGCAGGGGAAGAAGACACACAACAAGCCGGAGGTTGTCGCGATGGGATCCGTGCAGCCTCAGCCCGCGGTGCCTGCGCCCGTTGCTCCGCCTGCCGCTCCGGCCGCCGTTGCCGGTGGCATTAGCGCGGGGGAAGCGCCACTGGAGGAAATCCTGCCGCCGGTCTCGCGCCTGATTTTTGAATCAAGTTCGCCGCCTCAACTCGCGACTCCTCAGCAAGGCACGGGGCAGGCCGCTTCGGCAAGTTCTGGACAGGCAGTGCCTGTCGTGAAAAATGAAGTTGTCGCCGAAGAACATCCGGCAAAGACGGCCGTACCGGCACTCCCCGCACCCCCTGCACCCCCTGCAGAAGAACATCCGGTAAAGGCAGCGCCGCCGGAGAGAGCCGTCAGGCCGCGGCCAACCCAATCCGCCCCGCCAAAAGCGCAAATGGACCTGAGGCCACCGGAAGGCGTGTCGCCGATGAAGCGGGTCAGCCCTGCTCAGCAGGCCGAAGCGGAATTTCGTAATGCGGTGGAGTTGATGCAGCGGGGACATGTCACCGATGCGATGGCGGGATATGAAGCGGCTTTGCGTCTGGATGCGGGCCATGATGCGGCGCGTCAGGCCTTGGTGGCGCTGCTGCTGGAAAGCCGGCGTGGCGCGGATGCCGGACGTGTGTTGCAGGACGGCCTGAAACACAAGCCGGAACATACCGGGTTTGCCATGCTGCTGGCTCGCCTGCAGGTGGAGCAAGGCACGGTCGATCTGGCGGCAGCAACACTGGAAACCTCATTGCCCTATGCCAAGTCGCAGGCCGACTACCAGGCGTTCTATGCCGCATTGATGCAACGCCAGAACCGGCACAAGGAGGCGATTGCCCATTATCAGGTTGCGCTGCAACTTGCCCCGGATAACGGCATCTGGCTGATGGGCTTGGGCATTTCCTTGCAGGCGCTGGAGCGCGATATCGATGCCAAGAATGCGTTCCGGCGCGCGCTCGAAACGAAGGCGCTCAGTCCGGAATTGCAGGCGTTTGTGCAGCGGAAAATCAAAGAGCTTTGATTTTCAGAGGACAGAGGACAGACGGTTTGTGCGGCCATGTCGCGAATTGATATTACTGTGCCGCATGGCGGCACACAAAAATCTGTCACCTGTCCTCTGAATGCGGCAGCGTTCTCGCCACCACCCACGCACTGAGGGTAACCGCGCCGCGTTGTTGCACCGCCTCGGCGAGCGCGTTCAGGCTGGCGCCGGTGGTCAGTACATCATCCACCAGCGCGACATGCTTGCCGGTCAAATCAATATCGCAGCAGAACGCAGCGCGCATATTTTTCTTGCGCTCCTTCCACGGCAAGGCGGATTGTGGCGGTGTGTCGCGCACGCGCCGGCAGGCATCCGGCAACAGGTCGAGGTCAAGTTCGCGGGCGGTTCTGGCGGCGAGCAATTGCGATTGATTGAAGCCGCGCTCGCGCAGTTTGTTTGGGTGTAGTGGCATCGGAATAACGCAGTCGGGCAGGCTGGCAGGATCGATGCGTTGCGCCAGTTTTTCCGCAAAGGCGTAGGTCAGTGAAAGTTGTTCGCCGTATTTCATCGCCTGGATGAGCTTGTCGAGCGGAAACACGTAGCCGAACACGGCGGTGGTGCGGGCGAATAACGGCGGGTGATTCAGGCATTGGCCGCATCGTTCGCCGCGTGGCATCGGCAGGGCGCAGCTTGGACAACACGCCGCATCCAGCAAGGGCAGGGCATTGTCGCAAGCAGCACACCATAAGCCGTCATGGCTCATGCTGCCGCATAGAACGCAGGGTTGGGCGGGCAAGATCCGCTTAATTTTTGCGCTGATGTTCAGGATCGCGTGGCGTGAAATTGACAAGCTACTGTCCTTTCAAGGATGATGCGCTGCTTCCGTTCAACTTGAATCATACCCAGTTAAGCCATTATGAGTACACAAACCACAGAATGCGTCCGCCCGATCAAATTGACTGATACACAAAAGAACTGGAGCGTGGCCGAGGTGGAAGCCTTGTTCAAGTTGCCGTTCGCCGACCTGCTGTACCGCGCGCAGCAAATCCACCGCGAGCATTTTGACCCGAATGCGATACAGCTTTCCACCCTGATTTCAATCAAGTCGGGCGGTTGCACCGAGGACTGCGGCTATTGCCCGCAATCGGCGTTCCACTCGGCTGGCGTGGAGGATCGAAAAATGCTGGAGGTGAGCGCAGTGGTAAAGGCCGCGCGTGCCGCGCAACAGAAAGGTGCCGGGCGCTTTTGCATGGGCGCGGCATGGCGCGAGCCGACGGCTGAAGATATGGAAATCGTGGTAGAAATGGTCAAGGCGGTGCGTGCGCTGGGCATGGAAACCTGCGCCACGCTGGGTATGCTGAACGACGAACAAACCGAGCAGTTGCGTGCCGCCGGCCTGGATTATTACAACCATAACCTGGATAGCTCGGCCGAATTCTACGGCGACATCATCAGCACGCGTGACTATCAGGATCGGCTCGACACGCTGGCACGGGTGCGCAAGGCGGGAATGAATATCTGCAGCGGCGGCATCGTCGGCATGGGCGAGAGCCTCACGCAGCGCGCCGGGTTGATCGCGCAACTGGCCAACATGAATCCTTACCCGGAAAGCGTGCCGATCAATAACCTGGTCAAGGTGGAAGGCACGCCGCTGGCGCAATCGGACGATCTCGATCCGCTGGATTTCGTGCGCACCGTTGCGGTGGCGCGCATCACCATGCCGACGGCGCGCGTGCGTCTTTCTGCCGGACGGCAGCAGATGTCGGATGCCGTGCAGGCGCTGTGTTTCCTGGCCGGCGCGAACTCGATTTTTTACGGCGAGCAACTGCTGACGACCGGCAACCCCGATGTGGAGCAGGATCGTGCGCTGCTCGACAAGCTGGGCATGTATCCGCTGGCCGAATCTCCTTGAGTCCGGTTGGTAGTGGCCGAATCGAAAAATCCTAACCCCCCTCAGTCCCCCCTTGTCAGGGGGGAAGACGCTTCATCTGGTAGTGTGTGCGGAAATAAGCAAAAAGAGGGCATGCCTTCTCCTCCCCTGATAAGGGGAGGCCGGGAGGGGTTGGCTTTCCTGCCTTACGATAAGAAACTCACTGCCCTCGCAAGAGAGAATCGGAAGAATCCAACAAGCGCAGAACAGAAGATGTGGCTGGAAGTATTGAGCCGGCGCCAATTTTCCGCTTACAAATTCCTGCGCCAGAAGCCTATCGAACATTTCATCGTTGATTTCTACTGCGCGAAGCTGGGCTGGGTGATTGAGATCGACGGCGACAGTCATGCAGAACAAAAAGGATATGACGAAAAGCGCAGTGTTTTTTTGCAAGGTCACGGATTGACCGTGATCCGATATGAAAATCGTGATGTGCTGAATAATATCGCTGGTGTTTACGATGATTTAGCGCGACGGCTCGGCTGATGTTTTCTGATTTACAAAGAGACTTGAACAAACGCGCCGCGCAAGGCCTGCTGCGCCAGCGGCATAATTTGCGTAGCCCGCAGTCGCCGCACATCGTCGTGGACGGAAAAGAATATCTGTCGTTTTGCAGCAACGATTATCTCGGCCTCGCCAATCACCCGCAACTCATCAGCGCGCTGCAGCAGGGTGCGCGGCAATGGGGCGTGGGGGCGGGCGCGGCGCATCTGGTGAGCGGCCACAGCGAGGCGCATCACCAATTGGAACAGGCGCTCGCGGCTTTTGTCGGCAAGCCTGCCGCGCTGCTGTTTTCCACCGGCTACATGGCCAACATCGGCGTGGTGCAGGCGCTGGTCGGCAAGGGCGATACGGTGTTTGCCGATAAGCTCAATCACGCCTCCTTGAACGACGCGATGCTGTTATCGCATGCGCAGATCAGGCGTTATCGCCACGGCGACATGGCGCAGCTCGCGCAATTGCTGGAGCAAACCGGCAGCGGGCGCAAGCTGGTCATCAGCGATGCGGTGTTCAGCATGGACGGCGATCTCGCGCCGTTGCCGGAACTGCTGGCGTTGTGCGAACGGCACGATGCGTGGCTGCTGGTGGATGACGCGCATGGCTTCGGCGTGCTCGGGGCACAGGGGCGCGGGATATTGTTCAACGACATGCCATTCGTTGGCAAAATGGAGAAGGGAGAAGGGAGAGGGGGGAAGGGTAAGAACAGCGCGCTCCCGCCCTTCCCTCTTCCCTCTTTCCCCTTCCCGGCGGACTCGCCGCGCATTATTTACATGGCCACGCTGGGAAAAGCCGCCGGCGTATTCGGCGCGTTTGTCGCGGCGGAGCAGGCGGTGATCGATACCCTGGTCAATCACGCGCGCAGTTATATTTACACCACGGCCGCGCCGCCCGCGCTGGCCTGTGCGCTGCTGGAAAGCCTGAAGCTCATCGAGCAGGGCGGCGCCTTGCGTGAAATGTTGTACGAGTTGATCACGCAATTGCGCAACGGGGTGGCGGGCTTGCGCTGGAAACTGATGCCTTCGGACACGGCAATCCAGCCGCTGCTGATCGGTGACAATCGACAGGCATTGGCGTTGAGCGAAGGGCTGCGCGAGCGCGGCATCTGGGTCGCGGCAATCCGTCCACCCACCGTGCCGCAGGGCACGGCGCGCCTGCGCATCACCCTGTCCGCCGCGCATACCGGGAGCGATGTGGAACAATTGATCTGGGCCTTGCATGAGCTTGCACAGTAACAAAAAATTCGCGCAGCGATACGTTTGCCTCCTCTCCCGCTGGCGGGATAACCAGCGACTTGGCTGTGGTTGTTTGCAGCCTAGTCGAATGGCTAGTTGTTTCATCCAGAGGATTGAGGTGAGGGGAACGTGCATGGCAGGATTTATTTTTGAAGATAAAAGTGACCGCCATGCACGTTAACAGCCAGGGCAGCGGCGCACCCTTGCTGCTGATACACGGCTGGGGCATGCACGGCGGCATGTGGGGCAAAGTCACGGAACAACTGGCCAAGCATTTCCGCGTGCTGACGGTGGATCTACCGGGGCATGGATTTAGTAAGGCGGAGAAGGGAAAAGGGAGAAGGGAGAAGGGTTCCCCTCTCCCGCGAGCGGGAGAGGGGTTAGGGGAGAGGGTTCCCTTCCCTCTTTCCTCTTCCCCCTTCTCTCTGGATTTCATCGTCGATCAGCTTTCGGCGCAATTCAGCGAGCCGCTCACGGTCTGCGGCTGGTCGCTGGGCGGGCAGATCGCGCTGCACTGGGCGGCGCGCGAAGCGGAGAAGATAAAACGTCTGGTGCTGGTGTCGAGCACGCCCTGTTTTACCGAGCGCGACGACTGGCCGTTTGGCATGGCACGCGCGACCCTGCAACAATTTGCCGCCGAACTGGAAAGAAATCATGCCGCGACCTTGCGCCGTTTTCTCGCGTTGCAGGTGCGCGGCAGCGAAGGTGAGCGCGAACTGCTGGCGAGCATGCGCGAATTGCTGTTCAGCCGCGGCGAGCCGGATGCGGATGCGCTGCGCGCCGGGCTGGAAATTCTGCGCGACGCGGATCTGCGCTGCGCATTGCCGGAAATCAGACAACCCGTCTTGGTGATCGCGGGCGAACGCGATAAGCTCACTCCGCCGCAAGCCTCGCATTATTTGGCGCAGAGATTGCCGGACGCGCGCCTGGTCGAGATTGAAGGGGCAGCGCATGCGCCGTTCTTGTCGCATCCGGATAAGTTTGTGACGCAGTTGATGCATTTTTTAAAAGGCGAGCCACAGATTACGCAGATGGGCGCCGATTTAAACAATTCAGTTTTTTAATCTGTCTAATCTGCGGACAAAAAAGGTTTTAATGAACGAATTTGAAATAGATAAACGTGAAGTCCGTCGTGCTTTTAACCGTGCGGCGGCGGGCTACGATGCGGCGGCGGTGTTGCAGCGCGAGGTGTGCGCACGCATGCTGGAACGGCTGGACTACATCAAGCTGCAGCCGGCGCATATCCTGGATGCGGGCAGCGGTACCGGTTGGGGTACGCGTAAGCTCGGCGAGCGTTACCCGCAAGCCGGGATGATCGCGCTCGACATGGCCATCGGCATGTTGGCGGCCGCGCGGGGAGCGTCGAGCTGGTGGCAGAAACTGTTTTCCGGCAGCAAGCAGCGCTTTGTGTGCGCCGATGCCGAGGCGCTGCCGCTCGCCGCGCAAAGCGTGGACATGGTGTGGTCCAATCTTGCCTTGCAGTGGTGCAACGACCTGCCCGCCACCTTCGTCGAACTGCAGCGTGTGCTGAAAGCGGACGGGCTGCTGATGTTCAGCACCTTTGGACCGGATACGCTCAAGGAATTGCGCCAGGCCTTTAACGGCGTCGATCGGCGCAATCATCTGAACCGCTTTGCCGACCTGCACGACATTGGCGATATGCTGGTGCAGGCCGGTTTTGCCGAACCGGTGATGGATATGGAATACCTGACGCTGACCTATGACGATGTGCGCGGTGTGTTACACGACCTGAAGCGCATCGGCGCACATAACGCCACTGCGGGGCGCGGGCAGGGCCTGATGGGAAAAAATGCCTGGGCGCGTTTGACAGAAAACTACGAGCGCCTGCGCCGTGACGGCAAGCTGCCTGCCACCTACGAGGTGGTGTATGGTCATGCCTGGAAGCCGCAACCGCGTACCACCGATGATGGCGCGGCAATCATCCAGACTTCTTTCAAACTATGAGCTACTTTGTTACCGGAACCGACACCGGCGTGGGCAAGACGCTGATCAGCTGCGCGCTGTTGTATGCCTTGGCGGCACAGGGGAAGCGCGTGGCCGGTTTTAAACCTGTCGCCGCGGGCTGTGACGAGGACGAGCACAACGACGATGCCAAGGCCTTGCGGGCGGCGAGTTCGATACCGCTTACCTACGGGCAGGTGAATCCGTATTGCTTTCGCCATGCCATTGCGCCGCACATCGCCGCGCGCCATTCCGGTGTGCGCATCGAACTGGCGCGCATTCTCACTTCATTTCGCGAGCTGAACGGGCAGACGGACGAAGTGATCGTGGAAGGGGCGGGTGGTTTTTGTGTGCCGTTGAACGACAAACAGAGCGCCGCCGATCTGGCGATGGAGCTCGACCTGCCGGTGATTATGGTGGTTGGCATGCAGCTGGGCTGCATCAATCATGCGCTGTTGACGCTGCAGGCCATTGCCGCTTGCCAGCTGAAATGCGCGGGCTGGGTGGCGAATGTGTTGCACGGCGAAATGCCCGCGTTGCAGGAAAACATCGAGGCTTTGCGCGAGCGTATTGCCGCGCCATTGCTGGGGGTGGTGCCTTGTCAGGCAGTGCCGGATGCGAGCGTGGCAGCCCAGTATCTGGAGGTGAGTTTGTTGGAGTGTGTGGACGAATCGCTACGCGAATTCCACGTTAAACCAAATGAGTGAGTTCAGCATCGTCGCGGTGTTTTTTGTCGGACTGCTCGGCGGAGTGCATTGCCTTGGTATGTGCGGCAGCATCGTCGGCATTTTTGCGACGCAATTACCTAAGACCTCTCCCGGCCCGGCCGGCGCTGAATTGCGCGCCGGTGCGCGTTGGCCGTTCCATCTGGCCTACAACGGCGGGCGGCTGACGAGTTATATGGTTGCCGGCGCGCTGGTCGGCGCAATCGGCCAGGCGGGTTTGCTGTTGCGCGACGTGGTGCCGGTGCAGCATTTGTTGTTCGGCTTGTCCAGCCTGATGCTGATCGCGCTGGGACTGTATCTCGCCGGTATCTGGAACATGGTGCGCCGTATCGAGCAATTCGGCGGCCTGTTGTGGCAGTGTCTCCAGCCGTTGACACGCGGCCTGTTGCCCGTAACCAGCAGCGTGCGCGCGTTGTTGCTCGGCATGCTGTGGGGCTGGCTGCCGTGCGGTCTGGTTTACAGCGTGCTGGTCACTGCGCTGGCCAGCGGCAATGCGCAGAGCGGCGCGCTGATTATGCTGGCTTTCGGTTTGGGCACATTGCCGAATTTGCTGGCGATGGGGTTATTCTGGGAAGGTGTCAGGCGTCGCATGCAATCGCCGCGGGTTCGGATGATTGCCGGTCTGCTGGTGATGGGGTTGGGTGTGCAGGGTCTGATCAAGATGAGTTACACTTTTTATACGTACGGATGGGCGGGAAGTTGTCACGTGGCTGTGTGATGGGACTTTGTCGCCTGTTGCGCAGTCGTTGCGATTGAAAAACCCCGGGTTGCCTGTGCCGTTTAATGCCTGCGATATCGGCGCAATGTTTACCTTAAGCGACCTTTCGCTTGATCGACCAAAATGGTAGAGTGCGCTTGGCCTGAAGTGACTGGCCGCCGATAACCGTTCGGCGGGGTGTGATGGTTTGCACGAGAGGTGGTTGCATTTGGCCGCCCGATGATAGAAGAAAGCAGGAACCGGTGATTCAGAAAAATCTAGGGAGTGCTTCATGAAAATTTTGTTGGTTGATGATCACGCATTGTTTCGGGAAGGCATGACTCATGTGCTTCAGCGTCTGTCGGATGAGGTCGAGATACTGGAGGCGGGAAATTTTCCAGATGGCTTGAAACTCGCTGCACAGCATCCAGAGCTGGATCTGGCGTTGCTGGATTTGAATATGCCGGGTAGCGAAGGGCCGATTTCCATTCGCTTCTTTCATCGGCATCATCCACATATTCCAGTTGTGGTGGTTTCCGGCGAAGAGAGTCGTGGCTACATGGAAAAGGTGATGAACTACGGCGCAATGGGTTTCGTGTGCAAGAGTTCCACTGCCGCTGTGATGTTGGGCGCCTTGAATCTGGTGCTTTCCGGCGGGGTGTATGTTCCTCCGGAAATGTTGCGGCATCATAGCGTGATCACCGAGGAAGAACCGGAAACTGTTGATCGGCGCAGTATGCGCACCAACGAGTATGGCCTGACCGGTCGTCAGATGGAGGTGTTGAGGCATCTGGCATCAGGAATGTCCAACAAGGAAATCGCCGAGGTGGTTCACCTTGCCGAAGGAACCGTCAAGATTCATGTGGCGGCGGTCTATCAAACGTTGCGTGTCTGCAACCGATTAGAAGCGGTACGCGCAGCCGAAAAACTCGGGTTGCTCGGTTCGCCTCGTGGCTGAAGCAGGAAGCGGCCCGTCTGGCGGTAAATTATTCGGCGTGCTACGTGAGTCACGCTGGTTGCTGCTAACTGCCGGCGCGCTGTATTTTACCGTGGCGTTGTATGGCTACGATTCCGCCGACCCGGCCTGGTCGCACAGCGCAAGTGGCGCGATCATTCATAATCCGGGCGGTATGCTGGGCGCCTATCTCTCCGATCTGCTCTTCTACCTGTTTGGTTTTTCCGCCTGGTGGTGTGTGCTGTTCATGCTGCAACGCGTTTGGGCGGGATACCACGATTTGCACCCGCAAGGAGTAGGCCGGGGGGTGCCCGGAGCCTGCGGCTCCACTCTTCCGCTCCGTCCCGGCAGTATCTTCGACAAGCGGGCAGGGTGGATATCGGTCGCGGGATTTGTGGTATTGCTGCTGGCCAGCAGCGCGCTCGAGGCAATTCGCCTGTACACGTTGAAAGTTGTGCTGCCGCAGGCGCCCGGCGGAATGTCCGGCGCGCTGATCGGCGAGGCAGTCATGCAGTTGCTCGGCTTTACCGGAGCGACGTTGCTGCTGGTGGCACTGATCGCCGCCGGATTCAGCGTATTCAGCGGATTATCCTGGCTGCGTTTTATGGACTGGCTGGGCGCATTTCTGGAAGATGCTTATCAGTGGGGGCGCCTGACCTGGCAGACCTGGCAGGATCGGCGCATTGGCGCGCAGGCGATGAGTGAACGCAACGTCGTCGTCGAGGAAGAAAAGAAGCGCGTCGAGGAACATCAACCTATTCACATCGAAATGCCGTTGATGGAAGTGGCCAGGTCATCGCGGGTTGCCGAGGAAAGACAGGCTCCGCTGTTTGCCGACATGCCCGACTCGCCGCTGCCGCCGCTGCATCTGCTGGATCAGGCGACCCAACAGGTCGACGTGGTGTCCGCCGATACGCTGGACTTCACCTCGCGCCTGATCGAGCGCAAGCTCAAAGATTTTGGCGTGGAAGTCAAAGTGGTCGCCGCCTATCCGGGGCCGGTGATTACCCGTTATGAAATCGAGCCGGCCGTTGGCGTGAAGGGCAGTCAGATCACCAACCTGGTGAAAGATCTTGCGCGCGCGCTGTCGGTGGTGAGCATCCGGTTGGTGGAGACCATCCCGGGCAAGGCCTACATGGCACTGGAGCTGCCCAACTCAAAACGCCAGATGGTGCACTTGTCGGAAATCCTTGGCTCGCAGGTGTATGCCAACATGGGTTCTGTGCTGACCATCGCGATGGGCAAGGACATTTCCGGCAAGCCGGTGGTCGCCGATCTGGCCAGGATGCCGCATGTGCTGGTCGCGGGCACCACCGGTTCCGGCAAATCAGTGGCGATCAATGCCATGATTCTGAGCCTGCTGTACAAGACCACGCCGCAACAGGTGCGCCTGCTGCTGATTGACCCCAAGATGCTCGAGCTGTCGATGTACGAGGGTATTCCGCACCTGCTGGCGCCGGTGGTTACCGACATGCGCCAGGCTGCCTCGGGGCTTAACTGGTGCGTGCAGGAAATGGACCGGCGCTATCGCATCATGTCCGCACTGGGCGTGCGCAACATCGCCGGCTACAACCAGAAGCTGCGCGAGGCGATCAAGGCCGGTCAGCCGCTGACCAATCCATTCACACTCACGCCAGAGAACCCGGAAGCACTGGAGGAGTTGCCATTGATCGTGGTGTTCATCGACGAGCTGGCCGACCTGATGATGGTGGTGGGCAAGAAGATCGAGGAGCTGATCGCACGCCTGGCACAGAAGGCGCGCGCCTCCGGCATCCATCTGGTGCTGGCGACCCAGCGCCCGTCGGTGGACGTCATTACCGGCCTCATCAAGGCTAATGTGCCGACGCGTGTGGCGTTCCAGGTATCTTCCCGCATTGATTCGCGCACCATCCTCGACCAGATGGGCGCGGAAGCGTTGCTGGGGCAGGGCGACATGCTCTATCTGCCGCCGGGCACCGGTTATCCACAGCGCGTGCATGGCGCGTTCGTCTCCGATCAGGAAGTGCATCGCGTCGCCGAATATCTCAAGTCGCAGGGTGAGCCGCAATATATCGACGGCGTGCTGAATGCGCCGGAAGAAGCGGAAGGCGGCAGCGGGGACAGTACGATGCTGAATGCGGAGGCCGACCCGCTCTATGACCAGGCCGTGGAGATTGTGGTTAATTCGCGCCGCGCGTCGATCTCGCTGGTGCAGCGCCATCTGCGCATCGGCTACAACCGCGCCGCGCGGCTGATCGAGCAAATGGAGGCGGCTGGCATCGTCAGCACGATGCAGAGCAACGGTAACCGCGAGGTGATTGCTCCAAACCGGGAAGGGTGAAGGGGGAAGAGAGAAGGGTAGAGTCGTGCGCAGATTTTCCCTTCACCCTTCACCCTTCACCCTTCACTCTTCTCCAACACGGATATTGAGCATGTGTAAAAAAATTCTTTCCGGAATCCTGATTTTTATTTGTACGACCGCCGCCCACGCCGGCGGCATCGACAAGCTGAAGCAATTCATCGCCGCGACCCGTTCTGCGCAAGCCGATTTTACGCAGGTGGTGCTGGACCAGAACGGCAAACGCATGCAGAACGCGTCTGGCATCATGCAGTTCGAGCGCCCCGGGAAATTTCGCTGGACCTACCAGAAGCCTTATGAACAGATTATCGTCGGTGATGGCGTTAAATTCTGGCTGTATGACGCGGACCTGAACCAGGTGACGGTGAGAAGACTCGATGCCGCGCTGGGCAGCAGCCCGGCGGCCTTGCTGTCCGGCAACAACGAGATTGAGCGCGGCTTCACCCTCGAGGAGAGTGGCAGCCAGGACGGGCTGGATTGGCTGCAGGCCACATCCAAAACGCAAGACAGCGGCTTCGACGAGATACTCATGGCATTCAATGCGCAAGCCGAACTGGTCATCATGGAGATGAATGACGCGTTCGGGCACAAGACCGTGTTGCGCTTTGCCAATTTGAAACGCAACCCGCAGCTCGCGCCGTCGCTGTTCCAGTTTGTGCCGCCTGCGGGTGCGGATGTGCTGTCCGAATAATTCCAATTCCATTTCATCGGTGAAACTGCGTTGGCTTCCTCTCTTACTCCTGAAGAAACAACTAGCCATTCGACTAGGCTATCAAAATGCAATAGCCAAGTCGCTGGTTATAGTCGTGCTACTTGCACTGCCTGCGTCGCTCGCTCGTTGCCGCCTTGTTTGACCTTCGAAATGAAATTGGAATAGCCTGTGCCTATTGACAGCCTGTTTGATTCCCCATCGCCCGCCGCACCGCTCGCCGAGCGGCTGCGCCCAAAGCATATCGACGAGGTTATCGGTCAGTCGCATCTGCTGGGTGCGGGCAAGCCGCTGCGTCTCGCGTTCGAATCCGGCAGGCTGCACTCGATGATTCTGTGGGGGCCGCCGGGCGTGGGCAAGACCACGCTGGCACGGCTAATGGCTTCTGCGTTCGATGCCGAGTTCGTGCCGTTATCGGCGGTGCTTTCGGGCGTGAAGGACATTCGCGACGCCATCGCACAGGCGCAACTCGTTTTGCAGCAACGCGGCCGCCATACCATCCTGTTTGTCGACGAGGTGCACCGCTTCAACAAGTCGCAGCAGGATGCCTTCCTGCCTTTCGTCGAGCAGGGGCTGGTGACTTTCATCGGCGCAACCACCGAAAATCCCTCCTTCGAGGTGAACGGTGCGTTGCTGTCGCGGGCGCAGGTGTACGTGCTGCACGCGTTGTCGGCGGAGGAGCTGGCGCAATTGTTCGAGCGTGTGCAGCGGACTGTCCTAGCGGATTTGCAGTTTACCGATGATGCGCGCGAGCGCATCATCGGTTACGCAGACGGCGACGCGCGCCGTCTGCTCAACGTGCTGGACCAATTGCAGACGGCAACGCAAACCGCAAAAGTATCGAACATCACCACTGAGTTTCTCGACAATACCCTGGCGCAGAACCTGCGGCGTTTCGACAAGGGCGGCGAGGTGTTTTACGACCAGATTTCCGCGCTGCACAAATCGGTGCGCGGCTCCAATCCCGATGCTGCGCTCTACTGGCTGATACGCATGCTGGACGGTGGCGCCGACCCGCACTATCTGGCGCGGCGCATCGTGCGCATGGCGTGGGAAGATATCGGCCTGGCCGATCCCCGCGCGATCCAGTTGACGCAGGATGCAGCGCTAACCTATGAACGACTGGGTTCACCGGAAGGCGAGCTGGCGCTGGCACAGGCGGTGCTGTATCTCGCCGTCGCCGCCAAGTCGAACGCGGGATACGTCGCGTATAATGCCGCGCGCGCTTTTGTTGCCCAGGACGGTTCGCGCGAAGTGCCGTTGCACCTGCGCAACGCGCCGACCAAATTGATGAAGCAGCTTGATTACGGCAAGGACTACCGCTATGCGCACAACGAAGAAAGCGGTTATGCGGCGGGTGAAAATTATTTCCCCGAGGGAATGCCGCAAGTGAGTTTCTACCAGCCGACGGAGCGCGGGCTGGAGGCGAAGATCGCCGAGAAGCTGGCGCGGCTGCGTGAACTGGATGCGGCGGCGAAAAATAAAACATCGGGAAAAGAGAGCACGTAGTGGATAGAGTCCTGAATAATTGGTTGCTGCGCAAACTCTTTTTGTTTCGCAAGATTTGGCTTAGCCGCACCTCGTTTCGCCATTACTCGCAATATGGTGAGGATGTGCCGACGTACATCTATTTGGCACCGATCAAGCAGGGTTTTTTTGTGGACGTGGGTTGCTTTCATCCGAAGAAATATAACAATACTTACCGTTGGTACCGTATGGGTTGGCGCGGGGTGAATATCGATCTTGATCCAATCAAGATCGAGGCATTTCAGATGGTACGCCCCGAAGACGTTAACCTGGTTTATGCCATTGATCGCGAAGGTGGCGGTGAATTGCGCGATTGTTATTCATTTGGCCGTTACTCACTGCTTTCGACCCTGAACAAAAAATTCGCCGAGTCCCAGGTTAAACTCGGTCGGCAATATACGATACACAAGGTGCCCGTGGCAACGCTGGATCATGTGCTGGATCAAACCCGATTTGCCGGCCGAAAAATCGATCTGTTGTCGATTGATGCTGAGGGCCATGATTTGGCAATATTGCAATCCTTGTCATTTGAGAGATACAGCCCGGGATTGATATTGGTCGAATTGCATCTGGCGACACTGGACAAGGTGATGTCGAGCCCGTTGTATCACTATCTGATTGATAAAGATTACGACCTGGTGAACTGGGTGGGGCCGACCCTGGTTTTTAAACGTAAGGCTGGTTAAGGAAAAACATGCTGGATATACAAACATTACGCAACGATTTGACTGGTGTTGCGGCCCGTCTGGCGACACGCGGCTTTGTGCTGGACACGGCGCGCTTCGAACAACTGGAAGCTGAGCGCAAGACCATCCAGACGCATACGCAGGCGTTGCAGGCCAAACGCAACAGCTCATCCAAACTGATCGGACAGGCCAAGGCGAAAGGCGAAGATGTCGCGGCGATCATGGCCGAGGTCGCTAACCTTGGCGACGAACTCAAGCAGCTTGAAACGCGTTTGAGTGAAGTGCAGCAGGAGCTGAATGCTTTTCTCGCGGTGATTCCCAATGTGCCGCACGAGAGCGTCCCCCCCGGAACGTCGGAAGCCGACAACGTGGAAGTGCGCAAGGTTGGCAAGCTGCCGCAATTTGATTTCGAGGTCAGGGATCATGTCAGCATTGGTGAAGGGCTGGGCGGGCTGGATTTTGATACCGCCGCGAAGATCAGCGGTTCGCGCTTTTCGCTGTTGAAGGGTCCGCTGGCGCGGCTGCATCGCGCGTTGGCGCAATTCATGCTGGATACGCATAGCGACCGGCACGGCTACACGGAAACCTATGTGCCGTATATCGTCAATGCCGATGCGATGCGCGGTACCGGACAGCTGCCAAAGTTTGAGGAGGATTTGTTTCGCGTGCCGCGCGTGATGGGTGAGGGAGGGGAGCAGCAATTTTATCTGATTCCCACTGCCGAAGTGCCGGTCACCAACATGGTGCGCGATTCCATCGTGCCGCTCGAGCAGCTGCCGCTGAAGTTTGTCGCACACACGCCGTGCTTCCGCAGCGAGGCCGGCTCCTATGGGCGCGACACGCGCGGCATGATCCGCCAGCACCAGTTCGACAAGGTGGAGTTGGTGCAGATCGTGCACCCGGAAAAATCCTATGAAGGGCTGGAAGAATTGCTCAATCATGCCGAAGTCATTCTGCAGGAACTTGGCTTGCCATATCGCGTGGTGAGGTTATGCAGCGGCGACATGGGTTTTTCCGCTTCACTAACCTATGACATCGAGGTATGGCTGCCCGCGCAGAACACCTACCGCGAGATTTCTTCCTGCTCCTGCTTCGAAACATTCCAGGCGCGGCGCATGCAGGCAAGATTCCGCAACGCAATGGGCAAGCCTGAACTGCTGCACACGCTCAACGGCTCCGGCCTCGCGGTGGGGCGCACGCTTGTCGCGGTACTGGAAAACAACCAACTCGCCGATGGCAGTGTGGTGATTCCGGAAGTGCTGAGGCCTTACATGGGCGGCATGGAATTTATTCGAGTAAGTTGATTGTTTCGGCGGAGGCTAATATGAGCAAAGCGAATGTTAAGCGCGCGAAGGCGAGCGGCCGTAACCAAAACAACCAACTCGCCGATGGCAGTGTGGTGATTCCGGAAGTGCTGAGGCCTTACATGGGCGGCATGGAAATGCTCGCGCGCTAAAGAATGCCGTCAGGCAGCCCATGAAAATAGTCGAAGGATGGGAGTGCTTGGAGCGGTTGTTGGAAGGGGGCCAGACCAGCAAAGCACGAAGCGCAACTGAACCCGCTTAGGCAGGTTTTAAGCAGTGTGTGCTACATGAAGCTTGCTGAATGTGTTTTTAATCCAGCAGCTTTTTTAGCGGTTCAAGCAGATGGTAAGAGGTCTCCATTCCCGTCGCGCTTGGTCTTTTTTCCGGCTCCAGTCGTTTGAGTATTTCGTAATAGCTGCGGATACTTTCGACCAGTATCACCGCTTCACCGCCACGCGCGTAGCCGTGTTTCAGCGTTTCGTAATATCCAGGTTGATTCAGTAATGGCATCCATTTTTTTACATCCATCCATCTGTCCGGGCTCATCCCGGCGCGCTGGGTCAGGATGCGCGCATCCTCCAGATGCCCGTAGCCCTGATTGTAGGCGGCCAGCGCCAGCCAGGTGCGATCCGGTTCGGGGATACGGTCAGGCATCTGCTCCTTGAGCAGTGTCAGATATTTGGCGCCGGCATGAATACTTTCGCGCGCATCCAGCCGGTTATTGACTTTCATGCGGTCGGCGGTATCTTCGGTCAGCATCATCATGCCGCGCACGTTGGTGAAGGAAGTCGCGAGTGGATCCCATTGTGATTCCTGATAAGCCAGTGCCGCCAGTAGCCGCCAGTCTTCATTGGTCAATTCTGCGGCTTCTTCAAACAGGGCACGATAATTTGGCAATATCTTGTTGACCTTGGTGATGAAGGAAGATGCATCCTGTGGCTTCAGTCGCCCTCTGTGTCCATAGAAACGCTCCAGCAAGCGCTTCAGCGTGCCATCCTCATGAAGGCCAGCAAAAAAAGTCTGCACTTGACTCAATAGTGCAGGGTCGGCATCGGCGGGGAAAGCCCACGCCAGAGAGGAAGGCGTGCCGATGTCAAATGCCACGGCCAAGTTTGAATAATAGTTGAGCGCGTCGGCGAATTGCAGTTCATTGGCCACAGTGCAATCGAACAAGCCTTCATCGACATCACTCAGCAACTCTTTTGCAGTCGCGCCGCGACGAACCTGCCAGTGTAGTTCGGGTGATTTCTTGTGCACCTCCCTGAGTACGATTTCCTGGGCTGATCCAGTTTGGACGATCAGGCTTTTGCCCGTCAGATCCCCCACATTCTTTGGGAGCCTGCTGTCTCGGTTGCAGATGACCTGCTCGCGTACGGTTTGGTAGCCGGGGCCGAAAATCAATACAGAATTGTCGGGGTCACTACGCAGTGAGGTGGCGGCGAGATGCGCCTTGTGTTGACGCAACGCGTGACGGATTTTATCCCGCGGCATTGAAACGATTTCGAGTGGGGTGTGCAGTTGATCGGCAAATAGTTGCACCAGTTCACGTTCGAATTCTACCCCCGCGCCCTGTGTGGTATTCGGCACGATAACCACCACTTTTTCTGCGTTCCATGCCGGCAGGGGTGGGTCGCATCCAGCCAGCAAAAAGCTCAGGCCGATCAGCGCAGTTTGCAGGAGCTGTTGGGAATTCCGCATGCGCGCATTCTGCACGAAATTGAAGGTTGCTGGTAGAATGCGCGCCGCCGTTTGTTGATTTGTTCGGGAGAGGTGTCAGAGTGGTCGAATGAGCCGGACTCGAAATCCGGTGTGGCGTTATGCGTCACCGTGGGTTCGAATCCCACCCTCTCCGCCAAAACAATCAGTAGCGCCGCGTCTTATCCTCAAGTCGTCATTGAATAGCAACGATAATAGCCGTTGTTCCTGTAGTAATTCTCTTGCCACGTTTATCGCCAGTTAACGTTTCGAGGTGTGGGAAGCGCGACGAAGATTACGGTGGTTGCGGATTTTACAGTGCGTCGTCCCCCTGTTTTATTTCGGGCACCCGCTGTTATTGATGCTTCTGTCTGGCATGGTGGTTTTGCAAAAGGTAGCGCCTTCAAGAACGGCATTGCGTAAATCAGCGCCAACTAACGTGGCTTCCGTAAGGTTGACGCGGGTGAGGTTTGCATTAACCAGGCTGGTCATTATAAACACCACGCTTGTTGCGTTGGCGCCGGTCAGGTCTGAGCCTTTCAGGTTGGCCAGTGATAAATCTGCGCCAGTAAGGTTGGACTCCCTGAGGTTGGCATCCGGCAAGGTGCTTTGTGACAGGTTGGCTTTTGCGAGATTGGCATACGACAGGTTCGCGCCGGTCATGTAGGTTTCGGACAGATTTGCGCCCGAAAAATTGGCATTGGTCAAGTTTGCCTTGATCAGGTTGGTTTCCTTGATTTTGCTGTTACTCATGTCGGCCCCTGACAGATCGGCTCCTGCAAGGTCGGCTCCCGACAGGTTGGATCTGGTTAAGTTGGCACCGGAAAGGTTGACGCCGGGGCAGCTGGTTTTTCGCTTGATCAGGCAGCCGTTAATGGTTTGTTGCGCCTCGGCTGCGGTGGCAAACAATAAAATGCTAACCAGCGAACATTTCAAGAGGGTATTCAAGATGTGGCCTTGTCGGTGATTCGAGTCTTGTAATTCAACAGGGTCAGCAGAAACACCAGCGCCGCCGCGCCGCCATTATGCAGTACTGCCAGTGCCAGCGGCAGTTGCAGAAAAACAGTCGCGACACCGATAGTGAATTGCAGCGTGATGAGGACCAGTAGCCAGCGTGCGATTTCGCGCAAACCGGCCACGTTGAGTGCGCTGAGGGCTACCTTGGCAACAACGACGGTCACCACAAAGGCGAAGGCGCGATGTGTCCAGTGAATTGCGGTTAATGCCGCGAATGGCAGATATTCGCCCCCGGCGGTCATGCCCAGATCGCGCCATAGCGTGAAGCCGTTGGCAAAATCCATTGGCGGCCACAGCGTGCCGTTGCACAGCGGGAAACCCGTACAAGCCAGTGCCGCGTAGTTGGTGCTGACCCAGCCGCCGAGTGCGATTTGAATTGCCAGCAGCACGCCAGCCAGCATCGCTGGAATACGCAGCGCGGAAGCGGAGGGTGACGGCGACGGATAATTGTTTTGACGTGCGCCAAACCATGTCAAAAGCGCCAGTAAGGCCATGCCCAGCAGCAGGTGAGTGGTCACGATGACCGGTTGCAATTTCATCGTGACAGTCCATGCACCGAAAGCACCCTGCAGGCAAACGAATGCAAAGAGAAGCGTCGGAAATGACGGCGAAAATCTGACTTCCTTGTGATTCGATTGCAGCCACCTGCGCCATGAAATTGCCGTCAATGCGACAATCAGCACGCCGATGCCCATTGCCAGATAGCGATGAATCATTTCGATCCATGCTTTCATGACGGTTACCGGACCTGTCGGCATTGCTGCTTCGGCGGCACTGATGTCCGCATGTGCCTGTAGTGGGTTGGCCTGCCCGTAACAGCCGGGCCAGTCCGGGCAACCGAGGCCGGAATCGGTCAGCCTTGTAAACGCACCAAACAGGATCAAATCAAAGGTGAGAAATAATGTGATCCATACCAGTTTGCGGTATTTATCTGCGTCGCTTGATACCCAGACGATGGTCAGAGGTAACAGTGCCGCCAGTGCGCCCATGAGAGCAAGCTGGATCAGCATGCAGTATCTACCGCTTGTAATAGTCCAGCGTGAGCAGGGTGAAGCGGGTATTCCAGATGATTTGCATCGGGTGGGTAAGTGCACGCGCCTGCACTTCCAGCATCCAATAAAATGTTAGCTTTGAAGATCATCGTGCTCTTTCGATTGAATTAAGTAATTAATTAAATGTGGCGATAGCAAGTGTTGCCGAACAACAGCCCTGATGGCAATTGATTTAGCGCTCGTTTCTTTAGCTGGGGCGAATGGCCGGCATTTTCCTGCAAAGATATTAAACACGGAGCTTACTTTAGCAAATACCTCAAGAATTAGCTTGCATTTTCGATATATGCAATTAGAATGCTCGGGTATATCCGGTCAGAGTGTATCTGCGTACAAACATAATAAAGAAGGGGTTGCATTAATGGAGTCATCCAAGACTGGGAGTGTGCCAGCTTCCTTCATGCAGCAGATGCTGCAGAACAAGTTCCTGTTTTTGGCCGTGGCGCTTGCTGTCAGCGCGGCGGCATATTTTGGTGTCGGTCTTTACCTGTTGATCGGGCGCTGAGTGCTGTCGACCCAGAATTCAGGAAGTCACCGCTGAAGCAGTCATTTCAGCCGCAACAGAGCCCGAAGGTTGGGCGAAGCCGGAGTTTGTTTCACGGGTTGTTTTGTATCAATCATTGATGGTGCCAGCCATCATTATTTCAGGAGGAGTAGACAATGTCAGAATCAACTTCAAGTGGTGCAAGCCCCCATTTCATGCAAAGGGCGCTGGATAACCAGTGGCTCATGTTGGCGCTGGCCGTGTTGGTGCCTTTGGTGTTTTACACCCTGTGGGGCTTGTGGGACATTATCAACATACCGGCGGCTTCGTAACAACGTCGCGTTTGTTTAATCAAATATTAGGGAGAGAATAACTATGGGAACGTCATATACCCCCCCAACAAATCCTGACTGGTGGCGTGAACCAATTGAACGCACCGAAATGCTGTGGATTGTGCTTGCATTTGCATGGTGTGTCTTCATGTTTGGCTGGATGGTCGGCTGGCATTTTGTCGGACCGCAGAACATGAGTAATGAGACCTACAAGACCACTCCCGAGAAGTTTTCCAAGCATCTGGAGGATCAGGCGGCGAAGCATGCCGTGCGCAAGGATGACGCTACCGGTGAAGATGTCATCGCACCCCCTCCGGGTAGTGATGTTTATCTGGCGGGCATGATGTGGCAATGGCGTCCAATACTTGAGTTGCAAAAGGGGCAAACATACCGCCTGCACATGAGCTCGCTCGACGTCGGCCACGGATTTTCGCTGCAACCCGAGAACATCAATTTCCAGGTTTATCCCGGCTACGAGATGGTGATTAACCTGACCCCGAACAAATCGGGCACTTTCAGCATAGCGTGCGGTGAATATTGTGGCGGTGTTGACGCGCTTGGCCATCACACGATGCTCGGCAGAATATACGTAAAGGAGTAAGCAATAATGGCGACGACAACAATGTCTGAGTTTCGCGTTGATCCGGTGTCCGGCCTCAAGATTAACAGGACGGCCAATACGCTGGTCAAGTGGAATGCATTTGCGGCAGTAGTCTTCCTGCTGGTTGGAGGCTTGTTTGGCCTCGGGGTGGCGCTTACCCGCATGCCGAGTGTACAGCTGCTCAGCCCGGAATTTTTCTACATGGCGCTGACGGCTCACGGCCTGGTTAATCTGGCGGTGTGGATCATTTTCTTTGAAATGGCGGTGTTGTATTTCCTGGGTGCGCATGTGCTGGGTAACCGTCTGGCGACGCCGCGTTTTGCCTGGGCACAGTTCTGGCTCATGCTCGTTGGCGCAGCCCTGGTCGCGGTGGCAGTGCTGGGTGGCAACTCAAGCGTGATGATGACCTCCTACCCGCCGCTTCAAGCAGAGCCGCATTTTTATCTGGGGTTGATCCTGTTTGCCGTGGGCGCGCTGATCGGCTGTTTTGTGTTTCTCGGCACGCTGGTGATTGCCAAGAGAGAGAAAACCTATAACGGATCGCTTCCGCTGGTGGTGTTTGGCGGCGTAACCGCTACCGTGATTGCCGTTTTCACCATTGTTTCCGGTGCGCTGATTCTGATCCCCACTTTCCTCTGGTCGGTAGGGCTGATCAGCCATATTGATCCGATGATTTACCGGGTTGTCTGGTGGGGCTTCGGTCACTCCTCGCAGCAAATCAACGTGGTTACCCATATCTCCATCTGGTATCTCATTGCGTCCTTGGTATTCGGTGCCAAGCCAATGTCCGAGAAGGTAAGTCGTGGCGCATTTCTGCTGTATATCCTGTTCCTGCAACTGGGTTCCGCGCACCACCTGCTGTCCGATCCGGGGTTGACCTCTGCGTGGAAGATATTCAATACCAGCTACATGATTTATCTGGCTGTGCTGGCCAGCATGATCCATGGTTTGACCGTCCCGGGTTCCATTGAAGTCGCACAACGCAGGAAGGGCTTGGACACCGGCTTGTTTACCTGGCTGCGCAAGGCGCCTTGGGGTAATCCGATTTTCTCCGGCATGTTCCTGTCGTTGGTGGGTTTCGGCTTTATCGGAGGTATTACCGGCGTGGTGATGAGTGTGGAGCAGATCAATATGCTCATCCATAACACCATGTATCTGCCGGGCCATTTCCATGGCACCCTCGTGGCCGGCACCACTATGGCATTCATGGCGGTCACTTATTGGCTGATTCCGGTGGTGTTTCAGCGCAAGATCGCACTACCCGGTGTGGCGAAATTGCAACCCTATATCTTCAGTCTCGGCGCCTGGGTTTTCTCGATCGCCATGATGGGCGCCGGTACGCTGGGTGTGCAACGCCGTCATGCGGATATCACCTTTGCCGGCCAACCGCTGGCTTATGAATATCCTGAAATTGCCAAGGGACTGATGGATATCGGTGAGATTTTCGCCGTGATTATGTCGGTTGGTGCGATCATGTTTATTCTGGTTGTGCTGGCCTCCATCTTTGCCGGTGAGCGTATTCCGGAAGATGCAGCGCCCTGGCCGAAAGTGGAAGATGCCGACGTCGTGGCCGCGAGAACCGGCAAGAAGCACATTGGCGTATGGGGCATGGAGGCACCGGGAACTTTTGTGCTCGCCCTGATCCTTTTTGTGACCATCGTGCTGTACTACTTCATTAACTTCAAATACCTGTCCAGTGTATGGGGTTTGTCCTAAAGAAATAAGATGACGGGAGGGCGCCATACGGTGCCTTCCCTGATTTTTAGTCAGAATGGAATTCAGTTAGAAGTGTTTGATAACGAAAGCTTGGGAATAGACCCATGCCTTCTCCAGACAGAACAGAGGGACTAGCCGGATTTGGATATCGAGATGACAACCATTAGACAGTACATCAACCTTTTCAAATTACGCATCGGTGTGGTGATTACTCTGGCGGCATTAGGCGGCATGGCAATTACCCCGGGTCGGGCTTTGACGAGTTGGCAGGTTCTGGTTTTGTCGCTGACGGTGATGTTGGCCTCCGCCGCTGCCGGCGCTTTCAATCAATACTTTGAACGCGATATCGATGCCAAGATGACGCGTACGAAAAACCGGCCTTTTGTGAACGGTTTTTTTCAGCATAGCCGCAAGTGGCTGGTGATCATCGGGTTGATGCTTGCGGTTGCGGTCATCGCGGCTGCCTTTGCATTTAACGCGATGACGGCACTGAATATCTTCCTGGGTGCGTTTACCTACGCCATTGTTTACACGGCATGGCTGAAGCGGCGCACCTGGTTGAATATCGTGTTCGGTGGATTGGCGGGGAGCTTCGCGGTGCTTGCCGGTGCGGCCGCCGTTGATCCAGCGTTCGGGCCGCTTCCCGGCCTGCTGGCGTTGGTGTTGTTCCTGTGGACGCCCCCTCACTTCTGGAGCCTGGCGATTGCCATTCGCGATCAATATGCGGCAGCAGGCGTACCGATGCTGCCGGTGGTAAAGGGCGACAAGAAAGCGGCGCGCATTATTCTGGGGCACACCATTCTCATGGTGTCGGTTTCTCTGCTGCCGGGGTTTTACGGTTTGGGATGGATTTATCTCACCGGCGCCTTGTTGGGAGGAGCCTATTTCATCATCAAGAGCATGCAGCTGCTGAACAACCCCACGAAGCAGACAGCCATGGCTAATTTCATGGCATCACTGATCCAATTCAGCGTATTGATGATCGCTTTAATGCTGGAAATAAATTTCGCCGCCTGAGATATTGTCAGGGGTGGAGATGCGCTGCATCAAGCTACCCCGAACTGTTGCATTTCGAACTTAAATCCACCCATACAGAACGATGCCAGATACGCCATTCTCTCTTTGTTGTCGCACCATGTTTGCATTGCTGTGCACATGGATCGTCTCAGGTTGCGGTGACGCGCCTGCCTTCAAGCCGTTTGTCTTCGATATGACGCGCCTTAATCAAGACGGCAGCGTGAACGACGGCAAGGACTATGCCGCGCAACCGTGGGCCTGTGTAAAAGACAACCAATCGGGTCTGGTCTGGGAAGTCAAGAAATCCGAACCGGGTTTGCAAAACAGCAACAACACTTATAGCTGGTATGACCCTGATCAAAATAGCAACGGTGGCTTCGCGGGCAAGGCCAACGCCGGAGTATGCACCGGCAGCGATTGCGATACCGCTGCCTATGCCAAGGCAATTAACGCAATAAAACTTTGCGGCCTGGATGATTGGTATTTGCCAAGTCGTTTTGAGTTAAACACGATTGTAGATACCAGCGTTCCCCTTCCCGGGCCGACCCTTCCCAAGGCATTTTTTCCGGAATCTCTGCCCGGGAAATACTGGACGGATACAACTTTCAGAACCCGCCGTGTCGGCGCCTGGGTCTGGCGCTTCGATCAGGGGAGTGATTACGTCGTGGAAAAAACCGAGGCACTTAACGTCCGATTGACCCATGTAGCCCAGAAGAGTCCTGATGGAAAGCCGGCGCAGCTAAATTAATTGTTCGTCAGGATTCCACCCCAGCTGTTGTGCTTCGAGCTTGAATCCACCACATTTTGAATAGCCAGAATTTTGAAAAAAGCAAAATGATGAACCACTACCCTTTGTTCCTGCTGGGTTGGGTCGTTCTGCTTTCTGCGGCGATGCCCTCCTTGGCGCAAGAGCGCGATTCGAGTGGTGTGCAGATGTACAAGGCCTCTGTTGCGGCGGCAAAATTGCAGGCGCCGCAGGAGAAAACGTCCGCACCGGTTTTTGACGAGAAAGAAATTCTGAGAATAAGCCAGCGCGCGATAGGCAATCAGCTGGGTGACTACACGCTCACCGATCGCAGCGGGCGCACCGTGCGCCTGTCCGATTATCGTGGCAAACCGCTGGTGATCAGCATGATCTATACCCGGTGTCCGTTCATCTGCGCGGCAACGACGCGCAGCTTAACCGCGTTGAAGCTGTCTCAGGATGCGTTGGGTGCGGACAGTTTTGGTGTGCTGACGGTTGGTTTTGATACGGAGAATGACACTCCGGAAGCGATGGGTCATTTTGCCGAGCGGATGGATATAAACCTGCCGAATTGGGATTTCGTCAGTGCCGATCAGGATACGATTGAAAAGTTGAGCAAGGATTTGGGATTTGTCTTTTTTCCATCCGACGAGGGCGGCTTTAGCCACATCACGCAGACAACCTATATTGATAAGCAGGGCAAGGTCTACCTTCAAATTTACGGAGACGAAATCGATAACAAGACGCTGCTCGACCCTTTGAAGAACATGATCTACAACGTCAAGCCTACCGATCCGATTTATAGCTTCTCGGCATCAGAATCAGGTCTTGCCGGCATCGCAAAAAGCGTGCGGCTTTTCTGCACGGTTTATGACACGAAGACGGGGAAATATACGGTGGATTACAGCTTCTTCTATGGGATAGGACTGGGTGTGCTTGTTTCATTGCTGATCACATGGTGGGTCGTGATTGAGTATCGTCGCAGCCCAAAACGGGGTCGCCCGGACCAATGTTGAACACGTATTTCCTGGCTGCATATATCTTGCCTTTGTCCGAAATGTTTTCTTTGGCTCCCTATGCTTAAACTCACGCAACGAATCGGTCAGAATGCTTTTTTGCGTCTGGAGAGCGCATTGAATGGTGTTTTTGGAACGGCATTGAACCCGTTTTATTTTCTGGGCGCGATTGCCTATCTGATGTTCTGGGTTGTCGTCGTCAGCGGTTTCTACATCTATATTTTCTACGACACCGGAGTGGAAGATGCTTTTGACTCGGTTGAGCGCATAACGCACGAACAATGGTATCTGGGCGGCATCATGCGCAGCCTGCATCGCTATGCTTCCGACGGAATGATGTTGGCTGCCGTTTTGCATATGTTGCGCAACTTTGTCTTTGATCGCTACCGTAACTTCCGGTGGTTTTCATGGTTTACGGGTGTCGCATTGCTATGGCTGATCTATATTGCCGGCATCAACGGCTACTGGCTGGTTTGGGATCGGCTGGCGCAATTTCTTGCCGTGGCAAGTGCAGAGTGGCTGGATTTCTTGCCGATTTTCAGCGCTCCGCTGGCGCGCAATTTTCTGGAACTGGGTAGCGTGAGCGATCGCTTCTTTTCATTGCTTTCGTTGATTCACATTGGTGTGCCGCTGGGTGCTTTTGGGCTCATCTGGATTCACACTCAGCGCGTGCCGCAGGCAAAAACGTCACCTCCCAAACCGCTTACGATCGGACTGGTCCTGTCCATGATCGTGCTTGCCTTGATCTACCCGGCATTGAGCCAGGGGCATGGCAACCTGAATTCTGTGCCATTCGTTCTGAATCTGGACTGGTTTTATTTGTGGGCATTTCCCCTGCTTTATTCCTGGGGCGCGGGCAAGGTGTGGGCTCTGGCAGGCGGGTTTACTGCTGTTGTCCTGGTGTTGCCCTTTCTGGGGCGGCCCAAACGCGGCAAGGGTGAATATGAGATCACCACAGTTCCAGGCGGGCATGCGGTGATTGCCAGGGAAGGCGAAACCATACTTGAGGCTGCGCTGCGCCAGGGGTTGAATCTGCCGTACCATTGTCGCGACGGGGCCTGCGGCTTGTGCAAGGGCAAAATACTGATGGGCACGGTTGATGGGGGCATTTACCAGAAAGGCGTACTCACCGATGCGGAAAAAGCGGAGGGCAAGGCGCTGTTTTGCTGCGCCAAGCCTTTATCCGACTTGAGCATAGAATGCGATGAAGTCGTTGAGTTGAAGGACTTTCCGGTAAAGACTCAGAAGTTCAGGGTGCAGAAAATGACTCGGGCTGCGCCGGATGTGATGCTGCTTGAATTACTGCCGGAAGGTAATGGGCATATGAATTTTATTGCCGGCCAGTACGTTGCCGTGCAACTGGAGGATGGCACCAAACGCAGCTACTCCATCGCCAATGCGCCGCATGAGTCGGATCGTATGCTACTGCACATCCGTCTGGTGAATGGCGGTCAATTTACCGGTCATGTATTCAATGGAATGAAAGAAGGCGACGTGCTGCAGGTGGAGGGTCCGCTCGGTAATTTCTTTCTGCATGAGGACAGTGACAGGCCCATCATTTTCATGACGGGAGGATGTGGTTTCGGCTCCATCAAAAGCATGGTGGAACATGCCTTCAAAGTCGGGTTAAAGCGCCCTATGGCGCTGTACTGGGGCGCCAAAACACCGGCGGATTTTTATCTGGCAGACTTGCCTGAGAAATGGCAGCAGGAGCATGGCAATTTCAAATTCATTCCGGTTCTTTCCGAACCAGAGCCCCAATCTCACTGGCAAGGCAGAACCGGTCTGGTTCATGATGCCATCCTGCAGGATTACCAGCGACTGGACGATTATCAGATTTATGCCTGCGGTTCGCCCGAGATGGTCGAGGCGGGCCGTGCGCCATTCATGGCAAAAGGGTTATCGGAAGACCAGTATTTTTCAGACAAATTTTTGGTTGCTTGTCACGCGACTCCGGTTGCGGAAACATCGATATCCTCCGAGGGGGTGACACATGGCTAAGCCGTTTCAATATATCGGCCAGGGGTTGTTTTATGCGTTGTTTATGGGGGTAATCGGCTATTTTTCTTCTTTTCCGGCATACACTCACCTGCAGCTGGATGAGACATTGATCAAGTTAAGCTTCAGGCATGCTGGCCAGCTTAAGGAGGTGTGCCGCGAACGCACGCCTGAAGAAATTGCCGGGCTACCGATGTACCAGCGCAAAGCAACAACGGTATGTCCGAGCCGCGAGCGTGCCGATGTGGTCGTCGAACTGGAAATGGACGGGGAGCAGCTTTTGCACGAGGTGTTGAGGCCGACCGGCTGGGCGCACAGCAGTAATGCCAATATCTACCGGCGTATCCCGGTGAAGGCAGGTGTCCATACACTGAAGGTGCGCATGAAGGATCATTCTGGCGATGATTTTAACTATAGCCACGAAGAGACGCTTAACCTTGCCCCTGGACGTATTCTGGTGATTGATTTCAAGGCGGCGACCGGCGGATTTATTTTCAAGAACAAAAATTCAACCAGGGAGGTAACGAAGTGAGTTCAACAGATCAGCAAGCAGATACCAAACAAGGCGCAGGCGCGATCGGCGAAGAAAGACGCAGAAGGGGATTCGTCCTTTCCATGCCGTCGGATGCCAACCGCAAACTGGCTTGTGGCTGGCTGTGGCTCGGCATTGCATCGCTGGTAGGTGCCGGACTGTTTGCCATCCTCCTGGTGCTTGCGCGCACCCCCTATGTTCAGGATATTTTTCCCTGGGTTGATTTTTTTCACACCGCGCTGGTGGTGCATGTGGATTTGTCGGTGCTGTTATGGTTCATGGCGTTCGCCGGGGTGCTGTGGAGCCTGAATTCATCGTCCAGATTCGTCGCTATGGGTTGGCTGGCACTGGTGCTGGCTGTCGGTGGGGCCACCGTGATCGTTCTGTCTCCCTTTATTGCCGTCGGCGAACCCTTGATGAGCAATTACGTGCCGGTCATTCAAAGCACTTTCTTTTTTTCGGGATTGATCGCCTTCGCTGTGGGCATAGCGGTGTTGGTGCTGCGCAGCCTGATCGCGGTGCCCGCTGCCGACCTGTGGCGGGGCGGTGAAGGTGCGATTCGTGTCGGTTTTTATGCGGCTTCCATTGCCACGCTGTTTGCCCTGATTGCTTTTGGCTGGTCCTACGTGATCATCGCGGACAATTTTGACAGCACACAGTATTACGACTTTCTGTTCTGGGGCGGCGGTCATGTGCTGCAGTTCACCTATTCGCTGTTGATGCTGGCCGGCTGGCTGTGGCTGGCGGATGCCTGCGGCGCAAAGATTCCGCTGACGCCGAGAGTCGCGTCAATACTGCTTATCCTCGGGCTGCTGCCGGTATTCTACGTCCCGGTCATTTACCTGACCTTTGCTGGCGAGATGGGTGACTACATGGTGCAGTTCACCCAGCTGATGAAAGTGGGAGGCGCCTTCGCGCCCGTGCCGATCGGGTTGGCGATTCTTTACGGCATGGGTGCGCGAGGTGGCGCGGCTGAGACCAGTCCCCAGCGTGCGGCACTGCTCTCGTCAATTGTCTTGTTTGCCTTCGGTGGAGGGATAAGCCTGATGATCGGGGATAGCAACACAATTATCACCGCGCACTATCACGGAACCGGCGGGGCAATCAGCCTGGCTTTCATGGGGCTGGCCCTGCATTTGTTGCCGGGTCTTGGTTACCGTAAGCCGGACTTGAAGTGGGCCGCATTGATGCCCTACGTTTACGGCGCGGGGCAGCTGCTACACATTATCGGTTTGTTGTGGTCGGGCGGTTACGGCGTACAGCGCAAGGTCGCGGGGGCCGCGCAAGGGCTGCATGGCTTTGCGCAGACGGCGGGCATGGGATTGATGGGCTTGGGCGGGTTGATCGCCGTGGTCGGCGGGATCATGTTTCTGGTCGTGGTTTTCAAGACTGCGCGCCGGCCGGTGTAGCCCTGTAATCTGCAGCGCATGTGATGCGGCGTCAGCGCACGCCGGGATTAAGCCTTGTCGTCTTGATTCACCGTTACAGGGTTGCTTCCGAGGTCAGCAAGGCAAACTTGATGAGGCTGAAAGTGATAAATGCCAGCGTCAGAATGATGAAAAAAAAGATGATATTGCGGTTTTTGAAACGTTCCCCGCGCGAAACTTCCCAGCGATCGAGTATCCAGTCGGACATAAAGTAGAGGCCTGCAGCCATCAATGTGTAATAAACAACTTCCACGTTCGCTCCCTGTTAACGTTTTTCCATTCGCGCATTATATTGGGTTGTCTCTTTTCGGGCGGATGAATTTAACCGGCCGATCGCCAATGTATTGCAGGCGGCATTGATCCAAGGACGCCCTTGACTGCCTCCATTCACACCGAGTCTGTTGCGCACAGGATGCTGCTTCGGTTTGAAGGCGTCTTGAACAGAATTTTTGGCAATGATCTCAACCCGCTCTATTGCCTGGGCGCGCTGGGATTTTATTTTTTCTGGATAGTCGTTGTCAGCGGTGCCTATCTCTATCTCTTCTACCAGACCGGCATAAAGTTATCCTATCCTTCGGTCGAATATCTCACACACGAACAGTGGTATCTCGGTGGCATTATGCGCAGCCTGCACCGTTATGCTTCCGATGCCTTGGTGGTGGTGATGGCGCTGCATTTGTTGCGTGAATTTATTCTGGGGCGCTACCGCGGGGCACGCTGGTTTGCCTGGTTTACCGGCATCCCGCTGATCTGGTTGATCTATGCCGCCGGCATCAATGGGTACTGGATGGTCTGGGACACGCTGGCGCAATATTCCGCCGTGGCAACGATGGAATGGTTTGATTGGCTGCCGATATTCGGCGAGCCGCTGTCTCAAAGTTTCGTTTCCCAGGAAGTCCTCAATGACCGCTTCTTCTCGCTGATATCGTTTGCCCATGTGACCATCCCGCTGCTTATATTATTCGCCCTGTGGGTGCACATCATGCGCATCAGTTACCCGCTGGTTAACCCGAGGCGTGGGCTTGTGCTCGGAATGCTGCTGGCGATGCTGGCGCTGGCACTGGTCAGGCCGGCAATGAGCCAGGGGCCGGCGGACATGGGGATCGAACCCGGCAACATCGATATCGACTGGTTTTATCTGTTTATCTATCCATTGCTGGATAGCTGGTCGGCAGGGCAGGTGTGGGCCCTGGTCATCGGGTTCAGTCTGTTGCTCGGCGTGTTGCCGTGGCTGCCCACCCGGTTCAGGCAGATACCCATTGCCAGGGTCAGCCTCAAGGATTGCAGTGGATGCCGGCGTTGCGTGGACGATTGCCCTTACGAGGCGGTAACGATGCGGCCGCGCAGCGATGGCATGCACTTTGCGGAAGAGGCGGTGGTCGTGCCAGATCGCTGCGTCAGTTGCGGTATTTGCGCCGGAGCCTGTCCTTCCTCGACCCCTTTCAGGAGCGAAGCCGATTACGTCAGTGGAATTGAAATGCCCTCCCTGCTGATGGCCGGGCTGCGTACCGCTATGACTGATGATTTGGCAAGGCTTGAGGGCGATGCACGGGTCATGATTTTTGGTTGCGATAACGCGGCGAATATCGGGAAGTTGCGCAGTGCAGGCGTAGCCGTCATGAGCCTGCCCTGCACGGCCATGTTGCCGCCATCCTTTATCGAGTATGCGCTGCGTGAAAATCAGGTTGAGGGTGTGTTTATTACCGGGTGTCGTATGAACGATTGCTATCACCGGATGGGTGGTTTGTGGATAGAGCAGCGGCTTGCAGATGTGCGTGAGCCACGCTTGCGCAGTCGCGTCGAGCGCGAAAGAATCCGGCAATTCTGGGCTGCGGCCACTGATTTTGAAAATTTGGCGGCGGAGTTAGAGGCATTTCGCCTCAGCCTGGCAAAGCTGGGCGAGATTGATCCGCGCCGATGAGCGGGTGGCTGGGTTAATCACGTAAGATTAGAAACACAGAATGGCAAGTGATATGGTCGGCCACTAGCCTTTAGTGGTAAGCTTCAAACCACTGCATCGTGCAGTAACCATCTACAGGGGATAAATTATATGAATCGCAAAGAACTGATTGACGCACTTGCCAAGAAAACAGGCGGCACCAAGGCCGATGCCGAGCGCAACATTGCAGCGTTGCTGGAAGTTATTACCGCCACCCTGAAAAAGGGCGACAACATTGCGCTGGTTGGCTTCGGCACCTTTGAAGTACGCAAGCGTGCTGCTCGTAATGGGCGTAATCCATCTACCGGCGCCGCAATCAAGATCAAGGCTTCCAAGGCACCGGCATTCAAAGCTGGCGCTACTCTCAAGGCAGTTGTGAACGGCAAGAAGTAATTCTCTGATACGCAGTCGCCAGTTTATTCTGGCGGCTGCGACCTGAGTTTTGGTTGGTGTCGTACCGGGCATGAACTTGCGCCTCATGCCATGAGCCGCCCATGACGAGTTTGTTAAACCCAGATCAACATCTCAACGCTTCCCGTAAAGCCCGCTAAATTCGGTCAATACTGACTTCAGTGTAAATAATCACATATCAGTCTTTAGTCGCGCGCTCCGCAGCGCGCACCGTATTCGCCACCAGCATGGTGATGGTCATCGGGCCGACGCCGCCGGGAACCGGGGTGATCCAGCCGGCGACTTCCTTCGCAGAATCAAAATCCACATCGCCGCACAGCTTGCCATTCGGCAGGCGGTTGATGCCAACGTCAATCACCGCTGCGCCGGGTTTGATCATGTCTCCGGTGATCATCTTTGCTTTGCCGGTGGCGACGACGAGGATGTCGGCGTCGCGCGTGTGTTTGGCGAGGTCAACGGTTTTGGATGTGCAGATGGTGACGGTGGCATTCTGCTGCAACAGCATCAGCGCCATAGGTTTGCCGACGATGTTGCTGCGTCCGACGATCACGGCATGCTTGCCTTCGATGCTCACACCGCATTTTTCCAGCAGCTGCAACGCGCCGTAAGGGGTGCAGGGGGCAAAACGCATGTTGCCGGTGACCAGCGCGCCGACGTTCATCGGATGAAAGCCATCCACGTCCTTGTCAGGGCTGATGGCTTCTAGCACTTTATTACTGTCGATGTGCCTGGGCACGGGTAATTGCACGAGGATGCCGTGTATCTTCGGGTCGGCATTCAGTTCGGCGATCTTTGATAGCAGCGTGGCTTCGGGCGTGTCTGCGGACAGGACAATGTGTTCGGAATGCAGGCCGAGTTCGGCGCAGGCTTTGACCTTGTTGGCGACATAGACCTTGGAGGCAGGGTCTTCTCCGACGATGATGACCGCCAGCCCCGGTGTGATGCCGCGCACTTTGAGCGCATCGGCGCGCTCTTTCCATTCGGTGCGCACTTGCTGGGCGATAGTTTTGCCATCGATAATCTGTGCTGTCATGTTGTGTCCCCGTTATTTTCCTGCAAGTGTTTTCTGATACTGCTCGAAGCCATGCGTGATTTCCGCGTGCGCTTCGGCAATGCCTTGCCAGCCGTTGATCTTGACCCACTTGCCCGGCTCCAGCGCTTTGTAAAGTTCAAAAAAATGCTTGATTTGCTCCAGCGTGATTTTCGGTAGATCCTCATAGGACCTGACATCGTGGTACAGCGGCGTCAGCCTGTCAGAGGGGACGGCGATAATCTTGGCGTCGCCCCCGCTTTCATCATCCATGCTCAACATACCAACCGGGCGGCACGGGATGACCGCACCATGCACCACCGGAAAGGGCGTGACCACCAGCACATCCACCGGGTCACCGTCATCGGCAAGCGTTTCCGGGATAAAGCCGTAATTGCACGGATAGCGCATCAGAGAGGAGATGAAGCGGTCCACGATGAGCACGCCGGAGACTTTGTCTACCTCGTATTTTACCGGGTCGGCGTGCTTGGGAATTTCAACGATGACATTGCATTCGTGCGGCAGATTGTCGCCCGGGCGAACATTTAACAGGCTCATGCGGTTCCTTTGAGATGGGTGAAATGAATACTTCGCAATTATAAGCGATACAGTCAATGCGTCCTCGTTCAGTTTACAATATGGTCGCACTGTTATTGAGGAGATGATGTTATGGCTGCACAGGAAAAATTAGTCGGCAAGATGGTCATCGGCCAGTCGGGCGGCCCTACCGTCGTCATCAACCAATCACTGGTCGGCGCGGTGCTGGCGGCGCGCGAGCATGCTTGCATTACCGGCATACTCGGCGCGCGTCACGGCATCGCCGGGATCATGAAGGAAGCGTTCATTGACCTGACCACGCAGAGCGTGGAACAGCTTGAACTGGTCGCCAACACGCCGGCGGCGGCACTGGGCTCGGTGCGTCTCAAACCCGGCAAGGCTGAATGCGAAAAGGTATTCGAGGTCTTCAGGAAGAATGACGTGCGCTATTTCTTCTACATCGGCGGCAACGATTCGGCCGAGACCGCGCACATCATCGCCGAGATGGCCAGGGAGGCGAATTACGATTTCTGCACGGTACATATTCCCAAGACCATCGACAACGACCTCAAGGTCACCGACCATTGTCCCGGCTTTGCCTCGGCGGCGCGCTTCGTCGCGCTGGCCTTCATGGGCGACGATCGCGATAACCGCGCATTGCAAGGCATCAAGGTCAATGTGGTGATGGGGCGCAGCGCCGGATTTCTGACGGCCGCGTCCGCGCTGGCACGTCAAACGGGAGACGATGGCCCGCACCTGATCTATTTGCCGGAGCGCGTATTTGACAGCGAAAGGTTCAAGCAGGACGTGCGCGATGTGGTGGCGAAATACGGTCGCTGTGTGATTGCCGCTTCCGAAGGTATTTCCGACCAGGACGGCAACCCGATCTCAACCAGCGGCGAACGCGATTCGCACGGCAACATCCAGCTCTCCGGTTCGGGCGCGCTGGGAGACACGCTGGCGGCGCTGGTGAAGGAAGCTTTCATCGGCCAAAAAGTGCGCGTACGCGCCGACACCTTTGGCTACCTGCAGCGCTCCTTTCCCACCATCGTTTCGGAAGTGGATGCCAGGGAAGCGCGCGCAGTGGGCGAATATGCCGTGAACCATGCTGCCACCACAGGGCAGCCGGGTTCGGTGGCGATTCGCCGCCTGAGCAGCGCGCCGTATTCCAGCGAATGCTTCATCACGCCCTTGTCGAGTGTGGCGAAAGTGGCCACCGAGATGAAGGATGAATACATCAATGCGGCAGGCAACGACGTGACGCAGGCATGGATCGATTACGTCGCGCCGCTGGTGGGCGAGTTGCCGAAGATGGGAAGGTTATAGCCGCGGCCGCAAGTCAAAGGTGAATGTGCATCGCCTCCGCCACCACATCGCGGGTCAGATGCGGCGCAAATAATTCGATGAAATCGTAGCAGTAGCCGCGCAGGTATTCATTCTTGCGGATGGCGATGCGTGTGGTGCTGGGTTTGAATAAATGCCCGGCATCTATCATGCGCAAGTGCTTGTCACGTTCCGGGATGAAGGCCATCGTGGCGAGTATGCCGATCCCCAGCCCCAACTCTACGTAAGTCTTGATGACGTCCGCATCAATGGCCGTGAGCGCGATGTTGGGTTGAATGTTCGCCGCCTCAAATGCGGCGTTGATCTTGCCGCGCCCACTGAAGGCGAAATCGTAAGTAATGATGGGGTGCTGCGCGATTTTCGCCAGCGTGAGTTTTTTTTCTGCCAGCAATGGATGGCGCGGCGGGGTGATCACGCAATGATTCCATTCGTAACAGGGTAGCGTCACCAGATCGTCGTACAGAGACAGGCTTTCGGTGGCAACGCCGATGTCCGCTTCACCGTTCAGCACCTGTTCGGCGATCTGGGTGGGGCTGCCCTGATGCAACCCCAGTTTGATTTTTGGATAGCGGTTGATGAATTGCTTTACCACCTGTGGCAGTGCGTAACGCGCCTGAGTGTGGGTGGTCGCGATGGTCAGGTGGCCGCTATCGTGCGAATGAAACTCCTGTCCGACTTGCTTGAGATTTTCCGCATCGTGCAGCATGCGCTGGGCAATATCCAGAATGGCCTTGCCTGGTTCGGTGATGGCGACGATGCGTTTGCCGATGCGCGCGAAAATTTCGACCCCCAGTTCCTGCTCCAACTGTTTGATCTGTTTGCTGATATTGGGTTGTGAAGTGTAGAGCGCTTCTGCCGTATCCGAAATATTCAGCCCGTGCCGGGCTATTCCCTCCAGGTAGCGAAGTTGTTGCAGGTTCATGGCCGTCCTCTTTATAACTTATAGTAATAACACTCTAACATAATACCATTTAGGGGTGATATGACTGTGCGCTATCATGCGCGCCGTTCTAGGAGAGTGGCATGGATTGGCTCTATATATTTTCCGGTTTTATGGTCGGATTAGTCGTCGGCGTGACAGGTGTTGGCGGCGGTTCGTTGATGACACCGCTGCTGGTGCTGTTTTTCGGCGTTTCACCGGCAACCGCAGTCGGCACTGACCTGCTGTACGCCTCGTTGACCAAGTCGCTGGGCGGTTGGGTGCATGGCAGACGCGGCTCGGTGGACTGGAAAGTTGTCGTCCTGCTCGGTTTGGGCAGCTTGCCCGCCGCGGTGATCGCCATTGTGCTGCTGAAATATCTTGCGCTGGACGAAAATGCCCTGCGCAGTCTCGTGACCAATGTATTGAGCGTGGCCTTGCTTTTGACGGCAGCGGCGCTGCTGTTGAAGAATCAGATCAAGAAGCTTGCACGACGCAAGGATGGCACGGTGTACGAGTTGCATCATAGCTATCTGCCCGCCGCGACGATCGCGACGGGTGTCGTCGTCGGTGCACTGGTGACGATTTCTTCGGTGGGTGCGGGTGTATTGGGAACGGTCGCCTTGTTGTTCCTGTATCCGCGCATGCCGGCGGTGAAAGTGGTGGGTACCGACATTGTTCATGCCATCCCGCTGACCGCGCTTGCCGGGGTGGGTCATCTGGCCTTGGGCACGGTGGACCTGATGCTGCTGGGCAGTTTGCTCCTGGGCTCGTTGCCCGGCATCTACATCGGCAGTCATTTGAGCGCAAAAGTGCCGGAAAAAGTATTACGCCCCCTGCTGGCAACCATGTTGTTGATTATCGGCGCCAGGATGGCGCTGCATTAACCAGAAAGAAACTGTAATAAAAGGAAAGATGAGTCTGAACATGCAAAATTTATCCGATCTGACGGAAATTGACCGTTTCGAGCAATCCATCCAGGCTTTCAACGCCGGCAGTCTGGATGTAGATCGCATGACGGCGGTACGCTTGCAGCATGGTGTGTACGGCCAGCGCCAGCAAGGCGTGCACATGCTGCGCATCAAGGTGCCCGGCGGGCGTTTGACGCCGGAACAACTGGATGCAGTTGCGGATGTCACCGAAACCTATTCGCAGAAAGGTATTGCGCATGTCACCACGCGCCAATCCATTCAGACGCATTTTGTTCCGCTGAATAGCACGCCTGCCGCAATGCGCCGCCTGGCCGAGGTTGGCATGACTACGCGCGAAGCGTGCAGTAATACGGTGCGCAATATGACAGCGTGCAGTCTGTCCGGCGTATGCCCGCGCGAGCATGTCGATGTGACCCGTCATCTGGATGGCGTGGTAAAGCACTTTTTGCGCAATCCGCTCAACCAGCAATTGCCGCGTAAATTCAAAATCAGTTTCTCCGCCTGCGAGTCGGATTGCGCGCAGGCTTTACTGCAAGATTGCGGCGTGGTGGCGGTCAACAAGGATGGCCAGCAGGGTTTCATGGTCAAGGCGGGCGGTGGTCTGGGGCATAAGCCGCGCGAGGCGATCGTGGTCGAGGAGTTTATTCCGGAACATGAGGTGTTGTTTGCAATTGAGGCCCTGGTGACGCTGCACAACAAATACTCTGATCGAACCCTGCGCGCGAAATCGCGCATCAAGTTTCTGGTCGAGCGTTTCGGTATGGAAGGTTTCCGGGCAAAGTATCGCGAGGAATTCGAGCGCACCCGGCAGGCACTCGCCGACCAGGCGTATCCAAAAGGCGAGTGGCGTGCGCAAACAGCCGGCCAGGCTCCCGGACAGGGCGCCCCGCGCAAACTGTTTGCGCAGCATCAGGCAGGATTTTTCGTGTTGCCGGTCATGTTGCCGATAGGCGACATTACGCCAGAACAACTGCGCGGCATTGCCGCGTTGCTGCGCAAACAGGGGTTGAGCGAGATTCGAACCACGCAGGATCAGAATCTCACCATTTTCAATGTGCCGCAAACCACACTGCCCGCATTGCGTGACGGATTGGCTGCGCTTGGCTTACGCGAGCCAGATACGGGCGACAACGTGGTGGCTTGCCCCGGCTCATCGACCTGCCGTCTCGGTATTACTGCCAGCATGCTGATTGCGCCCGAGCTTTCCGGTGGACGTGCCGATCTGAATATACGCGTTTCCGGTTGCCACAACGGTTGCGCGCAACCCGAAACTGGCGATATCGGCATTTACGGGGAGGGTAAGCGTGTGCATGGCAAGCTGGTGCCGCATTACCAGATGTATTTTGCCGGTAGCGGTATGAAAGATGGCGCGCTGGCTATGAAGGGCCCCGCATTGCCGGTAGCGCGCATTAAACAGGCTATCGAACGTGTACAGGAACAACATCTTGCCAGCGGCGAGAATAGTTTCTTTGCCTGGGCGCGCGCGCAAGCTCCCGATTATTTTGCACACCTGCTGGCCGATCTGGCCGAAGTAAAGGCGAAAGATCTGCAATCGGTCATGCAGGATTACGGCAGTACGGTGGATTTCCGTGTGCTGAATCTGGGCGGCGGCGAATGTGCGGGCGTATCGCAAGTGATGATCGGCGCGAATTTTTTCGAGGCCGCACATGAGCGCGAATACCGCAACGCACTGGTGTTTCAGCGCAAGTTCGATGAGGCGGCGCAATGTAACGAAGCGATTCTGCGTTTGCTGGGTTCAGGCGTGGCGCAATTGATGGGCGGTATTCGCCAGGATGGATTGGGGAAAATTGCAGCGCAATTGCAGCAATTGACGCCCGGTGTGATTGCCGACGAATTTGCGCAGGCAGTCGCTGCCCTGGCTAATGCGGAGGGAATCAGCAGTGAAGAGCTTGCGCTAATCAGTGTGGCTGTGGATGGCTGGACGGTGAAGGTGGCGGCATTCGCGGCAGAGCAGGACGCGCAACTTGATTTGAACGAAGCGGTAGCCGGGTTGACGGTATAGAAGCCAGCCGGCAGTGATGAGGAGAAATGGGTATGCAACAAAAAATTGATGATGTCATTGCCGTGCTGCAACAAGCGGTAAGCGATTATTCGCCGGTTTGCTTCGCCAACAGCCTGGGCGCGGAAGACATGGTGCTGACCGATCTGATCGCCAAGCATCAGCCGGACATCGAAATGTTCAGCCTGGATACCGGGCGCTTGCCGCAAGAGACCTACAAACTGATGCAAGAAGTATCTGAGCGTTATCCTATACCGTTAAAGGTCTATTTTCCGGATAGTGCGGCGGTGGAGAGATACATTGCGCAAAACGGGATGAATGGCTTTTACAGCAGCGTGGATTCACGCAAAAGCTGCTGCTTTGCGCGCAAAGTTGAACCGCTACGTCGTGCCTTGCGTGGCAAAAAAGCATGGATTACCGGCTTGCGCCGCGATCAGGCAGTCACGCGCGGCAGTCTGGAAGTGTCATCGTTTGACGCCGATTTTGGTTTGCAGAAATTCAACCCGTTGCTGGAATGGTCGAATAAAGATGTGTGGGCCTACATCAGGCAGAACAATGTGCCTTACAACAAGCTGCATGACCAGTTCTACCCCAGCCTCGGCTGTGCACCCTGCACCCGTTCCATCTCCGTCGGTGAAGATATTCGCGCCGGCCGATGGTGGTGGGAAAACCCGGAAGACAAGGAATGCGGCTTGCATGTGGCAAGCCGGATTCTGAAACAAGCATAACCCGTTTGTCTTCGGGGTTTCGGTGAAGACTTATGCCGCGTGGCACACGCGGCATAAGTCGGAATCAGGACTTTACTATTCGAGAAAGTGAAAGAAATTGAAAATGGCTGCACATACCTTTACCCATCTGGACATGCTGGAAAGCGAGTCTATTCACATCATGCGCGAAGTCGCAGCGGAGTGTAAGAGTCCCGCGTTGCTGTTTTCCGGCGGCAAGGATTCCATCGTGATGCTGCGTCTGGCCGAGAAGGCTTTTCGTCCGGCGAAGTTTCCGTTCCCGCTGGTGCATATCGACACCGAGCACAACTTTCCTGAAGTCATTGGATGCCGCGACAAGCTGGCTCGTGATCTGGGCGAGCGGCTGATCGTGCGGTCGCTGGAGGATTCCATCAGGCGTGGCACTATCATCATCAAGGACCCGGACTTGCCGCGCAATCCCTATCAGTCTGTGACCCTGCTGGAGACCATCGCCGAGTTCGGTTTTGATGCCTGCATGGGCGGCGCACGCCGCGACGAGGAGAAGGCGCGCGCCAAGGAACGCATTTTTTCGTTCCGCGACGAGTTCGGCCAGTGGGACCCGAAGAACCAGCGCCCCGAACTGTGGGACATCTACAACACGCGCACCCATAGCGGCGAGAACATCCGCGTGTTTCCGATCAGCAACTGGACGGAAATGGACATCTGGGAATATATCGCCCGCGAGAAGCTGCATATTCCGTGCATTTACTATGCGCATGAACGCGAAGTGATTCGGCGTGGCAATTCGGTGATACCGGTGTCGCATCTGGTACAGCCGAAGCCCGGTGAAAAGGTTGAGGTGCTGTCGGTGCGCTTCCGTACCGTGGGCGACATGACCTGTACCGCGCCGGTGGAATCCACCGCGTGCACGCCCGAGGACATCATCGCAGAGACCGCGATCACGCGCATCACCGAACGCGGCGCAACGCGCATGGACGACCAGACTTCAGACGCATCGATGGAGTTGCGCAAAAAAGAAGGCTACTTCTAAAAAACTTTTTATCCGCAGATTACGCAGATTTACGCAGATTTTTTGTTTTGGTTTTAATCTGTTTAATCTGCGAAATCTGCGGGCAAACGTCTTTGACTTTTAGGTTATAAATATTATGAGCAACACAACACAACTATTACGCTTCATCACCGCCGGCAGCGTGGATGACGGCAAGAGCACGCTGATCGGGCGGCTGCTGCATGATTCCAAGTCCATCTTCGAGGATCAGTTTTCGGCCATCACAAAGACCAGCGAAAAACGCGGCATGGCCGCCGTCGATCTGTCGCTGCTGACCGACGGTTTGCAGGCCGAGCGCGAGCAGGGCATCACGATCGATGTCGCCTATCGCTATTTTGCGACGCCGAAGCGCAAGTTCATCATCGGTGACACGCCGGGGCACGAGCAGTACACGCGCAACATGGTCACGGCGGCTTCTACCGCCAACCTCGCCATCATCCTGATCGATGCGCGCAAGGGCGTGCTGACGCAGACGCGCCGTCACACTTACATCGCCAGTCTGGTGGGCGTGCCGCATGTCGTGCTGGCGGTGAACAAGATGGATATGGTGGATTATTCGCAGGAGAAGTTCGATGCCATCGTGGCGGATTACCGCGCCTTTGCCGCGCAACTCGGCCTGCATGAGGTGGCCTGCATACCGCTGTCCGCGCTGAGCGGCGATATGGTGGTAGACCGCGGCACCAATCTGGACTGGTACCAGGGCCCCACGCTGATGGAGCTGCTGGAAAATGTCGTGATCGATAATGACTTGAACACCACCGATTTCCGCTATCCGGTGCAATGGGTATGCCGCCCGCAGACCGAAGAATTTCATGACTTCAGGGGCTACATGGGGCGCATCGAGTCGGGTGAAATCGCCGTGGGAGAGGAGATTACCATCCTGCCCAGTGGACGCACGACGCGCATCAAGGAAATCGTCACCTACGACGGCAAGCTGCAGCGCGCCTATGCGCCGCAGTCGGTGACGCTGACGCTGACCGACGAGATTGATATTTCGCGCGGTGACATGTTCGTCAAGAAAGACAGCCCGCCGACCGTCGCCAAGGAGTTCGGGGCGATGCTGTGCTGGCTGGCGGAAGCGCCGCTCGACAAGAACCGCAAATACATCATCAAGCACACCACGCGCATGGTGAAATGCCTGTTCTCGAGCGTCGACTACCGGGTGGATGTCAATACGCTGGAGCAGCACGAAACCGCGACGCTCAACATGAACGATATTGCACGTGTTGTCCTGAAAGTGCAGCAACCGCTGGTGATCGATCATTACCTGACCGACCACGGTACCGGCAGTTTTATCGTGATCGACGAGGCGACCAACAACACCGTTGCGGCGGGCATGGTCGCTTAGAGGTTCTCTGGGGTAGGGCGGAACGCATAGCGGTTCCGCCGGTTGGTTTGCGTGGCGGGTCACCCAAGGGCATCCGCGCTACGCGTTGTGCCTCGTGCGCCTTGCCCTCTAATCATTTGCGACGGTTTTTGAAGCTTCCTTTGCTGTATTGGAGTAATTGGCTGTGGTATCTTCCCTGTATCGGAATTTGATGCCACGTTGATGCCATGAGCTTGCTTGCCTTGATTACCGCACTGTTGCTGGAGCAACTTCATCCGCTTTCCTCGCGCAAATATTTGCAGGGCTGGTTGTCCGGCTACGTTAGTTTCTTTCAGCATCATTTCAACGGCGGCGAACGCAAGCATGGGAAGATTGCCTGGCTGCTGGCGGTACTGCCGCCGCTGGTCATGGTCGTCGTGTTCTATTGGCTGTTGTGTAAGGTACATCCGATTTTTGCCTGGGCGTTCAACGTGCTGGTGCTGTATCTCACCATGGGCTTTCGCCAGTTCAGCCATTACTTCACCGATATTCATCAAGCGCTGCGCGATGACGATCTGAATCTGGCGCGCCGCCTGTTATCCCGTTGGCGCGGGATTCATTCACATGAGCTGAATGCCGAAGAAGTTGCGCGCGTTACCATCGAAGAGGCGCTGATCGCTTCGCACCGCAACGTGTTCGGCGTCATTGTGTGGTTTGTGCTGTTCAGCGTGGCTGGCCTGGGCGGAGCGGCAGGCGCGCTGATGTACCGCCTTGGGCAATTCTTGCGCATTTACTGGGCTGATGAGAAGGCCGAGCAGCGGGATGAATTCGGCAGCTTTGCACGCCGGGCGTTTTACTTTTTGGAATGGCTGCCGATCCGCATGACTGCCATCACCTTTGCCATCGTCGGCAACTTCGAAGACACCGCGTATTGCTGGCGCACCCAGGCAGCCAGCTGGCCGGACAGTGAAGCCGGAATACTGCTGGCTAGTGGCGCAGGGGCATTGGGCGTGCGTTTGGGCATGCCGGTTCCGCAGGGTGGCCTGCCGTTGGACCGGCCGGAACTGGGAGTCGGTGACGATGCCGATGCGGATTTCATGCGCAGCACCATCGGGTTGGTCTGGCGTTCGGTGGTGTTCTGGCTGTTGCTCCTGTTCCTGCTGACGCTGGCAAGCCTGCTCGGCTGACAGCGGATGTTCCAGGTTTTGCCCTGTTCCAACTGAAGGGAAATGGGAGAATAAGGCACGCTTTACCGAATGCGACAAGAAATGCCTGCTCAGGAAACCATCCAGCCTGCCCTCCCCCGGAGCCTTTCCCCTTTGTGGAGTCTGCGGCCCTTCCTGCGGCCTTACCGTGGACGAATTGCGCTGGCGCTCGTGCTGCTGTGCATCGGCTCCGCCACCATCCTGCTGGTGCCGCTGGCGTTTCGTGACCTGATCGATTTCGGTTTCGGACAGCATCAGAACGTTCCCGGCAGCCTGTTGGGCTCATTCAGCCTGAACGGTCACTTTGTCGTATTGTTCGGGCTGGCCAGCCTGTGGGCGTTGACCGTGGCGGCACGCTATTACACGGTGACCTGGGTGGGGGAACGGGTCACGGCGGATTTGCGCAGTGCGGTGTATGCGCGCATGCTGGCGCAGTCGCCGCAGTTTTTTGAAACGCTGCAAACCGGCGAAGTGCTGTCAAGGCTGACGGGCGACACCACGCTGATCCAGACTGTGGTCGGCAGCTCGATTTCGATGGGCTTGCGCAGCCTGTTCCAGTTTGTCGGCGGCATGGTCATGCTGGCGGTCACCAGCTTTTATCTGTTTTCCCTGAATTTCGGGCTGATGGCATTGCTGACGCTGCCGATCTTTGCTGTGGGCCACAAGGTGAAGAAGCTGTCGCGCGAATCGCAGGACCGGATCGCCGATGCGTCGGCGCTGGCCGGCGAGATACTCAACGCGATACCGACGGTGCAGGCCTATACCCGGGAACGGCAGGAATCCGCGCGCTTTGCCGGTCGTGCCGAAGCAAGCTTTCTCACTGCAATCCGGCGCACACGCGTGCGTGCCGCCATGACCGTGCTGGTCATCACTGCGGTGATGGGCAGCATCATTTTTGTGCTGTGGGTCGGCGCGAATCAGGTGCAGCAGGGCAGCATGACCGGCGGACAGCTCGCTTCGTTCATCCTCTATGCCACGCTGGTCGCGGGCGGCGTGAGTACCATGGCGGAGGTGTGGGGCGATGTGATGCGCGCGGCGGGGGCGACCGAGCGCCTGCTGGAATTACTGCATGCAGAGTCTGCCGTCATTGAGACCGCCTCGCCGCAAACGCTGCTGCATCCCGAACAGGCGGCGATTCGCTTCGAGCGGGTCGGCTTCCACTACCCGGCGCGCCCGCAGCTGGCCGCACTGGACGGCATTACGCTCGATATTCTCCCCGGTGAAACTGTCGCGCTGGTTGGCCCGTCCGGCGCGGGCAAGACCACGCTGTTCCAGTTGCTGCTGCGCTTCTATGACGTGACGGATGGTTGTATCCGTCTCAACGGGCAGGATATCCGCCGGCTTTCCCTGCGCGGGCTGCGCGACAGAATCGCCGTCGTGCCGCAAGACCCGGTGATCTTCTCGGCCAATGCGCTGGAAAATATCCGCTACGGGCGCCCCGAAGCGAGCGACGAACACGTCATTGCCGCCGCCAGAGCGGCGCTGGTGGACGAATTCATCGACCGCCTGCCGCAAGGCTATCAAACCTTTCTTGGTGAGCGCGGCATTCGCCTGTCAGGTGGGCAGCGCCAGCGCATCGCGATCGCCCGTGCAATTCTGAAAAACGCGCCGCTGCTGCTGCTCGACGAAGCCACCAGCGCGCTGGATGTGGAATCGGAAATTCTGGTGCAGGAAGGGCTGAATGCCGCCATGCAGGGACGCACCACGCTCATCATCGCCCACCGGCTGGCCACCGTGCAGAAGGCCAGCCGCATCGTGGTGCTGGAGCGCGGACGCATTATCGAAACCGGCACGCCTGCGGATTTGCGCGAACAGGGCGGGCTTTACGCAAGGTTGGCGCGCCTGCAGTTCGATGTATGATTTCCCGCCTTGACGAACATGCCGGGGATTTGGCGGAAGGGTCATTGATGCCGTTGTAATTGGCACCATTACCCTCATTCAGACGGATGAATGGCTGCATGAGCCCCGGTTTTGTCTTACACTCGAATGAGATGAAATCCGGGCGAGGCGCAGAATTTTCAGGAGGCCAACATATGGACCGCAAGCAACATTGGGATCAGGTATATAACACCAAGCCATCTGATGCGGTGAGCTGGTTTCAGGAACATGCCGCTCAATCCCTGAGACTGATCCACAACACAGGGCTCGGCAAGGACGCAGCCATTATCGATGTGGGCGGGGGTGATTCGAGACTGGTGGATGACCTTGCGGCGGAAGGCTATACCGACCTGACCGTGCTTGACCTGTCATCGACTGCGCTTGCTGTTGCGCGACAGCGTCTGGGGAAAAATGCGGGTGCCGTGAACTGGATGGAAGGCGACATTACGCGTGTGGCGCTTCCCGAGTGCCGATTCGATATCTGGCATGATCGCGCGGTGTTCCATTTTCTGACTGACCCGGCTGATCGCCATGCTTATGTCGAGCAGGTCATGCAGGCCGTTCGTCCGGGTGGCCATGTGATTATCGCCACCTTTGCCGAAGACGGCCCGGAAAAATGCAGCGGCCTGCCGGTGATGAAATACCAGCCTGAAACGTTGCATGCCCAGTTTGGAGAGGCTTTCCTGCTGGTCGAGCATGAAAAGGAAGCACACCGCACGCCGTTCGGCACGGTTCAGCAGTTTGTATATTGTTATTGTCGCAAGAGTAACGGCCGGGGAATTTCTGATTAGGCTCCGCCTGGCAGCCCCTCCCGCAAAGCCGGGTGTACGGCCATGTGGGGTTTATTCAGTATTTCCCTAGGTCGAATTGATTAGGCATATCGGCATATATGCGAAGAAAGAAGTCTGTGGTTCAATTTGCCAATGTAATCAGGCAGGAACCGACTGGCAACCTGCGGGATCGCGCACTGATCCAGAACCTGTCGAAAATCTTCATCGCCGTCACTGTTTGACAGCACAGGCCAGAGGGCCCATCCCATAACCGTCTGCTGACCCATGGAAGGAACATGGATTCAATGCTCAATCCAGTCTGGAGGGACTTGTTCAATACCCATACGCTGATTGGAGCGTTGGCTTGGGGCATCGTGTTTTTCGGCGTCGCATCCTTGCTGGCCGCGGGGATTCGCCGGTTTACGCACCGGGTCGAGTCGCGCCTGTCGGATGTTACCGGACTCCGGTTTGCCAGCGCTTTTACCCAGGTGCTGGCCTATATGGTGGCGTTTATCCTGTATGCGCATCTCATTCCCGAACTGCGCGCTTTGGGGACAGGTCTGCTGGCTGGGGTCGGCGTCGTTTCCGTCGTCATCGGCATCGCTGCCCAGAACACGCTTGGCAATCTGGTCGCGGGATTGTCGCTGGTGCTCTACAGACCGTTTCGGGTCGGCGACCATGTTCAGCTGACCGCATCGACTGGGCCTTTGATTGCCACGGTGGAGGTCGTTTCTCTCGGCTACACGACCCTGCGCAACACCGAGAAGCACGAAATTATCGTCCCCAACAGCGTGATGGCGAGCAGCATCGTGATACGTTTTGACTCATCAGGGGCATCGCCGAATGAACCGCCGGATAAGTAATTTGCTTCGGAAGCAGACCCGACATTCAAAAAGGAGAACGACTCATGAAAACGCTTACCTTACTGATGCTTCTGGCAGCGATGGTCATCCATGGGAATGTCCTGGCAGTCGATGCGAAGCAGGATGGCAAATGGCGGGGGAGTGGCGGAGCCGCCTTGTCCATTTCTTCCGGCAATACCCGCAGCAGCAGCCTGAATCTTTCAGCCGACGCTGCGCGCGTGACATCGGAGGACAAACTGTCATTCAAGGGCCATATTCTCGGCAGTCGCTCCGAGAAGAGCGGCGTTGCCAGCACTTCAGCCAACCAGTGGAGTATCGGCACGCGTTATGACCATAACATTTCGGCAGTTACCTTCGGTTTTGGCGGTCTGGATTTCAGCCGCGACCAGATCAAACTGCTGACCCTGCGCAGGGTCGTCAGTGGCGGCATGGGCTATCACCTGCTCAAGGGGCCGGAGACACAGTGGGATATTCTCGGTGGTGCCAGCCACAGAGCCGATCAATACAGTGGTGCAGGTATTTCCATCAACAACCAGCAGAGGACGAGCTTCAACTCGGTTGAGCTGCTGCTCGGGGAAGAGTCGACGCACAAATTCAACGATGTCACCAGTTTCAGGCAAAGCCTGATGGTCTACCCGAACCTGAGCAACAGCAAGGGGGCCCGTGCTACGCTTGACGCAGGTTTGCAGGTGTCCATGAACAAAACCTTCAGCCTGAGCGTGAAGCTGCAAAACCGCTATGACAGCCTGGCACAGGCGCCCATCAAGAAAAACGACCTCATGTTTTTTACCGGCATCAACGTCAAGTTTGGCGAATAACAGACAGGCGGATTATCGATGCCGGTGACCGCTATCCTGATAGACGGTGGGCGGTTATACCGAAGCGCTGTCGCGTGAATGCGGATGAGTGTCATGCCTTGTTCGCAGTGATCTGCTGAAACAGCTCCAGCCTCCTTGCATTGATCTTTCCCGCCGCGACCGCGCCGCGTATCGCGCATCCGGGTTCGTGCAGATGATGGCAGTCGTTGAAGCGACACTGGCCGAGATAGTGCGCGAATTCGACGAAGCCCTGCTCGATCCCGCCGAAACTCAAATGATGCAGACCGAATGCCTGCACACCGGGGCAGTCAATCAGGCTGCTGGTGTCATTCAGACGGTACAGGCGCGCGTGGGTGGTGGTGTGTTTGCCGGAATCCAGCGCGCTGGAAATTTCACGCGTGGCGGCCTGCGCGTCGGGCAGCAGCGCGTTGATGAGGGTTGATTTCCCCATGCCGGACTGCCCCACCAGCACGCTGGTGTGGCCCTGCAACAGCGGGCGCAAGGGTGAAATATCCTGTTTGGCGCTGAGTTCCAGTACGCGGTAGCAGATGGCGGTGTAGGGCATGAGTCGTTGGTGCGCTGTCGCAGCGGGCCCGGCGAGATCGCATTTGTTCAGAACGATCAGCGTTTCCAGTTTCTGGTCCTGTGCGGCGACCAGGCAGCGCGCCAGCAGTTCGTCGCTGAATGAAGGTTCGGCGGCAACCACGATGATGATTTGCGTGACATTCGCGGCGATGAGTTTTTCGCGGAACGCATCCGAGCGATGCAGCAGAGAGCGGCGCGGTGCAATGCGTTCGATCACACCCTGCGCGGCGTTTTCCGTTGAAGCATCTCCGGTGCGCCTGATTTCCACCCGGTCACCGCATACCACCTCGCTTTTCTTGCCGCGCGTCAGGCAGGTGATGAGGCTGCCATCTTCGAGGCGCGCCAGATACTGGCGTCCGAATGCGGCGATAATCTCCCCGTGCAGAATGCTGTTCAAGATTTAAGCAGCGCGTCCACCTTTGCGGCGCAGATGAAGTCGTTTTCCGACAGGCCGTTGACGGCATGGGTGGAATATTCCACCGTGCAGCTGTCGAAGGCGACCTGGAGTTCGGGATGGTGGTCTTCGCGGTGCGCCATCCAGGCGATGGCGTTCACGAACGCGATGGTCGGAAGGTAATTCTTGAAGTGATAGGTTTTGCCGATCAGGTTGCCGTGCTGCTGCCAGCCTTGCAGTTGCTTCATCAGCTTGTCGATGTCCGCCTGCGCCAGCAATACGGAGCCTTCAGTGGGTTTGCATGATTTGTGAGCAAGGTCGCACGCGGGTTCCATGATGTTCTCCTCATTGTGGCTCTGGATACAGGGACTGCAAATGTGCGATGCGCGCCAGCGCGGGCGGATGCGAATCGTAGAACTTTGAATACAGCGGGTCGGGGGTCAGCGTTGCCGCGTTGTCCTGATACAGCTTGACCAGCGCGCTGACCAGGTCCGACGCGGCGGTCTGCTTGGCGGCATAGCTGTCCGCTTCGAATTCATGCTTGCGCGAATAGGCGGACATCAACGGGTGCAACAGGAAACTGAAGATCGGCAGAATCATGAAGAACAGCAGCAGCGCGACCGCCGTGGAAGGCGTGTCCACGCCCAGTCCCTGGTAGAACCAGTCGGTCTGCATCAATTGCCCCAGCAGCCACAGGAATCCCAGGCTCATCGCAAAGGTGGCGCCGATGCGTTTCATCACATGATGGCGTTTGAAGTGGCCGAGCTCATGCGCCAGCACCGCCTCGACTTCACTGCCGCTCAGGCGTTCCAGCAGCGTGTCGAAAAACACGATGCGCTTGGTCTTGCCAAAGCCGGTGAAGTAGGCGTTGCCGTGTGCGCTGCGCTTGCTGCCATCCATCACGAACAGGCCGCTGACGGTAAAGCCGCATTTGTGCAGCAGCGCTTCGATGCGCGCTTTCATTGCCGCGTCCTGCATCGGGGTGAATTTGTTGAACAGTGGCGCGATGAATGACGGATAGATGAACAGTACCAGCAGATTGAATGCCATCCATGCCAGCCATACATACAGCCACCAGTATTCCCCCATGCGCGCCATCAGCCACAGGATGCCGAACAGCAGCGGCAAGCCGATGGCCGCGCCGAGCAGCAGGCCTTTTGCCGCGTCGGCCAGAAACAGTGCCAGCGTCATCTTGTTGAAACCGAAACGCGCCTCGATGACGAAGGTGCGGTACAGGCTAAATGGAGTTTCCAGCAGCGAGGAGAGCAGCAACACAGTGACGATGGTTGCCACGCCCTGTGTGAGCATGCCGTCAAACCAGACGTTGCACAGCCCGGCAATAAACTGGATGCCGCCTGCGAGGGTAAAGGCCAGCAACAACGCGGCATCGAACAGGGTGCCGAGCATGTCGAAGCGCGTCTTGGCCGAGGTGTAATCGGCGGCCTTCTGGTGGTCGCTCAGCGGAATTTTTTCACGAAACGCTTCGGGCACGGCGGCACGATGCGCGGCAACATATGCCAGATGGCGTTGCGCCAGCCACAGTTTCGCGAGCGTGGTCAGTGCAAGCGCGATAATGAAGAAGAGGGTGAACTGCGTAGTGGTCATGGGGGAATTGGGTGTCCGGAGGGCGTGTGGTTGTGCCACAATACGCGCCTTACCGTTTATATTTTAAGACGCGCGAATTATGGCACAAAACCCAAATCACCTTGTCTGGATAGACATGGAAATGACCGGCCTGCTTCCGGATACCGATCGCATCATCGAGGTTGCCCTGGTGATTACTGACGGCAATCTTGAAACAATTGTCGAAGCGCCCGTGCTGGTGGTGCATCAGCCGGACAGCGTGCTGGACGGCATGGATGCGTGGAATACCTCCACGCACACCAAGTCCGGCCTGATCGAAAAGGTGAAAATTTCCACGCTGGATGACGCAACGGTGGAAGCGCAGATGATCGAATTCCTCAAGGAATATGTGCCGGCGCGTATCTCGCCGATGTGCGGCAATTCAATTTGCCAGGATCGGCGCTTCCTCGCGCGCTGGATGCCCGAGTTGGAGAATTATTTTCATTATCGCAATCTCGATGTGAGCACCATCAAGGAACTCGCCAAGCGCTGGAAGCCGGAAGTGCTGCAGGGGGTCAAGAAGCATAACAAGCATGAAGCGCTCGCCGATATTTATGAATCCATCGCCGAGTTGCGCCACTATCGCGAGCATTTTTTCAAGCCCTAGAATATTTCGGGCTGCCTGCTGAAAGTTATTCACCGGCGGCACTCATCTGTTGTGTCCAGGCCAGCGCTTCAACCATCGTGCCGGTAACCGTCCCGGCATCCAGCCCGCAGCGCGCCGCTGCCGCTGCCATTTCGTCCGGCGTGCCGGACTCAACCGTCATCCCCAATACCAGCGTATCCCGCATCGCACCCGGCTCGCCCTTCAGGGCGGCTGCGACAGTTTCCGGCAACGTTACCTGCTTCAGGACCTCGTCCAGCGATTGAGCCATCATCACGTCCAGCAGCGAAAAAAGTCCGGTCATGAACAGTTGATCGGCCGCAGCAGGAACCCGCCCCTGTCCGGCAAGCATTTCCATAAAACGCGCACGCGCCAATACCTGTTCGTTCAGGACGCGCTCGCGATATCCCGGTTGATTGAAATCAAACAGCAATAGCGACAACCAGCGATAGAAGCGGTCTCTGCCGAGAATCAGAAGGGCCTGGGAAATATCGTCGACCTTTTGCAGCAAACCGATGCCGGGTGAATTGATGTAGCGCAGTAGCTTGAAAGTCAGTATCGGCTCAAGCCGAAGGCGGTCGGCAATGGCATCGAATCCGGCTTCGGCACGGATCATGTTGAGCACCTCGAAAACCTGCAGGCGGTTGATCTCACTTTTTGCAGGATGCCAGTTCTCGCGACTGGAAATAAATGGGCCCATGAAATAATCGAAGCCGCACTGGTAACAGAGATTGAAGTCATCCGATGTCTGCAATTCGCCGGCAATCAGCTTGGGTTGCCCGGGGATCGCACGCAGCTTGCGGTACAGGGTTTTCAACTGGATTCCATCGAGGTTTGTGGCTTCGACTTCAACAAAGTCAGTCTCATGCAGGAGTTCGGTAATCTCGGGCTGCGTCTGGTTAAGTGTCCAGCCATGCTTGATGCCCAGCTCTCCAAGGCGCTGCAAGCTGGCGTGCACTTCGGCAACATTGGCCTCTGCTGCCGTACCCGGCATCATCATGATGACCGTATTTGAATGGGCGAGTCTTTCCAGGAATGGGTGGCTCAGTGAATCCAGCGAAAGCCGGATAAGCGCAAAACGCCCGCCCAGCAGGGAAGATACCCCCAGCGATGCGAAATTGTGCAGCAGGGATTCATCGTAAACCTGCCGTATGCGCGCACTTTTTTTCAGCATGCGTGATGGCAGCCTTCGCTCGGGAGCAAACTCATAACCACTGATGCGCTCATTGCGGTTGAGAATCTCCTCGCGGCAAACAAAGGAACGCGCCGCCCCTTTATCTGTTAGCGGCACTTTCGTGGGCGTAGATCTCAGTGGCGCCACCGTATCGAGTTTCAGCAAGGTCTCTTGCGGTGCAAGGTTTGCCGGCGCAAAACCCAGCCAGCGACGGAGGAGATCAAACATGGCGGGCACCCGTCATCGGCACAGTCGGGCAGGCTGCTTTTTGCAAAAAAATGCGGCGCACCCCGTCATGGTTTTTAACCGGTAGCAGCTGCTGTGTTGCACTGACTGTGTGACCGATCCTGTGCATCAGATTAACCTCCTTGGTCAAAATCCATCGAACTCGTGGCGACGGTATATTCGTGGTGCGGATGGTGGGTAACAGGGCTGGCGTCATCGGCTCCAGTTGACGCGCAGCAGGTTTTGTTGCGGGTTGTAGTGAAACTCCAGTACTCCCTGATAGGCGTGGTGCAGCGCATCGCCGATGCCGCGCGCCAGATGAATGTCGGTGGTGGTGATCAGGGTGCCCTGTTGCGTTTTTTCGATGGCCATGATGCGCTGGAGCGGGTGATTGGCTTTTTCCTGTGCTTCATGGTGATGTATCAGTTGCAGCATTTCCTGCTCGTGTGCCGCAAAAAAATCGCCGGCCAGCGACACATATCCAGCCGGGAAATCGTCATGCACCCGGTGGCATGCCGGGCAGTTAGTCTGATGCGCATCCTTCGGTTTATCCAGCCACTGCCAGCGGCCGGCGTGAAACACCGCCCCGCAGCCCGGGCAGACTGTTGGCTCCGAAAGTTTTCCCTTGGTCTTGTAGGTGTCGTGCACCGCCTCCTGCAACAACCGGTCGTGGCGGATGGGGTGAAAGCCGGTAGAGGGCATTGGTCTGGTCATGAGGGTCTCCTTGGAAACAACGGGTTTCTGGATGTGTACGAAAATGAAATCTATCCTGACAGCGGGAAAATCGCTTATTCGCGCCGATCCAACCTGGTGTGTCAGTCTGGCCGGAAATTGTAAGCGTGGGCCAGCAGTGCCGGTTTCATTTGCATATCCATCTTGGTGATATGCTCGATCGCCCAGTTTTGCATGAACAGGCAGAAATGCTTCACCGCATCTTCAGACCAGATGCCATTCTTGGAAACCAGCTCGCTTCTTATATGCTGAAGCTCCATCAAGCTGTACTGGTGGGCTTTGTCGGACTGGTCAGAGGGGAAATGCACTGCCCGCGCAATTCTTTCCTCATTGGCAAAATGGGCGGGCAGCCAATTCTCGAGCGTCTTGAATGCCCGCGACAGGGCGCCGCCGTTTGCTAACCCGATCTCACGCATAATACAGTTGGTCATGTCGATCAACGCTTGGTGGTCGGAATCGATGCTGGCATTCCCCACACTCAGTTCTTTAGTCCATACCAACTCCACGATGAGCTCCTGTGCGATATTTCCATTGGTGGTTTATTTTGATAGACAAGCCATAACCAAAAAATAACCCGCACTGAACGTATCATCTTTGCCCTAAAAAGCCTATATACCGAAAGGCCTATGCATTTTCGCAGGTAGGCATGTTGCGTCGCCCTGACCTTTAGCTATGCCGATGACCGCGCGCCCGGGAGGCCGCACCTGTTAAACTGCGTCCTTGAATTATTTGAACCTGTCCTGACACATGCTGATCACTGAATACCGTTTAGAGCTCGCCATCCTGGCGCTGCGCACCATATTGCCGCTGGAGCATCCTGCCGATACCACCCTGCGCTACTTTTTCAAGAATGAACGCATTGGTTCCAACGAGCGCGAACTGATCGCCGAGGTGGTGTTCGGTGTGTTGCGCCACCGCCTGCTGCTGCAAAATGTCTGCGGTGAGACGTCCACGCCGCGCCGCATGGCTCTGGCATGGCTGATCAGATTCGGCGGCTATAACCTGCGCGAAATCCAGCCGGTGCTGAAGCGCGACGAGAAGGACTGGCTCGCCACAGTCAAGGGCGTGAAGCTCGAGGAACTGCCCTTGGCGGTGCAGGCCGAACTGCCAGAATGGCTGGTGGAAAAAATGCGCGCATTCAGTTCGGACGAGGACATTCTCGTTCTGGGGCGATCCATGCAGCAGGGCGCGCCGCTGGATATTCGCGTCAACACCCTGCTCGCCAAACGCGACGAAGTGTTGCAACAATTACGCGACCAGAATATCGAGGCCGCTGCCACACCCTGGTCACCCGTTGGCCTTCGCCTCAGGGAAAAAATTCCGCTCAATCGCGATGCGTTGTTTACCGAAGGCAAGATCGAGGTGCAGGACGAGGGCAGCCAGCTGCTCGGCATTCTGCTTGCGCCGAAGCGTAACGACATGGTGGTGGATTTTTGCGCCGGTGCGGGCGGCAAGACGCTGATGCTGTCTGCCCTGATGAATTCGCAGGGCCGTTTGTATGCGATGGATACTTCGGAAAAACGCCTGGCCAACCTCAAGCCGCGCCTCAAGCGTTCCGGCGCGAGCAACATCCAGCCGATGCTGATTGCGCACGAGAACGACCTCAAGGTGAAACGTTTAGCCGGCAAGATCGACCGCGTGCTGGTGGACGCGCCGTGCAGCGGCCTGGGTACCTTGCGGCGCAGCCCGGATTTGAAATTCCGTCAATCACCCGCCAGCATCGAAGCACTTGCGCAAAAACAGGCGGCCATTCTCGCCTCGGCCAGCCGCCTGCTGAAGAAGGGCGGGCGTCTGGTGTATGCGACTTGCAGCATCCTGCCGGAAGAAAACCAGTTTGTCGTGCAGGCTTTTCTTGCAGCGCATCCCGATTTTTTGTTGCGCCCGGCAGGCGAAGTGTTGCAGCAGCAAAAGGTCGCGCTGCAGATGGGGGATTATCTGGAGCTGCGCCCGCATCTGCACGGCACGGACGGATTCTTCGCCGCCGTGCTCGAGCGAATTTAAGTCTTTTTGCGGGTCAGCCTTGCGGCAATGAAGGTGACCAGGACTGCAGTGATCATCAGGCCAAAGGCGATGCCGACCTGGCCGATGCGCTCGGGAGCGACCAGCAGCAGCGCGCCCAATTCCAGCATCATCGTTCCTGACATGAGTTTCAGCAGCCGCCCTTCGCGTTCGCTGAGCTTGCGCGCGCCCAGCGTGCGTGTGAAGACGATGACGATGGCGGCCAGCGGCACGACATAAATCAGGTTATAGGCCGCGAGCCAGGCGTAGCGCGCGAAGGGCGAAAGATCGGCCAGCGTCAGGATGCGGGTATAGACCATCGGAAAGCCGGCCGTGCAGATCAGTTCGTAGAAGTTCGCCGCGATGGCCAGCAAGACCGTGGCGGTGATCATTGCCGGCAGGCGGTCGGCGGCGAGGATGGCGCGTGTGCGGCGGAAGAGGGCGGGTTTTTTCGTTTCGGGAATCGACAGCGTGAGGCCTTTCTCAAACCAGAAAAAATCCTTCACATTTACCGCGCCGACAAACACCGCCAGCGCGCCCGCCGCCAGCGTCACCCAGGCGAGGTGGCCGAAAATCTGGAAGACGCTGAGCCATGCGGCCATGAAGGCGAAATACATCAGGCCGGACACCGTGACGAAAATACCGCCGATAACCAGCATGAGCTTGCGGTCTTTCTGGTGCGCCATCATCGACAGCAGGAACAGCAGCACGAAAAAAGCGCACGGATTGAAGGCGTCGAGTCCGGCCAGCACCAGAGTCAGCGCAGGCAACGAAAATGAAGAGGTGTTGACGATGCCGACCAGGGGTATCTCGATGGTTTCACTCGTGGTTCGGGCAATCGTGGCGGAATCCGCTACCACCGGGCGTCCGCTCAGCGCACGGGCGCGGCAGGCGTCGAGCCGTTCGCGCAATTGTGCGCCGGTGGTGGCGTCACTTTCCCAGCCAAAATGCATTTCGCCGCAAAACAGGAAAGCCGGCACGCCGGCGACATCTTCCATGCCGCCCTGTTCGACAATTTCCTGAAAGCGGCGCGCATTGTCCGGATTGTCAGAGACCTCGGGTTCATGCAGCGCCACCCAGGGGCGCGCCTCCGGAATGGCGGCCACATACGGATGCGCGGCGGCGCAGTGCGGGCAAGTCAGCGACCAGAAGAAATACAGCTGCACCTGCGGCTTGCCATCTGCGCCGGGTGCAATCCATAGGGTGTCGGCGCGCGCGCCAAAAGACAGCAGCAGCGCAAGCAGCATACAGGGCAGCCACATACGCGTTAACGTGAATCTCGCGCAGCGATTCGTTTGCTCCCTCGCCCGCTTGCGGGAGAGGGTTGGGGTGAGGGAACGATCAAGACGCAGGCGATTCATCATTCGGGGTGGCCTGCGCCATGATCGTTAGTCTGGAGGTCAGGGAGCGGGCAAAAAACCAACATAGTCGCGCTTGCATGGCAGTCTCTCCCGTGGATAAGAATGTTGCCTGGGTTGCGTCCTTATCTTACTCGTTCTACCGCTTCTTCAACCCGTTCCACCGCGATGATCTCGATGCCGGCGATTTTCTGTTTGGGCGCGTTGGCCTTGGGGATGATCGCCTGGGTAAAACCCAGCTTGGCGGCTTCGCGCAGGCGTTCCTGGCCGCGCTGTACCGGGCGCACTTCGCCGGCCAGGCCGACTTCGCCGAATACCACCAGCTTTTCCGGCAGGGGCTTGTTGCGCAGGCTGGAGACCATCGCCAAAATCACCGCGAGGTCGGCGCCCGGCTCGGTGATCTTTACGCCGCCGACCGCGTTGATAAACACGTCCTGATCGAAGCAGGCGATGCCCGCGTGACGGTGCAGCACCGCGAGCAGCATCGCCAGCCGGTTCTGCTCCAGCCCGAGCGACAGCCGCCGCACGTTGGGCGAATGTGCTTCGTCGAGCAGCGCTTGAATCTCAACCAATAAAGGCCGCGTGCCTTCCTGCGTGACCATCACGCAGGAACCGGCCACCTGCTGACCGTGCTGCGACAGGAATAATGCGGATGGATTGCTTACTTCACGCAGGCCCTTCTCGGTCATGGCAAACACGCCGAGTTCGTTCACCGCGCCGAAGCGGTTCTTGAATGCGCGGATCAGACGGAAGCTGGAATGGGTGTCTCCCTCAAAATACAGCACCGTGTCGACGATATGCTCCAGCACGCGCGGCCCGGCGAGCGCGCCTTCCTTGGTGACATGGCCGACCAGAATGATGGTGATGTTTTGGCTCTTGGCGATGCGCGTCAGTTGTGCGGCGCATTCGCGCACCTGCGCCACCGACCCGGGCGCGGAAGTGAGTTGCTCGGAATACACCGTCTGAATGGAATCGATTACCACCACGTCGGGTTTGTCCTGTGCGATGGCCGTCTGAATTCTCTCCAGCTGGATTTCCGGCAACAGGCGCAGGCTGCGCGCATCCAGCGCCAGGCGTTTGGCGCGCAGCGCAATCTGCTGCGCCGATTCTTCGCCGCTGACGTACAGGGTGTTTTGTTTGTTCGACAGATGCGCCAGCACTTGCAGCAGTAAGGTGGATTTGCCGATGCCCGGATCGCCGCCGATCAGCACCACCGCGCCGGCCACCAGTCCGCCGCCCAGCACGCGGTCAAATTCCTCTATGCCGGTCGGCGTACGCGGCACTTCCGCCGCCTCCACTTCGGAGAGTAACTGCACCTTGCCGCCCGTCGCCAGCGCGCTGAAACGGTTGCCGCCCTTAACGACCGGCTCGGCCACCGATTCGGTCAGGGTATTCCACTCCAGACAATGCGGACACTGCCCCTGCCACTTCGGCGTCTGTCCGCCGCACTCAGTGCATGAATAAATTATTTTTGTTTTTGCCATGCCGCCTCCGGAAACGAGCCGATTAATCCTGCTTTAGCCAGTCCTGCAAAAATGCCCATTGCTCCAGTTCGCGTTCGGCAAGGTAGGGCGGTAAATCGAACAGGGACTTTCCTTCGAAGGCGGCATTCACATACACCTGTGTTTCGCGCAGGTAAGCCAGTATCGGCAGATCGAGCGTGGCGAGAAAATGCTCCAGCGCCCAGGCGGCTTTGGTGCGCATTTCCATGCGCATGCCGACCACACCGATATTGCATTTGTTTTTGCGCACGGTCTTTTCGTCGGCAAGCAATTGCAGAAAATCGCAGCTGGCCTGCAAATCAAACAAGGAGGGGGCGATGGGCACGATGATTTTGTGTGCCAGTTTGAGGGCATGGGCGAGGTTCTTGCCGTGCAGGCCGGCGGGCGAATCGATCACCAGCCAGTCGAAACGTCCACGCCCCTTCTTCGCGTCGAGTGTGTGTATGCGCGGCAGATTGTCAGGCCTTGTCGCGAGCCACAGCGCGGAGGATTGTTGCCGGTCCAGATCAAGCATCGCGACCTGCTGATCGCATTGAGCCAGATATCCGGCAATATTGACCGACAGGGTGGTTTTGCCGCTGCCGCCTTTTGGGTTAACGATCAGAATCGTTTTCATTTCATCTTCCTCGATACACCCGGGTGGAATCCCGCCTCGCGATCCAGCTCCCCGTTATTAAGTTTCGCCTGATACTCATCCAGCGCGGTTTTGACTTTGCTGCTCAGTACGTACAGTCCGATCAGGTTGGGGAAGGCCATGGATAGCACCAGCAGATCGGTGAGATCCATGAGACCCCCGGCGCTGGCAATGGAGGCGACAATGACGAAACCGATGAAAACGGTCTTGTAGAGCAGGGAATAGCGTTCGCCGAATGCGTACACCCAGCAACGCTCGCCGTAATACGACCAGGAGATTGCCGTGCTGTAGGCAAACAACACCACCGAAAGCGCAAGGATCATCGGGAACCAACTCGACACGGTGGCAAATGCCATGGACGTCAGCGCCGCCCCCTGGCTGGCGGCACGCAGGGCTTCATGTTCGGGTGCGTTGTACACGCCGGTAATGATGATGACCAGTGCGGTCATGGTGCAGATCACCACGGTGTCGATGAAGGGCTCATACAGGGCGACCAGCCCCTGACGCACCGGATATTTCACCGAGGCGGCGGAATGTGCGATGGCAGCCGAACCCAGGCCGGCTTCACTGGAAAATGCGGCGCGTTTGAAACCCTGCACGAGCGCCCCGACCATGCCGCCGACCACGGCGATGGGCGAGAACGCCTCAAAGACGATCTTGCCCAAAGCATCGGGTACCAGGGTGGCGTTGCCGATGATGATCCACAGGCAGGCGCTCACGTAGATGATGACCATGGTCGGCACGACCGCCTCGGCGACATGGGCGATGCGCCGCACCCCGCCGATGATGACCAGCCCGATGGCAACTGCCATCAGCAAGCCATAGGCGATGGGCATCTCGCGAAAGAACGGAATCTGTTCCTGCACCGCGCCCAACGACTGGCTGATCTGGAATGCGCTGCCCGCGCCGAACGAACCGAAAATGGTGAAAATGGCAAACATGATGGCCAGCACTCTGCCGAGGCGCGGCGCTCCTTTTTCGGCCAACCCTCTGGACAGGTATTCCATCGCGCCGCCCATTATCTTGCCGTCGGGGCGCACCTCGCGATACATCTGCGCAAGGCTGGCCTCGGTAAATTTGGTGGTCATCCCCAGAAATCCGGCCAGGATCATCCAGAACGTTGCCCCCGGGCCGCCGATGGAAATGGCGATCGCCACACCGGCGATATTGCCCAGCCCAACGGTGGCGGAAAGCGCGGTGGACAGCGCCTGGAAGGGAGTGACTTCGCCCTGGTCGTCGGCAGTGCGGTACTTGCCGCGAATAACTCTGAACGCATGGCGCATCATGCGCAGATTGACGAAGTTGAAGCGCAGGGTAAGGAATACTGCCGCCATGATCAGCCAGACGACGATGAACGGCATCACCGTTTCACCCGGAAATACATCGAAAAAGATGATCTGCGCCAGAAAGCCGTTGATCGAAGCGAAAAATGCGTCTATGGCAACATCGGCGGCCAGGGCCTGCTGCGGCAGCAATAGCGGCAACAGCCAGACCAGACGGGGGTAATTCATGACCTCTCCCTGTTTATTTTTATGCAGCCGAAAGCCGCAGGTGGGGATTAAACCTTGAATGGCGTGCAGACTCAAGAGTCACGTCTTTTTTCGGGGGCAAGCTGTATTATTCAGACAACAAAAAAGCCGGCAAAAGCCGGCTTTCATGCAGACTGCGTCAACTCGTTCTTACAAAGCAAGAATGAAGTCGATCAGTTCCTTTCTTTCCTCAGCCGTAACCTTGGGGCTAGGTGGCATAGGCATTGGACCCCACACACCCTTACCGCCCTTGGCAATCACACCATCCAGGTGAGCTGCTGCACCTGCGTCACCCTTGTATTTTTTGGCAACATCAGCCCATCCTGGACCAACCAGCTTACCGTCAATTTTATGACAGGCAACGCAGTTGTTTTTCTTGGCTACTGCCGGCATATCGGCCGCCAGCACGCTACCCGCGATCAACAGACCAGCTACTGCAGTCATGCTTATGATTGTAGATTTCATATTCTCTCCGTTTTGTGATTAAAACATCTTGAAAAGTGTGAAGGCTCCCCTTCACTTTCGATTCTAAACAACTCTACCCGCTTTGCCAACCGACTTCTTGGGCGGTAAGCCAATAACGCGAACCCATACCGTGGCGTTGACAGCTTATTTGGAAGATAGCGCAGGTTTTACCCATATTCGGTGACCCGTTGCGCTGCTTCTCGGGCGGCATAGCGGTTATTGGTCAAGAGTTCGTTGACGGCGAACGGCCAATCAATTTCTTAACGGCTTGCCGTTTTTCAGCATGTGCTCGATGCGTGCCTGCGTCTTTTTGGTGGCGATAAGTTCCATGAAATTGCGACGTTCCAGGTCGAGCAACCATTGTTCGTCCACCAGACTGCCGGCATCTACATCGCCGCCGCATAGGGTTTCGGCGATGCGGCAGCCGATATCGTAGTCGTGCCCGGAGATGAAACCGCCTTCGAGCAGGTTGATCATCGCGGCCTTGAGGGTGGCGATACCGGTGCGTCCGGCCACGGGGATCTGTCTGTTTTGCAACGGGGGACGGTAAGCCGTAGCGGTCAGTGCGCGTGCCTCTGCTTTTGCCACATGCAACAGCTCGAATCGGTTCATCACGATGCGATCCGACGGGCGCAAATAACCCATGTCGCGCGCCAGTTCGGCACTCTTGGCGACTTCGCCCATCGCGATGTTTTGAAAGTAGCGCTTGAGGTGCGGGAAGATGTCGCCGCCTCTGGCCTCGGCTGCTGCGCGCACGGCCATCTCTTTGCAGCCGCCGCCTGCGGGCAACAGGCCGACGCCGACCTCGACCAGACCGATGTAGCTTTCCAGCGTGGCGACAATACATGTGCAGTGGATGGAGAATTCGCAGCCGCCGCCGAGCGCCAGCCCGTTAACGGCGGCAATAGTGGGTACTTGCGCATATTTCAGGCGCACAGAAGTTTGCTGGAATTTTGCCACCACGTCTTCAATATGCGGGACATTGCCGATGGCGGCGTTGGCAATGTTGCTTAATCCGCCGCCGCCCGCCACGGTGTACTTGACGCGCGTGACCGCCCCCTTGAGTTTGTCGAACAGGTCCGCCCCTTCCTGTACGCCCTGCATCAGTTGCAGTAAATTCGCGCCCGCCGAGAAGGGCGGCTCAGCTTGCCACAGGATGAGTGCGGAAAAATGCGTCTCGGCCTCGCCTACCGCGCGCAGCACGCCGTCCAGCACCTCGTTGCTGATAATGTGCATCTTGGTTTTGAAACTCAGAATCGCGATGTCGTCGCCGGTGTGCCACAGGCGCACCGTCTCGGTCTCGAAGATGGTCTCGCCGTAGTGCACGGATTCGCCGAGCAGGCGGTCGGGGAAGAGTTGGCGGCGGTAGACCGGCAGTCGGGAGCGGGGTTGATCGCCCCTCACCCCTAACCCCTCTCCCGCCTGCGGGAGAGGGGAATAGGAGCCATGCGCGCTGTGGACGCCGCTGCGCGCCGGATCGGTTGCCCAAGCGGGCAGTGGCGCATCGGACATGGCCTTGCCTGCAGCGATATCGGCGGTAATCCACTCGGCCACCTGCCGCCAGCCAGCGGCCTGCCAGATTTCGAAAGGGCCGCTGTCCCAGCCGAAGCCCCAGCGCACTGCGAAGTCGAGGTCGCGCGCGTTGTCGGCGATTTCCGCCAGATACACCGCGCAGTAGTGAAACACGTCGCGGAAGGCCGCCCACAGGAACTGCGCCTGCGGATGCGGATTGCTCCGTAACGCAGCAAGTTTCTTCGCCCAGTCGCGCTCGCGCAGGATGTCTTTAACGCCATCGTCGATGCTGCTATCGGCGAGGCGATAGGCCGTGGTGTGCAGATCAAGCACGTGTATCTCCTTGCCGATCTTCTGGTAGATACCCTTTCTGGTTTTCTGCCCGAGCGCGCCCTGGTCGATCAGCTGGTTCAGCCAGCCCGGCAATTCGAAATGCCGGTGCCACGGGTCGTCGCTGAGGTTTTCGCGCATGGTGTTGACCACATGCGCGAACACGTCGAGCCCGACCACGTCCAGCGTGCGGAAGGTGGCGCTCTTGGGTCGCCCAAGGTAGCGCCCGGTGAGCGCATCCACGGTGTCGAAACCGAGGCTGAAAGCCTGTGCATGGTGTTTGGTGGCCAGCATCGAGAATACGCCGATGCGGTTGGCGATGAAGTTGGGTGTGTCCTTGGCGCGCACCACGCCTTTGCCCAGCGTGGAGACGAGAAATTCTTCCAGTTGGTCGAGCAGCTTGGCTTCGGTCTGCGCGCACGCAATCAGCTCGACCAGATGCATGTAGCGTGGCGGGTTGAAGAAGTGGATGCCGCAGAAGCGGTGGCGCAAGTCCGCCGGAAAGGCCTCGGCAAGCTTGTTGATGGACAGGCCGGAAGTGTTGCTGGCAAAGATGCTGTGCGCGCCGAGATAGGGTGCAACCTGACGGTACAGATCGGACTTCCAGTCCATGCGTTCGGCAATCGCCTCGATCACCAGATCGCACTCGCGCAGTTTGTCGAGATGCTCACGGTAATTTGCCGCGGCGATAAATTTGGCGTGCGCCGGACTTGCCAGCGGGGCGGGGTCGAGCCTGCTCAGGCCGTCAATGGCCTTGTTGACATTGCCGTTGGGGTCACCCTCTTTTGCCGGCAGCTCGAACAGCAGCGTCTCGACATGTGCATTGACCAGATGGGCGGCGATCTGCGCACCCATCACGCCGGCCCCCAGTACTGCCACTTTGCGCAAGATTGGCGCGCGCTGTACTTCCGGCTGGTCTTCATTCATGGCTAACGCCTTTCGTAAAGTTTCTTGATTTGCCCGGAAAAGCGTAGTGCAATTTCGTTGCGCTTGATTTTCAGCGTCGGGGTCAGCAGGCCATTCTCTATGCTCCAGGGTTCGCGCAGCAGCAGCACACGGTTCACCTTGGCGTAGCCGGGAAAATCGCGCAGGTTGCGCGCGATGCGTCGCAGCACCTTGGCCTCGACGCGGCTGTCGTCAAGCGCCTCCGGGATGTCGGCGCGGATACCGATCTCCTGCGCAAAATTCTGCCACACCTCATCATTGAGCACCGCCAGCGCGATCAGATAGGGATGCGCCTCGCCGAATACCATGATCTGATCGAACAACGGGTCATGCAGCAGCGCGATCTCCATGTCGGTCGGCGGTACTTTTTCGCCGTTCGACATGATGATAATGTCCTTGATGCGCCCGGTAATGTAGATATGTCCGGTCGCGGATATTTGCGCGACATCGCCGGTGTTCAACCAGCCATCGGCATCGATGATGGCGCGCGCGGCTTCCGGATTGTTCCAGTAACCCATCATCACGTTCGGTCCCTTCACCAGCAGCGCGTTCTGCTCGCCTAGCTTTAACTGCACATCGCGGATTGGCTGGCCGACGCTGTCCGGGTAATTATTCTCCGGGTGGTTGCCGCTGATCACCGGGCTGGTTTCGGTCAGCCCGTAGCCCTGAATGACAGGCAGCCCCAATCCGATGAACACACGCGAAATCTCCGGCGACAGTGCCGCGCCGCCGCTCAAGGCAAAGCGCAGCCGGCCACCGAGATGATCGAGGACTTTCTGCGCGACCAGCTTTTGCAGCAATGGCCAGAGCAGGAATGAGGCTTTCCACGGGCCACGCCCCTGCTGGTGCAGGAATCGCGCCCAGCCGGTTTCCACGGCGAGATTGAACATCTTGCGTTTCAGCGGAGAACTTTCATTCAGCCGGGTGCGCACCGCGCCGTAAATGCGCTCATAGATGCGCGGCACCGAGATCAGGAGGGTGGGGCGGATGACATGCATGTCCCCGGACAACTGCGGGACGGAGCGCGCAAAGGCCACTTTCGCGCCAGCCATCACCGACAGGTAATAGCCGACGGTGCGCTCGAAGGTATGCGACAGCGGCAGGAAGGACAGGAAGGTGTCGTGCTCGTTGACCGGAAAAAAATTCAGGCAGGCATGGGCATTGGTCAATATGTTGGCATGGCTTAGCATCACGCCCTTTGGCTTGCCGGTGGTACCGGAGGTGTAGATGATGCTGGCCAGCTCGTCAGAACAAATTCCGCTCAGCGGATCGTTCGCCCCCTCACCCGCTTGCGGGATAACCAGCGACTTGTCTGCGGTTGTTTGCAGCCTAGTCGAATGGCTAGTTGTTTCACCCAGGGGGTTGGGGTGAGGGTTGGGCGCTGTCGCAGGCAGGAATTTCATCATGGACTGCAGGCGCGGCTCCCCGTTGTCGCGCACGGTGTCGACGCTCACGAAACGCTTCACGCCGCCGAGCCGATCGCGCACCGTGCGCAGGGCATGCCACTGTTCGGCATTCTCGAACAATAATACTTTCACATCGGCATCGTTGATGATGTAGGCGAGATTGTCCGGCCGGTCTGCGGTATACAGCGGCACGATCACCAGCCCCAGCGACAATGCCGCCTGATCGAACATCACCCAGCAGGGGCAGTTGCGCAGCATGATTGCGACGCGCTCGCCGCGCTGCAACCCCAGATCTGCCAGGGCTGTCTGCCAGCGTGCCACATCGTTGCTTATTTCCCGCCAGGTAAAATCGCGCCAGGCATTGCGCTCGAAATGGCGATAGGCGACCTTTTCCGGCGTGCGGCGCACGCGCTCCAGAAAAAGCCCGTGCAAGGTCCCCGCCTGTTGCGGTGAGATGACCTCGTCTGCTTGTGCCTGCATGGTTCCCCCTTATCCTGCCCGTAACGCTTCCGCTGCAAAATCATCTACCCCGATGACCTTGCGGCGCAAGGCATAATCGCGCTCCAATTGCAGTGCCTGTGTGGCGCTGATGATGCCTTTGTCGCGCGCCTCGGCGATCTGCTGTAATTCTTCCAGTGCTTCCAGCTTGCCAGCCCTGTGTGCTTCCGTTAGTTCCGCCTGTAGCGGTTCGCAGGCGAGCGTGCTGGCAAGTGCTGCTTCCAGCGCACCGACCGCATCCTGTTCATCATAACAACAAGATTCGCATAGCGATTCGTTTGCTCCTTCCCCCGCAGGCGGGGGAAGGTTGGGATGAGGGGAATCCGCATCATCAGAAATGGCATTTTTGTCATGTACTTTCGGCAGGTAGATTCCGGCAGTCAGGCGATCGCGCGCCGCACCGGGCTGCATCAGCAGGGTGGCGATTTGATGGCCGAGGTGATCGGAGGGCGGGGACAGGCGCATTCCAGTCGGAAAAATCAGCGTGCTCAACACCTGGCGTGCCAGCCTGCCTGGAAAATTCCGGATCACGCCGTCAAAGGCCTGCTGGATTTTGTACAACGCATCCTGTATCGCCCAGTGCAGCAGCGGCAAATCTTCGGCAGGGCGGCCGTCGTTCTCGAAGCGTTTCAGCGTCGCCGAGCATAAATACAGCATGCTCAGGATATCGCCGAGGCGCGCGGAAATTTTTTCGCGGCGTTTCAGTGAGCCGCCCAGCACTGCCATTGCGATGTCCGCGCTCAAGGCGAATGCGGTGGAAAAGCGCGTCAGTTGCTGGTAGTAGCGGCGGGTCTCAATGCCCGGCGGTACCGGGATACCGCGCCCGTTGACCAGGCCGAATACCAGACTGCGCGCCGCGTTGCTGAGCGCAAAACCGATGTGCCCGAACAATGCCTCGTCGAACTGGCGCAGGGCACGCCGGCGCTCCGGGTCGTGCGCTGCCGCAATTTCCTTCAGCACGTAGGGATGGCAGCGGATCGCGCCCTGTCCGAAAATGATCATGCTGCGCGTCAGGATATTCGCGCCCTCTACGGTGATGCCGATCGGTACCTGCTGGTAGGCGCGACCGAGATAATTGTCGGGCCCGAGGCAGATGCCCTTGCCGCCATGCACGTCCATGGCATCGTTGATGACGATGCGCCCGCGCTCGGTGGCATGGTATTTGACGATGGCGGAAATCACCGACGGCTTTTCGCCCAGATCGACGGCCAGTGCGGTGAATTGCCGCGCCGCATCGATCATGTAGGTATGCGCCCCGATGCGCGCCAGCGGTTCTTCGATGCCTTCGAACCTGCCGATGGGAAGATGAAATTGCTTGCGCACGCGGCCGTATGCTCCGGTAGTGCGTGCCACCAGCTTCATGCCGCCGACGCTGCTGGCGGGTAGCGAGATGGCGCGTCCCGCCGCCAGGCATTCCATCAGCATGCGCCACCCCTGGCCCACGCAGGGCGTACCGCCGATGATGTAATCCATCGGAATAAACACACCGTCACCCTGCGTGGTGCCATTCAGGAACGCGCTGTTCAATGGAAAATGGCGGCGCCCGGTTTGTACGCCTTGCAGGCAGGTGGGAATTAACGCGAGCGTGACACCGCGATCAACTTCATCGCTCAGTAACTGGTCCGGGTCGTACAGTTTGAATGCCAAGCCAAGCAGCGTCGCCACCGGCGCCAGGGTGATATAGCGCTTTTCCCAGGTCAGGCGCACGCCCAGCACGTTTTGCTGCCCGTCGAATTTGTCGTAGCACACCTCGCCGGAATCGGGAATCGCGCCGGCATCCGAGCCGGCAAACGGGCCGGTCAGGGCAAAGCAGGGTACTTCTTGCCCCGTTGCCAGACGATGCAGATATTTTTCTTTTTGCTGATCGGTGCCGTAGTGCAACAACAGTTCGGCGGGTCCCAGGGAATTCGGCACCATGACCGTCACCGCCGCCGTGGTGCTGCGCGAGGCAATCTTGCATACCACCGCCGAATGCGCCTGCGCTGAAAATTCCAGCCCGCCATAGCATTTCGGAATAATCATGCCGAAGAAGCCCTTGTCCTTGATGAATTGCCAGACTTCCGGCGGCAGGTCGGCGCGCCGGTGGGTAATATCCCAATCGTCAAGCATGGCACAGAGTTGCTCGACCTCATTGTCGAGAAATGCCTGTTCGGCGGCGCTCAGGGAGGGTTTTGGGAAAGCCAGCAGTTTGCGCCAGTCCGGGTGGCCGCCGAACAGGTCGCCGTCCCACCAGACCGTGCCGGCATTGATAGCCTCCTGTTCGGTAGCGGAAATTTGCGGCAGGATTTTGCGGAAGAGTTTAAGGAGGGTGCCGCTAATGATGTTGCGCCGCAGCAGGGGAACGCCGAACAGCATGAGAAACAGAAATAGCACGGAGTACGCTGTCTGCAGGGCGGTATCCGGTATGCGTGACTGAATCGCCACAACCGGCACAATCACCATGACCGCCAGTATCCAGCTGATGACAGCGGCGCGGAAGAACGCTAGAAAAATGAAAATGGCCAGAACTGCCAGAATGGTCCATGCCATAACTGTTTTTCCCCCGGAAGGATGATTTATTGTTGCATGCTTGTAGCGTCGCACTTTATCGTCTGATGGCATGTCACACAACAATTTTCGGTTCACTTGGGTTACGGCAGGCGTTTTATTCCAGCAGGGTGTGAGCCATATTTTTAAACGCCGGGCCGGCAGGCAGATGCTGCCGAAATTCGGCACGCCATCAGACATGGCTTGACGAATGGCCGAATCTATCCTTGAATACGAACAACCAGCTTCTGGAATGATCCCCATGAAAACTTTTTCGCTGCTTTTGTTGCTGCTGATCAGTGCCATTTCCTTTGCCGGACCCAACAAGTGGGTGGATGAGGATGGCAAGGTGGTCTATTCAGACCAGCTGCCCCCCGCCAATGTGGAGGCCACGGAGCTGCGCTTCATCTCGGGTGCTGCTGATGCTGCGGGCGGTGACGAGACAGCTGCATCGGGTGTGCCTGTCGCGCCGAAAACCATCGCAGAACGCGAAGCCGAATTGAGAAAGGCGCAACGGGAACGCAAGGAGGCCGCCGACAAGGCTGCTCAGGAGCAGGCGGACGCGGAAGCCCTGAGGGAAGACTGCCGTGCTGTCCGGAAAAACCTGAGCATGCTTCAAGAAGGCATGCGTATGGTGGAAATCGACGATAAAGGTGAGCCTTATTACCTGGACGACGCACAACGCCAGCAACGCATCGTCAGGGCGCAAAAGGATATCGGCACCTTCTGCAAATAATCGGAAAGGGCGCGGCCTCCCGCGCTATGTCTTGACTTCTCCCCCCTCGAGCGAAGGCCGTGACGAGTTGAAAAATTCCACGGCCACCGCCTCGTCGCGCGTGCGCTTCATCGGTGGCAGGCTTTGCCAGATGCGCTTTCCGTAATGTTTGCTGATGATGCGCGGGTCGCAGATCATCAGCACGCCGCGATCAGTCTCGTCGCGGATCAGCCGCCCGGCGCCCTGTTTCAACGTGATGATGGCGCGCGGCAACTGGTGTTCCATGAAGGCGTTGCGCCCCTGTTTTTTCATTTGTTCGATGCGTGCCGCCAGCACCGGATCATCCGGCGGCGCGAACGGCAGCTTGTCGATGATCACCAGCGACAGGGCTTCGCCGCGCACATCCACGCCCTCCCAGAAAGACTGGCTGCCGAGCAGCACCGCGTTGCCGTGTTCGCGGAAGCGCGACAGCATCTCGTTGCGCGCGCCCTCGCCCTGCAGCATCAGCGGATAATTCCAGCAGCGCCGGTCGAATTCCGCCTGCAGGATTTCGTGGGCGCGCTGCATCGCGCGCAGGCTGGTGAACAGCAGGAAGGCGCGCCCCTTGCTGGCTTCGATCAGCGGCAGCGCGGCCTGCACAACCGCCTCGGTATAGCCTTCGCTGTTTGGCTCAGGCAGGTTTTGTGGCACGTACAGCAGGCTCTGTTCGCCGAAATTGAACGGGCTGTCCCAGCAGGCGGTCTTCGCCTTGAGCAGGCCCATCTCGTTCTGGTAGTGGGAAAAATCCTGCTTCACCGCCAGCGTCGCGGAAGTGAATATCCATGCGCGCGAATTGCCGCCGATCTGCTTCTCGAAAATCTCCGCGATGGACAGCGGCGTGGTGTTGAGTTGCAGCGAGTGGTGGAAGATTTCCAGCCATCGCACAAAACCATTTCCCTCTCCCGCAGGCGGGAGAGGGGCTAGGGGTGAGGGTTGTTCAACTGTCCACGCGCTCAGCTGCTGCGCCAATCCCTGCGCGCGCTGCCAGCAATTCTCCAGCCCCTCGCTGCGTTCCGCCTGCTTCTCCAGCATGCCGCACAGTTGCGCCAGCTTCTCGCCGAGCGTCTGCAGCGCGGGGGCGAACTCCTTGAAACTTTCCGTGGCGGAGGCGGGCAGCCGCCCCTCTTTCTTGAACACCAGGCGCAGGTCGCGCGCGGCCTTGTCCAGCCCGTCGGCAGCCTGCGACAGTGGCGCAAAATCCTTGGCGGCCGCCGCGGCCTCGAGGCGCGTGTCGCGCGCCAGGTCAAGCAGTTGCGTGGTCGATAGTCCCTCGCCGAAAAACAGGCTGGCGGTTTCCGGCAGTTGGTGTGCCTCGTCGAAGATCACCGTGTTGCAGGCGGGCAGCAGTTCTGCCACCCCCTCGTCGCGCAACATGACATCGGCGAAAAACAGGTGATGGTTCACCACCACGATATCCGCCTTCATCGCCTCGGTGCGCGCCTTGAGCACGAAACATTCCTTGTGTTGCGGGCACTCCTGACCGAGGCAATTGTCGCGCGTCGACGTCACTTGCATCCAGATCGGCGCGTTCTCCGGCACATCCGCCAGCCCGCTCTTGTCGCCGCTCTGGGTTGTCTTGGCGTATTGCCTGATCTTGCCAAGGTGGCGTACATCCTCGCGCGTCTTGAACAGGCCATCCGAGTGGGCTTGTTCCAGGTGATAGTGGCACACATAGTTGGCACGCCCCTTGAGCAGTGCCACCGACACCGGCGCCTTGAGTGCATCGCGCACCATCGGCAGATCTTTTTGGAACAACTGGTCCTGCAAATTCTTGGTGCCGGTGGAAATGATGACCTTGCCGCCGTTGAGCAGTGCCGGCACCAAATAGGCGAAAGTCTTGCCGGTGCCGGTGCCTGCTTCCACCACCAGAATCGCGTTATCGCGGATCGCCTCTGCAACTGCCAGCGCCATGTCGCGCTGCTGCACGCGCGGGCGGAACGCCACCACCTTGGTGCCCAGCGGGCTCTGTTCGGAAAAAAAACGTTCGATTTCTGCGGTCACGGTGGGATTGGGCGTATGAGGCAAGCGCTATAAGGGTTTTTGTCGGGGGCTTCTGCTGTTGGTGCAATTTTACGTGAATGGTATGGGGAGGGGGGTGGAAAAGCGCAGCGGCTTGCGCCGTATGAGCCTTGAAATTTTGCTTAAGGAACCTCTGATCAAGTCCGCCATGAACCGCGTTGCTAACAAAAACTGGATGATCGCAAGGCGCGCGACGCAGGTCGTAGTCATTCTACGATACCAAGAAGCGCAACGCCGCGAGCGCCAGTTTTGGTTGCAACCATTCATGGCATTGGCTTTGCGGGCGATCTGCGGTGTCAGGCTCCTAGCGAAGGGAATGGCCATTCGCGTCGTCGTCTTCCTTGCATCTCATCCCGCAAAGCCGAATGCGCGGCCATGTGGGACTTAATCAGAGGTTCCTTAACCTGCTTCGTGGATATCTGAGTTTTTAAGAGTGAAGTGGAGGCGTGGGGTTTATTCGGCGGACAGTCGCTATATATTCATGCTTGCGTGTTGCGGGTACTGCGATCAGTTGCCTTGTTGAGTGATGCGATGTTGCTACGCTTTCAAAATCGAACTTGCTTTTTCTGTATACTATATTAAAATAGTCTGGCATTATTTTTCCAATCAATACCCTCAAGGAACCCAAAATGATTCACAACTGCGCTAATTCCATTTCCCCCGACATGCTTTACCCGTTCGATGCCCGCGGCGTCGCCAAACGTTTCCGCCATGCTGCCATCTTTGGTGCATTGGATTCCCTGAATGCCGGCGAAACCATGCGTTTTTGCAACGATCACGACCCGTTGCCGCTGCTCGCGCAATTGCAGAACCGTTACGGCGACGGCATCGCGATTGCTTATGTCGCTCGTGAGCCGGGTCAGATCGTGATCGATTTCACGCGCAAATAATCGCACTTTTATCCCGGTGATGGCGGCGTTTAGCGCCTCCCTTGCCGGGCGTCGGGTTATCTTCGCAAGCGCTCCTCTATCCAGTCCGCCGCCTGGTTTACCCCTTCCGCACTTACCGGCTCGGCCCGCGGCACACCCCAGAGGGCCTCCAGCGCCCCGGTAAAATTTCCCTGTTGCAGTTCATCCCTCGAAACCTCGCGGCAGGCACCGTATTGCTCCAGCCATGCTGTCAGGGCGGGAGATTCCGGCCAGTCGGCGCGCTTGACGTACAGCACCGGCACCCCGCTGCACGCGGCCTCGACAAAGCTGCCGTAGCCGGGCTTGCAAATCAGCGCGTCGCTGCTGGCGAATAAATCGCTGAAACTCATCTGCAGGGTCTCGCTAACGATTGCGTCTGGATGGTTGGCCTGCCAGCTTTGCTGAACCAGCCAGCGTACGCCATCGATGCGCGGCCAGCGTTCGACCGGCAGGCGGCAGGCGATGCCACCCATGCTGATCAGCACCAGTTTCTCACCGGGTGGAAGTTGCAGGTCATGGTTGAGTTGTTCGCGCCGATTGATGCCGACGGCGGCGATGGGTGCGATCGGGACAAGGTTGGGCAGGTCGGGCATCGCCATGCCGGGAGTGGCGAGCAGGAAGGCCGCGGCGTTGCGGTAACAGTAGCGGATTTGGGCGGTGATTTCGTCAGCGCCGCAATAGTGGCGGTAAATGTCGGCCCAGTTCAGCGAGCACAGTGCGGCATTGGGAATGCCTGCCTGCTGCGCCCCGGCCAGCGGCAGATAGCCGACATTCGACAACAGGAAATCCGCCTTGAGCTCGCGCAGCAGTCGTGCCTCGGCGGTGACCCGCATCTCCCAGTCTGCGTGAAAGGCGCGATAGGCCGCGCGGCTCTCGTCGACGAGAACATCCAGCGCCGAAGACATCGCCATGCCGATATCGCCCTCACTGGGCAGATACGTGAACGGCGCATGGATGCGCGAACGCAAATGGGCTAGCGGCACGGCGGAGCGCACGGTGATATGCAATTGCGGCATGCACTCATGCAAGCGGTTCAGAATTGGTGCGGTCTGCGCGACATGGCCGAAACCGTGGGCGGAGATGGAAACGACGAGACGAGGCATGACGGTGGCTTTGTTAACGGTAATGAGAGTTTATGCCACTCTGCAGGCTCATGGCGGTGCAGTTTTCAATTATGGAAACCTCAATAGAATGCGCTCAAGGCGTGCTGAAGCTGAATGCGAACCTTTAATTTGTGCTTTAAGGAACATCTGATCAAGTCCGCCATAAACCGCGTTGCTAACAAAAACTGGATGATCGCAAGGCGCGCGACGCAGGTCGTAG
>CAYHEM010000009.1:0-102964 GCA_964355765.1 uncultured Gallionella sp.
TCGCTCATCACCTTGGCGTAGCCGCCGCCGCCGGAACCTTCTTCCTCGTAATCGACCTTGACGAAGTCACCGCCCATCGACGTGACCTGGTCGGCCACTTCGGCACGGGTGTCATTGGCGCGCACGATCGCACCCAGTCCAACCGCGGTGCCGATCGCGGCGAGGCCGGCGACGCCGGCACCTGCGATGAAGACTTTGGCCGGCGGTACCTTGCCTGCAGCCGTGATCTGGCCATTGAAAAAGCGGCCGAAGGCATTGGCGGCCTCGACGACGGCACGGTAGCCGACGATGCCCGCCATGGAAGTTAACGCATCCATCTTCTGGGCGCGGCTCAACATGCGCGGCAGCGAGTCGATGGCCAGCACGGTGGCCTTTTTCGCCGCCAGTTGCTGCATCAGCTCGGGGTTCTGCGCCGGCCAGATGAAGCCGATCAGGGTGCCGCCTTCGCGCATCAAATCAACCTCGGCACTCGTTGGGACGCACACCTTGAAGACGATGTCGGAGGCCGTCCACAATTTGGCTGCCCCGTCGATGATCTCGGCGCCCGCGGCGCGGTAAGTGTCGTCGCTGAAATTTGCGGCATCGCCGGCGCCGGATTCTACGGCGACCGTAAAGCCAAGTTTAATGAGTTTCTCAACGACTTCAGGTACAGTCGCAACACGTTTTTCTCCCGCAGCGGTTTCCCGCGGAATTCCTATCATTAGAGCCATGGAATTTTCCGTCCCGGTTAAAGTTGTTCTGTCCACCGTTCCGGCTAGTGCGCCGCTTCGGCTTGTATTTTTATAATTGCAACATTCAGTGTGATTTGCTGCATTGCCAGAATGTCATTCATTCCGGGTGCGCGGAAGGCGCATGGTACTTCAAAAATCTTTCGGCCAGCAACCCTCTTTTTGCTGTTTTTTTGCCGAGCTACACCGTTGTCACGACGGGTACGCTCCGGCTCTCATTGTCGCGGACAATGGCGGGTCTCCGCACATGTCGATGCGCCGGATTTTCCGTCCCTGACATGGGCGCGCAGTGCGTCGAGTTCTGCCAGTTCCATGTATATACCAGCGATCTGAAAATTTTCATCGGGTTCAGGAAAAGAAGCGCTGGCGGGCGTCGGCCGGGATGTCCATACCGGTGGCCTGCGCGCGTTGCAACAGTTCCCAGTAATAGCGGTAGGAGGCGCGGTCATGCAGTTTGCCTTGCTGCTGGATGGGTCCCCAGGCCGCGTCCTGGGCGGCGATCAGGATGGCGGCGGCCCCATGCACCTCGGCGAAATCCGGGCGCAACGCTTCGATGATGGGCTGAATCTGGGCGGGATGAATACTCCACATGCGCATGAACCCAAGCTCCTGACGGGCGCGGCGTGCGTCTTCGCGCACCACGTTGGTGTCGCGTATTTCGGTGGTGACGTTGTGGCTGGGTACGATGCCGTTGCCTAGTGCCGCAGCGGCAATTTCACACTTGGCGCGCACCACCAGCGCATGGCTGAACTGGCCGGGCGAGCGCATCGCGCTGGCGGGAATGGCGCCGTGATGCGCTGAGACGAAATCCATCAGGCCGAAATCGAGCACCTCGACATGCGGCAGGCGGGCGATTTCCCAGACCTCGCGGAGCGCACCGGGCGTTTCGATCAGTACATGCACGGGGATCTCGCGGGTAATGCCGTGACGGTTCCTCAGCTTGTCAAGCGCGGTGATCTGCGTCAGGACATCCTCGGCGTTTTCCGGCTTGGGTAGCACGATATAGGCTACGCGTTGCCCGGCCTGGCTGATGAGTGTCTCCAGTTCATCGCGCCAGGCCGGGTGCCTGACATCATGGATGCGCACCCCGATGCGGTCGAAGCGGTTTGCGTCGGACAGAATCAGTGCGGCGATCATGGCCGCATGTTCCTGTTCCCGGCCTGCGGGCGCACCGTCCTCGCAGTCGGCGGTGATGTCGAAGACGGATCGACCCTCGACCGACAATTCGGCCTGGATTTGCAGCGCCTTGTTCAGCAGCTTCTCGCTGCCGGCAAAATGCTCGCACGCGGCCAGCATGGGGAAAGGTCGGTTGCCCGCGTAGAGCACGTCGGATGGGTGAAGACGATTATTCATGCACGGCATTCCATCCTGCGCCTGTGATCTATCTGGATTTTTACTGGATCTCGACCAGGGTTTCGTCCGGCGCCACACTGTCGCCCTTCTTGACATGGATGCCGACGACAACGCCGCTGATCGGCGCCTGAATTTCGTTTTCCATCTTCATGGCTTCGATGACCAGTACGCCGTCTCCCGCCTTGACCTTGTCTCCGGTCTTGATCTTGACATCGACAATGGTGCCGGGCATGGCGGTGACCACGCAGCCCTCGTGAGAGGGACGCGGGCGGCCCGCGCCTGACACTGAGGGGGCGGTTTTTTTCTTGCCGTTGCTCTTCTCGCCGGACACCTCGATTTCATTCAGGGTCTCAACGATGACCTCCTCCGAAATGCCGTCGACGGAAACATAGAATGGGCGTTGTGCTTCGCCGTGATGTCCGCTGCCGGTGAGTTTGATGTGGAAGGTTTCGCCATGCAGCGTCACCTTGAATTCGTTGGGCGCGTAGCGTTCCGCGGAAGTCGCGGCCGCTTCCTTGGTTAGCAACGGTTCAGGCATGAGTGTTTTGGCATTGCGTTCCTGCAGGAAGGTCTTTGCCAGATCCGGAAACATGGCGTAGGTGAGGATATCCTCCTCATTCTTGGCAATGTCTTCGCACTCGATTCTGAGCTTGTTCATCTCGTCTTCCAGCAGGTCCGCCGGGCGACAGGTCACGACCTCAGCATCGCCAACCGCAATCTTTTTGACTTCCTCGTTGACCTTGCCCGGTGCCTTGCCGTAGAGACCGAGCAGATAGTTTTTGACTTCGTTGGTGACCGATTTGTAGCGCGTGCCGGTCAGCACGTTCATGACCGCCTGAGAGCCGACAATTTGCGAAGTGGGCGTCACCAGTGGCGGATAGCCCAGATCTTCGCGCACCAGTGGAATCTCGGTGAGCACTTCGTTCATGCGGCTGAGCGCGCCCAGTTCCTTGAGTTGGCTGGACAGGTTGGAAATCATGCCGCCCGGCACCTGGTTCACCAGCACGCGTGTGTCCACGCCGGTGTAGGCGCTCTCGAATTGCCAGTACTTCTGGCGCACTTCGTAGAAATAGGCGGTAATTTCCTGTATTGCGGCAAGATTGAGGCCGGTGTCATATTCCGTGCCCTGCAGCGCGGCAACGATGCTCTCGGTCGAGGAGTGGCTGGCACCTTCACCAAAGGAAGAATTACAGGTGTCCAGCATGGTGGCGCCTGCTTCCACGCCCCTGAGGAAGCACATAGAGGACAGGCCGGAAGTGGAATGGCTGTGCAGATGAATCGGCAGGCTGACGGCTGCGCGCACCGCCTTGACCAGTTCGGTGGTGGCATGAGGCGTAAGCAGTCCGGCCATGTCCTTGATGCAGAGGGTATCGCAGCCCATGGCTTCGAGTTCGCGCGCCAGTTCGACAAATTGGGGAATGCCATGCACCGGGCTGGTGGTGTAGCTGATGCAGCCTTCGGCGTGTTTGCCGGATTTTTTCACTGCTTCGACGGAGACGCGCAGATTGCGCAGGTCATTCATTGCATCAAAAACGCGAAACACATCCACGCCGTTATCCGCAGATTTTCCCACGAAGGCGCGTACCACATCGTCGGAATAGTGGCGGTAGCCGAGCAGATTCTGGCCGCGCAGCAGCATCTGAATGCGGCTGTTCGGCAATGCCTTGCGCAGTTTTCTGAGACGCTCCCACGGGTCTTCTTTCAGGAAGCGCACGCAGGAATCGAAGGTCGCGCCCCCCCAGGCTTCCACCGACCAGAAGCCGATGCTGTCCAGTTTGGAGCAGATGGGCAGCATGTCGTCGGTGCGCATGCGTGTTGCGATGATGGATTGATGGCCGTCGCGCAGGACCAGTTCGGAGATAAGGGTTTTTGCCATGGCGTTTACTTGATTCTAATAAGGTTGAATTAAACGGGCATGGCAAAAATGCCGCCCATGTTGATGAAATCCGCCATGCCCGTCTCCCTCATATCCCGCGACACGTTACTGGCGAAGCCAGCCGATTGCGGGAGCGGGTGTGAGGCGGCAATTCCCGCCCCGGATGCTGCGCAACGCCGTGTCATGGCCGCCACCCCAACCCTCAGGGAGAAACAACTAGCCATTCGACTAGGCTGCAAACGACCGCAGCCAGGTCGCTGGTTATCCCGCAGGCGGGCGAGGGGCAAACGAATCGCTGCGCGAGCTTCACGTTAGATGCCTTCGTGCGCCGCTATCGCAGCAGAAATGACCGCCGCTCTCAGTTCCGGTGGAATTTTTGTGGTGTAGTTGACCAGCTCCGGGTGAGACTCTACAAATCCGGTGTTGAAGTCCGCATTCCTGAAATCGGGGTGCTTTAGTATTTCCTGATAATACGGCATGGTCGTCTTGACACCATAGATTACCATGTCGCCAAGTGCCCGGCGGCCGCGCTCGATAACGCCTTCCCAGGTGAGCGCCCAGACAGTGAGCTTGGCGCACATGGAGTCAAAGTAGGGCGGGATTTCGTAGTCGCTGTACATGGCGGCATCGATGCGCACACCGGGACCGCCCGGCGCATAGTAACGGGTGATCTTGCCAAAGCTTGGCAGGAAGCCGTTCTTGGGGTCTTCTGCATTGATGCGAAACTCCATGGCATAGCCGCGGAATTTGACGTCTTCCTGTTTGTATTGCAGCACCAGGCCATCGGCGATGCGTATCTGTTCCTGCACGATGTCGATACCGGTAATGGTTTCCGTCACGGTGTGTTCGACCTGTATGCGGGTGTTCATTTCCATGAAATAGAAATTGTCGTCCTGGTCGAGCAGGAATTCGACGGTGCCCGCATTCTCATAGCCGACGGCGCGGCAAGCCTCTATGCCCAGTCTGCCGATGTATTCGCGCTGTGTCTGGGTGATCTGCGGCGAGGGTGCAATCTCGATCAGTTTCTGGTTGCGGCGCTGGATGGAGCAGTCGCGTTCAAACAGATGAATCACGTTGCCGTGGCTGTCGCCCAGCACCTGCACTTCAATATGCTTGGGATTGACCACGCATTTTTCCAGAAAGACTTCCGGTTTGCCAAAAGCCTTGCTGGCTTCAGAAATCACCCGCTCATAATTGCCGAGGAGATCCTTGTCGCTATCGCATCGGCGAATGCCGCGCCCGCCGCCGCCATTGGTGGCCTTGAGCATTATCGGGTAGCCGATTTTATTTGCCAGTTCGCGCGCCTCTTCAACATTTTCAAGATTGCCGTCGCTGCCCGGGACGCAGGGAATGCCGGCAGCCATCATGGCGTTACGCGCCTGTACTTTGTCACCCATCTTGCGGATGACATCCGCACTCGGGCCAATAAACTTGATACCGCGGCGGGCGCAAATTTCTGCCAGTTCAGGATTCTCCGAAAGGAAGCCATAACCCGGATGCAGCGCATCACACCCCGAGATCACCGCCAGATTGACGATGTTGTGCGCGTTCAGATAGCCGGTGACTGGTTCCGCACCGATGTGGTAGGCCTCGTCCGCCTTTTTTACGTGCAGGGCATGACGGTCGGCATCTGTATAGACGGCAACCGACTTGATGCCCATTTCCGAGCAGGCGCGTACGATGCGGACCGCAATTTCACCGCGGTTGGCGACGAGTATTTTGTTGATCACAAATTATCCTGAGTTCGGCAAGATGGGGAATATCCGGCCAAATAATAGTTGGGTTACATATTGTTGTTTTATGAACTACTGCCCGAGTTTTCGACGGCGGCATTATAGCGGCATCGTCCTGCTGTGCTCAATGGTAATTCTAACTGACCCTGAAACTGCACCGATAACTTAGTGACAGCATCGGAGTATGGGTCGCTGCACTGGCGTGTAAGCCCTTGTTATGAAATCATTGCCTGCATTTTCTGGGTTTCGCTTCACAGGGGGTGATGTCATGCGCCAACAGGCCGATGCGCCCGGCGGAATGATTGAGTGTTGTGAGGGAGGTCATTCTCGCGTCGCATGTGCAGGGGATGATCGAGAGCAAGAGCGGGTCAGCATGCCCCCGAAAGTTCGGGAGGAGGGCGCGGAAAATGAAGTTTTGGTGCAGGGCAATATTTTGGATCGACTGGGAACTAAAAAATTTCAAAGCTCAATATAGTTGAGATAGAATATGCACTTTTAGGCACGCTGGATTTGCTGGATAGGGTTGATCTTTGCTCTTTCGGCATTTTGATGGATACGAGATTCTGGTTATGGCATCACGTTCGCCTGCGGCGAATATGAACATTCTCTGAACTTGCGGGTTACCCGGATGGTCGTACAAGCCTACGATTCTTGCCGCAAAACTGCGCGCTCGTTAGCCGTCAATCAAGCGAATTGCTGCGTCTATGCCTATGCTCCGGGTAACTGGATACACTGAATAAATATTAACTGAAGGAGTTTTTTGATGCATCAAGCGCAAATGGTTATGGTCGACGGGAATGAAGCTGCGGCTTATATTGCCCATCTGACCAACGAAGTGATCGCAATCTACCCGATCACGCCTTCTTCGCCGATGGGGGAATATTCAGATGCCTGGTCGGCGGAGGGCGCCCGGAACCTGTGGGGCACCACCCCCGAGGTGATTACGATGCAAAGCGAGGGCGGCGCTGCGGGTACGGTACATGGCGCATTGCAAAGCGGCTCCCTGACGACCACGTTTACCGCCTCGCAGGGATTGTTGCTGATGATCCCCAACATGTACAAGATCGCCGGCGAGCTGACGCCCTTTGTCATGCATGTGGCGGCGCGTTCGTTGGCAGCGCAGGGCCTGTCGATTTTCGGCGACCATAGCGACGTGATGTCGGCGCGCTCGACCGGTTTCGCCTTTCTTTCATCCAATTCGGTGCAGGAAGCCATGGATATGGCGCTGATTGCCCAGGCTGCGACGCTGGAATCGCGCATTCCTATCCTGCATTTCTTCGACGGTTTCCGTACTTCCCATGAAGTGGCCAAGGTCGAGCAGGTGCCGATCGAAGTCGTGCGCGAGATGATCGACGACAAGCTGGTATTTGCTCACCGCGCTCGCGCGATGACTCCCGACCATCCGGTGCTGCGCGGCACGGCGCAGAATCCGGATGTGTACTTCCAGGCGCGCGAAACGGTCAATCCTTATTACGATGCGATGCCCGGCATCGTGCAGGGAGTGATGGACAAATTTGCCGGCCTCACAGGCCGCCAATATCGTTTATACGACTATGTCGGCGCGCCGGATGCCGAGCGCGTGATGATCCTGATGGGTTCGGGCGCGGATGCGGCGGAGGAAACGGTGGATCATCTGGTCGCTCATGGCGAGAAGGTCGGCATCGTGAAAGTGCGCCTGTATCGACCCTTCGCTGCCGACGAGCTGCTCAAGGCCATTCCGACCACGGCCAAACGTATTGCCGTGCTTGATCGGACCAAGGAGCCCGGGGCGGACGGCGAGCCTCTGTACAAGGATGTCGTGACCGCATTTGCCGAAGCTTTTACCGCCGGCACCGGTCGCGCCATGCCGCGCGTGGTGGGCGGGCGCTATGGCCTGTCTTCCAAGGAATTTACGCCGGGCATGATCAAGGGCGTGTTCGACGAGCTGAATAAAGACCAGCCGAAGAATCATTTCACCGTCGGTATCATAGACGACGTGACCCATACCAGCCTGAAGTGGGATGCGGATTTCCGCAATGATGCCAGCATCGGCGTGAACCGCTGTCTGTTCTACGGACTGGGCTCGGATGGCACGGTGGGTGCGAACAAGAACACCATCAAGATCATGGGCGAGGAAACCGAACTCTATGCGCAGGGCTATTTCGTTTACGATTCGAAAAAAGCCGGCGCCGCGACCGTCTCCCATCTGCGTTTTTCTCCCAAGCCCATCCATGCCCCCTACCTGATTGGCAACAACGGGGCCAGCTTCATCGGTTGCCATCAGCCGGTATTTCTGGAGCGTTACGAAATGCTGGATTCCGCCGCCGAGGGCGCGGTGTTCCTGGTCAACACGCCGACAGCGCCGGACAAGGTGTGGAATCATCTGACGCGCAAGATGCAGCAGCAGATCATCGACAAGAAAATACAGTTCTACGTGATCGATGCCTATGCCATCGCCAGGGCAACCGGCATGGGCAGCCGCATCAACACCATCATGCAGACCTGCTTTTTCGCCATTTCCGGCATTCTGCCGCGAGAGCTGGCGATCGAGAAGATCAAGGGCGCCGCAGAGAAGTCCTATAGCAAAAAGGGCAGGGAAGTGGTGGAAGCAAACTGGAAGGCGATCGACGAAACCATCGCCAACCTGCATCAGGTGGAGATTCCGGCCACGGCAACCAGCAATTTCGAAATGCCCGAGCCGGTGGGCGCGCACGCGCCGGATTTCGTCAAGCGCATTACCGCCGAGATCATGGCGGGTCGCGGCGACCGCCTGCCGGTATCCGTGTTTCCTGCCGACGGCACCTGGCCAACCGGCACGGCAATCTGGGACAAGCGTAATCTGGCCCTGGAAATCCCGGTCTGGGATGAAGATTTGTGCATCTACTGCGGCAAGTGTGTGCTGGTCTGTCCGCACACCGCCATCCGCTCCAAGGTGTTCTCGGTCGGACTGACCCAGGACGCGCCGTCCACCTTCAAGCATATCCAGATCAAGGGCAAGGAATTCGAGCAGGGTATGCATGTCAGCTACCAGGTGGCGCCCGAGGACTGTACCGGCTGCACATTGTGCGTCGACATCTGTCCGGCAATTTCCAAGACCGACCCGACTTACAGGGCGCTCAACATGCGCGATATTGTGCCGTTGCGCGATCAGGAAAAGGAGAACTTTGAGTTCTTCCTCAAGTTGCCGGAATTCGATCGATCCAAGTTGCGCACTTCCACCATCAAGGGTGCGATGATGCTGCAACCGCTGTTCGAGTTTCCCACCGCCTGCGTCGGTTGCGGTGAGACGCCCTACATCAAGCTGGCAACCCAGTTGTTTGGCGATCGCATGCTGGTGGCCAATGCGACCGGCTGCACCTCGATCTACGGCGGCAATCTGCCGACCACGCCCTACAGCAAGAATGCCGAAGGACGCGGCCCGACCTGGTCGAATTCGCTGTTCGAGGACAATGCCGAATTTGGCCTGGGTTTCCGCGTCAGCATCGACAAGCAGGCCGAGCAGGCTGGCGAAATGCTGGTGCTGATGAAGGATGAGATCGGCGCCGAGCTGGTTGAATCCCTGCTCAATGCTGACCAGACCACCGAGGCGGGCATTTTCGCCCAGCGCGAGCGCATCGAGACCTTGCGCCGTGCGCTGGCCGGCATCGATTCCGCCGAGGCGCGGCAACTGGAAAGTCTCGCCGACTATCTCGCAAAGAAGAGCGTGTGGATTATCGGTGGCGACGGCTGGGCCTATGACATCGGTTTTGGTGGCCTGGATCACGTTCTGGCCTCCGGTCGCAACGTCAACATCCTGGTGCTCGATACCGAGGTCTACTCCAATACCGGCGGGCAGTGTTCCAAGGCGACCCCGCGTGGTGCCATGGCCAAATTTGCCGCCGGCGGCAAGCCGACCGGCAAGAAGGATCTCGGGCAGATTGCCATGAGTTACGGCCATGTTTACGTTGCCCATGTCGCTTACGGTGCAAAGGATATTCATACCCTGAAGACTTTCATCGAAGCCGAGTCTTTCGACGGTCCTTCGCTGATTATCGCCTACAGTCCCTGCGTCGAGCACGGCTACGATATGGCCAAGCAACACCAGCAGCAGGAGTTGGCGGTCAATACCGGTCACTGGCCGCTGTACCGCTACGATCCGCGCCGCGAGCAGGAAGGCAAAAATCCGCTGTCGCTGGATTCGCAGAAACCTTCCGTGTCTTACCGCGAGATGATCCAGAACGAACCGCGTTTCCGCGGCCTGGTAAAGAAGATGGATAGTGATAGCGGAAAGACGGTGGCGTTTTACGACAAGGAGTTGCAGAAGCACTATGCGATTTTTGAACATCTGGCCAGTGGCGATGGCGCTAAGACGGGTGACAAGTAAAATCCAGCTGACGCATAATCCGGCCAATCCGGAATAGAGTGGTCAAGTCGAAATTTGAAATGGGGAGTGTCATGGCGAACAGCAAGAAATATATATATACGTTCGAAGAGGGTGACGGGAAAAACAAGATGCTGCTGGGGGGCAAGGGCGCAAACCTTTGCGAAATGACCCAGATCGGTCTGAATGTTCCTCCGGGTTTTACGATTACAACTGATGCGTGTAATGCCTATCTGGAAAAGAATAAATTGCCGGATGGCCTGATGGCGGACATCAAAACCCACATGCTGGAACTCGAGAAAAAAACCGGCAAGGGGTTTGGTAGTGGCGAAAACCCCTTGCTCGTTTCGGTGCGTTCCGGTTCATCCATGTCCATGCCGGGCATGATGGATACCATACTCAATCTCGGGTTGAACGAAACTTCGCTGCAGGGCCTGATCAAGCAAACGGGCAACGCCCGCTTTGCCTATGATGCCTATCGCCGCTTCATCCAGCTGTTTGGCAAGATCGCGCTCAATATCGGCGACGAGCATTTCGACGAGCGCATGGCAGCGATGAAGCGCAAGTATGGTGCACCTTCTGACCTGGATCTGACCGAGGCTCATCTGAAGGAGTTGACGGGCGAATTTCTGGCCATTGTCCAGAAACATACCGGCAAGCCGTTTCCGCAGGATCCTGGTGAACAGTTGGAGATTTCGGTGGGTGCGGTATTCCGTTCCTGGATGGGCAAGCGTGCGGTGGACTATCGCAAACAATTCAGGATCACCAAGGATCAGGCAAGCGGTACCGCGGTGAATGTATGCACCATGGTGTTCGGCAACATGGGTAATGATTCCGGCACCGGCGTCGGTTTTACCCGCAATCCCGGTACCGGCGAGAACCTTATTTACGGGGAATATCTGGTCAATGCGCAGGGTGAAGACGTGGTGGCGGGAATACGCACACCCAAGGCGATTGCCGAGATGGAACAGGAAATGCCGGAGATCTACCGCCAGCTGATCGAGCTGCACAACCGGCTGGAGTCGCATTACCATGAAGTGCAGGATTTCGAGTTCACCATCGAGAAAGGCATCCTGTATTGTCTGCAAACCCGCAACGGCAAGATGAATGCGCGCGGCATGGTGCGCACTTCGGTGGAAATGTTCCATGAAGGATTGATTTCCAAGGAACGCGCCATTCTGCGCGTCGAACCCGCGATACTCGAACAGCTGTTGGTTCCGCAGTTGGCGCCCAATTTTCATGGCAAGTCATTGGCGCAGGGATTGCCGGCCTCGCCCGGCGCGGCCTCCGGCAAGATCGTGTTCGATGCCGACACTGCCGAAAAGCGCGGCCGCGCCGGCGAAAAAATCATCCTGGTGCGCGAGGAAACCAAGCCGGAGGATATTCACGGCTTCTTCCAGGCGCAGGGCATTCTGACCAGTCGCGGTGGCAAGACTTCGCATGCCGCCGTGGTCGCGCGCGGCATGGGCAAGCCCTGTGTTTCGGGTTGCGATCAGATCGTGATCAACGACCATTTGCGCAATGCCCAGATTGGCGACACCACCTTGCAGGAAGGTGATGTCATTACCATAGATGGCGGCACTGGCCATGTTTACGCCGGTGAAGTTCCGACGGTGGAAGCTGAATTCTCAGAGGAAATGGCCACTTTGCTGGCCTGGGCGGATGAAGTGGCGCGACTGAAGGTTATGGCGAATGCCGACACGCCCGATGATGCCTTGCGTGCGAGAGAATTTGGCGCGATGGGTATTGGCTTGTGCCGCACCGAGCGCATGTTCAATAGCACCGACCGCCTGCCGATCGTGCAGGAGATGATACTGGCTGAAACGCCGGAAGCCCGGCAGGCGGCACTGAATCGCCTGCTGCCGATCCAGCGTGCCGACTTCAAGGGCATTTTCAAGGCGATGAAGGGGTTGCCAGTGACGGTGCGCCTGCTCGATCCGCCGATGCACGAGTTTTTGCCCACCGCATCACAACTCGAACTGGAAATAGCCAATCTGCATCACCTGAGCGACACCATCAATGGTCTGGAAGAGCTGCCCGATACGCTCAAGCTGCTCAACCCCAAGCTTTACCAGCAGTATGCCGACGGCCTGACTAAATTGATGGGCAGTCTGGATACTTTCAAGGGCACGCATCTGGAAGATGACGTGATTGCCAAGAAAGAAAAGATCCTGAAGAAAGTACGCGCGCTCGCGGAAGTCAACCCGATGCTGGGTCATCGCGGCGTCAGACTGGGGATCACCTATCCGGAAATATACTCGATGCAGATACGGGCGATACTGGAAGCCGCCGCACTGTGCGCCAAGGAGGGTATCGAAATTTACCCCGAAATTATGGTGCCGCAAGTGGCCACGGTGGAAGAGCTCAAGCGCATACACAGTTACGTCCAGCGCATCCACCAGGAAGTGAAGGCGACCCACGGTATCGAGGTGCAATTCAAGTTTGGCTCCATGCTGGAAGTAGTGCGTGCCTGCGTACGCGCCGGACGCATGGCGGAAATCGCCGAGTTTTTCTCTTTCGGCACCAACGACCTGACTCAGGCCACGTTCTCGTTCAGCCGTGAAGATGCGGAAAACAAATTCCTTCCCGCCTACAACGAGACCGGCATTCTGGAAGACAACCCGTTCGAGGTGCTGGACATCAAGGGCGTGGGGCAATTGATGAAGATGGCGGTGGCGAAGGGTCGCGTAACCAACCCCGAATTGAAGATGGGCATTTGCGGCGAGCATGGCGGACATCCGGGTTCCATCCACTTTTGCCATCACATCGGGCTTAATTATGTTTCCTGCTCGGGTCCGCGCGTGCCCATCGCACGCCTGGCGGCAGCGCAGGCAAAGCTGCAGGAGGAGCAGTACCGGGAGCCAAGCTGACGTGGCTGATTACCGCCCATTCGCCTTGAGCTTGTCAGGGAGAATGGGCATTGAGGTCAAGCGACTCTGCGCGCCAAGAGCCGCTTTGATTCGAGACAGGTTGCCACGCGACATCAGGTGACTCGGGCAAAAGGTGGATCCAGAGCCAAATACTGAGATTTAATCGTCTTTTTTATGTGACCCATAGTGATGATGTTTTTTCTGTAAATCTGCTTGTCAATTTTTGACAAATATCCTTATAATTCGTCAACACTAAAAAATCGAAGTGTCGGGGCCCGGAGGCTCACTTCGCTCAAGATGTAATCCCCTAATTCAAGATGCTGGCCATGACCGAGTTGCGGCCAGGGGTTCTGATGCGGCAATTAAGATAAAGGTTATCTATATATGACTAGCGTGACGGCAGGGACAAAGGGAAATCTGTCGATTTCACAGGGTGATGGTGAACGTAATGCGGCAGGACAACGCCTGATTACGATCTCTATCATGGGTAAGGCTTACGAGGTGCCGGAAGAGGCGACCATCATGGGCGCCATCGAATATGCCGGGCACCAGATCATTCGTGGCGCCGGTTGCCGCGAGGGATATTGCGGCGCCTGCGCCACGCTCTATCGTCTGCCCGGCGACTACAAGATCTATACCGGCCTGGCCTGCATGACGATGGTCGAGGAGGGTATGACGCTTGCCCAGGTACCTTATGTGCCTGCAGAAAAGACGATCTACGATATCGAGAAACTCAAGCCTAACGTCAGCGCCATTCTGGAGATGTACCCATCGGTATTTCGCTGTGTTGCGTGCAACACTTGCACCAAGTCCTGCCCGCAGGGACTTCAGGTCATGGACTATGTTCAGGCCGCCAAACGGGGTGACATTGCTGCGGTAATGGATCTGTCTTTTGATTGCGTGATGTGCGGGATGTGCATGCTGCGTTGCCCGGCCGAAATCACCCAACCCCTGATGGGTATCATGGCGAAGCGCCTGTATGGTCGCTATTTGCGCAAGGACAGCCCGGAGTTGGCAGAGCGCGTCAAAGCGGTGGAAGACGGCGCCTACGATGCTGAATACGCCAAACTGATGCCGATGAGCCGCGAGGCATTGTCAAAACTTTACTACGCCCGCGACTCGGAATAGAGAGGATTTAAGATGTATCCAGATTATATGGCGGAGTCGCTCCGCAAAGTGGTTCAGACACGCCCCGCACGCTTGGAATTGGCGCGCAAGCCCGACCCCGTTTATCCGCCGATGAGCGCGGAAGAACGCCGCTCTGTGCTGGAGGGTTTTCACCCTGATTTCGAAGCCAGCGCTCGCCGCCCGGTGCGCGTCGGCCCCAACCGTGACGAGTCGCTGACCACCGAGGTATCCGATCTGCTGGAGTCGCATTCCTGGTTGCGCAGCGAACAGGTAAATCTTGATAAACCGGATTTCGAGACCGATCTTTTGATTATCGGCGGGGGTGGCGCCGGCTGCAATGCGGCGCTGGTCGCGATGAAGGAACACGGGATGCGCTCGATTATCGCTACCAAGCTGCGCATGGGTGATGCCAACTCGATGATGTCGCAGGGCGGCATGCAGGCCGCCGTGTCGCGCACCGACTCCCCGACGCGTCATTATCTGGATGCCATCGGCGGCGGCCACTTCGAGAACAAGCCCGAGCTGGTCAGGGCGCTCACAGAAGACGGCCCGGGCGTGGTCAAGTGGCTCGAAGACCTGGGTGTCTGCTGGGACAAGCAAGAGGATGGCGCCATGAAGGTGATGCACGGCGGCGGCACTTCGCGCAAGCGCATGCTGTCCTGCCGCGACTACACCGGCGCGATGATCATGCGCACGCTGATGGACGAGGTGCGCAACCATCCCGACATGATTACCGTGAAAGATTTCATGCCGGCCGTCGAACTGATCATGGACGACAAGGGGCGCTGCGCAGGCGCGGTTCTTTACAGCCTGGACAGCGAGGAATTTTTTACCGTCAAGGCGAAGTCCACCATCATCGCCACCGGTGGCTACGGTCGTCTGCATATCCGCGGTTACGACACCACCAACCACTATGGCGCGACCGGCGACGGACTGGTGATGGCTTACCGCGCGGGCGCAAAGCTGATGTACATGGATTCAGTGCAGTACCATCCGACGGGTGTCTCGTTCCCCGAGCAGATTGCCGGTTTTCTGGTCACCGAGGCGATTCGTGGTGCCGGTGGGCAGCCGCTGGACAAGGACGGTGAGCTGTTTGTTTATCCGCGTGAACCACGTGACATTGAGGCCGCAGCCATTATCCGCGAATGCGTGCAGAACGGCGGTGGTGTCACGACCCCGTCGGGGCGTGTTGGCGTGTGGCTGGATTCGCCGCTGATCGACATGCTGCACGGCGAGGGTTATACCGAAAAGCACTTTCCGGCCATGTACCGTCAGTTTATCCAATACGGCATCGACATCACCAAGTTGCCGATGCTGATCTACCCGTCGCTGCACTATCAAAACGGCGGCATCGAAATCAACGAGCGTTGCGAGACAGATCTTCCCGGCCTTTACGTGGCGGGAGAAGCCAGCGGCGGCCTGCATGGCCGCAACCGGCTGATGGGCAATTCGGTGCTCGATTACAACGTGTTCGGACGGCGCGCCGGCCGGTACGCGGGAGAATATGCCAAGAAGGTCAAGCTCGGGAAACTCAGCATGGCGCACATCGATAACTTCGAGAAAGAATTGGCGGATGCCGGCGTGCAGACCGACCTGGTGACACCGGTGCTGTTGCCGTCGTACGCGCCCGAGGATGTCAAAAAGCGCCAGTTGTTGCGCGGCGAAAACACCTTGCCAGGCGCATCGGTGCTGCAAAACCGGCTGCATGATGAAAGGCCCGGTGCCTGAGGCGCGTGGATCGGACCGATGACGCATATTGACGACAAGATCATCGAGCTGGCGCGCACTGCACTCAGTTTCGAGTACGGTGAAGAGCACTTCTATCGTCATGCGGCCGAGTTGACCCAGAACCCCAGCGGCAACGCCATGTTTCTGCGCCTCGCGGAGGAGAGGCCGGAGCGCATGGAGGATATGCACAAATTGTTCAGTGCCATTATCGGCCAAGAGGAGTGGCAGCGTCTTGTCGCAGAAGAGGCGGCAAATGCGCACCCCTCAAAAGTGATTGCCGAGATGGAAACCGCCGTTGCGCATCGCGGCATGATGGTGGTCGCTGACGACACTCAGGCGTTGCGCATGGCGATGGAACTGGAGCGCCGGGTTCTTCATCTGCTGAAGGATATGTCTGGACATATCAATGACCCTGAGATTGTCAGATTGGCCGAAAAGATGATTCAAGAGGAGAACTACCAATATGATGCCTTGCAGGCACAATTGGATAGCGTGCTGAATGTCGGGATATGGCTGGATAAACCCGAGTTCCGTATGGATGGAAAGTACTGATCGGGTAACCTATGGATACAACTCTGCGCATTAACTCAGCCCATGTCGGTCATTCCTTCGTGGCACGGATTGAAAAGATCAGCGGCCAGAAGTTGCTGGCCTGTTACCAGTGCGGCAAGTGTTCTGCCGGCTGTCCGATGGCGGCTCACATGGATGTGCTGCCCAACCAGATGATCCGCATGGCGCAACTGGGCATGCAGAAACAATTGCTGGCAACACGTTCTATCTGGATGTGCGTGTCCTGCCTGACCTGCAATTCGCGCTGTCCCAAGGGTATACGCATCGCCGAGATCTTTGAAGCGCTGCGCAAGACAGCACTGAATACCGTGGATCGTAACGATCACCTTGAAGTTCTGCAGATGTCTCCCGAGGCGCGCAGCGTACTGCCGCCCATTGCCGTGATCAGCGCCATGCGTAAACTGACCTCCTGACGGGAAGCGCCTAATGGGAAATGAGAATAAACCGATGAAGCTTGCCTACTACCCCGGCTGTACGCTGAAAAACCAGGCCGCCAATTTCGATGCATCCACGGTTTCGTCAATGGCGAAACTGGACGTGGAAGTCGAGGAGCTGGAGCGCTGGAACTGCTGTGGCACGGTACATGCGCTCGACTCAGATAATGTCATGAATCTTGTGGCGCCGATCACCAACATGATACGCGTCAAGGAAACTCAGGCCAGGACTGAAGGCATGGCCAGCGAGTTCATGACTTCCTGCGCGATGTGCTACAACACGCTCAAGCGTGCCAACATCGAGGTGAAACAACGCGCCGATGCGCTCACGACCATCAACGAGCTGCTGTACCTCGATGAAACCAAATACGAGGGCGATGTTGATGTGCTCCATTTGCTCGAATACCTGCGCGACCGCGTCGGTTTCGACAATCTGGCGAAGAAGGTCGTCAAGCCACTTGCAGGTCTGCGCGTGGCCAGCTACTACGGTTGCCTGCTGGTGCGCCCGAAAGAGGTCGCCTTCGACGACGTCGAGAACCCGATGATCATGGAAAACCTGATGGTCGCTCTCGGGGCAACGCCCGTCGATTTCTCGCATAAAACCGAGTGCTGCGGCGCCTACCAGACGGTCGACAAGCCGGAAGTTATCGCCGACCGCACCGACAAGATCATGGGTTCGGCGAATGAGGAGCAGGCCGATTTGGTGGTGGTGAGCTGTCCGCTGTGCGCCTTCAATCTGGATTTCCGTCAGGATGACGCCAAGCGACTCAATCCGGAATTTCAGAATATGCCGGTGCTTTATTTTACCCAGTTGATGGCGCTCGCATTTGGCTGCGACGATGAAGCCTTGCGCTTGGACCTCCATCATATCGATCCTATGCCGGCCTTGAAAGCCCGCGGCCTGGACTAAGGAGGAAAGTATGTTTTTCAACGACCTCAAACAGATGCGTGGCAAAGTCCACATTAACGCCAACTGGTGCAAGGGTTGCGGTTTCTGCGTGCAGTTTTGCCCGAAAAAAGTGCTGGACATGTCTCCCGAGTACAACGCCAAGGGCTACCACCCGCCTTATGTAAAAAATCCTGATGCCTGTCACGATTGCATGTTTTGCCAGATGATCTGTCCGGAGTTTTCCATCTTCGTGACTATGGAAGAAGTGAACGATAAAGGAGAAACAAAATAGTGAAAACGAAGCGAAGCGGGGTTTCGGAGCAGGCTAAAGTCCGCGCCAGCGGACGTTATGCTGCTGCGAATAGAGTCGCCGCAGATCCAAAAGGGGTTGACGCTGGTCCACATTTTATGGACGGCGACCATGCGCTGGCTGAAGGTGCGCTGGCCGCCGGGTGCCGCTTTTTTGCCGGTTATCCCATCACACCCTCGACCGAAACCGCCGAACGCTTTGCCGAGCGGGCGCCGGAGGTGGGTGCAATGTTCATCCAGATGGAAGACGAGCTGGCCTCCATTGCTGCCAATATCGGCGCGGCTTGGGCTGGTAAAAAGGTGATGACCGTAACCTGCGGCCCCGGCTTCTCCCTGATGACCGAGAATATCGGCCTGGCCTGCATGACCGAGACACCGATGGTGATCGCCAACGTGCAGCGCGCCGGTCCGTCGACCGGCTCGCCCACGCTGACCGCCCAGCAGGACATGATGCAGGCGAAATGGGGCCCGCATGGCGACAATATGATGATTGCGCTGTGTCCGGACAGCCCGCAGGAATGTTTCGATCTCGCCATTGAGGCCTTCAATCTGTCCGAATTCTACCGGGTGCCGGTCGTCATCCTGACCGACGAAACCGTCGGCCACATGCACGAGAAGGTAGTCATCCCTCCTGCAGACGAGATCAGGGTGATTCCGCGTAACAATTACAGCGGCCCCGTGGAGGATTGCCGTCCCTACAAGTTCGACTGCCAGGGCGGCCATCCGATGGTGCGCGCCGGCGACGGCTACAACTTCCACATCACCGGTCTGGTTCATAACGAGAAGGGTTACCCGCTCGCGACAGCCGCGCAGGGCAAGGTGCTGGTCACGCACCTGATGGAAAAGATTAACGGCAACGCCGACGAGATCATTCGTCTCGACGAGGATCAGATCGACGGCGCCGACGTCGTGGTGGTGTCCTATGGCATCACTTCACGCATCGCCGTCAAGGCCATCCAGGATGCGCGCAAGGAAGGTATCAAGGTGGGCTCATTACGCATGATCACCATCTGGCCGTTCTGCGAGAAACGCATTCGCGAATTGGCCGGCAAAATCAAGGCATTCGTTGTGCCGGAAATCAACTACGGCCAGATGGTGCTCGAAGTGGAGCGCAACGCCGGCGGCCGTTGCAAGGTCATCAGCGTCAATCACTGCGGCGGCGCGGTGCATGATCCCGAGGTCATCCTGGATGCCATCAGAAAGGCAAGCGAATGAGTACTGATATCGAAAAATTCAAGGCCGGCAGTCCCATGAGCGAACTCCTGCGCATGGACCGCATGCCGCATATCTGGTGCCCGGGTTGCGGCATCGGTTCCGAGGTGAATTCCTTTGCCGAGGCGGTCAAGCGTAGCGGCATCGATCCCAAGAAGCTGGTCGTGGTGTCGGGCATCGGTTGCACCGGCCGCGTTGCGGGCTATGTCAACTTCGATTCGATTCATACCACCCACGGCCGTGCGATTCCTGTTGCGACCGGCGTCAAGCTGGCCAATCCGGAACTGACTGTGGTGGTCTTCAGCGGCGAGGGTGACCTGTCCGGCATCGGCGGCAATCACCTGATTCATGCTGCACGACGCAACATGGATATCGTGGTCATCTGCAACAACAATTTCACCTATGGCATGACCGGCGGACAGGTCACGCCAACCACACCCGGCAGTGCTTCGGCATCGACCACGCCCTATGGTAATTACGAATATCCATTCAGCCTGCCGTTCCTGATGGATGCCGCCGGCGCCACCTATATCGCGCGCTGGACCTCGATGCATTCGCGCAACGTCACCCAGTCGATGGAAGAAGCGCTGTTGCGCAAGGGCTTCTCCTTTATCGAGATTGTTTCGCCTTGTCCGACGCTCTACCTGCGCCGCAATCGCCTCGGCGATGGCGTCGACCAGTTGCAGAATTATCAGGACAACTCGATTCTCAAGCATGGCTGCGACACCCGTGAGACGGCGGTCGATTTCCAGGGCAAGATCGTTGTCGGCAAATTCGTCGAAAAGAGCAAGCCGACCTATCTGGAAGCTTCCGATAAATGCAGCATTAAGCTGGTCGGGGACGATTATCAGCTCTACGGCAAGACCATCCCCGAACGCGAGGCCGAGGAGAAAGCCGAGAAGGAAAGAATCGCCGCTCGCCGCGCCGCGATGGCGGCAGCGGAAACGCAGGGCGAGGCGGTCACCGCAAAGGCATCTGTGGCCAAGAAGCCTGCTGCGAAGAAGGCTCCCGCAAAGGCAGTGAAAAAACCGTTGGCAAAGGCGGCGGCTGCACCCAAGGCGGCCAGGAAGACTGCAACGAAAGCCAAGCCTGTGAAGAAGGCGGTGGCGAAAGCGGTCGCCAAGGCTCCGGCGAAGAAGGTTGCTCCCAAGGCGCCAGCCAAGGCAGCGAAGAAAGCCGCTCCCAAGGCAGTCGCAAAGACCAAAGTTGTGGCCAAGGCTGCGCCCAAGAAAACCCGTAAGTAGGAAACGCGCGCATGAGCACTCAAGAAATCAAGTTTTCGGGATTCGGCGGCCAGGGCATCATCCGCTGCGCCCTGATTACTGGCAAGGCGGTGTCCTTGTACGACAACAAGTTCTCCACCATGACTCAAGTCATTGGCCCGGAGGCGCGCGGTAGCGCCTGTTCGGCGCAGGTCGTGGTTTCAGATGAGCGCGTTCTGTATCCTTATATTACCCATCCGAATGTCGTGATGGCGTTGTCTCAGGAAGCTTACGAAAAGTTTGGCCCCGATGTGAAAGAGGGGGGCATCCTGATTGCCGAACTTGATCTGGTCAAACCGCGTAGCGAACATCCGGGTATTCGGTTTTATCGCGTGCCGGCGACCCGCTTTGCAGAAGAACTGGGCAATCGTCTGTTCACTAATCTTGTGGCACTCGGTTTTTTTACGGCGGTCACCAAAGTGGCCACTGCCGATGCCATGAAGAAGGCTCTACCCGGTCTGGTTCCTGATCGTTTCCTGAAAATCAACATCAAGGCATTCGACAAGGGTTATGAGTACGGAATGAATCTGTTAAGCCAGGAAAACGGCGGGGACGCGTCATGAGCAAGAAGCGTACTGGCGTTTTTGTCTGCCACTGCGGCACCAATATCGCCGCCACCGTCGATGTGGCGAAAGTGGCCAGGGAAATGTCCGACGAGGACACCGTCGCCTTCACCCAGGAATACGTCTACATGTGTTCCGAGCCGGGCCAGGAGTCGGTGGTTCAGGCGATCAAGGACAATCAGCTGGATAGCGTCGTGGTCACCTGTTGTTCGCCAAGTTTGCATGAAAAGACTTTCCGCGATAACGCCAAGCGCGCCGGCATTAATAATTTCACCTGCGAGATCGCCAATATTCGCGAGCAGTGCAGCTGGGTGCACGCCGACAAGGCCAAGGGCACCGAGAAAGCGATCAAGATTTCGCGTAGCGTCGTGCGGCGGGTTAACCGCAACAAGCCGCTGGATGCAATCGCTGTCCCCGTCACGCGCCGCGCCATGGTTGTCGGCGGGGGCATTGCCGGTATCCAGGCCGCGCTCGACATCGCCAACGCCGGCGTGGAGGTGATCCTGGTCGAGAACCAGGCCACCATCGGCGGTCGCATGCTGCAGCTCTCCGAAACTTTCCCGACACTGGATTGCGCGCAGTGCGTCATGTCGCCCAAGATGGTCGAAGTCAAGCGCCACCCCAATGTCAAGCTAATGACCTACAGCGAAGTGAAAGAGGTCTCGGGCTCCGTGGGCAACTTTCAGGTCAAGATCCTCAAGAAGCCCACATTCGTCGATCCGGACAAGTGCAAGCTGTGTGATGACTGTACCGTCGTCTGCCCGGTGGTCGTGCCGAATGAATACGAGCATAACCTGAACGCGCGCCGCGCCATTTACATCCCCTATGCACAGGCCATTCCGGCCAGCTACACGCTCGACGAGAATGCCTGTCTGGGCTTGAATCCGGTCGTGTGCGGCAAGTGCAAGGATGTTTGTGCGGCCGGTGCCATCGATTACGACATGCGTCCGGAGACGGTAACCGAGGATGTTGGCGCCATTGTGGTGGCGACCGGTTTCGATCTGTACGATCAGGAAAATATGCCCGAACTGGGCGGCGGCAAGATCGAGGATGTGCTGGACGGCTTGCAGTTCGAACGCCTGTGCTCGGCCTCGGGTGCGACCCAGGGCCATGTGCTGCGCCCTTCCGATCACAAGGAACCCAAGGACGTGGTCTTCATCCAGTGCGTGGGATCGCGCGATCCCGCCAAGCATTGCGCCTATTGTTCCAAGATTTGCTGCATGTACACCGCGAAACATGCGCGCCTCTTCAAGAAGCATGTCCCGGACGGGCGCGCCTACATTTTCTATATAGACATCCGGTCCGGCGGCAAGGGTTACGAGGAATTCGTGCAGCGCACCATGGAGGATGACGACACGCTCTACCTGCGCGGCCGCGTTTCCAAGCTTTACCGGCATAACGGCAAGGTGCGCGTGCTCGGCACCGACACCCTGAGCGGCCAGAATGTGGAGATCGATGCCGATATGGTGGTGCTGGCCCAGGCCATGGTGCCATCGAAGGGAACCGCGGAAATCGCCAAGGTGCTCAAGATCGGGCGCGACAAGGATGGCTTCCTGGCCGAGGCGCACCCCAAGCTGAGGCCGGTCGAGAGCGTGACAGGCGGGATATATCTGGCGGGCGCCGCTCAGGGGCCCAAGGACATTCCCGAGACCGTCGCCCAAGCTGGCGCAGCCGCTTCCAAGGTGATCGCACTGCTGTCGCAGGCGACCCTGAGCCGCTCGCCGCTGATCGCCAGGGTGCGTCCTTCGCACTGCACCGGTTGCGGCATGTGCGTTGATGCATGCCCCTTCATCGCGATCCGGTTGGAGGATGGCAAGGCCGTGGTGAATGAAGCGCTGTGCGAGGGTTGCGGTAGCTGCTCGGCCACCTGCCTGCGTGCCGCCATTGACGTCAAGAATGTCACGCAGCTGCAGGTCTTCGAGATGATCGAAGCGTGTCTGGCTTAAGGATGTGAAGAGAGAAGGAATATAGATGTCGGAACAACAAGCCTATGAACCAAAGGTCGTCGCTTTCCTGTGCAAGTGGTGCTCGTCTGCGGGCAGCGATCTGGCGGGCGTCTCGCGTATCCAGTACCCGGCCAATGCGACGCCCATCACCATCCCGTGCACGGGCGCCATGTCGCCGATGTATATCCTGTCAGCCTTTAACAAGGGCGCGGACGGCGTGCTGGTGTCAGGTTGCCATATCGGCGATTGCCATTACATCGAAGGCAACTATCTGGCGCGGCGCAAAATGCACCTGACCATGGAGCTGCTCAAATTCATCGGTGTCGAGCCGGACCGTTTCAGAATGTCCTGGGTGTCGGCTGCCGAGGGCGCCAAGTTCGCTCAGGTCGTTACCGATTTCGTCAATGATCTCCAGCCGCTCGGGCCGCAGGACAAGCTGAAGAAAGTGGTTAGCACATGATTAATATTCAGGACATCCGCGATACTGCGAGAGACATGCTCGCAAAGGGTGAGGTTCGCGCCGTGATTGGCTACCGTCGCGGCAGCCGCGGCATGCTCGCCGAACCCGCTTTTATTACCAACCCGGAGCAGGCGGATGATCTGGTGTGGGATCCGACCTGTTTTCACAACCTGTCCCTGTATCTGGTCGAGGACCGCAAGTTCCTGGCGCATCTCAAACAGAATTCCAATGCGCCCATCGCCGTCGTCGCCAAGGGATGTGATGCGCGCTCTATCGTCGTGCTGCTGCAGGAACACTATTTCAAGCGCGAGGATGTCTACATTATCGGCGTGTCCTGCGAGGGCACCGGGGTAGTGGACGAGCGCAAGCTCGCTCCCCTGCTGAACGGTTTCCAGGCTTCAGATGCTGTTTTTGATGGCGACGATTTCGTGTTCACCACTGCGCAAGGCGAAAAACGCCTGGCGGCCCGTGAAGTGATGGCGGATCGCTGTCTGGAATGCCGCAGTCCTTTTCCCAAAGAGAATAATGTCGTGTTCGGCGAGGACAAGACCGGGCGCGAACTGGCCGAGCCGTTTGCAGCACTTGCCCGCTTCGAGGCGCAGGGTGCGGGCGAACGCTGGGATTTCTGGAGTCACCATTTTGATCGCTGCATCCGTTGCTTCGCGTGCCGTTCGGTGTGCCCGATGTGTTATTGCGACGAGTGCGTGGTTGACAGCATCACCTTCCCGGTCACGGCGGGAACCACGGCTGAAGAGAAAGCCAACCGCATCCGCTGGATCGAGCGCTCGGCAACACGTTCCGAAAACATTACCTATCTCATGACGCGTGCCATGCATCTGGCTGGCCGCTGCACCGATTGCGGAGAATGTGAGCGCGCCTGCCCGGTCAATGTGCCGATACGGCTGCTCAACAATAAAATGGAGCGGGAAGCACGCGAGAAATTCGGCTTTGAGCCTGGGGCAAGTATCGGAGGGCCTTCGCTGGTTGCCTCCTTCCTCGACAGCGACCCCGGCGATTTCATCAGGTAACGGTAACGGCATGGAAAAAATTCTAGACAAGAAACAGATTGACAGTTGGGTTGCCGCATTGACCGACTGGGAGATCCATGCACCGGTGCTGGAAGACGGCATCTGGGCATATCAACCGGTCAGCGGTGCGGTGCGACTCGACCACCCCAACACCAAGCAATCGCCCAAGGAATTTGCCTTCCCGCAGCGCGAGATATTTTTCTCGTTCGAGCAGATCAAAGGCGAGCCGCCCAAGCTGACGCAGATCATGCCGCAGGCCGCGCGTAACGTCGTGTTCGGTGTGCGCCCGTGCGATGGCCGTGGCGTGCCGCGCATGGACAAGGTGTTTACCGATCACGTTGAGGATCCTTATTACAGCGCGCGCCGCAAGAACGTGGCCTATGTTGGCCTGGCCTGCAACAAGCCGCCCAGCCCCAACTGTTTCTGTCTGTCGGTCGGCGGTTCACCGGTTTCCACCGAGGGTCTTGATGTCCAGTTGACCGATCTTGGCGACCGCTACCTGGCAAAGGCGATCACCGAAACAGGCAAGACGTTGATGGCGGCTGCCGGCAGCATTTTTTCCGAGCCGTCTGCGGCCGACAAGAAACAACTGCAGCAGACTCATGCCGATGCGCTGGCTTATCCGCAACGCAAGATTAACGATCCGGACGGCGCGCCGGCGAAACTGGAGGCGAGCTTCAATTCGCCGCTGTGGGAAGAAATGGCGCGGGCCTGTATCGGCTGCGGCATCTGCACCTTTTTGTGCCCGACCTGCCATTGCTTTGACATCAACGATGAGGTTCAGAACAAGGCGCCGCTCCAGGGGCAGCGGGTGCGCACTTGGGATAACTGCCAGTTCCCGGATTTCACCATGCACTCGTCCGGCCACAATCCTCGCGAGAACACCGCGGCCCGGTTGCGCCAGCGGGTTAACCACAAGTTTCAGTATTTCCACAAAAATTTCGGGATGCATCAATGCACCGGTTGCGGTCGCTGTGTCAGCGAATGCCCGGTGGGAATCGATATTGTCACCGTCGTCAACAAGGTAACCGAAAATGTCGGATAACATTTATCTTCCGCAGCGGGCCAGGGTCGCCTCCATCAAAGAAGAGGTCGCCGGCGAACGCTCCATTAAAACCTTCCGCCTCGAGCCTGTGGACGGTGGTCTCTTCGATCACCAGTGCGGTCAATGCGCGATGCTTTCCATTTTCGGGCGCGGCGAAGCGATGATTTCGATTGCTTCCTCACCGCTGATCAGGGAATACAAACAATTCAGCATCATGCGGGTCGGGCGGGTGAGTTCCGCTTTCCATGAGCTACAGGTAGGTGATGTCGTCGGCATCCGCGGCCCCTACGGCAACAGTTTTCCGATCGATGACTGGCGCGGGAAAAATTTATACTTTATCGGCGGCGGCTGCGGCCTGGCGCCGATCTGGCCGGTGATCACCACGGCGGTGGCACAGCGCGTCAACTTTAAAAACATCACCGTGTTCTATGGCGGGCGCACTTCGCGCGACATCATGTACCGGGCGGAACTCGAGAAGTTGCGCGAATCCGTTGATGTTCATCTGTCCATCGACAAGGCAGAAGAAGGCTGGGACGGCTACTGCGGCTTCGTTCCGGCAGCCGTGATGGACAAGGATCCGGTACCCGATAATTCCATCGCGATCACCTGCGGCCCGCCGATCATGATCAAGTACGTGATCCAGAACCTGCGCCAACTCGGCTTTGCGGATGAACAGATTTACACGACCATCGAGAACAAGATGAAATGCGGCGTGGGCAAATGCGGCCGCTGTAATGTCGGCAAGGACTATGTGTGCGTCAAGGGGCCGGTTTATTCGTGGGCAGAACTGAAAGACCTGCCCGAGGAATATTAACGGAGAGAAATGCTGATGTTGCGGCGTTTCGAAAAAGGTCTCCCGGCACACAGTAAGCTGAATTTAATTTGAATAAAAGGTAGGAAAATTATGAATGTAAGTGGAATGCTCCACGGGGCGCCGATGCTCAAGTTTGTTGATTTTCCGGCATCCGAAGTACTCGGCCCGGAAGCCAGTGAACATGAAATTCACAGCATGATCGAGCGTTGCGGTTCGGTCTTCGTCAAGCCCATCTTCAGGGGCGGTATAGGTAAAAAAGGCAAATCCGGTCTGATCGGGCGCGCCAGCGACCTGAAGTCGGCACTCGCCGAGAAAGAACGTCTCTACTTTGCCGAATACAAGGTAGGCGATGTCATTTACAAATCACGCGGCGTGACTTTCGAAGGCGCTGTTCCGGCCAAGCATGAGATTTACTTCTCGATTACCGACTCGACCCGCTATCGTGCGCCGGTGATGACGCTTACGCATCATGGCGGCATGGATATCGAGGAGCTCGACAAGACCCAGATCATCGAAGTCCCGTTCGATCCGCTGACCGGACTCAAATCATTCATCGTTTCCAACGCGCTGTCAGATCTGGGTGCGCCGCGCGAGATCGTGTCGCCGCTGGTGCAGCATCTGCCGAAACTGTGGGACCTGTATCACCATTACGGCATGTCGACGATGGAGCTCAACCCCATCCGCATGATGGAGAGTAAGTCCGGCTCCCTGATCCCGGTGGCCTGCGACTTCAAGTGCGGCTTTGACCGCGATGATCCGCGCATGAACCGATTGAGCCTGCCCGATGACCTTTTTGTCACCGATGCCAACGACTTTGAGCAGGAAATTAACGAGCTGCGCACCTATCAGGGGCAGAGCGATGTTTACGTCATCAATGAAAAGGGCACCATTTTGGCGCCTACTTTCGGTGGCGGCGCAAATTCGCTGGTGACCGAGGTTCTCGGCAATGATGCCATCATTTCTTCAGATTTCGGCGGCAACCCGCCTTACGAAAAAATGTACGAAGTGATGCGCATCTGCCTCAAGTATTATCTCAAGCAGTCGAATGTACTGTTCGTCATCGGCGGCAAGGCCAATAACACGGATATTTTCGTTACGTTCCGGGCGATGGCCGATGCGTTGCGCGATTACTTTAGTGAACACGGCCCGACACCGCTGTACGTGGTGATCGGCCGCGGCGGTCCCAACGTGATCCGCGGAATGGGGGTGTTCAAGGATGTGCTCGATTCGTTGCGCATACCCTACCGGGTTTTCGGCTTCGATTCCGCGATGACGGACGTGGTGAATTACGCCCAAGAGGCGGATCGCTGGATGAAGAGCGGTGGCCGCGCCGAAGTGGCGAAGCTGCTGGGTTTGCCGGCCGATGCCTGATCCGTTCTGGATCATGAATAAATAACAGGACAGCCGCCGGATGCGATCGGGTCGCCCGGCGGCTGTTTGGACGAAAAGCAACAAGCAAAATAAAGGTGATATGCAATGAGAAAGCCTGGTATCGAGAAGTTTAAATATTTTGTTGGCATTCGCTCTCTGGCCGAGATTGCGTCCAAAGAAGATCGCATCTGCGTGCTGAACATCATGGGGAACGAATCGCGCGCCGTGACGCCGGTCAGCCATGTCTATTCCGGAGGTAATGTGGTGTTCGGCACCTCACCGGGTCGCAGCGGCCAATCTTTGGAAACCTCGCTGGGTAACATTCCCGTTTACAACAACGTGCGTGAAGGCCTGGAGGCGGGACACAAGTTCAATGTGGGCGTCGTCTATCTGCCACCCTCTGCGGTGCGTGACGGTGTTGCCGAACTGATACGGGTTAACCCCGATGTCGAAAAAGTCATCATTCTCACCGAAAAGGTGGCGGTGCATGATGCGCGCGAGATACGCGCACTCGGCCAGCAGCGCGGTGTAGATATTTTCGGTGCCAACTGTCTGGGCGTGGCGGATTCCTGGAACCACATACGCATCGGTGGCGCGCTCGGCGGCGACAAGCCGGAAGAAACCCTGCGCAAGGGTTCGGTCGCCATTTATTCCAATTCCGGCAACTTCACCACCACCATCGCCAACTATTTGTCGATCGGTGGATGGGGAACGACGACGCTGATCTCCAGCGGCAAAGACGTTTACATCAACTACGCCACGCCCGAGTTCGCCTGCGCCATGGCAAACGACGAACGCACGAAGGCAGCGGTAATGTATTGCGAGCCGGGCGGCTATTACGAGGAAGCGGTTACCTTTGAAAAACCGGTGGTGGCTTGTGTGGTCGGCCGCTGGAAGGCGAATCTGACGCGCGCCGTCGGCCATGCCGGCGCGATCGCCGGATCAGGCGACGATGCGCGCGCCAAGGAAAAATGGTTCATGGATAAGTTCGGGGTGAAAGATCTATTCACGCCGGATAATCCGGTATGTTCGAAACTGGGTGCGGTCGTCACCAACATCTCGCATATCCCGCTAGCGCTCACTGCGGTCATGAAACTGAATGGCGTGGAGAAGGATTTTCCACCGGAAGGTAACCTTGAATTGAAGCCGTGGTTCGGCGACGATCAGGGGTTGAAGCTGCCGCCCGCACTGAGTATTCCCGTGGTCAAGGCGATGTCGCCCTATGACGTACAAATTGCCGAACTGCTCAAGCATGTCGGCGCCATCTTCCCGCGCCAGTCGATGAAAGACTGTTCGGGAAGCTCGGTGATGGACCCCAAGACCCAGGTCACCAAGGTTAATAATATTTCCATCCTGGATACCGCCAAGCAGCCGCTGGAATCCAACCTGTGCATGGCACTGGTGCGCGAGCCCAATGACGCCAACGACAACGCCCTGTTCAACCTGGCCGTCGCGGCGCGCGTCAACCTGCACGGCGAGGCCACGCTGGCCGCAGCCGATGCGGCACGCGAAGCCGGCAATTCCCCGAACACGGCGATTAGTGCGGCAGTCGCACTGCTCGGACCCAAGCGTGTCGATGGTGCACGCCAGGCCGCCGATACGCTGACCGAATTGTTCGCCCACTCCGGTCTGCTGACCGGCGACGATGAGCAGGCCAAAATCACGCCGGACACGGCCACCCCGGAACAACTCGCCACGCTGCTCGGCAAGACGCCGGATGCGCAAGCCGAGGCGATGCTCAAGGCTTTCGACAAGCGCAACGGCAAGTCGGTCTTCGTGCGTTACCTGCGCTCGCTGAACGGCCACCCGACCACGGATGCGGTTGTTGCTGCGTTGACCACGACCATCGCGTGGGAGCCGTTGATTCGCAAGCGTATCTCCAAGCTGACAGTGCGCAATTTGCCCTGGTATGCACATTTGTTCGCGGTCATCCTGGGTGCTGCGACCGAAGGCAAGCATCACCAGCCGGGTAAATTCTGTGGTATCGGCAACGAAGAAATTCTGGAATCCTGGACACTCACCGAGCTGGCTTATCTCTCCCTGCTGGGCGAGCGCCCGACGGAAGCGAGCCTTTTCCCGCTCCAGGTCATGCTGGGACTGATCATCTCTAACGGCGTCGGCACCATTTCGGCGCAGGGTTGCAAGGGCGCGGTCTCGGCCGACGGTCCGGAATCGCCTGAGCGGGTGCAGATCAACAAGGGCATGATTGGCTTCCTGACGCACACCGGTTTTGCTCACGGCGGCAATGGGTTCGAGGGCATCCAGTTCCTGATCGAAAGCTTCAACGACACCCCGCTGGCCGATGCCAGCGCTGCCGACCACGGTCTCGATCTCAAGGCAATGGCGACACAATTTGCCCTGGCGTTCAAGGAAGAAAAGAAGGCGGGCAAGGCGCTTGGCCTGCCGGTGCGCAACATTCCCGGCGTTAACCACCCGGTGTTCAAGAACCATCCCGTCAACCATGATCCACGCGAGGTTTATATCGCTGATCTGTTCGCGGAACGGGGCGAGAAGAACATATTCCACGATTACTACCGTACCCTGGTTCAGGCCCTGTACGACAATGGCGTAACGGCAAACGTGTTTTGCGTCAACATCGATGCGATCATCGCTGCGATGTTGCTGAAGCTCCTGTGGTCGCGCTACCGCAAGGGTGAATTCAGCGAAAGCTCGCTGGAAATGGCGGCGTTTACCGCGTTCCTGTTCGGCCGTATGGCGGGTTGCGCCGGCGAAATCGACGACCACATCAATCGGGGTCGCAACATGGATACGCGTACGCCTGCTTCGCAGTGTAGCCACGTTTCTTAACAGGATTTTTTTGCAAACTTCATGAGAGCCTGATCCGTCAAGCCCAAGGCACGAACGGTAATAGGGGTGATTCATGGAATAGCTGATATCGGAGGGGGACGGGTTCAGACTTGATGGTGAAATTCAAGATCAGTCTGAGCCCAGCTCCCTTTTAATTCGCATTTTTATTTGGTAATTATGACGAGGACATCATGACAGCACTTAACGTTGCACAAAAAATTCTGCTGGCCAATGCGGCCGGAGGACTGAAACAACTTCCGGAACCGGGACAACCGCTGGAAATCCAGTTCACCCACACCCTTTATCAGGATGCCACCGGCACGGCCGCCGCGCTCGCTTTCGAGAAGATGGGCGTGGATCGTGTGAAAACCACTTCGGTCATCGTGGTGGATCACAAGACTCTGCAGGTCGGCTATATCGACGGCGACGATCATCGCTACCTTGAGACTTTCAGCAAGAAATACGGCTGCTGGTTCTCGCGCGGCGGCCTCGGCATCTGCCACAGCGTGTTCCTCGAGGACTTCGCTACACCCGGCAAATCGGTGATTGGTTCCGACTCGCACACCACCAACGCGGGCGGCATGGGCATGCTGGCGATGGGCGCGGGCGGCACGGACGTGAGCTTCGCGATGGCGGGCACCTCCTACAAGATTTCCATGCCGAACGTAGTGCAGGTGAATCTCACCGGCGCGCTGCATCCGGGCGTGCTCGCCAAGGACGTGATCCTGAATGTGCTCAAGGTGATCGGCATCAAGGGCAACAAGGACATCTGCCTGGAATACACCGGCCCCGGCCTGAAGAGCCTGAATGTCACCGACCGCGCCACCATCTGCAACATGGGTACCGAGGCCGGCGTTGCCTTCTCGATTTTTCCATCCGATGTTATTACCAAGGCTTATCTCGACGGTCGCAATCGTTCTGGCGACTATCAGCCGCTGGCCGCCGATGCGGGTGCAACCTACTCGCGCACCGTCGAGATCGATCTGTCCGTACTGGAGCCAACCATCGCGCTGTATCCGCGCCTGAAGGGCATGGAGCCGGTCAAGAAGCATGCAGGGTTGCCGATCGATGCGGTATTCATCGGCAGCTGCACCAACTCCAACTACGAAAACCTGGCGCGCGTCGGCGAGTTGCTGCGCGGCAAGAAAGTCAAGGTCGATACCGCCATCGCGCCCGGCTCGCAAGCCATCGCGCGCCAACTGGCAGCGGCCGGCTATCTGGAAATCTTCTACGCCGCCGGCGTGCGCGTGATGGAAAACGCCTGCTCCGCGTGTATCGGACAGGGCTTTTCGCCACCCAGCAACGGCGTGATGTTGTCCACGGCTAATCGCAATTTCGAAGGTCGTTCCGGTACCGAAACTGCCGCCGTGCATCTGGTCAGCCCGGTTACTGCCGCGGCCAGCGCCGTGATGGGCGTTCTGACCGACCCGCGCGACCTGCTCGGCGACAACCACAATCTCGACATCAAGATTGTTCCGCCGGTCGTGGATATGGACGCCTATGTCAAGCCGCTGCCACCCGCTGAAGCTGCCAAGGTGGTGATGCGTTACGGCCCCGATATTGCACCGCTGCCGACGCTGGACCCGTTGCCGGCCAGGCTGGCCGGCGAAGTATTGCTCAAGCTCGGCAACGAGATTACCACCGACCATATCCAGCCGGCTGGCAAGTATCTGTCGCTGCGCTCCAACGCAGACGAGTACGCGAAGCAGGCGACTTTTGTGCAGGTGGACAAGACCTTCAGCACCCGTGCTGCGACGGTGCGCGACGCGGGCGGCCACGGCTTCCTCATCGCCGGCGACGGCTACGGTATGGGCAGTTCGCGCGAGCACGCCGGGCTGTGCCCGCGTATCCTCGGGGTGCGCGCCATCGTGGCCAAGGGTTTCGAGCGCATCCACCTGGCGAACCTCGCCAACTTCGGCATTCTCGGATTGACCTTCGAGAATCCGGCTGACTTTGATCGTATCCAGCAGGGCGCAAAAGTGTCTCTCGACACCTCGGCTCTGGAAAGCGGGCAGATGAAACTGGTCGTTGAAGGTCTTGGTGATCTTCCGGTCAAGCTTGCACAGGGCAAGGAAGATATTCCGATGATCCGCGCCGGCGGAGCGCTCTCGTTGTTCGCCAGCCAGATGAAATCGGCTTAAATCGCTGGATGTAGGAGCCCGATTTATCGGGCGATTTGCTTCGTGCTATCGCGCAATAAACTGCGCTCCTACATTACTTAATTGAAGAGGAAAAATCATGACCACAGCAAAAATTTACTGGACAAAAATCGACGAAGCGCCGGCACTGGCAACCTATTCCCTGTTGCCTATCGTGCAGGCCTTCACCAAGGCAGCCGGTGTTGATGTCGAAGCGCGCGATATTTCCCTGGCCGGCCGGATCATTGCGAATTTTCCAGAGAACCTGACCGACAGCCAAAAAATCCCCGATGAGCTGACGGCTCTGGGCGAACTCACGCTGAAACCGGAAGCCAATATCATCAAGCTGCCGAACGTCAGCGCGTCGGTACCGCAACTCAAGGCGGCAATCAAGGAATTGCAGTCGCAGGGTTACAAGATTCCGGACTTTCCGGAAAATCCACAGAACGATGCCGAAAAGGAACTCAAGATCCGTTTCGGCAAGATTCTGGGCAGCGCCGTCAACCCGGTGTTGCGCGAAGGCAATTCGGATCGCCGCGCCGCTCTGTCGGTGAAGAATTTTGCGCGCAAGCATCCGCACCGCATGGGCAAATGGAGCCCCGATTCCAAGACTCATGTGGTGCACATGAGTGGTGGTGATTTTTACGGCAGCGAAAAATCCGCAACGGTCAGCGAAGCCGGCAATGTTCGTATCGAGTTCGTCGGCGCGGATGGCGCTATCAAGGTGCTGAAGGAAAAGACAGCGCTCAAGGCAGGCGAGGTGATCGACGCGTCAGCCATGAACTGCCGCGCGTTGCGCAAGTTCTATGCAGAGCAGATCGCGGAAGCGAAGAAAGAGCCGAACGTGCTGCTGTCGCTGCACCTCAAGGCGACGATGATGAAGATTTCCGATCCTATTCTGTTCGGCCATGCCGTGACGGTATACTTCAAGGACGTGTTCGACAAGCATGCGGTGACCATCAAAGAGCTCGGCGTTAACGTCAATAACGGCTTTGGCGACCTGCTGGCGAAAATCGCCACGCTGCCGGATGCCAAGCGCGCCGAGATCGAAGCCGATATCCAGGCCTGTTACAAGAACCAGCCGCAACTGGCGATGGTCAATTCAGACAAGGGCATCACCAATCTGCATGTGCCCAGCGATGTGATTATCGACGCCTCCATGCCGCCGATGATTCGCGATGGCGGCAAGATGTGGGGCGCCGATGGCAAGCCATACGACACCAAGGCGATGATTCCGGACCGCAACTATGCCAGCGTTTTTCAGGCGGTTATCGATGACTGCAAGAAGAATGGCGCGCTTGATGTGGTGACGATGGGCTCTGTGCCGAACGTCGGCCTGATGGCGCAGAAGGCCGAGGAATACGGCTCGCACGACAAGACTTTTGAGATGTCCGCAAACGGTGTCGTCCGCGTCGTTGACGCGGCCGGCAAGGTGCTGCTGGAACAGAAGGTGGAACAGGGCGATGTGTTTCGCATGTGCCAGACCAAGGATGCGCCGATCCAGGACTGGGTCAAGCTGGCCGTTACCCGCGCGCGCCTGTCCAACACGCCGGCGATCTTCTGGCTGGACAAGAACCGCGCGCATGATGCGCAGATCATCGCCAAGGTTGAGAAGTATCTGAAGGATCACGACACCAGCGGCTTGGACATCAAGATTATGGCGCCGGCGGATGCCTGCCGTGCCTCGCTGGAGCGCATCCGTCAGGGCAAGGACACGATTTCCGTTACCGGCAACGTGCTGCGTGATTATTTGACCGATCTGTTCCCGATCCTCGAGCTGAACACCAGTGCGAAGATGCTGTCGATCGTGCCGTTGATGAATGGCGGTGGCCTGTTCGAGACCGGCGCGGGTGGTTCTGCACCGAAGCATGTCCAGCAGTTCCAGGAAGAGGGCTACCTGCGCTGGGATTCGCTCGGTGAATTCCTGGCGTTGGGCGTGTCACTGGAACATCTGGCACAAACCTTCAAGAACGCCAAGGCGCAGGTGCTGGCGGATACGCTCGATCAGGCCAACGGCAAGATTCTCGACAACGATCGCTCGCCGGCGCGCAAGGTGGGTGAACTGGACAACCGTGGCAGCCATTTCTATCTCGCCCTGTACTGGGCGCAGGCGCTGGCTGCACAGGACAAGGATCCCGAACTGAAGGCGCGTTTCACACCGCTGGCGAAAACGCTGACGGACAACGAGGCGAAGATTAATGCCGAATTGATTGCGGCTCAGGGAAAACCGGTGGATATGGGCGGCTATTACCATCCGGATTCTGCAAAGACGTCAAATGCCATGCGTCCGAGCGCGACTCTTAATGCGGCATTGGCTGCTTTAGGCTAAAGGCGGGGAGGGGGAAGAGATCGCGCCTTCTGCGCTCAAGGGTAAAGGCGGGAAGGGATAAGGGGGAAGAGGGAAGGGTAAAAACACAGAGCGGTAAGTGGTTTTAACCCTTCTCCCTTAACCCTTCCCCCTTCTCTTATGAACCCCTCTCTCTTCCCTGACGTTCTGAACTAATAACAACTCTAGGAAATTCAAATGAACTTGCATGAATATCAGGCCAAGCAGGTGTTGCGCGAATACGGCATTGCCACGCCGCGCGGCGCGGCGATAGACGGCGCTTCCCAAGCGGACGGCGCGATGGCGGAACTGGGCGGCAGCGCCTGGGTGGTCAAGGCGCAGATCCATGCCGGCGGGCGCGGCAAGGCCGGCGGCGTGAAGCTGGTGCGCTCGCCCGAGGCACTCAAGGAAGCAGTGCATGCGCTGCTCGGCAAACAACTGGTAACTTACCAGAATGCGCCCGAAGGCCAGAGGGTGTCGCGCCTGCTGATCGAAGAAACGCTTCCGATCGCACGCGAGCTTTATCTGAGCCTGACGGTAGACCGCGAAACCGAACGCGTCGCGCTGGTCGCGTCGAGCGAGGGGGGTATGGAGATCGAGGAAGTCGCCACGCACTCGCCGGAAAAAATCCTCAAGGAATTTTGCGATCCGCTGCTCGGTCTGCAGGATTTTCAGTGCCGCGCACTGGCCTTCGGCCTGGGGCTGCAAGGCGCACAGATCGGCGAATTCGGCAGGCTCGCCAAGAACCTCTACAAACTGTTCGTCGACAATGATCTGGCCATGGCCGAGATCAATCCGCTGATCGTGACAGACGCGGGCAAGTTGGTGGCGCTCGACTGCAAGATCGGTGTGGACGACAACGCGGTGTTTCGCCACAGGAACCTGGCGGAGATGAACGACAACAGCCAGATCGACCCGAAAGAGGTTGCCGCGAAGGAGTGCGACATCAGCTATATCGCGCTGTCCGGCAACATCGGTTGCATGGTCAACGGCGCCGGTCTGGCAATGGCGACCATGGATCTGGTCAAACTGCACGGCGGCGAGCCGGCCAATTTCCTCGACGTCGGCGGTGGCGCCACCGAAGAAATCGTCGCCAAGGCGTTCAAGATCATTCTGTCGGATAGCAACGTCAAGGCGGTGCTGGTCAATATTTTCGGCGGCATCATGCGCTGCGACATCATCGCCGCAGGCATCATTGCTGCGGTCAAGGAAGTCGGCGTGAAAGTGCCGGTGATCGTGCGTCTCGAAGGCACCAATGTCGAGCTGGGGCAGAAGATGCTGGCAGAGAGCGGTGTCGGTGTGATCTCCGCCAGCGACCTGACCGATGCGGCCAAGCAGGCCGTTGCTGCAGTTCAGTGATATAGGAATACACCATGAGCATTCTCGTTAACAAAGATACCAAAGTCCTGTGCCAGGGTTTCACCGGCAAGCAGGGTACCTTCCATTCCGAACAGGCCATCGCCTATGGCACCAAGATGGCCGGCGGCGTGACGCCTGGCAAGGGCGGTCAGACCCACCTCGGACTGCCGGTTTTCAACACCATGCGCGACGCAGTGCGCGATACCGGCGCAACTGCTTCGATGATCTACGTGCCGCCCGGTTTCGCGGCCGATGGCATCATGGAAGCAGCGGACGCGGGCGTGAAAGTCATCGTTTGCATCACCGAGGGCATCCCGGTGCTGGACATGCTTAACGTCAAGGCGGCACTCAGGGCTAACGACGCGATCCTGATCGGCCCGAACTGCCCCGGCATCATCACGCCAAACGAATGCAAGATCGGCATCATGCCCGGCTTCATTCACAAGAAGGGCAAAGTCGGCGTGGTTTCGCGCTCCGGCACGCTCACCTACGAAGCGGTGTTTCAGACGACAAGGCTGGGCCTGGGTCAAACCACCTGCGTCGGCATCGGTGGTGACCCGATCAAGGGGCTGGACTTCATTGATTGCCTGAAGATGTTCCAGGAAGATCCGGAAACCGAGGCGATCATCATGGTCGGTGAGATCGGCGGCAACCGCGAGGAGGCGGCGGCAGAATACATCAAGGCGCATGTCACCAAGCCGGTGGCCGGTTATATTGCTGGACAGACCGCACCCAAGGGCAAGCGCATGGGCCATGCCGGCGCGATTATTGCCGGCGGCAAGGGACTGGCATCGGACAAGATCGCCGCGCTGGAAGCGGCCGGCGTGGTCGTGGCCAAATCGCCCGCCGGGTTGGGCGAGGCAGTCGTCGAGGCGATCAGCAGAAAAGCCAAATGATGATGTAGGCCGCATGAGCATCACCGTTTCACCGGGGCGCGATTCATCGCGCCCTTTTGTTTTTTTGACGATGTTGAGGCAGGGAAAGCGTTGCACTGACTGGATGTGGTTACGGGGAGGAGTGGTATGATGCACACCTTCTCCGGTAAGCTCTGAAGCCGCCTGTTGCGACGTTATTAGCGATGAATGAAAAAATGAAAAGTAGTGAGATTCGCCAGAAATTTTTGGATTATTTTGCATCCAAGGGTCACAGCATTGTTGCCTCCAGTTCGCTGGTGCCGCACGAAGACCCGACGCTGCTCTTTACCAACGCCGGCATGAACCAGTTCAAGGACGTGTTCCTCGGTTTCGATAAGCGCCCCTATACGCGCGCAGCATCCAGCCAGAAATGCGTGCGCGCCGGCGGCAAGCACAATGATCTTGAGAACGTCGGCTACACCGCGCGCCATCACACCTTCTTCGAGATGCTCGGCAATTTCAGCTTCGGCGATTACTTCAAGCAGGATGCGATCAAGTACGCCTGGGAACTGCTGACCGAGGTATTCAGGCTGCCTGCCGAAAAACTCTACGTCACGGTGTATGCCGAGGACGACGAGGCCTATGATATCTGGACCAAAGAAATCGGGCTGCCCGCCGCGCGGGTGATCCGCATCGGCGACAATAAGGGCGCGCGCTATGCCTCGGATAATTTCTGGATGATGGGCGACACCGGCCCGTGCGGCCCGTGCACGGAAATATTTTACGATCACGGTGAGGACATCTGGGGCGGCCCGCCGGGCAGCGCGGAGGAACACGGTGACCGCTACATCGAAATCTGGAACAACGTGTTCATGCAATACAACCGCGACGAGCATGGCGTGATGCACCCGCTGCCCAAACCGTCGGTGGATACCGGCATGGGGCTGGAGCGCATTTCGGCGGTGCTGCAGCATGTACATTCCAATTACGAGATTGACCTGTTCCAGAATCTCATTTGCGCGGCGGCACGCGAAACCAGAAGTAATGATCTCACCAGCAATTCGCTCAAGGTGCTGGCCGACCATATTCGCGCCTGCGCGTTCCTGATTGCGGACGGCGTGATTCCCGGCAACGAGGGGCGCGGCTATGTGCTGCGCCGCATCATTCGCCGCGCGATCCGCCACGGTTACAAGCTTGGCGCGCGCGAGGCATTTTTCTACAGGATGGTGCCCGATCTGGTGGCGGAGATGGGTGCGGCTTTCCCAGAGTTGGCCGATGCGCAGGTGCGCGTGAAGGGAATTCTCAAGCTGGAGGAAGAGCGTTTTTTCGCCACTATTGAGCATGGCATGGCGATTCTCGAAGCCGACCTGGCGGAGATGGCAAAGGCGAACAGCAGGATTTTCAACGGTGAGACCGCGTTCAAACTGCACGACACTTACGGCTTCCCGCTCGATCTGACGCAGGATGTGTGCCGCGAGCATGGCGTGATTGTTGACACTGCATCTTTCGATGCGGCGATGGCACACCAGAAGGAACAGGCGCGCGCGGCGGGCAAATTCAAAATGGCGGCCAACCTCGAATATGAAGGCCCGGAAACTGTTTTCCACGGTTACGACCTGCTGGAGAGTAAGAGCAATGTGCTCGCCTTGTACAAGGATGGTGTGCCGGTGAATACGCTGAACGAGGGCGAGATCGGCGTGGCGGTGCTCGACGAAACGCCGTTCTACGCCGAATCCGGTGGGCAGGTTGGCGACCGAGGCGAGCTGCGCAGCGTGCATGGCATCTTCACGGTGGAGGATACGCAGAAGATACAGGCCAGCGTGTTCGGCCATCACGGCGTGGTGACGACCGGCCAGCTGACCGTGGGCAACGGTGTCACCGCAAAGGTGGATGGCGCGGCGCGCAGCCACACGATACGCAACCACTCGGCCACGCATCTGATGCACAAGGCGTTGCGCGAAGTGCTGGGGAGTCATGTGCAGCAGAAGGGTTCGCAGGTGGATGCGGACAAGACGCGCTTCGACTTCGTGCATGCCCAGCCGATGACGGATGCCGAGATCCGCAGGGTGGAAACCCTCGTGAACACCGAGATACTCGCCAATGCCGAGAGCCGGGCGCGCGTGATGTCCATTGAAGACGCGCAGAAGACCGGCGCGATGATGCTGTTCGGCGAAAAATATGGCGACGAGGTACGCGTGCTGGATATCGGATCCAGCCGCGAATTGTGCGGTGGCACGCATGTGCAGCGCACCGGCGACATCGGCCTGTTCAAGATCGTCGCGGAGAGCGGCGTGGCGGCGGGAGTGCGGCGCGTGGAGGCGGTGACCGGCGAAGGCGCGCTGGCACTGGTGCAGCAGCACGAGGAACAATTGCAGCAGGTTGCCGCTGCGGTGAAGGCTCAGCCCCGGGAAGTATCAACGCGCGTTACACAGATTCTCGACAACGTGAAGACGCTGGAAAAGGAACTCGCCGCACTTAAATCAAAACTGGCTGCGGCGCAGGGCGACGAACTGCTCGCCCAGGCGCAAGACATTAATGGTGTAAAGGTGCTGGCAGCCAGGCTGGAGGGTGCGGATGCGAAGACACTGCGCGAGACGCTGGACAAACTCAAGGATAAATTGCATTCGGCGGTCATCGTGCTGGCTTCGGTTGCCGATGGCAAAGTCAGCCTGATTGCGGGCGTGACGCCGGATCTGATCCCGCGTTTCAAGGCGGGCGAGCTGGTCAACAGTGTTGCGCAGCAGGTAGGCGGCAAGGGCGGTGGGAGGCCGGACATGGCGATGGCAGGCGGCACGCAACCCGAGCACTTGGCTGTAGCACTGGCCTCGGTTCCGAATTGGGTGAAGGAAAAGTTATGAGTATGTCATGTCCGGCCTTGCAAGCTGCTCCCGCACCAGAGCGGCTGCGCCGCCACCGGGTCGCAGCAGCGCCGGACATGGCGATGGCGGGCGGTACGCAGCCGGAACATCTGACGCAAGCCCTGGCGGAGGTTCCTGCCTGGGTGGAGGCGCGTGGCTGAGAATATATGCGCATACTGGACATCATTCATCACAACGTATTGCTGATCGAGGATGATTCCTCTGCCGTGGAAGGGGGGTTTTTCGCCACGGAGGATTTCAGCGAGGAACTCGACCTGACGGTCGTTGGGGGGGGCGATGCCGTGCTGGCCTGGCTGAACGAGAGCGTTGCGAAGAGAGAGCAGATGCCGCATCTTATTCTGCTCGATCTGAATTTGCCGAAGCTGGAAGGTCTGGCGGTGCTGCGCAGGTTGCGTATTCATCCCGCGACGCGTGATGTGCCCATCGTGGTGTTTTCCGCAGAGTACACGCAGGCGGATGTGGTCTTGAGTTATCAGGTCGGGGCGAACAGCTTTGTCACAAAGCCGTCCGATCAGCAGGCATTCTCCGATTTTCTTCGTGAGCAACTGGCTTACTGGCTGCAACCGAGGCAGCGCGAGCTGGCTTTTGCACCCAAATAGGTTCAGGCGCCAAATAATTTTTCCTTCTCGGCGTTTCTCCCGCTACAGCCTGAACCTTCGCGTTAGAACGACAGTTGCAGATGCGGCGCTGCCTGCCGGAACATCTTGCGGAAATCTTCCTGGATGCGGCTCAGCGCATCTTCGCTGTCTGCCTCGAAGCGCAGCACGATCACCGGCGTGGTGTTGCTGGGGCGCGCCAGTCCGAATCCGTCGGTGTACTCCACGCGCAGTCCGTCCAGTGTGATGATCTCTTTTGCATCCGGAAATTGCGCGGTTTGCTGCAATTGCGCAAGCAGCGCATGGTTCTCGCCCTCCGCGGTGTGAATATGCAGTTCCGGGGTGCAGACTGCGTCCGGCAGGGCGTTCAGGGTTGCGCTCGGGTCGGCCGCCCGGCTCAGGATTTCCAGCAGGCGCGCGCCGCTGTATAGCCCGTCGTCGAAGCCGTACCAGCGTTCCTTGAAAAACATGTGGCCGCTCATCTCGCCCGCCAGCAGCGCGCCGGTTTCCTTCATCTTGGCCTTGACCAGCGAATGCCCGGTCTTCCACAGGGTCGGCTTGCCGCCGTGCTTGCGTATCCAGCCAAACAGGTTGCGCGTGGATTTGACGTCGAAAATGATTTCCGCGCCGGGATTGCGGGACAGCACGTCGGCGGCGAACAGCATCAGCTGGCGGTCAGGGTAGATGATTTTGCCGTCCTTGGTGACGACGCCGAGGCGGTCGCCGTCGCCGTCGAATGCCAGCCCCAGCTCGCTGTCGTTGACGCGCAATGCGGCGATCAGGTCTTCGAGATTGTGCGGGTCGGACGGGTCCGGATGATGGTTCGGGAAATGTCCGTCCACTTCGCAGTACATTTCGGTTACCTCGCAGCCCAGGCCGCGATACAGCTTTGCGGCGTAATCGCCGGCCACGCCGTTGCCGCAGTCCACGGTAATTTTCATCGGGCGCGCCAGTTTGATGTCGGAGACGATGCGCGCGTGGTAATCCGCGCTGATGTCCTGCTGCATATAGCTGCCGGCGCCGTGTGCGAAATCGTTCTGCTCAATGCGCTGGCGCAGTTTCTGTATGGTCTCGCCCGACAGCGTTTCGCCGGCCAGCACCATTTTCAGGCCATTGTAGTCGGGCGGGTTATGGCTGCCGGTGAGCATCACCGCGCAATTTGTCTGCAAATGATAGGCGGCGAAATACACCATCGGCGTCGCGACGCGGCCCACGTCGATCACGTCGATGCCGCTCTTGCGGATGCCGCGTGCCAGCGCGGCGATCAGTTCCGGGCCGGACAATCTGCCGTCGCGCCCGATCGCAATCGTGCGCTGCTCACGAGCAAGGGCCTCCGATCCGAGCGCGTGGCCGATGGCTTCGACCCCTTCTGACGTCAGTGTCTTGCCGACGATGCCGCGAATGTCATAGGCCTTGAAAATTTCTTTGGGGAGGTTTTGCATGATTATCATTCCATCAGGAGTTGAAGTTCGTTCCAGACATGATCGGGTGTCAGTTTTGTCATGCAGTTGAAATGCCCGAGGGGGCATTCGCGTTTGAAACACGGGCTGCATTCGATGTCGAGTTTGACGACCTGTGCATGCGCGGACAGCGGCGGGGTGAACTGCGGGCTGCTCGAGCCGAACAGCGCCAGCATCGGCCGGTCCAGCGCGGCGGCCAGGTGCATCAGGCCGGAGTCGTTGCTGATGACGAGTTGCGCGCATGCCAGTAGTGCGATGGCATCGTTCAGATCCGTACGGCCGCATAGATTGATGCACTGAGCGCCCGCGAGTTGCTTGATTTCATCTGCTACCGGCTGATCCTTGGCGGAGCCGATTAGCCATACCGCGTAGCCGTGGCGCTGCAGGCGTTGCGCGATGTTTGCATAACAGGCTGCCGGCCAGCGCTTGGCGGGGCCGTATTCGGCGCCCGGACAGAATACGGCGATGGGTTGGTCCAGTGACAGATTGAGTTTGTGCAAGGCGGCGTTGCGTTGTGCTTCGCTGATCGCCAGCTGCGGATTTTTCAGCGGGCGCGGGATTTCGCCTTGTGCAGCCTCGGCGAGTTGCGCGAAACGCTCCACCATCAGTGGCAGTTTTTGTTTGTCGAGATTGCGCTTGTCGTTGAGCAGGATATGGCGCGATTCTCCGCTAAAACCGGTGCGTAGCGGGATGCGCGCGAAGAATGGCACCAGCGCGGACTTCCACGAGTTGGGCAGCACGATGACCTGATCGTAATGCGCGCTGCGCAGTTGCTTGCCGAGTTGATATCGTTTTGCCAGTTGCAGCGCACCGTGCGGGAACGGGTTGATGATGATTTCATGTACTTCCGGCAAAGCGCGCAACAGTGCGGCAGTCCAGGGCGGGGCGAATACGTCGATTTGGCAGTCGGTGTGACGCTGCTTCAGGCGCATCAGCATCGGTTGCATCAGCATGCAATCGCCGACCCAGCTAGGGCTGATGACCAAGATTTTTTTCATTACATCCGCTGCCTCGTAAGTTGGATGTTTTCGAAAACCGTAGCGAGCGGTTCGAGAGCAAGGCGTGTGGCGCGCAGCGACCGAGACATACCTTGTGGGTAGGCAAAGGAGCGAGCACCACGCAACACAGCTATCGAACCGCGCGGTAGGTTTTTAATGGTGCGCCTTGGGTAATTCGCCTTTGAATTTATACAGCGTTCCGCAATACGGGCAACGTGTTTCGCCGCCATGATTCAGCGGCATCATCACTCTTGGATGGGCATTCCACAGGCTCATGTTGGGCATCGGGCAGTTCAGCGGCAGGTCGTGCGCGGTGACTTCCATATAACGCTGGGTGATGTCATATTTACTCACGGTGGATATCCTATATGTAATCGAGCCAGTCGGTGTGTTGCGGATGTTTGCCCGCCACACAGTCAAAGAAAGCCTGCTGCAACCGGGTCGTAATCGGACCGCGTGAACCGCTGCCGATGGTGCGTGTATCCAGCTCGCGGATCGGTGTCACCTCGGCAGCTGTACCGGTGAAAAAGGCTTCCTCGGCGCAGTAAACCTCGTCGCGGGTGATGCGCTTTTCGATAACTTCGAGCCCCATTTCTCTGGCCAACGTGATAATGGCGTCACGCGTAATGCCTTCCAGGCAAGATGTTAGGTCTGGCGTGTAGAGTTTGCCCTTCTTGATGATGAAAATGTTTTCACCGGCGCCTTCAGCAACGTAGCCGTCCACATCCAGCAACAGCGCCTCGTCGTAGTTGTCTTTGCAGACTTCCTGGTGCGCGAGGATTGAGTTGGCGTAAGTCGTCACTGACTTGGCGCGGCACATGTTCACATTGACATGATGGCGCGTAAAGCTGGAAGTCTTGACGCGGATACCCTTCTGCATGCCTTCGTCGCCCAGATAGGCCCCCCACGGCCAGGCGGCGACAGCAACATGGGTGGACAGCGTCGTGGCGGCGATGCCCATTGCTTCCGAGCCGTAAAAAACGATCGGGCGGATATAGCAGGATTTCAGCTTGTTGGCGCGCACCACGTCGCGATGCGCTTCCATGACGGTTGCCTTGTCGTACGGCATTTTCATTTGGAAGATATGCGCCGAATTGAACAGCCGTTCGGTGTGCTCCTGCAGGCGGAAAATCGCCGTGCCTTTTTCAGCTTGGTAGGCGCGCACGCCTTCAAATACACCCATGCCGTAATGCAGCGTGTGGGTCAGCACATGGGTGGTGGCATCGCGCCACGGCACCAGTTTGCCGTCATACCAGATAAAACCGTCGCGATCAGACATCGACATAATATAGGGTTCCTTAGAGGGGTCAGTTGCAAGGCGGCGATTTTAGCGTGTTCTGGCGGGTTTATGAAGCCGCAGCAGCCCTGTCTTTTATTATGTCGATTATTGCGTTGATTGGTTGACCAAAATGCCGTCAGCCTTTATCTTACGCGACTCTTTGAAATTGGCAGGAATGTAAGGTGATTGAGATGGAATTGACTGGTGCCGAGATACTTATCCGCTGTTTACAGGAGGAGCAGGTCGAGTATGTGTTCGGCTATCCCGGCGGGGCGGTGTTGTTTATTTATGACGCGCTGTTCAAGCAGGACAAGGTCAAGCATGTGCTGGTGCGCCATGAGCAGGCTGCGGTGCATGCGGCTGACGGTTATGCACGATCTTCCGATAAGGTGGGTGTCGCGCTGGTGACCTCCGGGCCGGGAGTGACCAATGCCGTGACCGGCATTGCAACCGCTTACATGGATTCCACGCCGATGGTCGTCATTAGTGGCCAGGTTCCGACCGGTGCGATCGGCGAAGATGCCTTTCAGGAAGTCGATGCGGTGGGCATTACCCGCCCGTGCGTGAAGCACAATTTTCTGGTCAAGGACGCGAAGGATATTGCGCTGACTATCAAGAAAGCATTCTACCTCGCCAAGACCGGTAGACCTGGTCCGGTGTTGGTGGACATCCCCAAGGATGTCTCCAACCAGAAGGTTGCTTTTGCGTACCCGGCCAACGTCGCGATTCGCTCCTATCATCCGGCCGGCAAGGGCGATAGCGGGCAGATCAGGCGCGCTATGCAGATGTTGCTGGCGGCTCAACGGCCGATGATCTATGCGGGCGGTGGTGTGGTGTTGTCCGACGCATCCGCGCAGCTGACCGATCTGGTGCGCCTGCTGAATTTCCCCTGCACCAATACCCTGATGGGCTTGGGCGGCTTTCCGGCCAGCGATAAGCGTTTTGTCGGGATGTTGGGAATGCACGGCACCTACGAAGCGAACATGGCGATGCAGCATTGCGATGTACTGCTGGCGGTCGGCGCGCGCTTTGACGACCGCGTGATCGGTAACGTCGAGCACTTTGCCGAAGTGCCGCGCAAGATCATCCACATCGATATCGACCCCTCCTCGATTGCCAAGCGCGTCAAGGTGGATCTGCCTATCGTTGGCGACGTCAAGCTGGTGCTGGACGATCTGCTGGATGTACTGCGCAGCAGCAGGCAGACGCCCAACGCGGCGGAGTTGGCTGTCTGGTGGAAGCAGGTGGACGAGTGGCGTGCTACAGGCGGCGGAATGCGCTACAAGAATTCATCCGAAATCATCAAGCCGCAGTTCGTCGTCGAGAAGCTGCATGAAATTACCGGTGGCGATGCGTTTGTCACCTCTGATGTCGGCCAGCACCAGATGTGGGCTGCACAGTACTACAAGTTTGACCGTCCGCGTCGCTGGATTACCTCCGGCGGCTTGGGCACGATGGGTTTTGGCCTGCCGGCGGCGATGGGTGTGCAGATGGTCAATCCCGGTGCGACGGTTGCCTGCGTGACGGGCGAGGGCAGCATCCAGATGAATATCCAGGAGTTGTCCACCTGCAAGCAATTCCACCTGCCGATCAAGATTATTGCGCTCAACAACGGCTATCTCGGCATGGTGCGGCAGTGGCAGGAGTTCTTCCATGGCAACCGTTATTCCGAGACCTATATGAATGCGCTGCCGGATTTTGTGAGGCTGGCAGAGGCATTCGGGCATGTCGGGATGCGTATCGACAAACCGTCAGACGTTGAGGCGGCGTTGAAAGAGGCATTCGCGCGCAAAGATGATCTGGTGTTCATGGACTTCAGAACCGATCCAACGGAAAATGTGTATCCGATGATTCCTGGCGGCAAGGGGTTGTCGCAGATCATTCTCGCGGAAGAGCTGTAATGAGACATATTATTTCTTTACTAATGGAAAACGAGGCCGGTGCGTTATCGCGGGTGGCGGGGCTGTTCTCGGCGCGCGGTTATAATATCGAGTCATTGTCGGTTGCGCCGACCGAGGATCCGACCCTGTCGCGCATGACCATCGTTACCAGTGGTTCTGATGCGGTGATCGAGCAAATCAATAAGCAGCTCAACAAGTTGGTGGATGTTGCGAAGGTGCTCGATTTGAGCGAAGGAGAACATCTCGAGCGTGAATTGATGCTGGTCAAGGTCAGCGCGCAAGGCGAAATGCGCGATGAGTTGAAACGTTTGACGGACACCTTTCAGGGACGCGTCATAGACGTATCGGATAGCACCTATACCATCGAACTGACAGACACCTGCGCCAGGTTGGACAGTTTCCTGGAGGCAATCAACCGCGACCTGATTCTGGAGACAGTGCGCACCGGTGCGTCCGGTATCGGGCGCGGCGACAGGATTTTGAAACTTTAATTTTTTACGAAAGAGGGCAACATGAAAGTTTATTACGACAAAGACGCAGACCTATCCCTGATCAAGGGCAGGCAGGTCACCATCATCGGCTACGGTTCTCAGGGCCATGCCCACGCCCAGAATCTGAAGGAATCCGGCGTTAACGTGACGGTCGGCCTGCGCAAGGGCGGTTCTTCCTGGGCCAAGGCCGTGGCGGCCGGTCACAAGGTCGCCGAAATTGCTGATGCTGTAAAAGGTGCGGATGTGGTGATGTTGCTGCTGCCAGATGAGACCATGTCGCAGATTTATCATGATGCTGTGGAAAAGAACCTGAAGTCCGGCACTGCACTAGCCTTTGCGCACGGCTTCAACATCCATTACAACCAGATCGTGCCGCCAGCAGATGTGGACGTGATCATGATCGCGCCGAAAGGCCCCGGCCATACCGTGCGTTCCGAATACCTCAAGGGCGGCGGCGTGCCGACGCTGATTGCGGTGTATCAGGACAAATCCGGCAAGGCCAAGGACATCGCGCTTTCTTACGCGGCAGCCAACGGTGGCACCAAGGGCGGTGTGATCGAGACCAACTTCCGCGAAGAAACCGAAACCGACCTGTTCGGCGAACAGGCCGTGTTGTGCGGCGGTGCGGTGGAACTGGTCAAGGCTGGTTTCGAAACGCTGACCGAAGCAGGTTATGCGCCGGAAATGGCCTACTTCGAATGTCTGCACGAGCTCAAGCTGATTGTCGACCTGATGTATGAGGGCGGCATCGCCAACATGAACTACTCGATTTCCAATAACGCGGAATATGGTGAATATGTGACTGGACAGCGCGTGATCGGAGATCAGGCGCGCGCCGCGATGAAGGAATGCTTGACCAACATCCAGAATGGTTCTTATGCCAAGCAGTTTATTCTGGAAGGCCGCACCAACTATCCCGAGATGACTGCGCGCCGCCGCCTGAATGCCGCACACCCGATCGAACAGGTTGGCGGCCAGTTGCGCGCGATGATGCCGTGGATCACCAAGAACAAGCTGGTTGATCAATCCAAGAACTAGGATCAGGGAGTGAGGAGCGAGGATTGAGCAAAACCCGCTACCTCACTTCTTACTCAACCCTCAATCCACGATCCTCAATCCTATGAATCAATACCCCCATCCCATCATCGCCCGCGAGGGCTGGCCGTTTCTGGCGATTTCGCTCATTTTGGCAATTGCGGGTACCGCTTGGTGCGCGATCTGGTCGATTCCGTTGTGGATCATCGCGCTGTTCGTGCTGCAGTTTTTTCGCGACCCGGCACGCGCGGTTCCGCAGGATGCCGGGGCGGTATTGTCACCCGCAGACGGGCGCATTGTCGCGGTGGAACGCGTCAACGATCCTTATGTGCAGCGCGAGGCCATCAAGGTCAGCGTGTTCATGAACGTGTTTAATGTGCATTCCAACCGCAGTCCGGTGGATGGTGCGGTGCAGCAGGTCTGGTATTTTCCAGGCAAATTCGTGAATGCCGATCTCGACAAAGCTTCCACAGAAAATGAGCGCAACGCGGTGTGGCTGAAAACCGCCAACGGCACCGACATTACTTCAGTGCAGGTGGCGGGATTGATTGCGCGGCGCATCCTGTGCTACGTCAAGGCCGGCGACATGCTGGCACGCGGCCAGCGCTATGGCTTTATCCGCTTCGGTTCACGTGTGGATGTTTACCTGCCATTGGATGCGAGCGTGAAGGTGAGCATTGGCGACAAGGTGTCGGCCACCTCGACCATCTTGGCAATCCTTCCGCAAAGCTGATAGTCTGATGGAGATATCAAAATTGCACCACTTCCGATCATGAGACTTGCCATGCCCGCCTCCCTCACCTCAATCCTCTCCCGTGGAGAAGCCCCTCACCTCAATTCTCTCCCGCTTGCGGGAGAGGAGGCGAACGAGAAAGGCAATCTTCAATCCCTGCGGGAGAGGAGGCAAACGAACGCTGCGCGTGTTTCGCATTGACCGCATGGGCGAATACAATCCACGCAAGCCGATGAATCTGCGCAAGCGCGGCATTTATCTGTTGCCCAACCTGTTTACCACCGGTGCCCTGTTCTCGGGTTTCTATGCCATTGTGCAGTCAATGAATCTGCGCTTCGAGTTTGCCGCAGTGGCGATTTTCATCGCCATGGTGCTGGACGGGCTGGACGGCCGCGTGGCGCGGCTGACGCATACGCAGAGCGAATTCGGCGCCGAATACGACAGCCTGTCCGACATGGTTTCGTTCGGTGTCGCGCCCGCACTGGTTATGTATGAATGGGCCTTGAAGGGACTGGGTAAATGGGGCTGGTTTGCCGCATTCATTTACTGTGCCGCCACGGCGTTGCGTCTGGCGCGCTTCAATACCAACATCGATGTGGTCGATAAACGTTATTTTCAGGGCTTGCCCAGTCCGGCTGCCGCTGCCCTGGTGGCGGGATTTGTCTGGGTGATGCTGGATTATGGTTTCAAGGGCGCTGAATTGCGCTGGTATGCGGCAGCGTTGACAGTTTTTGCCGGACTGAGCATGGTCAGCAACCTGCCGTTCTACAGCTTCAAGGATCTGAATATGCGCAAGAGCGTGCCCTTCCTGGTGATTTTCCTGGTCGCACTGTTTTTTATCCTGATTTCCAGTTATCCGCCCGGGGTACTGTTTGCCCTGTTCATGGGCTACGCTCTGTCCGGGTATGCGTTATGGATGATGCGCCTGCGCAAGAATAAGCAGCCCATTACTTGAAGCGATAAAACTGGTAATATTCGCTTCATGCATTTCTCCACGCACATCGCAATCCTTCACTCCACATTCAGCCTGCTGGCTGCGCTGCTGCTGCGCAGCGCGCGCTAATTACTGATTACATCATTCGAAGCAAGCGCGCACAACCATAGCATCGGTTGTGCAGGGTTTACCTGTTTTTATCGGAGCACAGCATGACAGACAAATTGATAGTTTTTGACACCACCTTGCGTGATGGCGAGCAGAGCCCCGGTGCGTCGATGACCCGGGAAATGAAAGTCCGCATTGCACGCCAACTGGAGAAGTTGCGTGTGGACGTGATCGAAGCGGGCTTCGCCGCCGCCAGTCTGGGCGATTTTGAAGCGGTGAAAGCCGTTGCCGAAACCGTGAAGCATTCCACGGTATGCTCGCTGGCGCGCGCCAGCGAGAACGATGTACGCCGAGCCGGTGAGGCAATCAAGCCGGCGAAATCGGGGCGCATTCACACCTTCATTGCCACTAGCCCGATCCACATGCAGCACAAGTTGCGCATGAGCGAGGATCAGGTGGTCGAGCGCGCGGTCAGCGCGGTGAAGTGGGCCCTCGAATATACCGATGATGTGGAGTTTTCTGCAGAGGATGCGGTGCGCTCGGAGATGGATTTTCTGGTGCGCGTGTTCGACGCGGTGATTCAGGCCGGCGCCAGAACGCTGAACGTGCCGGACACGGTGGGTTATTCCATTCCTGCTGCGTGGGGCGAGCGCATGCGGCAATTGATCGAACGCGTGCCGAATTCTGACAAGGTGATCTGGTCCACGCATTGTCACAATGATCTCGGCCTGGCGGTGGCGAATTCCCTTTCCGCGGTAATGAACGGCGCGCGCCAGGTGGAGTGCACCATCAACGGGCTGGGCGAGCGTGCCGGCAATGCCGCGCTGGAGGAAATCGTGATGGCGGTGAAGACCCGCCGCGACATATTCGCCTGCGACACACGCATCGATACGACGCAGATCGTGGCAACTTCCAAGCTGGTCTCCAGCATTACCGGCTATCCGGTACAACCGAACAAGGCGATTGTCGGTGCGAATGCGTTTGCGCACGAATCCGGCATCCATCAGGACGGCGTACTCAAGCATCGCGAGACTTATGAAATCATGCGCGCCGAAGATGTCGGCTGGAGCACCAACAAGCTGACTCTGGGCAAACTCTCCGGGCGCAACGCCTTTCGCACGCGGTTGCAGGAAATCGGCATTGTGCTGGGCAGTGAGGATGCCTTGAATGCCGCCTTCGCACGCTTCAAGGAATTGGCCGATCGCAAGAGCGAGATATTTGACGAGGATTTGCAGGCGCTGGTCAACGAAGAGAGTGTGTCGAGCATCAGTGAACATTACCAGTTGTTATCCATGCGTGCGCACAGCGAGACGGGTGTGTTGCCGCTTGCAAAAGTGGTATTGAGTGTCGGTGGGGAGCAGCATGAGGCCGAAATGCACGGCGGCGGGCCGGTGGATGCAACCTTTCAGGCGATCGAGCAAATCGTACGCAGCGGCACCGAGTTGCAACTGTATTCGGTAAACAACATCACCAGCGGCACCGATGCCCAGGGGGAGGTGACGGTACGCTTGGCCAGGGGCGGACGAATCGTCAACGGCCAGGGTGCGGATACCGATATCGTGGTGGCCTCGGCCAAGGCTTATCTGAATGCGCTCAATAAGTTACACATTTCCGGAGAACGTGCACACCCGCAGTTGTAAGGTCGTCGCTAAAAATCCGCACGTGCGCAGCATCCGCTGCGCGCCTGACTTTTGGGCGAACCTTGAATTTCAGGTTCTCCAACATTTTGAAACAATTGTTTTAGACGTAGGCTCGGACGCTCGGCCATAATTCTGCCTTGTGGGTTGCGGGAATTTTTGAATTCTCCCCCACCTTTATATTTCACAGGAGATGGTTTTGAAGAAAATATTGTTGGGTTCCGTATTGTTGCTGTCTTCACTGGCGGCCAATGCAGGCTTTGTTGCATGCTCCATAATTCCGAAGTCGCAATGTCCGCATGCTGAATTTTCCGGCAAGAATCTGGCGAATGCCAACTTGCAGGAGGCACATCTTCTTGAGGGCGATCTGTCGCGAGCCGACCTGACCAAGGCGAATCTCAAGGGAGCGAACATCTATCATGGCAATCTTGCGGGTGGCAATTTCACCGAGGCGGACATGACCGACATCACCTTGTACAACGCCGACCTGACCGGCGCCAATTTGACTGGAGCGAATATGACACGCGCCAAGCTCAAGGGGGCGAACCTCAGCGAAGCCAATTTGACCGATGTCAATCTGACTGACGCAGAGATTGATAACGTAAAGTTTGGCAAGGCTATTTTTTGCCGCACACTCATGCCAAACGGCATCGTGAACAGCGGGGCGAATTGCCCGGCAAAGAAGTCCGCAAAGGGTGATTTGACGGATGCCGTGGAAGGCTCCATCAATGGCTGCGCGATTCAGCCGCGCACGGTGTGCATGAATGCTGCGCTGGCTGAGGCCAATCTAGGCTCTGCCAATCTGTCCGGTGCGCAACTTTTTATGGCAAATCTGGCGCAGGCCAACCTGTTCAAGGCCAATCTCGGCAAGGCTAATCTGTCGGAAGCCAATCTGGGACGCGCCAACCTGACCCGTGCCAACTTGTCGCAGGCCAACCTGACCGACGCCAATCTCAACCTGGCGGTTTTGCGCGGTGCGCAACTGGAGCGCGCCAATTTGACCGGTGCGATTCTGCGCAATGCGGATCTGACCGATGCTGACCTGACTGGCGCCAATATTGCCGATGCCACGCTGAACGGCGCTACCTTGTGCAATACCGTCATGCCTAACGGCACTGTAGATAATAGTAATTGCAGAATTGAGAGAAGAGAATAGAGCCCAGGTTGAATCGGTGAAAACTGAACCCGCGTTACAGGGGGTCATACCGGCTCCGCTTGCGAAAAGGGCGAAATCCAGGGGCCGGTAATTCAGTCGGGTGGGGTTAAAGAGCTAAGGGCACGCAGCGCGTGCCCTTTTTGTTTTTCAATTATCATATGCACAGCGTCAGGACTTTCACGCTGCACCTGACGATGCCTCGTTCAGGGAGGCTCAGAGTCTTTTAACGGTGTGAGGTGGTTAACCATGCAAAAGAATTGGCAGGATTTCCTGAATTTCATGCGCTTCATCGTGATGCGCTTCAATCAGGATCGTTGCATGCAGATTGCGGCGAGCCTGGCCTTTACCACGCTGTTGTCGCTGGTGCCATTGATTACCATTGCCTTGACCATGTTTTCGGCATTTCCGGTATTCGAGGATTTCTCCCTGGAGATCAAGATATATCTGCTCAACAACCTGATGCCGGAGATGGCAGGAAAGATCATCACGAAATATATGCAACAGTTCACCGAAAGTGCCATGCGCATGACGGCAATCGGTATCGTATTTTTGGCGGTAACGGCGATGGCGCTGATGGTTACTGTCGGCCAGGCATTCAATACCATCTGGCGGGTAGCGCGCCCGCGCCCGTTGCTCAAGCGGCTGGTCATTTACTGGGCGGTGCTGACGCTTGCGCCCCTGCTGATTGGCGCGAGCCTGTCGCTGACCTCGTGGCTGGTCGGGCTGTCGATGGGTTATGCCAAACATGTACCTGTATTCGGCGTGGGCGTGTTGAAGATACTGCCGGTATTGTTCGCTACGCTGGCATTTGCCATGGTGTTCAGGCTGATGCCGAATCGTTACGTGCCTTACACGCATGCATTGATCGGTGCCTTTGTGGCCGCGCTCATGTTCGAATCCATGAACCGCGCATTCGGTTATTACATCAGCCATTTTCAGACCTACAAACTGGTATACGGCGCATTTGCCAGTGTGCCGGTTTTCCTGATGTGGATTTATTTGTCCTGGCTGACCATCCTGATTGGAGCAGTCATTGCGGCATCACTATCGCACTGGCGTGCTCCGGTGACACCGCTCCTGTCGTCGGGCTCTCAATTATTGAATGCGTTGCGCGTGCTGCAAATCATGGCAAATGGTTTGCAGCAGGGCAGAGTGAGCACATTGCAGGAATTCTCCAGGTCATTGCGTCTCGGTTACGACGTGCTGGAGAAGCTTCTTGAAAAACTGGCCAGTGCCGATATGGTGCGCAAGGCAGAGAGTAACGGCTGGTTGCTGATACGTGATGCGAACCATATTCGCTCCAGTGAATTGTTGCATTTATTTGTGCTGGACCCCCATTCGTTATCCGTTGAGCGGAGCGATGAACCGATGCAGCAGTGGCTTGCCGGGTGTGTTGGGCAGCTTGACCAGTATGCCGGCCTGACCCTGCAGGAACTCTTTGCGCGCAGTGCGGAACAGCCCCCAGCCATGATTGCGGATACGAACCATGATGGCGCGCATGGTGTGATTTCGTGACTAGTCGTAACTTTGAGGGCAGGCTGTTTTACGGTATCATTCTGCCCTACGAAAAACATTTGATAAACGACTAGCCATTCCGCTAGGCTGTCAAAAGACGACAGCCAAGCGGCTGGTTATGTCCGGGCACCCGCATGACCAAGTACATCTTCATTACCGGCGGCGTTGTTTCTTCCTTGGGGAAGGGCATCGCCGCCGCTTCACTTGCGGCTATCCTTGAATCGCGCGGCCTCAAGGTGACCATGCTCAAGCTTGACCCCTATATCAACGTCGATCCGGGCACCATGAGTCCATTCCAGCATGGCGAGGTGTTCGTCACCGAGGACGGCGCGGAAACCGACCTGGATCTGGGGCACTACGAGCGGTTCATTTCCGCGAAGATGCGCAAGGCCAACAACTTCACCACCGGGCAGATCTACGACAGCGTGATCCGCAAGGAGCGGCGCGGCGAATATCTGGGCAAGACGGTGCAGGTGATTCCGCATATCACCAATGAGATTCAGGCATTTATCGAACGCGGTGCGGCGGCTTCGCTTGACGGCAAGGCCGACGTGGCGATCGTCGAAATCGGCGGCACGGTTGGCGATATCGAATCGCTGCCGTTCCTCGAAGCGGCGCGGCAAATGGGCTTGCGCATGAGCCGCAACCAGGTGGCCTATGTGCACTTGACCCTGGTTCCGTATATTGCCACCGCCGGCGAATTGAAAACCAAACCGACGCAGCACAGCGTGCAGAAATTGCGCGAGATCGGTATTTTCCCCACCGCGCTGGTATGCCGCGCGGACCGGCCGATTCCCGACGACGAGCGCGCCAAGATATCGCTGTTCGCCAATGTGCGCGAAGAGGGCGTGATCTCGATGTGGGATGTGGACAGCATCTACAAGGTTCCGCAAATGCTTAACCAGCAAGGCTTGGATCGCATCGTCTGCGAAGAGCTGGGATTGGACTTGCCGCCCGCCGATCTGTCGGTATGGGCGAAGCTGGTGCATGCACTGGAAAACCCGCAGCATCAAATCACCATCGGCATGGTCGGCAAATACGTCGATCTGACCGAATCCTACAAGTCGCTGATCGAGGCATTGCGCCACGCCGGCATCCACACCTCGACCAAGGTGAACATCGAATACATTGACTCGGAAGATATTGAAGCATCCGGCACGCAGGGCCTGGCGCACTTCGATGCGATCCTGGTGCCGGGCGGTTTCGGTAAGCGCGGCACGGAAGGCAAGATCGCCGCAATCCGTTTTGCGCGCGAAAATAAAATACCCTATCTGGGCATCTGTCTTGGCATGCAACTCGCGGTAATCGAGTATGCACGGCATATTGCGGGCATGGTCGACGCGAACAGCACCGAATTTAATGCGGAATCCGAACATCCGGTGGTGGCATTGATTACCGAATGGCGCGACCGTGATGGCAAGGTGGCGATGCGCAACAGCGATTCTGATTTGGGCGGCACCATGCGTCTGGGTTCGCAATGCTGTCCGGTCAAGCCCGGCACGCTGGCGCAGCGTATCTATGGTGACGAAGTAAACGAGCGTCATCGCCATCGCTATGAGGTGAATAATCATTACGTGGCCGCCTTGGAAAAAACCGGGCTGATTATTTCTGCACGCACGCCTTCCGAGGATTTGCCGGAAATGATGGAATTGCCGCATTCCATGCACCCATGGTTCGTCGGTGTGCAGTTTCACCCGGAGTTCACTTCCACGCCGCGTGACGGCCATCCGCTGTTCAAGTCCTATATCGAGGCGGCCTTGCTTCGCAAGGAGTCGGCTGCGTGAAGCTGTGTCATTTTGAAGCGGGGCTGGACAAGCCGCTGTTCCTGATTGCCGGGCCGTGCGTGATTGAATCGCAGCAAATGGCGCTGGATACCGCAGGGCAGTTGCAGGAAATCTGCCGCGAACTGGGACTGCCGTTCATTTACAAATCTTCCTACGACAAGGCCAACCGCAGTTCCGGCAAATCGTTCCGCGGTTTCGGCCTGGATGCCGGCCTGAAAATTCTCGCTGAGGTGAAGGCGCAACTCGGTGTGCAGGTGCTGACCGACGTGCACAGCATCGAAGAGATCGAGCCGGTCGCGGCGGTGGTGGACGTGCTGCAAACACCGGCGTTTCTGTGTCGCCAGACCGACTTCATCCAGGCTGTGGCGCGTGCGGGCAAACCGGCAAATATCAAGAAGGGGCAATTTCTGTCGCCGTGGGATATGCAGAACGTGGTGGAAAAAGCCCGCGAGGCCAGCGGACAGGACAACATCATGGTATGCGAGCGCGGCGCGTCGTTCGGTTACAACAACCTGGTATCGGACATGCGCTCGCTGGCGGTGATGCGCAACACAGGTTGCCCGGTGGTGTTTGATGCGACCCATTCGGTGCAGTTGCCCGGCGGGCAGGGAACGGTCAGCGGCGGGCAGCGCGAGTTCGTGCCGGTGCTGGCACGCGCCGCGGTGGCGGCGGGGATTTCCGGCCTGTTCATGGAGACGCATCCAGATCCGTCCAAAGCGCTGTCGGATGGGCCGAATGCCTTTCCGCTCGGACATCTCAAGGCACTGTTGCAGACCTTGATGGCGCTGGATGAAATCGTTAAGCGGCAGGGACTGATTGAAGAAAATCTCGATTTGAAGAATATTTAAGAAAAACTGAGGAAAAATTATGAGCGCAATTGTTGATGTGATCGCCCGTGAGATTCTGGATTCGCGCGGCAACCCTACCGTGGAGGCGGACGTGTTGCTGGAGTCCGGTGTGATGGGACGTGCCGCCGTGCCGTCCGGCGCATCCACAGGTGAAAAGGAAGCGATGGAATTGCGCGATGGCGACAAGCAACGCTACCTGGGCAAGGGCGTGCTGAAGGCAGTGGAATATGTGAACACCGAAATCGCCGAAGCGATTATCGGGCTGGACGCGGCCGAGCAAGCCTTCATCGACCAGACCATGATTGAGTTGGACGGCACGGAAAATAAATCGCGCCTTGGCGCCAATGCGATTCTGGCGGTATCGATGGCCGTGGCGCGCGCCGCTGCCGAGGAAAGCGGCCTGCCGCTGTACCGCTATCTGGGCGGTGCCGCCCGCATGGAAATGCCGGTGCCGATGATGAACATCATCAATGGTGGCGCGCATGCCAGCGGCGGTGCAGATATACAGGAATTCATGATTATCCCGGTAGGCAGCCAGAGTTTCCGCGAGGCGTTGCGCTGCGGCGCCGAGGTGTTCCATCACCTGAAGAAAATACTGCACGACCGCGGCTTGAGCACCACCGTGGGTGATGAAGGCGGCTTCGCCCCGGCGCTGGGCTCCAACGAGGGCGCGCTGCAGGTGATCGTTGAAGCGATCGAGGCGGCTGGCTACGTGCCCGGTGCGGATGTGGCGATCGGTATCGATGCCGCTGCTTCGGAGTTCTACCAGAACGGCCAGTACCACCTGAAAGCGGACGGCCTGACGCTGAATTCGGCGCAGATTACCGATCTATATGCCGCCTGGGTGGACAAGTACCCGATCATCACCATCGAAGACGGCATGAGCGAGCATGACTGGGAGGGCTGGAAGCAGCTTACCGCCCGCCTCGGCAAGTCGATCCAACTGGTGGGAGACGACGTGTTTGTCACCAACACAAAAATATTGCGCGAAGGCATTCGCCAGGGATTGGCAAACTCCATCCTGATCAAGGTTAACCAGATCGGCACGCTGACCGAGACCCTTGCCGCCATCGAGATGGCCAAGCGCGCCGGTTACACGGCCGTGATTTCCCATCGCTCCGGCGAGACCGAAGACTCCTTTATTGCCGACCTCGCGGTGGCGACCAATGTGATGCAAATCAAGACCGGCTCGTTGTCGCGTTCCGATCGCATGGCGAAATACAATCAACTGTTGCGCATCGAAGAAGATCTGGGCGACACCGCCTCCTATCCGGGGCGTGAGGCGTACTATCAGTTGAGTTAAACCTAAAACCATTAGACGAAAATGAGCAGGAAAGGCCGTTCGTGGTGATCCCCCGGCTTTGCTCGGGACGAGAGGCCGTGTCGCAGCATGCATGGCCTTACGACAGATTTGGGGTGAACGGTTTTTCTCACAATGGACAATCCCGATTCGGGTGCCCCTGATGCGTGTTGTCACATTAATATTGGCAATCCTGTTGCTGCTGTTGCAATACCCATTGTGGCTGGGCAAAGGCGGCTGGTTGAAAGTTTGGGACACGAAGCGCCAGGTCGAGTTGCAGCAGCAGGCCAACCAGCAGATGCAGGCGCGCAATGCCTTGCTGGACGCGGAGGTGCGTGATCTCAAGCAGGGCACCGAGGCGATCGAAGAGCGCGCCCGCAGCGAGCTGGGCATGGTAAAACAGGACGAGATGTTTTTTCAGATCATTGAAAATCGGCAGCCGCCCGTAGATCCAGCCGTAACCGAGACAAACCCCGCGAGCCATTAGCCAGTGAGCCTCCCCATGTCGTGCCAGCCATAAAAATCCATTCCGCGCAGCAAGTTCTCCGTGAGGTTTTCGGTTATGCCTCTTTTCGCGGGGCGCAGCAGGCCATTGTCGAGCATGTCGTGGCAGGCGGCGACGCGCTGGTGCTGATGCCGACCGGCGGCGGCAAATCGCTGTGTTACCAGATTCCCGCACTCTTGCGCCCGGGCGTTGGTATCGTGGTTTCGCCGCTGATTGCCTTGATGCAGGATCAGGTGGATGCGCTCAGGCAGCTTGGCATCCAGGCTGCCTTCCTGAATTCCAGTTTGGACGTCGATGCGGCGCGTGTAGTGTCACAGCAGCTGCTGAATGGCAAATTGAAGCTGTTATATGTTGCGCCGGAGCGGCTGATGACGGAGAGTTTCCTCGGTCTGCTGGAGCGCTTGCAGCAGGATAGCGGCATCGCCCTGTTTGCCATAGACGAAGCGCATTGCGTCTCGCAGTGGGGTCACGACTTTCGCCCCGAGTACCGTGAGCTGACGGTGCTGCACGAACGTTTCCCCGAGGTGCCGCGCATCGCGCTTACGGCAACGGCGGACGCACCGACGCGCCGCGAAATTCTGGAGCGATTGTCACTGGAACAGGCACGGCAATTCGTCTCCAGTTTCGACCGCCCCAATATCCGCTATCGGGTCACGCAAAAGAATAATGCGCGTCAACAGCTGCAGGCTTTTCTCGAAACCGAGCACCCGGATGACGCTGGCATCGTGTATTGCCTGTCACGCAAGAAGGTGGAGGAGACCGCGGCCTGGCTCAAGGAGAGCGGCTGGGACGCGTTGCCGTATCACGCCGGACTCGATGCCGCCACGCGTGCCAAAAACCAGAAAAGATTCCTGCGCGAGGAGGGCGTCATCATGGTCGCCACGGTCGCGTTCGGTATGGGGATAGACAAGCCCAACGTGCGCTTCGTCGCGCATCTCGATCTGCCCAAAAGCATGGAAGGCTACTATCAGGAAACCGGGCGCGCCGGGCGCGATGGCTTGCCTGCAAATGCGTGGATGGCTTACGGATTGGGCGATGTGGTATCGATGCGCCACATGCTGATGTCCGGCGATGCACCCGAGGCGCGCAGGCGCGTGGAACTGCAAAAGCTGGATGCGCTGCTGGGCTTCTGCGAATCCACCGGCTGCCGCCACCAGACCGTGCTGCGTTACTTCGGCGAAGAACATCCCGGCGATTGCGGTCAATGCGATAACTGCCTGTCACCGGTGGACACCTGGGACGCGACGCAGGCAGCGCAGATGGCGCTGTCCTGTGTCTATCGCACCGGCCAGCGCTTCGGTGTCGGGCACCTCATCGACGTGCTGCTTGGCAAAGAGACCGCGAAGACCGAGCAATTCCGCCACCGGCAACTCAGTACCTTCGGCATCGGCAAGGAATTGGCGCAGGCGCAATGGAGCAGCGTGTATCGCCAGCTTGCCGCCGCCGGTCTGCTCAACGTGGATATCGAGGCCTATGGCGGCCTGCGCCTCACCGAAGCCGCACGCCCAGTGCTGCGAGGCGAACAAGAAGTGTGGCTGCGGCGCGATGCCGACCCGGTAAGACGTAAGGCGCAACGCGCCGAACACAATGCCAAGGCACGCGAACCTTTCGCCGGTGCGAGCGGTGATCCCTTATGGCTCGCCCTCAAAGCCAGACGTTTGGAACTCGCCCGTGAACAGGGTGTGCCGCCTTATGTGATTTTTCACGACAGCACCCTGCTGGAAATTCACAGGCAACGTCCCGGCAGCCTGGACGAACTGGGGCAGATGAGCGGCATCGGACAGGCCAAGCTGGCGCGCTATGGTGATGCGTTTTTGCAGGTGCTTGCGGATATGCGGTGATTCTTCGCTGTTATTCGGGATAAAACCGGACGGATTGCGTGTGACAGCACCGGATAGGCCAGAAGATCTCGATATAACTCAAAATTCAAGTTGAACATTCCTCATGCATTCGGTAGAATCCGCGCTCTTTTGAAATTGGCTGGAGTAGAACTATGGCACGTGTCTGTCAAGTGACGGGTAAAGGTCCGATGTCTGGGAACAATGTTTCCCATGCGAATAACAGAACCAAGCGTCGGTTTTTGCCGAATCTGCAACGTCGTCGCTTCTGGGTCGAAAATGAAAACCGCTGGGTGAGCTTGCGCTTGTCCAACGCAGCGCTGCGCACCATCGACAAGAATGGTATCGACGCCGTGCTGTTTGAAATGCGCGCCCGTGGCGAGAAGGTTTAAGGAGAATAAACATGGCAAAAGGCGCACGTGAAAAAATCAAGTTGGAGTCCTCCGCCGGTACGGGGCACTTCTACACCACAACCAAAAACAAGCGCACCACTCCGGGGAAGCTGGAATTCTCTAAATTTGACCCGGTCGTTCGCAAGCATGTTGCGTACAAGGAAACCAAGCTGAAGTAATTCGGCCCGGTTTCGTAATAAAAAACCCGCTCAGGCGGGTTTTTTATTTTCTGGCTCCAACTGGCTGGACATGTGATTGCAAGACCCTGCGCCTTAGCAGCCACCCAAAAAGTAGAGCGATGAGAACTGCGGGCAAGGCCACGGAAAGATGCTCGGATTCGATGATGTAGTGAAGCGCCGACCAAGTCCACTGTGGGTTGCCATGACCTTCGTGAGCTAACACCGACTCCGCCAGAAGCAGAAGGGTGGGCGAAACAAGTGCGCGGCAAGCTGTCTTCATATAACCCTTTCCTGTCTCACCGGAATGCCCAGCATGGGACGGGTGGGCGCAGGTGCGCTAACTTTGCACCCAGGCCATCGCCTCATCGTAATCCGTGAACACCTGAATGTCGGCATCCACAAACAGGCGCGACAGCCAAGCCTGCCAGGTAAGCCACTGGTCGTCGGTGACCACGGCGATCCTGGTGAAGTCGTGGTTGTGTTTGTTGCTGAAAAACTTGATTTCTTCCCAGGCGACATCCACGGTGTAGTCGATCATCCCGCGCAGGTCGAACAGCAGGTTGACCGCGCCGTGCGATTTGAGCTTGTACAGCGATTGCTCTTCAAACATCTTGAAATCGGCAAGGGTGAATTCGCCGAGAACGGCGGCGTTGACAAGGTTGTCGGTTTGTTCGATGGTGATCATGTGGTTCCTTTTTGGGGAGGGTGTTGGGGTGACAGGCGCAAGCTTAGCACACCGCTGGCGATGATGAATGCCATGCCCAGCCAGCTGCTCATGCTCAGGGTTTCATCCCACAGCAGCATGCCGAACAGGCTGGCAAATACGATGGTGCTGTATGCCAGACTGCCGACCACCAGTGTCCTGCCGGTGCGGTAGGCGTGTGTCATGGCGAGTTGTGCGAGGGTGCCGGTGCTGCCCAGCCCGAACAGGATGGCGAAGCCTTGCAGGGTGATGGCGTGCATCGTGTCGAACAGCATCCATACGCTGCTGCCGATCAGGGCGATCAGGCTGAAATAAAACACGATGCGCGTGTCCGGTTCGCCGATCATGGCGAGTTGCCTGATGTTGAGGTAGGCGATTCCGGCGAGAAGACCGGAAATCAGGCCGAGCAGGCCGGGTAGCAACTGGTCACGCATCAGGCTCGGGTGCAGCAATAGCACTACGCCGAAAAACCCGAGCAGGATGGTGGCGGTCAGCGGCAGGTTGAATTTGTCCTTGAACACCAGCATGGTGAAGATGGTGAGGAATAACGGCGCGGTGTAGTTGAGCGTGACGGCGGTGGCGAGCGGCAGCACGGTGATGCAGTAGAAGAACAGTGCGAGGGCTACCGAACCGGAGAGGCCACGCCACAAGTGGTTGCGCCAGTGTTGCGTGGCAGCGCTGACCCGTTGCTGGCGCATGATGGGGTAGACCAGCAGCAGGCCGAAAAGCGAGCGGTAGAATACCAGTTCAATATGCGTGAAATAGGGTGCGCCGAGTTTGACGAACACTCCCATGCAGCCGAACAGCAATCCGGCGATCAGCATCCAGGATGATTTCATGCGGGATTACTCATAAGGAAACCTCTCAAAATCCAGGTTTCGTCATTCCAGCGAAGGCCGGAATCCAGTTCAATGGACTGGACACCGGCCTTCGCCGGTGCGACGAATTATTAGAGGTGCTCATAAGCTGCTCCTTGAACGCGAATGTTGCAAAGCGATACTTTATCGCGCTTCTCTCTGGCGAGAGGTGAAAGAAAGGGCGCGGATTCTCTCCGAAATGATCGGGCGGGGCAATAAAAATTCGCCCTGTCAGGATGCGTTGGGTAAAATGCCCGTCTTTCACAAGCAGAGGCCGACATGGCGGGTAAATCGCAAAAATCAGTTGGTTTTGAGTCGGCCATGGCCGAGCTGGAGCAGATTGTCGCCGACATGGAAGCGGGTAAGCTGTCGCTGGAAGATTCGCTGCTTGCCTACAAACGCGGCGCGGAATTGCTGTCGTTTTGCCGGGGCCGTCTCGAAGACGCGCAACAGCAGGTGAGTGTGCTGGAGAATGGCGTGCTGAAAGATTTTTCCGCCGGTGGCGAAGCAGAGCAGGGCTAATGCACGCTAATTTCCAGGGCTGGGTAGCCGCCCATCAATCCCATTTCGAAGAGGTATTGCGCGTGTTGTTGCCGCGCTCGGACATTGCGCCGCAGCGGCTTCACGAGGCGATGCGCTACGCGGTGCTGGACGGCGGCAAGCGTGTGCGCCCGTTGCTGGTGTTTGCTGCGGGCGAATTGGTCGGCGCGCAGGGCGCGCGGGTGGATGTTGCCGCCGCCGCCGTCGAATTGATACACGTCTATTCGCTGGTGCATGACGACATGCCGTGCATGGACGACGATGTGTTGCGTCGTGGTAAACCGACTTGCCATAAGCAATACGACGAGGCGACCGCGCTGCTGGTCGGTGATGCCTTGCAGACCCTGGCGTTCCAATTGCTTGCCGAGCATCGCCTGAACGACGATGCGGCGCACCAGCTGGAAATGATCAGGCTGCTCGCGGCGGTTTCCGGTTCGCGCGGCATGGCGGGTGGACAGGCAATCGACCTGGCCAGCGTGGGTAAGTCGCTCACGCTGCCCGAGCTGGAGTTCATGCATATCCACAAGACCGGCGCGCTGATCCGCGCGGCGATCCTGCTGGGCGCGCACTGCGGTTCCCGTCTGGAGTCTGCGCAGTTGGACAGGCTGGATCATTTCGGCAAGCTCATCGGACTGGCCTTTCAGGTCGTGGACGATGTGCTGGATTGCGCGGCGGATACCGCCACGCTGGGAAAAACAGCAGGCAAGGACGCGGACAACGGCAAGCCGACTTATGTCAGCCTGCTCGGCATACAGGGCGCACGCGACATGGCGCAGCGGCTGCATCGCGATGCGCTGGAAAGCCTGGTCGAGTTTGGCGAAACGGCGCAACGTCTGCGCGAGCTGGCGGATTTTATTGTGTTAAGAAAGTTTTGATGTATCCATTGCTGAGCACCATTGACACCCCGGAAGCACTGCGCAAGCTGGAGCGTGTGCAACTGCCGCAACTTGCCGCCGAACTGCGCAGCTTCATGGTTGAATCGGTGAGCAAGACCGGCGGGCATTTATCTTCCAACCTGGGCACGGTGGAGCTGACCATCGCCCTGCATTACATCTACAACACGCCGGACGACCGTCTCGTATGGGATGTGGGACACCAGACTTACGCGCACAAGATACTCACCGGACGGCGCGAGGCGATGGGCAGGTTGCGCATGGCGGGCGGCATCGCCGGCTTTCCCAAACGTGACGAAAGCCCTTACGATGCCTTTGGTACCGGACATTCCAGCACGTCGATTTCGGCGGCGCTGGGCATGGCGGTGGCGGCGCAGCTGGAAAATTCCCAGCGGCGTGCGGTGGCGATCATCGGCGACGGTGCGCTCACCGGCGGGATGGCCTTCGAGGCGCTCAACAATGCCGGTGCGCACGAGGCCAATTTGCTGGTTGTTCTCAATGACAACGACATGTCTATTTCGCGGCCGGTCGGTGCACTGAACAATTATCTGGCCAGGCTGATGTCGGGGCGTTTTTATGCGGCGATGCGGCGCGGCAGCGAAAAAATGCTCAAGGGAATGCCGCCGGTACTGGAATTTGCCAAGCGCGCCGAAGAACATGTCAAGGGTATGGTGACGCCCGGCACGCTGTTCGAGGAATTCGGTTTTAATTATATCGGCCCGATTGACGGGCATGATCTGAATGTGTTGCTGGATACGCTGGGCAACATCCGCCAGCTAGATGGCCCGCAGTTTCTGCATATCGTCACACAAAAGGGCAAGGGTTATGCGCACGCCGAGCAGGACTGCGTTTTGTATCACGGCGTGGGCAAGTTCGATCCGGTTGACGGCATTGCCGCCGACCAACCCGGCAAGCTTACCTATACCAGAGTGTTCGGAGACTGGCTGTGCGACATGGCGGCGCAGGATGAGCGTCTGATCGGCATTACGCCAGCGATGTGCGAAGGTTCCGGGATGGTGGAATTCGCGCAAGAATATCCGGCGCGTTATTTCGACGTGGGCATCGCCGAACAGCATGCGCTGACGTTTGCCGCCGGCCTGGCTTGCGAGGGTTTCAAGCCGGTGGTGGCGGTTTATTCGACCTTCCTGCAGCGCGCCTATGACCAGCTCATTCATGACATTGCCATTCAGAATTTGCCGGTGGTGCTGGCGGTCGACCGCGGCGGATTGGTTGGTGCGGATGGTGCGACGCATGCGGGCAGTTTTGATCTTTCCTTTTTGCGCTGCATTCCCAACATGACTGTGATGGCGCCGGCCGACGAGAACGAATGCCGTCAGATGCTCTATACCGCTTTCCAGCTGAACACGCCGTGTGCGGTGCGTTATCCGCGCGGATGCGGTCCCGGGACGGCGGTCAGCCGGGAGATGCGCGCTCTGCCGCTGGGCAAGGGTGAGCTGCGGCGCAGCGGGCGCAAGGTGGCGATCCTGGCATTTGGTTCGATGCTGGCGCCTGCGATGGCTGCGGCAGAACAGCTGGATGCAAGCGTGGCCAACATGCGTTTCGTCAAGCCGCTGGACGCTGAACTGGTGCTGCAGTTGGCGCGCGAATATGAGCTGCTGGTCACGGTGGAGGAAAATACCGTGCAGGGCGGCGCCGGCAGCGCAGTCGCGGAGTGCCTGCAGCAGCATGGCGTGACGGTGCCGCTGCTACAACTCGGTTTGCCGGATAATTTTATCGAGCAGGGCGAGCACGCTCAGATGCTGGCGGATTGCGGTCTGGATGCCGCCGGACTGATTGCTGCCATAAACAGGATCGAGGATCGAGGATCGAGAATTGAGCCGAGTGCGCCTTCCGATCTTCGTTTTTCGATCCCCTATCCCCAATCCCCGATCCTTTAATTGGAGAAGCTGACATGAATGCCCACGCAAAGCCCCACATTGCCGATGTGCAAAGCTCCGCCGATACACGCCATCTGGCGATCAACCGCGTCGGTATCAAGGGTATCCGTCATCCGGTCAAGGTGAAGGACAAGAGCGTCGGAGTGCAGCACACCATCGCCACCTTTAACATGTATGTGCATCTGCCGCATAACTTCAAGGGCACGCATATGTCGCGCTTTGTGGAGATACTCAACGAACATGAGCGCGAGATTTCCGTGGAATCCTTCGAGAGCATCCTGCAAGAAATGGTGGTCCGCCTGGAAGCGGAGTCCGGTTACATCGAAATGAACTTTCCGTATTTTGTAAACAAGACGGCGCCTGTGTCCGGCGTGCAAAGCCTGCTTGATTATGACGTCACCCTGATAGGCGAAATCATTAGCGGCAAGGCGTGCGTGACCATGAAAGTGGTGGTGCCTGTTACCAGCCTGTGCCCCTGTTCCAAGAAGATTTCTGCGCGCGGCGCGCATAACCAGCGTTCGCATGTCACGCTTACGCTGCGCACCAACAGCTTTATGTGGATCGAAGATGCGGTGAGTATCGCCGAGGGACAGGCTTCCTGCGAATTATTTGGATTGCTGAAACGGCCCGATGAAAAATTCGTTACGGAACGCGCCTATGACAATCCAAAATTTGTCGAGGACATGGTGCGTGACGTGGCCGCAGTGCTGAATGCGGATGAGCGCATTGATGCCTTTATAGTGGAGTCTGAGAATTTCGAATCCATCCACAACCACTCCGCCTATGCACTCATTGAAAGAGACAAGACCAAACAGTGAAGGGGGAAGAGGGAAGAGAGAAGGGTAAAAGCGGGTTTGGCATTTCCCCTTGAGCACCGCAGGTGCGGCCCCTTTTCCCTTAACCCTTCCCATAATCCTATGAAACCTATCGCCATCTTTCGTCATGCACCCCAGGAAGGCCCAGGTTATTTGGCTGAATTCCTTGATGAACGCCAGATTCCGTGGCAGTTAATTGCCATTGACGCGGGCGCAGTGGTGCCATCCAGCGCCGAGGCATTTGCCGGACTGGCATTCATGGGCGGCCCGATGAGCGTCAACGATGACCTGCCGTGGATAGCGTCGGCGCTGGCGTTGATCCGCGATGCACTGGCCAGAGATATTCCCGTACTCGGGCACTGCCTTGGCGGACAACTGATTTCCAATGCGCTGGGTGCCACGGTGTCGCGCAATCCGGTGAAGGAAATCGGCTGGGGCGAAGTGACAGTGATGAACAACGACGATGCGCGCGCATGGTTTGGTGCAATACAGAACTTCCCGGCATTCCATTGGCACGGCGAAACCTTTGCCCTGCCGCAAGGGGCGACACACCTGTTGTCCAGCAAGCACTGCGCCAATCAGGCCTGGGCTATCGGCAAACACCTTGCGCTGCAATGCCACGTCGAAATGACCGACGCAATGATTATTTCCTGGTGCGAGATCGGCGCGGACGAAATACTTGCCGGCAGGGATAGCCCGGCGGTGCAGTCTGCGGGCGGGATGCAGCGGCAAATGGCGGCAGAACTGCCGCAATTGCAGGATGTCGCAGAGCGGCTCTATACCAGATGGGCCGCGGGGCTGCGCTGTGCGTAACCAGGCCGAATTACCTAGATATTCCGGCATATGGATCATGAAGTGGGTGCGGATTAGGGTGCGCTGCGGGATGGTTGCATTATTCCCGTGGATTCACCGCCAACACTCACTTCAAGGAGATCCCCATGAAAAAAATAATTGCGCTGGCTTGTTTGGGTTTTGCATTTACCTTTTCTGCTCCGTCCGTTGCGGCCGGCGAGAAAATGAAGGGTTGCAGCAAGGAAGCGGCAGGCATGAAAGGCGAGGCACGCAAGATGTTCATGAAAAAATGCCTGTCCAAGGATTATGTACTGGGGTCCGGTATGCCGGCCACCGCTTCTGATGCTTCGACCCAGACAGCTTCTTCCGCAAAACAGGATAAAATGAAGTCATGCGCCGCCGAGGCCAAGGACAAGGAATTGAAGAACGCAGATCGTAAGGAATTTATGAGCGCCTGCATGGGGGGATGAGTATTGCCGGCTGAGGGTAAGAAGCGCGCCGCAAGGCGCGTTTTCTTTGGCGCTGCAAAACTCTCAGGGTGTATAATTCGCGCCTCTTTACGCGGCTGTGCCGTAATTTTTTTGTGAATGCATGATCAGGAAATTCATCAAAAGCGTATTCCGTAAGTCAGCCAAAGTCCGCTCGTCAGGAAATGCGCAGGTGATCCCGTTCGACTTGCATGGCGTGTCGTGCGATCAGATCAGTTACGGTGCGCGCAGAGTGACCGACGGTTTGCAGGCTGCGGGGTATAAGGCTTACGTGGTAGGCGGTGCGGTGCGCGATCTGTTGCTGAATCGCACTCCCAAGGATTTCGATGTCGCGACCGATGCCACGCCGGAGGAGGTGCGCCGCGTGTTTCGCCGTTCGCGCATTATCGGGCGGCGTTTCCGTCTGGTGCATGTGATGTTTGGCGAAGAAGTGGTCGAAGCATCTACCTTTCGCAGTATGATCGAGGCCGAAGACGCGCAGACCGATGAGCATGGCCGGCTGCTGCGCGACAACCAGTTCGGAGACCAGGAGCAGGATGCGGCACGCCGCGACTTTACCGCGAATGCGCTGTTCTATGATCCGGCCACTCAGGAAATTCACGACTATCACAATGGCTGTGCCGACACCCGCAAGAAACTGTTGCGCATGATCGGGGATCCGTCGGTGCGCTACCGTGAAGACCCGGTGCGGATGTTGCGTGCAGTGCGGCTGTCCGCCAAGCTGGGAATGCAGATTGAGGCTGCAACTGCCGCGCCGATCAGCAGGATGAAAGACCTGCTCGATAACGTGCCACAGGCGCGTTTGCTCGATGAAGTGTTGAAGATGCTGTTGTCCGGCCATTCGGTGGAGTGCATTCAACAGTTGCACAAAATGAGCCTGCATCATGGCTTGCTGCCGCTGCTGGATGTGATTCTGGAGCAGCCGATGGGCGAGAAATTCGTCATGCTGGCGTTGCGAAATACCGACGAACGCATCAGCCAGGAAAAACCGGTTTCACCTGCATTCCTGTTTGCCGCCCTGCTGTGGCACGAGGTGCTGGCGGCGTGGAAGCTGCACCAGCAGCAGGGAGAGCGTCCGGTGGGGGCGATGCATGCGGCCATGGATGAGGTGCTTGGCAAGCAGAAGGCGCGACTCGCCATCCCGCATCGCCATGATGCGGTAATGAAAGAAATCTGGCTGATGCAACTGCGCCTCGAGCAACGCTCCGGACAACGCCCGTTCCGCCTGCTGGAACAGCCACGTTTTCGTGCCGGATTTGACTTTCTGCTATTGCGCTGTGCCAGCGGTGAAGTGAATGACGAGCTCGGTTTGTGGTGGGATGAATTTCAGAGCGTCACCCCAGAACGTCGCGCGGAAATGCTGCAGCCGGAACAATCAGGAGAAAAAAAACGCCGCCGCAGGCCGCGCAAGAAACCGGTAGCCACGGCGGCGGAAGAGCCGGCAGCATAATGCCGCACATCGTCTTTGTCGGACTTGGCAGCAATCTGGAAAATCCGCACAGCCAGTTGTTGCGCGCTTTTACCGAGTTGAATGAATTGCCGGGTACGCGCCTTCTTGCCCGTTCAGCACTGTGCCGCAGCGCGCCGCTGGGCTACCCGGATCAGCCTGAGTTTTTAAACGCAGTGGCGAAGATTGCCACGGCGCTAACCCCGCAAGCCCTGTTGCAGGCCTTGCTGGAAATCGAGCGCAGGCATGACCGCGAGCGTACCTTTCGCAACGCGCCGCGCACCCTGGATCTGGATGTGCTGCTGTATGACGATATGCAACTGCACGAGCATGGCCTGACCATTCCGCACCCGCAGATGCACCTGCGCGCTTTTGTGCTGCAACCCCTGCTGGAGATTGCGCCGGATATCGGCATCCCCGGTGTGGGTCAGGCACGGCAGGCGTTGCAAAATTGCCCGGGTCAGAGAGTGGAGAAGCTTGCGGATGAAACCTGCTGACATCGGCGCTTATCGCTATGTGGCGGTGGAAGGCCCGATCGGCGCAGGCAAAACCAGCCTGGCGCGTCGCCTCGCGCACCATACCGGTGCCGTGGCGCTGCTGGAAAAGCCGGATGAGAATCCTTTCCTCGCCAGGTTCTACCAGGATCCGCCGCGCTACGCGCTGGCGACACAATTATTTTTCTTGTTCCAGCGCGGCAACGAAGTGCGCGATCTGGCGCAGATGGATCTGTTCAGCAGGAATACCGTGGCTGACTACCTGTTTGACAAGGACCCGCTGTTTGCGCGGCTGAACCTGGGCGACGCGGAGTTCGCGCTCTATCAGCAAATTTACCAGTCCCTGCAATTGCAGGCGCCCGTGCCGGATTTGGTGATTTATTTGCAGGCTGCGCCGGAAACGCTGCTGGAGCGCGTGCGCCGCCGCGCCCAGTCTTATGAACAGGCCATCTCGGACGATTATCTGTTAAGAGTGGCGCAAGGCTACAGCGATTTCTTCTATCATTATGAGGCGGCGCCGGTGTTGATGGTGAATACCGACCACCTGAACTTCGAGGATGATTCCGAAGATTTTGACTTGTTGTTGCGGCGCATCGGGGAAATGCGCGGAGCGCGCGAATTTTTTAGCCGGGGGCAGGATTGAAGATTGCTTTTCTCGTTTACCTCATCTCCCGCAAGCGGGAGAGGATTGAGGTGATGGCATCGGGAGAGGATTGAGGTGAGGGTTTTTCCATGGGGGAAAGTTGGATAGGGGGCTTTGATGAAAATGACTTTGACCGCATTACAGGAAATGTACGACAAGGATGAAAAAATTGCCGCACTGACCTGCTATGACGCCAGCTTTGCCTCGCTGCTCGATGCCCAGGGTGTGGATATCCTGCTGGTTGGCGATTCGCTCGGCATGGTGTTGCAGGGGCACGAAACCACCTTGCCGGTTACGATGGATGACATGGTTTATCACACCGCCTGTGTGGCGCGGGGTGCAAAGCAGTCGTTTATCATCGGTGACATGCCGTTCGGCTCGTTCCAGATCAGCCCGCAGGAAACCTTCGCCAATGCCGCACGGCTGATGGCGGCGGGCGCGCATATGATCAAGCTGGAAGGCGGCGAGGTCATGGCCGAAACGGTCGCGTTTCTTGCCGGACGCGGCATCCCGGTGTGCGGACATATCGGGCTGACTCCGCAATCGGTGCATCAGATGGGCGGCTATCGCGTGCAGGGCAAGGATGCCATTGCTGCCCAGAAGCTATTGCAGGATGCGGTGACGCTGGAACAGGCCGGCGCGGCAATGCTGGTGCTTGAGACCATACCCGCCTTGCTGGCCGCAGAGGTCACCGCCGCGCTTTCCATTCCCACCATCGGCATCGGGGCGGGCGTTGCCTGTTCCGGCCAGGTGCTGGTGTTGCACGACATGCTGAACATCTATCCGGGCAAGAAGGCACGCTTCGCTAAAAACTACCTGCAGGACGCAGGCGGCATCGCGGAGGCGGTAAAAAATTATGTCGCCGAGGTGAAGGCAGGCAGCTTCCCCGCGCTGGAACACAGCTTCTGAATTTTCTCTCTCCCGCAAGCGGGAGAGGGCATCGCGACAGCGCGGGTGAGGGGGCTGAGGATCACAATGCAAGTAATTTCGACCATCGCAGAACTGCGCGTGCGCCTGTCCAATGAGCCGGAGATCGCCTTCGTCCCGACCATGGGCAACCTGCATGAAGGCCATCTTGATCTGGTGAGGCTGGCGCGCGACCACGGCAGCTGCGTGGTGGCGAGCGTTTTTGTCAATCCGCTGCAATTCGGCCCGAACGAGGATTTTGACCGCTACCCGCGCACGCTGGATGCCGATTGCGCGCAGTTGCAAGGGTTGGCAGAAGTGGTGTTCGCGCCTTCGGTCAACGAAATGTATCCCGCCCGGCAACTCATATTCGTCGAGCCGCCGCCAATTGCCAATGAGCTGTGCGGCGCGTTCCGTCCCGGGCATTTCCGCGGCATGGCGACGGTGGTGCTGAAATTGCTCAACAGTGTGCAGCCGCAGGTTGCGCTGTTCGGCAAGAAGGATTACCAGCAACTGCACATCATTCGCCAGTTGGTTGCACAACTGAACCTGCCGATAGGCATCATCGGGGTGGAAACCGTGCGTGCGGCGGACGGTCTGGCGCTGAGTTCGCGCAACCAGTATTTGAATGAGAACGAGCGCGGCGAGGCGGCCTTTCTGTACCGGACGCTGCAGGGGATGCGCCAGGCCATCCTGCAGGGCAAGCGCAATTTTGAACAATTGCAGCAACGGGCGGTCGAAACGCTCGTCGCAAGGGGCTGGCGGGTGGATTATCTGGCGGTGCGTAACCAGTCCGATTTGCAGCCGGCAGGCCCCGTGCAAGGTAATCTGGCGCAGCGGGAGCTGGTGATATTGGTGGCGGCCGAATTGGGCAATACGCGTCTGCTGGATAATATCGAGGTTTGTCTGGTTGATTGATTGCTATATAATCCGCGCCCTGTTGAAGGAGAGAACTACCTCATGCAAAGAATCATGCTTAAAGCCAAGCTGCACCGGGTGCGTGTTACGCATTCCGAGCTGCACTATGAAGGTTCCTGCGCGATCGACGACGATTTGCTGGACGCGGCCGATATCAGGGAATACCAGCAAATTGACATTTATAACGTCACCAATGGCGAGCGTTTCACCACCTACGCTATCCGCGCACAGCGCGGCTCCAGAACCATTTCAGTGAATGGCGCAGCAGCACACAAGGCCAATCCGGGCGATATTCTCATCATCGCCAGCTATGCCATGTATTCCGAGCTGGAATTGCAGAAATTTCACCCGCAACTCGTCTATGTGGACGAACATAATCGCATCGTTGCGCAACGCGACCGGATCGCCGTGCAAGCAGCTTAAATCAGTTGCCGCATTTGGATGATCTACGAATCCTTTCGTGCAAAATATTCCGTCAACAGAAAGCCCAACCCATCAGGATAAGTCCCGATTTGTCCTGAGGCTGCTGCTCGTCGCGCTGGCTTACTTCATCAGCGGCAGACTCGGTCTGGCGATTCCTTATTTCGGCACGCATATCACCCTGATCTGGCTGCCCACCGGCATCGCCGTGGCGGTCTTGCTGCGCTGGGGTTACGGCTATTGGCCGGGGGTATTTCTTGGCGCGCTGGCCACCAATTTCTCCATTGACACCTCTCCGTTGCTGGACAGCAGTATTGCGCTGGGCAATACACTCGGCCCGCTGTTTGTCGTCTGGCTGCTGCGCCAGCTGAAATTCCATAATACGGTTGACCGGGCGCGCGACACCCTGTTTCTGGGCGTGGCTGCCGCCATCGGCATGCTGGTCAGTGCCAGCGGCGGTGTGGGCAGCCTGGTGATGGTCGGCGTGCTGACCATGCAGGACGTTGGCACAGCCTGGCTGTCCTGGTGGGCGGGTGATTTCGTCGGCGTGTTGCTGGCGGCGCCGCTGCTGATCAATATCTCACGCGCCGGCTTGGCGGAATTATGGAAGCAGCGGCTAGAGTTCCTGGTCTGGTGTCTGGCCACACTTGCCGCCGGCTGGGGAATATTCGTGCTCAACAACGATGCCAGCGGAAATTCCCTGCCGCTGGTTTTCATGCTGCTGCCGCTGGTCGTCTGGCTGGCCATGCGCTTCGGGGCGGTGGGTTCATCGCTGGGCCTGCTGCTGCCGGTCATCATTGCGGTATTGGCAACCGTCAGCGGGCTGGGACCGTTTTATATCGAGGATGCCCGGGAGGGACTGCTCCTGCTGTGGTTGTATCTGGTCACCCTGGTATCGATCGGCTTGATGGTGCTGGCCTTGCAGGCGGGACGCAATCGTGCCGAGAAGAAACTTGAAGTTGCGTTGCAACATGAGGCCGAGGCGCTCGATGAATTGCGCGCGATGCTGAATACCTCGGGTGAAGGATTGTGGAAGGTGGATCAATTCGGCCACGTCGTCGAGGTCAATGACGCCTATTGCCACCTCAGCGGTTACGCCAGGGATGAAATTATCGGCGCGCACCTCTCCAAATTCGAGGCGCTTGAACAAACGTCCGAAGACATTGCGGCGCATATTCGACTCATTATCGAGCGGGGATTTGACCGCTTCGAAACCAAACACCGCCATCGGGATGGGCATCTGATTGACATCGAGGTGTCCACTACTTTTATCCCGGAACAGAATTGTTTTATTGCGTTCCTGCATGACATCACCGAACGCAAACTTGCCCAAACCGAGTTGCAGTACAAACAGGGCTTGCTTAATGAAGCGCAGCAACTGGGGCAATTGGGCAGCTGGGAAATGAACCTGGCGAGGGGTGAGTTGCGCTGGTCGGATGAAACTTACCGTATCTTCGAGCTTGATCCGGTGCAATTTTCGCCTTCCTACGAAAATTTCCTGAACGTGATTCATCCGGATGACCGCGACAGGGTGAATCAGGCCTATACCCGGTCGTTAACAGATCGCCAACCCTACGATATCCAGCATCGCCTGTTATTCGCGGATGGCCGCATCAAATGGGTGCGCGAGCATTGCAGCAGCGAGTTCGATGCATCCGGCCAGCCGTTACGATCGGTGGGGGCGGTGCAGGATATTACTGAACAGCACCTTGCCGCAGAGCAGCAGGGCATCGCTGCGATCGCCTTCGAGACCCAGACGGCAATCGTGATTACCGACACCACGCCGAAAATCCTGCGCGTTAACAAGGCATTTGAAGAGATCACCGGCTATAGCGCAGCGGAAGCCGTCGGCCAGAACCCCAATATACTCAGCGCGCCGGAAATAAGGGAAAGCAAGGCATTTTACGAAGAAATGTGGGCAGATCTGCTCGGCAAGGGAAAGTGGAGCGGAGAAGTCCGCGACAAGCACAAAAGCGGCAGGATTTATCCCAAGTGGTTGACCATCACGGCCGTCAAGGCAATAGATGGTCAAGCCAGCCATTATGTCGGCACATTCTTCGATATTACCGAGCGCAAGCGGGCCGAAGAAAATATTCATCAACTGGCTTTCTATGATGCGCTGACCCGGTTGCCCAACCGCCGCCTGCTACTGGACCGCTTGCATCAGGCGCTGGCGCTCAGCATGCGCAGCGGCCGGCATGGCGCGGTGCTGTTTCTGGATCTGGATGATTTTAAGGTCATCAATGACACGCAGGGCCATGCGATGGGCGACCTGCTGCTAATCGAAGTGGCGCAACGCTTGCAGTCCTGTGTGCGCGAGGGTGACAGCGTGGCGCGGCTGGGCGGCGACGAATTTCTGGTTTTGCTCGAAGGGCTGAGTCATCAGTCGGATGAGGCGGTCACCCAGGCCGAACTCGTCGCGGAAAAGATACGCGACGAGTTGAACCGGCCCTGTCAGCTGAGAGATTACGAGTGCCACACCTCGCCCAGCATCGGTATCAGTCTGTTCCGCGGTCATCTGGAAAATGCGGAAAACCTGCTCAAGCACGCCGATGTCGCCATGTACCAGGCCAAGAAGGCGGGGCGCAATGCCATCCGCTTCTTCGATCCGAACATGCAGGCGGTATTGGAAAAACGTGCGGCTCTGGAAGCGGACTTGCGCCAGGCACTCGCGGGGCAGCAATTCCGCCTGTTTTACCAGGTGCAAGTTGACAGTCGCGGCAAGGCAACCGGCGCGGAAGTGCTGTTACGCTGGCAACATCCGCAGCGCGGTTTTGTGTTTCCCGACCAGTTCATCCCGCTGGCAGAGGACACCGGGCTGATTGTGCCGATCGGATCATGGGTGCTGCAAACCGCCTGCGCCCAACTCAATGCCTGGCAGGATGATGCGCTGACCCGCGACCTGACGCTGGCGGTTAACGTCAGTGCCAGGCAATTCCGCCAGGCTGATTTTGTCGCGCAAGTGCAGCAGGCACTGCTGGAAAGCGGCGCAAAGCCTTCACAGCTCAAACTGGAGCTGACCGAGAGCACCGTGCTGGAGAACATCGAGGACGCGATTGCCAGAATGCGTGAACTGAAGCTGCTCGGATTGAGCTTCTCGATGGACGATTTCGGCACCGGCCATTCCTCGCTGCAGTATCTGAAACGCCTGCCGCTGGACCAGATCAAGATCGACCGATCCTTTGTATCCGACATTACCCGCGACACGAATGATGCCGCCATCGTGCAGGCCATTATCGCGATGACCAATGCGCTCGGCTTGAACGTGATTGCCGAAGGCGTGGAGACCGAGGCGCAGCGGGACTTTCTCGATAAACGCGGCTGTCACACCTTCCAGGGCTATTTGTTCGGCAAGCCATTGCCGATCGAGCAGTTTGAGGCGTTGCTGACGCGATAACGGATAAACTTTTCGGTACAGTCATGCGAAACCGCCGGCTTTGCTGGAAATTCTGTGTTTGACTCTTCGCATATTTTGGTTGCGTTCCGTTTCATTGACCGTTCTTTTTTTCGCAGGTAGGATTGCCCCCCTTGATTGCCTAGCGGATGGAACGGGATGCGTCGCAAATTGGTTGTCGGAAACTGGAAGATGCACGGCGCGCTGGCACAGAATGCCGATCTGCTGGACGCGCTGCGTGGTGGAATGAGCCAGACGCGGAATGTTGATTGTGCGGTTTGTGTGCCATTCCCCTATCTGGCGCAGGCGCAGCAAAAGCTGTCCGGCAGTAATATAAAGTGGGGCGCGCAGGATGTGCATCAACTGGACGAGGGCGCCTATACCGGTGAGGTATCCGCCGCCATGCTGCGCGACTTTGAATGCAGCTACGTGATCGTTGGCCATTCGGAGCGCCGTGCCCTGTATGGCGAGAGCAGCCATCTGGTAGCCGAAAAATTTATTGCGGCACAGAAATTTGGGTTGACACCCATCTTGTGTATCGGTGAAACTCTGCACCAGCGTGAAAACGGAACGACCGAAACGGTCGTGGCCGAACAACTGGATGCGCTGATTCAATTGGGTGGCGTCCAGGCGTTAAACAACGCGGTAGTGGCTTATGAGCCGGTATGGGCGATCGGTACCGGTAAAACGGCAACTTCAGAGCAGGCACAAGCGGTTCACATGTTCATTCGTCAGCGTATTGCTGCTCAGGATGTTCAGATCGCTGCGGCGTTGTGTATACTCTACGGCGGCAGCGTGAAGGCGAATAATGCGGCAGAACTTTTTGCGATGCCGGATATTGATGGTGGCTTGATCGGTGGCGCTTCCCTGATGGCAGATGAATTTTTGGCGATATATTGCGCCGGACAGGTTTGATTCTTTTTTTTGTAGTATGTATGCGGGAGTAGTGTGTGGAAACATTGGTTTGGGTGGTGCATGTTTTAACGGCTGTGGTGTTGATCGGCTTGGTGCTGATACAGCATGGCAAGGGTGCTGACATGGGCGCGGCGTTTGGTACGGGTTCGGCCGGCAGCCTGTTCGGTTCCAGTGGTTCGGCTAATTTCCTGAGCCGCAGTACGGCAGTTGTTGCAACATTGTTTTTCGTTACCAGCCTGTCGCTGACCTACATTTATTCGCATCCCGCGCAACAACAGGGGTTGATGGATAAAGTGAGCCCGTCGGCAATCCAGGCACCCCCGGTCACGCCGGCGGCTAATTCTGGTGACGAATCGAAGTCCGGGGAGATCCCCAAATAATATTCAGCAGCATTGCCGATGTGGTGAAATTGGTAGACACGCTATCTTGAGGGGGTAGTGGCGCAAGCCGTAGCAGTTCGAGTCTGCTCATCGGCACCAGATATCAAGTGGGCGCATCAGTGTGCGAACGCGAAAAAAACGATTTACCAGAATAATAAAACGAGATATAAGTGGGCTCATAAAGTGTGCCCGCACAATAAAACGAAAAAAAAGTGATGCCGGGCGAGCCGGTAAATCATGGCTAAACGAGGAGGGGAAGCTCAATGTTGGAAAATTATTTTCCGGTGCTGTTGTTTGTCTGTATCGGCATCCTGATGGGCGTGATCCCTTTAGTGCTGGGTAAACTGGTTTCACCCAATCGGCCTGACAGCGAAAAACTTTCCGCATACGAATGTGGCTTCGAGCCCTTTGATGATGCGCGCATGAAATTTGACGTGCGCTATTACCTCGTTGCCATTCTCTTCATTCTGTTCGATCTCGAAATAGCTTTTCTTTTTCCTTGGGCGATTGTGCTCAAGGAAATTGGTACCTTTGGCTTTGTCTCCATGATGATCTTCTTGTCCATTCTCGTGGTTGGGTTTATCTATGAGTGGATGAAGGGGGCGTTGGAATGGGAGTAGCAGCGGCAGGGAGCAGGGGTCTCGCGCAGCGGGGATGTGACCGTCTGCGAGAGCGGAGGGGTCGTTGCGCAGCAACGGGGAACCCACCGGCCTCCTCCTTGCGGGGGCCGCTGCTGGACGCCGACGTGGTGTATTGGGGGGGGGATATGGTTGTTGGGGAGTCATTGGCATGAGTATCGAGGGCCTTCTGGAAAAAAGCGTCATTACCACGACGCTCGACACCGTCATTAATTACACCCGCACCGGATCGCTGTGGCCGATGACATTTGGTTTGGCCTGTTGCGCGGTGGAAATGATGCATGCCGGTGCAGCCAGATACGATCTGGATCGTTTTGGCGTGGTGTTCCGTCCCAGCCCGCGCCAGTCTGACGTGATGGTTGTGGCAGGCACGCTGTGTAACAAGATGGCGCCGGCGTTGCGCAAAGTATATGACCAGATGGCTGAGCCTCGCTGGGTGATTTCCATGGGCTCGTGCGCGAATGGCGGCGGTTATTATCATTATTCCTACTCGGTAGTGCGCGGCTGTGACCGCATCGTGCCGGTGGATGTTTATGTCCCGGGTTGCCCGCCGACGGCCGAGGCGCTGTTGTACGGCATCATCCAGTTGCAAAACAAGATCAAACGAACCAATACCATTGCGCGGTAATGTGAAACCCGCGTAGCGAGGCAGATTCACTCTCTCCCGCCTGCGGGAGAGAGTTGGGAAAGAGGGGCGGGCATGACAAATTTTATGGATAAGGGCGGCATTTTGTGCCATGCCCGTCTAGGGTGAAATATGGCTGCTGATTTAAGTGTGTTGCGTACCAGTCTGGCAGATTTGCTGGGCGACAAGCTGGTCGGCATGGATGAAAGGCTGAGCGAGCTGACCGTAGTGGCCAGGGCTGACGGAATGCTGGATACGCTGAGGCAACTGCGTGATGCGGCAGGTTTCGAGCAGCTGATCGATCTGTGCGGTGTGGATTACTCAACCTATGGCGATGGCGCATGGGAAGGGCGACGTTTTGCGGTCGTCTATCATCTGTTGTCGCTGGCGCATAACACGCGTTTGCGCGTGCGCATTTTTACCGAGGATGACGATTTGCCGGTGCTGGAATCCGCGACGGGGATATGGTCTTGCGCCAATTGGTATGAGCGCGAGGGCTTCGATCTGTTCGGTATCGTGTTCACAGGGCATCCGGATCTGCGTCGTATCCTGACCGATTATGGTTTTATCGGCAATCCGTTTCGCAAGGATTTCCCATTGTCCGGGCAGGTGGAAATGCGCTTCGATTCGGAGCAACACCGCGTGGTGTATCAGCCAGTGTCGATCGAGCCGCGCGAAGTGACACCGCGCATCATTCGTGAAGCAAATTACGGTCGTGAAGGGTACAGCGGTAGTGATGAAAACAGCGGTCGCGAAAAAATCTACGGTCGCGGTTGAGGATGGGGTCATGGTGAAAATGCATTGTGAGCGCGCGTTGTATCGGATGCGAGGGAACTGAAGTCATGGCGGAAATAAAGAATTACACAATGAATTTTGGGCCGCAGCATCCCTCCGCGCACGGCGTGTTGCGGCTGGTGCTGGAGCTGGACGGCGAGGTGATTGAGCGCGCTGATCCGCACATTGGGCTGCTGCATCGCGCGACCGAGAAACTGGCCGAGCACAAGACCTATTTGCAATCCCTGCCCTACATGGATCGGCTCGATTATGTCTCGATGATGAGCAATGAGCATGCCTATGTGATGGCAGTCGAAAAGCTGGCGGGCATCGAGGTGCCGTTGCGCGCCCAGTACATCCGCGTGATGTTTGATGAAATCACCCGTATCCTGAATCACCTGCTGTGGCTGGGTGCGCACGGGCTGGATATTGGCGCGATGACCGTGTTCCTGTACTGCTTCCGCGAGCGCGAGGATCTGATGGATGCCTACGAGGCAGTATCCGGCGCGCGCCTGCACGCGGCCTATTACCGCCCGGGTGGCGTGTATCGCGATCTGCCGGATTCCATGCCGCAATATCAGCCATCCAAGATCCATAACGCCGCTGCAGTGAAAAGGCTCAATGAGAACCGCCAGGGCTCGCTGCTCGACTTTCTGGAGGATTTCACCAATCGCTTCCCCGGTTTCGTGGACGAATACGAAACGCTGCTGACTGACAACCGCATCTGGAAACAGCGCACTGTCGGTATCGGCGTGGTCTCGCCGGAGCGCGCATTGGCGCTGGGCTTTACCGGTCCGATGCTGCGCGGTTCGGGTGTGGAATGGGATTTGCGCAAGAAGCAACCTTACGAAGTTTATGATCGGCTCGATTTCGATATTCCGGTGGGCACCCACGGCGATTCCTATGACCGTTATCTGGTGCGCGTTGAAGAACTGCGCCAGTCCAACCGCATCATCAAGCAATGCATCGACTGGCTGCGCCAGAATCCCGGCCCGGTGATGACCGGCAATTTCAAGTTTGCGCCGCCCAAACGGACAGCGATGAAGCAAAACATGGAAGAATTGATTCATCACTTCAAGCTGTTCACCGAAGGCATGCATGTGCCGGTCGGCGAAGCCTACGCGGCGGTGGAACATCCCAAGGGGGAATTCGGCATTTACTTGATTTCCGACGGCGCGAATAAGCCTTACCGCATGAAGATCCGTGCGCCGGGTTTTGCGCATATGGCCGCGCTGGACGAGATGGTTCGCGGTCACATGATTGCCGACGTGGTGACCATTATCGGCACGCAAGACATCGTTTTTGGTGAGGTGGATCGCTAATGTTATTCGAACAGATTCAGGTAAAAATCGACCGCGAGTTGAAAAAATACCCGGCGGACCAGAAACAGTCCGCGGTGATGGCTGCGCTGCGCTTTGTGCAGGATGAAAAAGGCTGGATTTCCCCCGATGATATGGAGGATGTGGCGGCCTATCTGGGCATGCCTAAAATGGCCGTGTATGAAGTGGCGACCTTCTACCACATGTACAACCTCAAGCCGATGGGCAAGCACACCCTTACGGTCTGCACCAATCTGTCCTGTACGCTGTGCGGGGCGGGGGATACGGTAGCCTATCTGCATACCAAGCTGGGTATAGGTTTTGGCGAGGTGACGGCGGATGGTAAATACGGGTTGCGCGAAGGCGAATGCATGGGCGCATGCAAGGATGCGCCACTGTTTACTGTGAACAATCGAAAACTTTGCGGCCACCTGAGCAAAGAGAAAATCGATCAAATTTTGGCTGAACTGGATAAATCATGAGAGGCCCGGTCATTCTTACCACGCTGGATTTTGACCAGCCCTGGACACTGGAAAACTATCTCAAGGTCGGTGGGTATCAGGCGTTGCGCAAGGTGCTGACAGAAAAAAGGTCGCCCGATGCGATCATTGCCGAGGTTAAGTTGTCGGCATTGCGCGGACGCGGCGGTGCCGGTTTTCCGACTGGGCTGAAATGGAGCTTCATGCCCAAGAATTACGTAGGCGACAAGTACATCGTCTGCAATTCCGACGAGGGCGAACCGGGCACTTGCAAGGACTGGGATATCCTGCGTTTCAACCCGCACTTGCTCATCGAGGGCATGGCGATCGCCGCTTACACGATGGGGGTGAAGACCGGTTATAACTACGTGCACGGCGAGATTTTCGAAGCCTATGAGCGCATGGAAGAAGCCTGCGAACTGGCGCGTGCCGCCGGTTATCTGGGCGACAACATTCTGGGTACGGACTTCTGCTTCGACCTGCACAACCATCTGGGTTATGGCGCCTATGTCTGCGGCGAGGAAACTGCGCTGCTGGAATCCATCGAGGGCAAGAAAGGTCAGCCGCGCTTCAAACCACCTTTCCCGGCGAGCTTCGGCCTGTATGGCAAACCGACTACCATTAATAACACCGAAACCTTTGCCAGTATTCCCTACATCATTAATAACGGCGGTCAGAAGTTCCTGGACCTGGGCAAGCCCAACAACGGTGGCACCAAGCTGTTCTCCGTGTCCGGCCATGTGAATAACCCCGGCAATTTTGAAGTGCCGATGGGAACACCGTTCAGCAAGTTACTGGAAATGGCGGGCGGAGTACGCAGCGGGCACAAACTCAAGGCGGTCATTCCAGGCGGTTCATCGATGCCGATTTTGCCAGCCGAGATCATGATGGAAATGACCATGGACTACGATGCCCTTTCCAAGGCGGGCTCCGGGCTGGGTAGCGGCGCGGTGATCGTCATGGATGAGACAACCTGCATGGTGCGCGCACTGGAGCGTCTGTCCTATTTCTATTTTGAGGAATCCTGCGGGCAATGCACGCCGTGCCGTGAAGGTACCGGTTGGTTGTATCGCGTCGTGCATCGTATCGAGCATGGTGAAGGCCGTGAGGAAGATCTGGATTTGCTGCTGAGCGTGGGTGAGAACATCGCCGGCCGCACCATTTGTGCCTTGGGCGAAGCGGCGGTCTGGCCGGTACAGGGCATGCTCAGGCATTTCCGCGATGAATTTCAATATCACATCGAACACAAGCGCTGCTTGGTGTGAAGCTGACGAGTTAGGTGAACAATGATCAACGTTGAAATTGATGGCAAGCTAGTCGAAACCGAGCGTGGCTCCACTGTGTTGGATGCGGCGTACAAGGCAGGCATTCATATACCGCATTTTTGTTACCACAAGAAGCTGTCTATCGCAGCCAGTTGCCGCATGTGCCTGGTCGAGGTGGAGAAGGCGCCCAAGCCGCTGCCGGCCTGTGCGACACCGGCTGCCGACGGCATGAAAGTTCACACCCATTCGAAAATGGCCGTCAAGGCGCAGCAGGGCGTGATGGAATTCCTGCTGATCAATCATCCGTTGGATTGCCCGATTTGCGATCAGGGCGGCGAATGTCAGTTGCAGGACGTGGCGATGGGTTATGGCGCGACGGCTTCGCGCTATACCGAAGAAAAACGCATCGTGATGCACAAGGACATCGGCGCGCTGATTTCCACCCTGGAGATGAGCCGCTGCATCCAGTGCACCCGCTGTGTGCGCTTTGGCCAGGAAATCGCCGGCATGATGGAGCTGGGTATGGCGTTCCGCGGCGAGCATGCCGAGATCATGAGTTTTGTGAACAGTACGGTGGATTCAGAATTGTCCGGCAACATGATCGACCTGTGTCCGGTTGGCGCATTGACCAGCAAGCCGTTCCGCTATACCGCGCGCAGCTGGGAATTGTCACGGCGCAAGTCGGTCAGCCCGCATGACGGCCTGGGTTCAAATCTGGCCGTGCATGTCAAGAACAACAAGGTGATGCGCGTTACGCCGGGCAAAAACGAAGATGTCAACGAGTGCTGGATTTCTGACAAGGACCGGTTCAGCTATGAAGGGCTGAATTCGGCGGAGCGTCTGACCAAGCCGATGCTCAAGCAGGACAACAAGTGGCTGGAAGTCGAATGGGGCGTTGCGCTGGAATATGTGGCGCACGGTTTGCGCTCAATCGGTAACGATCATGGTGCAGAACAAATTGCCGCACTGGCGACGCCGCACAGCACGCTGGAAGAACTCTACCTGCTGCAAAAATTTGTGCGCGGTCTGGGCAGCGGCAACGTGGATTTTCGTTTGCGTCAGTCAGATTTCAGCGCTGACGGCAAGCAGGCGGGAAGCTGCCCTCATCCTAACCTTCTCCCAGAGGGTGAAGGGACAAACGACTCATCCCGCGCAATGGGAGGAGAGCCAAGACAATTTCTGCCATGGCTGGGCATGCCGGTTGCCGATATCAACACCCGTGATCGCCTGCTGATTGTCGGCAGCTTCTTGCGCAAGGATCACCCCCTGCTGGCGCATCGTGTGCGTCAAGCAGTCAAGGGCGGCGCCCAGGCCAGCATCATCCACTCAAGCGACGATGATCTGCTGATGCCAATCGCGAACAAGTCCATCGTTGCGCCGAACGAATTGGTGAATGTGCTTGCGCAAGTTCTGAAGGCGCTGGCAGTAGAAAAGCAGGCTGATGTGCAGGATGTTCAGGACGTCACCGTAAGCACCGAAGCGACTGCAATCGCCAGGAGCCTGGGCAGTGGCGAGCGTGTCGCGATAGTGCTGGGCAATTTTGCGCAACAGCATCCGCAGGCGGCGCAGCTGGCTGCACTGGCGGAACGCATCGCTGCTTTGAGCGGGGCAAGCTTTGGTTTCCTCGGTGAAGCAGCCAATAGTGTCGGTGGTTATCTTGCCGGCGCAGTGCCGTTCGGCGGCAGCGTGCAAGGCATGAACGCCGCGGCGATGCTGGCCGCGCCGCGCAAGGCCTATATTCTGCTGAACGTCGAGCCGGAACTGGATCTGCATGATCCGCAGCAGGCGATTGCCGCGATGCAGGCCGCCGATATGGTGGTGGCATTGTCCGCCTGGAAACATCAGGCAAGCGATTACGCCGATGTGCTGCTGCCGATCGCGCCGTTTACTGAAACCTCCGGCACCTTTGTCAGCACTGAAGGGCGCGTGCAGAGTTTCAAGGGGGCGGTCAAACCTCTGGGTGATGCACGTCCGGCCTGGAAAGTGTTGCGTGTGCTGGGTAACCTGCTCGACGTCAGTGGCTTCGATTACGACACCAGCGAGGCAGTGCGCGATGAGGTGCTTGCCGGAATGGATGTTTCCACGAAATTGAACAATGCGTTAAACAGTGCTGAGGTTAGAGGACTAAGGACTGAGCAAACCCCTGCGCCCCACTCAGTCCTCAGTCCTGAGCCCTCAGGCCTGACTGGCTTTCAACGTGTGGCTGATGTGCCGGTTTATGCTGCCGATGCGCTGGTGCGCCGCGCCGTCTCACTGCAGAAGACCCGCGATGCCGCAACGCCCTGCGTGAAGATGCATGGCAGTGAGTTGCAGAAACTGGGTGTGAAATCCGGCGATGCCGTGAATGTGACGCAAGGCAAGGCCACGGTGCGACTGGCCGTGATGGCGGATGATGCTATGCCAATTGGCACTGCGCGCGTGGCGGCGGGCCATTCGGCGACGGCGGAACTGGGCGCAATGTTTGGAACGATCACGGTGGAGCCCGCATGATGGAATTACTGCAAAGTTTGCAACAGATCGGGCAGGAACTGCTCGGCCCGGCCTGGCTGCCGATCTGGACGGTGGTGAAAATTATGGTCATCACGGTGCCGATCATGCTCACGGTTGCTTACCTGACGCTGGCGGAACGCAAGGTCATTGGCTTCATGCAGATTCGTATCGGCCCGAATCGCGTTGGCCCTTACGGCCTGTTGCAACCGCTCGCTGACGGCGTGAAATTGTTTTTCAAGGAAATTATTGTTCCGAGCGGTTCGAATAAATTCCTGTTCATTGCTGCGCCGATCCTGGGGCTGGCGCCTTCCCTCGCGGCGTGGGCGGTGATACCGTTTAACGACGGCATGGCGCTTGCCAATCTTAATGCCGGGCTGTTGTATGTCCTGGCGATGACCTCGCTGGCGGTGTACGGCATCATCATTGCCGGCTGGTCGTCCAACTCCAAGTATGCCTTTCTCGGCGCGGTGCGTTCCGCCGCGCAGATCGTGTCCTATGAAATCGCCATGGGCTTCGCGTTGGTGTGCGTGCTGATGGTCTCGCAAAGCATGAACCTGGGTGAAATCGTGCGCGGCCAGCAAAGCAGCTCCGGGTTGTTCGGCTGGTACTTTATTCCGCTGTTTCCGATGTTTGTCGTGTATCTGATTTCCGGTGTGGCAGAAACCAACCGCGCGCCATTTGATATGGCCGAGGGCGAGTCAGAAATTGTCGCGGGTTTCCATGTGGAATACTCCGGCATGGCATTCGCGCTGTTCTTCCTCGCCGAATACGCCAACATGATCCTGATCGCCTTCCTCACCGCGATCATGTTTATGGGGGGGTGGCTGTCTCCGGTGCCGTTCCTGCCGGACAGTTTTATCTGGCTGCTGGCCAAGGCGTCCTTCTTCCTGTTCCTGTTCCTGTGGTTTCGCGCAACCTTTCCGCGCTACCGCTATGACCAACTGATGCGGCTCGGCTGGAAAGTATTCATCCCGCTTACCATTGTATGGGTGGTGGTGGTCGCCGTTTGGATGCAAACCCCGCTGTGGATATGGTAAGCGGAGAAGATAAAAATGGAAAAAATTAAAAACTTCTTCAAGACGTTCCTGCTGTTCGAACTGCTTAGAGGCATGGCGCTGACCGGTCGGTATTTTTTCGCGCGCAAGATCACCGTGCAGTATCCGGAAGAGAAGACGCCGCAGGGCTTCCGTTTCCGCGGTCTGCACGCGCAGCGCCGCTATGCAAACGGCGAAGAACGCTGCATCGCCTGCAAGTTGTGCGAGGCAATCTGCCCGGCGCTGGCGATCAAGATCGAGCTGGCTGAGCGTGAAGACGGCATGCGTCGCACCACGCAATACGACATCGATCTGACCAAATGCATCTTCTGCGGCTTCTGCGAGGAATCCTGCCCGGTGGATGCGATCGTTGAAACGCGTATCTTCGAATACCACGGCGAAAAGCGCGGCGACCTGTATTACACCAAGCAGATGCTGCTGGGGAACGGCGATAAACACGAAGAGCAGATTGCAAAAGATCGGGCAGAAGATGCGAAGTACAGATAAGGGATAAGAGGGAAGGGATCAGGGTGAAAAGCAAAAATCGCAAAGCGGCGTCCGGGTTTTACCCTTCTCCCTTCTCCCTTCCCCCTTCCCCTTTTCCGGAAATTTTAAGGGCTTATTGATGATGAATTTTGAAACCGTCGTGTTTTATGTATTCGCCGCGTTGACCGCGTTTGCGGCATTGCGCGTGATTACTGCACGCAACCCGGTGCATGCGGCACTTTTCCTGGTGCTGACATTCTGCAGTATGGCCGGCATCTGGATACTGCTGGAAGCCGAGTTTCTCGCTATCTCGCTGGTGTTGGTTTACGTCGGTGCGGTGATGGTGTTGTTCCTGTTTGTGGTGATGATGCTTGATATTAATCTGGTGCGGCTGCAGGAAGGGTTCTGGCGCTGGGTGCCATTTGGTGCGCTGTTGGCCGGTTTGATGGTCTTTGAGATGGTCTGGGTGCTGGGTTCCACAGATGTTACCGGCGGCAAGGCGGCGATCAAGCATGCTGCCGATTACAGTAACACCAAGGAATTGGGGCGGTTGATCTATACCGATTATGTGTATCCGTTTGAGATTGCCGCAGTGATTCTGCTGGTGGCGATGGTGGCTGCAATCGCGTTGACTTCGCGGCGCCGCAAGGATTCAAAATCGCAGGTGATCGCAGATCAGGTTGCGGTCAATAAATCGGATCGCTTGCGCGTGATCAAGATGCCTTCTGAGAAGCGCGTCGGAGAAAACCTGGATAGCACAACAGAGGTCGCACGATGATCGAACTTTCGGATTTTCTGATTCTTGGAGCAGTTGTTTTCTCCACGGGCGTTGCCGGTATTCTGTTCAAGCAACGGAATATCATCAATATGCTGATGGCGATCGAGTTGATGCTGCTGGCGGTGAATACAAATTTTGTCGCCTTCTCGCACTATCGTGGAGATCCCGCCGGACAGATATTCGTCTTTTTTATATTGGTGGTTGCCGCTGCCGAGGCGGCCATCGGGCTTGCCATTGTTGTACTGCTGTTCCGCAATCGGCGCACGGTTGAAGTGGCCGATTGGAACGAGCTGCAGGGGTAACCCGCCGGCGTAATGGTGATAATGATGATAACGTTAATGAAAAACAGCTCGTCGTTTTACTGGATGAATAACCAGGCGAATAATCATTTCGCCGCCTTTTCGCTCGCGGAGATGAACTGGATGGCTACATGGATGCGTTGATTTCAATTAAGCCACTTCTGGCGGTGCTGGTCTCGGCGATTGCTGCCGTGCTGGTCATGCTTTCTTACAAGCGGCCGAACCTGAGGGAGGGCTTTTCCCTTGGCGCAGGGGCCATCAAATTTTTGATCGTGATTTCCATGACGCCCGTTATTCTTTCCGGGGTAACGATCAACTACACGGTTTTCAAGATTCTTCCAGGTGTTGAGCTGGCCTTCAAGGTAGATGGAATCGGCCTGTTGTTTGCCACGACCTCCTCATTTTTATGGATGGTCACGACGGTTTATTCCATGGGCTATATGCGTACCCTCAAGGAGCACGCCCAGACGAGGTATTACACCTGTTTTGCCATTGCGCTTTCCTCGGCCATGGGTGTCGCCTTTGCGGGGAATCTGTTCACGCTGTTCTTCTTCTACGAAATACTGAGCCTGTGCACTTTACCGCTGGTCATTCACAATGAAGCTGCCAAGGATTGGGATGCGGGGCGCAAGTACCTGCTTTATCTGGTGGGCGCATCGAGCAGCATCCTGCTGGGTGCAATCATTTTGACGTACACGCTGACCGGTACGCTGGAATTCAACAAGGCGGGGATGTTTGCCGGACTGACGGCGACGACGTTCTCGGGTATGGAGATGTCGACACTCCTGACGGTGGTGTATTTCATGTTCCTGTACGGTTTTGCCAAGGCCGGGCTCATGCCAATGCACAACTGGCTTCCCTCCGCGATGGTGGCGCCTACGCCGGTCAGCGCGCTGCTCCACGCCGTGGCGGTGGTCAAGGTTGGTGCATTCTGTATTGTGCGGCTGGTGACTGACGTTTTCGGGGTGTCGTTGATGCAGGACCTCAGCCTGGGTGACTATACGGCCATCATTGCATCCATCACCATCCTGGCGTCGTCGGCCTTTGCGCTGACCCAGGATAATCTCAAGATGCGGCTGGCTTATTCCACCGTGAGTCAGCTCTCCTACATCGTGTTGGGGGTGGCGCTGCTGTCGGTCAGCGGCATTACCGGAGGCATCATCCATATCGTGAATCATGCCTTCACGAAAATCACGCTGTTCTTCTGCGCCGGATCAATCTATGTCGCGTCGCACAAGACCAACATCAGTGACATGTCCGGGATTGCGCGGAAAATGCCGTGGACCATCGCCGCTTTCGCCATCGGTTCACTCAGCCTGATTGGTGTGCCGCTGTTCGCCGGATTCATCACCAAGTGGCATATTGCCATTGCAACCATTGAGGCCAAGAGCTGGATGCTGCTCACGGTGCTGTTGACCAGCAGTCTGCTGAACGCGGCGTATTTTGCACCGGTCGTCTTTAAGGCTGTGTTTGGGACACCGCCGGCGGACGGGCATGAAGGTGTCAGCGAAGCACCCCTCAAGGTGCTGATACCATTGCTGATTACGGCGGCTGGAACGGTGATTCTCGGCATATATCCAGACCACTTTCTTAATTTAATCAAGGTAGGTATTCAGTGATGGATATTGGAAAAATTCTGGAAACTCTGGTGAAGAACGCGAGGACGCTGAAGCTGATCTTCTGCGTGATTCTGGTACTCCTTGTTGTGATCGATTTCTTTCTTCCCCGGCATCATTCACATTATTTCTGGGACGATATCCCGGGATTCAGTGCTGGCTACGGCCTCATTTCCTTCATCCTGATTGTCGTCGTGTCGAAGGCATTAGGGCATTATTGGCTGGGACGGTCAGAGGATTATTACAATGATTGATTGGGTCCATCCTTCAGTATTCCTCATTTTGGGGGCATTTCTCATTCCTTTCTTCAAGGGGAGAATGCAACAGATTTATATCGTCGCCCTTCCGGTGCTTGCGCTGCTGACGGTGATGCTGATGACGCCCGGCATTCATGGTGTCGTCAACTTTATCGGATTTGAACTGATCTTCGGAAGAGTCGACAAGCTCAGCCTTGCCTTCGCTTATGTGTTCTCGCTGGCAGCGTTGATCGGGGCGATTTATTCACTGCATATCAAGGACAATGGACAATATATCGCTGCGTTTGTCTATGCTGGTTCATCCCTCGGCGCAACCTTTGCCGGCGATCTCCTGACACTGTTTGTGTTCTGGGAGCTCATGGGCGTCGCCTCGGTCTGGCTTATCTGGGCGCGTCGGGTCAAAACCTCGATCGCATCAGGGTACCGCTATCTGCTCGTGCACACCGTCGGTGGCGTGGTGCTACTGGCCGGAATTTTGACCCTTTATGTGACGACCGGATCAATCCAGTTCGATCACCTGCAGGGACATGGCATGGCATCCAATCTCATCATGATCGGGTTCATGCTCAATGCCGCAGTGCCCCCGCTGCATGCCTGGTTGACGGATGCTTACCCGGAGGCAACGGTGACGGGTGCGGTCTTTCTGAGTGCCTTTACCACCAAGACTGCGGTCTACGCGCTGATTCGCGGCTATCCCGGCACAGAGATACTCATCTGGATGGGCACTTTCATGGCGCTCTACGGCGTGGTGTTTGCCATGCTGTCGAACGACATTCGCCGGCTTCTCGGCTACCACATCATCAGCCAGGTGGGCTTCATGGTGGCCGCCATCGGGATGGGGTCTGCTTTGGCCATTAACGGCGCAGTTGCGCATGCTTTTGCGCACATCCTGTACAAGGGTCTGCTGTTTATGGGGGCGGGTGCAGTCCTGCAAATGACCGGGCAAAGCAAGTTGAGCGAACTGGGCGGGTTATACCGCTGGATGCCGGTGACCTTTGCCCTCTACATGATCGGCGCCCTCTCGATTTCGGCTTTTCCGCTGTTCAGCGGATTCGTGACCAAGTCCATGGAGATTTCCGCCGCCGCCGAGATGCATCTTCCCGTGATCTGGTTGCTGCTCACGCTGGCTTCCGTCGGTACCTTCCTGTGTCTGGGGCTGAAGATTCCTTATTACACCTTCTTCGGCGAGGATTGCGGGGCACGACCAACCGAACCGCCGCGCAACATGCTGGTGGCGATGGGAATTGCCGCGTTCCTGTGCGTCTTTATCGGAATCTATCCAGACTGGCTTTACGACAAGCTGCCGAACCCGGTCGATTATCATTCCTACACGGCAACCCATGTCGTCTGGGCTCTGCAGATACTGCTGTTTGCCGCGCTGGGCTTCTTTCTGCTGCGCAAGAAGCTCGGGGGCGCGCGCAAGATTACCCTGGATCTGGACTGGTTCTACCGGAGGGGCGCTGCCCTGTTCATGCAGTTTGTGTACCACGTGGTCGCCCCCATCGAGAACTGGTTTATTGGAGTGTACCGTTCAGTGTTCCGTGGCAATCTGGTACTTGGCATTAAAGGGCTCTGGCTTGACAAGAACGTGATTGACGGGGCCGTCAATGCCATTGCGGCGCTGGTGGTGCGAGGGGCGGGCGCATTACGGCAGATGCAAACCGGACAACTTCAGCATTACGCCCTGATTATGGTGGGTTCACTTTTAATCCTGAGCTTTTACTCACTGTTTTGAGGCTATAGCGTGATAAACGAATCCAATCTATTGAGTTTACTTTTAATCCTTCCGATTCTTGGCGCGCTGATCATCGGCTTCATGCCGCGCAATGATGAGTGGATGCGGCGGATCACGCTCGCTTTTACCTTGCTGGTTTTTGCCATTTCGTTGCCGCTGTGGTATCTGTTTGATACGTCTTCGCACGAGATGCAGTTTGTGACGCGGGTGCCATGGATTCCCGCTTTCAACATCAATTATGCCGTCGGTGTGGACGGTATCAGCGTGCTGCTGGTGTTACTCACCACCTTGATTACTCCGATGTGCGTACTCTGTTCGTGGAAGGCCATCGACACTCGGGTCAAGGAGTACATGATGGCCATCCTGATCATGGAGGCGATGCTGATCGGCGTTTTTGTCTCGCTCGATTTGTTGCTGTTCTTTATCTTCTGGGAAGCGGAACTCATCCCGATGTTCCTGATCATCGGGGTATGGGGTGGTCAGCGCCGGGTATACGCCGCATTGAAGTTCTTCCTTTATACGATGCTGGGAAGCCTTCCGATGCTGGTGGCAATTCTGGCGCTGTATTTTACCGGCGGGGAGACCTTCGACATCCAGACGTTATCGAAAGGAGCGTATAGCGCGACCTTCCAATTCTGGGTGTTCTGGGCCTTCTTCCTGGGCTTCGCGATCAAGGTTCCGATGTTCCCGTTTCACACCTGGTTGCCCGATGCCCACGTCGAGGCGCCTACGGCCGGTAGTGTGATGCTGGCAAGCGTGATGCTGAAACTGGGTACCTACGGATTCTTGAGATTCAGCTTACCTATCACTCCTGATGCGAGCCAGGCTTACGCACCGATCGTCATCATCCTCTCGTTGATCGCCATTATCTGGGGCTCATACATGGCGCTGGTGCAGACCGATCTAAAGAAACTGGTCGCCTACTCCAGCGTCGGGCATATGGGCTTTGTCACGCTGGGAATATTTGTCTTTAATTCAGAGGGGATTGAAGGGGCCATTCTGCAGATGATCAACCACGGGATTACCACCGGGGCGATGTTTCTGATGGTGGGCATGCTCTATGAGAGAACCCACAGCCGGCTTATCTCGGATTGCAGCGGGTTGCGGATGACGGTGCCGATCTATGTGACCCTGATGGCGATCTTTTCGTTTGCCTCCTTCGGGCTTCCCGGAACAAATGCGTTTGTCGGGGAATTCCTGGTATTGGTCGGAACCTTTAAATATGACCTCATGGCAGGGGGAATCGCCATCGCCGGGGTGGTGCTTACCGTGGCTTACATGCTGTGGATGCTGCAACGAATTGTATGGGGGGAAAGCACCCGGAAGGAGGATGTGGTTGTTGGCGACCTCAACGCTCGCGAGATCGCAACATTGGCGCCTCTACTGGTGCTGGTCTTCTGGATCGGTTTTAACCCGAGCCCATTCCTTGACAGAATGCGGGCAAGCGTAGCGCACCTCGTCTCGGAAATTTCATCGGTTCGGGACGTCGAAAACATTCAAGGGCTGAATGGTGCGGCATCACCGTCGTTGCTCGACTTGAGGCCTCAGCCTGCAGCAGTGGCGAACACCGTTGCAGTGAGCCGGACAGCTGCGGACGCGTGCCGTATATTGCCTTGTCAAATCTCTCATTGGGATTGGAAACAGACGCTATGAACTTTGTAATATCAGATTTATTGCCGGTGCTCCCCGAGGTCTTCGCGCTGACCATGGCGTGCGTGATTCTGATCGCGGATTTGCTGATCAAGCAAAACGGCAGACTGATCACCTACATGCTGGTGCAGCTCACCTTGCTGGGCTGTACGCTGATTATCGTCGGCACGCACGAAAACGGTGTGGTCTACGCCTTCAATCATATGGTCGTGGACGACCTGATGTCCGATGTGCTGAAGCTGTTGACCTGTCTGGCGTTGTCCATGATGCTGATGTACTCACGCCCGTATCTCAGCGCGCGTGGCCTGTTCACCGGCGAATTCATGGTGCTGGTTCTGTTTGCTATGATCGGCATGATGGTGATGATCTCTGCCAGCCACTTTCTCACCCTGTATCTCGGTTTGGAACTGCTTTCTCTGAGCCTGTATACGATCGTTGCATTACAACGCGATTCCTCGGTTTCCATCGAGGCCTCGATGAAATATTTTGTGCTGGGCGCGTTGGCTTCCAGCCTGTTGTTGTACGGGATGTCCTTGCTGTATGGTGCGACCGGTACGCTAGAGCTGGGTGCGCTGTCGCAGGCGATCCAGTCCGGTTCGGCTGACAAGAATCTGCTGGTGTTTGGCTTGGTATTTGTGGTCTCGGGCCTGGCCTTCAAGCTCGGCGTCGTCCCTTTTCATATGTGGGTGCCGGACGTTTATCAGGGCGCGCCAACAGCGATCACCATGCTGATCGGCTCGGCGCCAAAACTTGCTGCTTTTGCCTTCGCCGCGCGTATTCTGGTCGACGGCCTGCAGCCTCTGGTGGAACATTGGTCAGGCATGTTGATCATGCTCGCGGTTGCTTCGATGGCACTCGGTAATATCTCCGCGATTGCACAAACCAACCTTAAACGCATGTTCGCCTATTCGACCATTACCCACATGGGATTCGTGCTGCTGGGTTTATTGAGCGGTAGTATCGAGGGTTATGGCGCGTCGATGTTCTATGTCGTGGTCTATGCGCTGATGTCGCTGGGCGCGTTCGGCATGATCCTGCTGCTGTCGCGCGCGGATGGGTTCGAGGCCGACACGCTCGATGATTTCAAGGGGCTCAGCCGACGCAGCCCGTGGCTCGCCTTTCTGATGCTGCTGCTGATGTTCTCGATGGCAGGCGTGCCGCCCACCGTGGGTTTTTACGCCAAGTTTTCGGTGTTGACTGCTGTCGTGCATGCGGGCCACATCTGGCTGGCCGTCGTTGCGGTGCTGTTCTCGCTGATCGGCGCGTTCTACTACCTGCGCATCGTCAAGTTGATGTACTTCGACGCGCCGGAAAGTCATGCGCCGATTACTTGCGAACAGGACACCGTGTTGCTGATGAGTGCAAACGGTCTGGCCGTGCTGTTGCTGGGCATACTGCCAAGTACGCTGATGTCGGTCTGCTCCGTGGCGGTACAGCAATCCCTGTTGCTGCATTAAAATTAACTGCAATGATTGCTGCGCCAGAGCTCCCGCCATGTGCGGGAGTTTTGTTTGGGCTTCCGGATTTTCCGGCAAACATGGCAGAATGCATCCGCCGAAATATTAAAACAAGCGCCACATATGAATAACAAGCTGGTTAAGGGTGCGTCGTACGTACCCAAGACGTCATCCTGATGGATAACACGGCATTCTCTGCCCCTCTTGCAAAATCACTGAATGACGATTGTCATTCGGCCTTGTTGGATCATGCCGCGTTGCAACGTCTGATGCAGACGCAGGGCGCTGCATGGTCCGGGCGGGTGGCGGAGCGTTGCCCGCATTTGTTTGCCGATTCCGCGGTATGCATCAGTGGTGCACAGTTACGGCAGATGCGCGGGGTGATTGATGCGGCGGAGCGGGTGGTTAAGTTGCCGGGGTGGGTGAGTGAGGCCCCTCTCCCCCAGCCCCTCTCCCCCGTAGGGGCGAGGGGAGCAGGACTGGGCGTATTTTTTGGCTACGACTTCCATCTGAACAGCGAAGGCACGCATCTCATCGAAATCAACAGCAATGCGGGCGGGGCGTTTCTCAATGCGTTGCTGATCGACAGTCAGCGCGAAGCCGGATTGCCGGGCGAGATGGTGGCTGAAAAAAATCTCGAGCAGATTTTTATCGGCATGTTTCGCAACGAGTGGCGGCTGGAACGCGGTGAAGTGCCGCTCAACAGCATCGCCATCGTGGACGAACAGCCGGAAGCGCAATATCTTTACGCCGAGTTCCTGCTGGCGCAGCGCATGTTCGAGCGCGCCGGAATCACGGCGCATATTGCCGATCCCGCCGCGTTGCATGCGCATGAGGGAGGTCTGTACCTGGGCGAACAGAAGATTGATATGGTGTACAACCGCCTGACCGATTTTTCCTTGCAGCACCATCCGGTTTTGCGGCAGGCGTATCTGGAAGGTGGTGTGATGCTGACACCCAATCCGATGCACTTCACCCGCTACGCCGACAAGCGCAACCTGGTGCGGCTGACCGATGTTGCCGGGTTGCGCGCGCTGGGCGCAGGCGAGTCGGACATTGCCGTTCTGCAGGCGGGTATTCCGCACACCCTCGTGGTGAGGCCGGACAGGGAGGCAGAGTTGTGGGCGGGGCGTAAGCAATGGTTTTTCAAGCCGAATGACGGCTATGGCAGCAAGGGCGCGTATCGCGGCGTAAACCTTACGCGCCGCGTGTTCGGTGAAATCATGCAGGGCGGTTATGTCGCGCAAAAGCTGGCAGCACCGGGTGAGCGCAGCATCTGCATGCATGATGCGGAGGCGACCCGGCTCAAGTTCGATGTGCGCTGCTATGTCTATGACGGGCAGGTGCAACTGCTTGCAGCGCGGCTCTATCAGGGCCAGACGACTAATTTTCGCACGCCGGGTGGCGGCTTCGCACCGGTTTGTCTGGTGGAGTAGAATGCACGGCAATGGGATTGCACTGTGCCTGCTTTGGAGAGGTTGCCATGTTTTTAAATAAATCGATAATGCCAGGCGCGCTGTTACTGGCTTTTTTTCTGTTTGGCTTATCGTCTTTGGCTCAGGGCAGGGATTTATCAACTGTGCAGACTGCATTGCGAATCGCGCAGAACGAGATGAATGCCGCTCAAGCCAAGCGTGATGCCGATGCGCAACGCCTGTTCCGAACCAGGAAGGATGTGGAGCGATTGAAGAAACAATTCGAAGCTGAGCAGAAAAAGGCTGAGCAGTCTGAAGCGCGCTATCTTGAAAGCAGGAAGCGCTACGACAAGGCGCAGGCCGCCTTCAACCAGGCCTGGAAAGAGTAACCGATTCAAGATATGACGCTCTATGCTTTTCTTGCGGTAGGAATTGGCGCAGCGTGCGGCGCATGGCTGCGCTGGGGTTTCGGCTTGTGGTTCGATCCCATGTTGCCGGAATTGCCACTCGGCACGCTTGCGGCCAATATGATTGGTGGTTATCTGATCGGCCTGAGCATTGCATTTTTCATGCAGCACCCAGGGCTGTCGCCGGAATGGCGGCTGCTGATCATCACCGGATTTCTCGGCGGGCTGACCACTTTTTCAACCTTTTCGGCAGAGACGGTCACCTTGCTGTTGCGCGGACAGTATGCGTGGGGAGCAAGCATCATCGCCGCGCACCTCGGCGGTTCGCTGTTGATGACGGTACTGGGTATTCAGACTTTCAAATGGCTTCAGCATTAGGGGAGCAGCAATGGAAAAGCTCACTTTTTTATGTTTCCGAAAAACAGCTTCACACGGGAATTCCCCTGCATGAATGGTTTCTGGAAGAGGCCAGGGCTCTCGGTATTCCCGGTGGTTCGACCTTTCGTGCCATCGCCGGTTACGGACGGCATGGCAGGCTGCATGAAGAGACGTTCTTCGAGCTTGCCGGAGAACTGGCGGTGAGGGTGGAGTCCGGGACTGTTTGAACCCGGATTTGTAACTAAACAACCCTAAAGCCGGTGGTTTAAATCTTGTGCTTGATAATTAAAATGGCCGGCTCAAACCGGCCATTTTAATTGGCTTTGACGCGCGGCTGGCAAGCTTGCCATTCGGCATTTGATGAGGTTGCCTGCTGATCAAGCCAGCGTCGGGTAATCCGTGTATCCCTTGGGTCCGGGCGTATAGAACGTATTCATGTCCGGCGTATTCACCGCCGCGCCCGTCTTCCAGCGCAAGACCAGATCGGGATTGGCGAGGAAGGGTTTCCCCACACCGATCAAATTGCATTTGCCTGCGGCCAGATCGCTCTCGGCGCGTGCGGCATCGTAGCCGCCTGAGAGAATCAACGCGCCTTTGAAGGCTTTGCGGAAGGTCGCCTTTATGGTCTCTGGCACCGTTGGTGCACCCATGGACGAGTGATCGACCAGATGGATGTAAACCAGTCCGCGTGCGTCAAGTTGTTGCGCCAGCCAGGTGTAATCAGCCTCCATGGCGTCATACAGCGGCATGTCATTGAACACCCCGAATGGCGACAAACGTATGCCGACCTTGTCCTTGCCGATGGCGATGATCATCGCTTCGGCGACTTCAAGTACGAAGCGTGCCCGGCTCTCGATCGAACCGCCATAGTGATCTGTGCGCTGGTTCGAGTTCGGGCGGATGAACTGCTCGAGCAGATAACCGTTTGCCGCATGCAGCTCGACACCGTCGAATCCCGCCGCCATCGCGTTCTTCGCGCCCTGTGCGAATTCTTCTATGGCGGACTTGATGTCCGCCTCGGTCATTGCCTGCGGCATGGCGTTTGGCTTCATGCCTTCGGCATCGGTGTACATCTCACCCGCGGCTGCCACTGCCGACGGCGCCAGTATGCGAGCATTCCTGGGTAGATTGAGCGGATGTCCGATGCGCCCGCAGTGCATTAACTGGATGAACATTTTCGCGCCCTTGGCGTGAACCGCGTCGGTGACGAGTTTCCATCCGGCTATTTGCGCCGCAGAAAATACCCCCGGTATGCGCGGATAGCCCAACCCGTTGGGAGACGGCGATGTGCCTTCGCTAACGATGAGCCCGGCAGTTGCCCGTTGCGCGTAATACTGCGCCATGAGTTCGTTCGGAATATTGCCGGTGGCGCGATTACGCGTCATCGGCGCCATGACAAGATGATTCTGCAGTGTGAGTGATCCTAGCGTAGCGGTTGAGAATAGAAGTGACATGATGACCCTCCAGAAAAGTGTTGGGTTAATTTGCGGACAAGAAAAACTGCTCAGGCTTAACCGGTTAACGGCTTGGACTAATCTTCACCCGCGCCGGCGTGTGAAGGATGCTGCCAACTCAGGTGGTTAATATACTCCGAAGCAGGTGGAAAAACGAACTAAAGGGTTTGTTCACGCCGACTCCTTTAAGCATGCAATTTTTTGCTTCGTTGCGCCCGTTTAAAACGGACTGATGGGTTGACGGTGGGAGGGAAGGCGTAGCAAGATGCTCCGCCTAACTAATTTACGCGATGACATGAGTGATATAAAAGAAATTTCGCCGGAACTGGCAAAGAGGCTCACTCAGGCCGTGGAAAAAATGCCCGCCTTTCCCAAGAGCGTGCAAAAACTTTTGGAGTTAACGAAAAACCTGGAGTGCGAGCCGAAGCAACTGGTGCAGGTGATCGAGAAAGACCCTGTGATGACGGTCAAGATTCTCAGGGTCATCAACTCGGCCTATTACAACCCGCCCAGTAAAATCACATCGGTTAACCATTCGGTGGTATTCCTGGGCTTCAATACCGTCAAAAATCTTGCGCTCAGCATCGCCTCGATCGGCATCCTGCCCAAACAAAACGCTGCCTGTTTCGACATTCAGCAGTATTTGCAGCATTCGCTTACCACTGCCGGTATCGCCAAATTGCTGGGCGGAAGGCTGGCGGGCATCGACCCGATGGACTGCTATATCGCCGGGTTGTTGCACGACTTCGGCAAGGTGGTGTTCGCCCTGTTCATGCCGGACGAATTCAATCAGGCATTAAAAAAAAGCAGCAGCGAAAATATATCGCTGCATACGGCGGAAAAACGGGTGATCGGTGTCGATCACACTGTCGTCGGCTCCATGCTGGCGGAGAAATGGCAATTTCCCCAAGCGTTGATTGATTGCATACGCAACCATCATTCCATGGATGCAGGGGAGGGCGGTATATGGGCTGGCGTTTATGCGGCCAATCAGATCAGCAAGAAGATGTCTTTCGGCGATGGCGGTAACCCTTGTATCGAGGCTCTGCCACCGGCCGTTCAGAATTATTTCGGCGGCGACATCGATGCAATCGTCGCCTCGCTCGGTGACCTGTCGAAAATTGCCGAAGAATCCAGCCTCTTTGCCCAGATCGGAGCCGAAGCATGAAAGTAAAATTCTGGGGCGTTCGCGGGTCGATTCCCTCTCCTGGCCCCCATACCGTTAAATATGGCGGAAATACCACCTGCATCGAGATACGCACTGACGACAATGAGTTGATTATCCTCGATGCCGGCACCGGAGTTTTCGCGTTGTCGCAGGTGTTGCTCAGGGAAATGCCGGTCACTGCAAACGTCTTTATCACCCACACCCATTGGGATCATATCCACGGTTTGCCGTTTTTCACTCCACTTTTTATTCCCGGCAACGTGCTGCGCCTGCATGGGGCATTCGATCCTGTTTCCGGGCGCGGCATTGAGCAGTCCATGGAAGTGCAGTTGCAGTACAGCTATTTTCCGGTGCGCGAAACCGAATTGAAGGCCAGGATCGAATACGAGACCCTGATGCCGGAACAAAGCGTGCAGATCGGTTCAGCCACAATCACGCCGACCCTGCTCAATCACCCGGTCATCAGTTTTGGCTACCGCGTCGATTGCAATGGCAAGTCGCTATTTTTTACCGGCGATCACGAGCCGCATTACAACATTTATACGCCCGATGATGAAGGCTTTGATGAGTACCAGATGTTGATCGAGGACAAGGAAAAATCCATTATCGAGGCCATGCGCGGCGTGGATGTATTGATTGCTGATTCATCCTATACGGCCGGAGAATATCAGTCGAAGAAAGGCTGGGGGCATGGCACCTTTGATTCCTGTATCGAAATGGCAAGAAAGGCCGACGCCAAGGTTGTGTATTGCACTCATCACGAACCCACCCGTAGTGACGAAGCACTGGAGCGGGAATTTGGAAAAGCGCTGGCGCTCAGGCCGCAGGGTGAGGGCGGCCCGGAATGCCGTTTGGCACGCGAAGGTGAGGAAGTCTTGCTATAAAGCGCAGATGGCGTTCCATTGAACCCGGGAAAACGGCTGTCCACAGATTACACAGATTAAGCGGAGGATGCCGGAAATGAGATAAGCAGTCACCTTTGGGTGACCCGTCAATATAAGCAATCACTCAAAAATCTGTGTGCATCTGCGTAATCTGCGGATGGATCTGGTTCTTTCCGGGCCAGGAAGCTCCCGGCCTACTGACTAAAGAAATTCTTCACTTTGTCCATCCACGATTTGGCGCGCGGGTTGTGACGATCGCTGTCGGCTTCATTGATTGTTTCAAGCTCGCGCAGCAGCTCCTTTTGCCTTTCGGTCAGACTTACCGGCGTTTCCACTATGACATGGCAATGCAAATCGCCATGCGTCGTACTGCGTACCCCCTTGATGCCCTTGCCGCGCAGGCGGAACTGCTTGCCGCTTTGCGTTTCGGCGGGAATTTTGATGCGCGCCACGCCGTCCAGCGTGGGGATCTCGATCTCGCCGCCCAGTGCGGCGGTGCTGAAGCTGATCGGCATTTCGCAATGCAGATCGTTGTGGTCGCGCTGGAATACCGCGTGCGGCTTGATGTGGATCACCACATATAAATCGCCGGGCGGCCCGCCGTTCACGCCATGCTCGCCCTCGCCGGAGAGACGAATGCGATCATCGTTATCCACGCCCACCGGGATTTTTACCGACAGCGTCTTGTGCTGCTTGATGCGCCCGCTGCCGCTGCAATCCTTGCACGGCGAGGCAATCATCTTGCCGGTGCCGTGACAGCGCGGACAGGGTTGCTGGACCGAGAAAAATCCCTGCTGCATGCGCACCTGCCCGTGGCCGCTGCAGGTGGTGCAGGTGGTCGGGTTGGTGCCGGGCTTCGCGCCAGTGCCCTTGCAGGTTGCGCATTGCGCCATGGTGGGCACGCGGATCTGCGTTTCGGTGCCGCGCGCGGCCTGCTCCAGCGTGACTTCCATGTTATAGCGCAGGTCAGCGCCGCGATGTACATTGCTGCGTCCGCCGCCGCGGCCGCCACCGAAGATATCGCCGAAGATGTCGGAAAAATCGAATCCCGCACCTCCGGCACCTCCCGCGCCGAACGGGCCGCCGCCCATGCCGCCCGCCTCGAATGCGGCGTGGCCATACTGGTCATAGGCCGCGCGCTTTTGCCCGTCGGAGAGTGTCTCGTAGGCTTCTTTGGCTTCCTTGAAATGCTCCTCCGCTTTCGGGTTGTCCGGGTTGCGGTCGGGGTGGTGCTTCATCGCCAGCTTGCGATAAGCCTTCTTGATTTCTTCGTCGGAAGCATCGCGGTTGATGCCGAGGACTTCGTAGTAGTCTTTTTTGCTCATTGATGATGGGAAGGGAGAAGGGAGAAGGGGGAAGGGTCAGGAGGTGGCACGGCGTTTGATCGATGCCGACAACCCCATTAACAATCCCGAAACTTCATCCACTTTCCCGTTCAACTCCTCTGTGTTATTCAGGTAGCCCAACCTCGCGGCAAGCTCTATTAGCGTATCCAATTCGGAAAGCGAGCCAGCTGAGATGCTTAAAAATGCAGCAACTCCTTGGTTCCATTACGCGCAAAACCTTCTGCGATGTTTGCTGGAACAGAAACAGCTGCACGTTGCAGTTGGCTGGATAATCCAAATTTCTCATGGGTGGGGAAAGTGGAAGTTGTAGCGTATACCGCAGTAACCAGATCGATAGCTTGTTGCCAAGCTTTCAGGTCGCGATGCGCGCGCTTCACACCCTTCCCCCTTAACTCTTCTCGCCGTTACTTCTTGTCCTTCACCTCAGTAAACTCCGCGTCCACTACATCGCTTTCGTCCTTCTGGTGACTGTCACATGCTTCGCCCGGTTCACAGGAGCCGCAGCCGCCTTCCTGTGCCTTGGCCTGTTCGGCGGCGTACATCTTTTCGCCCAGCTTCTGCGCGGCGGTTGCCAGCGCTTCGGCCTTGGCGTCGATCGCTTCCTTGTCGTCGCCTTTCACCACTTCCTCGGCTTCCTTCAGCGCGGCCTCGATGGCGGATTTTTCATCCGCAGATAACTGCTCGCCGTATTCCTTCAGCGATTTCTGTGTGGAGTGGATCAGCGCATCCAGCTGGTTGCGCGAGGTTACCAGTTCCAGCGCCTGGCGGTCGTCTTCGGCATGCGCCTCGGCATCGCTCACCATGCGGTTGATTTCTTCTTCGCTCAGGCCGGAGCTGGCCTGGATCTTGATCTTGTTCTCCTTGCCGGTTGCCTTGTCCTTCGCCGATACATGCAGAATACCGTTTGCGTCAATATCGAAAGTCACCTCGATCTGTGGCATGCCGCGTGATGCGGGCGGAATATCGGACAGGTTGAATTGGCCGAGGCTCTTGTTGCCGGAAGCAACTTCACGCTCGCCTTGCAGCACGTGGATGGTTACCGCACTCTGGTTGTCCTCGGCGGTGGAGAACACCTGCGACGCCTTGGTCGGGATGGTGGTGTTCTTCTTGATCAACTTGGTCATCACGCCGCCCATGGTCTCGATGCCCAGCGATAGCGGGGTCACGTCAAGCAGCAACACGTCCTTCACCTCGCCCTGCAGCACGCCGCCCTGGATTGCCGCACCGACGGCCACGGCCTCATCCGGATTCACGTCCTTGCGCGCTTCCTTGCCGAAGAACTCCTTAACTTTTTCCTGAACCTTGGGCATGCGCGTCTGCCCGCCGACCAGAATCACGTCGGCGATGTCGGACGCGCTAACCCCTGCATCCTTCATGGCGACTTTGCATGGCTCGATAGTGCGCGCGATCAGCTCTTCCACCAGACTTTCCAGTTTGGCGCGCGTGATCTTCACCGCCAGGTGCTTGGGACCACTCGCATCTGCCGTGATGTAAGGCAGGTTTACTTCGGTCTGCTGCGAGGAAGACAGCTCGATCTTGGCCTTCTCCGCCGCGTCCTTCAGGCGTTGCAATGCCAGCATGTCCTTCTTCAGGTCGATGCCGCTCTCTTTCTTGAATTCTTCGACCAGAAATTCGATAACGCGCATGTCGAAGTCTTCGCCGCCGAGAAAGGTGTCGCCGTTGGTGGACATCACTTCGAACTGGTGCTCGCCATCGATCTCGGAAATGTCGATGATGGAGATATCGAATGTGCCGCCACCCAGGTCATACACCGCGATCTTGCGATCGCCTTCCTG
>CAYHEM010000010.1:0-99404 GCA_964355765.1 uncultured Gallionella sp.
GTGGAAAAAATTGGACGCTGATTAGTGGAAAGTATTGGACGCTGATTGACACTGGTGCAAGCTTATCGTTGTTCCAGCATCAGCAAGAGGCTATCAGCTTTGCACAAGCTGGAGCCAGTTATGTTCTGACTACGGGAACCGGATCAGGTAAGTCACTGGCGTATTTCATCCCGATTATTGATGCCATTTTGAAAGCAAAAGCAAGCGACCCAACCAAGCGCACACGAGCCATCATTATTTACCCGATGAATGCGCTCGCCAATAGCCAACTGGAAAAGCTTGGAAGATTTTTATCTGATTACCCAGATGCGGATGCGCCAATCACATTTGGCAGATATACCGGACAAGAAAGTGATGAAGAGCGCCAACGCATAGCATCGAGCCCACCAGATATTCTCTTGACCAACTTCATGATGCTTGAGTTGTTGATGACGCGTCAGGATCGGAATATCAAATCCTTGTGGCGTTCTTGTGGCTATCGTCTGCCGAAATATGATGAATCATGCTCAACAGGCCGCGTCACTATTGGCGATTTCATTGATCATGGGTTGTCATGTGTTGTCTCGGCGAAGGTTCAAATCCTCTCGCCCCGACCAGTAAAATCAATAAACTGAAGCCAGCCAAGATGCTGGCTTTTTTGTTTTTCGGTGCGGTTCGCCGCCAAGAAAATGCAGGCCGCGACTACGCCCCGGTAACGTCCACGATCTCGGTGATTGGCACGGTGGCGATGTCGCGCAGCTTGCAGTTGGCGTCTTCGGTGTCCTTGGTCAGCGAGGCGACGGTGGCAAAGCTGGTTGGCACGAACACTTCGCGGCCACTGTCGGATTTACGGCGCACGCCGTAGCGCAATCGTTCGCGTGATTCTGGTGGCAGCTTGCCGATCAGGCTCTTGGTGGCCCAGATGCCGCCGAATCGGGCAAAATCGGAAATGCGCGCCGCCTGGTTAATGGTGTCGCCAAGCACAACGAATTCCATGCTGGTGGTCGAGCGGAAGGTGCCAAGCCACTCATGGCCATCGGTAATGCCGGTGTTCAGGTAGAGCTCGTTGAGCCAGTTTTTTTGCAGCTGCCAGCGTTTTGAAAGGTGTTTGATTTCCTCGCGTATCTCGGCTGCGCAGGCCAGGGCATTAAACAGGTAGTTGCTGTCTGGCTGGGGAAAGAAGTAATAAACCATGCCATCGCCGACATGCTTGCCGTAGGTGGCGTGGTGTTTGCGAAAGATTGGCCCCACCGCTGCCCAGATGTCATTGATCAGGCTAAAGTATTCATCCGGCGGCAGCTCCGAGCAGATGCGCACCGAGTCTTGCAGGTCGGCTACCAACACTGCCAGATTGGTCAGCATCGGCATGCGTTGTTGCAAGAGGTTCCGGATCACCTCATCGCGGCGCGCAAGAAATTCAAGCATCGAGTCTGCCTCATGCTTCTCGGGTGTCAGCACGACAAAGATGCCTTCGCGGAATAGCGAGATATAGGCGCGCTGGAGGCTGTCAGCTATGGTAACCAGTCCGTCCATAATAGGTTTGGGCGGCTCTGCGACAGCCGCTGCGTAGGCATCCTGCAGCCAGGTTAATGTCTCGGAACTGACACCCTTGCAGCCATCGGCGAAGCGTCCCGGACTGAGGCGGCCTTTGGCGAGCCCGATGTGAAAGCGCAGCAGGTCGGCCATATCAGGCGATACCCCGCCGGTGGCGAGCAAACTGAACAGGTTGCGCCCCTCGCTGGACGGCGGCAGTTTTTCTAGGCCGTTGAAGAGCTGGTCGCGGGCGGCATCGTTGAACCAGACCAGCTCGAAGCTGTGGTTCACCATATAGGCGGGGAAGGCGATACCTTCGATGGTGACGCGCAGACCGGAAGATGAATTGCCATCGTTGGCCGGAATTAACTGCAAATGAGGAGTGAAGGGAGGAGAGGCTGGTGTCGTGGTTTGAAGCGGCACGTGTGTTTCGTCTGGTTGAGGTGCTGTGACCAGACGGGCGGCAATTTTGGCCATGCTGTAACCTTCGCGTTTCAGTCGCTGAATCTCGCGGATTCGTTCGATGCTATTGTCCGGAAAGAAGCCAAGCTGACGCGGTCCATCGGCGCCGCCGCCCGGATTGGTTACCACTGGTTTGGACAGTAATCCAAGGTTAATGTAATTATTTAACGTAGCCCTTGAAATTTCTGTTAAATCAATCAGTTCCTTGCTTGATAGCATGGCGGCCTCGCCTTGTTGTACTGTCTAACTACAAAAGGTAGATAGTTTAATTTGGACTGTCAAGCGATTTGTTGGACAGTCCCTAACGAGAGTAAGCCGAAGCGGGTTACTGATCTGATGTAGCAGGTTGCGGCAGATCATTTTTTTAGGCATCATTGCCACGTTAGACGCACTATGGTTTATCCGTCGCCAGATGGATGCTGGTGATTTTCTGATATGCATGAGGTGCAAGTGGTCGCAGGTTCAAATCTTTCCGCCCCGGCCAGGTGACTCTCAATTTATATAACAGCCTTTAAAGAATAATTCCTGTCCGCCGATGCGCATTCTGATCAGTAATGACGACGGCTATTTTGCACCCGGCCTGGCCTGTCTTGCCGAGCATCTCGCCCGAGTTGCCGATATCACCGTGGTTGCACCCGAACGGGATCGTTCGGGTGCTTCCAATTCCCTGACGCTGGATCGCCCGCTCAAGCTCAGTCGCGCCGCGAACGGTTTTTATTATGTCAATGGCACGCCCACCGACTGCGTGCATCTTGCCGTTACCGGAATGCTGGATCATCAGCCGGACATGGTCGTGTCCGGCATCAATGCCGGCGCCAACATGGGCGACGACACCATTTATTCGGGCACGGTGGCGGCGGCAACCGAAGGATTCCTGCTGGGCATTCCCTCCATCGCGGTTTCGCTGGTCGGCAGGGAATTTGCCCATTACGGGACGGCTGCCCGGGTCGCAGCCGAACTGGTACAGCGCTTTGCCGGACAGACGCACAGCCATCCCTGGCTGCTCAACGTGAATGTGCCGGATGTGCCCCATGATCAACTGCAGGGCATCGAGGTCACCCGTCTCGGCAAGCGTCACAAGGCCGAGCCGGTGGTGAAAGCCAGCAATCCGAGTGGTGAAACCGTGTATTGGGTCGGCGCGGCAGGCAAGGCACAGGATGCCGGTCCGGGGTCGGATTTTTACGCTCTGGCACAACAGCGCGTCTCGCTCACCCCGTTGCAGATCGATCTCACCCAGTACGACCAACTTGACGCCGTGCGCGGCTGGCTCGGGTAATGAATACGCGCCTGAGCGGCATCGGCATGACTTCGCAGCGCACCCGTGCGCGCATGATCGAGCGCTTGCGCGAGCAGGGCATCAGGGATGAAGCGGTGCTGGCGGCGATGCTCGACGTGCCGCGTCACTTGTTTGTCGATGAGGCGATGGCGAGCCGCGCCTACGATGATGTGTCGCTGCCGATCAATTTCAATCAAACCATATCCCGACCCTATATCGTGGCGCGCATGATCGAGGTGCTGCGTGACGGTCGGCCACTGGGTCGTGTGCTGGAGGTTGGAACCGGTTGCGGCTATCAGGCGGCGGTACTGGCGCAGCTGGCGCAGGAAGTCTATACCGTGGAGCGCGTCCAGCCCCTGTATGAACGCGCCCGGCGACAGTTGCGCGACATGAAGCTGCGGAACGTCAGTGCGCGCCATGCCGATGGTGCTATCGGATTGCCCGAGGCCGCGCCATTTGACGGCATTATCATGGCCGCTGCCGCACCCCTGCTGCCGGCGGCGCTGCGCGAGCAACTTGCGCTCGGTGGTAGAATGGCGCTGCCGGTGGGAACGCAGGAACAGTGGCTGTATCTGGTTGAACGTGATGCCGGCGGCTTCCGCGAAACCCGGCTGGAACCGGTGAAGTTCGTACCGCTATTGACAGGGAAGGCATGAAATCAAGACAGTTTTACGTATTACTGATTACGGTTGCTGTATTGGCCGGCTGTTCGTCGACCGGACAGCGTGCGCCGGTTATCGATCGTGGTGAAGCACCAAAGAAAAACCTTTCCGCGCGTGACGAGACCCGTAACAAACTTGTGCGCGAAAAAGATTGGCGACCCCAGATATATCTCGTGCAGAAGGGCGATACGCTGTACAGCATTGCTTTCAACCACGGCCTTGATTATCACGAACTGGCTGAGCTGAACGACATCCGGGATCCCGGCATGATTCAGGTCGGGCAGCAGATCCGCCTGTTTGCGGACGGTGCCAAGCCGATCATTCCTCCGGCTGACGTTCAAATCAAGCCGATAGCGTCTGTGATACGGGAGCTGCCGAGGCTCGCGAAATATGAATATAGCGATGCGGCATTGGCTCAGATCGAAAAGGATCAGCAACTGAGCCAGCAAGCGATCGCAGAGGTGAAGCGCAAACCTAAACCCGATCCAAAGCCGCAAACAGACGATGCTGGCGACAATGGCGATGACGAAGCGCTGGAATGGTCCATGCCCGCGCAAGGCAAAATGGTTGCCAGGTTTTCCGAGCCGGCCAGCAGCAAGGGCATTGATATTGCCGGCAAGCTCGGCCAGCCGATTCTCGCGAGCGCGCCCGGCAAGGTGGTGTATAGCGGCAGCGGGCTGCGTGGCTATGGCAATCTGGTCATCATCAAGCATAACAAAACTTATCTCAGCGCTTACGCGCACAACGACCAGGTGCTGGTGAGGGAAGGGCAGAGCGTCACCCGCGGACAGAAGATTGCCGAGATGGGTAAAACCGATGCCGACCAGGTCAAGTTGCATTTTGAAGTGCGGCGTTTCGGCAAGCCGGTGGATCCGGAGAAGTATCTGCCGCCGGGAAAATCCTGAAAAACAGTTTTATCCGCAGATTACGCAGATTAGATAGATTATTCAGTCGTCAGAAATTAAAGCTACAAAAAATTGATATTCATGTGTAGGAGCCCGATTTATCGGGCGATTTCAAGGTTGGCTATCGCCCGATAAATCGGGCTCTGCAAACGATGTTTTGGCTTAAGCAATGATTTCGACTATTGGTGCATGTGTCGCCTAACTAACTGGCTGCTGTGTAATCAACGTTAATCTGTGTAATCTGCGGACAATGGAGTTATTCAGGTTGAACGGAAAACAACTCAGCACCACCGACCACGATCGCGGCAGCGCAGCGCTGCGTTATGTTTATCCGGTCGTATCGCGCCGCGCCAATGGTGTCTCGGTCGGCATCAACCTCAATCCCAACAACGCTTGCAACTGGCGTTGCATCTACTGCCAGGTTCCCGATCTGACGCGCGGGAGCGCGCCGCCTGTTGATTTTGCGGTTCTGGAAAATGAATTGCGCGCTTTTCTCGATGAGCTGCTGCACGGTGATTTCATGCAAAGCCGCGTCCCGGAAGGTTTGCGACGCATCAATGATATCGCACTGTCCGGCAACGGCGAACCGACCAGCGCCGCCGAATTTGTCCGGGTGATCGAACTCATCGGGCGTGTGCGCAGTGAAACGGGCTTGCCCGACAATGTGAAGACTGTGCTGATCACCAACGGCAGCCTGTTATACCGCGATGATGTACAGCAAGGCGTGCGCGCGCTGGCACGGCTTAACGGTGAAGTGTGGTTCAAGCTGGATCGCGCCAGCGAGGCGGGGATGCGGCTCATTAACGAGACCCATACCCGCATGAGCAAGGTGCGCGACAACCTCGTTGCGGCCATCACGCTGTGTCCGACCTGGGTGCAAACCTGTTGGTGTGCGCTGGACGGTCAAGCGCCGGCGCAGCAGGATGAGGACGACTATCTCGAGTTTGTCGCGGCGCTGCTGCGTGACGGACACAAACCGCAAGGCGTGCTGCTCTATGGTCTGGCGCGTCCCTCGCTGCAGGCGGAAGCGCCGCGCCTGTCACAATTGCCGCTGGAAAGTCTACAAGCCTTTGCCGGGCGCATCGGTAAACTGGGTTTGCCGGTCAGCGTCAGCCTGTAGAAAACAGCCCATAGACATGACTACAAGAATCCGGAAGCGGCAGTTCGGTCCGCAGATTTCACAGATTACGCGAGATTACACAGCAGTTAGTTAGGCGACACATGCACCAATAGTCGAAATCATTGCTTAAGCCAAAACATAGTTGTAGGAGCCCGATTTATCGGGCGATAGCCAACCTTAAAATCGCCCGATAAATCGGGCTCCTACACATGAATATCAATTTTTTGTAGCCTTAATTTCTGACGGCTGAGTAAACATGGAATTCGAATTGCTTTATCTGAAATCTGCGTAATCTGCGGACAATGGTGTTGTCCTTTCAGGCGCGCTGCAATAACGCTTCAAACTCCTCGGCCGGAACCGGTTTGGAGAACAGGTAGCCTTGTGCATAGTCGCAGCCTGCGTCGGCCAGCAGCTTGCGCTGCGTTTCGGTCTCGACTCCCTCGGCAATCACTTTCAACCCGAGTTTGTGCGCCATCACGATGATCGCCTCGGACAGCGCCATGTCGTTGGGATCGGTCGCCAGATCGCGCACGAATGACTGGTCGATTTTCAGATAGTCGATATCGAATTTCTTCAGATAGGCCAGCGATGAATAACCGGTGCCGAAATCATCGATTGAAACCTGCATGCCCGCATCGCGGAACTCGAGCAGCTTGTCCGTTACGCCGACGCCGGCACCCATCAGCAGGCCTTCGGTGATCTCGATGGCGATGCCTTGCCCGGACAGGTCGAGTTCCCGCATATAGTCGAGCCATGCCTCGTGGTTGGTGCCGGACTGGCGAAACTGCGTGGGCGACTTGTTGACACTGATCTGGAACGCGGGGTTGTAGAGCGTCCGCCAGCGCTTGGCCTGCCGCGCCGCTTCCTTGAATACCCAGTCGCCAATCTCGATGATCAGTCCGGATTCTTCGGCCAGCGGAATAAACTGTGCCGGGCTAACCATGCCGCGCTCCGGGTGCTGCCAGCGGAGCAGCGCTTCTGCCTTGTCGACATGGCCTGTGGCCATATTCACGATGGCCTGAAAATAAACCTTGAACTGGTTGTTTGTCAGTGCACCGCGCAGGTCGTTGAGTAAATGCAGTCGGCCCTGTGCGGCCTGTTCCAGCGCGGGGGTAAAGTAACTCATACGGTTGCGCCCGGCGTTTTTAGCCGCATACATCGCCTGATCGGCATCCTTGAGCAAATCTTCCACCCCGGTGGCATCATCGGGATACAAGGTGATGCCCATGCTGGCCGAGACGTAGGTCTTTTCGTTTTCCAGTTGGAAGGGTTCGGCTAATTTTTTCAAAATATTTTTGGCGACCCGTTCAATATTGCCGGCGCCCTCCAACTCTGACAGGATGACGATGAACTCGTCTCCGCCGAGGCGCGCCACTGTGTCGGCCTCGCGCACACAACTGCTGATGCGCTGTGCCGCCTCCACCAGCAGCAGATCGCCCATGCTGTGCCCGAGCGTGTCGTTGACTTCCTTGAACTTGTCGAGATCGAGGAACAACAGCGCCATTTTCAGGCCGGCGCGGTGCGCCTTCTTGATTTCCTGTGACACCCGGTCATGGAATAGTGTCCGGTTGGGCAGGCCGGTGAGCGTGTCGTAATTTGCCAGGAAGACAATTTTATTTTCGGCGCGCTTGCGCTCGGTGATGTCGAACATCGTCGAGCGGCTCATCCGGTAATTGCCGCGGGTATCGTAAATGACCGTTGCATTGATCAACCCGGTGAATATCGTGCCGTCCTTGCGGATGATCTCGATTTCCACATCCCGCGCGAACCCCTGTTCCTTGAGTTGCGCAAAGCATTCCTGGCAGGTCTGCAAACTCTCCGGTGTAAGCAATTTATCGAATTTGATTTTGCCGACCACTTCGTCGCGTGCATAGCCCAGCCACGCGAGCCCGGTATCGTTGATGTTGGCGATCACGCCATCCTCGTTCTGTGAGAAGTAAGCGCAAGGGGCATGGTTGTAGAGGTCTTCGATTTCCTCTGCCGATTTGCGCAGTAACTGCTCGGCCTGTTTCTGCTCGGCCAGCAGGGTGCTGAAGCCATCGGCCATTTCGTTGAAACTGTTGCCCACCTGACTGAGTTCATCATTTGTGCCGAGGTCAATGCGTGCGTCCAGGTCGCCCGCTGAGAAGGCGCGGGCAGAATGGGCCAGTGACTGGATGCTGCCGACCGTGGCGTAATAGCCGCCAATCGAGAAATAAATCACCACCAGAAACAGCAGGAAGGCCGTAGCGATGCTGGTGCGCAGCGCATGCTCTGCCTGTGCGATGCGCGCATGGATCAGCGCCTCGGCTGATGGCAGCAGCGATGCATATAGTTGCGCGTAATGATCGTCGATCACATCAGTGACCACTGCCAGGAAATCTTCCGGAGAGGTGGTGAAGCGGCCGGTCAGAATGTCGGACTCCACGAGGTCGATCACTTGTTGCACCGAAGCAAAAATATCCCTGGAGGCTACCGTAAGCATGCCCTGCAGCGCCGGGTTGTGTTGGATAGCCTGATCGAAGCTGATCTGCAGGGACGGCAGCGTATCCTGAAGGTTGGAAATCATGCCGTGCAGGGTCGTTTTTTGTGCCGCGCTGATCTGCTTCTCGGACAGGATATAAGTGCCGTAGGCGCGAACCCGCCCAGTATGCTCGATCACATCCGGCAGCAGGTGGGCGGTGATGTCGATTATATGGAACATGTCGACTTTCGTGTCCCAGGTCTGAACGATTTCGAAGTGCAGTATCTGTGCGATCAGGCGGGTATGGCTGTCGAAGTTCTCGGCTGCCGTCCAGTTGAGCCCGTCTTGCTGCAGGCGCGCCCAATCTGCTTCGATGTTGCGCCACTCTTCGGTCGCTTTCTGGTCGCTGGGCAACTTCTGTCCCAGTGCATCGAAACTCTCAATCGCTTTCTTTTCCTTGGCGGCACGCCTGTCGCGCATGGCTTCATTGCCACCGAGCACTGCGGCCGTAAGCCCGCGGTGCAGCTGAATATCGCGTACGGCCCGGGAAATCGGTTCAATCAGCGCGATGGATTCCAGTTGACGCTGCGCAGTGTGGATGATTGAACTGAGACTGACTAACAGGCTGTAGGTCAATATCGTAATGGCAGTCAGAAACAGCAGCCCCAGCAGCGCGAATCTTTTGGTGTAGCCCAGACGATTCATCAGGGCGATGGCGGGGTGAAAAAGGAGTTTCATGAAGGTTGCATTTAATTTAAAGAATGCTATGTGCCTGTAGAGGCTGTACGCAGTCTATTTAAACTGGTCTGCGCAACCTTGTTGCCTCCGGATCGTGCGCGTGCGCGATAGTACGTCTTAAACAGTGCCTAGGCAAGTCAAGCGTAAGCGTCCAATCCCGTCAGCGCACGATGGAAAAGCCGACACGCAGCTGCGCCGAATGGCGCTGGTTGTAGTCGAGCAGGGTCTCGCCGTAGCCGTTGAAATACTGGAAATGAATGAAGCCGCCGGTGCGCGCAAACAGCGGTTTGCGGAACGGTATCGAGAGGTCGAGCTGCGTGCTGCTGTGCCCGATGTTGCTGACGCGCGCGCGACCGGATACGACCCATTCGCTTTCGTCGCCGTAGCGCAACAGCCAGTCCGCATAGCCGCGGTAGCGCGCAATATCGGGGTTTTCGACCTTGTCCAGATAGCTGTAGAAACGCGGCGCGAAAATCAGCGAGTTGCCGTCGTTGAAGTCGGCGCGCCAGGCCGGCTGAATGTAGGCGAGGTTGATGCTGCGCGAATTGGCGCCTTCCCTGCCGTTGGATTCATGTTCGAAGCCGGCGCGCAGGTAGTGCGGCATGTCCCCGCTGCTGTCCAGGCGCTTCTGCCAGAACAGGCTGGGACGGTAGCTGGTGTCGTGGAACGGCTTTGAGTTCACGTCCAGGTCCCAGACGGCGGTCTGCGTGTAACCGAAGTGCAGCTGGCCAAGTGCGGGCCACCATTGCGCCGGCGAGGATTCCGCGTCGAAGATGCGGTACTTGAAGCTCAGCTGGTAGCGGGCATTCAGGCCGTTGCGCGTGCCCACCAGAAAATAGGCCGGTTCGTGGGCGGACAGCGCCGGTTCATCAACGGGAATCGTGTCGATTCTGCCGACGGTCTCCGGGAAAACATTGGATGCTTGCGCGTCGGGGGCGGTCGCCAGCAGCATCAGGCGGTTGGAGGCGACATCGGCCAGTTCCATCTTGAGTTGCCCGCTCAGCGATGGCGGCAATGCGGCGGCATAGACCTGGCGAAAACCGCTCGCAGGCGCGGTGGCGTCAGGATAGAAAATGATGATCTCGGTCTGCTGGTCCGCGATCAACTTAAGCCGCAGGAAGGCGGGCCAGGGTGTGGACTCGTCCGGGCGCACGGCTTCCAGTTGCAGCGTTTCTCCGGACTGTATGGTTTCGCTGGGCGTGGCGATGATCCAGCCGGGCGCGGCCAGCGCGGCGCAGGAAAGTGACAGGGCGGCGCATGCCGCCAGTAGGGGTGTGACAATTTTCATGATGTTTTCTGGTGTTGGTAATTGTTCCGTGAAAAACCGTTTGATCCGCAGATTACGCAGATTACACAGATTAAAGATCAGGTCGCCAGGAAAGTTGACCTTGCCTGGCGCGTGATCAGAATTTTCTGTTCATTTGTTTTAATCAATTTAATCAGTTTGATCCGCAGATTACGCAGATTACACAGATTAAAGATCAGGTCGCCAGGAAAGTTGACCTTGCCTGGCGCGTGATCAGAATTTTCTGTTCATTTGTTTTAATCAATTTAATCAGTTTGATCCGCAGATTACGCAGATTACACAGATTAAAGATCAGGTCGCCAGGAAAGTTGACCTTGCCTGACGCGTGATCAGAATTTTCTGTTCTTTGTTTTAATCAATTTAATCTGTGTAATCTGCGGACCGCCTTGCTTTACGCTGTCAGCCTTTCCTCATGGGCAGACGGCTGTTCCATGTCGTTTGCCAATGTTTCGTCGTTAAGCAGCCGCACCGCCTTGATCGCCTGCTGCATGGCGCGGCGGGTGGCGCTGGCAGCGCGCAGGCGGGCATCCATCTCGGCGACGGGCAGGTGCCCCTGAGCGCCGGCCTGCAGCAGCCACGACTTCAGTGACTGGTAATTGCCCTCCAGTTCTTGCGGGCCGGTTTCGACCAGGCTGGTATCGTTCAGTTTCATTTCCGGATCGACACGCTCCAGCAGGGTTTCCATGCGGGCGGCAAAGTCGCTGGGCTCATCCAGCGCGGGTGCTACGATTTCTCTGGTTGCCGCCGCCGTTTCCAGCGCCAGCTCCGCCAGGGTCTCGTAATAGCGGGCAATGCGCAGGATGTTAGGCAGGCGTTCTGCGCTGGCGTGTGACATGCCGGCGCGGTTGAGGCGCGCGATGAAATCGGCAATGGCGCGGTTGAGGCTGGCGACAATATGCTGGTCGCGTGCCAGCTTGTCCGCGGCTGCGCCACCCAACGCCTCGCGCAACATGCGCAGTGCAATTCTTCCGCTGCGCCGCACTTCGCGCTTGAGCGCATCGAGCGCCAGATAAGGCACTTCGGCCACGTTGGCGTCCAGATAATGGGGGCGCGCCTCGTCCTCTTCGCTGGTGCGGAAACGGCGTTCCAGAAAACGGCTGAGATGATCGACCAATGGCCACATCAGTATTACGCCGAGCAGGTTGAACACAGTATGGAACAAGGCGATGGTGGCGGCCGGCGCCGAGCCGAGTTCAAGCGCTGCAGCTGCTGCAGTGATGGCAGGCACCAGCCAGGGCAGCAGCGTTAGCGCCACGGTACTGGTCATCAGGTTGAACAGCACATGCGCGCTCGCGGCGCGTTTGGCATTGGGTGTGGCGCCGATGGCGGCGATGAGCGCGGTGACGGTGGTGCCGATGTTGGCACCGATCACCACCGCAGCCGCGCCCTGGATCGTGATCAGCCCACCCTGGGCGGCGGTCAGCGCGATGGTCAGGGAGGCGCTCGAAGATTGCATCAGTATGGTGAGCGCGATGCCAATCAGCACCTGTATGAGCGTGTCCTTGACGCCATTGCCTTCCGGTAGCACGAACTCGCCGGACATTCCGGAGAAGGATTCCTTGAGCATGTCGATGCCGAGAAACAGCACGCCAAAACCGGCAAGCGCCATGCCCAGCGCGCCGCGCCGCTTGCCATCGCCGGAAAGGCGTAGCGCCATGCCGATGCCGATCAGCGGCAGCGCCAGCACCTCGATCTCGAATTTGAGCCCGACCAGCGCGACCAGCCAGCCGGTCATGGTGGTGCCGACATTGGCGCCGAACATTACCCACAGCGATTGCCCCAGCGTGAGCAGGCCGGCATTGACGAAGCCGATGATCGCCACGGTCACCGCGCTGGAGGACTGCACCACTGCCGTGACCAGCGCGCCGGAGGCCAGCCCGCGCAGGGGGGTTTTGGTGGAATAGGCGAGGATGCGCTTCAGCGCCGAGCCGGCGGCCAGCTTGAGACCGTCGGTCATCAGTCCCATACCGAGCAGGAACAGGCCGATGCCGCCTATCAAGCTGCCGATGGTCGTCCAGCCATTCAATTTTGCTTCCTGTGGGACGCTTTTTGCAAAATACCCTTCCTGCAGTCTTCTTTGACTTCACCCTGCGGATTGTCGGCTATTGCCGGCAGGCTGTCGAGGTCGACGGGTCGGGCGGCGCAGTGCGGGCGATGGTGTGTTTTTATTACGGCGCGGCAAGCAGGTATTCCCGTTGCGCGATTATCTGCGCCCAGGCCAGCGGGCTGATGTCGCTGCCGGAGAAGATGCCGGCGGCGAGTGTCGCGGCGGCGGTCAGCAGCGGCGGCAACAGCAGCAGCCAGGCGGTCTCGCGCCGCCCCCGCGCCGGGATGCGCTCATCGGGCCAGGCCGCAGGCGCGGTACGAAACCAGGCGCGGAAAAGGATGGGCAGGAAGTAGGCCGCATTGAGCAGACTGGAAGCCCACAACACCCAGATCGCCCACTCCATGCCCGCCGCCGATGCGCCGTTGGCCAGCCAGGTTTTGCTCACCGCGCCGGCGGTGAACGGCGCGCCCATCATGCCCAGCGTCGCGATACTGAAGGCCAGCGTGGTCAGCGGCATGCGCCGTCCGGCACCGTCCATCTCGCTGATCTTGTGGACGCCGAGCGTCTCGGCATAGTTGCCGGCGCAGAAGAACAGCGTGATCTTCATGATGCCCTGGTGCACCAGATGCACCAGTCCGCCGATGGTGCCCAGCGGGCCGAACAACGCGACGCCGAGCACGATGTAGGACACCTGGCTGACGGTGGAATAGGCGAGCCGCTTCTTGAGGTCGTCCTGAAACAGCGCGCGCAGGCTGCCCCAGATAATGGTGATCGCTGCCGCCACCGCCAGCGGGGTGAGCAGTTCCAGCGACTGGGCGAATTCCACCCCGTACACTTCGTAAACGATGCGCACAACGCCGAACGCGCCCGCCTTCACCACCGCCACCGCGTGCAGCAGCGCCGACACCGGCGCCGGCGCGACCATGGCTTTGGGCAGCCAGCCGTGCAGCGGCACGATGGCGGCCTTGACGCCGACCCCGGCGATCAGCAGCAGAAAGATGAATTTCAGTTGCAGGTCATATTCGGCGCCCAGGACTGATGCCACCCCGCCGTGGGCAAATTCGGTCTGGCCGAGCAGGCTGTGCAGCCAGACGATACCGGTCAGCAGCAGCGCCCCGCCGCCCAGCGTATAGGCCAGGTAAATCATGCCGCCGCGCATCGCGTTCGGCGTACCGCGATGCACGACCAGCGGGAAGGTGGCCAGCGTCAGCAGCTCGTAAAAGATGAAGAAGGTGAACAGGTTGCCGGCCATGGCGATGCCCATGGTCGCGGTGACGCACAGGCTGAAGAAACCGAAGAAGCGGCTGCGGTACGGCGAGCCTTCCAGATAGCCGATGGCGTACAGCGTGGTAAACAGCCACAGCACCGCCGAGAGCGAGATGAACAGCAGCGCCAGCGCATCGGCCTTGAACGCGAGGTCGATGCCGGGCAGCACCGCATAGCGGAAGTCGTAGGTCTCGCCCGCCTGTACACCGGCGAGCAGCAGGACGACAAAAAAGAGTTTCGCCAGCGCGCCGAACAGATTGAGCGCGGTGCGCAGGCGGATGTTTTGTTCGGGCAGGGCAAAAATGACCAGCCCCGGCAACAGCGAGGAAGCCAGCACGGCGAGCGGCAGCAACGCGTTCCAGGTCATGCGCCCACTCCCAGCAGCCGCACCAGTTCCATGCCGCGCAAGCCGAGCAGGGCGCTGGCTGCCGCCAGCGCGAAAGCCGTCCATTCAAGTAGCGCCGGCGCCCGATGCGCGGTATGACGGCGCTCGCCCTGCGGCGGAAGCAGAAAGGCCTGGCGCAGCACGCGAAACACATACACCGCCGCCAGCAGGCCGCCGCTGAGCACCACCGCTGCCAGCCACCCTTGCCCCTGCGCCAGCGCCGCATCGATCAGCAGCCATTTTGCGAGGAAACCGCCCGACGGCGGCAACCCCATCATGGTCATGCCGGACAGCGCAAAGGCGAACAGCGTGACCGGCAGGCGCCCGGCCACGCCGGCCACGCTCGCCACGGCATCGCGCCCGGTGACATGGATCATCACCCCGACCGCCATGAACATGGCCGCCTTGGCCAGCCCGTGGGCGACCACCTGCATCACGCCGGCCTGCAACGCCACGCCGTCTGGCGCAAGCCCGTTTGACGAGAGTAACGGGAAGGCCAGAAACAGATACCCCAGCTGCGCGACGGTCGACCATGCGACCAGCATCTTCAGGTGCGGGGTGCGTATCGCCATGACCGAGCCCCACAGAATCGCGGCGCTGCCCAGCACGGCGGGCAGCCAGGCAATCTGTGCGGCCAGCGGCGCGAACGGGCCGAGCCACAGGCGCAGGATCAGGTAAAAGGAGGCCTTGACCACCAGCGCCGAGAGCAGGGCGGAAACCGGCGCCGGCGCGCTGCCGTGCGCCGGTGGCAGCCAGTAATGGAACGGGAACAGCGCGGTCTTGAGCATCAGTCCGGCCAGCATCAGGCCGCCGGCCAGCCATGCCGCCGCCGCTGCCTGCCCGTCGATCAGGGGTTGCAGCGTGGCCAGCGATACCGTCCCATAAACGCCGTAGATCAGGGCCACGCCGAGCAGATAGGCACCCGAGCCGAGCAGGGTGGCGAACAGATAGCGCAGCGCGGCAGCAATCTGTGACCCGCCGCCGCCCGCCGCGACCAGACCCACCGCCGCCAGCCCGACCAGTTCCAGCGTGACATAGAGATTGAACAGGTCGGCGGACACGAACAGCGCGTTGAGCCCCGCCAGCAGAAAACCGGTGAGCGGCCAGAAATAACGCGCAGCGGCGGCATCGGCAGCGAAATAGGCGCGGGCATACAGGGCGAGCGGCAGCGCGACAGTCTGTGTCAGTAGCAGCATCACGGCGGACAGGCCGTCGGCATGAAGGGCGATGCCCAGCGGCGCATCCCAGCCGCCGACGGCATGACCGCGCGCGCCCGTGACGAGCAGTTCGCCCGCCAGCAGCAGCGCGCACCACAGTTGCAGTGCGATGCCGGCGATGGCCAGACGCGCGCCGCGCCCCGGGCCGAGCAGGAAGGCGAAGCATGCCCAGAATAGCGGCAGCACGATCAGCCCGACCAGCGGATCGGCGGAAAAATCAGTCATCGTCATTTTTATCGCTGCTTGGTGAAGACAGACCGGTGCGCCCGTTCAGCGCATGCAGGCGACGCAGCAGCGCCAGCGCCAGCGCGGTGGCGGCCGCTGCGACGACGATGCCTGTGAGCACCATCGCCTGCGGCACCGGGTCGACCGTCCCGTCGCGCTGACCCAGTCCGACCAGCACGAGAAACGCACCGCTGCCCATCAGGTTGAAGGCGAGGGTGCGGCGCAGCAGATGTTCGAGCAGCAGCACGCCGCCCGCACCCAGAGCAAACAGCGCGACACCCGCGATGGCGAAGACCATGCCGGTCGTCATGGCGTTTTTCTCTCGTCTGCTGAAAGGAACAGGAACAGCCCGGCAAGGGTGAGGCCGAGCGAAATCGTCAGCGCCGTCTCGATCAGCAGGATCAAAGCTCCTGCCTGTTGCGGCGGATAGTGCAGCAGCGCACCTGGCACGGACAGCGCGGTGGCCAGCGCAAGAAAAAGCAGGAAGCCGCCGGCCAGCCCGATGCGCAACCAGCGTCGGGGACTCGCCCAGGCCGGCAAGATCCGGGTGAGATTGAGCAGTACGAGTGCCGCAGCCAGCACCGCCCCGGCCTGAAAAGCGCCGCCGGCACGATACGCGCCCGACCAGAGCAGATAGACGGCGGCCATTACCATGAGCGGCGCGGCATGGCGCGCCAGTGCCTGCACCACCGGTTCGCCGTTGCCGATCTTTTCCTGACCCGCACCGCCCTGTCCCGCCCCGCTAGCGAGCATGCCGCACAGCGCGAGCAGCAGCACGGCGATTTCCAGCAGCGTGTCGTAGCCGCGAAAATTAAGCAGCACCGCCGTGACCGGGTGTTCGACGCCGCTCATTGGCATCCTTGCCATTACCTCCGCAGACAGGCGCACGGCAGATGGCGGCAGGTCGAGCAGGGTGGCAATCAGCGCGGCGGCGAACAGGCCGAGGCAGGGAATGACGATAAACGGCATGATGCGTTTCATCGCGCGGCTTCCGGTTTGTCGGACGGTTTGTTGCGCTGGCGCAGCGCGCCGATGGCGTCGAGCAGCAACGCCCCGGTCAGCCCGGCACCAATGGCCGCTTCGGCGAGTGCGATATCCGGTGACGCAAGCCGCGCCCACACCAGCGACATCAGCAGCCCGAACACGATGAACATCACGACGGCGCGATCGAGCGCGGGTGCGGTCAGCGTGCGCCAGGCGCTCCACAGCAGGAGGCAGGCGAGCAGCAGGTCGAAAACAATGCCGGCAGTCATTTGTCCTCCCGCCGCCACGGTGCGATGCCCAGGGCATCGGCCCGGCGCGCGATGGTGTAGCCGACCGTCGCGCTGGCCGCGAGTGCGAGCAGCCAGACCAGCAGCAGCTTCAATGCGGCAGCGAAGCTGTCCGCCTGCAGGGCGAGCCCCGTCAGCACAAAACCGAGGCCGAGATTATCCGCCTTGGCCAGCGCGTGCAGCCGGGTGTAGACATCGGGAAAGCGCAGCAGCGCAATCGTGCCGGCAAAAAAGAAGAAAGCCCCAACCAGCAGGAAACATGCGCTGGCGAATTCAAGCATTGCGGTCATGCTCTTCCCCTTTCCGGCTCCAGGCGCGGCTGGCGAAGGCCACGCCGCTGATGGCGGCAAGCAAAGCCAGCGTCAGCGCGACATCGACCAGCACCATGCCGCCGCCCGCATGGGCGAGCAACACCAGGATCCCCACCCCGGTCGTGCCGAACAACAGCGCGGCGAGCATCCGGTCCGCCACCGTCGGCCCGCGCGCCGCGCGCACCAGCGTGACCGCCAGATTGGCGAGCAGGAACAGCGCGACGGGCAGTTCCAGGCCGGTCATGCCGCGCTCCCGCTCTTTCCGAACATCCGCACGATATGCACTTCCAGCCTGCGTATTCCGACAGCGACGGGCAGGCGCTCATCCAGCACATGCACGCGCAACCGGTCACCCGTCAGGCAGACGCCGACGGTGCCGGGCATCAGTCCGAGCACACCGGCCATCAGAATGCGGGAAAAACCCGGCGGCAAAACGAGTGGCAATTCAATCACCGTCGGACGCAGGTCGAGCTGCCCGCGCAAGGCGATGGCCGCGACCTGTACACCGCCTTTTGCCGATTGCCATAGAAAAAAGCCGAAAAAACCCAGCAAGCCACCGAGCGAAATTCTGTTATTTTCCGGTGGCAGCAGGAAGAAACTGACCGAGGTTGCCGCCGCCACAGCGACCAGTCCCATCACCCAGGCGTCCTGCCGTCCTTCGACGGAAATCCACCACAACAATGCGAACAGCAGGCTGCGCTGCAAGACGGCGCGCATCATGGCGAATCTGCCCTGTTATTTGCCGTCGGGAAACTGCTCAGCAGATAGCGGACAATATGCGCGCCCCGGCCAGTCGTGTCTTTCGCTGGGGGTTGTGCAGAAGAGCCGATTTTCATGCTGTTACCTTCATGTTTTATTCTGGTTATCCTTAACCTTGGTGCGGCGCTTACCCAATTTGCGTATCGCCAATTTTTCCACCTCAACTGCAATGAACAGCAACATACCGAAGCAGAGGATCAATCCCCATGCCGCCGCGTCGAGGGCGACCACGCTGAACAGTTTCTGCATGAGCGGCAGGTAGGTGAAGGCCGTCTGAATGACGACCAGCAAGCCAATGCTGAGCAGCACGTAGGGATTGCCGCTGAAGTCCTGCCAATTGCGCACCGGTGCGAGCAGGTAGCGGCAATTGAACAGGTAGGCGATCTCGCCGACCACCAGCGCGTTGATCGCCACGGTGCGGGCGGTCTCGAGGCTGTCGCCGCGCGCGAGCACCCACAGGAACAACGCGATTATTCCAAGCGCGAGCAGCGCCGAGACGAAACTGATGCGCCAGATCATGAAGCCGGAGAGCAGCGGTTCGCTGGCGGCGCGCGGCGCGCGCTGCATCAGATCCCGCTCGGCTTTCTCGAACGACAGCGCCAGTGCCAGTGTGACCGCGGTCACCATGTTCACCCACAGGATCTGCACCGGTGTAATCGGCAGCGCCATGCCGAACAGGATGGCGATCAGCACAATGCCGGCCTCGCCACCGTTGGTTGGCATGATGAAGATGATGGCTTTCTTGATGTTGTCGTAGATGGTGCGGCCTTCTTCGACCGCGTGCGCGATGGTGGCAAAGTTGTCGTCGGCCAGCACCATTTCCGATGCCTCCTTGGCGACTTCAGTGCCTTTCATGCCCATCGCCACGCCGATGTCGGCACGCTTCAGTGCGGGCGCGTCGTTCACCCCATCGCCGGTCATCGCGACGATCTCGCCGCTGGCCTGCAACGCGGTCACCAGTCGCAATTTATGTTCCGGGCTGGCGCGCGCGAACACATCCACGTCGCGCACCACATTGCGCAAAGCCTTGTCGTCCAGCGCGTCCAGCGCGTCACCGGTCAGCACGCGTATGGATAAAGGCTCGCGCAGCGAGGTCCGACCGTCCCCCTCGCCCGCGAGGATTAAAGATTGCCTTTCTCGTTCGCCTTCTCGCCCGCTTGCGGGATAACCAGCGGCTTGCCCATCGTTTCTTGATGGGTTAGCCGAATGGCTAGTTGTTCCATCAGAGGATTGAGGGGAGGGGTGCGGGAGAGGGGGAGCGGGGGTGAGAACCTGGCTGCCGATGCCCAGTTGCGCGGCGATGGCGCGTGCGGTCTCGGCATGGTCGCCGGTGATCATCTTGACGCGGATGCCCGCCGCACGGCATTGAGCCACGGCGGCGATGGCTTCCTCGCGCGGCGGGTCGCTGATACCGACCATGCCCAGCAGTGTGAAGCCGCCCTGCATGTCGCCGAAACCTAGTTCGCGCTGATCGCCGTTAACCGTCTTCATCGCCAGCGCCAGCACGCGCTGCCCGAGCGCGCCGGTCGCGGCCATCTGCGCGTGCCAGTATGGCAGATCGAGCGGTTGATCCACGCCCAGGCCGCGCTGCTGGTTGCACATTGCCAGCACCTGTTCCACCGCGCCTTTCATAAGTATGAAGGCATGTCCGGCGTGATCGTGGTGCAGCGTCGCCATGAAACGGTGCTCCGATTCGAACGGGATGTGATCGGTGCGCGGCAAGGCTTCATGCTCGAATAGGGCATTCATCCCGGCCTTCAGCGCCAGCGGGATCAACGCGCCTTCGGTCGGGTCGCCTGCGATGTGCCACTGTCCTTCGCTTTCGTGCAGTTGCGCATCGTTGCACAGCAGGCCGGCGCGGAACAAGTCCAGCGCGGCCGTATGTTCGGACAGGCTTACCTCCTGTTCGCCGATAGCGAATCCACCGTGCGGCGCATAGCCGCTGCCGCTCACTTCGAACACCTGCGCGGCAGTGATCACGCGCTGCACGGTCATCTCGTTCCTGGTCAGTGTGCCGGTCTTGTCGGTGCAGATCGTGGTGACCGAACCCAGCGATTCCACCGCAGGCAGGCGGCGCACGATGGCGTTGCGCCTGGCCATGCGCTGCACGCCGAGCGCCAGCGTGATGGTCATCACGGCGGGCAAGCCCTCCGGAATCGCCGCCACCGCCATGCTCACGGCGGCGAGGAACATGTCGCCAAGACCGAAGTCATGCACCAACCAGCCGAACAGGAAAGTAAGCGCGGCCAGCGCCATGATGGCGACCGTCAGCCAGCGTCCGAAGGTTTCCATCTGCCGCAACAGCGGCGTGGTCAGCGTTTTCACTTCCTGTAGCATCGCGCTGATGCGCCCGATCTCGGTGTCGTCTGCGGTCGCCACGACCACGCCGCCCCCTTGTCCATACACCACCAGCGTGCTGGAATAGGCCATGCAATAGCGGTCGCCGAGCGCGGCTTGCGCGTCCACGGCAGCAGGATTTTTTTCGACAGCGGCGGATTCACCGGTCAGCGCTGCTTCCTCGATGCGCAGGTTTTTGGTGTTCAGCAGGCGCAGGTCGGCAGGCACTTTGTCGCCGGATTGCAGTAACACGATATCGCCGGGCACCAAAGTTTCGGCCGCTGCCACGACGCGCTTGCCGCCGCGCAACACCGTGGCATCGGGCGACAACATGCGCCGGATCGCCTCCATCGCCTGCTCCGCCTTGCCCTCCTGGATGAAACCAATGATGGAATTGATCACCACCACGCCGACGATCACCGCCGTGTCTACCCAGTGCGCAAGCAAGGCGGTGACTGCCGCAGCGACGAGCAGCACATAGATCAGCACGTTGTGAAATTGCAGCAGGAAGCGCATAAACGGCCCGCGCCGTGAGGGCGGGGTCAGCCGGTTGGGGCCATGCTCGGCAAGACGGCGTGCGGCTTCTTCGCCAGTCAGCCCGGTAGTCGCCGTGTGCTGTGCGGCGAGCGCATCGTCTGCCGCGAGTTGGTGCCAAGCTTGTTGTGTCATGCTTGCCCTCACTTTATTTGCCGATATCGTCAGCGTCTTTATTGCATCTTACATCGTGCCGGTGCAGCACCCGCTTTGGCAAGCAGGTGGGCAGTCACAGGCGCGGTGATAAACAGTAACATCACCACGGCGATTTCGTGCAGGCTGAAACCCGGCTGGGGGTGAAATATGCGGCGAAAGTCAGCACCATCGCGCTCACGCCCAGCGTAGTCGTCTTGATTGGCCAGTGCAACTGTGTGAGGAAATTCAACAGGCGCGCGCGACCGCTCGAGCCGAGCAAGGCGAATGCGGCGGGCTTTTTTATTCCTGCGAAATTTTTATTGGCTGCATTCCTTCTGCTACAATCATCCTCGGATTTTCCATTTTTTGGCGCCTGCCAGTAGGCGCGAGCTGCAAGAAGTGAACGCAATATCATGACAGTCTGGATTCGATTGAGGCGCGCAACATCTGAAGGCACAGAATTAACGGAATATGTTCAAAACCTGCAGGACGGAAAAACAGAGCGCCTTCCGCTGCATGAAAATCCCGTTCGGCGGATAACGCCTGCGGTTCAACCGTTCTGTGAGGGTGCGGGCAGGCTTAAAGGGATGTTTTGTGATTTACGATTTGTAATACTATGGACCCGGCCAGATTATGTTTGAAGTCTTGAGCATGTCCGAGGGTGCATGGGCTTCGACAAGCCCAGCCAGAACGGAGCTGATACTTCACCGTGCCGAATCATGAATACCACAATAATATTGTTCAACATGAATTGGCTGGCTTACCGACGGGCCGCTTATTAAGGGAGGAAATCATCGGCAAACTACTCGCCGTCAGCGCGTTCGTCGCGCTGTATTCATTTTGGCTTCTGTTGTCCGGTTTTTTTACCCCATTCTTCATGATTGCCGGGGCTGGCAGTGCGCTGGCCGTGTTGTTCATCGTGCACCGCATGGACATTGTCGACCATGAGGGGCACCCGGCGCATCTGAGCTGGCGCACGTTGCTGTCCTACTGGCCGTGGCTGGCGTGGGAGATCGTCAAGTCGACGTGGGACGTCACCCGGCGCGTGCTGCATCCCGCTCTGCCGATCTCGCCGACCCTGACGTCCTTTCGCCCCAGCCAGAACACGCCGCTGGGGCTGACGATTCACGCCAATTCGATCACACTCACGCCGGGCACGATCACCATCGAAGCCGAACACGGCCATTTTCTGGTGCATGCGCTGACGGCAGAAGGCGCCGCCGGCCTGGCCGGCAGCGAGATGGATCGTCGTTGTGCAGAACTGGAACAGACATGAACCTGTTTGCCGTTGCCGCTTTTGCGCTGCTGGCGACCGTGACGCTGGCGCTGGTGCGTGCCGCGCGGGGGCCGACGGTGTTTGACCGCTTGTTGGCCGCCAATAGCATCGGCACCTGCGCGATGCTGCTCCTGGCGGTGCTGGGTTTTCTTTCCGGGCGGCCAGACTTTCTCGATTTGGCGCTGGTGTATGGCCTGCTCAACGTTATTGGCACGATCGCGGTGTTGAAGTTTTTCCGTCACGGCGACCTGGGCGATCCGGGAGAAGCGCACGATGCGCCGGCACCGGAAGGCCGGGAGGGATGAACTCATGAGCGCGTTCATCGACGCAGTGAGCTGGCTGTTGCTCGCGGCCGGCAGTTTCTTCTGCCTGGTGGGCGGCATCGGCTTGCTGCGCATGCCGGACTTCTATACGCGCATGCACGCCTCCAGCCTCATCGAGACACTGGGCGCCGGCCTGATTCTGCTCGGGTTGCTGTTGCAGGCGGGCTTCACGCTGGTGGCCGCCAAGCTGGTCATGATCGGCCTCCTGATCTTCTTCACCAGCCCCACTGCCGGCCATGCGCTGGCGCGCGCCGCACTGCTGCGCGGCCTGAAGCCCTGGATCAAGCAGAATAATGCGACGGAGGGCGCGCCTGCGCAATCATGGAAACCGTGATCGTCAATGTATTGCTGACGTTGATGGTGGTGTCTGTCATCGCGCTGATCCGCACCCGTAACCTGTTCGCCGTGGTGGTGTTGTCCGGCATCTACAGCTTTTTGATGGCGACCGTGCTGGTGGCGCTGGATGCCGTGGACGTGGCGATGACCGAGGCCGCCGTCGGCGCCGGCGTGTCCACTGTGCTGCTGCTGGGTGCGCTGCACCTGTGTCGTGCCGAGGAGGCGCGGCCGGCGCACCGTCCCTGGCTGCCGCTGCTCGTGTCGGCATCGGTGGCTGGCACGGTGGTCTATGGTGCGCTGGGGCTGCCGGAATTTTCCGACCCGCAGGCGCCGATCCACACTCACGTCGTGCCGCGCTATCTGCAAAACGAAATTGACGTGCCCAACGTCGTCAGTGCAGTGCTGGCGAGTTTTCGCGGCTACGACACGCTGGGTGAGACCACCGTGGTATTCACCGCCGGTGCAGGGGTCATCGCACTGCTGCGACGGCGCAAGCCTCAGCCGGCACGCAAGGAGCAGGACACATGAAGCACGACCTGGTGTTGCGGGTCGTCGCCAAACTGATGATCCCGTTTATTCTGCTGTTTGCCATGTACGTGCAGTTCCATGGTGATTTCGGCCCCGGTGGCGGTTTTCAGGCCGGGGTTGTTTTTGCTTCCGGCATCGTTTTTTACGCGCTGATTTTTGGTGTGGACGCCGCCCGCCGCGTTGTGCCTGACTGGCTGGTGGAAACCCTGCTTGCAAGCGGTGTGCTGGTGTATCTGGGCGTCGGCTTCGCCGGGCTGTTCCTGGGTGGCAACTTCCTCGACTATTTCGTGCTCGCCGCCGACCCGGTGCATGGCCAGCACCGCGGCATTTTCTGGGTGGAGATCGGCGTGCTGATTACCGTGGCCAGCGTGATGCTGAAAATTTTCTACATGTTCGCCTTGCGCGGGCAACACGATGATCTGGATTAGGCCGGTGCTCGACAACTTGGGTCACTTCATCTACCTTGTCACCATCCTTCTGATGGTGCTTGGGCTGTTTATCGTCATCGCGCGCGGCAACCTCATCAAGAAGCTGGTGGGGCTGTCGATTTTTCAGACCTCGATCTACCTGCTCTACGTCGCACCCGCCAAGCTGGTGGGCGGCACGGCGCCGATCCTGGCAGCGCAATATAATATTTATTCCAACCCGCTACCGCATGTTCTGATTCTCACTGCCATCGTCGTTGGCGTTGCCACGCTGGCGCTGGGGCTGGCGCTGGCAGTGCGCATCCGCGAGGCCTACGGCGTGATCGAGGAAGACGATATTCTCGCCGCCGACGCGGCGGTTGATGCGGCAGTTGACGCCGCCGTGGCGGAGAAAAGCGCCAAATGAATCTCGTTGCCCATCTGCCCATTTTGCAAGTCGTGGTGCCGCTCGCCGCCGCGCCGCTTGCGGTATTGCTGCGCCACGCCAGGCTGGCCTTCGTGCTGGTGACGGCGGCGGCGTGGGCGGCCTTCGCCATTGCCATCGCGTTGTGGGTGCAGGTGGGAGAAAGCGGCCCCGTCACCTACGCCATCGGCAGTTGGCCAGCACCCTGGGGCATTGAATACCGTGTCGACCGCCTCTCCAGCCTGGTTCTGCTGCTGGTGTCCGGCATGGCGGCGGCGGTATTGCCTTGCAGTCACGCCAGCATCGAACGCGAGATTCCAGCCGACCGCCACTACCTGTTCTACGCCATGCTGGCACTGTGCCTGACCGGCCTGCTCGGCATCGTCATCACCGGCGACGTCTTCAACATTTTCGTCTTTCTCGAAATCTCCTCGTTGTCCGCCTACGTGCTGATTGCGCTGGGACGCGACCGCCGCGCACTCACTGCCGCCTATCAGTATCTGATCATGGGCAGCATCGGCGCCAGCTTCATCATCATTGGCATCGGTTTCCTTTATCTGATGACCGGTACGCTCAATCTTGCCGATATGGCCGGTCGCGTTGCCGCCGTCGAAAGTTCGCGCCCGGTGCTGGTGGCGCTGGCCTTCCTCACCGTCGGCATCTCGCTCAAGCTGGCACTGTTCCCGTTGCACCAGTGGTTGCCCAACGCCTACACCTACGCGCCCTCTGTGGTCACTGCTTTCATCGCGGCCACGGCCACCAAGGTGTCGGTGTATGTGCTGATCCGCTTTTATTTCTCGGTATTCGGTGAGCGACTGGTGTTCCAGCAGTTGCCGCTTCCCGAGATTATGTTGTGGTTGTCGCTGCTGGCGATGTTCGTTGCCAGCTTCCTCGCCCTGTTGCAGAACAACCTGAAGCGCCTGTTCGCCTATTCCAGTATCAGCCAGATGGGCTATATCACGCTCGGCCTGTCTTTCGACTCGGTGCATGGGTTGACTGCGTCCATCGTGCATATGTTCAACCACGGCATCGCCAAGGGCTCGATCTTTCTGCTGATCGGCGGTGCGGTCGCGGCGCGTTTGCGCGGAACAAGCGGACACAGCCCGGCTCTCACCGGGCTGACTTTTGATCATCTTGCCGGGCTGTCGCGCCGCATGCCGCTGACCTGTTTTGGCATCGTCATTGGCGGGCTGTCGCTGATTGGCGTGCCGGGTACTGCCGGTTTTATCGGCAAGTGGTATCTGATCCTCGCCGCACTGGAGCGTGGCCAATTCTGGCTGGTCGGCGCCATCCTGCTGAGCTCGCTGTTTGCTGTCGCCTATGTCTGGCGTTTTGTGGAGGCCGCCTATTTCCGCGCGCCGCCGGCCGGGCAGGAAACGCGGAGCGAGGCGCCGCCGGCAATCCTGATTTCCGCCTGGATACTGATCATTGCGACGATCTGGTTCGGGCTGGACACCTCCGTCACCGTCGGTACCGCGCTGGACGCCGCACGGCAACTGATGCAGCAGAGCGGACGATGAACAGCGAATATTTCATCCTTGCTTCACTCGTGCTGCCATTGCTGGGTGCCGCCGGCATCGCGCTGGCCAACAAGGCTTCAAATCTGCGTGAGGGCATCACGCTGGTCACGGCGGCGCTCCTGTTCGCCTGCGTGACGCAATTGCTCGGACCGGTGCTGGAAGGCGCGCGCCCGGCGATGACGCTGCTGGAACCGCTGCCCGGCCTGCCCGTTGCCTTTCGTGTGGAACCGCTGGGCATGCTGTTCGCGCTGATCGCCTCGGGGTTGTGGATCGTCAATTCCGTCTACTCCATCGGTTACATGCGCGGCAACGCTGAAAAAAAACAGACGCGCTTTTATGTTTGTTTCGCGCTGGCCATCGCGGCCGCGCTGGCCATCGCCTTCGCCGCCAACCTGCTGACGCTGTTCCTGTTCTATGAGGTGCTGACGCTTATCACCTACCCGCTGGTAACGCACGCTGGCACCGACAAGGCGAAGCAGGGCGGCCGCATTTATCTCGGCATCCTAATGGGCACTTCGGTGCTGTTTCTGCTGCCGGCGGTGATCTATACCTGGCACGTTGCCGGCACCACCGACTTCCGCGCGGGCGGCATTTTGCCGGATGGCATGAATAAGAGTGAGGTGGCTATTCTGCTGGCGCTGTTCATGTTTGGCATCGGCAAGGCGGCGCTGATGCCATTTCACCGCTGGTTGCCCGCAGCGATGGTGGCGCCAACGCCGGTTTCGGCACTGCTGCACGCAGTGGCCGTGGTGAAAGCCGGCGTGTTCTCCGTCGTCAAGGTCATCGTCTATGTTTTCGGCCTCGACCAGCTTGCCGGCGCCACCGACTGGCTGGTGGCCATCGCCGGCTTCACCATTGTCGCCGCCTCGGTCGTGGCATTGTATGCCGACAATCTCAAGCGTCGGCTCGCGTATTCCACCGTCAGTCAGCTTTCTTATATCGTGCTCGCCGCTGCGTTGATCGCGCCGCTCTCCATTGTCGCTGCAGCCCTGCACATTGTTGTCCACGCCTTTGGCAAGATCACCCTGTTCTTCGCCGCCGGTTCGATCTACACCGCCGCGCACAAGACCGAGGTGAGCCAGCTCGACGGCATCGGTCGCCGCATGCCGTGGACCATGACGGCCTTCAGCATTGGCGCACTGTCGATGATCGGCCTGCCGCCTGCCGCCGGTTTTGTCAGCAAGTGGTATCTGGTGTCGGGCGCGATGAGCCAGGAGCACTGGTTCGCCATTGCCGTCATTCTCGTCAGCACCCTGCTCAACGCCGCTTACTTTCTGCCCATCGTCTATCGTGCCTTCTTCCGCCCGCTTCCCGCCGGGGATATCGCCCATCCTCACGGCGAAGCCCCGCTGCCCATCGTGCTGGCGCTGTGCTTCACGGCGGCGGGCACGCTGGCGCTGTTTTTTTTCCCTGATGTGCCGCTGGCACTGGCGCAACAATTGGTGACGATGCCATGAAACATGAGCACTGGCTGGACGACCCACGCAACGTGAAAAAGCTCTGGCGCGGCTTTCTGGTCGTGCTCGCGCTCACCGTGATCGCCGGCTTCTTTGTCGATCTGCATCCGCATTTCGAGATCGAAAGCTGGTTAGGATTCAACGCTGCCTACGGTTTCATTACCTGTATGCTGATGATCGTCGGCGCCAAGGCGCTCGCTATCTTCCTCAAGCGGCCGGACAACTATTACGCCGAGGATGAGCGCGATGAGTAACCTCATTCTGCACCCGGCCCTTATCCTCATCGCCGGCGCGCTGCTGCTGCCCTTTCTGCGTGGCACAGCGCGCAACATTGCTGTCCTGTCAGCGCCGATTTTCGCACTGATCGCGCTGTGGATGCTACCCGAAGGCCGCCTGTGGCAGGTGGCCTGGCTCGACTATCAGTTGGCACCCCTGGCCGTCGACAAGCTCTCGCGCCTGTTTGCCACCATCTTCACGCTGATGGCCATCGTCGGCGGACTGTTCGCCCTGCGCCAGCAAAGCAGACTGGAAATTCCTGCCGCCTTCCTTTATGCCGGATCGGCTATTGGTGTGGCGCTGGCCGGTGATCTCGTCACCGTCTTTGTCTTCTGGGAAATAATGGCCGTCGGTTCGACGCTGGTGATCTGGAGCGCCGGAACGCCCACCGCCTGGGCCGCCAGCCGGCGCTATATCGCGGTACACCTCGCCGGCGGCGTGATCCTCTTTGCGGGTGTCGCCGGCCAGATCGTCACCACCGGCAATGCCGGCTTCACCGCCATGCAGGCCGACTCGATCGCCACCTGGCTGATCCTCATCGGGTTTCTCATCAACGCCGGTGCGCCGCCTTTTTCTGCCTGGCTGCCCGATGCCTACCCGGAAGCCTCGTGGAGTGGCACCGTATTCCTCTCCGCCTTTACCACCAAGACAGCGGTATATGTGCTGCTGCGTGGCTTCCCGGGCACAGAAATCCTGATCTGGGTGGGGATGTTCATGATCTTCTACGGCATTGTTTACGCGCTGCTGGAAAATGACATGCGCCGCATCCTTGCCTACAGCATTGTGAACCAGGTCGGCTTCATGATCACCGGCATCGGCATCGGCACCGAGATGGCGCTCAACGGTGCGGCGGCTCACGCCTTCAGTCACATCATCTACAAGGCGCTGTTGCTGATGTCCGCCGGCGCCGTGCTTGCCGCGACGAACCGGCGCAAGTGTTCGGAACTCGGCGGCCTGTTCCACAGCATGCCGATTACGACGATCTGCGGCACCATCGGCGCACTGGCGATCTCGTCCTTTCCGTTCACCTCCGGCTTTATCTCCAAGTCGATGGTCACCCAGGCTGCCATCGACGGCCACCTGCAAACTGTATGGCTGTTTCTCGCTGCGGCTTCGGCAGGTGTCTTCCTGCATGCCGGCATCAAGTTTCCCTGGTTCGTATTCTTCCAGAAAGATTCGGGCCTGCGCCCGTCCGACCCGCCCGCCAGCATGCGCTGGGGCATGATCCTGTTTGCCTTCCTGTGTATCGCGCTCGGCGTCTGGCCCGAGCCGCTCTACGCCCTGCTGCCCTATCCGGTTGACTATGTTCCCTACACGGCAGCCCACGTCATCACCCAGCTGCAACTGCTGCTGTTTGCCGGCCTGGCTTTCTTTGTAATGCTCAACCACCTCAAGCGCACGCCGACCATTACGCTCGATGCCGACTGGCTCTGGCGCGTCGTCGGGCCGGGTACGGCAAAGGCCTGCCGCTCCACCTGGAACGGAATACGCACGGGGCTGACGAAAAACGCCCTTGCCGGTGTTGCCGCTGTTGTTGCCCTCATGGCCCGTCACCGCGAGTCCGGCGGCCTGCTTAAGCGCAACTGGCCCACTGGCACCATGGCCACCTGGGTGATGATGGTGCTGCTTGCCTATCTGGTGTTTGACTATTTGGGCGCGCGTCCCTGAACTTTCGCGCCGGGCAGCGGTTTTTCATGCCATGAACGGCATGTGATATTCTGCCCCTCAAGTGACATTCTGGAGGGATGCGTTTCATGGCGACAGACAGCGATACTCATCCTGCTGATCTGGATTCGATAGTGGAGCGCCATGGCTGCGACCCGGGCGCGCTGCTGCAGATCTTGCGCGAGACGCAGGAGTGTCGCGGTTACATTTCCCCTGCTGCCATCAGCCATCTCGGCGCCAGGTTGAACATTCCGCGCGCGCGCGTCGAAGGCGTTGCCGGTTTTTACTCCTTTCTGAATTTGCAGCCGCATGGCGAATATCGCGTGCTGTTCTCCGACAACATTACCGACCGCATGCTCGGCAGTCAGGCGCTGATGGAGGAGATGTGCCGGCAATTGTGGCTGCAGCCGGGCAAGGTCTCCGAGGATGGTCTGGTCAGCATCGGCCTCACCTCGTGCACCGGTATGTGCGATCAGGGGCCGGCGCTGCTGGTCAACGGGCGCGCCATCACGCGCCTGACGCAACAGCACGTGCAGGCAATCGGTCAGCTGATCCGCAAGCGCACGCCGCTGGCAGATTGGCCCGGGGATTTCTTTCTTGTCGAAGACAACATTCGCAGCAGCGGTCTGCTGCTCGACAGTGCGCACGCACCCGGTGACGCGCTGCGCGCCGCGCTGGCGATGGGCGGCGAAAACATTGTCACAGCGGTCAAAAACTCGGGTTTGCGCGGGCGCGGCGGCGCGGGTTTTTCCACCGGCTTGAAATGGGAGGCGTGCCGCAACGCGCCGGGTGAGGCGAAGTATGTGGTGTGCAACGCCGACGAGGGCGAGCCCGGCACGTTCAAGGATCGCGTGCTGCTCACGCGCCAGGCCGATCTGGTGTTCGAAGGCATGACGCTGTGCGCGCTGGCGATCGGCGCGCAACAGGGTTATCTCTATTTGCGCGGCGAGTACCGCTACCTGCTCGAACCGTTGCAGGCGGTGCTGCAACGCCGCCGCAACAACCATCTGCTCGGCAGAAACATTCTCGGCCAGGCCGGCTTCGACTTTGACATCGACATTCATGTCGGCGCGGGCGCCTACATCTGCGGCGAGGAATCGGCGCTGATCGAATCGCTGGAGGGCAAGCGCGGCATCCCGCGCAGCCGCCCGCCGTTTCCGGTCACGCATGGCTACAAGCAGCAACCGACCGCGCTGAATAACGTCGAAACCTTTTGCAGCGCCGCGCTGGCCATGCATATGGGCGCGGAAAATTTCCGCGCCATCGGCACGCAAAAGTCCTCCGGCAGCAAGCTGATTTCGGTATCCGGCGATTGCCTGCGTCCCGGTATTTACGAATATCCGTTCGGCGTGTCGTTGCGCGAGGTGCTGGACGACTGCGGCGCAGTGAATGCGCAGGCGGTGCAGGTCAGCGGCCCTTCCGGTGTGTGCATCCCGGAGAGCGAGTTCGACCGCAGTCTGTGCTTCGAGGATCTGCCCACCGCGGGTGCATTCATGGTGTTCGATGCCAGCCGCGACCTGTTCGAGGTGGCGCGCAACTTTGTGCATTTTTTCGCGCACGAGAGCTGCGGCTTCTGCACACCGTGCCGCGTCGGCACGACGATGCTGAAGCAGATCATGGACAGGATTGCCGCCGGGCATGGTACGCGCTACGACCTGTGCGAAATCGAGCGCCTTAACCGGGTGTTGCAGACCAGTTCGCATTGCGGCCTGGGGCGCACCGCCTGCAACCCGGTGCTGCATACCCTGAAACATTTTCGCCCCGCCTACGAGCGCCGCCTGAAGTCGCTGGAATTCGAGCCGGCCTTCGATCTCGACGGTGCGCTGGCGCGCGCGCGCCAGATGACCGGGCGCGACGATGCCGGCGCGCATCTGGAAACCTCCGATTGAGCCTGCCATGAACAATATCTTCCAGCTCGATGGCCAGAATGTCCCGTTCGAAACCGGGCAGACCGTGATGCAGGCCGCGCTGGCGGCCGGGCATTACATCCCGCACCTGTGCTACCACCCGGAATTCAAGCCGCACGGCAGCTGCAAGCTGTGCACGGTCAGGATCAACGGGCGCACTGCGGCTTCATGCACCCTGCCGGCCGAGGCCGGGCTCGAGGTGGAGAGCAACATCGAGGAACTGAACGATTTGCGCCGCACGCTGGTGCAGATGCTGTTCGTCGAGGGCAATCATTTCTGCCCGTCCTGCGAAGTCAGCGGCAATTGCCAGCTCCAGGCCACTGCCTACGCGCTGCACATGATGACGCCGCACTACAACCCGTTCTTTCCGGATCGCCCGCTGGATGGCTCGCATCCGGACATCATGCTCGACTATAACCGCTGCATCCTGTGCGAGCTGTGCGTGCGCGCATCAAGCGAGGTGGACGGCAAGCATGTGTTTGCGTTGTCCGGGCGCGGCATCGGCAAGCATCTCATCGTCAACGCGGAATCCGGCAAGCTGAAAGACACCGACATGGCGCTGACCGACAAGGCGATGCAGGTCTGCCCGGTCGGGGTGATCCTTAAGAAGGGCAGGGGCTTCAATGTCCCGATCGGCAAGCGCCGCTTTGATCTGCGCCCGGTCAGCGCGCAGGCGCTCGACGATGCACCGCGCCCGTCCGATGCGAGCGGCAGCTGTGATGCCTGCGAGGAAAACTCATGAGTAAAAAACTGCGCGTCGCGACCACCTCGCTGGCCGGCTGCTTCGGCTGCCACATGTCCCTGCTCGACATCGACGAACGCCTGTTTCCGCTGCTCGAACTCATCGAATTCGACCGCTCCCCGCTTACCGACATCAAGCATTGCGGACCGTGCGATATCGGTATCATCGAAGGCGGTGTCTGCAACGCCGAGAACGTGCATGTGCTGCGCGAGTTTCGCGCCAGCTGCAAGATACTGATTTCGATCGGTGCGTGCGCCATCAACGGCGGCCTGCCCGCGCAGCGCAACCATCTCGATCTGGGCAGCTGCCTGACCGAGGTGTATCTGACCGAGCCGGGGCTGGTGCACGGCCAGATCCCGAACGATCCGGAATTGCCGCTGCCGCTGGACAAGGTGCATCCGCTCCACGAAGTGGTGAAAATCGATTACTTCATCCCGGGCTGCCCGCCTTCCGGTGACGCGATCTGGAAGTTCCTCACCGACCTGATCGCGGGCAGGACGCCCGAACTGGGGCACGGGCTGATTCAATATGATTGATGGATTGGCGGGCAAGACCGGGTGCCGCATTCACGGCGCGGTCATGCGCGCATTATTTCTGCACCAGTTTGGACAGGCGGGCTGCGATCTTGTCCAGTTGGACGATCTCGTCGACTGCGTCCAGCGCCACGGCCGCCCCCGGCATGCCGTATACCACCGAACTCTCGGCATCCTGCACCAAGGTATGTCCGCCGGCGCGCCGCAATGCCAGCAAACCTTCCGCGCCATCGCAGCCCATACCCGTAAGAATCGCGCCGATTGCATTTTTTGCGCAAGTCCGGGCGACCGATTGGAGCAGGGGCGTGGCAGAAGGACGGAAGCCGTTCACCGGCGGGGCCTGTCCGAGTTGCGCTGCCAGCCCGTTGCTGTTGCGCGCAATCAGCAAATGGGCATCGTCGGGCGCAAAATAGACCGTGCCCGCCTGCAATGACTCTCCCTGTTGCGCTTCCTTGATGCGCAACAGGGTGTGCCCGCCGAGCCAGCTGACCATGCCGCCGATGAACCCTTTGGAGATGTGCTGCGCAATCACGATCGGCACCGGGAAATTCACGGGCAGGGAAGACAGGACCTGTTGCAATACCTGTGGTCCGCCGGTGGAACAGCCAATCGCGACCAGTTCATAAACCCCGGTCTCTGCGGAGGCGGGGATGCTGGCCATTTCCGTCGTGTGCGGTTTGCGCAGGGGTATGCGCCGGACCAGTTTGACGCTCGCCATCGCGCGTACCGTCTCGACCAGCCCGCGGCGGACTTTCTCGAAGTCCGGATGATTGATTCCGGGCGGTTTCTCGATGACGGACAGGGCGCCTTCCTCGATTGCGCGGAACGTGATTTTCAATTCCTCGTCATCCACGCTGGAGCTGACCACCACGATCGGGATCGGCCTGGATTCCATGATCGTGCGCGTGGCTTCAAAACCGTCCATCATCGGCATGCGGATGTCCATGGTGATCATATCCGGCTTCAGATCGTGCGCCAGTTGCACGCACTCGCGCCCATTCTTCGCATGCCCGATCACCTCGAAATCGGGTTCGCACTCAAAGATCGCCTTGAGCAGCATGGCAACGACTTGTGAATCTTCGCAGATCAGTATTTTTATCATTGTTCTGGTGTTTCCCTGTTCCCGGTCAGCGTTTGCAAACAATCCGGATTCAAATAAGCTGCTCGATCACATCCAGTAGCGCCTTGGTTTCAAATTGCCCCTTGACGATGTAGGCATCGGCGCCGGCCTCGACGCCGCGCCGGCGATCGGTGTCCTTTGCCAGCGAGGTCACCACCACCACCGGAATGTGCATGAACTGCTCGCTTTGCTTGATCTTTTCGGTCAGCTCAAAGCCGTCCATCAGCGGCATTTCCACGTCCGTCACGACCAGGTCGAACGCCTGATTCTGCAACGCATCCCAGCCTTTTCTTCCGTCCACAGCCACGGTCACCGCATAGCCCATGTTTTCCAGTATGTTTTTTTCCAGCGTGCGCGTGGTGATGGAATCATCCACCACCAGAATGCGCGACACCTTTTTCTCTTCCGGCGTCTGTTTTGCTTTCAGCCAGTTGCTGCGGGTGCGCAGTGCGGAATCCACCAGGCTGGACGGATCAAGCACCATGATCACTTCGCCATTGCCAGTCAGTGTGCCTCCGGTCACATTGCGCACCGACACCAGGGGCGGCTTGAGCGGCTTGATGACCATCTCGCGTTCGCCCAGCACCTCGTCCACCATAAAAGCCACGGCATCCCAGCCCTTGGACAGCACCACGATGTGCAGCTTGTCCTGCATCAATGTTTGCTGGTCTGGCGTTTCCAGTATTGTGGCCAGGTCGCGCAACGGGATGGCGCGTCCGTTCAGCAGAATCGCCTGGCTCGCTTCCACTTCCACGATCTCTTCGGGAGAGATATCCATTATCCGGTCGATCGAGCTGGTCGGAATGGCGTAGACATCGCCGCTCGCCCGCACCAGCAGGCCATGATCGGTGGCCAGCGTGAGCGGCAGGCGCAGCCTGAAGGTCGTGCCTTTGCCCTGTGCCGCCTCGACATGCACCGAGCCTCTCAGCTTGCGCAGATTGGTCGCCACCACATCCAGCCCCACCCCGCGCCCCGATACGTTGGTGATGATTTCCTTCGTGGAAAAACCCGGGCGGAAAATCAGGTGAAGCTTCTCTGCCTGTTCCATCGCATCGATTTCGGCGGCGCTCGCCAGTTTCTTGCGTTGCGCGATATCGGCGACCCGGTCGGCATTGATTCCGGCGCCGTCATCCTCGATATTGAATACGATGTGACTGCCCTGTCCCTGCACGCTGACCGTCAGGCGGCCGGTTGCCTTCTTGCCGCCGGCCTTGCGTTCTTCGGCCGTTTCGATGCCGTGATCAAGCGCGTTGCGCAACAAATGCACCAGTGGATCTTTCAGATCGTCCAGCACCGCCCGATCCATTTCGATGTCTTCGCCGATAATCCTGAATTCGACCTGTTTGCCCAGTTCGCGCGCCAGATCACGCACCATTCTTTCCATGGGCCGCAGCAGGGTGGCCACCGGCACCAGTTGCATCAGGCGCATGTCGTTCTGCAGGGAAGCGGAATTCAGTCCAAGCCGCTTGATACTGGTGCGCATGTCCCGGTGCATGCGGGCTGTCATCGTGTTCAGTGCGGCAGTGGCACTCTCCCGTGTGTTGAGCGCGGTATTATCGGCAGCCGGATCCTTTGCGCGCGACTGGGCCTGCTTTCCGATGCCGGCCAGCGCCTGCAGCTGCACACGCAGTTTCTGGAAGTTGGCCAGATGGTCTTCCATTTCGATTCTGGCGCCTTGCAGCTCCTCGACCAGTGCTGCCATTTTTTCCAGCTTTTCCAGTTTGATGCGCACTGTTTCGGCGGCAGCAGGTTTTTTTTCAACTGCACCGGCAGGGTCGGCTGCAGGCTTCGGGGGTTCGGTCGCAACAGCGCTTGCTGCGGATTCGCTTGTCGGCCGGGGAGGTTCTGCCGTGACAGCGGCAGGCGTTTTGGCCTTTGTTGCACTGTTTCCGGTGCATAACGTATCCAGCTGGTCGAGCAGCGCCGGCATGTCGAAGTTTACCGGCCGACCTTCGCCGAAAGCGGCCATCGCCTCACGGAGCTTGTCCAGACTGGCCAGACACAGATCAATCAGTTCGGCCGGCGGCTCGTTCTCAAGGCGCTTCATCTCGCTGAACACCGATTCCAGGTGATGCGAAATGTCCGCGACATCCTGCACGCCCACCCCGCGCGCCGCCCCCTTGATGTTGTGCGCCGCACGGAACACGTTTTCCAGGGTGAGCCTGCGTTGTTCGCCTTTGACGCCCTTTTCCAGTTGCAGCAGACCCTCGGTAATCAGCTGGATCTGTTCCTCGAGCTGCACCCTGAAGACCGCCACGAGCTGCTGCATCAGCTCTGCATTCAGATCTGTCACCATGCGCTGGCCTCACATGCCGGTTGCTCGATAGGGGCTGGATGATCTGCCATCATGCCGGTCTAGATCCGGTATACCCCGACGCTGTCGCGCAGTCTGGCGGCCACTACACCCAGTTCGCTGGAAACCTGTTTGCTCTGCTGGGTGCCCGTTACAAACTGGCTGGTCACCTTGTTGATTTCGTTCATCGCGATCGCGACCTGTTCGATGCCGACCGTTTCCTGGCGCACCGCAGCCACAATCTGCTGGCTGGCCAATGAAGTCTCGCGGATCACTTCGTTGAGCTGGTGCATCACCTCCCCGGAGCGCTGCACCAGCAGCACCCCGTTATCCACGCCCTTGCTGCCTTCTTCGGTCGCCATCACCGCGCGGTCGGTCGCATGGCGGATATCCTGCAGGATTTTCTGCACTTGCGCAGTGGATTGCTGCGATTGCTCGGCCAGTTCCTTGACCTCCGCCGCGACGACCGCGAAGCCCTTGCCGGCTTCTCCCGCCTTGGCCGCCTCGATCGACGCATTCAACGCCAGCATCTTGGACTGTTGCGCCAGGTTGGTGACCACGCCGGTGATCTCGCCGATTTGCTGGGTCTGTTCACTCAGTGCCAGGATGGTCTGCGCGATGCCTTCCACGCGCGCGCGCACCGCCTCCATGCCGGCGATGGCTTCCTGCACCGCACCGCTGCCCTGTTCGCCCTCGCGCCGCGTGCGTTCGGACATCTCGCCGAGCATTTTCGCCTTCTCCAGGGTCTGGTTCGAGGTTGCCTTGATTTCTTCCAGTGTCGAGGTGGTCTGGTTCACAGCCGTCGCCTGTTCGGAGGCGCCGGACGACTGCGAGTTGATCGCGCCCTGCAGTTCCGCCAGTGTGGCGTTCATGGTGTTGCTGGCCTCTTTGATCTCGCTTGCCATGCGTGCCAGGCCTTTAGTCATGTTGTTCAGGTTGCCGCCCAGTTGCGACAGGTCGTCGTTGCCTTCCGTTTCGACCGCCTGGGTCAGGTCTCCCTGCGCAATCTTCTCGACACAGGCGCGATACCGCGCCACTTTCTCCTTGAGCGCGGCGGCCATCTGCTGTTCGTGATCGGCCATTTCCTGAATGCGCGTGGTGCTCTGCCGGATGCTGGCAGCCAGTTTGTTGAACTGCTTGCCGATTTCGCCGATTTCATCATGCGACTCGACTTCGACATAACGCTCCAGATCGCCATCGGAAAAGGCGTTCATGGCTGCGATGAGTTCATGCGTCTGGCGGGTAAGGTGACGGGCGATGTTATAGGCCAGCAAGATTGAGATGCACAACGCGGCCAGCACCAGGAGCAGAAAGGATGTGAGAGAGGCCACCGTGCTCTGCCGGGTGGCTGAGAACAGTTGCGTGATATTCTTGGCCTGAAGCTGCTGGACGTTTTTGATCTGGCTGATCTTGCACGCAAAAGTGCTGAATGCCTCATCAGGCGTCGTCCCGAAATCTTTCCGGACCAGGGCGGATTCCCGCATCGCAGCCGCCCTGGCCACGCATTCGTGCTTCATCTGCTCGGAATAAAACGCCTGGACGTCGGGCGTCGCGTAAATCAGAAACTGTTCGGTAAAATAGTCCTGGTCATTCGACACCATGGACAGCGCGTTGAGGTTGTCGATCGGTAGCTGCCGGGTGGTGAATGCCTCGCCCAGGATGTATCTTTCCTGTCCCACATGCTCCTGCAGCTCGGCAATCATGCTGTACGCCTGCAGCATCCGGGTGATTTTATCGTCCTGGCTGAGGGTGGTCAGATAATTGTTGATCAGCAGCAAGGTGCGGAGCGTTTCCGTGAAATAGCCGGAGATCGCAGCGGGGCTTGTCTGCAGATTGTCGACTTGCGTCCTTCTGGCGGAAAGCTGGTCGAGCTGTTCCAGGGCAGCCCGGATCTGCTCTTCGATGGCATCACCCCGGTATTCCTGCATGGCGGCTTGCATATCCGCCCTGACCCTTGCCAGCCCGCCGTCGACGGCGCGCCGCTGTTCCGGCAATTCATCCGTGAAGCGCTTGCCGCCGGAGCTGACGAACACGGCGGTTCGGCCACGCTCTTTCTGCAGCTCTTCCGCAAGGTCGTTGACGTCGGCGGAAAGCTGCACGATATTCTCCAGACCGGACATCACCTTCCAGGATGCCCAGCGTTTGCTGGCGCCATCCCCGGCAAAAAACAGCAGCCCGAGCATCGGAAACAGCAGCAGCAGGGCCAGTTTTTTCTGCATCACTATGTTGTTGAGCCAATTCATATCACCCTCCACGAAATACCGTTAAAAATGGGAGCCTGGTCTAGCCAGACGCGTTCTTGTTCCTGGTTTGCCACTGCAAACGGGTTCATTGGCCGGCCTGATTCACGGTCAGCGCGGGATCGGCAAGCAGTGCCGCGATGTTCAGCAGCGTTACCTTGCCCTCGTATATTCCCTGCACATAATCGATATTGCTCACGCCGTCCGACACAATCGGGGCCGCAAGCATGGCAGGATCGTACTTCTCGTTGCCCTCTAGCGAGTTCACCAGCAGCCCGACTTTCATGCCGCGCGAGCACACGACGACGATGCGTGCCTGCTCATCCCGGTCCGCGCTCTGGGTGCGGAAGAATTGCTGCAGATCCAGCACCGGCAGCAATTCGCCATGGCGATTGACCACGCCGGCCACAAAGGCCGGGGTGCAGGGTACGCGGGCGATATTGCCGGCATGGATGATTTCCTCGAGATATTCATAGGGGGCACCGTACCATTCGGAAGGCCCCAGCCGGAAACGCAGAAACTGGCCGGTCTGTTCCTGTGAGGCGGTTTCCACCCCCTGCGCCAGTTTTTGCGCGCGTGCCCTGAGTATATCCTGCAGCGCCGGATCGCGCGGCAGCAGGTCTCTGGCCAGTATTTTGTTCGTTGATGCCGGTTCGGCAGGCATCGGTTGCGGGGGGTGCCCGGCATCAGGCGCGGGGCGGGTCACGAACGCCGCCACGGCGGAATCGTCAATGGGCGCTTCGGTAATGGGTAACGCCTCCTCCAGCACCGGCTTTTGCAACGGTGGCGGTGATTTGCGCCGGACGGTTTTTTTCTTGCCCTCGGTCATGGTTTTTCCCGCAGGATGCCCAGCACTTCCTGTGCCATGGCCTGCAACTCCGTGCCGGCCGCCTTGTCGTGCCACTCGTCCACGGCCAGGCCGCGGGCCAGGGCTTCGCAAAAGGCCACGCGCGAACCCAGTCGCGCTTCAAGTTCAGGCACGCCCAGTTCCAGTTTGACGGACTCGCCCAATTCGCGTGCGGAACGGGTGTGCCCGCGAAAGCGGTTCCAGACGATGCGGGCGTCCACGCGGTGCCGGGCGACGCGCGCCTGTTCGATGGTTTTCAGCAGATCGGTGGTGGCCCACACTTCCGCCACGCTGGGCCCGAGCGGAATCAGGCTCAGGTCGCTCATGATCAGCATTGCCCGCGTGACCTCGGCTATGCGCGGCGGGCCGTCGATGACGATGTAGTCCTGCGTTTGCGCCAGCTGTTGCACCTTGTGCGCTAGGTCGAGATGGCTGGCGGCAGCCGCCACAGTCAGAGCGCCCAGCCGCCCACCGCTGTTGCGCAGCGCGCCCCAGGATGAGCTGGTGCCCTGCGGCACATCGCCGTCAATCAGCGTCGTGTTTCCCGCGCGCGCCAGCGCTGCCGCGAGATTGGTCGCGAGCGTGGAACGTCCGGCACCGCCCTTCACCTGCACGATGCTGATCACTTTAGCCATGGTGGGGCTCCGTGGCGCTGGCAGGAATATTCAGCGGTTGTTTGTCTTGTGCCGATCCTTGGGTGTGGCTGTCATACATCTCGATCTCGTTGCGCAGGATATGCGCGAAGCGCCGGTAGGTCATGCCCATGGCATTGTGCAACTCGCGTTCGGGATCGCCCTGCACGGCAAGCTGCAGGGCATTGTGCAGGCTCTTGCGACCGGCCGCGGCCTGGCCGGTATGCAACAGCAGCTGGCCCAACTGGTAATGCGCCTCGAGAAATAAATGGTCAAGATAAATGGCCTTGCGCAGCGCCGCGATGGCTTCTTCCGGACGATCCAGTTCGTTGAGTACAATGCCCTGGATCAGATAGACATGTTTTTCCGTCGGGTCAAGCGTGATGCCGGTGGCACAGGCTTGCAGGGCCTGGTTCATCTCGCCCAGATTGGCCAGCGCGGCTGCCTGGCAGTATTTGATCTTGGCGTTTACCTGATCTTCTGGCCAGCGCGTCAGCAAGGCGAGTGCATCGCGCCAGTGCTCGGCACGGAGCAGCGCGGTCACTTCGTCAAAGTCGCAGGCGGTGGCCTGCTTTGCCTTGGCTTGTTGGGGGGTATGGCCGGGCGTCCGCTGGCGCAGCAGCAGCTGCGCCTGATTCGGCCGGATCGGTGCGCTCGGTTTATGCGGTGGCTGGCCTGGCAGGGCAGCAGCGTGAGGTTTCGCAATGGCTGCCTGATCCTGGCGCCGAAAATAATAGGTTTTGTTGCCGGGGATATAGTCAAAGTCGGGAGCACTCCAGCCCACCAGGTCGGAAGGACCGAGCAGTAACAGGCCGTCATCAACCAGCGCATCGGCAAACTTGGCCATGATGCACTGTGCGACCTGCGGCGCAAGGTAGATGAATACATTGCGGCACAGGATCAGGTCCATGTGATGGGTTTCACTCAACACCGAAGGAAACGGGTCTTCGGCAAGATTGAGGTAGGCAAACTTTACCGATTTGCGCAGCGCCGGTTTGATTGCAAAGTCGTGTCCGGCCGGGACAAAAAACCGGCCACGCACTGCCGCCGGCGTGGCGCGGAACGACCAGTTGTCGTATTGTCCGTGCACGCCGAGGCGCAGCGCTTCGGTGTTGATGTCGGTGGCCAGCAGATGCAGATTCCAGTTTTTCCTGTCGGGCAGCAAATCCTCCAGCATCATGGCGAGCGTGTAAATCTCCTGCCCCATGGAACAACCCGCACTCCAGATACGCAATGACAGGTTGCCGCTGGCCCTTTTCTGCGCAATCAGCTGCGGCAACAATTCGTTGCGCAATAAATCCATGGATTCCTCGTCGCGGAAAAAATAGCTTTCCCCGACGGTGATGCCGGCAATCAGGAATTCCAGCTCTGGCGTCACCAATTGATCGGCTTCCATTGCAGCCAGGTAATGCCTGCAGTCTGAGTAGCCATAGCGCCGGCATGCCCGCGCCACCACTTCGCGCAAATTTTTCAACTGATGGTCCTGGATGACGATGCCGGTGCGCTGGGTGATGAAACGGCACAGCGTCTCTTCCAGCGCCGGCGTCAACTGGAATGCCGCGCTGTTATCGATTGCTGTGGGTTGGGATAACATCACAGCGCGCTTTCCGCCGGGGGAAGCAGGGGGGGAAGGTCGAGCCCGGTCCAATCAACCGCCAGCGTCTGCTCAATATCCAGCAACAAGGCCAGGCCGTGGCGGGTGTTCAGGGACGCAAAAAAAGCGGTCGGGCTTTGATCGAACTCGTCCGTCATTTGCGCCGCTTCCTGGCGGATGGATTCAATGCCCAATATCTCGCTGACGATCAGGCCGGTTTCCTGCCCCTCATGGTTGCAGATGATCAGCGGCGTATTGGCGGTGTAGGCCGGGACATCTGTCAGCCCGATGCGCACGGACAGATCGATGACCGGAATATTGCGCCCGTGCAGGTTCATCAATCCGGCGAGATGATCCGGCCCCTGTGGCACCGGTTGCAACAACACCAGGGACAGCACCCGCTCGACATGCTCCAGATCAAGACAGAAAACCATGTTTGCGGCCCTGATGCACAGCACCTGATGCAGCCCGTCGATGCTGGGCGCGTCATCCGGCACGGACCGCGCTGCGGCCCTGGATGGCAGGGTCTCAGGCATGCCCATCTTTGTGGTACCAACCCCAGACTTCGGTGCTGTTTACGCCACCAAAAACAGTTTCGCTGAGATCAGCTCCGGATAGCTTGGGGCGCACCAGATCCTGAGGCCTGTTCTTTACAATATCCATGAATACGGCCATCAGGTTTGGATCCCAATAACCTTTTGCCGTTTCTTCGTTCAGGATTTCAATCACTTTCTCGCGCGCAAAAGCGGGCTTGTAGGGGCGCGAAAATGACAATGCATCGTAGACATCGACAATCTGAAATACGCGCGCCAACAGCGGAATATCTTCGCCTGCCAAGCCATCAGGGTAACCGCTGCCGTCCCATTTTTCATGGTGGTGGCGAATGATATCCAGTGTGCGTTTCATGGTGCGAAGCGGTGCGCATAGACCGGCACCGATGGTGGCGTGCTGTTTCATGATTTTCCATTCGGCCGGCTCAAGCTTGCCTTCTTTAAGCAGGATTGCATCCGGGATGCCCAGCTTGCCGATATCATGCATGATTCCGCCGCGCCGCAACGCATCCAGATCGTCTGGCGGCAATTGCAAAGCCTTGCCCAATACCACGCCGGCATGTGCCAGACGGTCACAGTGATCTCCGGTGTCATGGTCACGCGCTTCCACCATGCGCGCCAGAGAAAATACTACTGCCTCGGTGTCATCCAGCCTGTCGATCAGGCGTTTGCGCGCAACCGCCGCTTGTACTCGCGCCACCAGTTCGACACTATTAAAAGGCTTGGTGATGTAGTCATCCGCGCCAGCCTTCAGGCCGAGCACAACGGCCTCTGTCGCGTCCATTGTGGTCAATATGATGACGGGCAACAGCGGCAGGCCTAACTCACCGCGAATGCGCTGAGTTGTCTCAAATCCGTCAATGCCGGGCATCATCACATCCATCAGCACCACATCTACCGCGTTGTTCCGCAGATACTCCAGCGCGGCCTCACCGCTGGCCGCTTCCACCACTTCATATTCCGGCTCGGTCAGGATACGGCCGATCAGCATGCGGTTAGTGGTCATGTCGTCTACCACGAGTACCCTGGCGGCTATGTTTTCCATGTTTTTCCTCTACTCTTGTTGCCTAGTGCCTGTCCTCATTCGCGCTTGTTTGTTTTCGTTTCACAATGCCTGTTCAAACACCCGCAACAGTTGGACATCTCGATAGCTTAAATTATCCTGCTTGTGCAATCTGGAGCGAGGCCGCCCTCCCGGTTTGGGTTGCTACCCGGTCGCGACCGCTCAACTTGGCCTGGTACATCCTCTCGTCCGCCATGTTGAGCAATTCTTCTGCCGTGCAGGGTTGGGCGGGTGCCCACTCGGCAACACCGATGCTGCAGGTGATTTTTCCGGCGGACAGGCCACCAATTTCGCGGGTGCGAACGCTGTTCAGAATGCGTTGGGCCAGTTCGCTCGCGTCTGCCAGTGAACAATGCGGCGCCAATATTACAAATTCCTCCCCCCCATAACGTACCAGGATATCGGAGGCACGTAGGTGATCCGCCACCACACGCGAGAAATCAACCAGCACCTCATCTCCCTTGACGTGGCCGTGGCTGTCGTTCACTTCCTTGAAATGGTCGATGTCAACCATCAGGCACGCCAAAGGATGCTTATAACGTGCACACTGCAACAACTGGTTTTCCAGCCAATCCCATAGATAGCGCCTGTTATACAGATGGGTAAGTACATCGCGGATACTGCTCTCCTTGAGGGCGATTCCCTGTGCCATGAGCGCGTCAGAGCGGCGCACGCTGTCGGTCATGTCGAGAATGCTGACCAGTGCGAAGGTGCCTCCCGCGCGTACCAGCGGGGTAAGATGAACCTGTTGCTGCATCATGTCAGATTTGAAGGTCGTGCTTTCTTCAAGCCGGATCGGAATGATGTAGCGATTGAGCGTTTGCGACAGCAACTGGTGGGCGCGATACTGGATCACATTCTTGATTGCCCAGCCCAGACGCGGACTGTTCAGGCCGGGGAACAGATGCGGCAAGGCCTTGCCGATTGCCGCGGCAGCCGGGATGCCTGTTTTGGTGGCCAGCCAGTCGTTCCAGAAACAGATGCGCTGTGCGTCATCCAGCACCAGAACGCCGATGGGCAAGAAATTCAACGCTTCGGTTTCGTGATCTTGCCACATGGTCAGGCCTTGATTTTTCCGCTGGCGAAGTCATGCAGCCGCGTCAACATGGTCGACAGGGAACTCACCGTCAGCGCCAGCACCAGCGAGCCATTGACTTGCTTATGGGTGGCGATTAACTGGGCGTCGAGAATGATGACATGATGTTTTGGCTCGCTCGCAGGTGTGCGGTTAAACAAGGCGTCAACCGATTTTTTGCCATAGGTGGGCGCGCCCAGATGAATTTCAACTTTAAGCAGATCGGCCATCACGGTGATGGCCGAGGAAATGATGATGTTGGCGATTTCGGTCATCGCCTCATGCTCGAAGATGCGCATATCCGCACCCTCGAGCAGGGGCACATTGCCGATCAATGAGCCGATCAGTGTTTTACTTTGATCAAGTGGCAGGAGCAGCAGGGAATAGCCTTCCAACCCGCCAGTGAGACGTTGCCCGGCGCAAACCGCGTCATCCTGCTGCGCCAATCCCAGAGCAGTAAAGAAATCATCCTCCACCACCACCTTCGCGGTAGGAATGGACACCAGAATTTCGTCATTGAGCAACAACGATAATTGCGTCGCCGCACGGCTCATGCCGATGTTGGCGATTTCGATGAGCGCGTCGAGTTCGAAGGGAGATAAGGTAATCATGGCAATCTCTTCAGTATGGCCCGGATCAAGTCGTGGGTGATAGGTTTGGAAAATACCTCCTTGATGCCCACTGCGCGTGCAGCGTCGAGTACGCTCTGCTGGGTGTTGGCGGTGAGCAGGACGCAATGACTGTCTGGTTCTGCCTGTCGCAGCGCAGCAGCAAGCTCAACCCCGTTTTTTTCCGGCATGTTGTAGTCGATCACAATTAGATCCGGCTGCACTTCTTTTGCCTTCTCCAACGCATCGGCAACGGTGCTGGCCTCGTACAATTCGCAATTTTCTTCTTGCGGGAGGTGCATCTTGAACAGCATGCGTGAGGTCATGCTGTCATCAACGATTAGAATTTTGTGCATCTCTACTCCTAATAGCCCGTATGGTTTTTATACTTTCACTCCGGGTAGCGTAGTCTGAGGCAAAACACATGATCTGTCATCATGTTGACAATGTTTTTGGTCCGCTCTCAGCTCACGGGAAGTATGTTATCGTTCCCAGAGACCCCCCGGCACCGGAAATACCCGTTTGTTCCTTCTGCTTTGTTGTAGGCAGTTTTATGATCGTTACACGTTAGACCCCGTGTTTTTATCGATTCACGATTCTGGAATCATTGCCATGACAAACTTGCTGGAAACCGCAGACCATCCAGAAGCATTGCGCCGCGTCGCGATCGACCCGGTGTCGCGCGTCGAGGGGCATGGCAAGGTGACGCTGCTGCTGGACGAGAACGACCGCGTGCACCAGGTGCGTTTGCACATCGTCGAGTTTCGCGGTTTCGAGAAATTCGTGCAGGGACGGCCCTACTGGGAGGCGCCGGTGATGGTGCAGCGCCTGTGCGGCATCTGTCCGGTGAGCCACCATATCGCTGCTTCCAAGGCGATGGACATGATCGTCGGCGCCACGCTCACGCCGACGGCGGAGAAGGTGCGGCGGCTGATGCATTACGGGCAAATCCTGCAATCGCACGCGCTGCATTTCTTTCATCTGTCTTCGCCCGACCTGCTATTTGGCTTCGATTCCGACGTGGCAAAGCGCAATATTGTCGGCATCGCCGCCGCCTATCCGGAGATCGCCAGGCAGGGCGTGCTGCTGCGCAAATACGGGCAGGAGGTGATCCGCGTCACCGCGGGCAAGCGCATCCACGGCACCGGTGCGATCCCGGGCGGGGTGAACAAGAACGTCAGCATCGGGGAGCGTGACGATCTGCTCAAGGATATCGAGCAGATCGTGGCATGGAGCCGCGATGCGGTCGGCATCGCGCGGCAGTTGTTCGAAAATAACCTCGATCTGTACAACAGTTTCGGGCGCTTCGAGACGCACACGCTCAACCTGGTGCGCGCCGACGGCGCGCTGGACCTGTACCACGGCGGGCTGCGCGCGCGCGACAGGAATGGTGAGACGCTGTTTGACCACCTTGACTATCGCCGTTACTGGGACGTGATTTTCGAGGATGTGAAGCCGTGGACGTACATGAAGTTTCCGTTCCTGCGCAGCCTCGGGCCGGAAACCGGCTGGTATCGCGTCGGGCCGCTGAGTCGCGTGACGCAGTGCGATTTCATTCCCACGCCGCTGGCCGAAGAACAGCGCAAGGCGTTTATCGCTTTTGACGCGGGTCGCGCGGCGGGTGCGACGCTGGGCTTTCACTGGGCGCGCATGATCGAGATGCTGCATGCCGCAGAGGTGATAGAGGAATTGCTGCATGACGCCGACCTGCAGGGCAACGATCTGGTCAACACCGGTGAACGCCAGGAACGCGGAATCGGCGTAATCGAGGCGCCGCGCGGCACGCTGATCCATCACTACAAGGTGGACGAGCACGACCAGATCGTGCGCTGCAACCTGATCGTCTCCACCACGCACAACAACCAGGCGATGAACGAGGCGATCCGCCAGGTGGCGCGGCAGTACATCGACGGGCGCAAGCTTACCGAGGCCCTGCTCAATCACATCGAGGTCGCAATCCGTGCCTTCGATCCCTGCCTGTCCTGCGCGACCCATGCATTGGGCAAGATGCCACTGGAGGTGGAACTGCTGGATGCGGCGGGCGACAGGGTCGATACGCTGCAACGATCTTCAGACGGAACATTCAACCCGGCGGGCCGATGACCGTTCCTCTCCTGATTTTCGCCATCGGCAACGAATCGCGCGGCGACGATGCGCTGGCGCCACTGCTGGTGCGCCAGCTGCAGGGAGAGGATATAAGTCAGGTCGAGTATGTCGAGGACTACCAGTTGCAGGTCGAGCATGTCACCGATATGCTGGATCGCAGCGCGGTGCTGTTCGTCGATGCCGATGTTTCCTGCGACGAGCCGTTTCATTTTTCCGGGATCACTGCCGAAAAGGACAGCAGTTACACCAGCCACATGATGACGCCGTTTGCGCTGCTGCATACCTATCGTCAGGTGTATGAAACGGATGCGCCCCCCGCCTTTCTGCTGCGCATTCGCGGCTATGATTTCGAGCTGGGCAACCCGTTGAGCGGCAGGGCTGCGGCCAATCTGGCGGCGGCGCTGGAGCGGGCGCGCGAGTGGTGCAGGGAGAATATTTTGCAGAACGGGCGGTGTTGAATAAATGCATGAGATGACACTGGCTGAAAGCGTGCTGCAAATCATCGAAGATACGGCGCTCGAGCAGGGCTTCACGCGCGTCAGAGCGGTGCGGCTGGAAATCGGCCAGCTGGCCTGTGTGGAACCGGAGTCGTTGCGTTTTGCTTTCGATGTGGTGACGCGCGGCAGCATCGCGGAGCAGGCGCGGCTGGAAATGGTCGAGGCGGCGGGGCAGGGGTGCTGCGGAAAATGTTCCGCAAGTTTTCCGCTCGCCGCATTGTACGAGGCGTGTCCGGCGTGCGGCAGCTATGAGATACGCGTGACCGGTGGTGACGCGATGCGCGTCAAGGAACTTGAGGTGGAATGATGTGCACAACATGCGGATGTGGTAACGGGCAAACGCTGATCGGAGGGCGAGCGCTTCGGCGGCAGCAAAAGCCGGATGAGCCGATACGCTTTCGTCCGCATGCAGCCGAGGCGCCGGGCGCGACTGCTTCCCGTATCATCAAGCTCGAACAGGATATTCTCGCCAGGAACAACGGCTACGCCGAGACGAACCGGCGCCATCTGTCGGCGCACGGCGTTTTTGCGCTCAATCTGGTCTCCAGCCCCGGCTCGGGCAAGACCACGCTGTTGGTGAAAACCATTGCAGCCCTGCATGGACAACAGCCGCTGGCCGTGATTGAGGGCGATCAGCAGACCGACAACGATGCGGCGCGCATCCGCGCCGCCGGTGCGCCGGCGATCCAGATCAACACCGGCAAGGGCTGCCATCTTGATGCGCACATGGTCGGCCAGGCCATGCAGCGGCTGGGCGTGCAGGATGACAGCCTGCTGCTGATCGAGAACGTCGGCAACCTGGTCTGTCCGGCCAGCTTCGATCTGGGCGAGGCGCACAAGGTGGTGATCCTGTCGGTGACCGAGGGTGAGGACAAGCCGCTCAAGTATCCGGACATGTTCCGCGCGGCCAGCCTGATGCTGCTCAACAAGTGCGACCTGCTGCCGCATCTGGATTTCGATGCCGATCTGGCTATTCGATACGCGCGCCGCATCAATCCGAAACTGCAGGTGATACGCATTTCGGCAACCATTGGCGAGGGCATGCCGGAATGGATTGAGTGGATTCTGGAGGGTTGCCGCAATGCGGTCGCCGCGAAACAGCGCGTTGCCTGATCCGGATACCGCCATCGAGCTGCCTAGCGCCGGGCCATCAATCCTGGCCTGCGGCGCCTGGCTGAAAAACACGGTCTGCGTCACGCGCGGCAGCAAGGCGCATGTCTCGCAGTTGATCGGCGATCTGGACAGCGCCGAGGCGCGGCAGCTGCTCGACGACACCGTGGCGCGCCTGTGCGATGAGCTCAACGTGCAGCCGGAGATCGTGGCGCACGATCTGCATCCCGATTTTTATAGCACCCAATTTGCGCAAAGCTATGCCGCGCAGCGTGGCCTGCCGGTAATCGCCGTGCAGCATCATCACGCGCATATCGCCGCGCTCTGCGCCGAACACCACATTGCCGGAGCCGTGCTCGGACTGGCGCTGGATGGCGTCGGGCTGGGCAGCGACAACACGCCATGGGGCGGCGAGTTGTTATGCGTGAAAGGGGCGAGTTTCGAGCGCGTCGGACATTTGGCGCCACTGCTTATGCCGGGCGGCGATCGCGCCGCACGCGAACCGTGGCGCATGGCGGCGGCGGTGCTGTTCCAGCTGGGCCGGGGCGACGAGATTGAGTCGCGTTTTCCCGAGCAGCCGGGTGCGCAGACGGTGGCGATGATGCTGCAACGCAAGCTGAATTGCCCGCTTACCTCCAGCATGGGACGGCTGTTCGATGCCGCTGCGGGGCTGCTCGGCGTGAACGAGATTCAGGCTTTCGAGGCGCAGGCGGCGATTCAGTTTCAGGAGCTGGCGCAGCAATATGGACAGGTCGCACCATTGGAAAATGGCTGGCGGATTACCGAAGATGGCGTGCTGGATTTTTCGCCGTTACTCGCGGTGCTGGCCGATCGTCCCAAAGAAGATGATGGCGCAGGTCAGGGCGCGGCGCTGTTCCATGCCACGCTCGCCGCCGGTCTGGCCGAGTGGGTGGCGCGTGCCGCGCGCCGGCACGACATCGCCGCTGTCGCGCTGGGCGGCGGCTGCTTTCACAACGAAATCCTGTTGCAAACCCTGTCCGGCAGGCTTGCCGCACAGGGGCTGAGAGTTTTGACGGCGCGGCAGATGCAGCCCAACGACAGCGCGATTTCACTCGGACAGGCTTGGGTGGCGATGCAGAAAATGAAGCGGAGTTGATTCCGTGACGGCGTGTCCAAGCCTTAAAAAAACGCTTGTCCGCAGATTACGCAGATTTACACAGATTCATAATCAGTATCCATGATGGTGGTGTCACCCAACTGTTTATCCATTTCGCTTCGATAAGCTTTTTTAATCTGCGTAATCTGCGGACAGAACTGTCTTTCTGGTCAGCCTTGTTTGTCAGTTGGCTGCCAGCGTTTCAGCAGCAGCGCGTTGCTGACCACCGACAGCGAACTCATCGCCATGGCCGCGCCCGCGATCACCGGATTGAGCATGCCGGCAGCAGCGAGCGGGATGCCGAGCACATTGTAGGCGAACGCGAAAAACAGGTTCTGACGGATTTTGCTGAGTGTGGCGCGCGACAGGGAAATTGCATCCACCACGCTCATCAGGTTGTTGTGCATCAGGGTGATGTCGGCGGCTTCGATGGCGATGTCGCTGCCGCTCTTCATGGCGAAGCCGACATCCGCCGCCGCCAGTGCGGGCGCGTCGTTGATGCCGTCGCCAACCATGCCGACCAAACTCTCCCCGCTTCGGAAAGATTGCACCACCACGGCCTTGTCCTGCGGCAACACTTCGGCGCGGAATTCGCCGATGCCGGCCTGCGCCGCGATGGCCTGCGCGGTGGCGGTGTTGTCACCACTCAGCATGACCACGCGGATGCCCATGTCGTGCAGTCTGGCGACTGCAGCACGGCTGCTGTCGCGCAACCGGTCGGCAAACGCGATGAGACCGAGCAATTTGTCAGCGCGCGCCACCGCGATGACGCTTTTGCCCTGTTGCTGCAGCGCGCGCAGCTCTGCATCATCCAGCGCAACTTTGGATTGGGCGATGAAGGCGGGCGAGCCGAGCACATAGTCCACGTCGCCGATCGTGGCGCGCACACCGCTGCCGGAAATTTCGTTGAAATTTTGCATCGGGGTGGACGTGATTTGTTGTGTCTGCGCATGCTCCAGCAGCGCACGTGACAGCGGGTGGGTGGAGTTCTGCGCAAGGCTGGCGGCGATTTGCAGCAGTTGATTCTGTGTGCCGCCAGCGGCAGGCAGCAGGTCGGTGAGCGCCGGTTTGCCTTCGGTCAGCGTGCCGGTCTTGTCCAGCACCAGCACGGAAAGTTTGTGCGCGTTTTCCAGCGCGGCGGCGTCCTTCACCAGAATGCCCGCATGCGCCGCGCGTCCGGTGGCAACCACCACGGCGGTAGGCGTGGCCAGCCCCAGCGCGCAGGGGCAGGCGATGACCAGCACCGACACGGCATTGATCAGCGCCAGGCCGAAGCCGATGCCGGCAAGCCACCAGCCGCCAAAAGTCAGCGTGGCGATGACCAGCACCACCGGCACGAAAATGGCGGAAACCTGATCCGCGAGCTTCTGGATCGGCGCCTTCGAGCCTTGTGCCTGTTCCACCAGGCGGATGATGGCGGCGAGCTGCGTGTGCGAACCGACCGCCAGTGCGCGGCACTTGAGCAGCCCCTGCTGATTGAGCGTGGCGGCATAAACCTTGTCGGCGGGTTGCTTGCTCTGCGGCAGGCTTTCTCCGGTGAGCATGGATTCATCCAGGCTGGATGTGCCTTGCAGAACTTCGCCATCGACAGGGACGCTTTCGCCGGGGCGCACGAAGAAGACTTCGTCGGGGCGCAGTTGCCCGGCGGATACATCGAGCATCTGCCCGTTGCGCTCGACATGTGCAATTTTGGGTTGCAGGTTGACGAGCGCTTCCAGCGCCGCCGAAGCCTTGCCCTTGGCGCGCGCTTCCAGCAACTTGCCGAGCAGCACCAGTGTGATGAGCGTGGCACTCGCCTCGAAATACAACGGCTGGTCGAGTTGCAGCGCCACCACGGCGCAACTCATGAAATAGGCGGCGCTGGTGCCGAGCGCGACCAGAACGTCCATGTTGCTGCCGCCGCTTTTGAGTGCGCTCCACGCGCCGCTGTAAAAGCGGCTACCCGCCCAGAATTGCACCGGCGTTGCCAGCAGCCATTGCAGCCAGGCAGGCATCATCAGATGGAGGCCGAAAAACATCAGCACCATTTCCAGTATCAGCGGCAAAGTGAGCAGGGCCGCGATGCCGAATTGCAGCACCTCGTGCCGGTAGGCCTGCGCGCGCAGGACTTTCTCGGCGGCGAAATCGCGCGCCGGATGCGCGTCGAAACCGGTGTCGCGCACGGCGGCAATCAGGCGCTCAACATCGGATTGTTGCGGGTCGAAGCTGATGCTGGCTTTTTCGGTGGCGATGTTGACCACGGCGGAGACGCCGGGCAGTTTGTTCAGCGCTTTTTCCAGGCGCGCCGAACAGGACGCGCAGTGCATCCCGGTGATTTGCAATTCGGCGTGATGGGTTGGGGAATTCATGTCACGCCGGAATCATGCACAGCGACAGCCGCTGCGATTCTGCTGCGGCTGCGCTGGCAATTTTCCGATTTTCAAGCAGGAGTTGTTTCGTGGAAAGCATCGACGCAATGTCAGTTTTTTGGGGTGTCCTGCGGTTTTTTATCTATCGGGCAGGTGCTCATGCCGAGCATGGCATAGGCAGGGCAAAATCTGAAAACGCCTGTTGCCAGTACGATGACGCCAATCCAGCCCCATACCCCGATGATCCCGGTGGCGGCCAGTGCGATAAGTGCCAGGCCGGCGATGATGCGCAAAATACGATCCATGTTGCCCACATTGATTTTCATTTTGAACCCCTTAAGGTTGGTTGAAGTGTGCAAGCTGCAAAGCACCGAGTATGCCTGCGCTAAAACCCCCGGAACGTTCCCGTGGCGCAGAACGGCTCCGAGGGCAAGGTAAAATATACAGACTTTCCGTGACCTGTGCCAATTGCGGGAGTCTGTCCAGGTTGAGGTTGAGTGTCGTGTGGCATTGATGCTAGAATGCGCGCCGTTTCACAACGTTGAAGCAAATTTCCCGCTCGCGCAAGTTGGGGTGCTCAGTAAGAGTCAGGCTGGCGAGTGGTAGTTAATAACCCTTACGATTGGAGTAATCATGGCTGTAACAATGCGTCAAATGCTGGAGGCCGGTGTTCATTTCGGCCATCAAACCCGGTTCTGGAATCCCAAGATGGCACCGTTCATTTTCGGGCACCGCAATAAAATTCATATCATCAACCTGGAAAAAACCGTCACGATGTTTGCCGATGCGGAAAACTTCGTGCGCAAACTGTCGGCGAAAAAGGGCAGCGTTCTGTTCGTTGCGACCAAGCGTCAGGCGCGCGACATTCTTCAGGAGGAGGCAGTGCGTGCCGCATCGCCGTTTGTCAACTATCGCTGGCTGGGCGGCATGCTGACCAACTACAAGACCGTGCAGCAATCCATCAAGCGCTTGCGCGAACTGGAAGAGATGACTGCCGACAGCGCGTCCGAGAAGCTCTCCAAGAAAGAAGCGCTGATGATGAAGCGCGAATTGGACAAGCTGGACCGCAGCCTGGGCGGCATCAAGGATATGTCGGGCTTGCCGTCCGCCTTGTTTGTGATTGATGTTGGCTACCAGAAAGGCGCTATCGTTGAGGCGCAAAAACTGGGTATCCCGGTCATTGGTGTGGTCGACACCAACAATTCTCCGCTGGGCGTGGATTACATCATCCCCGGCAACGACGACTCCACGCAAGCCATTCGTTTGTATGCGCGCGGTATCGCGGATGCAGTGCTGGAAGGTCGCGCGCAGGCGCTGAACGAATTGGTCGAGCAGGTTGCAGAAGCAGCGCCTGCAGAAGCACCAGTCGCCTAGGCTTTAACAAGGCGCGCAAAGGGGCGCGAGCCCCTTTTTTTATAAGTATTTTTGGGAGTTGAAGATGGTGGACATTACGGCAAGCATGGTCAAGGAATTGCGCGAGGCAACCGGCCTCGGCATGATGGAATGCAAAAGGGCATTGGTCGAAGCCAATGGCAATATGAAAGAGGCCGAAGAGCAAATGCGTATCAAGAGCGGCGCCAAGGCGAGCAAGGCGTCTGCCCGCGTGACCGCCGAGGGTGTGGTCAGTGCGTTTATTGTGGCGAACGCAAAGACCGGCGCGCTTGCGGAAGTAAATTGCGAAACGGATTTCGTGGCCAAGAATGATGATTTTATCGCGTTTGCAAAGAATATTGCCGAGACGGTGGCCAAAAACGATCCGGCCGATATCGAAGCATTGTCCGGCATGACAATCGCCAATGGCTTTGACACTGTGGAGGAAACCCGCAAGGCGTTGGTGATGAAGCTGGGTGAAAATGTCACGATCCGCCGCATCGAACGCTATGCAACCACGAGCGGCAGGCTGTCCAGTTATTTGCATGGCAGCAGGATCGGCGTGTTGCTGGATTACACCGGTGACGAGACGCTGGGGCGCGATGTTTGCATGCACATCGCGGCAAGCAAGCCGAAGTCGGTTGACGCTTCCGGCGTGAACCAGGAGGAGATTGCCACCGAGCACCGCATTGCCATCGAGAAGGCGCGCGAGGCCGGTAAGCCCGATGCGATGCTGGAAAAAATCGCCGAGGGTACGGTGCAGAAGTTTCTCAAAGAGGTGACATTGCTGGGCCAGGTGTTCGTCAAGGCCGAAGACGGCAAACAGACCATAGAGCAATTACTGAAAAGCAAGGGCGCCTCGGTGACCGCATTTCAGATGTTTGTGGTTGGCGAGGGCATCGAAAAGAAAGTTGAAGATTATGCGGCCGAAGTGGCCGCTGCGGCCGCTGCTGCCAAGGGTTAATCGTCATGAAGCCGGCCTACAGTCGCATACTGCTCAAGCTGTCGGGTGAAGCCCTGATGGGCGATGACAGCTATGGTATTAACCGCGAGGTGATCGAGCGCATCGTCGCGGAAATTGCGGAAGTGCTCGGGCTGGGCGTGGAAGTGGCGATCGTAATCGGCGGGGGCAATATCTTCCGCGGGGTGGCGCCGGCTGCGGCGGGGATGGATCGGGCGACGGCCGATTACATGGGCATGCTGGCCACGGTGATGAATGCGATGGCGTTGCAGGATGCGATGAAGCGCGCCGGGCTGGACTGCCGTGTGCAGTCCGCGTTGAGCCTGGAGCAGGTTGCCGAGCCGTTCATCCGCGGCAAGGCGCTGCGTTACCTGGAAGACGGCAAAGTGGTGATTTTTGCGGCGGGCATCGGCAGCCCATTTTTCACGACGGATACTGCAGCCGCGTTGCGCGGCGTGGAAATGTCAGTCGATGTGGTGATCAAGGCCACCAAGGTGGATGGCGTTTATACCGCCGACCCCAAGCTGGACTCCGATGCAACTCGCTACCAGAGCCTGAGCTTCGATGAGGCGATTGGCAAGAATCTCAAGGTAATGGATGCGACCGCACTGACCCTGTGTCGCGATCAAAAACTGCCGATTATTGTGTTTAGTATTTTCAAGGCCGGTGCGCTGAGGCGTGTGGTGATGGGTGAAGGCGAAGGAACACTGGTACGCTGTGATTGATTTAGGTTTAGAAAGTGGGAAGTAGGGAGCAGGAAGTCGGGAGTGGTGGATTTCCCACTTTCCACTCACCACTCACCATGTTTTTATTAGGAACATCCCCAAGGGAATAAGCCATGATTGCGGATATCAAAAAAACAACTGAACAGAAAATGCAAAAGTCGTTGGAGGTGCTGAGGGCGGATTTGAGCAAGGTGCGCACCGGGCGCGCGCATACCGGCCTGCTGGACCACGTGATGGTGGATTATTACGGCAATCCGACGCTGGTTAACCAGGTGGCGAATATCACGTTGGTCGACGCACGCACGATTGGTGTGCAGCCGTGGGAAAAGAGCATGGTTGGCCCGGTGGAACGCGCCATACGCGATTCCGACCTGGGACTGAATCCGGCAAGCAATGGCGACTTGATTCGCGTGCCGATGCCGATGCTGACCGAGGAACGCCGCCGTGATTTGATCAAGGTGGTCAAATCCGAAGGTGAAGATGCCAAAATCGCAGTGCGCAATATTCGTCGCGATGCCAACCATACCCTTAAAGAATCGCTCAAGAAAAAAGAGATTGCCGAAGACGAAGAGCGGCGCACGCAGGATGAAGTCCAGAAATTGACCGATCACTTTGTTGCCGAGATTGACCAGATGCTGGCGGCCAAAGAAGCTGACCTGATGGCAGTCTGATGAGGATTGAGGATCGAGGACTGAGGACTGAGGATAAGGCGTGGTTCTGCTCAGTCCTCAGTCCTCATGTCTCAGCACTCGATCCTCGATCCTCGATCCTCGATCCTCGATCCTGAAAATGGCTTTATTCCAAAGCTCCACCAGTATTATTCCTGACGCCCCTGACGTCCCACGTCATATCGCGATCATCATGGATGGTAACGGGCGCTGGGCGAAAAAACGGTTTTTACCGCGCGTCGCCGGGCATCAGCGTGGGGTGGAAGCGTTGCGTGAAGTGGTGAAAACCTGCCGTGAGCTGGGGGTGGAATATCTGACGGTATTTGCGTTTAGCAGCGAAAACTGGCGTCGTCCTGCCGATGAAGTTTCCTTCCTGATGACGCTGTTTCTCAAGATGCTGGAGCGCGAAGTCGCCAACCTGCATGAGAATAATATCCGTCTCAAGATTATCGGCGACCGCAGCCGCTTCAGCGGCGAGCTTCAGCAAACGATGCAGGAGGCAGAGCAACTGACTGCCACTAACAATGCACTGACGCTGACCATTGCCGCAAACTACGGCGGCCGCTGGGACGTGATGCATGCGGTGCAAGCCATGCTCAAGGAACATCCGCAGCTGGCGCAAGGTTTTACGGAAGAGGATTTATCCCCCTATCTTTCGATGAACGACGCACCCGAGCCGGACCTGTTCATCCGCACCGGAGGCGAGCAGCGCATCAGCAACTTCATGTTGTGGCAACTGGCCTATACCGAACTGTACTTCACCGATATCCTGTGGCCGGCATTTGGGCGCAAGGAACTAACAGCGGCGGTTGCTTCCTACCAGAAGCGCGAGCGGCGTTTCGGTCGAACCAGCGAGCAATTAACGGATAAAACCGACAATCATGGCGCAGCACTTTCAGAATGATGAATTATCTGCGCCTGATCGTTTCCCTGATGAAACCCCTGGCCATTCCACTCGGCTGTCAAAAAACGACAACCAGGTGGCTGGTTATCACCCCCGTCCCCCCCTTTGATGGAACTGCTAGCCATTCCACCAGACTGCAAAGCAACCGCAGTCAAGTCGCTGGTTATCCCGCAAAGGCCAGAGGGATGCAGGCGGTTGCTGCGCGGGGTTTCATTAATGCTTAAATCGCGGGTGATTACCGCTGTGGTATTGCTGGCCTTACTGCTGGCCGCACTGTTTGCATTGCCATCCGTCGCGTGGACGTTGCTGGTTGTCGCGATGGTCATGCAGGGGGGGGTCGAATGGGCGCGCCTGTCCGGGTTGAACGGCGGGAGGGCGATGGTCTACTCCGGAGTGACGCCGCTGTTGCTGCTGGGGCTGTTATGGGCGGATGTCGTCACAGTGCAACAGACCTATATTCATCTGGCGGTCTATGCGGTATCGGCTCTGTTGTGGCTGGTGATCGTGCCGCTTTGGTTGAAGGCAGGCTGGAGAGTCAAACGACCTCTGCTGATGGCACTGACCGGTTGGGCGGTACTGATTCCGACCGGTCTGGCGATGCTGGATTTGCGCGCGGCCAGTCCGTGGATATTGCTGTTCGTGATGTGTCTGGTATGGGTCGCCGATATCGCGGCATATTTCGCCGGGCGAAAATTTGGCAAGAATAAGCTTGCCCCCAGCATCAGCCCGGGCAAGACCTGGGAGGGGGTGGCGGGCGCGCTCCTCGGGGTATTGGTTTACGTGCTGCTGGTGTGGAGCTTCAGCCCGGATCTTCCCCATCGTGAAGTGCTGCCGCTTTTGCTGCTGGCTTCCTGTTGGTGGGTGGGCCTGGCGGTGATTGGCGACCTGTTTGAATCGGCGATCAAGCGCCAGGCCGGCGTCAAGGATAGTGGCGCATTGCTGCCTGGCCACGGTGGATTGCTGGATCGTATCGATGCGCTGACCTCGACTTTGCCGCTCGCCGCGCTGGTCATGCTGTTGCAGAAGTTGGCCCGGGAAATTTAAGTGCAAAATCTGACTGTTCTCGGCTCCACTGGCAGTATCGGCACCAGCACGCTGGACGTGGTGGCGCGCCATCCGGATAAATTTCGCATCATTGCGTTGACGGCAAATTGTCAGGCCGACCTGTTGTACAGGCAGTGCCTGCAGTTCAAGCCGCGTTACGCGGTGTTGCTGGATGAAGCCGCTGTTGCCGGGTTGCGCGAACGCATCAAAACGGCGGGCCTGGAGGTTGAGGTGTTAAGCGGTGCCGCGGCACTGGAGCAGGTCGCGATCTTGCCGGAGGTACATACGGTGATGGCCGCTATTGTCGGTGCGGCGGGGTTGCGCCCCACGCTGGCAGCGGCACGCGCCGGCAAGAAGATCCTGCTGGCAAACAAGGAAACCCTGGTGATGGCGGGTAACGTGTTTATGGAGGCAGTGCGCAACAGCGGTTCGGCATTGCTGCCAATTGACAGCGAACACAACGCGATCTTTCAGTCGTTGCCGAGTGGCTATGATGGCGATCCGGCGGGTAGCGGCGTGCGCCGCATCCTGCTAACCGCTTCCGGCGGGCCGTTTCTCAATATGCCGTTCTCCGAGTTGCAGAACGTCACGCCGGAGCAGGCCTGCGCGCATCCAATCTGGAGCATGGGCAGGAAGATTTCGGTGGACTCGGCGAGCATGATGAACAAGGGGCTGGAGGTTATCGAGGCGCACTGGCTGTTCAATGCAAGCGCCGATGACATTCAGGTGGTGGTGCATCCGCAGAGCGTGATCCATTCGCTGGTCGAATATGTGGACGGCTCGCTGCTGGCACAGCTCGGCAATCCCGATATGCGCACGCCGATCGCCTATGGACTGGCCTGGCCCGAGCGCATCGATTCCGGCGTGGCGTCGCTGGATTTATTCAAGGTGGCGACGATGAATTTTGAAGCGCCGGACTTTAAGCGTTTCCCTTGCCTGGCGCTCGCCTATCAGGCTTTGCGCGCAGCAGGCACGGCTCCGGCGATGCTGAACGCCGCGAATGAAGTGGCGGTGGCGGCTTTTCTCGATAAGCAGATTCCCTTTCTGTCGATTCCGCGTGCCATCGAGGCAGTGCTGGATGCGTTGCCGGTCAACGCCGTCAGTTGTCTGGACGATGTGCTGGGTGCGGATGCAGAAGCGCGCCGTGCGGCGCAACAGAAAATAAGCTCGTTATGATTACCTTGCTGGCATTTATTGGCGCGATTGCGCTGCTGGTGGTGTTCCATGAGTTGGGGCATTTTTGGGTGGCGCGCCGCTGTGGGGTGAAGGTGCTGCGGTTTTCGGTGGGTTTCGGCAAGGTGATTTACCGCAAGCGTTTTGTCAGGAGCGACACCGAGTGGGTGATTTCCGCGATTCCCCTGGGCGGCTACGTCAAGATGCTGGACGAGCAGGAAGAAGCCGTTGCACCGGAGGAACTGGCTTATGCGTTCAACCGTCAGCCGGTGCTGCAACGCATGGTAATTGTGGTGGCCGGGCCGCTAGCCAATTTTCTGCTCGCCATCGTGCTGTACTGGGGGCTGTTCATGTATGGATTGCCGGGGTTGAAGCCGACGCTGGGCGAGGTGCCGCCAGATTCCCCGGCCGCCTACGCACAAATGCAGTCGGGCGAAACCATACTCAGCATCAATGGTGAAACGATTCCGAGTTGGCAGGAGCTACGCTGGACAATATTGGAGTTGGCGCTGCGACGGGGAGAGGTAAAAATCGAGGCACGCAGCGCGCAAGGCGAGGCGCTTTATCATGCACTCGATATCAGTGGTCTCGAGGCCAAAGATATGGAAGGGGAATTTCTCGGCAAGCTGGGGCTGCATTCTTATCAGCCCGTTGTCCTGCCGGTCATCGGCAAGCTGGTCGAGGGGGGGGTGGCGCAGCGCGCCGGATTGCTGGAGGGCGACCATGTCCTGAGGGCTAATGGCATGATGATGCAGCGCTGGGGTGAACTGGTGGAGATGATACGCACGCACCCCGGTCAAACGGTACGGCTGGACATCCAGCGTGGCGAGATGACTTCGAGCATCGAGCTGGTGCCGCAGGGGGTTGAAGAGTCCGGCCAAAGGGTGGGGAAGATCGGTGCAGGGCCGCGGGTGGACAACGCGGCATGGCAGGCGATGCTGGTCGAGGTGAGCTATGGCCCGCTCGGGGCGTTCTCCCAATCCCTGCGCAAGACCTGGGAAACTTCCGTCATCACCCTGAAAATGCTGGGCAAGATGGTGCTGGGTGAGGTGTCGGTGAAAAACCTGAGCGGGCCGATAACCATTGCCAGTTACGCCGGACAATCCGCCGAAACGGGCGTGGTCGCTTACCTGAGTTTCCTGGCATTGATCAGCATCAGTCTCGGTGTGTTGAATTTACTGCCGATCCCCTTATTGGATGGCGGGCACTTGCTGTATTATGTCGCCGAACTGGTCAAAGGTAGTCCGGTCTCCGAGCAGGCTTGGGAGGTTGGCCAGAAAATCGGCATCGCGCTGCTGGGCACGTTGATGGTCTTCGCAATCTATAACGATATTAATCGCCTTATTTCAGGTTAAAAATGAAGTTGAAAAAACTGGCGGGATTAATTTCCCTGCTCTGCATAACTCCCGCTTGGGCAATCGAAGCATTCGTTGTCAAAGACATCCGCATCGAAGGTATTCAGCGTACTGAGGCCGGTACGGTGTTCAGCTATCTGCCGGTCAAGGTTGGCGACACCATGGATGACCAGCAGGCTGCCGCGGCGATTCGCTCCCTGTATGCGACCGGATTCTTCAAGAATGTACGCCTGGAAGTCGAGCAGGGCGTGCTGATTGTACTGGTGCGCGAGCGCCCCTCCATCGCCAGCATCGAGCTCAACGGTATCAAGGATTTTCCCAAGGAACAACTCAAAGACAACATGAAATTCGCCGGGCTGGCCGAGGCGCGCATTTTTGACAAGGGCGCACTGGAAAAGGCTACCCAGGAATTGAAGCGCCAGTATGTGGCGCGCGGCAAATACGCTGTGAGCGTGAAGACAACTGTCACCGAACTGGACCGAAATCGCGTCGGCATTACGTTCAATGTGGTGGAAGGCGAGGTTTCCAAAATCAATCAAATCAACCTGGTCGGCCTCCAGGCTTATCAGGAAGAAGAATTGCTGGACTTGATGAAACTCAGCACGCCTGACTGGATGAGCTGGTTCAGCAAGAATGACCAATACTCGAAACAGAAATTGTCCGCTGATCTTGAGGTTATGCGCTCGTTCTACATGGACAACGGCTACATGGAGTTCAACATTGATTCCACGCAGGTTTCGATCACGCCGGACAAGAAGGATATTTACATCACGATTAACCTGACCGAGGGACCGAAATATACTGTCTCCAGGATCGGTATTTCTGGCGACACCCTGATTCCCAGGGAGGAGCTCGAGAGACTGATACAGGTGAAGGCGGGCGATGCGTTTTCGCGCAGCGCGCTGACTGCAACCAGCAGCAAGATCGGTGAGCGTCTCGGGCAGGAGGGATATGCCTTTGCCAACGTGAATGCCATTCCCGAACTGGACAAGGAAAAACATCAGGTCGCATTCAATTTTGTGATTGATCCCGGGCAGCGCGTTTACATTCGCCGCATCAATATCGCGGGCAATGACAAGACGCGCGATGAGGTCATCCGCCGCGAATTCCGCCAGGTAGAGGGTGCGTGGTTCGATGTGGAAAAAATCAAGAAGTCAAAACAGCGCGTGGATAAACTGAACTTCTTCGAAGAGGTCAACGTGGAAACACCGCCGGTTCAGGGTGCTGCTGACCAGATGGATGTCAACGTCTCGGTGAGAGAAAAATCCACGGGCAATATTTCGGTAGGCGCGGGCTTTTCCAATAATGAGGGTCTGACTCTGATGGCCGGCGTGACACAGGCTAACCTGTTCGGCAGCGGCAATCATGTTGCGACGCAGATCAATACCAGCAAGGTCAACCAGGTTTATTCGCTTTCCTACACCAATCCGTACTTTACCGATGACGGTGTGAGCCGCGGGTTCGATATTTATAAACGTAATACCGACTCAACTGACACGGCCGTCAGCCAGTATTCGTCGCGTACACTGGGTGGCGGAATCCGTTTCGGCGTGCCGATAGGCGAGGATGAGGCGATCAGTTATGGTTTGGCATTTGAAAAAACTGACCTCAGGTTGACCGCATTGAGCTCGACCAGGCTTACGCAATATGTGAATGATTTTGGTGCCTCGAATACCAACCTGATCGGTACAATAGGATGGGGCCGCGACAGCCGCGACAGCGTGATCTACACCACAGAGGGCACGGTGCAGCGCGCCTTCGCCGAAATTGCCCTGCCGGTATTCGATATGCGCTACTACAAGCTGAATTACCAGCATCAACGGTATTACCCGCTGACCAGCGATTTCATCTTTGTGTTGAATGGCGAAGCCGGTGTCGGCGGCGGCTATGCCGGCAAACAGTTGCCATTTTTCAAAAACTTCTATGCCGGCGGCACCGGTTCGGTGCGCGGTTATGACGGCAACTCGCTGGGGCCGCGCGATCTTAACGATCAGGCCTTGGGCGGCACAAAGCGTGTGGTCGGCAACATGGAACTGCTGATGCCGGTTCCGGGAATCAAGGAAAAGTCGGTGCGCATGAGCGGATTTGTCGATGCAGGCGCGGTTTATGGTTCGGGTGATCTGCCGGGTAGCGAGGGATTGCGCTATTCTACCGGCGTGGCATTGACCTGGATATCTCCGATGGGGCCGATCAAATTCAGTTATGCTGTGCCGCTCAATAAACAGCTGGTGGACAGGTTGCAGAGATTTCAGTTTACACTGGGTTCGATGTTCTGATGGCTGTTCGTTCGATCAGAGGATGAAGAATTGGATCAGGGTCGCTGGTATGATTTGCTAAGGAGTGCGTGATGAAAACGATGATGACGACAATGAAAGGATGTGCACTGGCTTTATTGCTGGGTGCGGGCGCGGTACAGGCTGCGGATTTCAGGGTTGGCGTAGTGAATACCGAGCGTGTCCTGCGTGAGTCTGTCCCGGCGATGAATGCGGAGAAAAGAATTGAGAAGGAATTTTCCGGACGCGATCAGGAAATCAAGAAATTAATGAAGCAGGCAAAGGAGTTGCAGTCCTTTATGGATAAGGATGGCAGGACGCTGCCAGACGCCGATCACCGCAACAAGGAACGCGAGCTGAACGCCATTAATGTAAACCTGCAACGCATGCAGCGCGAGTTCCGTGAGGACTTGAACCTGCGTAAAAACGAAGAACTGGCCATTGTGCTGGAACTGGCGAACAAGGCAATTCAGGCGATTGCCGAAACCGAGAAGTTTGATCTGATTCTGCAGGAAGCGGTGTATCGCAATCCAAAAATAGATATTACCGACAAGGTAATCGGACATCTCGCCAGCGAGTCTGCCAACAGCAAGGATGTCAAATAAGCGATACGCAGGATGACTATTTCCTATCGTTTGGCTGACATTGCGGCACAGCTTGGCGGGCATGTACTGGGGGACGGAGAGGTGCGGGTCGCGCAAGTTGCCACACTGGAAAACGCGCAGACGGCTCACGTCAGTTTTCTCGCCAACAGCAAATACCGGGTACAACTTGCCAATACGCTTGCCGGTGCGGTCATTCTCGGAGAAGCAGATGCCGATGCGACTACCTTGCCGCGCATTGTTTCTGACAATCCCTACGCCTATTTCGCCAAAGTCTCTGCGTTGCTCAACCCTCTGCCGGAAGTCAAGCCGGGGATTCATCCCGGAGCGAGCGTTGCTGTGAGTGCCATGATCGATCCGACGGCCAGTATCGCCGCGACAGCGGTGATCGGCGAGGGCGCAACAATCGGCGCGCATTCGGTGATTGCCGAGGGTTGCTGCATCGGCGCGAATGCGGTCGTCGGCAGCGGCGCCAGGCTATATCCGAATGTGGTTGTCTATCACGACTGCATTATCGGCGACAACCTGATTGCGCATGCCGGTGTGGTGATCGGCTCGGACGGTTTCGGCATCGCGATGGATGAAGGTCGCTGGGTCAAGATTCCGCAAATCGGCCGCGTGGTAATCGGCAACGATGTCGAGATCGGTGCAAACACCACCATCGATCGCGGCGCGCTGGACGATACGGTGATTGAAGACGGGGTGAAGCTGGATAACCAGATACAGGTCGCGCACAACGTGCGCATCGGCGCGCATACCGCCATCGCCGGATGCGTCGGCATTGCCGGCAGCGCCACCATCGGAAAATATTGCCGCATCGGCGGCAGCGCCGGCATTCTCGGGCATTTGCAGATTGCCGATCATGTCGAGATTTCCTCGTTCACGCTGGTCGGCAAATCCATCCGGGAGCCGGGCAGCTACAGCGGAATTTTCCCGTTCAGCAGCAACGAAGACTGGCGCAGGAACGCCGTGCATCTGCGCCATCTCGACGAGTTGGTGAAGCGCGTCAGGTCATTGGAAAAACAGATTGAATCATTAAAAGGAAACAAGCAATGAGCACCACCATGGACATTCATGCCATTCTCGAACACCTGCCGCACCGCTATCCTTTTCTGCTGGTGGATCGCGTGCTGTCTGTAGAGCCGGGCAAGGACATCGTCGCGCTGAAGAATGTGACCATTAACGAACCGTTTTTTCCCGGCCATTACCCGCATCACCCGGTGATGCCCGGCGTGCTCATCATCGAGGCGATGGCGCAGGTCGCGGCACTGCTGTCGTTCAAGTCGATGGGCAGCAAGCCGGACGAGAAATCGGTGTATTACTTTGCCGGCATCGACGGTGCGCGCTTCAAGCGCCCGGTCATTCCCGGCGATCAACTGATTATCAAGGTGGCATTGACGCGCAGCATGCGTGGCGTATTCAAGTTCAGCGCGATCGCCGAGGTGGACGGGCAACTGGCTGCCGAGGCGGAATTGATGTGCACGGTCAAATCGGTGGCGTGATGATTCACCAGACTGCCATTGTTCATCCGGACGCCAAGCTTGCCGATGATGTCGAGGTGGGCGCGTATTCGCTCATTGGCGAACATGTCGAAATCGGTGCGGGCACGGTAATTGGCCCACATGTGGTGATCAAAGGACATACGCGCATCGGCCAGCACAACCGCATCTTCCAGTTCTGTTCGCTGGGCGAAATTCCGCAGGACAAGAAATATGCCGGTGAACCGACACGACTGGAAATTGGTGACCACAACACCATCCGCGAGTTCTGCACCTTCAATCTCGGCACCGTGCAGGAGGCTGGCGTGACGCGCGTCGGCAACCACAACTGGATCATGGCCTACGTGCATCTGGCGCACGATTGTCAGGTTGGCAACCACACTATTTTTGCCAATAACGCGCAGCTGGCGGGGCATGTGCATGTTGGTGATTTCGCCATTCTCGGCGGCTTCACCGTGGTACACCAGTTCGTCAAAATCGGCGCACATATCATCACCGGCATGGGGACGATCCTGCTGCAGGACTTGCCGCCTTACGTGCTGGCTTCCGGCAATCCTTGCGCGCCGCACGGCATTAATGCTGAGGGGTTGAAACGCCGCGGTTTTTCCAGCACGGCGATCATGGCGATCAAGCGCGCCTACAAGTCGCTGTACAAATCCGGTTTGAATTTCGATGAGGCTAAGGCCGCGATTCAAATTCAATTGGCGGAGCATGCCGAGCTGCAGCCACTGGTCGACTTTCTCGCCGTTTCGCAGCGCGGCATCGCGCGTTAAAACAGTTTTATCCGCAGATTACACAGATTCACACCGATTAATAAAACCAACCAGAATATATCGTCCCTCACAAGACGGTGGTTCAGAGATTACACAGGATCGCTGTAATCTGTTTAATCTGCGTAATCTGCGGACAACAGATTTTTCAAGGATTTTTCATGCAGCAGAAAAAAATCATCATCGGTATTGTCGCGGGTGAGGCTTCCGGTGACCTGCTGGGCAGCCATCTGATGAAGGCCCTGAAGGACGCTCGCCCCGGTATCGGCTTCGTCGGCATCGGCGGCCCGAAGATGCAATCCATCGGGATGGAAGTGCTGTTCCCCATGGAAAAGCTGGCGGTGCGTGGCTACGTCGAGGTGTTGCGCCATTATCTCGAAATCGTTTCCATTCGCCGCAAGCTGCGCGAACATTTTTTGAAATACCCTCCTGACCTGTTCATCGCAGTAGACGCGCCGGATTTCAACCTTGATCTGGAGCTCGTTCTCAAACAGCAGGGCATCCCTGCCATTCACTACGTCAGCCCGTCGATCTGGGCGTGGCGCGGCGAACGTATCAACAAGATCAAGCGCGCCGTATCGCATATGCTGGTGCTGTTTCCGCATGAGACGAAGCTGTATCAGCAGGCTGGCGTTCCGGTCGATTTTGTCGGGCACCCACTTGCCGATATGCTGCCGGAATATCCCAAGCGTGCCGAGATGCGCGAGACGATGCGCATTCCGTTGCAGGCCAAGGTATTTGCTTTCCTGCCTGGCAGTCGCCAGAGTGAGGTGAAATATCTGGCGCACACCTACATCGAGACCGCGAAGCTGATTCTGCAACAGATACCCGACGCCCGCTTCCTTGTGCCGCTGGCCAGCCGCGAAACGCGCGGCATTTTCGACCAGGCACTCTATGATTGCGATGCCCAGCAATTACCGATCACGCTGCTGTTCGGTCATGCGCAGGATGCGATGACTGCCGCTGACGGCGTACTGGTTGCCTCCGGCACGGCCACACTGGAATGCGCCCTGCTCAAGCGACCGATGGCCATCACCTATAAGATGCCGGCGCTCTCCTGGTGGATGATCAGGCGCAAAACCTACCAGCCGTATTTTGGCCTACCCAATATTTTGAGCGAACGCTTTGTTGTGCCAGAGTTGATGCAGGAAGAGGCCACGCCGGAGAATCTTGCCCAGGCCCTGCTTAATCTGGTTGGCGACAAAGATGCCGTGGCGCAACTTGAAGAGACGTTTCACACGCTGCATCGGAAGCTGCGCCAGAATACCGCGCAGAAAGCGGCAGCGGCCATCCTGCCTTATCTGCCCGCATGAGAGCTCCAGATAATCTGCCGCGCGCTTCCTGGAGACTTGGGCATGACTAGCGTCGTGCTTGTTTGTGGCGTGGACGAAGCCGGGCGCGGCCCGCTGGCCGGCCCGGTGAGTGCGGCAGCCGTGATCCTCGACGAAAAATATCCCATCGCCGGCCTGGCGGATTCCAAAAAACTCTCCGCGCGACAACGCGAACAACTTGCCCCCGTCATCCGCGAACATGCGCTGGCGTGGGCAGTGGCCTATGCCGAAGTGGAAGAGATCGACCAGCTCAACATCCTGCAAGCCACACTGCTGGCAATGCGTCGCGCCGTGCTGGCGTTATCGGTGCCGCCGCAGCAGGTGCTGGTGGACGGTCTGTATTGCCCGCAGACCGGTATTCCCAGTCAGGCCATCGTCAAGGGAGACAGCAAGGTTGCCGCAATTTCTGCTGCATCGATCCTGGCGAAAACTGCGCGCGACGAACTGATGTTGCAATTGCACGAACAGTATCCGCACTACGGTTTCGCCGACCACAAGGGTTACCCCACTGCCGCTCACCTTGACGCATTACGCAAACATGGCGTCTCCGGGGTACACCGCCGCAGTTTTAAACCGGTGAGCGAGATATTGCGCTACACTTCATAGAGTATTTTCGAGAATGAGATGATCCACTTCAAATTAATCCACCTGTTTTCCTTGCTGGTCTGGTTCGGTGGCCTGTTTTTTGCCTGCATCATGCTTCGCCCGGCAGCTGTTGAAGCGCTTCGGCCACCTGAACGCATGAGGCTATGGGACACAGTGTTGCGCTGCTTTTTCAACTGGGTGTGGGCTGCCATCGGCGCAGTGTTGGTGACAGGCTTTTATCTGATTTACCAGCATGGTGGCATTGCCCGCGCCACACCCCATGTGCGCTTCATTCTGGTGCTGGAGTTGCTGATGATCGCGATCTATGGCTATGTGTTTTTCGGTGGCTATGTGCCGTTCAGTTTGCATGTTGCCAAGCAGCGCTGGGAAGAGGCGGAAAAACGCCTGGGCATCATTCGTAAACTGGTCGCGTTAAGCCTGCTGTTGGGGCTATTGACCGCCATCATGTCGGAAGGTGGCTATGGCGCCGCCCTGATGGCAGCTTATTGGCCTACTTGACCAGCCGATAAATCGGGACCACCCCCAGCGCGCACTGTTCCAGGGCAAAGCGACAATCATCCTGGAAACCTCCAGGCTTCCTCATGAGTTAGCGTTTCACCCGATGGGCGAATTCGCCGCGGGGTGTATCATTGCCGGGCAATCCGTACAATTTTCTTTGGGCGCAGGATGCTTGTGCGGTCTGAATGGTTTCTTCGGAGGGGTTATGCGACTGGCGATGATCGGGTTGGGCAAGATGGGCGGCAACATGGTGCGCAGGCTGCGTCGTGGCGGCATTGAGGTGGTCGGCTACAACCGCTCTGCAGGCATCGTTACGCAGCTTGCTGCGGAGGAGGGGATGCTGGCGGCTGCTTTGGTGGTCGATGCAGTGGCGCAGCTGTCCAGCCCGCGCGTGGTATGGCTGATGTTGCCGAGCGGAGACCCGACCGAGCAGCAGATTCGCGAGTTGGCGCCATTGCTGGAAGAGGGCGATATCGTCGTGGATGGCGGCAATTCTAATTACCATGACAGCCAGCGGCGCGGTGCCTGGCTGGCGGAGCAGGGCATCGGCTTCATGGACTGCGGCACCTCCGGCGGTGTGTGGGGGCTGGAAAACGGTTATTGCCTGATGGTGGGTGCGACGCCCGAAGTGGCAAAAACCATGACGCCTGTCCTGCAAGCCCTGGCACCTGCCGCGGATCGCGGCTGGGCGCATGTCGGTCCGGTCGGCGCTGGCCATTTTACCAAGATGATTCACAACGGTATCGAGTACGGCATGATGCAGTCACTCGCCGAAGGCCTGGAATTGTTGCGCGGCAAGCGCGAATTCGCACTCGACCTGGCACAGGTTAGCGAATTGTGGCGTCATGGTTCGGTGGTGCGCAGTTGGTTGCTCGACCTCACCGCGGAGGCGCTGAGAAACGATCAGGAACTGACGGCCATCGCGCCTTATGTGCCGGATTCCGGTGAAGGGCGCTGGACGGTAATCGAGGCGATAGATCAGGGTGTTGCGGCGCCGGTGCTGACCCTGGCGCTGCAGATGCGCTTCAACAGCCAGAACGAAACCGGTTACGGCTACCGTTTGCTCTCGACCATGCGCAATGCCTTTGGCGGGCATGCCGTTAAACTCAAGAGCGAACACTCATAACGGCAGGGCCATCAATCCATGAGCCATTTCCTTGCGGGCGATATCGGTGGCACCAAGACGCGCCTCGCCGTCGTTGAGGTCGATGGCGCGCAAGTCCTGATCAGGCGCGAAGCCACTTACCCGAGCCGCGATTACGCCCTGTTCGAGCAACTGCTCAGCGATTTTCTGTCCGGTACCGACATTCCTCGCTACGCAGCTTTCGGCATAGCCGGCCCGGTCGCGGGCAGGGCGGTGCGAACCACCAATTTACCCTGGCATATCGATGCCGATGTGCTGCAACGGCAATTCGGTCTGGAATGTTGCGCCCTGCTGAATGATCTGGAAGCGATGGCTTACGGCCTGCCTGCACTGGGTGCGATCGATCTGCTGACTTTGCAAGCCGGCGCTCCCGACGCCTGCGGTAATGCTGCCGTGATTGCCGCAGGCACCGGTCTGGGTGAGGCGGGTTTGTTCTGGGACGGACAACGGCATCATCCGTTTGCCACGGAAGGCGGGCATACCAGCTTCAGCCCGGGCGACGAAGTGGAAATCGCTTTGCTGCGCTACCTGCAGCAGCGTCATCGTCATGTCAGTTGGGAGCGCGTGGTTTCCGGCATGGGGCTGTCAAGCTTGCACGAATTCCTGCGCGCTTATCGCAATACTGCTGCACCGCCATGGCTGGTCGAACAGATGGAGAATGGCGATGCGGCCGCTGCCATTACCCATGCTGCCCTGTCCGGTCGTGATGAAATTTGCACCGAGACCCTGGATCGGTTCGTCCGGCTATATGGCGCGGCAGCGGGCAATCTCGCGCTCAAGATGATGAGTAGCGGCGGATTGTATCTGGGCGGCGGTATCGCGCCGAAAATTCTGCCACTGCTGCAGGGCGGCGCTTTTCTACAGGTGTTTCTGAATAAAGGCCGCATGCGCCCGCTGCTTGAAACCATGCCGGTCAGGGTCATTCTCAATGACCGCGCCGCATTATTCGGCGCGGCCTTGCGCGCCGCACAATTGGCCAGGGGTGCAGCATGAATAGTGTCGCCTTGCCTAACGGGCATGGTAAATATGCCGCCCCTGATAATGAAACCCGCCATGCCCGTTTCCCTCACTCCTAACTCTGATGAATCAACTAGCCATTCGGCTAAGCCCGCAAGCGGGCAAGTCGCTGGTTATCTCCCGCAAGCGGGAGAAAGGGACGCGGTCTCGCTGCGCGAGTTTCTTGTTAACGCGCAGGCTGTCTTCGTGCATGCCGATCAGGATGAATTAAGTACCGCGGTCGCGCTGCGCGTCGCGGAATTGGCTGCCGAGGCGATAGCCGCGCGCGGCGTGTTTCATGTTGCGTTGGCAGGCGGAGAAACGGCGCGGCGCTTTCACGAAAAGCTGCGTGACTGCAGCATTGACTGGGTGCATGTGCAGGTTTATTTTGGCGATGAGCGCTGCCTGCCTGACGGCGACGCGCAGCGTAACGACCGCATGGCTTTCGACACCCTGCTCAGACATATTGCCATTCCACCCGTAAACATCCACACCATTCCGGCCGAGTTGGGTGCGTGCGTAGCTGCCGTCCGTTATGCGGTTGTGCTGGCTGGTATTGAACGTCTGGATCTGGCGCTGCTGGGTATGGGCGAGGATGGACATACCGCCAGCCTGTTTCCGGGCAATCCGGCGGCGGCAAGTGCAGCAGCAGTTGTGCCGGTATTTGATGCACCCAAGCTGCCCGCCGAGCGAGTCTCGCTGGGCATGGGTACCTTGAATGCAGCGCGCCACAAGATATTCCTGGTGGCGGGCGCAGGCAAACGTGAGGCACTTGAACGGATAACGTCCGGCGAAATATTACCCGCGGCAGCTATTGTCTCAGCCGAGTGGCATCTCGATCGGGCGGCAGTGCCGGGGTAACAGACGACGTCAGGCAAAGCAATTCTGCAGGGTAGGGTGCGTTATAATTCCCCTCCTTACGCGAACATTGTTCCGACTATTAACCGGCATCCTGATCATGGAAAAGAGTACCGCTTACGTTTTACAAGTTCGTCCGAAAATTCCGGCGCGTCTGGCGCGCCTCGAGGAGCTTGCAAACAATCTCTGGTATAGCTGGGATCGCCCCACGCGTGCGCTGTTTGCACGTCTGCATCCGGGGTTATGGAGGGCTGTCGGGCAAAGCCCGAAGGCATTTCTGAAACGCGTCGATGAACAGCGTCTGCTGGAAGCGGCAGAAGACCCGATATTTATCGGCAATTTCAACCGCGTACTGGCAGCCTACGACACCTATCATGATTATTCGCTGCAGGTGGGCAGCTCCAACTGGCTGCGCACGGATGATCAGATCGCCTACTTCTGTGCGGAATTCGGCTTTCATGAAAGCTTTCCGATTTATTCGGGCGGCCTGGGCATTCTGGCGGGCGACCATTGCAAGGCGGCGAGCGATTTGCGCTTGCCCTTTATTGGGGTCGGTTTGCTTTATCGCCAGGGCTATTTTCACCAAACCATCGATAGCGACGGCAATCAGGTCGCCACCAACAACGACTCCAATTTTGAAGATCTGCCAGTTGTTCCCTCTCTGCGTGCCGACGGTTCCGAAGTTCATGTCGCCCTGGATCTGCCGGGCCGCAAACTCGATATCAAGGTATGGCAGGCCAAAATCGGGCATATCACGCTGTACTTGCTGGATACTGACCTGGAAAGCAACAACCTGCATGATCGTGACATCACGCATCGCCTGTATGGTGGCGACAAGGCCATGCGCATGGAACAGGAAATCGTGCTTGGCATCGGCGGGGTGCGCGCGTTAAGAGAATTGGGAATCAAGCCTACGGTGTGGCATATCAACGAGGGGCACGCGTCCTTCATGACGCTGGAGCGCATTCACCAAAAAATCACCCACGATGGGCTCAATTTTGCCACCGCGCTCGAGTGTGTCGCGGCCAACACCGTGTTTACGACACATACGCCGGTGCCGGCCGGCCATGACCACTTTAATGAAGGCATGACACACACCTATTTCGAGCACTATTACCCGGCGCTTGGATTGATCTGGGATGAATTCATGAATCTTGGGCGCACCAATGACAGCCCCGACTTCAACATGACGGCACTAGCCATTCGTTGCACCCGTTTCAATAATGGCGTATCGCGTATTCATGGCAATGTGTCGGCGGCGATTTGCGGAGGCATGTGGCCGGCAATCGAGCACAACGAAAACCCCATGACCTATATTACCAACGGGGTGCATGCGCCGACCTTCCTGGCGACTGAGTGGGTCGAAGTCCTTGAGCGCCATCTCGGGCTGGAATGGAGCACCCGCATGAATGACGTGGAGTTCTGGGATGGCGTTGATCACATTCCGGATCACCTGTTCTGGAGCGTGCGCAAGTCGCTGAAGGCCAAGATGCTGAACATGGTGCGTGAGCGTGTCAGCGCGCAGCACTTTCGCAACCATGGTTCGGAAGCGCACCTCGATCGCCTGCTCAAGTATGTCAACCCGGAGAATCCCAATATTTTGACGGTCGGTTTCGCGCGCCGTTTTGCGACGTACAAGCGCGCGACCATGCTGTTCAGCGACCTCGGCTGGCTGCGGGAAATTCTGAATAATCCCGATCGCCCCGTCGTATTTATTTTTGCCGGCAAGGCGCATCCGGCGGATATTCCCGGGCAGGATCTGATTCGACGTGTCACCCGAATATCCGAGATGCCGGAATTCATCGGCAAGATACTGCTGGTGGAGGGGTATGACCTGGCCTTGTCGCGCAAACTGGTTTCCGGCTGTGATGTGTGGTTGAACAATCCCCTGTACCCCATGGAGGCGAGTGGCACCTCCGGCATGAAAGCGGGAATCAACGGCACCATTAATTTATCCGTGCTGGACGGCTGGTGGGGGGAGGGTTACGACGGCAAGAACGGGTGGGCAATCAAGCCGGTATCGGAATCGTTGAGCGAAGAAGTTCGCACCCGCGAGGAAACCCGAACCCTGTACGAATTGTTGCAGGACCAGGTCGTGCCGCTGTATTACGAACATAGCAAAATGGGTTTCTCTCCCGATTGGGTGGCCATGTCCAAACGTTCGATGGCGACCATCATGCCGCGCTTTAACTCCAAACGCATGGTCGGGGAATATCTCGCCAAATGTTATTTGCCGGCCAGCCAGCAGTATCGTTTATACCGGGAGAACAAGTATGAGAACTCGCGTGTCATCGCCGACTGGAAGGCACGCATTCGTCATGCCTGGTACGGTGTCGCGCTGCGCCGCCTGGATATCGAGCAGCGGAAAATCAATTATGGGGAAGCGTTGCGTTTTGAAGTCGGGGTCAATCTGAATGGTCTGCAAGCTGACGATGTTGTTGTTGAAATGTTGCTGCACCTTTCTACCAAGCACGAGAAATTAAAGGGCTCACATCACTACCGTTTTAAAGCCAGCGGTGCAATTACCGATGCGGGGGAGAACATATTCACCCTGGAAATTCGGCCGGAACTCTGCGGCAAGCTGGAGTACCGTGTGCGCGTCTATCCTTACCATGAGATGCTGACTCATCCGTTTGAGTTGGGCATGATGCGCTGGCTGTAATGAATAACCCAAAAAATGACATTTGTCCGCAGATTGCACAGATTAACGCAGATTAAACATCATGTTATCCGCACAATTCAATTCACTAAAGGGTGGGCATGATTTTCCGGTTTTTTGCTCTTTAATCAATTTACTCAGCCGTCAGAAATTAAAGCTACAAAAAATTGATATTCATGTGTAGGAGCCCGATTTATCGGGCGATTTCAAGGTTGGCTATCGCCCGATAAATCGGGCTCCTACCGCTATGTTTTGGCTTAAGCAATGATCTCGACTATTGTGCATGTGTCGCCTAACTAACTGACTGCTGTGTAATCTGCGTAATCTGTGGATTGAACAGCTTTTTCAAAGATGACTGATCTGAAAGTCCTGTTTGTCACCCCCGAGGTTGCCCCGCTGATCAAGACGGGCGGTCTGGCCGATGTCAGCGGCGCGCTGCCGGCCGCGCTGCGTGCCATCGGTGTGGATGCGCGGGTGCTGGTGCCGGGTTATCCCCAGGTACTCGAACAGCTGGATCAGAACAAGGTCGTCGCGACTTTTAACAGCCTGCCGGGTTCTCCTGGCGCAAGACTGTTCTCCGAAAACATGCCCAACGGTACGCCGTTGCTGGTGCTGGATTGCCCGAGCCTATACCAGCGCGAAGGCGGCCCCTATCAGGACAGCAAGGGGCGCGACTGGCCGGACAATGCGCTGCGCTTCGGCTTGCTGTCCAGGGCCGCCGCCCTGCTGGGCAGCGATGAATCCCCGCTCGACTGGCATCCCGATGTGGTGCATTGCAACGACTGGCAAACCGGATTGACGCCTGCCTGGATGCGCTTCTCCAACGCAACCGCAGCAAGCGTGTTCACCATACATAATCTGGCTTTTCAGGGAATCTTTCCGCCCGAGACGGTGAGCGATCTGCATTTGCCATCTTCCTGTTTCGGCGTCGACGGCGTGGAATATTACGGCAAGCTGTCCTTCCTCAAGGCGGGGTTATCCTATGCCGACCACATCACCACGGTCAGCCCGAACTATGCAAAAGAAATCCAGCAGGAAGTATTCGGCTTCGGCATGCAGGGCATGCTGTCCAAGCGCAGTGGCGATCTCACCGGCATCCTCAACGGCATCGACACCGACGAGTGGGATCCCGCGACCGATCGTTACCTGGCGAAAAAATTCAGCGCCAAAAACATGGCTGGCAAGGCCGCCAACAAGCAGGCGCTGCAAAGACGGTTGGGTCTGACTATTGATCCGGAGATGCCGCTGCTCGGCGTGGTCAGTCGCCTCACGCATCAGAAGGGACTGGACCTGTTGCTGAAAATGGCACCGCGCCTGATCAAATTGCCGGTACAACTGGCCCTGCTCGGCAGCGGCGAGGCAAACATGCAGCAATCCGCGCGCGCGCTGGCGCGCCTTCATCCCGGCAAGATCGGCGCGCAGATCGGTTTCAGCGAAGAACTCTCGCACCTGATCGAAGCCGGCGCGGACATGTTTGTCATGCCGTCGCGCTTTGAACCCTGCGGCTTGAACCAGTTTTACAGCCAGCGCTACGGCACACTGCCGATCGTGCATGCCATCGGCGGATTGGCGGACTCGGTGGTGGACTGCAGCGCAGAAACGCTTGTGGACGGCACGGCCAGCGGTTTCTCCTTTCACGACATGACGACGAAGAATCTATACGCAGCCATTCAGCGTGCCGTCGAGTCCTATCACGACCGGAAGCAATGGAAGAAGTTGCGCAACAACTGCATGCGCAAGGAGCTCGGCTGGCAGCACAGCGCCGAAGCATACAAGGCGGTGTATCTCAAGGTATTGAGACGTTAGGCAGATGACAGGCAGCACAAAAAAGGAGAAGGAATTGGATCAGCCATCGGTAAACCTGGTCGAGGTCAACGATCTTCATTTTGCCTATGGCCAGCGAAAGGTGCTCAATGGCATCAACCTGACTATTCCGCGCGGCAAGGTCGTTGCCATTCTCGGTGTTAGCGGATGCGGCAAGACAACCTTGCTGCGGCATTTTGGCGGTCAGCTCCGGCCGTCGCGCGGCAGCGTAAAAATTCTGGGCAAGGTGATCCACGAGCTCGACAACGAAGAGCTGTATTTGATGCGCCGGGAAATGGGCATGATGTTCCAGGTGAGCGGGCTGTTCAGCGACCTGTCGGTATATGACAACCTTGCCTTTCCGATGCGCGAGCATACCGATCTTTCCGAAGAAATGATCCATGATCTGGTGCTGATGAAATTGCACGCTGTGGGACTGCGTAGCGCTCATGCGTTGATGCCGAGCGAGCTGTCCGGCGGGATGGAGCGGCGTGTGGCGCTGGCGCGGGCAATTGCGCTCGATCCGGCACTGATCATTTACGACGAACCGTTTGCCGGCCTTGACCCGATCTCGCTCAACACTATCGCGAACCTGATCCGCAAGCTCAATGACGCGCTGGGCGTGACTTCAGTCGTGGTGACCTATGATCTGTCGGAATCGCTCAAGGTCGTCGATTATGTGTATTTTATTCATGACGGCAAGGTGGTCGCCGAAGGCGAGGCGTCGGAAATGCTCAACTCGAAGGATCCGTTTGTGCGTCAGTTTGTGCATGCCGAGCCGGATGGTCCGGTCGCCTTCCACTATCCAAGCGAGCCGTATGCTGAAGAGCTGGAAATAAAAACTGCAGCAGTCTGAAAAAAAGCCTTCAGCAGCGCTGGATGAAATAATCGATCAACCCGCGGGTCGAGGCATCGTGTGGCGATGTGCTTCCTGTTCCGAGCAATACCGGCAGAATTTTGCCCGCCAGTTGTTTGCCAAGTTCCACGCCCCACTGGTCGAACGGGTTGATGTTCCACACCACGCTTTGCACGAACACCTTGTGCTCGTACAGTGCAATCAGCATGCCCAGCGTATGCGGATCAAGCCGCTCGAACAGCAGAGTGTTGGTCGGCCGGTTGCCGGGAAACACCTTGTGCGGCAACAATGCTTCCAGCGCCGCGCCACGCAGCCCCTGTGCTTCCAGTTCGGCGCGCGCTTCCTCGGCGGTCTTGCCGCGCATCAGCGCTTCGGTCTGCGCAAAGCAGTTGGCGAGCAGCATGGCGTGATGTTCGCCGATGGGGTGATGGCTGTGCAACGGTGCCAGAAAATCCGCCGGGATCAGGCGGGTACCCTGGTGGATGAGTTGGTAGAAGGCGTGCTGGCCGTTGGTGCCGGGTTCGCCCCACATCACCATGCCGGTGTCGTAATCCACCGCATTGCCGTCGCGATCCACGCGTTTGCCGTTGCTCTCCATTTCCAGTTGCTGCAGATAGGCGGGAAAGCGGTGCAGGGACTGGTCATAAGGCAGCACGGCGTTCGAGGCGGCGCCGAAAAAGTTGCCGTACCAGACACCGAGCAGTCCCATCAGCACCGGCATGTTCTTGTCCAGCGGCGCACTGCGGAAGTGTTCGTCCATCGCGTAAGCGCCGCTTAATAGCGCTTCGAATTTATCCATGCCCAGGTACAGGGCGATGGACAGGCCGATGGCCGACCACAGTGAATAGCGTCCGCCGACCCAGTCCCAGAATTCGAACACGTTGCCCGGGTTGATGCCGAATTGGGCGGTGGCCTGCAGATTGGTGGAGACGGCGGCGAAGTGCTTGGCCACGGCCTGTTCATCACCGAGTTTTTCCACCAGCCAGGTGCGCGCCGAGTGCGCATTGGCCAGCGTTTCCTGGGTGGTGAAGGTCTTGGAGCTGACGATGAACAGCGTGGTCTCGGCATCCAGTTGTTTAAGCGTCTCGGCAAGATGCGTGGCGTCGACGTTGGAAACAAAATGCGCGCGCAGCTTTGAGCTGGAGTAGGGCTTGAGTGCTTCGCATACCATCAGCGGGCCGAGGTCGGAGCCACCGATGCCGATATTGACGATGTCGCTGATCTGTTTGCCGGTATGGCCGCGATGTTCGCCGCTGCGCACCGCTTCTGAAAAGCCTCGCATCAGGTTAAGTGCGCGGCGCACGTCTGGCATCACGTCCTTGCTGTCCAGCAATATTGGCTGTGCCGAGCGGTTGCGCAGCGCGCTATGCAACGCGGCGCGCTGCTCGGTGGTGTTGATTTTCTCGCCACCGAACATGCGCTTGATCCATGCGGGAAGGTCGGCCTGCTCAGCCAGCGCGATCAGCAGCCTGAGCGTTTCATTATTGATGCGGTTCTTGGAGTAGTCGAGCAGCAGTTCGTCGAGCCGCAGCGAAAATTTGTCGAAGCGCGCCGGATCGTCCGCAAACATGCGCCGCATGTGAACCGGTTCGATGCTGGCCTGGTGTGCCTTGAGTGCTTGCCAGGCAGGGGATTGGGTCAGTTTGGACATGAGCGTCAATTCAAATTAATGGCAATCAGTTTTTCGCTGCAAGAATAATTCCGGCCAGCGGTGGCAGCGTGATCTCGGCAGAGCAGGGCAATCCCATCCAGGGAACCGCTTCCGCCTGGATCGAACCGCCATTGCCAAGGTTACTGCCCGCGTAATAGTGCGAGTCGCTGTTCAGAATTTCGAGGTATTGCGTCTGCACGGGCAGGCCGATTCGATAAAGATTGCGCGGTACCGGCGTCAGGTTGAGCGCGACGATGATACTGGAGCCGTCACGCGCGTGTCGCTGGTAGGACAGCACGGATTGATCGGCATCGTTGCAGTCAATCCAGGAGAATCCTTCTGTCTGGAAATCGAGCTCATGCATGGCGGATAGTTTGCGGTAGAGCTGGTTGAGGTCATGGATCAGATTTTGCATGCCGCGATGTGCTGCATCGCTCAGTTGCCACCACTCCAGCTCCCATTTCGCTTGCCACTCGCGCCCCTGTGCGATCTCGTTACCCATGAAGTTCAGCTTCTTGCCGGGGCTGGTCATCTGGTAAGTCAGCAGCAGGCGCAGGTTGGCGAATTTTTGCCAGGCATCGCCGGGCATTTTGGACAGCAGCGACCCTTTGCCATGCACCACTTCATCATGCGAGAACGGCAGCACGAAATTTTCGGTGTAGGCATACAGCTGGCCGAAGGTGAGCTGGTTGTGGTGATAGCGACGATGCACCGGGTCCAGCTGAAAATAACTCAGCGTGTCGTTCATCCAGCCCATGTTCCACTTGACCGAGAAGCCGAGGCCGCCGAGATAGACGGGGCGCGACACGCCGGGCCAGGCGGTGGATTCTTCTGCCATGGTCAGCGCGCCGGGAAATTCGTCATGCACCATGATATTCATCTCGCGCAGGAAATCCACGGCTTCGAGGTTCTCGCGTCCGCCGTATTTATTGGGGATCCACTCGCCCGCCTCGCGCGAATAATCCAGATAGAGCATCGAGGCGACGGCATCCACGCGCAATCCGTCGAAGTGGAATTCGGACAGCCAGAAATGTGCGCTGGACATCAGGAAACTCTTTACCTCGTTGCGCCCGTAATTAAAGATATGCGTGCCCCAGTCCTGGTGGAAGCCGAGGCGCGGGTCTTCGTGCTCATACAGCGCCGTGCCATCGAAACTTGCCAGCGCCCAGCTATCCTGCGGGAAATGCGCCGGCACCCAGTCGAGGATGACGCCGATGCCGGACTGATGGCAGCTATCCACAAAATAGCGCAATTCATCTGGAGAGCCGAAGCGACTGGTCGGTGCGAAATAACCGGTCGCCTGATAGCCCCATGATTCATCCAGCGGGTGCTCGGAGATCGGTAACAGTTCGATATGGGTAAAGCCCATGCCCTTGACATAGGGCACGAGATCGGTGGCCAGTTCGCGGTAGGTGTAAAAGCGGCCGTCCGGATGGCGCTTCCACGAACCGGCATGGATTTCGTAGATATTGATCGCGCCGTGCAGCCAATCCCACTGGGCGCGTTGCGTCATCCATCCGGCATCCTGCCAGCGATACTGGCTGGGCGGGGCGGCGAGGGCGGCTGTGCCGGGGCGGTGCTCGTAGCCTTGCGCGTAAGGGTCGGTCTTGGTCAGTAAATGACCCGAGTCGCGGTTGCGGATTTCGTAGCGGTACAACGCGTGTTGCTTGATCTCCGGGATGAATAATTCCCACACGCCGCTGGAACCATGCGAGCGCATCGGATGGATGCGTCCATCCCAGTTGTTGAATTCTCCCACTACGCTGACGCGCTCGGCATTGGGCGCCCACACGGCAAAACGCACACCCGGCACACCGTTGATTTCGACGGCGTGTGAGCCAAGCATCCTGTAGCCTTGATGCAGTTTGCCTTCGCTAAACAGATGTAGATCTTGCGGCAAGATATGTGCCGGAAACTGGTAAGGGTCAAAGCGTTCGCGCGTCGCGTCGCCGTAATGCATGCGCAGACGATAGGGCCGGACGGGTTCGCTGCTGCCGCGCCATTCGAACACGCCGTCAGGGTGAATACGCTTGAATGCGCCACCAGGGTTCAGCAAGTCAACCTGCGTCGCATCGGGTTCATACACCCGGATGGCCCACCCTGTGCCCTCGCGATGCGGGCCCAGCAAGCCGAAGGGGTCATGAAGGCGGGCTTGCAGCAATGACTGAATCAACCTGTCCACCTGGCTTACCTCATTAGTTCTTGTCTGGTGGGCAGATTGTAAACGATAATGGCAACACCAAAACAGACAAGTAAAAGGGATACTACCAATGAACGCTGAAACGGGTTACATGCAGAAAAAATACCATCTCGCTTCCGGAGGTCCCGCCCCTCGTTTTGTCAGTCGTCTCACCAAGAATACCTACGCGATGGTATTGGCCGGTGGGCGCGGCAGCCGCCTGCATCAACTGACCGATTGGCGTGCCAAGCCGGCGGTTCCATTTGGCGGCAAGTTTCGTATCATTGATTTCGTGCTGTCCAATTGTGTCAATTCCGGTATCCGGCGTATTGGCGTCGCAACGCAGTATAAGTCGCACAGCCTGATCAGGCATATTCAGAGCGGCTGGTCATTTCTGAATGGACAGTTTGGTGAATTTATTCATTTGCATCCTGCGCAACAGCGCGTCAACGAGGCGCACTGGTATCAGGGAACTGCCGATGCGGTGTATCAGAATATAGATATCCTGCGCGAGGCCAACCCCGATTTTGTGCTGATTCTGGCCGGTGATCATATTTACAAGATGGATTACGGCAAGCTGCTGGCCTTTCATGTTGAAAATAAATCCGACATGACGGTGGCGTGTCTGGAGGTACCCATTGCCGATGCGGTCGATTTTGGCGTAATGGATGTGGATGAGCATTCCCGGATCATCGGCTTCCATGAAAAACTCGACAATCCCCCTCACATGCCGGGCAAGCAGGACAAGTCGCTGGCCAGCATGGGCATCTATGTATTCGATACCAAGTTTCTGTTCGAACAGTTGATGCGCGATGCCGACGACCCTAATTCCGATCACGACTTTGGCAGGAATCTGGTTCCGTATATCGTCGAAAATTACCGCAGCTTCGCGCAAAATTTTGAGCAAAGCTGCGTGGGTACGGAGGGTAACCACCTCCCGTACTGGCGCGATGCCGGCACCATTGATGCCTACTGGGAGGCCAACATGGAGCTGACCAAGGTCACTCCCGATTTGAATATGTATGATCAGGAGTGGCCAATCTGGACGCACCAGGAGCAATTGCCTCCGGCCAAGTTTGTGTTTGACGATGATGACCGGCGTGGCATGGCCATCGATTCGCTGGTTTCCGGCGGATGCATCATCAGCGGCTCGACGGTGCGGCACTCGTTGTTGTTCTCCGATGTGCGCGTGGACAGCTATTGCAATATCGAGGACTCGGTATTGCTGCCCAATGTGGAAATCGGGTGCCACGTCACGCTAAAACGCACCATTATCGACAAGAGCTGCAAAATTCCGGAGGGGATGGAAATCGGAGTCAATGTGGAAGAGGATCGAAAGCGTTTTCATGTCAGCCCGAATGGCATCACGCTGGTTACCCCCGATATGCTGGGACAAAAGGTACACTGCTTCCGTTGATTTCTTGCCGATCAGCAGCAGTTCAATCCGCGGATTATGCAGATTTTAAATCATTGAAAAACCGGCGCCCTACTGAATGATTTGTCCATGTCAATGCAATGGTTTTTTATTTAATCTTGCGTAATCTGTGTAATCTGCGGACTACTGTTTTTTCGGGTTTGTCTGATTCATGAAAAAGTCGATCGATCTGGTTTTTCTCTGGCATATGCACCAGCCGGACTATCGCGATTATGCCAGCGGTGATTTCGCCTTGCCGTGGGCCTACCTGCATGCCCTCAAGGATTACACCGACATGGCTTACCATCTCGAGCATCACCCCAAGGTGCATGCCGTGGTGAATTTCGTGCCGGTATTGCTCGATCAGATGGAAGACTATGCCGACCAGTTTGCCAGTGGGCAGTTGCGTGACCCCTTGTTGCGCATGCTGGCGCAGGAGAATATCGGCGAACTCTCGGCAGAACAGCGGCAATCCATTCTGGATGCGTGTTTTCGCAGCAACCATAACAAGATGGTGGCACCCTATCCGGCGTATAAGCGTCTGCTGGAATTGTTCAGCCGTTTGCAGGCGGAAGGTGAGACCGCATTGTCCTACCTGTCCGGACAGTACATGGCGGACCTGCTGATCTGGTATCACCTGGCGTGGTGTGGCGAGAGTGTGCGCCGCGAACATGCGCTGGTGGTGCGCCTGATGAGCAAGGCTGAAGGCTACACCCACGATGACCGCAAGCAGCTGCTCGATTTAATCGGTGAGATGATCAGCGGCATTATTCCGCGTTACCGCAAGCTTGCGGAAGCCGGGCAAATTGAACTGTCTTCCACGCCGCACTACCATCCGCTGGCACCCTTAATGATCGACTTTGCCAGCGCCAAAGAGGCGATGCCGGATGCGCCCTTGCCCAGTTCTTCCCGTTATCCCAAGGGTCGCCAGCGCGTGAGCGCACATATCCGCTCGGCAAAGGAGAGTCACCTCAGGCGCTTCGGCGCAGAACCGGTGGGAATGTGGCCGGCTGAGGGCTCGATCTCGTCGGCAATGCTGGATCTGCTGGCCGCCGAAAATTGCCGCTGGACCGCCAGCGGGGAGGGCGTGCTGGTGAACAGTTTGCGGCAGTCGCAGCAGAGCGTTCCGGAGCGCGCCGAATACCTGTACCGCCCCTATCGTCTGGAGAAAGGCGCGAAGGATCTGCTGTGTTTTTTTCGGGATGACCGGCTCTCCGACCTAATCGGGTTTGAGTATTCGCACTGGCACGGTGCTGATGCTGCGCGTCATTTTATCGAGCAGATCGAGGTCATCGCAAAACAGTCGCCGGATGACGAAACGCCTGTCGTGAGCATCATTCTGGATGGTGAAAATGCCTGGGAGTACTACCCGTACAACGGGTATTATTTTCTGGAAGAGCTTTACACCCTGATCGAATCCAGCCCCTGGATACGAACGACCACGTATAGTGATTATGTAACGCGCCCGAGCACGCTTCCTGACGCCGATAGCGCTCAGGTGCACAGCCTCCCCAGTGTTGTTGCGGGCAGCTGGGTCTACGGTAATTTTTCGACCTGGATCGGGTCGTCGGATAAAAATCGTGCCTGGGATCTGCTGTGTGCCGCCAAGCAGAGTTTCGATCTGGTGCTGAGCAGCCATCGGCTCAGCCCATCCGAACAGGAAGCGGCTGAAAGACAGCTTTGTTCCTGCGAAAGCTCGGACTGGTTCTGGTGGTTTGGGGATTACAATCCGTCCAACTCGGTCGCCAGCTTCGATAGCATGTTCCGGCATAATCTGACCGAGTTGTATCGCCTGCTGCAATTGCCGCCACCGTCCAGCCTGTCCGAACCCATCAGCCGGGGAGGAGGGCATCCGGAGTCGGGGGGGGCGATGCGTCGTGCTGCCGAATAAACCCGGAAAAAACCGTTGTCCGCAGATTACACAGATTACGCAAGATTAAATATTAGGAACATTTCAATGAGATGGACAAATCATTCTGTGGAGCAGCGGTTTTTGCAGTGGTTTCAAAATCTGTGTCAATCTGCGTAATCTGCGGACAGGACTGTAGCCTTTAAATGATGACCATCGCTCGACCGGAGTTGCCATGACCCAGACGGTTTCCCTGTTATTCGGCGTGCACGCGCACCAGCCCGTCGGCAATTTCCCCGAAGTCATCGACGACGCGCATTTGCGTTGTTACCGTCCGTTTCTTCGAACACTGCATCGCTTTCCGGAATTTCGTTTTGCCGTGCATTTCAGCGGCTGGTTGCTGGATTATCTGCTGCAAAAGTTCCCCGAGGATATGGCGCTGCTGCGGGAAATGGTCGCGCGCGGCCAGGTGGAATTGTTCGGGGCGGGGGACACTGAGCCGGTGCTGGCGGTCATTCCAGAGCAGGATCGCATCGGTCAATTGACGCGTTTTTCCGACAAACTGGAAGCCAGGCTGGGACAGCGCCCGCAAGGCGCATGGCTCACCGAACGGGTGTGGGAATCAACCGTGGTCCCCTCGCTGGTTGATGCCGGCATTTGTTATGTCACGGTGGATGATTATCATTTTCTGTGCGCCGGAAAAGAGGCCAGCCAACTGGACGGTTATTACACCACCGAGGAGGGGGGCAAGCCGCTGGATCTGTTTCCGATTTCCGAGGCATTGCGTTACCGCATTCCGTTTGCGCCCGCGCAGGAGGTGGTTGGCTACCTGGAATGGCTCGCCGAGCGGGGCGAGAATGCCGCCGCCGTTTATTTCGACGACATCGAAAAATTCGGCATCTGGCCGGAAACCTACGCGTGGGTCTATGAGAAAGGCTGGTTGGAAAGCTTCATCCGCGGCGTACTGGCCTCGGAAAGAATCCGGCCGCGCACCTACAGTGAATATCGCGATAAGGCCAGAACGCGCGGCATCATTTATCTGCCGACCACCTCCTATATCGAGATGAACGAGTGGACCCTGCCTGCCGCCGCCGCTGCGAAGTACGCCGATCTGGTTGCCCGCGAAAAAATTTCAGGACGCTACGAAGAGCACAAGGCCTATATCCGTGGCGGCATCTGGAAGAATTTTTTCAGCCGTTATCCGGAATCCAACTGGATGCACAAGCGCATGCTTGGCCTCTCGCTGAGAAGCGCACAGTTGCCAAGTGATCAGCGCACAGCCGATTTGCTGGACGATCTCTATGAAGCGCAATCCAATGACGCCTATTGGCATGGGCTGTTTGGCGGGCTTTACCTGCCGCATCTGCGCCGCGCCGTGTACAACGCCATTGTTCGACTGGAGGCCAAGCTGGACAAAATCGCTCCGCGCAAGGCCGTGCATCGGGAAGATCTGGATAAAGACGGAATCGATGAAATTTTTTTGTTCGGTAACGCGCTGCAAGCGATTATCAAGCTCGACGGTTGTGCCGGGATCTGCGAGCTTGACGATTATCGCCTGAACCAGAATTTTGGCGATACCCTGCGCCGCCAGGCCGAACACTACTTCAAAAAAATTATTGGAAACGCTCAAAGCGGAGAGCACACGGGTGAGGGTATCGTTTCGGCGCATGACCGCGTCGCTTTCAGAAACGAGATTTCCCCGTCCGATTTATTGGCCGATGAGTGTCCCTCCGGCGTATTTATCGACTCATGGATCACAGTCAACGAACAGCGCACCATTCGAGATTATGAGCTGGTCAGTCAAGATCCCGCTGCGCTGCAATTCCGGGCCGTGATCGGCGAGGGCATGATTACAAAAACCCTACGTCTGTCCGGCAACCGGATTGAAGCGCAATATGCCGCGAACCAGCTTGCAAATGGCAGTGTGTCGGTGAGGTTGCTGCTGGCCATGCCGTGCTGTGATGGCTACGCGGGGCGCTATGTCGGCGCGGATGCCAATATTTTAGGTGGATTTGGCGCGCCGCTGGAGTTGAGTACGGAGCGGCTTATTCTGGATGACGGGGTGCTGGGCGGCCATCTGATTCTCGGTGCATCGCAGTCAGTATCGATCCACGCCGCTCCGTATTTCACCGCCTCTCAATCCGAGGCGGGGTATGAAAAAATCATGCAGGCTGTCGAAATTATCGTGCAATGGCCTGCTAGTGGCAGGCCGGTGAGTCTGTGGCTGGAAGTCAATCCGGGCAATTTGCAGTTGTAATTGCGACGGCATCAATCCCGCTTGCCGGATCCTTAACGCAATGAGACGCCGTTGCGTGCAGAAAATCCAAGCGCGCTCGCCACTCCCGCACCGAAGCGCTTTGCCAGACGATCCGTGAAGCTTTCCTTCATGGTGAAGTCCACAATTGTTTCGACCTTGATGACATCGCGCGCCACCGATTCAATGCTGCCGTAGGCATCCGCCAGCCCCATTTCGAGGCTGCGCTGGCCGTTCCACACCAGGCCGCTGAAGGTGTCCGGTGTTTCTTTCAGGCGCTTGCCGCGTCCCTGCTTCACGACCTCGATGAACTGCTGATGAATTTCGTTGAGCATCTGTTTGGCAAACTCCTGCTGCGCCGGATCAGTTGGCGAGAACGGGTCGAGGAAGCCCTTGTCTTTTCCGGCGGTAAGCAGGCGGCGCTCCACACCGAGTTTTTCCATGGTGCCGGTGAAGCCAAAGCCGTCCATCAGTACGCCGATGGAACCGATCAGGCTGGCCTTGTCCACGAAAATCATGTCTGCCGCAACCGCCACATAGTAGCCGCCGGAGGCACACATATCCTCGACCACCGCGTACAGTGGAATGTTCGGGTGCTTGGCGCGCAGACGGCGAATTTCATCGTTGATCTGCCCGGCCTGCACCGGACTGCCGCCGGGGCTGTTGATACGCAGAATCACGCCCTGAGTGTTTTTGTCCTCGAACGCATCCTGCAAACTGGGAATCAGATTGTCGGCGCTTGCCGCGCTATCCGGCGCGATCACGCCCTGCAAGTCGACCAGCGCGGTGTGCTTGCCGACGCCCAGGGCGCCTTCCTTGCCGTCGAACCAGCCCATGAAAATGAACAGGATGATGAACAGGTAAGCGAACGTCAGTGTTTTGAAGAAAATGCCCCAGTGGCGCGCGCGGCGTTGCTCCTGGATGGCCGACATCGCCAGTTTCTCCATGACACCGCGTTCCCAATTGTTGTTTTGGTCAGACATTGAAACTCCTTTATAAAATCTGAAAACCACCTGCCCACAGATTGCGCTGAGTAAACATCATGTTATCCGCATAATTCAATTTTCCAGAGAGGGAAACATGACTTTCCGGTTTTTTTGCCTTTTAATCAATCTGGTCTGTGTGATCTGCGGATCAAACTGTTTAAGCATTCGCTCTCAGCCATGCGCGCAGCTCTGCAAAATCCTGCGCCAGCACAAGCGGCGCCAGCGCCCGTAATTGCTCGGCCGGATGCGCGCCATAGCTCACCGCCAGCGCATCCACCCCGGCATTCTGCGCCATTAGCACATCATGTGTCGTGTCGCCGATCATCAGTGTGCGCCGAACAGTGACCGCCAGTTCATCCATCAGCTCCAGCAACATGGCTGGATGGGGTTTGGAAAAAGTCTGATCCGCCGTACGCGTGGCATGAAAATATTGCTTCAGGCAGGTGGATTCCAGCGCCCGATCCAACCCCTTGCGACTTTTGCCGGTCGCTACCCCCAGTTGATATCCCGCAGCGTGCAGTTCCGCCATGGTTTCGCGCGCGCCCTCAAACAGCGGAATCGCCTGATCTTGCGCCAGAAAATGATGCCGATACCGTTCGATCAGCGGCTCATACATCGACTCCGGCGCATTCGGCACGGCGTAGCGCAACGCCTGAACCAGACCAAGTCCGATCACATGGCGTGCGGCTTCATCGCCTGGAATGGTTAGACCCAGATCGCGGCACGCCGCCTGAATCGATCCGGCGATCACTGCGGTCGAATCCATCACCGTGCCGTCCCAGTCGAACACGATCAAATCATAACGTTTTGCCATTGCCGCCAACCAAAGGCGCGGATATTACCACCAGCTGTGTAACAATGCGCGCCATGCAAACGACCTCCATTACTCATTATTTGTTGTATTGCCGCGCCGGCTTTGAGCAGGACTGCGCACAGGAAGCCTTGCGCCGTGCGCGCCAGCAGAAGCCTGTCATTGTCGAGCAGCCGGCCATTCTTCCTGATAGCGGCTATGCCATCGTCGCGCTGAACGGGCAGCAATTGCATTATCGCGAACTGATTTTCGCGCGCCAGTTGATCCGGCTGCATCAGGTTGTCGAACCGTTGCCGGAACGCGACCGCCTGACGCCCATCCTGTCCGCCGTTGCCGAACTGCCCGGCGGCTTCGGTGTGTTGTGGCTGGAAGTGCCGGACACCAATGATGGCAAGACGTTATCCGCCTTCACCCGCCGTTTTCAGCCGCTGCTGGAAGGCGCGTTGCGCGAGCAGGAGCGATTGCGGGACGATCTCCGTTCAACCCGTTTACATATCTTCTTCCCGGATAAATCCAGCGCACTGATCGGCAGCAGCGACCCGCATAACAGCGCGCCTTGGCAAAACGGTATTCTGCGCCAGTCCATGCCGGCTGAAGCGCCGAGCCGCTCCACACTGAAACTGGCGGAAGCCATCGAGGTGTTCATGGATCGCGGCGAACAATCCAGATTGCTGCGCCAGGGCATGACCGCAGTCGATCTTGGAGCAGCGCCCGGCGGCTGGACCTGGCAGCTGATCAAGCGCGGCATCCGCGTGACGGCAGTCGACAATGGCCCGATGAAGGGTGTGCTGGTCAAGCATTCGCTGGTGCAGCATCTTCGTCAGGACGGGTTCAAATATCGGCCGCGCAAAGCAGTGGACTGGCTGGTATGCGACATGGTGGATAAGCCCGCCAAAGTCGCTGCGCTGATTGGCGAATGGTTTGCGGCGGGGTTGGCCAGACATGCAATTTTTAATTTGAAGCTACCGATGAAGCAGCGCGTTGCGGCACTGGAAGGCGCATTAGACGGCATTCGCACGCGGCTGGATGAAGAGGGCATCAACTACCGCATGATGGCCAAACAGCTTTACCACGATCGCGAGGAAGTGACGGTATTTTTAACCAGGATCAAAGGGTAGGGGATTTACTCGACAAAAAGGCGTGGCCGCGAGATGCCAAAACCTTGAGCGAAATCGATTCCTTCCTTGCGCAATTTTACGATTGTCTCTTCACTCTCCACCATTTCTGCAATCGTTTTAACGCCGAATTTCTTTGCCACCCGGTTTATGGCCACGATCTTGGCAAGCGTGGCGGGGTTGCGCAGAAGATCGAAAATGAGGCTGCCGTCAATCTTTAAAAAATCAACCTGAGAGCCGCGAATCAAATCAAAGGAAACGGCATCGCGGCCAAAACCGCTGAGCGCAACATGGCAGCCACACATCCTTACCCGTCGCATAAATTCAGCCACCGGCTCATTTGCCAAAGCAACCTCGGCATTGGGCACTTCAAAGCACAGGACATTGCCTGCCACCCCGTGTTCTTGTAGTTCCGTCGCCAGGAAAGCAGGAAATTCCGGGTCGCGGATTGTCGTGCTTGCCACATTAATAAAGGATATCGAACCTTGCTGTTGTATCCCTTGCTGATTTTTAATGGCAATCCGTTGCAGGACATGCTGAACCACCCAGCGATCCAGATAGGGCATGAGACCATGGTTTTCGGCGAGCGGAAAAAAAGCGCCCGGGGGCATCATGTTTTGCTCTTCCTCCTTAAGGCGGATCAGTATTTCATAATGCTCGGATTCACCAGAGGTGGTTGATAGCGGCGCAATCAATTGGCAAAGCAGGCTGAATTCGCCGTTTTCGATTCCCGAAAGAATTCGCCTGCTCGTATCCACCGAATCGCTGGCCTGTTCGTGCGATGAATCGACTGCTGGCTTCTGATCCGCCTGCCGGGTCCAAGCAACAGCAACGCCGGGCGAGATGCCCGTTTCGGCGGGTTCACGTCTGGTCGGGACATGTACATCGCCTTGCTCGGTCAAGTTGTTGGCCAGCATGTAGAAGCCGGTCACTTTACCCATCTCGTTAAGTTGTGGAATATGCTCCATGAGCAGGTGATAGACCGCCCCGTTGGGCATGGTGTATGTTTGTTCGTAGCTCATGGGTTGTCCATCCAGCGACTGACGAACTGCGGTAGCCAATCCGGTAAAAATCCTGCTCCCGAATATGTCACGCAGATATCGGCCATTGATCTGCTCCGAGCTTAAATTGAGCCAGTTCCGGAATGCGCGATTGTGATAGCGGCAGCGGCCATCGCTGTCGATCAGCGTAATCATGGTTGGTATGTTTTCGTCCATCAAGCGCAATTGTGACAGGGCCGCGGCGAGATCATTCTCCCCCTGTTTGTGCAGGCGCGTCATGCGTTCGAGTTTGTCTTTTACGGAGGAAAGTTGCGCCGTGCGGCGCATCAGTGCCCATTCCGAGCGTGACATCTGGGATGCTTCTGCCAGAATGGACGCCACGAGCAACCCCGCCAGGAAGGTGGTCCATTCCATGCCGAGTTCGGTGAAGTAGATTGCAAATATCAGTGCCCCCGAGGTGGCAATGACGGCCGCTGCGGAAAGGTAAGGCTTGACGGCACGGTACAGTTCGATTTTACGCATTCTTGCTATAAGCCTCTAATTTTTCCCCGAGCAATTTCGAGCGGTTTTTTATGCTGGCGTAAACTCTTGCAGCACAGTGGCCAGAGGATGTGAAAAGAACCGATTTGCATTACTGATGACTTTCAGGAAATAAGATGTATTAATGAAGCTCGCCAATATCGCAGGCAGTGCCCGCATCTTCCTCCAGCATGATCATGACCTCGGCTGGCGGCATACGTAGTAGTTCGCCAATATCTTTGTAATCATCGGATAACGCGGCATCGTCCCAGCTGTTGGCGGAATGGCGCGCCAGGTTGACTGCCAGCGTGACGTTGCGCACCCGCTGATGATTCGCGTTGGAATCGTTCATCAGCGTCAACAGCAATTGCGGTAATTCCCATCGCGCCACTAGGTTTTCCTGCAGATCGCTCAGCGTAAATCCCAGCACCTGTTGCTGAACGTCGCGGCTGCGCAGGGAAGGGTCTTTCTGCTGGAGGGCGCTGATCTGCTGCATGGCATCCGGATTCAGGCACCACATGAGGATTTCGGCAATATCGTGGAGCAGGGCGGCGATGCGCACTTCCTCATAATGCAGGTCATGCAATTGTGCCGCCCAGTCCTTTGAGTATTCGGAGGCGCGATATGAACGATGCACGGTGCGCAGCAAAGGGGAAAGCGCCGCGAGGTGGGATTTCAGGCATGTTTCCACCAGCGGCTCCGGCGGCACCTTGTTGAAAAATGTTTCGATACCCAGCATGAGCAGCACCTGCTCCACCTGGATGACTTCGGCTGTCTGGCTCTTATGTTTGTGTTGCTGCAGGTAGCGCAGCAGTTTGACGGTCATCAGGGGGTCACGCGCGATGATTTCCGCGACCGCCCGGGGTGTCAGCTTTTTTTCATCGCCGCGCAAGGCATTCAAGTCGCGCGCAGTCTGTTTCAGTACGGGCAAATCCGCGCGCGTCAGCGCCGCTACCCAGTATTCCAGCCCTTTCGTTCCCGACATGTCGCCCCCGTGATCTTGCCCGCAACTATACTGTACACAGCGACAGGATAAGCGATAACTGGGACGCTGGCGCAAAAAATTGCACCGGCGTCGGCTAGACAGCTTCGTTCGCTGTTGCCAGCTTGCCGACCCGTCCTTCTACTTCGCGCATCACCACTTCGTGGCGCGGCAGTGCGCCGGCCTGCAGCCCTTGCAGGTATTGCCGCAAGGACACCAGTTCATAGCCCTGCGCCTGCCAGCCTTGCAGCAATTGCTCGAAGACTGGCAGCAGCTTGCCGCCTTCCAGTTCGGCGTGCAGCGTAAATACATGCCCGGCGGCGGGCGGTTTTTCGGTGAGTTGCAGGATGTGTTGCGCAATGTTGTCCGGCGTGATGCCGTCGCGGTTCAGCAACTCATCCAGCGTCGGCAGGGTGGTGGGCAGTTGCGGGCAGGCAATGATCTCGGCTTGCCAGGTGGGGATGAAGGGATGTGTACCGCGCGTGTCCGAACTGTAATCGAACCCCATGCGCTGAGTCAGGCGCATGGCGTGGCGGTTGATCTGCCAGCCCGCGGCGGCGTGAGCATGCGGCGCCTCACCAAAAATCTCAATGTAACGCTCCACCGCGCGTTGCAGTTCGCGCCGCGTCCACTCGGCTCCTTTGTCCGTCACATGATCCTGCCAGCGAATATGATCGTAGCAATGGATGCCGGTCTCGAAACCCGCATCGCGTACGTCGCGCATGATGTCGGCACACTTCCTGCCGATGTCCGGCCCCGGCAGCAAGGTACCGTACAGCAGGGTCTTGATGCCGTAATGCTCCACCACCGAGGTGCGTGATACCTTTCCGATAAAGCCCGGGCGGAAAACGCGCTTGATCGCGCGCCCGGTGTGGTCGGGGCCGAGCGAAAAAAAGAAAGTGGCCTGAGCCTTATGGCGCTGCAACGTTTCCACCAGACGTGGCACGCCTTCGCGCGTACCGCGATAGGTGTCCACATCGATCTTGAGGGCGAGATTCATAAAATCAGGGCTGAGTACTGAGGGACAAGGACTGAGGTAATGGCGGGACAGCAGGTTTTACCCAGCCCTCAGTCCTCGCGCCTCAGTCATGTCGTTAGTCCATCAAGCCTTGCGCTTCGCCGATCTGACCGCGATAGGCATCGAAGATATTGCGCAGGGTGTCGGCCATGTTGATGGTCGGTTTCCAGTCAAGCTCTTCGCAGGTGTTGGTGATTTTAGGCACACGGTTCTGCACATCCTGATAGCCCTTGCCGTAATAGGCGGCCGAGGTGGTTTCAACGATTTTCACCTTGGCGGCCGAATCGCGATACTCGGCATATTCGCCTGCCAGTTTGAGCATCATGTCGGCGAGATCGCGGATTGCATAATTGTTGGCCGGGTTGCCGATGTTGTAAATTTTGCCGGTCGCGATGCCGTTTTTGTTCTCAATGATTTTCATCAATGCGGCGATGCCGTCGTCGACATAGGTAAACGCGCGTTTCTGATGCCCGCCATCGACCAGGCTGATATTCTCGCCGCGCACGATATGCCCGAGAAATTGCGTGACCACGCGCGAGCTGCCTTCCTTCGGCGTATGGATCGAATCCAGGCCGGCGCCGATCCAGTTGAACGGGCGGAACAGCGTGAAGTTCAGGCCTTCCATGCCGTAACCCCAGATCACGCGATCCATCAGTTGCTTGGAGCAGGAGTAGATCCAGCGCGGCTTGTTAATCGGGCCGCAGACCAGTTCGGATGCTTCCGGGTCGAATTCCTCGTCGTGGCACATGCCGTACACTTCCGAGGTGGACGGGAACACCAGATGCTTGCCGTATTTCATCGCCGCACGCACGATCGGCAGGTTGGCTTCGAAGTCCAGCTCGAATACACGCAGCGGTTGCTTGACATAAGTGGCCGGCGTGGCGATCGCCACCAGCGGCAAAATCACGTCGCACTTGCGTATGTGATACTCCATCCATTCCTTGTTAATGGTGATGTCGCCCTCGAAGAAGTGAAAGCGTGGTTGATCAAGCAGGTCGCTGATGCGCTCTGAATTCATATCCATGCCATACACTTCCCAGTCGGTGGTGGCGAGAATGCGGTTGGACAGGTGGTGGCCGATAAAGCCGTTCACGCCGAGTATCAATACTTTTTTCATTACCGTTTCCTTATTTCAATATAAATTCAGAATTAAATCTTGTTCGCTTGATACGCATCCTGTAGGAGCGCAATTTATTGCGCGATTGGCTGGGATCACAATTTTATTATCATCGCGCAATAAATTGCGCTCCTACAAAAAAAGCACCAGCATCACGTCAACCCAAGGCATGTCTTGCGGCACCGTATTTCGCCGCAAATTCCGCCGCGCTCGTCTCGATGCCGCCCAGCTCGAAGCGCAGCACGCGCAGCAGGCCTTGCCCGCAAATCGCATAGGCCTTGCCATCTTTGACGTAGAACGCCGGCTTCTCGTCGCTGACCGTGCAACCGGTGTCCAGTGTCTGCAAGATACGCATCGGTTTGTTCAGCAGTTGCGTAATCGCACCCGGATACGGCGGGGCGACGGCGCGCACCAGGTTGTGTATTGCCTGCGCAGACTGCGACCAGTCGATGCTGCCGTCTTCAGCCTTGCGCCCGCCGAAATATGCACCCTTGCTCAAGTCCTGCTGCACCGCCGGCGCATTACCTGCCAGTAACGCGGGCAGCACGCCATGCAGCGCGATTTCTGCCGCCACCGTTACTTTCTGGAAGACTTGCAGTGCGGTATCGTCGGGCAGAATCGGCACCGCCTGCTGCGCGACAATCGCGCCGTTGTCCGGCTTCTCCGTCATGTAATGCAGGGTCGCGCCGGTTTCTGTTTCGCCGTGAATGATCGCCCAGTTCACCGGCACGCGGCCGCGGTATTTTGGCAGCAGCGAGCCGTGCATGTTCAGTGCGCCATTCTTCGGAATATCCAGCAATTCGTGCTTGAGTATCTCGCGGTAATAGAAGGAAAAGAAGAAATCCGGCTGCAATGCGCGGATCTGTTCCACCACTTCCGGCGTATTCGGATTGTCCGGCATGATCACCGGGATATCGTGCAACCCCGCCAGTTCAGCCACGCTGTCGAACCAGATGGTTTCTTTCGGGTTGTCGCGGTGCGTCACCACCAGCGCGACCTTCACACCGTGTGCGAGTAATACTGACAGGCAACGGACGCCGACGTTGTGGTAGGCAAAAACGACTGCGGATCGAGGATCGGGGATCGAGGGTCGAGCAGAACTCATCGTGTTGTTTTTAACTCGCTCCTCGCTCCTCAATCCTCGCTCCTCTCAAGTACCGCCTCCACCAGATAGCGCGGCCGATGGCGCACTTGCTGGTAGATGCGCCCGATGTATTCGCCGAGCAGACCGATGCCAAACAGCGCGATGCCGATCAGGAAGAACATCAGCGCGAACAGGGTGAACAGCCCTTCCGCCTCGGGGCCGACGATCAGGCGGCGCACCACGAGAAACACGAAGAACACCCCCGAGCCGAGCGAGATCAGCATCCCGGCCATGGAGAACCATTGCAGCGGCACCAGCGAAAAGCCGGTCATCAGATCGAAATTCAGGCGAATCAGGCTGTAGAGCGAATATTTGGATTCTCCAGCCGTACGTTCTTCGTGCCCCACCACGACTTCGGCAGGATTGCGCGCAAAGCTGTAGGCCAGCGCGGGGATGAAGGTGTTGACTTCCTTGCAGCTGTTGACCGCATCGACGATGTGGCGGCTGTAGGCGCGGAACATGCAGCCCTGGTCGGTCATCTTGATATGGGTGATGCGTTCGCGCAGCCCGTTCATCGCGCGCGAGGCGACATGTCGCCACCAGCTGTCATTGCGCTGACGGCGGATGGAACCGACGTAATCGTGCCCCTCGTCCATTTTCGCCAGCAACAGGCCAATGTCCTCGGGTGGATTCTGTAAGTCGGCATCCAGCGTCACTATGCGCTGGCCGCGTGACTGCTCGAATCCGGCCATGATCGCCATGTGCTGGCCGTAATTGCCGTTGAACAGCACAACGCGCGTCACATCGGGGCGTTGCTGAAACTGTGCGCGCAGGATCGCGGCGGAACGGTCGCGGCTGCCGTCGTTGACGAACACAATTTCGTAGTCGATCCCGATCTTGTCCAGCGCGGGATAGAGCCGCTCAAACAAGGCCTGCAGGCCTGGCTCCTCGTTATAGACGGGGATGACAACGGAAAGTTGTGGGGAGGTATTCATGGGGTGGCATTCTACCGCACAGGGCGGGGTGAACGGAAATGGCAATCAGCCTGTGTAGCGCAGGGTTTGTGCCTCGGAAATCTTGTTGCCGGAGCGCGTGTTACACCCCTTGCTTCAGGCTCGCGCTGATGAAGGTATCCAGATCGCCGTCCAGCACGCCCTGCGTATTGCCGATTTCAACATTGGTACGCAGATCCTTGATGCGTGACTGGTCGAGCACGTAGGAGCGAATCTGGTGTCCCCAGCCAATGTCGGTCTTGCCATCTTCCATCGCCTGTTTTTCGGCATTGCGCTTGCGCAGTTCTTCCTCATACAGGCGCGATTTCAGCATCGTCATCGCTTCGGCGCGGTTGCGGTGCTGCGAACGGTCGCTCTGACATTGCACCACGATGTTGGTCGGCAGGTGGGTGATGCGCACCGCCGAATCGGTCTTGTTGATGTGTTGGCCGCCCGCACCCGAGGCGCGGTAGGTGTCCACGCGCAGATCGGCAGGGTTGATCTCGACCTCGATGGAGTCATCCACTTCCGGATAGACGAACACGCTGGAGAATGAGGTGTGGCGGCGGTTGCCGGAATCGAACGGCGATTTGCGTACCAAACGGTGCACGCCGGTTTCGGTGCGCAGGTGGCCGTAGGCGTATTCGCCCGTTACTTTGAGCGCTGCGCCCTTGATGCCCGCGACTTCGCCGTCGGATTGTTCCAGCACTTCCACGCTGAAACCTTTGCGCTCGCAGTAGCGCAGATACATGCGCAGCAGCATGGAGGCCCAGTCCTGTGCCTCGGTGCCGCCGGAGCCGGACTGGATGTCAACGAAGCAGCTGTTCGGATCCATCGGGTGCGAGAACATGCGGCGGAATTCCATGTCCGCGACGCGTTTTTCGATGTCCCGAATGTCGGCGGCGGTGGCTTGCAGGCTGTCGTCATCGTTTTCCGCCTTCGCCATTTCAAACAGCTCGGCTGCATCGGTGATGTCCTGCTGGATTTTTCCGAGGCCGAGCACCACACCTTCCAGCATCTTGCGCTCGCGCCCCAGTTCCTGTGCGCGCTTGGCGTCTTGCCAGACAGCGGGATCTTCGGCGAGTTGGGAGACTTCGACTAGGCGTTCTTGTTTAGCATCGAAGTCAAAGATACCTCCGCAGTTCCGCGCTGCGTGAGGATAAATCCTGCAGCTGGTTGGAGAGGGTGTTGAGTTGTTCTGCTTCCATGATTTTATCGTGCGCTGAAAAGGGCGCGATTATAGCGTAAACAAGCCCGCTTCCATTTATTGCCAATGCCGAATGATGAGCTGCAGACTTTCAGTGCCGTTGTATTCGTTGGCATTCAGGCTGAACACGGCATGTATTCGCTCCGGCAAGGGTTCGTTATGTCCGAACAGAATGGCGTCGATGAGTTTGCCTCGTGTGTTCAAACGCAGCTTGAGATGTTTCTCACCGACTACGCGCTGATTTTGTACGAGGAAGTCGTCGTTGAATTGCGGTGCGGGGAAGCCCTGTCCCCATACCGGCTCATCGAGCAGGCGCGCCATTTCCAGACTCATTTCGTTATGTTCCAGCGCGCCGTCGGTCTCAATGCGCCGTGCCAGATCGTCCGCGCTAAGCAGTTCACTACAGACCTGCTCGAGGGCGGCCGCGAAATCCGCAAAATCGGTCTCGGCGATGCTCAGGCCCGCGGCAGCTGCGTGGCCGCCGAACTTTCTGACCAGACCAGGATAACGCTTGCTGATCAGATCCAGCGCGTCGCGCAGGTGCAGCCCGGCAATGGAACGCCCCGAGCCTTTCAGCTCGCCGTCATTGGCGCGGGCGAAGGCGATTACCGGACGATGAAACTTGTCCTTGAGGCGCGAAGCGAGTATGCCGATTACGCCCTGATGCCAACCCTCGTCAAACAGCGCAAGGCTGCTGCGGAAGGGTCGCTGCGCAGCAGCGGGGCACCCACCGGCGCCCTCCCTGCGGGGGAAGCCGTCACTGGCGTCGATTTGTTCCAAAGCCGCCAGCGCGCTGCTCTGCATGTCTGATTCAATGGTGCGCCGCTCGCGATTGAGCGCATCCAGTTGCGTGGCGATTTGTTGTGCATCTGCGGCGTCGTCACTCAACAGGCAGTTGATGCCGAGGCTCATGTCATCCAGTCGTCCGGCTGCATTCAGGCGCGGCCCGACGGTGAAGCCCAAATCCTGGGCGGAAACGCTCTGCGGATGTTTCCCGGCGACTTTTAATAGCGCGTTGATGCCCGTGCAAGCGCGTCCGGCCCGAATGCGTTTCAAGCCTTGCTGCACCAGGATGCGGTTGTTCTGGTCCAGCTTCACCACATCGGCGACGGTGCCCAGCGCGACCAGATCGAGCAGCTCAATAAGTTTCCGCCCCCTGTCATCTGGCATCTGCCCCCTGGCCCGCAGTTCGGCACGCAATGCCAGCAGCACATAGAACATCACGCCGACACCCGCGAGGCTCTTGCTCGGAAAAGCGCAGCCGGGCTGGTTGGGATTGACGATGCAGGCCGCGTCCGGCAGCGTGTCGCCGGGCAGGTGATGGTCGGTGATGAACACCTGCATCCCGAGGCGATTGGCTGCGGCAACCCCTTCCACGCTGGCGATGCCGTTATCCACCGTCAGCAGAATATCCGGCTGCTGTTGCGCGGCTAAGCGCACGATCTCCGGCGTCAGGCCATAGCCGTATTCAAAGCGATTCGGCACGATAAAATCGATCTGCGCACCAAAGCCGCGCAATCCGCGCACCGCCAACGCACAGGCCGTTGCGCCGTCGGCATCGTAGTCGGCGATGACCAGGAATTTTTTCCCCGCAGCGATGGCGTCGGCCAGTCGGCGTGCCATTTCATGTGCACCCTTCAGGCTGTCGAATGGCAGCAGTCCGGTTAGTGAAGTATCCAGTTGTTTGCTGTCCGTGATGCCGCGCGCCGCAAAAACTTTTGCCAATGCTGATGGGTAGCCGTTGTCGAGTAGGTGTTGCACGGCTGAAGCGGGAATGCTGCGCGGGGCGATTTCGGCCATGGTTCAGCTGCGATGAATTCTGAAAGATGGTCAAGAGTGTAGCAAATTTCAGTCATTCGCCAACTCGTATTTTTCAGGCAATTGCGCTAGAATCGCGGCCACTTTTTAAGTCAGGTAAGAATCGTGGCATTGATAGTTCAGAAGTACGGCGGCACATCGGTCGGCAGTCCGGAGCGCATCAAAAATGTGGCGCGGCGCGTTGCGAAATTCAAGGCGCAGGGGCATCAGGTCGTGGTGGTGGTTTCCGCGATGAGCGGCGAAACCAATCGGCTGATCGGACTCGCTCATGAAATTCAGAAGCATCCCGATCCGAGAGAGCTGGATGTGGTGATCTCCACCGGTGAGCAGGTCACCATCGGCTTGCTGGCGATGGCGCTCAAGGATATCGGGCAGAAAGCAAAGAGCTACACTGGCGGGCAGGTCAAAATACTCACCGACAGCGCCTTTACCAAGGCGCGCATTGTCAGTATCGATGAGCAAAATATTCGTGCCGATCTGGCCAACGACTGCGTGGTTATCGTGGCGGGTTTCCAGGGTATGGATGAAGTCGGCAACATCACGACGCTGGGGCGCGGCGGTTCCGACACCACCGGCGTCGCGATTGCCGCTGCATTAAGCGCCGACGAATGTCAGATATATACCGATGTGGACGGCGTTTACACCACCGACCCGCGCGTGGTGCCTGAAGCGCGCCGCCTGAAGAGCATTACCTTCGAGGAAATGCTGGAAATGGCCAGCCTGGGTTCCAAGGTGCTGCAAATTCGCTCTGTGGAGTTTGCCGGAAAATACAAGGTTAAACTGCGCGTGCTGTCCAGCTTTGAAGAAGAAGGCGAAGGCACGCTGATTACTTTTGAGGATGACAATAAAATGGAACAAGCCGTTATTTCCGGAATCGCGTTCAACCGCGATGAAGCCAAGATCACTGTGCTGGGCGTGCCCGACAAACCCGGTATCGCCTATCAGATTCTGGGGCCGGTCGGCGATGCACATGTCGACGTGGACATGATTATCCAGAACGTCGGCGTTGATGGTACGACAGACTTCTCCTTTACCGTGCATCGCAATGAATTTTCCAAGGCGATGGATATTCTGAAGAGCAAGGTTCAACCACATATCGGCGCGCGCGAAGTTGTTGGCGACAACAAGGCTGCCAAGGTTTCGGTGGTAGGTGTCGGGATGCGCTCGCATGTCGGCATCGCCAGCAAGATGTTCCGTACCCTGGCGGAAGAGGGCATCAACATCCAGATGATCTCCACCTCCGAAATCAAGATTTCAGTGGTTATCGACGAGAAATATCTGGAATTGGCCGTACGCGTGTTGCACAAGGCCTTTGATCTCGGCCAGGAAGACGCTTGAAGATACCACAAACAGTTTGACCGGGGGGGCTTGAGTCAGTATCATTCGCCGCCTTCGGAGAGGTGGCCGAGAGGTCGAAGGCACGCCCCTGCTAAGGGCGCATACGAGCTTAAACTTGTATCGAGGGTTCGAATCCCTCCCTCTCCGCCAAGGTAACAAAAGGTAATAAAAGGTAACAAAGTGCGCGCCCGTAGCTCAGCTGGATAGAGTACTTGGCTACGAACCAAGGGGTCGGGCGTTCGAATCGCTCCGGGCGCACCAGTAAATTCAAAGGGTTAGGCATGTCAAACAGCGTCCAATACTTTCCACTAATCAGCGTCCAATTTTTTCCACTTTTTCGGTTTTCTGAGCCCGGCTTTTGCGATGCTTGAATCGGTAGGAATCGTTGCCGGTTTCCAGGATATCGCAATGATGGGGTAATCCCCCCTGAAATTAGCGCGAGTTAGAAGTAGAATTTTCTCACTAAGAAA
>CAYHEM010000011.1:0-89247 GCA_964355765.1 uncultured Gallionella sp.
TATCGAATGTGCCGCCACCCAGGTCATACACCGCGATCTTGCGATCGCCTTCCTGTTTGTCCAGACCGAAGGCCAGTGCGGCTGCGGTGGGTTCATTGATGATGCGCTTCACATCCAGTCCGGCGATACGGCCGGCATCCTTGGTGGCTTGGCGCTGGCTGTCGTTGAAATAGGCAGGGACGGTGATGACCGCCTCGGTGACCGGCTCGCCCAGATAATCCTCGGCGGTCTTCTTCATCTTCATCAGGATTTCTGCGGAGATTTCCGGTGCGGAGATTTCCTTGTCACGCACCTTGACCCAGGCGTCGCCATTCTTGGCCTTGATGATGGAGTAAGGAACCATGTCGATGTCTTTTTGCACCATTTTTTCATCGAAGCGGCGGCCGATCAGGCGCTTCACGCCATACAACGTGTTCTTCGGATTGGTCACGGCCTGACGCTTGGCGGGCGCGCCGACCAGCACCTCGCCGTCTTCCATGTAGGCAATGATGCTCGGGGTGGTGCGTGCGCCCTCGGCGTTTTCGATCACCTTGGTCTTGCCGTTCTCCATGATGGCCACGCAGGAGTTGGTCGTGCCCAGGTCAATACCGATAATTTTTCCCATGATGCTTTTCCTTTCGTAAATTGGTTAATCCGTAAATCTGCTGTCGCCTAATTGAGGGCGCGTAGCGGTAATTTCAAGAGAAGGGGGAAGAGGGGAGGGAGAAGGGTAAAACCGCGCTTACTTTAATTCCGGGCGGAGTTTTTACCCTTCCCCCTTCTCCCTTTACCCTTTTCGCCTTATTTCTTTCCCCTTCCCGTCTTTATTCCTTCGCCTTGGCCACCATCACCAGCGCCGGGCGCAGTACACGGTCATTCAGCACATACCCCTTCTGCATGACGCTGACCACGGTATTGGCGGGCTGATCGCTGTCCAGCATGCCGATTGCCTGGTGTTTGTGCGGATCCAGCTTGTCGCCAAGCGGGTTGATTTCGCTGATATTGAATTTCTCGAACACACTGGACAGTTGCTTGAGGGTCAGCTCCATGCCGCTCTTGAAGCTTTCCACGGTGGCGGTTTCCACCGCCAGGCCGGCCTCCAGGCTGTCCTTCACCGCCAACATCTCGTTGGAGAAGCGTTCCACGGCAAATTTATGGGCCTTGCTCACATCATCCGCCGCGCGGCGACGGATATTTTCACCTTCGGCCTTGGCATACATCCAGGCGTCGTAATGCTCCTGTGCCTTAAGTTCGACTTCCCTGAGCATCTCTTCCAGGCTGGGCATAACCTCAGGCGCGACTGCGGCGGCGGTCTCGGTACCAGCATCGGCTTGCTGTTGCTCTGTTTGCGGGTGGGGGTCCTGCTGTTTCATAGGGTCTCTCCAGATTTCTGACCCGCACTTAATTGGGGCGGGTTTTCATATTTCAATAGGCGCGGCAAAATATTTTTTCTGCATGCGATAATGCGCGCCGTTCAGTTGCTTGCCCGTCATGTCCTCCACCAAAAACTATTACTGGCGCATCGCCGGTTTCTATTTCTTCTATTACGCCTTCGTGGGGACATTCGCGCCCTACTGGAGCCTGTATCTCAAATCCATTTATTTCAGCGCCGTCGAAATCGCCATCCTGATGTCGGTGCAGCCGGTGATGCGCATGATTGCGCCGAACCTGTGGGGCTGGCTGGCCGATCGCACCAACAAGAGGTTGCAGGTGGTGCAGATCGCGGCGGCCTTGAGCCTGCTGTTCTATCTGGGTGTATTCGCCACCACCCGTTTCTGGGGCATGCTGCTGGTGCTGGCGTTGATGGGCTTCTTCTGGAGCGCCTCGATACCGCTGGTGGAAGCAATCACATTGAATTATCTCGGCAAACGCTCCGCACGCTATGGGCGCATTCGCTCATGGGGTTCGGTCGGTTTCATTGTAGCCGTGGTGGGGTTGGGCTTTGCCTTCGATTACATCGCCATCAGCTGGCTGTTGTGGGCCGGATTGTTCGTCATGCTGGGCATTCTGTTTTTTTCGCGGTTGCTGCCGCATACCGAAGTGGCGGCGCATCACAGCGACCATTTTCCGATCCGGAAAATCATACTGCAGCCGCGCGTGCTGGCATTGTTCGGCGCCTGTTTCATGATGGCTGTCGCACACGGGCCTTATTACACTTTTTTCTCGATTTATCTGGTCGAGCACGGTTACGCGAAGAGCGCGGTCGGCGGGCTGTGGGCCATCGGCGTGATCTGCGAAATCGGTGTGTTTTTCCTGATGCCCTGGCTGGTGAAACGCCTGGGCTTTGCCCGTATCCTGATTGGCGGGCTGAGCCTCGCCGTGCTGCGTTTTTTGCTGATCGGCTGGGGCGTGGATTACCTGGTGCTGCTGCTGCTCGCCCAGGTGCTGCACGCCGCCACTTTTGGCGCATTCCATGCCGCTTCGCTGGGTCTGGTGCATGAGTTCTTTCAGGGTCGCCATCAGTCCAGAGGCCAGGCGCTGTTCGGCAGCCTCACCTACGGTGCGGGCAACATGCTGGGCGGGTTGGCCAGCGGCCCGATATGGGAGCATTACGGCGCGAGCGTGCTGTACACCTGCAGCGCCGGTGCGGCTTTGCTGGGCTTGCTGTTAATGCTGTGGAAGCTGCGCATGGCAGGTTCATGAATCCATTTTCAGACGAATAACCCCGGTAAAAATATCTGTTTGCCGGTAAAATGACGAGCATTTTGCGGCTGATACGCTTGGCTTGCGCAGGCGTTTCAGCTCGTTCGGCAAGGGGTCGCAAGGTGGCATATTTTCCGGCAACGGTATGGAAGCTGTTCGAGAAGCAGCTGCTGGCCCTGATGACGGCGCGGCGCGGCGCCGTTCGCCATTATCTGCTTGCGCTGGGGCTGGTATGGCTGGCCTACCTTGCGCGCATCAGTATTTCCCCGTCCGATTCCGGGCTGACATTCCTGACCTTTTTTCCGGCCGTCGCGCTGATCGCCATCGTGGGCGGAATCTGGCCGGGCCTGTTCACGACCGCTGTCAGCATGGTGTGGGTGAGCTATGCCTTCATCGCGCCGGTCGATACATGGACATTCGCGTTCGAGCCGGCCACCGTCTGGATGAACCTGGTATTCCTGACCGACGGGGTGATCGTATGCGCTGCCGTCGACGCCATGCACCGCTATTACCGCAATTACATCAGGACCACCGAAGCATTGGGCCAATCCAAAGAGCTTGAGGCACGGGTAATCGCTGCCAACAAGGAGTTGGATGAATTTGCCTACATCGCCTCGCACGACCTCAGGGAACCGCTGCGCGGCATCCACAACTATGCCACCTTCCTCAGGGAAGACCATGCCGAGCAGCTGAGTGCAGAGGCGCAGCGCTACATCGATCGCATCCAGCATCTGGCCGAACGCATGTCCGAGCTGATCGAACATCTGCTCGCCTATTCCCGAATGAGCCACCTGGAACTGGCCGTGGAACGGGTCGATACCGATGCCATTCTGGATGCCGTGGCGGAAGACCTGAAAATGCTGCTGAAAGATCACAAAGTCGAGTTGCGCCGGAGTGATCATCTGCCGGTAATAACGGGGGATGCCATACGCATTCGTCAGGTGTTTCAGAATCTCATTGCCAATGCGGTAAAATATAACGACAAGCCGGCGAAGTGGGTGGAAGTGGGCTACGACAGCGACAGCGTTCCGCCGTCGTTCTATGTGCGCGACAACGGCATCGGCATCGCGCCGCATCACAGGGACGCCGTTTTTCAGATTTTCAAGCGGCTGCATGAACAGAGCAAATACGGCGGAGGTGCCGGCGCCGGCCTGACCATTACCAAAAAAATCATCGAGCGCCACGGCGGCCGCATCTGGCTGGAATCGGTTGAGGGCGAAGGCACCATATTTCATTTTACGTTGGAAGGCAGCAGCACATGACGGTCGACAGACATTCTCAAACCATACTGATCGTTGAAGACAATGACGACGATTATTTTGTCACGGTGCGCGCCTTCAAGAAGGCCGAGCTGGGCAATCCGGTGCAGCGCTGCACCAATGGCGATCAGGCGCTCGATTACCTGTTTCAGCGCGGCGAATTTGCCGGTGCCGACCAGGCGCCCCGGCCCGGCATCATTCTGCTCGATTTGAATTTGCCCGGCACGGACGGCAGGCAGGTGCTGCGCACCGTCAAGGCCGACGCGAGCCTGAAGAAAATTCCCGTTATCGTGCTGACCACGTCCAGCGCCCGCCAGGACATCGAAAGGTGTTATGAGTATGGCGCCAACAGTTATATCCAGAAGCCGGTGGATATGGCCGGGTTTGTCAACGCGGTTTCTCAGCTCAAGGAATACTGGTTTGAAGTGGCGCTGCTGCCGAAGGAGAACGAATAAATGAAGACGAAAATATTGTTTGTCGATGACAGCGAAGTCGATCAGGAAGTCTACCGGCGCGAGCTGGAAAAGACCGGTCGCTACGAGCTGATTTCGGCGCTTTCCGCCGAGGCCGGGCTGGTCAGTGCGCTGTCATTGAATCCGGGCCTGATCCTGCTCGATTTCAGCATGCCGGGCATGAACGGTCTCGATTTCATGCAACGTCTGAATGAACGCTCGGTGGTTGCCATTCCCGTCATCATGTTGACCGGCAAAGGCCGCGAGGAAGTGGCGGTGGAGGCGATGAAGAACGGGGTTGACGATTATCTGGTGAAGGATGTCGCGGGTAACAGCCTGCGCCAACTGCCCGGTCTGGTCGAGCATGTGCTGGCTGCGCATGCGCAGCGTATCCATGCGCGCCGCCTCGAGGTGCTGCAACAGATACTCATGCGCACCGTTGCCGACGGCATCATCGGGCTGAATGCCTCGGGTGACATTACCTGCGCCGATCCGGCCGCCGAGCGCATGCTGTTGAGCGCGTCCGATGGCCTGCTCGGGCGCAACATCGCGCAATTGCTCTGGCCTGAAGGGGTGCAGTCTTCCTGGGCGGGGCATCCGCTGGCTGCGCTATCTGGCGACACCCTCAGCCGGGACTCGGACTATTTTCATCGCGACGGCGGCATCCCGTTTCCGGTTGCCTACACCGCTACGCATCTGGCCGAGAGCGGTGATGACGATATCCGCTGGGTGCTGGCTTTCCAGGACATCACCGAGCGCAGAAATAACGATCAGGAACTCCTGCGCATGGCGCTGTACGACCGATTGACCGGCCTGACCAACCGTCAGATGTTCCTTGATTCGCTGGAGAAGTCATTGGCGCGCGCCGCTCGCGGCCAGCGCCAGGTGGTGCTGTTTTTCATTGATCTGGACGGCTTCAAGGAGGTCAATGACAGCTTCGGCCATATGGCGGGCGATCAGGTGCTGCAGAGGGTCGCGCAACGGCTGGTCGGCTGTGTGAGAGCCAGTGACCTGGTCAGCCGTTATGGCGGTGATGAATTCACCCTGATCATCGAGGATAGCCCGATGGATCACCTTGATGTCCTGGCGCAGAAAATACTGGACGCAATCGCCGAGCCTTACGAGATTGACGGGCGTCGCGTCGCGCTGTCTGCCAGCATCGGCATCGCGCGTTATCCGCAATGCGGTACTGATGCTCCGGATATGATCGCGGCGTCAGACAGGGCGATGTACGCGATCAAGAAAGACGGCAAGCACGGATATGGATACTGCTGCGACTTTATGAAACTTTCTCCGGGCAACTGAACGCTGCGTCTCAAACCCTCCCGAAAAACCAGCAGGTACGCCTGTTTTTGTCCGATGCATGGCGTTCGCCGGCTGCCAATCCGCGCCCGATGTGGCATAATCGCGCGCTCCGAAAAAGCGAAATAATATGGGCGCGCAAACTCTTTACGACAAACTCTGGAATGCTCACGTGGTGCGGCAGGAAGCCGACGGCACCGCATTGCTGTATATCGATCGTCATCTGGTGCATGAAGTGACCAGTCCGCAGGCCTTCGAGGGACTGAAGCTGGCTGGGCGCAAGCCATGGCGTGTCGCGTCGATTTTGGCGGTGGCCGATCACAACGTGCCGACCACCGGGCGTGCGCAAGGCATCGCCGATCCGATTGCGCGTTTGCAGGTGGAGACGCTGGACAGCAACTGCGCCGAATACGGTGTGACCGAATTCAAGATGAGCGACCAGCGTCAGGGTATCGTGCATGTGATCGGCCCGGAGCAGGGTGCGACGCTGCCCGGCATGACCGTGGTATGCGGCGATTCGCATACCAGCACGCATGGCGCGTTCGGCGCGCTGGCGCACGGCATCGGCACCTCCGAAGTCGAGCATGTGATGGCGACCCAATGCCTGATGGCGAAAAAATCCAAAGCGATGCTGGTGAGGGTCGAGGGCGCGCTTCACAAGGGCGTGACCGCCAAGGATATCGCGCTGGCGGTGATCGGCCGGATCGGCACGGCAGGCGGCACCGGCTATGCCATCGAGTTTGCCGGCAGCACGATCCGCAGCCTGTCGATGGAAGGGCGCATGACGTTGTGCAACATGGCTATTGAGGCGGGCGCGCGTGCCGGCATGATCGCAGCGGACGAAACCACTTTTGCCTACATCAAGGGTCGCCCATTTGCGCCGCAGGGCGAGCACTGGGACAAGGCGCTGGCGTACTGGCGCACGCTGCACAGCGACGCGGGTGCGCGATTCGATGCAACAGTGGAGATGGATGCCGCAAGCATCCGTCCGCAAGTGACCTGGGGGACTTCACCGGAAATGGTGGTCTCCATCGATGGGTGCGTGCCCGATCCTGCATCGATGAACGATGCGGTGAAGCGCGAGGGTGCGGAACGCGCCTTGCGCTATATGGGTCTGGCGGCGAACATGCCGATCACGCAGATCAAGATCGACAAGGTGTTCATCGGTTCCTGCACCAATGCGCGCATCGAGGATATGCGCGCCGCTGCGGCGGTCGCCAAAGGCAAGCATATCGCGGCCAACGTCAAGCTGGCGATGGTGGTGCCCGGTTCCGGTCTGGTGAAGGCGCAGGCGGAAAAAGAAGGGCTGGACAGGATATTTGTCGAAGCGGGTTTCGAGTGGCGCGATCCCGGTTGTTCGATGTGCCTGGCGATGAATGACGACCGGCTGGAATCCGGCGAGCGTTGCGCCTCGACTTCCAACCGCAACTTCGAGGGGCGGCAGGGGCAGGGCGGGCGCACCCATCTGGTCAGTCCGGAGATGGCCGCGGCTGCGGCGATTGCCGGGCATTTTGTCGATGTGAGTAAAACCTGAGGAGGCGGAAATGAAAGTATTAGCTTTGTTGTTGGCAGGTTTGTTTTTGGTTGGTTGCAATACTATGGAAGGTTTGGGTAAGGACATCCAGCAGGGCGGCGAAAAATTGGAAAAATCGGCGAAATAAATGCGCAAATTTACTCTGCTGAATAGCTTGGTCATGCCGTTGGATCGTGCCAACGTCGATACCGACGCGATCATCCCCAAGCAATTTTTGAAGTCGATCAGGCGTTCCGGCTTCGGCCCGAATGCGTTCGACGAGTGGCGTTATCTGGATCACGGCGAGCCGGGCATGGATAACAGCCAGCGTCCACTCAACCCCGATTTTGTGTTGAACCAGCCGCGTTTTCAGGGCGCGCAAATTCTGCTGGCGCGCGAAAATTTCGGCTGCGGCAGTTCGCGCGAGCACGCACCCTGGGCGCTGGAAGATTACGGTTTTCGCGTCATCATCGCGCCGAGTTTTGCCGACATTTTTTTCAATAACTGTTTCAAGAACGGCCTGTTGCCGATCAGGCTGGATGCTGAACAGGTAGACGCGCTCTTTAAGGCGGTGGAAGCCCATGTCGGCTACAAGTTGAAGGTCGATCTGGAGCAGCAGAGCATCACCACGCCGGACGGCACGGTGTATGGCTTTGAGGTGGACGCCTTTCGCAGGCATTGTCTGTTGAATGGACTGGACGACATCGGCCTGACCCTGCAGCATGTCGATGAGATCAGGGCATTCGAGGCCAAACATCGCGCGGCGCAGCCGTGGCTGTTTGGGTGATTGAAAAGCATCTATCCGCAGATTACACAGATTTTACAGATTCAAATCCCCGGTTCAATCTGCGGGAATCTGCGTAATCTGCGGATATAAGGGTTTAACTTTTTTAGGATGGAAGCGTAAATGAAAATTGCAGTATTGCCCGGTGACGGCATCGGGCTGGAAATCGTCGCGCAGGCGGCAAAGGTGCTGGACGCATTGCGCAGCGACGGCCTGAAAATCGAACTGGAATACGCGCATATCGGCGGCGCGGGTTACGACGCGGCGGGCGATCCGTTTCCGCCCGCCACCGAGAAGCTGGCACTCGCGGCCGACGCGGTGTTGCTTGGTGCGGTGGGGGGGTATCAATACGACACGCTGCCGCGGCCGATGCGCCCGGAACAGGGGTTGTTGCGTATCCGCAAGGGACTCGGGCTGTTTGCCAACCTGCGCCCGGCATTGCTCTATCCGGAGCTGGCGAACGCTTCCACTCTGAAGCCGGAGGTGGTTTCCGGCCTTGACATCATGATTGTGCGCGAGCTGACCGGCGACATCTATTTTGGCCAGCCACGCGGTATCAGCACGCTGGAGAACGGCGAGCGCGAGGGCATCAACACCATGCGCTACTGCGAATCCGAGATACGCCGCATCGGCCATGTCGCGTTCGGCATCGCCATGAAACGCAACAGGAAGGTCTGCTCGGTGGACAAGGCCAATGTGCTGGAGACCACCGAACTGTGGCGCCAGGTGATGACCGAGCTCGCCGGGGAATATCCCGAAGTGGCGCTCTCGCACATGTACGTGGACAACGCGGCGATGCAACTGGTGCGTTCGCCCAAACAGTTTGACGTAATGGTCACCGGCAATATTTTCGGCGATATCCTGTCGGACGAGGCGTCGATGCTGACCGGCTCCATCGGCATGTTGCCATCCGCATCGCTGGACGCGAACAACAAGGGTATGTACGAGCCGAGCCATGGCTCCGCGCCGGACATTGCCGGCAAGGACATCGCCAATCCGTTGGCGACCATCCTGTCGGTGGCCATGATGATGCGCTATACCTTTGCGCGCGAGGATATCGCGCAACGCATCGAGGCGGCGGTGCGCAAGACGCTGCAACAGGGATTGCGTACTGGTGATATTGCCGAGGCGGGGATGCAGAAGATCGGTTGTGCGGCGATGGGTGATGCGGTGGTCGCGGCGCTTTAACAACAGTGAAGGAAGAAGGGGGGAAGAGGGAAGGGTGACGACGGTGCAGCGGTTTTACCCTTTCCTCTTTTCCCTTGAGCACCGCAGGTGCGATCCCTTCCCGGATTATCAAATGGCTGTAAATTTTTAGGAAAACGATTATGAGCAAGCAATACGATGTATGCATATTGGGGGCAACCGGCGCGGTGGGCGATGCGATGTTGGCGATTCTGGAACAGCGCAAGTTTCCGGTGCGCAATCTTTATCCGCTGGCTTCCAGCCGTTCGGCGGGCTCGACCGTAACATTTCGCGGCAAGGAGCTTGCCGTCATTGACGTGGAAGGCTTCGATTTTTCCAAGGCACAAATCGGCCTTTTTTCGGCGGGCGGCAGCGTGTCGGAAAAATACGCGCCGCTCGCGGCGGCGGCAGGTTGCGTTGTCATTGATAACACCGCGCATTTTCGCTACGAACGCGACATCCCGCTGGTGGTGCCGGAAGTGAATCCGCATGCCATCGCCCAATACAAGAAACGCGGCATCATCGCCAATCCGAATTGTTCGACCATCCAGATGCTGGTGGCGCTCAAACCGATCAGGGATGCGGTGGGCATCGCGCGCATCAACGTGGCAACTTATCAGGCAGTCTCCGGCACCGGCAAGGAGGCGATCGAGGAATTGTCCAGTCAGACGCGTGCGTTGATCAACCATCAGGACGTGGAGGTCGAGGTCTATCCGAAGCGTATTGCCTTTAACGTGCTGCCGCAGATCGACGTGTTCATGGAAAACGGCTACACCAAGGAAGAAATGAAAATGGTGTGGGAAACCCGCAAGATCATGGAAGACGACACCATCATGGTGAATCCGACGACAGTGCGCGTACCGGTGTTTTACGGGCACTCGGAAGCGGTGCATATCGAGACCCGCAAAAAGATCACTGCCGTCGAGGCGCGCGCCTTGCTGGAAAAGGCGCCGGGTGTAATCGTGATGGACAAGCGTGAGCCGGGCGGCTATCCGACGCCCATCGAAGCGGCTGGTAACGACGCAACTTACGTCGGACGCATCCGCGAGGATATTTCGCATCCGCTAGGCTTGAATCTGTGGGTGGTCAGCGATAATTTGCGCAAGGGTGCGGCATTGAACAGCGTGCAGATTGCGGAAATTTTGATTGCGGAATACCTCGATTAGGACATAATGCAAAAAACATTGTGAGCTTGTGCTGATAACCCCATGATGTTAATTTACTTGTTCGACAAACGAAGATAAGGTGATCGCGTGCGAAAACCACTGATGGAACTACTAGCCATTCCACTAAGCCACCAAAAAACGGTGGTCAGGCGGCTGGTTATAGCCATTCGACTGGGCTATCAAATAACGGTGGCCAAGTCGGCGGTTATGCGGAAACTGCTCGGCGTTATTGTGGTCTTGGCGCTTTCCACACCGGCATTCCCTGTTGGCATGGGGGGGATCAATGTGGTTTCTGCCTTGGGGCAGCCACTGAATGCCGACATTGGATTACTGTCACTCAACAAGACCCAGAAAGCCAGCCTGGTTGCTCGCCTGGCCTCGCCCGATATCTACAAGGGGGCGGGGCTGGAATATCCCTATGGCAAAAAATTCACATTCCAGATCGAGAGTCGTGCCAATGGCGAGCCGTATCTCAAGGTGAGCAGCGAGCAGCCGATCAATGATCCTTTTGTAAGTCTGCTGGTTGAATTAACCTGGTCTTCCGGCAAGCTGCTGCGCGAATATGTTTTTCTGCTGGATCCGCCGGGTTATGTTGCGGAACAGCCTGCCCCTGCGGAAGTGCAGGCCGTTGCGCCAATGACAACGGTCGAAGAGGCAGATCTGAAGCTCAGCCCGCTGCAGGAGATGGGTGAGCCAACCAAGGAATCGGAATCGCCTCGGCCGCCGCGTGCATCGGAAGATGAAAAAATTGCCAGTGCACCTGCCGCCCGTGCGCCGGAGAAAAAACCTGCTGCCAGCATTGCGACCGGCAATATCACTGTCACGCGTGGCGATACGCTGACCCGGATTGCAGCACAAAATAAATCGACCGACGTGAGTCTGGAGCAGATGCTGGTTGCCATGTACCGCGCCAATGCGGAACAGTTTGACGGAAACAACATGAACCGTATCAGAGCCGGCAAGATATTGCGCCTGCCCGATCAGAGCGAGTTGATGGATGTGGCGCAGTCTGATGCAAAAAAAGAAATTCGCGCTCATGTAGCCGACTGGAATATTTATCGGCAAAAGCTGGCCAGTGCTGCTGCGATCGCCAGCCGGTCACAGGATGCACAGCAGGTTGCTACCGGAAAAATTACCAGTTCGGTCGCAGATAAGGCGCCGGTTGCCAAGGAGTCTGCCAAGGAAGTATTGAAGCTATCCAAGGGCGAGGCGCCCGGGGATCTGGCAGCGGCGGGAAAATCTGCCTCTGCAGAGGATAAGAAGGATGCCGCTCAGGAAGATGCAATTGCCAAGGCCAAAGCATCCAGTGAAGATCAGAAACGCGCCGCATTGCTGGAAAAAAATCTCAATGATGTGCAACGCCTCGCCAAGCTTAAAGCCGAGGCGGCAGGGGAGGTCAAGCCGAAGCCTGTTGCCAAGCCAGAACCCAAGGTGGTTGAAGCGCCCTCTTTGCTTGACCAGCTTCTGGATGAGCCGCTCTATCTCGTTGGCGTGGCGGCGATCGTGCTTGCTCTGGTGGGTCTGGGTTTAATGCTGAGGAGACGTAAACATGCTTTCACCCCAGAGGCTGGTGCGATAACCGGCCGTATGGCTTCGCCGGCTATGCCTTCTCCCGATAACGGCGATTTAACTTTCGTGGCAGCGGAACATGGCGAGGCTGCGCCGGCGGATGAAGTCGATCCGATCAGCGAGGCGGATTTGTTCCTTAATTTCGGGCGCGATACACAGGCGGAAGATATTCTGAAGGAAGCGTTACGGAATACGCCGAACAATCACCAGGTTCATCTCAGGTTGCTGGGCATTTACGCAAACCGCAAAGATGCGAGTTCCTTTGCTGCGATTGCGAGCCAATTGCAGGATTCCGGCGATGAAGCGGCATGGCAACAGGCCGCTGCCATGGGACGCAAGCTGGAACCGAATAATCCGATGTATAGCGATGGTGGAATGCTCGAAGACGCTGACAGCGCAACCCTGCAAGCAACGGCGCTCGAAGCAGCGCCGGAAGTTGTTTCGGGCGGCACGTCGGAGGCTCCGGAAGTGGATTTTGATTTGGGTCTGCCGGCTGAAAAGTCTGCCGCATCGCCGGAACAGGAATTCCTGGCTGACACGGAAAGCACCACAGTTTCTGCCGACAAGGATGCGACCAAAATGGCGGAGATGGACTTTGATGTGTCTGCCGCCCATTCCCCGTCGGTTGCGTCGACCGGGATGGATTTTGATATTACCTCCACCCATCCCCCTATGCCGGCAGCGACCGGGCAGACGGAACAAGGCACATCGCCCGAGATAGAGGATCTGATTTTTGATGTCACGTCTACTTTCCCCGTGCCGACAGCACAGCCTGAACCCGCCAAGCCTGCAGAAGTTGCGCAGGCCGATGGTGGCATAGAGTTTACGCTGGACTTTCCGGTCGAGGATGCGGCTGCGAAACCTGCGGCCGCGGCACCGTTATCCGATACCGGTCTGGCCGGAATCAGCCTGAATCTGGATGATGCTGCAAAGCCAAACGCCCCGGCACCGGAAGCCAAGGATGAACATTGGCACGAGGTCGCTACCAAGCTCGATTTGGCCAAGGCATATCAGGAAATGGGCGATGCGTTCGGTGCGCGCGAAATTCTTGATGAGGTTTTGCGCGAGGGTGATGGAAGACAACGCGAAGCAGCGCAAGTCCTGCTCGATCAACTCGGTTAATAATGCAGTTTGTCAAAGCGGCAGCTCGATTGGGCTGCCGTTTTTTTTGGAGAGCACAATGCGATTCCATCCCGCCGTGCAGATCATGGTCTGGTGCCTGCTGGTTGCTGTCCTGCAGGCATTGGCTCCCACTATCTTGCTGATGGCTGCCGGCTTGATTTTTCTGTGCGCCTTAGTCCTCTCCAGGCACAAATTCATCCAGCTACTGCACCGCACTCGCTGGATCATGCTGTCGTTGCTGCTGATTTACGCCTACAGCACGCCCGGGCAACCGTTGCTGGATGGGTTGGGCATATTCAGCCCGAGCCGTGAAGGGCTGATCGATGGCGTGTCGCAATTGACCCGCTTGCTGGCCGCGCTGGCCGGATTGGCGATATTGCTGGATCGTCTGCACCGCCAGCAATTGATCGCCGGGTTGTACACCCTGTTTGTGCCATTGCAATTGCTGGGGTTATCGCGTGAACGATTTGCCGTGCGGCTGGCATTGACGTTGCATTATGCCGAGGCTGTGATGTTGCGCAAATCAGGGCGCTGGCAAGACACCCTGAACAGCCTGCTTGAGCCGCATGGCGAGACCACCCGGACCATGGAGTTGCCGCTGTACCGCTTCGGAATAGGGGATGCGCTGTTGCTGGGTTTTGCGTTGCTGCTGTTATGGGGTGCGTTGCGATGAGAATTGCGCTCGGCGTCGAATATGACGGCCGCCCGTTTTATGGTTGGCAGAGCCAGGCGGAGGGTCAAACTGTGCAGGACACACTGCAATATGCGTTGAGCCAGATCGCCAGTGAAAACATATCAGTTATTGCGGCGGGGCGCACCGACACCGGCGTGCATGGGCTGGAACAGGTGGTGCATTTTGACAGTCACGCGGAAAGGCCGCTATCCGCCTGGGTGCGCGGTGTGAATGCCTTGTTGCCGGACAGCGTTGCGGTGCGCTGGGCGCACCCGGTGCCGGACGAGTTTCATGCGCGATTCTCTGCGCATGGGCGCAGCTACCGCTATCTGCTGGTTAACCGTCCGGTGCGCAGCGCCATTTATGCCGGCAGGGCGGGCTGGTTTCACGCGCCGCTGGATGTCGCCGCGATGCAGGCTGCCGCACAACCCTTGCTGGGAGAGCATGACTTCAGCGCGTTTCGCGCGGCGCAATGCCAGGCCAAATCACCGTCTAAACATCTGCGCCAACTGGACATCCGCCGCGACGGCGAGATGCTGATTTTTGATTTGAGCGCTGATGCGTTCCTGCATCACATGGTGCGCAATATCGTCGGTTGCCTGGTCTATGTCGGCAAGGGAAAATATCCGCCGGAATGGATGACAGAGGTGTTGACCTGTCGTGAACGTCGTTTTGCCGCACCGACCTTTGCGCCCGATGGCTTATACTTGCGCCGCATTCAGTACGAGGCGAAATGGGGATTGCCTCAAATTCAGGATTCAGGATTGAGGATTGAGGATTGGGAGAGATAGGATTGAACGTTGATGAGAATAAAGGTTGCGATGTGGCGGCGCGAAATGAAAAAGCGGGGGGTGGGTTCCCTCAATCCTCGCTCCTCGCTCCCCGCTCCTCTGCAGTGACCCGAGTAAAAATCTGCGGCATTACCCGTGTTGAAGACGCGCAGGCCGCGGCGCAAGCAGGCGCAGATGCGATCGGGCTGGTGTTCTATGAGCGCAGCCCACGCCTTGTAAGTATTGCACAGGCCGCGCAACTGGCCGCCGCACTGCCGCCCTTCGTCACCAGTGTCGGCTTGTTCGTTGATGCCGATGAGGCATTCGTGCGTGAGGTGCTGGCTGCTGTGCCGCTGGATTTGCTGCAATTCCATGGCGACGAATCACCGGAATATTGCGCGCAATTCGGCCGGCCTTATCTCAAGGCGATTCGGGTTAAAGCCGGGGTGGATTTGTTACAATGCGCGGCGCGTTTTCGTGCCGCCAGGGGTTTGTTGCTGGACGCGCATGTGGACGGGATACCGGGCGGCACCGGGGCGACCTTCGACTGGAGCCTGATCCCGAAGCAGATGCCGTTGCCGGTGATCCTGTCCGGCGGGCTGGATGCGGGGAATGTCGCGGCAGCGATCAAACAGGTGCAGCCCTACGCGGTGGACGTGTCCAGTGGTGTTGAGGTCAGCAAGGGAATCAAGGATGCGGCGAAGATCGCCCGTTTCATGAAAGAGGTCAGACAGGCAGATGTACGATTACCCGGATAAGAACGGCCACTTCGGCCCGTACGGCGGCATTTATGTCGCAGAAACCCTGATGGGCGCGCTGGACGAGCTGAATCAGGCCTATGAGAAATATCGTCATGATCCCGAGTTCATTGCCGAGCTGAATTACGACCTCAAGCACTATGTCGGCCGCCCCAGCCCGATCTATCACGCCAAACGCTGGTCGCAGCAGCTCGGCGGCGCGCAAATCTACCTGAAGCGCGAAGATCTCAATCATACCGGTGCGCACAAGGTGAACAATACCGTGGGTCAGGCACTGCTCGCCAGGCGCATGGGCAAGCCGCGCGTGATCGCCGAGACCGGCGCGGGGCAGCACGGTGTGGCGACCGCCACCGTGGCGGCGCGCTACGGCATGGAATGCGTGGTGTACATGGGCTCGGAGGATGTGCAGCGCCAGGCGCAAAACGTGTACCGCATGAAGCTGCTCGGCGCGACAGTGGTGCCGGTCGAGAGCGGCTCAAAAACGCTCAAGGATGCGCTCAACGAAGCGATGCGCGACTGGGTGACCAACATCGAAAACACTTTCTACATCATCGGTACGGTGGCGGGGCCGCATCCCTACCCGATGATGGTGCGCGACTTCAACGCGATCGTCAGCAAGGAATGCGTGGCGCAAATGCCGGAATTGGCCGGCCGTCAGCCGGATGCGGTGATTGCCTGTGTCGGTGGCGGCTCCAATGCGATGGGCGTGTTCTATTCCTACATCGATATGCCCGGTGTGCAGTTGATCGGTGTGGAAGCAGGCGGTCACGGCATCAGGAGCGGTCAGCATGCAGCACCCTTGACCACCAACAGCGCGGTGGGCGTGCTGCACGGCAACAAGACTTACCTGATGCAGGACGCAGATGGTCAGATCATCGAGACGCATTCCATCTCGGCAGGTCTGGATTATCCCGGCGTCGGCCCGGAGCATAGCTGGCTGAAAGACAGCGGCCGCGCGGAATATGTGGCGATCGACGACGACGAAGCGCTGCGCGCTTTCCATAACCTGTGCCATCTCGAAGGCATCATCCCGGCGCTGGAGTCCAGCCATGCCTTGGCCCATGCCGCAAAAATCGCGCCGGGCATGGGCAAGGACAAGGTGCTGCTGGTGAACCTGTCCGGGCGCGGTGACAAGGATATGGCGACGGTGGCGCGAGCCTCTGGCATTCGCTTTTAGGGATTATCATGTCACGCATACAAACCATCTTTGACAAGCTCAAACAACACCGGCGCAAGGCGCTGATTCCGTTTTTTACAGCAGGTGATCCTGATCCGCAATTCACCGTGCCGCTGCTGCATGCGCTGGTGGAAGCGGGCGCGGACATCATCGAACTGGGCGTGCCGTTTTCCGATCCGATGGCGGACGGGCCGACCATTCAGCGCGCCTCCGAACGCGCGCTTAAACATCATGTCGGCCTGCATCATGTGCTGGATATGGTGGCCGAATTTCGCCATAGCAATGCCACCACACCCATCGTGCTGATGGGTTATGGCAACCCGATTGAAGCGATGGGTTGGGAAACTTTCGCACAGCGTTGCGCCGAGGTCGGCGTGGACGGCGTGCTGACGGTGGACTTTCCGCCGGAAGAAGGCCACGAAGCCTTCGCGCATCTGATCCGGCACGGCATCGATCCGATTTTCCTGATCGCACCAACCACCACCGATGCGCGCGTGGAACGCGTCGCCAGGCTGGCGCGCGGCTATGTTTATTACGTATCACTCAAGGGCGTCACCGGTGCCGGGCATCTGGATTTGGCCGCCATCGAACAGAAGATTCCACAACTGCGCAAACATATCCAGTTACCCATTGGGGTCGGCTTCGGCATCCGCGATGCTGAAACTGCGCTGGCGGTCGCAAAATTGTGTGACGGCGTGGTGGTGGGCAGCCGTATCGTGCAGGAAATCGAAAACTCGGCTGAACAGGATGCCGTCGCCAATGTGAGCAGGCTGGTCAGGGAACTGAGACTGGCTGTGGATCAGGCCTGAAAGTGCTTGTCCGCAGATTAATTGCTCAACCCTGGAATAATAAATTTTTTAATCTGCGGCAATCTGCGAAATCTGCGGATGAGGATTTAATAGGAGAACATCATGAGCTGGTTCCAGAAATTATTGCCGCCCAAGATCAAGCGTCGCGAAAGTGAAGAGAAGAAGCGCGTGCCGGAAGGGTTGTGGCACAAGTGTCCGAGCTGTCAAGCGGTGCTGTACCACTCCGACCTGGAAAAAAACCAGAGCGTCTGTCCGAAATGCCATCATCATCACCGCATCAGCGCGCGCACCCGCCTGGACTTGCTACTGGACGGCGAGGGGCGGTTCGAAATCGGCGCGGAAGTGTTGCCGCTTGACACGCTCAAGTTCAAGGATAGCCGGAAGTATTCGGAACGCCTCGTCGCCGCCAGAAAAAGTACCGATGAAGAAGACGCGCTGGTGGTGATGCAGGGCAGTATCCACGCGTTGCCGGTGGTGGTTGCCGCCTTTGAATTCAACTTCATGGGCGGTTCGATGGGCTCGGTGGTTGGCGAACGTTTCGTGCGCGGCGTTCAAGTCGCGCTGGAGCAGCAATGCCCGTTCGTCTGCTTCTCTGCCAGCGGCGGCGCACGCATGCAGGAAGGCCTGCTGTCGCTGATGCAGATGTCCAAAACCTGCGCGGTGCTCACGCAACTTTCCGGGGCGCAACTGCCGTTCATTTCGGTGCTGACCGACCCGACCATGGGCGGGGTGTCCGCCAGTTTCGCCTTCGTGGGCGACGTGGTGATCGCCGAACCGGGGGCGCTGATCGGCTTCGCCGGCGCACGCGTGATCCAGCAGACGGTGCGCGAGACCCTGCCGGAAGGCTTTCAGCGCGCGGAATTCCTGCTCGAACATGGAGCAATCGACATGATTATCGACCGGCGTGAAATGAAGAATCAATTGGCGACGCTGATCACCCTGCTGACCAAGCAGTCGGCGGTGGCGGAGATTGAGGCGGCTTAGAGTGCATTCCGTACAAGACGGCGCGTTGTACGCACCACTCAAATGATCTATGCCCAAGACACTGGCCGACTGGTTAATCCATTTAGAATCCCTGCATCCCAAGACCATCGCGCTCGGCCTGGAGCGCGTGGCACTCGTTAAACAACGGCTGAATCTTAATCCTGATTTCCCCATCATCACGGTCGCTGGCACCAACGGTAAAGGCTCGGTGTGCGCGATGCTGGAAAGCATTTTGCACGCCGCCGGTTATCGTGTCGGCTGTTATACCTCGCCACATCTGCTGCACTATAACGAGCGCGTGCGCACCGCCAAACGGCAGGCGAGCGATGCGGAGCTGTGCGCTTCGTTCGAGAAAATCGAGCAGGAACGTGCCGATCTTCCATTAACATATTTCGAGTTTGGCACCCTCGCCGCGATGCAGTGTTTTATCGAACACAAGGTGGATGTCGCGATTCTGGAAGTGGGTCTGGGCGGCAGGCTGGATGCGGTGAATGCGTTCGACAGCGATTGTGCCGTGCTGACCAGTATTGACATCGACCACACCGATTACCTTGGCGAGACGCGCGAGCTGATCGCTTTCGAGAAGGCGGGAATTTTTCGCAGCGGGCGCGTGGCAATTTGTGCGGATGCAGAGGTGCCGCAGGCAGTTATCGACCATGCTGAAAAGATCGGCGCGCAGCTGTGGCGGATCGGCGGCGAATTCGGTTTCAGGCCGCACCAGGGGCAGTGGGATTATTTCGGCAAGACGGGCACACGCAACGCGTTGCCGTACCCGGCGTTGCGTGGCGCATTCCAGATGCACAATGCCAGTGGGGCACTGGCGGCGCTGGATGCGCTGAAAGCGCGTTTGCCGGTGGCGATGGAGGCAGTGCGGCGCGGGTTGGTCGAGGTGCAACTGGCGGGGCGTTTTCAGTTTGTGCCGGGTAAGCCGACGCTGATTCTCGACGTGGCGCACAACCCGCAGGCGGCGCGTTCACTGGCACAGAATCTTGCCAGTCTGCCACCGTGCGCGCAGACCTGGGCGATATTCGCCATGCTGAAGGACAAGGATATGGCCGGAGTGGCGACGGCGCTCGATCCCTATATCGACAGATGGCTGGTGGCGGGGATTGCCGCACCGCGTGGCGCAACTGCCGAAGAGCTGGCGCAACTGTTGCGACAGCGCGGGATGCGCGGTTCGATTCTAACTTTTTCTGACGTCGCTGAAGCAGTGCGTTATACCTGTAAAGCGGCAGGCGAAAATGATAGAATCGCGGCCTTCGGATCGTTCTATACCGTGGCAGAAGCGATGGCAGCGAGAGGGTTGCATGTCACTTGACCGTGAATCTAACAGGCGAGATCAGAGCATGGCAAAACAGCAGACAGAAGAAGAGCTGAATCTCAAGCGCAAGGCGCGTCGCCGCTTGGTCGGAGCGATCGCGCTCACGCTGGCGGTGGTGGTGATTCTGCCGATGGTGCTGGACAGCGAACCCAAGCTCACCGGGCAAGACATTGAACTGCGCATCCCGGCTCCGGATAAGGCCGGCGAATTCATTCCGGGTATAGCGCCACCAGAAATGGCGGAAGTTTCACCGTTGACTCCTCCCGACGTCGCAGACGTTCCGGCTGTCGAAGTCGTATCCGCTTCGGCCAATGTCGCAAGCGGCACAGACACGCCGATCAAGGCGCAGCCAGCGGATGGCAATCAGCCGGAAGTCAAGGCGGTGGATAGGCCGACCGGCAGCGGCGACTTTGTTGTTCAGATTGGCGCATACACCAGTGCCGATACTGCAAAAATTAAATTTGAACAGCTAAAGGAATGGCGTTTTAACAAGGCATATACCGAAAAAGTGGGCGACAATATCCGCGTGCGTGTCGGACCGTATTCCGAGCGCAAAGAAGCCGAGCAGGTACGTCAATTGCTGGAAAAACACGGTCTGAAGCCGATCGTGATGAGTGGGCAGTGAACGCATGACGGAATTCGATTTTGTCATGCTGGCCATTCTGCTGGTTTCACTGTTGCTCGGCTTATGGCGTGGCCTGGTCTATGAGATATTGTCACTGGCGGGTTGGCCGATCGCGTTCATGTTGAGCAAATCATTCGCCAACAGTATTGCACCGTCCTTCCCGATACAGCAGGAAATGACACGCATTGCGGTGGCATACGTCACGGTGTTCGTGGTCGTGCTGATCGTGTGGGGCGTGCTGGTCTGGCTGCTTGCCAGGTTGATAAAAGCAATCGGATTGGGCTGGCTGGACATTGCCATGGGTGGGTTGTTCGGGGTGCTGCGCGGCGTGCTGGTGATACTCGCGCTGGTGTGGCTGGCCGGGTTGACGGCCATTCCCAATCAACCGTTCTGGCATGGCGCACGCATGAGCAGAACGGCGGAGGATGTCGCCTTGCTGACTAAATCATGGTTGCCGGACAGCATCGCGCAACGCATCAGTTATGGTATTCGCGGTTAATTTTTGGGATAACGAATCATGTGTGGCATTCTCGGAGTAGTCTCGCAAATGCCGGCCAATCAGTTGCTGTATGACGGCCTACAGGTATTGCAGCACCGTGGGCAGGATGCCGCCGGCATCGCCACGCTGGACGGGCGTACCTTTCACCTGCACAAAGGCAACGGGTTGGTACGCGACGTATTTCGCACACGCAACATGCGCGCGCTCTCGGGCAATGCAGGCATCGCGCATGTGCGCTATCCGACCGCCGGTTCTTCGGTGGATCACAACGAGGCGCAACCGTTCTATGTGAATTCGCCGTTCGGCATCATGCTCGGCCATAACGGCAATCTCACCAATGCCGATGAACTGAAGCGACAGTTGTTTGTGGATGACCTGCGCCACGTCAATACCAACTCCGATTCGGAGGTATTGCTGAATGTGCTGGCACACGAATTGCAGGTCCGCTCCAAGGGGCTGCGCCTCGATGTGCCGACCATTTTTGCCGCGGTATCCGGCGTGCATCGGCGTTGCCGCGGCGCCTTTGCCGTGGTGGCGATGATCGCCGGTTATGGCCTGCTGGCGTTTCGCGACAGTTTCGGCATCCGTCCCCTGGTGGTCGGTGTGCATGAAACCGAACAGGGACCGGAATATCTGGTCGCATCGGAAAGCGTTGCGCTGGATACACTGGGATTCCGGTTCCTGCGCGATGTGGCACCCGGTGAAGCGGTGTTCATCGATTTCGACGGCAACCTGCACAGCCAGTTATGCAGCGAGCAGTCCAGCCTGAATCCGTGCATTTTCGAGTATGTCTATCTGGCGCGCCCCGATTCGGTCATAGACGGGGTGTCGGTCTACGAAACGCGTCTGAGTATGGGCGAATACCTCGCCGACAAACTCAGCCGGGAATGGGACGGAGTGGATATCGATGTGGTGATCCCGATCCCCGATTCCAGCCGCCCCAGTGCGTTGCAACTGGCGAACCGTCTCGGCATCCCGTTCCGCGAAGGATTTGTGAAAAACCGTTACATCGGGCGCACCTTCATCATGCCCGGGCAGGCGTTGCGCAAGAAGTCGGTGCGACAGAAGCTGAATGCCATCGGGATGGAATTCAAGGATAAGAACGTGTTGCTGGTGGATGATTCCATTGTGCGCGGCACCACCAGCCGTGAAATCGTGCAGATGGCGCGTGATGCCGGCGCGCGCAAAGTGTATTTTGCCTCCGCCGCGCCACCGGTACGCTTTCCGAATGTATATGGCATCGATATGCCCAGCCGCGCGGAACTGATCGCCACCGGGCGCAGCGATGAAGAAATCTGCCGCGAGATCGGTGCCGACCGGTTGATCTACCAGGATTTGGGAGACCTCAAGGCGGCGGTACGCAAGGCCAATCAGAAAATTGCAGAGTTTGATGCATCCTGTTTTGACGGCAACTACATCACCGGCGACATCACGCCGCAGTATCTGGATGTGATCGAGGCGCGGCGCGGTGGCGGGCAAGCCGACATGCAGGTGGATGAGGACCAGATGGAGCTGGAGTTGGTGATGAGCCTGAGCTCGATGTAAAAAATTGCTGCGAAGGGTGTTTGCGGCGTTGCGCGGTACTCGAAATCCTCATGTACTATTTGTACATTCCGGTTTCTGCGTTCCGTGCGCCTTGCATCCCTCCCTCCTCGCGAATTTTTAAGGTAGCCTTTTCAGAGAATATAAACCAGAAATGCTGAGAGTGAGATGAGCGAAAAAAACTATCAAATGGAAACTTTGGCGGTGCGCGCCGGCGCGGTGCGCAGCCAGTTCGGCGAAAACAGCGAAGCGCTGTTCCTGACTTCCAGCTTCGTATTCGACAATGCCGCGCAGGCCGCCGCGCGTTTTAGCGGCGAACAGCCGGGCAACATCTATTCGCGTTTCACCAATCCGACCGTAACGATGTTCGAGGAACGGCTCGCCGCGCTGGAAGGCGCGGAGCAATGCGTTGCCACGGCCTCGGGCATGTCGGCAATACTGGCGTGCGTGATGGGTCTGCTCAAGTCGGGCGATCACATCATCGCTTCATACAGCCTGTTCGGCGCGACGCTTAATCTGTTCAGCAACATCATCAAGAAGTTCGGCGTGGAGACGACTTATGTTTCCGCAACGGAGGTATCCGAGTGGCAGGCAGCGGTGCGCCCCAACACCAAACTGTTTTTCCTGGAAACGCCGTCCAATCCACTGACCGAAATTTCCGACATCGCCGCGATTGCCGCAGTGGCGAAGGGTTGTGGCGCGCTGTTGGCAGTGGACAATTGCTTCTGCACGCCGATCCTGCAACGCCCGCTGGAACTGGGTGCGGATATCGTGATCCAGTCTGCGACCAAGTACATCGACGGACAGGGGCGCGTGCTGGGCGGGGCGGTGCTGGGCAGCAGGAAAAATATGGAAGGCGTGTATGGTTTTCTGCGCACGGCCGGGCCGACCCTGAGCGCGTTCAACGCCTGGGTGTTACTGAAAGGTCTGGAAACGCTCAAGCTGCGCATGGATGCGCATAGCGCCAATGCATTGGAATTGGCGACCTGGCTGGAAGCACAGCCCAATGTGGCGCGCGTATTTTATCCCGGCCTGGCGTCGCACCCGCAACATGAACTGGCGATGAAGCAACAGAAAACCGGCGGCGGCATTGTTTCATTCGAGGTCGCGTCGTCCCGGGGGAGCGGCAAGGAAGCCGCCTGGCGCGTGATAGACAACACGCAGATGATTTCCATCACTGCCAATCTGGGCGACGCCAAGACCACCATTACCCACCCGGCCAGTACCACCCACGGGCGTATTTCGCCGGAGGCGCGCGCCGCGGCGGGTATCAGTGACGGCCTGATCCGCATTGCGGTCGGGTTGGAAGCAGTTGTGGATATCCAGAACGATCTGGCACGCGGGCTTTGATGGATGTCCTTGCCGCGCAAGTCGGTGGCTTGCTCAAGGCACACGGACTGATGCTGGTGACTGCGGAATCCTGTACCGGCGGCGGCGTGGCGCAGGCCGTAACCGATGTGGCGGGCAGTTCCGCGTGGTTCGAACGCGGCTTTGTCACCTATTCCAATCTTGCCAAGCAACAGATGCTGGGCGTGAGCGAGGCGATGCTCAATCAGCATGGCGCGGTAAGCGAAGCGGTGGTGCGTGAGATGGTGGCGGGCGCGCTGGACCACAGCGCGGCACAGGTGGCGTTGGCGGTGAGCGGTATTGCCGGGCCGGATGGCGGCACGCCGGATAAACCGGTCGGCACGGTATGGTTTGCATGGGGACTCAAACACGGTACAGTTAACGCGCAACGCCATCTGATCGCGGGCAACCGCATCGAAGTGCGCGCGCGCGCGGCGCATATCGCCTTGCAGGGCGTGGCCGACCTGCTCGGACAGCGGACGGAGTTGGCTTGATTTTTTACAGGGTGTGCCATAATCCACGCACTATTTTTTGGGGAGAACACGATGGATGACAACAAAAGCAAGGCGCTTGCAGCGGCACTGAGCCAGATCGAGAAACAGTTCGGCAAGGGGTCGATCATGCGCCTTGGCGAGCATGAGGTGGCGCGCGACATTCAGGTTGTTTCCACCGGTTCGCTGGGGTTGGATATCGCGCTCGGCGTCGGCGGGCTGCCGCGTGGTCGGGTAGTGGAAATCTACGGACCGGAATCCTCCGGCAAGACCACGTTGACCCTGCAGGTCATCGCGGAAATGCAGAAGCTCGGCGGCACGGCGGCGTTCATTGACGCGGAGCATGCGCTTGATCCGCAATACGCGCAGAAGCTCGGCGTGAAGGTGGAAGATCTGCTCATCTCTCAGCCGGACAACGGCGAGCAGGCACTTGAAATCGCCGACATGCTGGTGCGATCCGCTTCGGTGGATGTGGTGGTGATCGACTCGGTTGCCGCATTGACGCCCAAGGCGGAAATCGAGGGCGAGATGGGTGATGCGCAAATGGGCCTGCATGCGCGCCTGATGTCGCAGGCCTTGCGCAAGCTGACTGCCAACATCAAGCGTTCCAACACGCTGGTCATTTTCATCAACCAGATGCGCATGAAGATCGGCGTGATGTTCGGCAATCCGGAAACCACCACCGGCGGCAACGCGCTCAAGTTCTACGCGTCGGTGCGCCTCGACATCCGCCGCATCGGCGCAATCAAGAAGGGCGACGAAGTGATCGGCAACGAGACGCGCGTCAAGGTGGTGAAGAACAAGGTTGCCCCGCCGTTCCGCGAGGCATTTTTCGACATCCTGTATGGCGAAGGCATCTCGCGCGAAGGCGAGATCATCGAGCTGGGCGTGCAGCACAAGCTGGTGGAAAAATCCGGCGCCTGGTACAGCTACAAGGGCGAAAAAATCGGTCAGGGCAAGGATAACGCACGCGAATATTTGCGTGAGCATCCGGAGCTCGCCTTTGAAATCGAAAACAAGGTGCGTGCAGCACTCGGCGTAACCTTGCTCGAGGCAGGCGAGAAAGCCGATACGAAGGCGGGTGCCAAAGGCGCCAAGGCGAGTGCCAAATCTTCCGAGAAACCTTCGGCCGGAAACCCGGGTGAGGAAAAAGCCTGAGGTCAGTTTGCGCGCGCGTGCCTTGCAGTACCTGGCACGTCGTGAATACAGCCGCGCCGAACTGCGCGCCAAGCTGCTCCCTTATTTCCTGATCAATCAAGACGTCAGCCAACCGGTCAGTCTGGATGCGCTACTGGATGACCTGACCGCTCGCGGTTGGTTATCCGATGTGCGAGCCGCCAAGCAACTGGTGCATGCCAAACGTAGCCGCTTCGGCGCGCAGCGTATCGTTCACGAATTAAGACAAAGAGGCATTGCGGAAACATTGATCGGCGAGGCTCTGCCGCAACTCAAGGAAAGCGAATTCGAGACAGCCCGCGCAGTATGGCAAAAAAAATTCGGCGCGTTGCCGCTGGATGCCAGGGAAAAATCCCGGCAGGCGCGCTTCCTGCAATCGCGCGGGTTCGCGCTGGAGATGATCTTCAAGCTGTTGCAAGGCAAGGGCGCGGAGGATTGACGATCAAGAAACACCCAGATCGATCCGCAGATTACGCAGATTAAATTGATTAAAATGCAAAAAACCGGGAAATCATGCCCACCCTTTAGTGAATTGAATTGTGCGGATAACATGATGTGTAATCTGCGGACAAATGCCGTTTTTTGGATGATATCGAGCCTGTGCACCGTGTTGGTGCAAGACATCGCTGCACTGGCAGCAAAGTGCACCAATACGTTGCATAAGGGGATTGCCAATTCTATTTATTCATAACTATCAATTCATTGAAGTTGTGGAACACATCTTGCGTACATTCCCTCAGATGTAATTCATAATTGTAAGGAGGGGGTATGGAAGACCTGAAATCTGGCAGCGACGTCTTGTTTGTATTGCTTGGCGCGATCATGGTGCTGGCGATGCACGCCGGTTTTGCTTTTCTGGAACTGGGTACGGTGCGCAAGAAAAACCAGGTGAATGCGCTGGTCAAGATTCTGACCGATTTTGCGGTTTCCACGCTGGCCTATTTTTTTATCGGTTATGTAATTGCCTACGGCGTGAGTTTTTTCACCGGTGCGGAACAGCTCGCGCAAAAAAGCGGTTACGAACTGGTGAAATTCTTTTTTCTGCTGACCTTCGCCGCCGCGATTCCCGCCATCGTTTCCGGCGGCATCGCCGAGCGCGCACGCTTCAATCCGCAACTGGCCGCCACTTTCATGTTGGTCGGTTTTGTTTACCCGATTTTCGAGGGTATCGCCTGGAACGGCCGCTTCGGTGTTCAGGAATGGCTGACCGCGACATTTGGCGTACCGTTTCATGATTTCGCCGGTTCGGTGGTGGTGCATGCGGTCGGCGGCTGGATCGGGCTGGCGGCGGTGCTGCTGCTCGGTGCACGGCTCGGGCGTTACACCAAGGAAGGGCGCATCGCCGCGCATCCGCCCTCGAGCATCCCGTTTCTCGCCCTGGGCGCGTGGATACTCACCGTTGGCTGGTTCGGCTTCAACGTCATGTCGGCGCAGGACATCGGCAAGATCAGCGGGCTGGTCGCGGTCAACTCGCTGATGGCGATGGTGGGCGGCACGCTGGCCGCGCTATGGGCGGGCAAGAACGATCCCGGCTTTGTGCATAACGGCCCGCTGGCCGGTCTGGTGGCCGTATGCGCCGGTTCCGATCTGATGCACCCGATTGGTGCGCTAGTGACCGGCGGCATCGCGGGCGCATTGTTCGTGGTGATGTTCACCCTGACACAGAATCGCTGGAAGATCGATGACGTGCTCGGCGTGTGGGCGTTGCATGGCCTGTGCGGCGCATGGGGCGGCATTGCGGCGGGCATCTTCGGTTTGAAGCTGCTGGGCGGGCTTGGTGGGGTCAGCTTCATGGTGCAACTGATCGGCACGTTGCTTGGCATCACCATTGCTTTCGTTGGTGGCTATGCGGTGTACGGCGGGTTGAAAAAATGGGTCGGTATCCGCCTCGATGCGGAAGAAGAATTCAACGGCGCGGACTTGTCCATTCACCGGATCAGCGCCACGCCTGAAAGAGAATCCGGCTGGTAGCTTGCAAAACAAACCTGAAAACTTTGGTGTTATCCGCAGATTACGCAGATTAAACAGATTTGAAATCGCAGATCAATCTGCGTCAATCTGTGTAATCTGCGGACAACTGATTTTTACGGGTTTATATGCTTTCACTGGTGTGACTCTGCGTATCAGAACCCCTGACCTTTAATGTGCGCCTAGCGGCAGGGTGAGCAAAAAGCCACAAGAAACTCGCGCTATTCATTCGATCAAATTCACCTGATGTGCTGATAATTGCCATGACCAGCAATTTTGCTGGCGTAGCCGAATGGCTATGCAAAGCTTAATGGCGGAGCACCTCATGGCTGAAAGCAGCGACCTAGAAAAAACCGAACAGCCCTCACAGCGGCGACTTGACCAGGCAAGAGAAAAAGGCCAGGTTGCCCGTTCGCGTGAGCTCTCCACCTTTGCCGTATTGCTGGCGGGTGGCGGAACATTGTGGTTCCTGGGCGCATCCTTTACCCAGCACCTGGTGAAAATGCTGCAAGATGGCCTGACGCTGAACCGCGAGATAGCCTTCAATGGCAACTTGCTGATCCCGCGTTTGTATGATCTTTCGCTGGACATGCTCATCACCTTCTCACCCCTGTTGTTGGCGGTCATGCTGGCGGCGGCATGCTCCCCGTTGCTGCTGAATGGCTGGCTATTCAGTCTTGAAGCATTGCAGCCCAAGTTTTCAAAATTGAATCCGGTTGCCGGCATCGCGCGCATGTTCTCCAGAACCGCGCTGGTGGAGCTGTCAAAAGCAATCGGCAAAGCTGTTCTGGTAGGCGGCATCGCGGCCTGGGTGATTTGGCATAACAAGGATGCGGTGATGGCACTCGGCACGCAGGCCGCGACTGCCTCCATTCCGCAAATGGGCCATCTGGTCGGCGCAAGCTTCATGATGATCGTCGGCGCGATGCTGTTAATCGTCGCCATTGACGTGCCCTTTCAGCTGTGGGACCACAACAAAAAACTGATGATGACCAAGGAAGAGGTGCGCCAGGAATCCAGGGAAACCGAAGGCGACCCGATGGTCAAGGGGCGCATTCGTACCCTGCAGCGGGAGGCGGCGCGTCGCCGCATGATGGCGGCCATTCCAGGCGCCGATGTGGTGGTCACCAATCCGACACACTATGCGGTCGCGTTGAAATACAGCGAAAACGAAGTTTCGTCACAGGGCAAGGCTAAGGCCAGGCGGAGCCACAAGGGCCTGGGTGCGCCGCGGGTGGTGGCGAAGGGCGCGCATTTGCTGGCGCTGCGCATCCGCGAAATTGCGCTGGAGAACCATGTGCCGATTCTCGAAGCGCCGCCGCTGGCGCGCGCACTGCACAAACATACCGATCTGGGCGAGTCCATTCCGGAAGCGCTATATACCGCCGTCGCCGAGGTGTTGGCCTATGTTTATCAATTGCGTCGTTATGAAAAACAAGGCGGGTCGCGCCCGCAGGAGCCGGGCGAGTTGCCGGTGCCGCATGAACTCGATCCAGCCGCTGCCACCGCATGAGGATATGAACCATGAATATGCTGTTTGTACTGCAAAACTTCATTAAGCGCGCCGGACTGGTCGGCATGGCCGGCCCGGCGCTGATCGTGATGATCCTGGCGATGATGGTGCTGCCCTTGCCGCCGCTATTACTGGATATCCTGTTCACTTTCAACATTGCAATTTCCATCATGGTGCTGCTGGTCAGCATGAATACCAACAAGGCGCTGGAGTTTGCGATATTTCCCACGGTGCTGCTGATTACCACGTTGCTGCGCCTGTCCCTGAATGTGGCCTCCACGCGCATCGTGCTGCTGGAAGGGCATACCGGTCCGGATGCGGCGGGCAAGGTGATCGAGTCGTTCGGTCACTTTCTGGTGGGGGGCAACTATGCCGTGGGCCTGGTGGTGTTTGCGATTCTGGTGATTATCAATTTTGTGGTGATTACCAAGGGCGCCGGGCGTATTGCCGAGGTGGGCGCACGATTCACACTGGATGCGATGCCCGGCAAGCAAATGGCAATCGACGCCGATTTGAACGCGGGGTTGATCGGTGAAGACGTGGCGCGCCAGCGCCGCGCCGAGATTGCGCAGGAAGCCGATTTCTACGGCGCGATGGACGGTGCCAGCAAATTCGTGCGCGGTGATGCGGTGGCTGGCATCATCATTCTGTTCATTAACGTGATCGGCGGCTTGATTGTCGGCGTGCTGCAACATGACCTCACGATTGCGGTGGCGGCAAAAAATTACACCCTGTTGACCATCGGTGACGGGCTGGTGGCGCAGATTCCGGCGCTGGTCATTTCCACCGCCGCCGGCCTGGTGGTGAGCCGTGTGGCCAGTGATGAGAACATTGGTCAGCAACTGGCCACGCAACTGTTCAAGCAACCGCAGGTCATCATGCTGACTGCCGCGATTATCGGCGCGATGGGTCTGATTCCAGGCATGCCGCACTTTGCTTTTTTGCTGCTCGCTGGTGCGATGCTGGGATTGGCATATTATCTGGTGAAGAAGAGCGATCGCAGCGCCGCGCAGGAAGAATCTGCCGCCACTGCGGCAGTGCCGGTCGTTACAGAATCTGCCGAAGCCAGCTGGGAAGACGTCGCACAGGTCGATGTGCTCGGATTGGAAGTGGGTTACCGGCTGATTTCGCTGGTGGACAAGACTCAGGACGGTGACCTGCTGCGCCGCATCAAGGGCATTCGTAAAAAATTTACCCAGGACATCGGTTTTCTGCCGCCGCCGGTGCACATTCGCGACAATCTTGACTTGCGTCCCAACGGCTACCGCATTGCGCTCAAAGGGGTGGATATCGGCAGCGGCGAAGCTTTTCCAAACCTGCTGCTGGCAATCAACCCGGGCAGCGTGACGGGCGAGTTGGCGGGTGTGCAGACGCACGATCCGGCCTTCGGTTTGCCGGCAGTGTGGATTGATTTGGCGTTGCGCGACCAGGCGCAGGTCATGGGTTACACCGTGGTCGATCCGGGAACGGTGGTCGCGACTCACCTGAGCCACCTGATCAGCACACGCGCTGCCGAGTTGCTCGGGCGCCAGGAGGTGCAGCTGCTGCTGGATCATGTCGGCAAGATTTCGCCCAAGCTGATCGAGGATCTGGTACCCAAGGCGCTACCGTTGGGCACGGTGCAAAAGGTACTGCAAAACCTGTTGGATGAAGGTATGCATATTCGCGATATGCGCACCATCGTTGAAACGCTGGCGGAAAACGCGGCGCGCACCCAGGATGCCCATCAACTCACCGCGCTCGCCCGGGTTGCACTGGGCCCCGCGATTGTGCAGCAATTTTATCCGGCCGCGCAGGAATTGCAGGTGATCGGCATGGACAAGGAACTGGAGTACCTGCTGGTTCAGGCCATGCAATCCAGCCAGAACGGCATCGGTATCGAACCGGGATTGGCCGACACCGTGCTGCGCGAAACCCGCGCTGCCGCAGAGGTGCAAGAGCAGTTGGGCTTGCCGACGGTGATGCTGGTGCCGGCGCAGTTGCGCGATTTGCTGGCGCGTTTCCTGAAGCGCGCGGTGCCGGGCATTCGAGTGATTTCGCATGACGAGGTGCCGGACTTTAAGACGATCCGGGTGACTGCAATGGTGGGAGGGAGCGCATGAACATCAGAAAATTTATCGCCCCGACAGCACGTCAGGCATTGAAGGATATTCGCAGCGAGCTGGGTGATGAGGCGGTGATTCTTTCGAATCGCACGGTAACAGGCGGGGTTGAATTTCTCGCTGTGGCGAATGAAGAAATCATGCACTTCGCCGGCATCCCCGTGGCAGCAAAAACAGGGGACGTAAAATCGGTGGCAGAGGTCAACGCGCCTGGAACTCCCGGTACCTCATCGCCCGTCAGGCCCGTTGCGCCCACCCCCCATCTCGTTTCCGAACCTGCATTTCCCAATCCGGAATCTTCGATTCTCGTCGAGATGAAGTCCATGCACACCATGTTGCGTCAGCAACTTGCCGCACTCTCCTGGAACGGCTTGCAGCAGGGCGATCCGCAGCGTGCCGCCCTGCTGTGCAGAATGCTGAATTCCGGTTTCAGCCCCTTGCTGGCGCGCCAATTACTGGACAAGATGCCCGCCGGAAATATGAGAGGCGAAGCATGGATCAAGGAGGTGCTCAAACACAATTTGCACGTAACCGAGAAGGCGGATGACATCGTCGTCAAGGGGGGCGTGTATGCGCTGATCGGCCCGACCGGTGTGGGAAAAACCACGACGACCGCAAAGCTGGCGGCGCGCGCGGTGGTGCGTTATGGCGCCGACAAGGTGGCGCTGTTGACGACCGACAATTACCGGATCGGCGCCTATGAGCAGCTCAAAATTTACGGCAAAATTCTCGGTGTGGCCGTTCATGCGGTGAAGGACACCGATGATTTGCGCCTGACGCTTTCCGCATTGCGCCATAAACATCTGGTGCTGATTGACACAGTGGGTATGGGGCATCGCGACGAGCGCGTGGGAAACCAGAGCGAGATGTTCGATGCCACGCAGGTGCAACGTTTGCTATTGCTGAGCGCGACCAGCAATGGCGATATGCTGGAAGACGTGGTACGCATATATCAAAAAACAACAGCCATTGGAGAAAAGCCGGCTGGACAGGGTGTCATCGGTTGTATCGTCACCAAGCTGGACGAAGCGGTGAGTCTGGGTACGATGCTGGATGTGGTGTTGCGCCATCGATTGGTGCTGCATTACATGACGAATGGTCAGCGTGTGCCGGAAGATCTGCACGCCATTAATCTGGATTATCTGTTGCATCGCGCCCTCAAGCCGGTGGAAGAAAAAACTCCATTTACGTTGAATGAGCTGGAGCTTCCGGTACTGATGGCAGGCTCAGGCGCTTTTGCCGGAGAGGCGGCCCATGCGCTCTGATCGCGGCATGGATCAGGCAGAGGGTTTGCGCCGTTTACTGGTGAGTGACCGGATTCGTGTCATTTCCGTGGTTGCTGGCAAGCCGGGCGTGGGGTGCACCAGCGTAACCATCAACCTCGTCGCAGCGCTGGCGCATTACGGCAAGGATGTACTGGTGCTGAACGAAAACGCCGCGCCGAACAATTTGCTGGATCAGTTGGGGTTGTCCGCACGCTTCGATTTGCTGGATGTTGCGCTGGAGAAATGCAGTCTGAATGACGCAATGTCTCCCGGTAAAGGGTATGCCGTGCTGCACACGGCGCGTGCCATGCAGGCGTTGCCAAAAATGGCAAACAGTGATCGCCAGCGTCTGGGGCAGGCACTGGGCAGCCTGAACGCGACCGTGGATGTGGTGCTGGTGGATGCCGCGATCCCCGGCATGGGCCGCGTCAAAGGGCTACCTGCGCGGGATGCCGTGTCATCCTGCCTGGCAACGGGAACCTCCATGCTGGTGGTGGCGGACGCAACAGCCTCGGGCATTACCGCAAGCTACACGCTCATCAAGCGCATGGCGCTGGAAAATGCACGTCTGCGGTTTGAGATCATCGTGAACAAGTCAGGTAGCAATGAAGAGGCAAAAAATGTATTCGACAATATGGCAAAAGTGGCGCGCCATCATCTAGCTGCACGTTTGGAATATCTGGGCTGTATACCGAGCGACAACAAGCTCAGCCACGCTACGCAACTCGGCAGGTCGGTGGTGGAGGCTTTTCCAGATGCCTGCTCGGCACGAGCCTACCTGGCACTTGCCCAGAAACTGCTTGGTTTGCCTGTGAACCAGGATGAGCGGGAAGATGGGATCGAACGCATGATGCAAAGCCTGCTCAGGCAGGCGCGCAACGGCCATGTCAATAAGGCGGAGGATATGCTTACGATGTAAGCCAATACGCATGTACACGGCCACCGGACTAAACGACAAAGAGCAGTGCCTGCGGGAATATGCCCAGCTGGTCAAGCGGCTTGCGCACCAGATGATGGCCAGATTGCCCTACAGCGTACAGATTGATGACATTCTGCAGGCCGGCATGATGGGCCTGCTGGATGCGGCCAGCCGCTATGACCAGTTTCACGGCGCGCAGTTTGAAACCTATGCAACGCAGCGTATTCGCGGCGCGATGCTGGACGAGCTGCGCGGTGCTGATTGGCTGCCGCGCAGCCTGCGGCGCGACATGCGGCGCATCGAGACAGCGATCAGCCGTTTGCAACAGAAATTGGGCAGATCGCCTAACGAAACCGAGATCGCGGAAGAACTGGAGATGCCGCTTTCCGGGTATCAGCAATTATTGCAGGAATCTCGCGGCGCGCAATTGATGTATTTCGAAGACTTGCAGGGTGAAGATCACGATGATTTTTTCGATCGGTTTGAATTTGGTCATGACGGCAACCCGATGGGCTTGCTGGAAGACAAGCAGTTCAGGGCCGAATTGGCAGATGCGATCGCCGGCTTGCCGGAGCGCGAGCGCCTATTGATGGGCATGATTTATGAGCAGGAAATGAATTTGCGTGAAGTCGGCGAGGTGTTCGGCGTTTCCGAGTCGCGTGTTTCGCAGTTACACAGTCAGGCAGTCGCGCGACTGCGCAGCCGGATCAGTGGCTGCTGATGGATAAGCTCACTTTGATGGGCATGGTGATCGGGCTGGTTGGAATCTTGACCGGCCAGCTACTGGAAGGTGGCGATTTCTTGATCCTGTTCCAGATGGCAGCCTTCCTGATCGTGTTCTGCGGCACGTTGGGCGCGGTGATGGTGCAATCCCCGATGAATGTGTTTGTCATGGCGATCAAGATGGGTCGCTGGGCATTTGTCCCGCCCAAAATCAACCCTCGTTTGAGGGCCAGGCAATTGGTGGACTGGAGCATTCTGGCCCGCAGAAATGGCCTGCTCGCGCTGGAGGGTCGTCTTGCCAAGATTCCCGACCCCTTCCTGAAAAAAGGGTTGCAACTTCTGGTGGATGGACATGATGCCGATAAAATACGCGAGGTGATGGAAGTGGATATCCATTCCTGGGAGCAATTGCATTGGCAGTCGGCGCGGGTGTGGGAATCCGCTGCCGGATATTCCCCGACTGTCGGCATCATCGGCGCGCTCTTGGGGTTGATGCAGGTCATGCAGAATCTGGCCGAGCCGAGCAAGCTGGGAGCAGGTATTGCCGTGGCTTTCGTTGCGACCGTCTACGGCGTGGCTTTTGCCAACCTGTTGTTCCTGCCGATCGCGAATAAACTGAAATTCATTCTCATGCAGCAGATGGACGTGTACGAGATGATCATCGATGGTCTGGAGTGCATCGCCAACGGGGACAATCCGCGGTTGCTCGAACTCAAGCTGCAAGGCTATCTCGCTTAGGCCCTCGACCCATGGCACGCCGAAAAAAACGGGCTGACTTTGACAATCACGATCGCTGGCTGATTTCCTATGCCGATTTCATCACCTTGCTTTTCGCCTTTTTTGTGGTGATGTATTCCATCTCATCGGTGAACGAGGCCAAGTACAAGGAGGTCAGCGATTCGTTGAGCGACGCCTTTGACGGCAGGCATAAACCCGGTTCCAACATTCAGCCCACCCATACGCAAAACCAGGTACGCGACACGCTGGTGGATGTGAGTACGGCGCGTCTTGGGGAGCAGCAGCGCACCATAAGGGAGCGCATGAAGAATATCGCCGGTGGATTGGGACAGATCATGGCGCCGATGATCAAACGTGGCGAAATGCGCATCGTTCAATCGAGACGCGGCATCGTCATAGATATCAGTGCGCATGCCTTGTTTGGAACCGGGGAGGCGATATTGCAACCCGGGTCGATCGAAGCACTGAAGCAGGTGGCGGTAGTGCTCGCCAAGGAAGAATATGCCATCGAGGTGGAGGGACATACCGACGATATCCCTATTGCAACGGCGCAGTTTCCGTCCAATTGGGAGCTCTCGTCGGCGCGTGCCGGCAGTGTGGTCAAGCTGCTGGTCGATCATGGCGTTGTCGCAAAACGTTTGGCTGCGGTCGGGTTGGCTTCGAATCAGCCGGTGGCACTCAATGACAGCCCGGAGAATCGTGCCCGGAATCGGCGTGTCACCATCACTGTGATGTCACCCAATGCCGAGCGTGGGTTGACGACGGGGGATAATCTGTAGCGAAGCGGGATGTGCGCTAGCCGCTTCCCAGCGATCTGCCGCTTCCCAGTGATAAATTCGGTTGACCGTCCGCGCCATAAAGATTGGCCTTGTTCACCGCATTGCTCAATACGGCCAGTGATTGCTGATTGTGGCGTAATTTCATCTTGATCAGTTCGCCATTGGTGCGATTGATTTTCTGAGCGCGCGCTGCCAAAGCGCAAACCCCTCTCCAGACAACCAGGCTTTGCGGGCTATGTGCCGCCAGCCAGGGTTGGATTGCGTCGACAGAAAGCCCCGGAATATTCTTTTGCAACAGGGTGTGGCGTGCCTCGGCGAGTTCATTGAGGCAAAGTGCATCACCTGATTTTTGCTCGGATAATTCAAGCAGTTGGTTGACGCCGTTTCCCACCAGCATGCTTTGCTCGCGTTCCAGCAATGCAACGAAGCGTACCAGTGCCGCGCGCTCGGCGGACAGGGTGGCTAACATTTCGGAAGGGTCGTTGGGGTTCAAGCGCGCTTATCCAATATTGTTTGGGTGGGATTATGTCTTGTTTCCAATCAGGTCACGCACCGTTTCGATCAGGCGGTCGGCGACCACTTCGGTGTTGACCTTGAAGCGCCCGTCGCTGATGGCTTGCCGGATTTCCGCCACCTTTGCCGCATCGACAACCGGGCTGTTGGCCATGCTGTTTTCCATGCTTTGCAACTGTGCTGCCGTGGAGCCGAGAGAAACACTGGTACTGCCGGATTGCTGCGTGGCCGACGACGGATTGGACTTTTCTTTCGCAGCGGCGTGAGCTGCGCCTTCGCCCGCCGGGTTGATCGGTAATGGCTTGCCTGGTTTGTCGATTTTCATGATCATCCTCATCGTCTGTTGATACTTGATTTTTTCGGCGTCAACCTTTTATCGGCGGGAACCTGAAAATCTTTAGGGGTTTCTCCCGGAGCAGTCGAAAGCCTTTATAGCGTATGCCGCTTTCAGGCACAACATCAGGGTTCGACCGCTATCGTGCCGTTGGCGCGCGCAATTCCGCCAATGACGCGCTTCGACCCGACGCGCACGCGCACGGCTTGCCCATCGCCGGCATTGTTCAGGGCCACACCCTCGCTGCCAATACTGAAGCCATTACCCTGCACGGCTAGTTGCACGGCATGTCCCTGGATCACGCTATAGGGCGGACGCAGCATGTTTTCGCGCAATACCTGTCCGGCGCCGATGCCATGGCGCAACACTTGTCCGAGTGCCTGTTTGGGGTCAGTGAGCCCCTCGATCCTGGAGGCGTCTATGGTTCGGCTGGCGAGGTCTCCACTTTGCACTATATGGCCCGATGGCAATTGTCTCGCGCTGATCAGCAGGTTGATACTCATCCTGATGTGCACCGGCACCAGAACTCTCCAGCCGTTCGTTTTCGTGCAGCGCACGCCGACTGATGTTTTGCCAATAAGCTGGCTGCCGACAGGCAAAAAGGCTTCAATTTGGTCGCATTGTGCCAGCCTGATGCGCTGATCCATATTGTCTATCCGATAGGAGACTTTTCCCGGTAGCACGGCAGTTTGTTGGCGCATAAAGTCGTCGACGACATTCATGATGTACGCGTGATTCTGCGCACCAGGTGATGGCTGCTGCTCCAAGGGGGTGGATGCAGCAGTCGCTACGGCAAGTACACACCCCGGCAATAAACATGCGCGTAACAGTAACTTTCTCATGGTCAGCATGACGCGTCTTTCAAGTATTCATGGAAAGGCAGGCCGCTCCACAATTCGCGGAGGTCGTAAATGCCCCAGGTTGCAGGATCTTCGTGCGAGAGGATTTTGTCCTGGCAATTCTGTTCAGACAAATCCAGTATCTCCGGGGTAATGCGGCTATTTTGTGGGATGGAGAAGAATACTTTTACCTTGGGCGTGAGCAGTGATTTTTCGGTCAGTTCGATGATGACGCCAAGGTGGTCGGATTCCAGTCTGACCAGCGAGCCAATCGGGTAAATGCCGATGCTTTTGACGAAGGCATGAAAAATCATAAGATCAAAATGCCCCTTGCTCCATTCCGCCATCTTGCGTATGGACTCGGCAGGCTCCCAGCCTTGCTTGTACGGGCGGTTGGACGAAATCGCGTCGTACACATCGCAGATTGCCCCCATCTTGGCATACAGGCTGATCTGTTTATTCGATGATCTTTCTGGATAACCGCTGCCATCCACTTTCTCGTGGTGATGCAAGCAGACGTCCAGCACGATATCGTCGATGCCTTCACCTCCCAGCAGTATTTTGCGCCCTTCGTCCGGATGACTCTTGACGGTAACGAATTCGGCATCGGTCAATTTCCCTGGTTTGTTAAGGATTCTCAGCGGGATCATCATCTTGCCGATGTCATGCAGCAGGCCGGCTAAACCGGCCTGACGAATTTGTGTTTCATCCAGCCCCAGTTGTCGCGCGAGCGAGACCATCAGCGCGCACACTGCGACAGAGTGCATATAGGTGTAATCGTCTTTGGTCTTCAAGCGGGCCAGGCCGATCAAGGCACCGGGGTTGCGCATCACCGAGGTGGAAATTTCTTCAACTATAGGCAGCGCATCGCTGCCATTCAGCGCCTTGCCCATACGCACCTCCTGAAACATCGAGGTGACAGCCTGTTTGGATTTGGCGCAAATTTTGAGTGCGCGCACAGCCTCTTGCTGAAGATCACTGTACACGGCGATGTTGTTGGTCGGAGCCGCCTGTGCGAGCGTGTGATTAACTTCCTTGGCAACCACTTCTTCGCTTGTTGCGTCCTCGACATCAAGCCCCTTGGCGGTGTCTATCCATGCTTCATTGATTCCGGTGGACAAGAGGGTTTGCAGGTCTTTGGGGTTATCCAGTGTGAAGGCGCCGCGCCAGAACGGGTGGTCCATCCAGGAGCCGCACAACTCATGTATGTGCATGCCCAGGCGGAGTTGTTTGACATGGATACGTTTCAGCATAGTTGTATCGAGAGCTTTATTGGAGCGGATAGCACTCAAGGGTCCCGCCCGGGCAAATATGCCGAGGCATAGGTTTAATTGCAAAAATCGAAAACGACTTAACCGCAATTTATGAAATTTTATGTGGAAAGCCCTCAAAGGGTAGGGCGGAATTGGGCGGTAAATATCCCGTTGTTCGGCAGATAGCGAATCCGCGTCGCGTCTTAGGATGCCATCCATGTGAGTGGTTATGGATAACTTCCAGGAGGGCGGGATGATCAATAAATTGGATGAGGCCTTGAATTTTCAGCAGACCGCGCTGAGCCTGCGGGCGGCGCGCCAGGAATTGCTGGCTTCCAATATTGCGAATGCGGATACGCCGAACTACAAGGCAATCGACATTGATTTTGCCAAAGCGCTACAGAACGCCCTGGCAGGCGCTGCTGCCGAATTGCCCGCCGTAAAAATCTCACCCATGCATCTGGAAGAGAATTCCGGCGGGTCGATTCTGGGTGCCCCGGTCATGTACCGCAAGCCGGTGCAACCGAGTGCGGACGGCAATACAGTAGACATGGATGCGGAGCGCGCACAGTTTGCCGACAACGCATTGCGCTATGAGGCCAGCGTGGTGTTCATCAATGCAAAACTCAAGGGAATACTGGCGGCGATACAGGGTTAAGTGAGCGTTTTGCAGCCTGGTCGAACGTTGTAAAAAGCTGGGGGGAATAGAGCATGTCTTTGTTTAATGTATTTAATGTGGCGGGTTCCGGAATGGCGGCGCAAGCGCAACGCCTGAATGTGGTCGCCAGCAATCTGGCGAATGCCGACAGCGCCACCAGCGCCAATGGCCAGCCGTACAGGGCCAGACAGGTGGTGTTCAGTGCAGTGCCGGTAGAGGGCGGTGGCCAGGGGGTGAAGGTGTCCGCGGTGGTTGAAGACACTACACCGATGAAAGTGGTTTATGACCCCAAGCATCCAATGGCCGATAGTCAGGGCTATGTCGCCATGCCTAATGTGGACGTGGTGGGTGAGATGGTGAATATGATTTCCGCATCGCGTGCCTATCAGAACAATGTGGATGTGATGAATGCCTCGAAAACAATGTTGCTCAAGACGCTGACCCTTGGCCAGTGAACAATGATGAAAGGATCCAGGAATGATCAGTGATGCACAGAGTAGCAGTTCGGCGGCGGAATTATTTGCCACCCTGAATGCAACTGCCGGTTCGGCCACTCAATCCTCGTCGGCAACCGATACGCAGGACCGTTTCCTGAAATTGCTGGTTACCCAGATGAAAAACCAGGATCCGCTCAACCCGATGGACAACGCGCAGGTTACTTCGCAGATGGCGCAGCTCAGCACGGTGACGGGCATTGACAAACTGAACGTCACGCTGCAGGCGCTGAGCGACAGCATGCAGTCGAGTCAGTCATTGCAGGCGGCGAGCATGATCGGCCACGGCGTGCTGGTGTCGGGTGCGGGCGTTGATCTGCTTGGGGGCGTGGCTTATGGCGGCATCGATCTGGCGCAGTCCGTGGACAGGCTTGATATTGCCATTTATGACCAGGCCGGCGCATTGGTGCGCAATGTCAACCTTGGTGCGCAGGCGGCCGGGTTGGTGAACTGGCAATGGGATGGCCGTGACAATTCTGGCAATGGCGTAACAGATGGCAGCTTTACCTTTACGGCTGCCGCCACCCGGGCGGGCAAAAAGATGGATGTGACGACGCTGCAGTTCGGCGTCGTGAACGGTGTTACCCAAGGCAAGCAGGGTGTTGCGTTGAGCGTTGGGCAACTGGAAGGCATCGCGCTCTCGCAGGTCAGGCAGGTTCTATAAATGCAGCGGCAGGTGGCGGGGCGCATGCAGCGCTCTGACGAGCTAATCACGAGGAGGACATCATGAGTTTCCAGCAAGGACTGAGCGGATTGAACACGGCGGCCAAGCAACTGGACGTCATCGGAAACAATGTGGCGAATTCCGCTACGGTTGGATTCAAACAATCGCAGGCACAATTTTCTGACATGTATGCGGCTTCTCTTGCGGGTGCGGGAGGGGTGCAGGTGGGTACCGGGGGCAAGATGGCGGCTGTTGCGCAACAGTTCACCCAGGGGAATGTCACCAATACCAACAATCCCATGGATACCGCCATCAGCGGGGCTGGTTTTTTTCAAATGATCGACCAGAGCGGCGCTATTTTATACAGCCGCAACGGGCAGTTTCAGGTGGATACCAGCGGTTATCTCATTAACAATCAGGGGCATCTGGCGCAGGGTTATCAGGCTGTTGCCGGGGTCGTTACCGCTGCACAGGGATCCTTGAAAATCGACCCCGCTCCACTAAGCCCCAAGCAGACTTCTGATTTGGCTGCCGGTGGCTTGCCGGTTGCTGTCGGTCTCAGCCTGGATGCGCGTGCCACATTTCCCACCGGGTTGGTGCAGGGGAGCGTGGCCGGCAACACAGCGGCTGGATTGACGATCACCGCGGCGGACAACGACCAGCTGACGGTCACGGTGGATGGCAATCTCTCCGGCACGGTCACCATTCCCGCTGCGGTTTATACTTCAGCTGGCGCTCTTGCCACAGCGGTACAGGCGGCAGTCAATGCCGATGCGGCACTCGTTGCCGTTGGCAAGTCGGTGACGGTGACTGCCGACGCGACAGGTAAATTGAGCATCACTTCAGATTCGGCCGGCCCGGGCTCGGCTGTCGCCGTGGCTGATGTGGTGGCGGGGACAGCAGCAAATCTGCTGGGCGCCGCTCCGGTGACGACGGCAGGTTCGGGTACATTCAATCCGCTTGACCCGGCCACCTACAACAGCTCTACCTCCCTGACGATCTATGACAGCCTGGGGACGAATCACATTGCCTCAATGTACTTCCAGAAGACCGCCTCAAACCTGTGGAATACCTACCTGACGATTGACGGGGCTTTGGTGCCGGCGGCCGGGACAGCTCTGACGACAATGACCTTCGATACCCTGGGACAGTTGACCGCACCTGTCGCCGTGCCCCCGCTGGGATTAGGGCAGGTCACCTCTGCATCGTTCACACCGCCGGGTGCTGCACCGATGACACTCACCTTTGATTTTGCCCAGTCCTCCCAGTATGGCGGAAGCTTCGGGGTGAGCAGTCTGAGTCAGGACGGTTATGAAACCGGGCGTCTGAATGGATTCAGCATCAGCCCGGACGGGACGATTCTGGGGCAATACTCGAATGGACAGGCGCGTGCGCTGGGGCAGGTGTTGCTGGCGAGTTTCACCAATTCACAGGGTCTGCAACCGGTCGGCAATAACGAGTGGGTGGAAAGTTTGGCTTCTGGCAGACCGCTGATCGGTGTGCCGGGAAGTTCAAGCCTTGGCTTGTTGCAATCATCAGCAGTGGAGGATTCCAATGTGGACCTGACCGCCGAGCTGGTAAACATGATCACCGCGCAGCGCGTCTATCAGGCGAATGCGCAAACCATCAAGACGCAGGATCAGGTGCTGCAGACGCTGGTTAATTTGCGGTAATGGGGAGTAGGGAGTAGGGAGTAGGGAGTAGGGAGTAGGGAGTAGGGAGTAGGGAGTGGGTTTCCCCAGTTTCTACTGAGGCGCGTAGCGCAGTTCCGCTTCCCACTCTCTAACCAAGGAAAACCATGGATAAATTGATCTACACCGCAATGACTGGGGCTTCGCATGTGCTGCAGCAGCAGGCGACGGTATCGGAGAATCTGGCGAATGCCAATACGCCGGGGTTTCGTGCCGCGTTGAACACTTTTCGCGCCGTACCGCTGGTGGGTGAAGGTTTGCCGACCCGCACGTTTGTGGTGGATTCCACGGCGGGAGCGGATTTCACGCCGGGCGTTGTGCAACAGACCGGCCGTGACCTTGATGTGGCCGTCAATGGAGCGGGCTGGATTGCGGTAAAGGGCGCAGACGGCAAGGAAGCCTACACGCGCAACGGCAGTTTTCAGATCACGTCCAACGGCATGCTGCAAACTCGTGCCGGCTTGAATGTGATGGGCGATGGTGGCCCGATCTCCATTCCGCCAGACACCGAAGTCACCTTTGCCAAGGATGGCACGATTTCAACTGTCCCGAGTGGCGGCCAGGTTACTTCGGTAATTGCGGTTGACAGGCTGAAGCTGGTCAATCCGCCGGTCGAACAACTGGAGCGCCGCGGCGATGGCCTGTTTGTCTTGAAGGCTGGCGCAGCCGCCAGTGCCGATGCCAATGTCAGCGTAATACCCGGCAGCCTGGAAGGCAGTAATGTGAATGCTGTGGAAGAGATGGTGAATATGATTTCGCTGGCGCGCAAATTCGACATGCAGATGAAAATGCTGCAGAGCGCGGACAGCAACGCGCGCCAGGCCAGCCAGATAATGAATCTTTCGGGGTGATGGGAAGTAGGGCGTCGGGAGTCGGAAGTCGGATCCCACTCCCCACGCCCCACTCCCCAAATTGATAAGGATAAAATCATGATACGTTCTTTGTGGATTTCCAAGACAGGTCTGGATGCGCAGCAAACCCAGATGGATGTCATTTCCAATAACCTCGCCAATGTTAGCACCAGCGGCTTCAAGCGCTCGCGTGCGGTGTTCGAGGATTTGCTGTATCAGACCATCCGCCAGCCCGGTGCGCAATCTTCGCAGCAAACGCAAATTCCGTCCGGCCTGCAGATTGGCACCGGCGTTCGCCCCGTTGCGGCAGAGCGCATCCATACCCAGGGTAATCTGCAGCTGACCGGCAACCAGCTGGATGTGGCAATCCAGGGGGCGGGATTTTTCCAGGTGCTGATGCCGGATGGATCGACGGCCTATAGCCGCGATGGTTCGTTCCAAACCGATAGCCAGGGCCAACTGGTGACTTCCAGCGGTTTCGCCATACAACCTGCCGTGACCATCCCGGCAAACTCTCTAACCGTGGCGATCGGTCGTGACGGGGTCATCAGCGTCACCCAGCCTGGCGTGGTCGCTCCGGTGCAGGTGGGCAGTTTGCAGCTGGCGACCTTCATTAATCCGTCAGGTCTGATGAGTCAGGGCGAAAATCTCTATCAGGAAACCGCCTCTTCCGGCACACCAAGCACCAATGTGCCGGGCACTAATGGCGCGGGATTGCTGAATCAGAGTTATGTGGAAACTTCCAACGTCAATGTGGTGGAAGAACTGGTCAACATGATTCAGACGCAACGCGCCTACGAGATTAATTCCAAGGCGATACAGACCTCGGATCAGATGTTGCAGCGCTTGTCGCAAATCTAAAATAACTGGGGTGAAATGTGCGTGAGTTCAGACAATTTGCAATCGTGGCTATTCTGGCGCTGGCAGGGTGCGTGGCGCCTGCGACCAATGTCCATCAGCCGATGACCGTCAAGCCGGTTGAGAACAAAGCCGTCGTTCCGGCAGACGGAGCTATTTTTCATGCCGGGGTGAATGAGCGTCCCCTGTTTGAAGACCGGCGCGCGCGCAACGTCGGCGATATGCTCACGATCAATATCGTGGAGAAGACAACGGCGAACGACAAATCGAGCGGGAGTGCTAATCACAGTGGTGCACTGGCCACCACGACCCCATCCATCACGCGTAATGCCGCGGTGCCCAAATTGCTGTTCACGGGGTACAGCATCTCTGGCAGTTCGAGCGGCGCGCTTAGCGACAAGAGCGCCAGTGCCGGTGCGGTAGATTTCACCGGCACCATCACGGTAACGGTGATTGAAGTGCTGGCTAACGGCAATCTGCAGGTCAGCGGCGAGAAGCAGGTGGCCATCAACCGGAGTAGCGAATACATCCGCTTTTCCGGCGTAGTGAACCCTGTTTATATTGCTGCCGGAAACACCGTGCAGTCCACGCAGGTGGCGGACGCGCATCTCGAATATAAAGGCAAGAGTGGTGTTCTGGATACCTCGTCTGTGGTGGATGTTCTCGGCAGAGTGTTCCTGTCGGCATTGCCATTCTGATCAGAGGGCTGAATGCATTTTCGAATGGAGGCTATATGAAACGAATTTATTCATTGTTATCGTTCAAGTCTGGTCCCCACGCTATTGTGGGGGTTATCGGTTTGTCTGTCTTCTGTCTTCTGTCTTCCGTCTTCTGGAGCGCAGCGCACGCGGACCGCATCAAGGATATGGCCAGCATTCAGGGTGTGCGTGACAACCAGCTGATTGGTTATGGAATCGTGGTCGGCCTGGATGGTAGCGGCGATCAGACCACGCAAACGCCATTCACGGTGCAGAGCATCATCAGCATGCTGGGGCAAATGGGTATTAATTTACCGACCGGCACCAGCCTGCAACTCAAGAATGTGGCGGCGGTCATGGTGACCGCCACCCTGCCGCCGTTTTCCAAGCCGGGACAAACCATCGATGTGACCGCATCTTCGATTGGCAATGCCAAGAGCCTGCGTGGCGGAACGTTGCTGATGACGCCGCTGAATGGTGCGGACGGGAAGGTGTACGCGATGGCGCAGGGCAATGTGCTGGTCGGTGGCGTCGGCGCTTCCTCCGGGGGCACGTCGGTACAGGTAAACCATCTGAGCGTAGGGCGCGTACCTGCCGGTGCAACCGTGGAGCGCGCCGTTCCCACCGTGCTGGGGCAGGGTGACTTCATTCACCTGGAGTTGCACGCCACGGATTTCACCACGGCAACGCGCATCGTCGAGGCAGTCAACGGGCAAATTGCGCCAGAGTTGGCTTCGGCACTGGATGGGAGGGTTATACGGGTGCGCGCACCGGTAGGTAACGAGCGCGTCGCTTTTATTTCCCGGCTCGAAAATCTGGATGTCAATCCGGCGCAGGGTATCGCCAAAGTCATTATCAATGCGCGTACCGGTTCAGTGGTGATGAATCAGGCCGTTACGCTGGATACCTGCGCGGTAGCGCATGGCAATCTGACCGTGATGATCAGTAGCGACAGCTCGGTAAGCCAACCCGGTCCGTTTTCGCAGGGGCAGACCGTTCAAACCGACAAGGTCAACATAGACATCAAGGCGGACGGTGGCAGTCTGGTGCAACTCAAGAAAGGCGTATCACTGAGCGAAGTGGTCAAGGCGCTCAATTCGATCGGCGCGGCTCCGCAGGACTTGCTGGCCATTCTGCAGGCGATGAAATCTTCCGGTGCGTTGCGTGCGGAGCTGGAAATTATTTAATGGTCACGAGATTGGGCACTGCGGCGACACCGGTCTTCGATGCGCAGGGTCTGGAGCAGTTGCGCGCGCAGGCCAGACAGTCTCCGGATCAGGCGCTCAAGGCAGTGGCGCAACAGTTTGAATCGGTCTTTCTGAATATGATGCTGAAAAGCATGCGCGAGGCCACCCCGCAAGACGGCATGTTTGATAGCGAGCAGACCAAAATGTTTACCGGCATGCTGGACCAGCAGTTGGCGCAAAATATGGCCAGTCGCGGTGTCGGGCTGGCCGACATCATGGTCAGGCAACTCAGGGGAGGGGTGGCCGAAGCCGCCGATGCTCTATCCCCGGTTGGTGTTTTGCCCTCTGCCCATAACGGAACAGCTCAGCAGAATTTTATAAACCGCATGCTGCCCTTCGCCAGCCAGGCCAGCCGGGACAGCGGTGTGCCGCCACAACTGATGCTGGGACAGGCCGCGCTGGAAAGCGGCTGGGGCAAGCGCGAAATCCGCATGGCAGATGGCAGCAACAGTTTCAACCTGTTTGGCATCAAGGCAGGCGGGGGCTGGAACGGCAAGGTGGCAGAAGTGATGACAACCGAGTATGAAAATGGCATCGCACATAAACAGGTTGAAAAATTTCGCGCCTACGCCTCCTATGACGAGGCATTCCGCGATTACGCCGCCCTGATCGGCAGCAATCCGCGCTATGCGAACGTGTTGCAGCAGAACGGTGATGTGGCGGGCATGACGCAGGCCATGCAAAAGGCAGGATATGCGACCGATCCGAACTATGCAGACAAGCTGGCGCGGGTGATGGAGATGCTGAATATCAAGACATAGCGTGATTTCAAATCAGATCCTAAAGAATCACCCGGTTCTGCCGATAACCCCCGTGAGCCAGTTGATGGGCGAATGATGGAAAGAGATGATGGGAAGTAATTTATTTACCTCGGCACTCAGTGCCATGAACGCGGCTCAGGCCGGTATGGCGATTACCCAGCACAACATCGCCAATGCCACCACGCCCGGATTTTCCCGCCAGGAGGTGGTGATTGGCTCGCGTGCCGGTCAGCAGACCGGTGTCGGATTTATTGGGGAAGGCGTTGATGTCTCCGGGGTAATCAGGATCTACGACCAGTACCTGACCAGTCAGGTGCGGCAGGATCAGACTCAATCCAGCTATTTGAGTGCCTATCACGCTGCGATGACACAGATCGATAGTCTGGTCGCCGATCCGGTCGCCGGCGTCTCACCGGCCATGCAGGATTTTTTCAATGCAATGAACGGGGTTGCCAACAACCCTGAGTCGACTCCCGCGCGTCAGACCATGCTGGGCGCATCGCAGTTTGTGGTGAACCGTTTTCAGGCGATAGATCAGCGGCTGACCGATATCGCCGACGAACTTGGCGGTCAAATTACCCGAAGTGTCAGCACCGTTAATAACTATGCGCAGCAGATTGCTGCTTTGAATGGCAATATCAAACGCGCCATTGCCAGTAGCCAGGGACAGCCACCCAATGATTTAATGGATCAGCGTGACCAGGTCATCAATCGCTTGAGTCAGGAGATGAAGGTCAGCGTGCAGTCGAATCCGGACGGCCTGGTGAGTGTCTATGTTGGCAATGGGCAGACACTGGTAATCAACGAACAAGCCATGAAGCTGGATGTCGTTCGCTCGGTAACGAATCCGGGCCGGCTGGATGTTGTTTACCGGAACGGCAGTGACACAACACTCCTGCAGCAAAGCAGTTTACAGGGCGGCAATCTGGGTGCCTATCTCACTTTTCGTGACCAGAGTCTTGAGCCCGCACGCAACGCGTTGGGACGTGTGGCACTGGGGCTCGCCACCAAAGTCAATGAACAGAACCAGTCGGGGCTGGACTTGAACGGCGCATTGGGCGGAAGCATTTTTAAGGTTGCCGTGCCTCGCGTCGAACCGGGGATCAACAACACTGGCAGTGCGGTAGCCACTGCGATGATTAGTGATGTCTCGCAACTCACCACCAGCGATTACCAGCTGGGGTTTGACGGCGTTAATTACACGATGGTGCGGCTGTCGGACAATGTTGCGACCAACGTCGGCACGGCTGCGGCGCCACCTTCAAACGTGACCCTTGACGGGTTTGTTTTCAGCCTGACTGCTGGCGCCCTGAAAGACGATACCTTTCTGATCCGCCCTGCGGCAGACGGTGCGCGGGATATCGGTGTGGCAACGGGCAATCCCGCCAAAATCGCGGCGGCCGCGCCGGTGCGTACGTCGGCGGCATTGGCCAACACCGGATCGGCAACGGTCAGCAGCGGGACGGTAAATACTCCGCTGCCACTCGACCCCAATTTGCAAGCCTCTGTCAGTATCGTATTTGACACCCCGACCACTTTTACGGTGACGGGCGCTGTGCCTCCAGTCGGGGGGTCTGTTGCCTATACGTCCGGTGCTGATATCACCTATAACGGTTGGACGCTGCAAATCACCGGAACGCCGTCGGCCGGCGATACCTTTGATATTGCGCAGAATACCAATGCGGCAGGCGATAACCGCAATGCCCTGTTGTTGGCGGGTCTGCAAAACCAGAATCTGATGATGAATGGCACGAGCACCTTTCAGGGAGCCTATGGCCAGTTGGTCGGCGAGGTGGGTGCCAAAACTTATGAATTGGCCGTGACCAGTCAGGCGCAAATCAGCATGACGGCGCAAACGGTTACGGCGCAGCAGTCAGTTTCGGGCGTGAATCTTGATGAGGAGGCGGCAAACCTGATGCGTTACCAGCGTGCCTACCAGGCTGCTGCCAAGGCGATGCAGATTGCCGGCACCATGTTTGATGCCCTGTTAACGATAGGAAGGTAATAGCCATGCGCGTCAGTTCCAACACTTTGTTCGACAGTAACGTGGCTGCCATGAGCCAGCAGCAGGTGCGTCTGCTGCAGACCCAGCAGCAGATTGCTACCGGGCGCAAGATCCTGGCGGCATCGGATAATCCGGTGGCGGCAGTTCGCGCGCTGGAGGTGACCCAATCGGATGCAGTGAATACTCAATATGCATCAAATCGGAATGCTGCCCGGCATACTTTGTCGTTAACCGAAAGTGCATTGCAGGATGTCACCTCTTTACTGCAAGACGTAAGCGCTGCAACGATTTATGCAGGCAATGGCTCATTAAATGCCGGCGATCGTAGCACCCTTGCGACGGAGCTGAGCGGCAGGCTGCAGGAGCTGACAGGATTGGCAAACAGTACCGACGGGATTGGAAATTATCTGTTTGCCGGATTTCAATCCAGGGCCCAGCCTTTTGTGAACACTGCCGCTGGCACAGGCTATTTCGGCGATGACGGACAGCGCAATGTTCAGGTCAGTGCCACAAGGCAGATGCCCTCCGGCGGCAACGGCGCGGATATCTTCATGCGCATCAAAAATGGTAATGGCAGTTTTGTCACTCAGGCAGCTGCCGCCAATGCGGGCACGGGTATCGTGAGCCAGGGAGCGGTGGCCAACCCGCCGCCGACGGCCGCGCAAATCGGCAACACCTATCAGTTGACGTTCAGCGTGATCGCTAGCGTGACAACCTATACGGTCACCGGTACGGATGCGCTCGGGGTTGCCATTCCTCCGGCAAGTCTTCCGGCACCCAATGCGCCTTACGTCAGCGGACAGATGATCAGTTTCGACGGCAGGCAGTTTGATATTCAGGGGGCGCCAGCCGATGGCGACACATTCAGCGTGTCACCGAGCAGCAACGAAAATATTTTCAATACCCTTGCCGGGCTGATTGACGCGCTGAACGCCCCGGTGGTCGGCGCAAGCCTGACCAACAGGCTGAATAGCGGTCTCAACCAGCTGGACAACGCGCTGAATAACGTGCTGACCATGCGCTCTTCACTGGGTTTGCGTCTTAACGAGATTGATACTTTGCAGTCAGCAGGCGAGGATTTGGGTTTGCAATTCAGGCAGACATTGTCTGAATTGCAGGATGTTGATTACAACCAGGCGATCAGCGATTTGGTACGCCAGCAGACCAACTTGCAGGCTGCACAACAGAGTTTTTCCAGGGTCGCCGGGCTGTCACTGTTCGACTATTTTTGAGTCCTGATCCGGGGTTTCTCCCCGGGCGGCATTTTATTTCTGATGGGTTACCGGCACGGCAGGCAGATTTTCATTGAGGGTGTTGCCGGAATCTTCCGTATCTGTATCCATTTTAACTATTCCCCCGTCGTGCTGCGCCGCTTCCTCAGCTTTTCTGTTCATCACGATCAGGCTGATGCGCCGGTTGACCGGGCTTAATCTATCCTCTTTATTGAACAGTACGGCGGACGATAGTCCAATCACTCGAACAATCTTGCTTTCCTTCATGCCGCCTGCGATCAGCTCGCGGCGCGAGGCGTTGGCACGGTCGGCGGATAGCTCCCAATTGCTGTAACCCTTGTCGCCACCGTTGTAAGGTGTTGCATCGGTATGTCCGGACAGGCTTATTTTGTTTGGCACCTCGTTGAGTGTCCTGCCGATCTCATGCAGGATATCCCTGGTATAAGGCTCGAGCTTGTCCTGGCCGAGCTGGAACATCGGGCGGTTTTGTTCATCGACGATCTGGATGCGTAATCCCTCGCTGGTAATGTCGAGCAGGATCTGGTTTTTGAATTTTTGTAAGCGGGAATCACCGTCAATCACCTTCTCGATATTGGCTTTCAGGTTTTGGATGTTTTGGCGCTCGATGCGTAAAAATTCCTGTTGTGCCGCTTTGAGGTTGATGACCTGCTTTTCCGTAGGCAGTTCTCCTTTTTTGACCTGACCCTCGCTGCGCGTCAGATCCTGCCCGCCGCCCTTGATGATGCTGGAACTGTCGCCGCTGCCGGAACCGCCGGCCAGGGCTACCTTAAGCGGGGTTTTGAAGTATTCCGAAATTCCGTTTAGATCCCCCTTGCTTGTTGAGCCCAGCAGCCACATCAGCAGGAAGAACGCCATCATCGCCGTGACAAAGTCGGCGTAAGCAATTTTCCACGCGCCGCCATGATGTCCTCCCACCACTTTCTTGATGCGCTTGATGACGATTGGCTTCTTGTTCTTGTCTTCAGACATGGTTAACGATCATGGCGCAGGCCACACAGAATGATGAATCGTCCGCACCATGATCGCTCCCTCACCCCCGTCCCCCCTCTGGGTGAAACAACTTGCCATTCGACTAGGCTGCAAACAACCGCAGCCAAGTCGCTGGTTATCCCGGAGGGCGAGGGGTACAGGCGGTCGCTGCGCGAGATTCGCGTTAACGTTTTTGTTTGACATGCTCTTCCATCTCGGCAAAACCCGGGCGCTCGGTTGAATTCAGCACCTTGCGCCCAAACTCGATGGCCATCGCCGGCGCGTAGCCGTTAAGATTGGCCAGCAGTGTCACTTTGATGGTCTGGAACATCTTGGTGCCTTCTTCGGCTTTTTGTTCCATCAGGGATGCCAGCGGGGCGACAAATCCGTAGGCGAGCAAGATACCCAGGAAGGTTCCCACCAGTGCGGCTGCAATCAGCATGCCCAATTCGGCGGGTGGAATACCCACCGACCCCATGGTATGCACCACGCCCATCACGGCGGCGACAATTCCGAATGCCGGCAGTCCATCTCCTACTTTGGCGATCACATGGGAAGGAAGCAAGGTTTCGTGATGGTGCGTTTCGATTTCCACGTCCATCAGGTTTTCGATTTCCATGGCGTTCAGATTGCCGCTGACCATGATGCGCAAATAGTCGGTCAGGAATTCGACCACATGGTGATCCGCAAGCACCTTGGGGTATTTGGCGAAAATTGGACTTTCCTCCGGGTGTTCCACATCGCCCTCGATGGACATCAACCCTTCCTTGCGCACCTTGCCAAGCAATTCATACAACAAGGCCATCAGCTCCATGTAGTTGTCCTTGGTGTATTTGGCTCCCTTGAACACGCCGGGCAAGGCTTTCAAGGTGGACTTGATCGCCTTGCCGGAGTTGCCCACCAGGAATGCACCTAGCCCGCCACCGCCGATCATGAGCAGTTCCACGGGTTGCCAAAGCGCGGCCAAGTGGCCGCCAGCCAGCGCAAAGCCGCCGAACACTGAGCCCAATACCACCACATAACCGGCGATGACTAACATACTCGCGTTCCCTGTTGTTTTTTTCTCCGCGTCACGGCTGCGGCATACCCTTTACGGGTGAGGTCGATAAAATTCTGCGCGCGAATTTTTGAACAGATCACGCCCCGAGATAATGTCTGATCCTGCACAACGCATTCACCCTCCTTATAACGGCGGATAAAAGAAAACCTTTAGGCGATCTGTGCGGCAGCAATTGAAGCTTGTCTGAACGCCTTGGTTTTGCCGGCGCGTGCGGGAGGGCGGCAGATGCCACATATATAGTTGTGGTGCAAGTCGCCTGTATGGGACACAAAATGCCCACCGCATTCCCGGCAGGAGGCAAACTGCACCATTCCGGCCTTGAAAAAGCGTACCAAAAACCAGGCACGGGTGATGCTCAGCACGGGTATGGCGCCCTCAATGCCTTGAACCTGGTCGAGATACAGTCGATAAGCCGTTATCAGCGCCTGCACGCCATCGATCCCGGTATTTTTTACCAGAAACTGGTGAATATCCATGAACAGGGACGAGTGGATGTTCGGCTGCCAGCTCATAAACCAGTCGGTTGAGTAAGGCAACATGCCTTTGGACGGCGATTCGCCCCTGATTTCCTTGTAAAGCCTGAGGAGGCGCTCGCGGCTCAGCGAGGTTTCTTCCTGTAGTAATTGCAGGCGCGCACCCATCTCGATCAGTTGAATTGCAATCTTGACTTGCCGGGCTTCACCCACTACGGATTTCATGGCCATGGTGATCGGCCTTCTAGTTTAATTTTTCAACAGGCTGCGCCGACATCAGGATCGCCGCATGTGCCTGGGACATCATGCGGTCCTTGCTGTAATCGGTCACCATGTTGAGCAACAGGTTTTCGTCAAAACGAAAACGGCACAGCAGCATGTTGGAAGCTGCCATTTTGATGATTTGCGCGGGCACCAGCCCTGCCAGCATGTCCACCATATCCTGGCTGATGCCCAGACGGAAGATTGCGGCCGGTTTGTCTTCACTGATCATTTGTTGCGCCAGCATCAGATAACTCAAATTGATATCGCGGATGCCTTCTTGCAATTGCATGGTATTCATAGGGCTCTCCTGTAAATCGGTAAGGAACGGATAAACCGAAATCGACTCGATACTTGATAATGGTTTAAGTCTGCAGGTGTCAAGTCTCGATGGTCTCGCATTATTACCGGACAGTAGGGAAAGCGAATCGGAAACCCGCCGATTTTTCTGTAAGAATTCAGCGGGGTATCCTGTAGGCGTCTTTCCTACAAACGACAAAACACAGCGTTTAAAGATAAACGCTGTGTCTGCCGGAAAGCCAATCTGCTTAGGGATAAATCAACTTCCTGGGACCATATCGGCGGGATTTGAAAAAGCTTTAGGGTGATTTTGAAGATAGTTGCAATGATTCAATCGGGCGGACTTCGGGGGGTTCCGGAGTCATGGAGGCAGGCCGCCTGGATTCACCAGGTCAAGCATTGTGGCCAAACCTTCTTGTATGAATCGATCCAGTAGCGGAGTGAAGTAGGGCATGGACAGTGCCAGCACGAAAAATCCGATTGCCAGCGTAATCGGAAAGCCGATTGCAAACAGGTTGAGTTGCGGTGCGGCGCGCGTGAGTATTCCCAGCGCCATATTGGTAATCAGCAATGCGGCCAGGATAGGCAGTGAAATCTGCAGGGCATAGGCAAAAATGCTTCCACCCCAAGCGGTGATTTCGTAGAAATCCTGGGCCGTCATCATGCCTCCGATCGGTAGCGTCTTGAAGCTTTCTGCCAGCGCGGACAACATGTAAAGGTGGCCATTCAGGGCCAGAAAGGCGAGTGCCGCGATCATCCCCAGCCAGCGCGCGATAACGGGGGTGTAGGACGCGTTCAGAGGGTCATAAAAACTGGCAAAACCCAGTCCCATCTGCAGCCCGGTCAGTTCGCCCGCCATTTCGACTGCAGTAAAAACCAGGCGCAGGGTGAATCCCATGGCCACGCCGATAATGATTTGCTGCAGCAGCACCAGCAGCCCTTGCGTAGAGCCGATGGAAACCGGGGGAATCGCGCCAAGGGTGGGCGCGATGATGATGGCGAGCATGACCGACAAACCTACCTTGATACGCTTGGGCACCTGCTTGTTGCCGATGACCGGCGAGGTGGAAATCATGGCCAGGATGCGTGTCAGCGGAAAAATCAAAGCGGCCAGCCAGGCATCGAGTTGTACGCTGGTGAAACTGATCATGGACGCTAGCCAACCATCCAGGGAATACTGCCAAATAGCCGCTGGATATAGTCGACCATTGTGTTGACCATCCATGGACCCGTCAGAATCAATGCCGCAAAAATCCCCAGCAGCTTTGGAATAAACGATAGCGTCATTTCATTGATCTGGGTAGCGGCCTGAAAGATGCTAACCACCAGGCCAATGACCAGCGCGCTGAGCAGCAGCGGAGCGGAGAGCATCAGTGTCATTTCGATAGCCTGCTGCCCGATGGTGACGACGGTTTCTGGAGTCACGTGAGAACCATGCCAATAGTCAGGTATAGAAACTCTGTGCGAGTGAGCCGATGATCAGGTTCCAGCCATCGGCCAGCACAAACAGCATGATCTTGAAAGGCAACGAAATGATCGCGGGCGACACCATCATCATACCCATGGACATCAGCACGCTGGCCACCACCATATCGATAATCAGAAAGGGGATGAACACCACAAAACCAATCTGAAAGGCGGTCTTCAATTCGCTGGTGACATAGGCCGGAACCAGAATATGCAGTGGTATCTGCTCGGCGTTTTCCATGGGCTCACTCTCGGAAATTTTAACAAATAAGGCGATGTCCGTTTCGCGGGTTTGGCGCAACATGAATGTCTTCAGTGGCAAGCTGCCTTTTTCGGCGGCTTGCATGAAATTCAATTTGTTTTCGCTGAAAGGCAGATAGGATTCAGTGTAAATTCTGTCGAATGTCGGCGACATCACAAAGAACGTGAGGAACAGCGCCAGACCAACCAGTACCTGATTGGGCGGGGAAGAGGGCGTGCCAAGCGCGGAGCGCAGCAGGCTCAATACGATGATGATGCGCGTGAAGCCGGTCATCATCAGCAGGACCGCGGGCAAAAAACTCAGTGAAGTAAGCAGCAGCAGCGTTTGCAGGCTCAGACTATAAATCTGGCCACCGCCCGGTGCAGGAGTGCTGGTCAATGCGGGCAAGCCGGTTTCTGCAAATGCATTTTGCATTGCGCCAAGCAACATCAGGAGCAATATTCCAGTCCTGAACGCAATCGAAAGAATGAAAGCATTACGGGGCATTGCGGCTCCGGCCACGCGTGTTACTCATGACCTGTTTCGCCGCCATCCGCCGCCCGCGTTTGTCTGAAGACAGGGAGCCGAGGGCTGCAGACAGCGCTGCGGAGAAGCTTCTGGATTTATCGATGGGTCGGGAAATAGGTGGTTCGTTTTGTTCAAGCGCTCCCGGTTTTTCCAGTGCATGCAGGGTGCAAACCTGCCCCGATGCCACGCCGACCACTATCCAGGTATTTTTTATTTCAACCAGTACGGCACGTTCGCGCTGCCCTACCGATACACTGCCCAGCACCCTGAGTAAATTTCCGGAACCTTGCTGTGCCACATTCATGCGTTTGAGCAGCCAGGCAACCAGCACAATGGCGGCCAACACCAGCAGTAGGCTAAACAATATCTGTACGACATCTCCGCCGCTGACTGCGGGTGGCGTGGGTATATAGGGGGCGCGCGCACCCTCTGCGGCATGAGCAAAAGACAGGGGGCAGAGAACAGAGGAGGCCGAAAAGAGGTTTCGTGCGCCGCAAAGCGGCATGTTGACATAAATGGCGCGGCACAGACGCGACAATGTTTCTGTCTTCTGGGACTTCATTTGTTGAGGCGTCGCAGCCGCTCGGACGGGGTAATAATGTCCGTCAGACGGATGCCGAGTTTGTCGTTCACCACCACCACTTCGCCCTGCGCGATCAGGAAGCCGTTAATCATCACATCCAGCGCCTCGCCGGCCACGCCGGCCAGCTCAATGACCGAACCCTGCGCCAGTTGCAGCAGATTCTTGATCGGCATCTTGGTGCGCCCCAGTTCAACGGTCAGTTGCACCGGAATATCCAGAATCATGTCCAGGTCGTTCTGTGTCCCCCCTGCGCCGGCGCTGAACTGCTGGAATGCGTGCGGTGTAGCGGGTGTCGCAGGCGGGTTGGCCGGCACTTGCTCCGTCATGGCCGCGCCTGAATCATCGGCGGTCATGGTTTCGCTCGTCGTGCTTTCGTCAGGCATGGCACTCCCTTTCTAGTTAAGCGAGATCATTTTCTCGACCTTCAACGCGTACTGGTTGTTGAATAGGCCGGATTTACATTCCATCATCGGCACGCCCTCCACAAAGGCGGTGATATTTTCATTGACCTCCAGTGGAATAATATCGCCGTTGCGCATTTTCAATACCTGCTCCAGTGTTACTTTGGCCCCGCCAAGCATGGCAACCAACTCGATATCTGCGGACTGCACCTGCTTGGACAACAGTTGCGACCAGCGTTGGTCGACCGCCTGGGAGTTGCCTTGCCTGGTGCTGTAGAGCAGATCCTTGATCGGTTCAAACATCGCATAGGGCAGGCAAACATTAAATGCGCCGCCATTGCCGGCCAGTTCGATATCAAAGGTGGTCACAATGACGACGTCATTGGCGCTGGCAACATTGGCGAACTGTGCATTTGTTTCGGAACGCACGAATTCAAATTTAAGCGGGGAGACGCTTTCCCAGGATTTTTCGTAGGTCTGAAACACGATGGCAAGCAGTTTCTGAACAATGCGTTGCTCGGTCTGGGTAAATTCACGTCCCTCGACGGGCGTGTGAAAACGTCCGTTGCCGCCGAACATGTTGTCTACCACCAGGAACAACAGGTTTGGGTCGAAAATGAACAACCCATTGCCGCGTAACGGCTTGACCTGTATCAGATTGAGATTGGCTGGGACAGGCAGGCTTTGGATGAATTCACCGAATTTCAGCATCCGCACCGGACCGACTGATATTTCCGGCGTGCGGCGGATAAAATTGAACAGGCCGATACGGAACAAGCGCGCAAAACGCTCGTTGATGATTTCCAGGGTGGGCATGCGCTTGCGCACGATGCGCTCCTGCAAGGCGAGATTGTACGGGCGCACGCCGCTGGCATCAGGCGCGTGAGCCTCTGTTTCATTATTCGTCTCGACGGTTGCACCCTTGAGCAGGCAATCAACTTCGTCTTGTGAGAGAAACTCGCTCATTTATGGAAACTCCGCTTTCGTCCTTCTCGTTATTGAATAATGAATGAGGTGAACAGCACATCGCTTATTCCGCCCCTGGCAGTGCTCAGGGTGTCAGGGTTATTCGACTGTTCGGCGCTGATGATGGGTGCAGTTTTGCGCAAGCCCAGCACGTATTCCACCTGTTCCCTGATTTGCTGGGCCAGGATTTCCTTGCCCTCGAAGCTGGCAAGCTCGGAGGGGCGCTTGCTCTGCAGCAGCATATTCACCCGGTGCAAAATTTCCGGGTCATTGGCCTTGATTTTCTCTTCCAGTTCCGGCTTGGTCACCTTGAGTGAAATGGCAACCTGCAAATAGCGGTCACCCTCTTCGCGAATCAGATTGGCGGTAAACGTGCCCAATCCTATAAATTTCGGCGGCTTATGGGCCAGCGCTTCCATTTCCTTCCGTTCGGCGAGCGCCTTTTCTGCCGCAATGATGCTTTCACTGGGAGGCGGGGCCATTAACAGGAGTGCCCCCGCGCCACCAGCGATCAGCAGAATTATTGCTGCGGCGGTGAGCATGAGCTTCTTCTTGAACTTTTTGGGCGGCGCATCACCTGTTTCTGTGACATCTGCATCTGCCTGCGGGGCAGGTTTTGCATTTTTGTCCATATCTGGTTCCCTATCGGTTGGTGGTGGATTGCATTATGAGAAGAGGTCGGCGCACATGATCGTCTGATTAACGCAGGAATCACCTTTCAGCTTGAGCCATTAACGGATCAGGCGACCCCCTCGTTCTCAATCCTTGATGTCAGACAAAGGTATCCACCATACCGTTATGACGCCGCACCAGAGTGGCTTGCGCGGCTGCCGAAGTCATGTTCGATGATGCGGAATCATTCGCGGGGATGTTGTGTTGCACCGTCGTGCCAGTGTCCCGGTTTGTGAATGCTTTCGCACCGCGGTCACGGGGAGGCTGATCGCTGACCGTGGTATTACCCAGCGTAATGCCGTTATCGGCAAGCATTTCTCGAAGTTTAGGCAATGCATGTTCAACTGCATCGCGTACCGCGCCATGTGGTGACGTGAACAGTGCGGTGGCATGATGGTCGGAAATTTTGAGCATCACATCCAGCGGCCCGAGATTGGGCGGATTCAGATGCAGTTCGGCGACCTGCTGCTGATGAACACCCATCCAGCTGATTTTTTGCGAAAACTCATTCGACCAGCCGTTGCTGCCCAGCGGCGCGCCGATGGTTTGCATGGCATCAGCTGATTTGGTGTTGGGCGGCGTGCTCGGCGGTGCGACAGGTAGCGCCGGCGGGGTGAGCATTTCGGCTGCGTTTGCGGCCGGCCTGTATAGGCCGACGGGCGCAGCGGGCATATCCATGCGTTTGAGCCCATCGGACGGCATGGAATCAAGCCCGGCAACATCGTGCTGATTTTTGCCTGATGGCACCGACAGGCTCTGCGCTTCCGGCAATTTCTCTGTTGCCCGCTGCAAATCGACTTCAGTTTGTTGTGAATAATCAGTCCGCTGCTTGCGGCTCCCTACAGCCAGTTCACCCCGCGTCTTTTGCCCACGGTCTTCTGCGAGCACGATGGCGGCGATGATGTTTGCCTGATTGCCGGGTTGATCAGCGACAATCGCGATTTGATTTTGTGCATCGTCGGTCACAGGCTCTGTTTTATCGCTCGTAGGGTTGTCGCCAGCAGCAAGGGGAATTTGCACTGCAGTGGGAATAAGTGAATTGAACCCATCAAGTTGCTGCGCCAGCAAGGCTGCAAAAGGTTCTGGGGTCAATACATCCACCGTTGTGTGCGCCTGTGGTGCACTGGCCGTACCAGCCGTGCTGGCGGATGAGTTGGCGTTATTTGCGGTGATTTGCAGGTTAATCATGGCATCTCCACTTATTTATGCTGATCTTCACTGTTCGTTATTCTGTGGCTGGAAAGTATGCCGGTATGTTCATCCAGTGCCTTTTGCTCAGACTTATCGGCAATTTTATTTTGCGTTTCAATATGGCGCTGTTGCAGCGTATCGAACGATTTTAATTTGCGCTGTGTTACATCAAACTCGCTGCGCCCACGCTGGGTCGATAGTTTGCTTTGATCGACCATTCTGGTCTGATCAATGATGGCCACATCAAGCTTGTTCATGAATTGCTGAAAATTGCGCAAGTCGACCAGGCTCATGCCATTGCGCGTGGTTTCCTGCCAACGGGTTTGATAATCCTTGCGGTATTCCAGCAAGACATCAAGTTTTTGCTGTGCGCTTTGTTGTTGCTGGTTCAACTGCCCGAGCTTGCGCGTTGCCGTATCGTTCTGATGTTGCGCCAGGTTCATCAGGGGTTGCAGGGTGAATGGCTTGGCCATGATCGTTCGTTAAGATTTAGGCGATAGCAGCGCGTTTAACTGGGTAATACTGGCCTGGTAGGGTTCGCGCTGAAGCATGCCCTGCTTCAAGAATCGTTCCATTTGTGGATAAAGCGCAATGGCTTGATCCAGCAATGCATCGCTGCCGCTGACGTAGGCGCCGACGCTGATCAGATCGCGGTTACGCTGATAATGTGCATACATGTGCTTGAAGCGCTGTACGGCAGACAGGTGTTCCGGCGATGCCAGATGCGGCATCACGCGGCTAATCGAGGCCTCGATGTCGATCGCCGGATAATGTCCCTGCTCGACCAGCCGCCGTGACAGCACGATGTGTCCATCGAGGATGGCGCGCGCGCTGTCGGCTATCGGATCCTGTTGATCGTCACCTTCGGTCAGCACGGTGTAAAAGGCGGTAATCGAACCGCTACCCTCCAGCCCATTGCCGGCGCGTTCCACCAGTTGCGGCAGCTTGGCAAAAACGGAAGGGGGATAGCCCTTGGTGGCGGGCGGTTCGCCCACTGCCAGCGCAATTTCACGCTGTGCCATGGCGAAACGCGTCAGCGAATCCATAATCAGCAATACATTCTTGCCTTGATCGCGAAAATATTCGGCTATCGTCGTGGCATAGGCGGCCCCCTGCAAACGCATCAGCGGCGAGGTGTCAGCCGGCGTGGCGACGACCACCGAGCGCGCCATGCCTTCCTTGCCGAGAATGTCGTTGATGAATTCCTTGACTTCGCGGCCGCGCTCGCCGATCAATCCGACCACCGTGATGTCCGCGCTGGTATAGCGCGCCATCATGCCGAGCAACACGCTCTTGCCAACGCCGCTGCCGGCAAACAATCCCATGCGTTGGCCGCGCCCCACAGTCAACATGCTGTTGATGGCGCGTACCCCGACATCCAGTGCTGTATCAATCGAAGCGCGCTCCAGCGGATTGAACGGGCGGCTTTGCAGCGGTGCAGATTCCGCCTCCAGCAGCGGACCCAATTGATCGAGCGGCTTGCCGGCACCGTCCAGAACGCGCCCCAGCAACATATTGCCGACCGGCAAATGTTTGGCTCGATCCGCAACCCGGCGCGTCGGTTTGCGTTTGTTGCACGGTGTCAGTATATGCCCTGGTTCAATCGGCATGACGCGCGCGCCTGGCACCAAACCGTAAACATGATTTTCCGGCATCAGAAAAAGTTTTTCGCCGGAAAAGCCGACCACTTCTGCTTCGGCAATGCCATTCGGCAGGTAAATCGCGCAAGTGCTGCCAACCGGCATTTTCAGGCCGACCGCTTCCATCACCAGGCCGGTCACCTTGGTCAGGCGGCCGCTCGGTGGCGTCGCATTGCATCCCGCCACATAGTCGCGCCCCTCATCGAGAAGGCCATGCCATCTGGCGGAATGTGCGGAATGTGTTACGCCAGCCATGATCTATCCTGGCCAATCGATTCAACGATACGCTTCCAGCGTGTCTCGGCAGTGGCGTCCACCTGGCTATGTGCGGTTTCTGCGCGACACCCCCCGCGCCTGATTTGCTCGTCGGTAAAAATCTTCCACCCGGCGTGAGACAACTGTTCCCCCATATGCTTGCGGATCAATTCGGCATCCTCCGGATGCACGACCAAATGGGCGTTCTGATTGAAATGCGGCAAGTTGCTGATGGCCGTGCTGACCACGTTCAGGATCACTTCCGGTTTGATCTGCATGGATTCACCCACCATTTTGTGGGCGATCTCCAGCGACAAATCAAGTAACGATTGCGCCACCTGCTCATCCATTTGATTAAGTGCGTTCTGTAAATCCTGTAACAGTGTGTGGATTTGTGCGGCCTCTTTGCCTGCCTGCTGGGTCCCGCTGGCATAACCCGATTCATGGCCCTGTGCAAAGCCTTCGTCGTGAGCCTGCTGGCGCAAATTCTCCAGTCCCGAGACGGTGATGAGGCCGGCATTTTTTTGGCCGCTCTGATGGCTGACGCCAGAATGCGGCTCGAATGAGGCCAATTCCCATCGTTCGAACGCGGTGAGTTGCTCTTTTGGAATGATGACGCTAGACATAGGCGTCTTCGCCCTTTCCGGCAAGGGCAATCTGGCCTTCGTCGGCCAAACGGCGTACGACTTTAAGAATTTCCTTCTGGTTGGATTCAACTTCGCTCAGTCTGACCGGACCTTTGGATTCAAGATCCTCACGCATCATCTCGGCGGCACGCTGAGACATATTCTTGAAAATCTTTTCGCGTAATTCTTCGCTGGCACCCTTGAGCGCGATAATGAGCGACTCCGATTGAATTTCGCGCAAGATGAGCTGGATGCCGCGATCATCAACCTCTGTGACATTTTCAAAGATAAACATCTTATCCTCGATTTTTTGTGCCAGCTCCGGGTCGTATCCGCGCACGCTTTCCATCATTTCTGTTTCCAGTGTGCTTCCCATGAAATTAAGAATTTCTGCAGCCGTGCTCACCCCGCCTTGCAGGCTCTTCTTTCCGGAGCCGCCGCCGGTCATGAGCTTGCCCAGCACATCATTGAGTTCGCGTAATGCGACAGGCTGCACGCCATCGAGGGTGGAAATGCGCAGCAATACATCGTTGCGCGTGCCCTCGGTAAACATTTTCAAAACTTCGGCTGCCTGGTCCGCTTCCAGGTGCACCAGAATCGTTGCGATAATTTGCGGATGCTCGCTGCCGATCAATTCCGCCACCGCACCCGGATCCATCCATTTCAAACTTTCGATGCCAGCGGTATCGCTGTTGTGCGTGATGCGATCCAGTAAGCCCGCCGCCTTGTCATCCCCCAGCGCCTTGGTAAGCATGTTGCGGATGTAAGCGCCGGAATCCATGCCGATGGTTGTTTTTCTGGATGCGGAAACAATAAGATCATGGAATACCTGTGCGATCTGTTCGCGGCCGAGGTTCTTCAGCGTCATCATGGCCGCGCTGATCTTTTGTACTTCTTTGGGCTCAAGATATTTCAGTACATCGGCGGCCTCATTCTCACCGAGCGACAACAGGAAAATCGCACTTTTTTCAATGCCGTCAGCCATTGTCGCCTACCCATTCTTTAATTACGCTGGCGACAATCTTGGGTTCCTGCTTGGCAATCTGCCTGGCAGTCTGCAGGTTTTGATCGTAGGAGGGTGTGGACGGCGTATAGGCTTCCTCGGCAGCAGCCTCGCCTTCCGTGGAGGCCTTGAATCCACCGGTGTTGCTCTGCATGTTGTGCAGGGTAGCAAAAGCCGGCTTGATGACGCGAAAGACAACAAACAGCATGGCTGCGGCAATCAACCCGTATTTAAGAAGATCTTTTGCCAGTTCAATCATGCTGGCCTGCTTCCAGAGTGGCACCTCTTCGATAATCTGATTATTCTCGGTAAAAGCGGCCACCTGCACATTCAGGCTGTCGCCGCGATTCTGGTCAAAACCCATGACGTCCCTGACCAGATTATTGATCTGTTCTTTTTCTGCATCAGTTAATGGCTGGGTGCTGGTCTTGCCCTTGGCGTTCGTTATTTTACGGCTGCCATTGACCACTACGGCAACCGACAGGCGTTTAATCGAACCGACCGGCAGTATGGTGTGGCGGATGGTGCGATCCACTTCGTAATTGACCACGGATTTTTTTTGCAGGTCGGACAGATTGGCATTGTCCGACGCATTTGTTCCTGCTTTGTCTGCGCTGGCGACAATCGGCGCGCTGGCAGGAGCCGGCGGTTGATTGGTCAGCGCGCCGGGGATCCCCCCCGCACCCAACCCTGAGCCGCTCATCGCCTCGCTGGTTTGCTGGCTGCGCACTACACTTTCTGCCGCATTCTGATTCGGCTTGTAAATTTCGGAGGTTTGTTCAATGCGCGAGAAATCAATGTCGGCGGAGACCTGTGCGCGGATATTGTTTGCGCCAAGCATGGGGGACAGCAGTGCCTCAATACGGTCGATGTAACTTTGTTCAACCTGGTGCACATATTTGAGCTGATTAGCATCCAGACCATTGTTGCCCGCTCTGTCATGGCTGGCGCTCAACAAGGTGCCGTTCTGATCTACCACGGCCACATTTTTTGCAGACATCCCAGACACGCTGCTCGAGATCAGGTGAATAATTGCACTGACTTGCGCGGAATCAAGCAATCGCCCGCCTTGCAGGCTGAGCACCACGGACGCGCTGGGCTGCTGCTGTTCCTTGACGAACACGCTGGGTTTGGGAATGGCCAGATGAACTCGCGCGGCGGCGACCGCCCCGATGGACTGCACCGAACGTGCCAATTCACCTTCCAACGCGCGCTGGTAATTGACCTGTTCGGCGAATTGGGTAATGCCAAAGCGCTGATTTTCCATCAACTCAAAGCCGACATTTCCTCCCTTGGGAAGACCTTGCGATGCCAGTTTCAGGCGTGCCTCATGAACCTGACTGGAAGGTACCAGCAGCGCTCCACCGCCGTCGGCAAATTTGTACTGGATATTCATCTGCTGCAGAGACTCGATGATGTCCCCGCCATCCCGGTCGGATAGATTGCTGTACAGCACCCGGTAGTCGGGCGTATTGCCCCATATCCATGCACCGGCGATCATGGCAAACAACGCCGCGATAGCAACCATCATTCCCACGATCTGCTGGAGATTGAGCTGGTTCAATTGGTTTAGCGCATTATTTTTTTGTTCAGCCATGATGATGGGTGACCACATTGAGAAGCCGCTGGGGCACTAAGCGCATTATCGGCAGCAGCAGTTCTTTTGAAGGTCTGAATAAAAGGAAGAACCCACGCCTTTTCCTTTTATGAAGATTACGGCCTGTCGAGTATCGTGCAACCAACCAAAGAAGGAGGTGCAAAAATGGAAACACCCGCAATAAACAGTTTATTGGCGCAAATGCGCGTGGCCGCTGCCGCCGCCGGATTGCGCGAGCCAAGCCAGACAGGGCAAACGGGTAAGGTGGATTTTTCCAGCGTGCTGAAATCATCACTGGATGGAATAGCTCAATCTCAATTCAAATCGGAATCCATGCAAAAAGCTTTTGTGCTGGGCGATGACCGGGTTAGCCTGAGTGACACCATGATTGCGATGCAAAAAGCCAGCATCAATCTTCAGACAGCCGTTCAGGTGCGCAATAAATTTATGCAGGCGTACAACGACATCATGAACATGCAGGTCTGAGTTTTTAGTCGGATAGCAGTGTCACTCGAGACTGCTTCTTGTGCGCTGCATTTTTGTCACATAACGCTGCAACAAATTGGTCGATTTGACATCAAGGTTTTTGAATTCGCAGCCGGCATGTGTATGCGTGTGGCCTGAGGGTGATGTGGATGTCGTCAGGTTCTTGACTTCCAGTGTCCCGATGACCGTGCCCATCTCCGGCAAATCAATTTGACAATTCTGATAGGAATCACCGGCGGCAATTTCAACGTTCGATTCCGTGCAGACCAACCCCACCCCGCCCACACTGATGTCCATGACGACCAGCCCCTGTATATTTTTTGAGACTGCATTTTTTGAATCAAGGCTGCAGCGTAAGGGGCTGCTTATCGGGGCCGGCAGGCGAAAGAAATCACGCCGTTGCAGACGGTAAATACTTTTGGGCAGTGGAAGATAAAGAGCCGGGTACTTTCCATACTCTGCGAGTCTGGCATGATCAGCGACAAACTGAACCTTTGCCAGCAAATGAGAGCTGACGAAAACGAGATAATCGCTTTGGATTACGCGTTCATTTTCCAGGCTGTTCTGGCTTTGTTCGAACCACATTCCCTTGTGGTCAATGTTCAGTATGGTGGATATGAAGAAATAACGCTCACCACCGTAATAAATCGCAACACGAGCCTCATGATCCGCCATGCTGCGCAGCACAAACTCGATTTCCTTCTCTGAGGTGATGAGATATTCGGCATCTCTGTCGGAGAGCGTTTCGATTGTCAGTGAGATATCTTTTTCCATATATTTATAACCTTACGCCAGCCAAGTTGATTGATGATAACAAAATCAAAATTGGTTAAAAGAAGGAATAGCAGGGGAATCCGCATGCTCTAAATGATATAGCCAGGCAAGCAGCTCGGCGATTGCCAGATAAAGCTGTGGCGGAATCTCCTGATCAAGTTCGACTTTCATCAGCAGCCCAACTATATCTACGGACTCATGCACAAAAATCCCGTGTTGCCTGGCGCGTTCGATAATTGCCTGGGCGATCAGGCCGCGTCCCTTGGCAACCACCGTCGGCGCTCCCCCTTCGGTTTTGCCGTACGTCAGCGCAACAGCGACCTGTTGCGGCGTGAGTGGCGACGGCTTCATGATTTTTCCACCATGACAGCTGTCGGCGGAATATCGGCATCCATAAGGGAGTTCTTGAGGCTGGGCAGGGCACGGTTAAATAATTCTACGGTCTTCGAGTCCGCTGCACGCAATGTCAGGCGCAGCCCGCTTTCGGCGAACACCAAACGGGCATGAACATCGCCCAGTCTGGGCAAGGCCAGTTCTATTTCGGTGCTCCACTGGCGTTCATCCTGCCGTGCCGGCTGATGTTCGGGCTGCTCCTGAATTTCCCACTGCATCTGCTGCCCGGGCCAGACCTGTCCCGACCATATCAGGTGATGCTGTTCCAGCGTGTGCAATTGCTGCTGCACCAGATGCAGCAATTCCTTGGCCACCGGCAGAGAGGCATCACCGGACGATTTTGCAGATAGCGATATTGCTTGTGTCGGTGTCGCGGAAGCTTTTTCGAGCACCGCACGTTGCTCGGCGGCAGCGTGCAGCATATTTTTCCCCGTCAACAGATTTTGTGGTTCCTCCCGCAATTGATTGATACTGCGCTCACCGCGTATCCATTGCGCCTGATGCGATTCATAGAACAAACCGCTTTTGCCGAGCGCCTCGCCTAACACACCGGCAAGGTGCTTGGCCTCAGGTGTCTGCTGAGCAGCATCCCAGACCGCCTTGTTGCCCAGTTGTTGAACAATCGGCCTTTCAATTGGCCGTTCGGCAAGATTGGCAAGCAATCTGGCGGATGAGCCAATTTGTTCGGGTGTTGAAAGCGGATTGGTTGAGGCGACCATGCCGAAAGTGAGGCGCGGCAGCAATGAGACAACCTCAAGCTTTATCGTGTCGCCGCTTTGAATATTGTTCGGCAGGCGCATCTGCAGCGTTTGCCCGGCAACCTGCACCTTGAACAATCCCTCGCTTATTTTGGACTGAACCACCCCCTGAAGCTGCTGGCCAGGCTCGAGTGGATTGCCCCGATGGGGTGTGTCACTGACCGTCGTGGCCGGTGGCTTCCCGGTGCCGGTGGAAAGGGCTTGCAGCGCGTTGGTTAGATTGGCAGGTAGCATGGGGCTGCGACAATCATCTCGTCAGGCCCGGCATTTGCTAGCCCCCGTACGCTTGCTGTAGTTGTTGTTCATGGCGGTTGCTTTGCATGATGCGCTGTAACTGTCCCATCCACACCTCGGTGTGATTTCGGATCTCGGCATCATCGGCAAGGATTTTTTTGATCAACTGAATTTTGCGTTGCCGGGAAGGGCCATCCAGCATGGCAGTGGGCTCTTCCGGCTTCATCATGGCGACGTGGCGGCCGCATTGCAGTTCGAGATCGAGCAGTTGATCCCATTTGCCACGCACAGCTGCCGCGCGCATCTGATCGGTAATGGCAGACAACGATTCGTAATTGGCAATAATGTGTGGTGTGCTCATTTGATTACACTCTTCCGTAGGTCAGTTGTACTTTGTTCATTGCTTTCGGTTGCTGAGCGGCAGGATGGGCCGGCGAATGCCTGCCTGTCTGTTGCATACCGGCTGTGGGGGCAAAAACCGTGTCGGGGCGTATGCTTTCCCATGCATTTTTCAAATCATTCAGCAGCAGTGCCACTTCATCCAGGGCCGCCATATCGTCGTTCAGATTGGCGGCAACCAGGCGCAAGACCAGATAGTCATACAGGGAGGACAGATTCCTGGCCAGTTCACCCCCAACCTCCTTGTCCAGACTGGCATTCAGCCCGTCATCGATAATCAGGGTCGCCTTTGAAATTGCCGCACCCTTGATCGCAACATCCTTGCGCATCATGCCATTCTTGGCTTTGGCAATTGCCAGCAGGGCGCCCTGATATAACATCGAAATCAGCTTGTGCGGGTCGGCCGTGTTCACACCGGATTCAACCCCAATTTTTGTATAAGCCTTGCTGGCAGTGGTCGCATTCATGACATTTTTCCTAATTCAGATTACTGAGTTGTGCGAGTTGCTGCGTCAGATAGGTGCTGGTTTGGTTCATGCTGCTCAGCATGACATCCAGCGCAGAAAATTGAGCGCGATAACGTTTTTCGATGCCGCTCAAACGATCTTCCAGCGCAGTGCGCTGATTGCCGATATCGCTAATGCTCCTGCCGATCCCTTCGGTGCGGCTGGCCAGAACCCCGCCACTTTCCAGCCCGGAAGTTGCCCATTGGCCCAGCAGGTAAGCGTAGCCTTGCGAATAGTTCAGTATGCCGCGCGCACCGGTGGTAGCGCCACTGATGGCGAGGCTCAATCCGTGAGGGTCGCCGTTGGTAGCAGTCAGAATCTGTCCGGCGCCGGTCGAGGAGAATCCGCCGATCTGGCCGGCCACATCGACGCCCGGCGTGCTGCAGGTGACCGTGCCCATGAAGGCCGATACGGCGGTGCCGGTAGCGCTGGTGAGACAGACATTGGAAATCAGGCCATATTTGTCGGAAACGATATTCATAAAACCACTGCCATCGATGCTGGCCGTCACGGAAGAACCGACTGCGGAGAATGCGGAGGTGCCATTGATGGCCGACTGAATCATGGTTGCCAACCCGGTGTTGGTATAGGTGCCTGCGGTCAGTGCAACCGAGGCGCTCACGCCGTCCAGGTCAACATTCATGGTGGTGCCAGCGGCAATGGTGTTGCCGCTTGCCGGGACACTCAGGTCACCGGTGGTGGCGCCATTGGTCGCGACTTGAGTAACGTTCACCGCATAGTTGCCCGCCTTGGTGTCGCTGGTCGCGCTGTTAAAGCCGACCAGGCTATCCGTTGCTTCGCCCGTCGCAGCGAACAAGCCGGCAATGTCGCTGAAATTGCTGGCGATGGTGCTATCCAGTTTGCCTTGATCGAGCGTCAGCGTGCCATCTTTCTGGAAAGACACGCCAACATCGTAGAGTGTCGTCAATGCGCCCGAAGTGCCGACGACCGACGTGCCCAACATGCTGCGCAGTTGTGATTGCAGCAGACGCACGGTGCTGTCGCCTTGCAGGATAGCGCCTTGCTGGCTGGTTGGATTGTAGGCGGAGACGCTTTTCAGTGTCGCGCCAAGATCGTTGTATGCCTTGACGAAACCGGAAATGGAGCTGCTGATGGCGGCCGTATCGCGTGCCACGGTCAGCGTCGCCGGGGACGTGGTCACCTTGTTCAGGGTGAGCGTCACACCCTGCACCACATCGGAAACGATGTTGGATGTCTTGGTCACCGTCACACCGTTCACCGTAAAGTCGGCGTTCTGTCCTGTGGCAGTTTCGGCAAGGTTTTGTCCCGAATTGTTTGCGGGATCATGCGCCAGCAGGGTATCCACCGCCGCATCGCCGCTCACCGATATTTTCAGGCTGTTGCTCAACCCGCTACTGTCGGAAGAGAGTACGAGGCGATTAGGCGCATCGCAGCCATCATTGATCAGGGTGGCGGTCACGCCCATCTTGGCGGCGTTGATCGCATCGCGGATGCCTTGCAGCGAATTGTTGCTGCTGTCGATGGTGATGCTTTTGCTGCCGGTGCCGTTCGATGCAAAGGATGCGCCGGTATATTTCCCGGTTCCCGCATCGAACGAGCCGCCGCTGATGGCACCAAAATCAAAAGTGACGGTGGTTGTCACGGGGCTGCCGATGGCTGCGGTGCAGCTGACTTGTCCGGCGGCAACCAGCTTTTGCGCCTGCGCCAGGCTGGTCACCTCCAGAGAATAGCTGCCCGGCACCGCAGTGCTGCTGGCGGAAGCGGAAAGAACAGTTGTGTCGGAAGTGGTCGCTTTGACCACCTGAAACTTGCTGGCGCTGTTCAAGCTCTGTACGGCAGCCTGAAAGCTGGATACGGCTCCCTTGACGCTGCCGTAGGCGGAAAGCTTGGCCTGATAGCCAGCCTCCTTGATGTTGAGCTTATTGATGGGTTGCCGCTCGACTGCCATCAACTGACTAACGATACTGTTAACGTCAATGTTGGTCGATGAGGTTGCCGATGTCGCCGCGGTTGCCATGATCTGTTCCTTTGAGCGTTTTGTGTGTTGATGGCGGTTCTAAGCAGAGTCGTAATCGATCTGAACGGATTGCCAATCAAACCTTGTGCAGTGTAGGAGCGGGCCCTGCCCGCGATCGGGTGATTCGCGGGCAGGGCCCGCTCCTACAAATCTGGCGCGACTATAAGGTCATTCCGCAATGACCTAATGCCCGAATAAACCGGGATTAAGCCTCTTGTTTCAGCAACAGGCCCTGTTGTACCTGGTCTATTGCGCGCGAAATCGCCAGCATCCCTTCCGTCGGATACTGACGGATCACATCGCCGGTTTCCGTGTCTTTCAACTTGAACAAGGGTTTTTTGGAACTTTCATCGACGCTGAACTCCAGATTCTTGTTGGTTTGTTTCAGTGTCTTGTTGATGTTGTCCACCACGTTCTTCAACTGTTCGGTAAAGAGTTGCTGTTCGGCAGTCGGTTTTACGGAGGCCTGCGGTAACTCAAACGTCACGTCGGGCTGGGCATTCGCAACAATGGGCGCACTATTGCTGGCGAGCCGGGCAGGCTGCGAAGCTTGAGTCATGTTGCTGGTATTTTGGATGATCATTTTCCTTCTCCTTCGCTAGAAGTCCCCCGACTGTTTGCCCAGCCGGGGGTGATTGCGCTTTACCCGTTTAACGTAACAGCGACAACACGGTGTTCGGCAACTGGTTCGCCTGTGCCAGCATCGCCGTCCCCGCTTGTTGCAGGATCTGGTTACGGGTCAGTTGCGCCGTTTCTGCCGCAAAGTCGGTGTCCAGGATGCGGCTACGCGCGGAGGTCACATTTTCAGAGGTCGTTTGCAGGCTGGAAATCGCCGAGCTGAAGCGGTTCTGGTAGGAACCCAGATCACCACGGGAAACGTTGATCTGGGCCAGTGCCGCATCGACTACGTCGATCGCCAGTTGGGAATTTGCAGCGCTGGCCAGGCTCACGCCGGCCATGGATGCGAATGTGCTGGATGCAGTGTTGAATACGTCTGCATTATGGCCTGCCAAAGTGATGGCGCCCTTGCTGCTGGCCAGTGAGACCGAACCGATCTTGAGGGAAGAGTCATTGCCACCTTCAGTCAGCGTTACTCCGGAGAAGGCAAGCGTGTCACCAACGACTGCAGAGGTATTTGCGTAATTCAATACGCTGATATCGCTGCCATCGGAACTGGTCAGGGTGATGCTGTCTTTCGCCGAGGTGCTGGTGAACGTTGCGGTAATGCCGGTGGTGCCAGCGGCACCGTTGATGGCGCCTACCAATGCCGTGAGATCGGTCGGATCCGTCACTGCGGCAGAAATGGCGGCGGTTGCCGTGCCGCCGAGCGTGAAGCTGACAGTGCCGGCTGCAGACAGGCCGCTCAAGGTGGCGCTGTTCGTGGCAGTGGCGGTAACGCCAACGGTGGCCGCATTGGTGTTGATGGCGGCGGCGATGGCCTTGGCATCGGCGAGAGCAGCGTAGCCAAAGGCCGCTGTCGTACCACCATTGACGGTGTTGACGGTCAGGCCGGCTTCGACAGCGACGAGGTTGCCGCCAGTCAAATCTGCGGCTGCTGCCTTGGTGGTTCCCATGAGTGTTCCGGCGGCTGCCAGGGTATTACTGCCCAATCCGGTCGCGCGTGCATCTGCAATCGAGCTGACTGAAATTACCTGATTAGCATTGGCACCGACCTGGAAAGACTTGCTGGTAAAGCTGCCATCCAGCAAATTGAGGCCGTTAAAAGTGGTTTGGCTGGCAACACGCGTAATTTCAGCGAGCAGCTGTTGTGACTCGGCATCCAGTGAAGCGCGATCGCTGGCGCTGTTGGTAGAGTTGGCGGACTGTAACGCCAGCTCACGGATGCGTTGCAGGTTGTTGGTGACTTCACCCAATGCACCCTCAGCCGTTTGCGCCAGGGAAATGCCGTCGTTGGCATTGCGTGCGGCCTGATTCAGGCCGCGAATCTGTGCAGTCATCCGGTCGGAAATGGCCATGCCTGCCGCATCGTCCTTGGCGCTGTTGATGCGCAAGCCGGAAGACAAGCGCTGCAGGGAAATGCCAAGCGCGCCTTGTGAGCTGGTCAGGTTGCGTTGGGCATTCAGCGACGCGATGTTGGTGTTGATGATTGCAGCCATTTTGATTCTCCTTTAACTGGGTTTGTTATCCGGCTTGTCCGCCGTTTACATTGGTCTGCCCGTTGCTGCCAGGCTCATTAACCGCTGTTAGGCCAGTTATCGGAAGGGAATGGGAAAACTTTAGACTTTTCTGAAAAATGCTGACGACGTCAGCTCGAGATGGATGTTAATCCGGCAGGTCGGGCTCAAGCCCGACCACAGCTGTTAACCGGCGACGATCACGCGGTTCTTGCCGGTTTGCTTTGCTTTGTACATCGCCCTGTCGGCGCGCCCGATGATGTCTTCCTGAGATTCTTGCGGGGCGCGCAATGCGACGCCCGCGCTGAAGGTGACCAGGATGCGCTCGTTTTCATGCAGGAAGAATTTCTTGGTCAGCTCGCGTTGCAGGCGTTCGATGGTGGCGGTGGCCTCCTCAATGCCGATGCCGGACAGCACGATGATGAATTCCCCGCCGCCATAGCGCGCGACTGAATCACTGGGCCGCAAGGTCTCTTTGATGATTCTGCTCAGATGAATCAATGCCTGGTCAGCAGCCTGGTTCCCCATGGTGCCATTAAGATATTTGCAATTGTCTATGTCGAGCAGGGCAATGCACATCGACAAATGGCTCTGGTCGGCGCGGGTGGCCTCACGCTCAAAAGCTTCATCCAGACCGCGGCGGTTGAGCGTGCCCGTGAGCTGGTCTTCATGCACCAATTCACTGGCTTCGGCGAGTTCCTGTTCCAGTTTTCTGATTCTGGTTTCGGCCTCTTGAACCTGTCTGCGGGTATCAATCAGCTCGTCGTGCGAGCGCAACGCGCTGGCCTGGATGATGCGCGTGTCCTGCATGATGTCGTCCAGCAGATGGCTGAGTTCGATGAGGTCGTTGGATTTTCCGATCTTTTTGCTATAACCATCGATTTTCTGCTGGTAGTCGCCGGTGCTTTCGGTGATTTCGCCAAGCCGCTTAATAAAGGTGGTCATTAAACCCTTGAGTGTGGTTTTGGCCGCGCTTAGGCTTTTCTTGAGCATACCTTGCTTGATGATGGCATCGCGCAGACTGCGTTCGGCATCCGCGATTGCGTGCCTGTCAATTGGATTGGATATGATTTCCTGCAGGATGGCGATTTGCCCGTGCAGCCAATCTTCGTCCTCGACCATTTCGCCGATGTTTTCGACCAGCAGGCGCAACAGGCGCAGCAAGCCTTCGTGAATCTTGGCCTTGTCACCTCCGCGCATTTCGACCTTTATCCAGAACGGGCGCAGTTGTTTGGACAGCGCAGTGACCTGTTCTGGAGTCTTGATGCCGCGCACCTGCCTGGCAAGAGTTTGCGCTTCCCCGTTCAATTCCGGCTGGATACTGATGATGCTTTCCAGTGTTTGCGCCAGCAGTTCGGCAAGCTGTAATAGTGATTGATTCGAACTTTCAGTCGCTGTCACGATTTCTGCGGCAGATGGCGTGGCTGTTGCGGGCACGTTGCCGCTGCCAGCGGGAATGGCATCGGCTTCCATGCTGCTGGTTAATGCAGGTGATCCTGCCGACCAGGAGCGCATCAGGCCGTTGATCTTTTCAAACAGCGTATCGGGGTTGGCTGCAAAGCGGGTGAGTACCGTTTCCAAACCCTGCTTCTTGCGCGCGATGGTCAAGCCCTTGTGCGGAGCGTCCAATTGGCGCAGCAGATTGCGTATCAGGCCTGACCAGGAATTGATGGGTTCGCTGCCGGTAGCCCCGGGCAATGCCTTGTCAACTTCCTGGAGGCATTGTTGCCAGTCACTCGCCACGATGGCCTTTTTCAGCAGGATGCCGGCGGACGCTGATTTTGGAATCGAGGCAAGGCGGTCCGCGATGCTGCACAGCACTTTTTCGGCGCTGTTACCCTCATGAGCTGGAATACCGCTGATTTCGGCGTATATCTTCGCGTAGTTACCCGGTGTCGGCGAAATTTTGCGCAACGCCAGTGTTTTTAACGTTTCACGGGCGAGTTCTGATGGATTGGATGAAGGTTTGCTCATGGCGCGCTAGCCGTATTTTGTGGTGTCTGGTTAGGTCGGGCCGGCGACCGGGTCTTTAATTGTGACGCTGCGTGAATTATTGGTCATGGCAGAATCTACGACTCATCGAATAGGTGGCAGCTATCCCCGGGTTTTAGTGTGTGGCGCTCACCAGTTGATGTGCAATGGCGTAGTGAACCGCTTTGGCATTGTTTTTGAATCCCATTTTTTCCAGCATGCGGCCGCGGTATACGCTGATCGTCTTGGGACTGAGCCGCATGATCTCGGAAATTTCTGTCAAGGAATTGCCGGAGGCCATCAGGCAGAGTGTCTGATATTCCCGGTTGGACAGGCTTTGATGCATCAGCTCTTGCGATTTGCCGGTCACGTTGTCCAGCAGTTGTTCCGCCAGCACTTTGTTGATGTATTTTTTGCCGCTGATGACATGCCGAATTGCGCTAACCAATTTTTCAGGGGCGCTTTGTTTGTTGAGGTAACCGACGGCGCCGGCTTTCAGCATGCGCACGCCGTATTGGTCTTCCGGGTGCATGCTCAATACGATGATTTTGATGTCATGCTGTTCCGACTTGAGCTGTATGAGCACGTCTGTGCCATGCTTGTCCGGCAAGGCGAGATCCAGCAGTATGATGTCATAGTCCCCTTTGCGCGCCATGCTGATGGCTTGCATGCCGGTTTCAGCCTCGCCCGTTACCCGCATGTCAGGACAATCATCGAGTAACTGCTTTATTCCATTGCGGATCAGGGCGTGGTCATCAACAACAAGAATTTTAATCATGATTAGACAGAAGCCTCCTCGGATTTTATGCCTTGAATCGCATGGCTTTCATTGCCAAGCGGCACACAAACTGCAATCTGTGTTCCCTTGCCTAATTCACTGGTTATGTTGACCGTGCCGCCAAGATGCCCGATGCGTTCCTGGATACCGCGCAAGCCGAATGAATGTGATTTGTTGCGCGATATTTCGTCAAACCCTTTGCCATTATCCGAAGCGACCAGATTGATGGATTTGCCATCCCTGTAAATCTCGATCTGAACTTGCTTGGCCATCGAGTGCTTCATGACGTTGTTCAGCATTTCCTGAAACACGCGGTACAGGGTGAGCGAATGCTCGGTGGATAATTCGATGTTGTCGTCTGACTTGATGACGCTGGATGGAATACCGGTGCGTTTGGTGAATTCTTTGGTTTCGATTTCAATCGCTGCGACGACACCAAAGTAATCGAGAAAGCCTGGGCGCAGGCTGTGCACGAGGTTGCTGGCAGAGGAGCAGGCTATGTCCAGCAAGTTTGACATGGTCCGGGTTTTTTCATGGAGGGCGCCATCACCTTGTGGTAAGCGCTTGGCCAGCCAAGCCAGGTCAATTTTCAGGGCGGTTAGCAATACGCCAATTTCGTCGTGAATCTCGCGAGCAATTCGCATGCGTTCTTCTTCCTTGATTTCCTCTACGTGGGAGGAGAGTTCACGCAGTCGACGACGAGAAGCTATGATCATCTGCTCGGCAAGTTTATTTTTGGTGATGTTCACCATAAAGCCTTCCCAGACGGTTCCGTGCGAATCGGTTTCACGCAGTGTGGCGCGCAAGTTCACCCATTTAATTTCACCGGCCGGCGCTAACACGATGCGGCCTTCCCAATTCCACGTGGTGGGCTCGGTGGCTGCCGCTTGCATGCCTTTGTAGAACGCGTCACTATCTTCCGGGTGCAGCGCGCTGAAGAGAAATTCCGGATGCAGTTCAAGTTCTGACGGGGTAATACCAAGCAGGGCGAAGCTGCCTTCACTGACATAAGGGAGATGCAGCTTGTTGTCCTTATCCACGTGTATCTGGCAGGTCATGCCAGGCAGATGGGCGAAATGCGAAACGTGATTACGCTTGGGCATTGCCGGGCTCTGCTAACAAACAAACAGTGATTGACTTGCAATCAATAAATTTTCGAAACTGAAACAGTTAGAAAAATTCGATGGGTAAGTTGGCATTAAAAAATTCCTGTCGGTTAGTTTGTTTCGAAAGGTGGTTTTAATTTTAAAGTGTAATAAATTTGTGGGATTGAGTCGTGGTTGTGAGAGCCATCGTTAACGTTTGCAGTCTAGCCTTTGTTTTTTTTGATGTATATACACCAAACTATCTATGTAATTAGGTCTAATGACCAGGTTGCAACATCTCGCTATTGCGCTCACATTTGCTTCCTCATACAGAGGAAACGGTGAGGATGAATGAGCTTCAAGATTCAATAAGGCAATCAACTATGTCCCAGGACTGGCAACATCGATAATGTGGCTTATGCTCAATAAAATTCCGCCTTCCATCGTTGCGCTGTCGTTGCAGTGTGTGGCTGTGGTGCTTGTGTGGTTGCTGGCCGGATTTGCGGATCCGCGCAGTTCGCTGCTGTCATTCGCCATCTTGTGCGGGTTGCTTGCCGCTGCGTTGAGTCTGCTGGCAGGCCTTGCCAAATGGTGGTTATTGATTCAGTTGATTTTCCTGCCGGCCCTGGTGCTGACGCTTTCGGCCGAACTGCCGCCCAGCATTTTTCTTGGCGCGTTTCTGGTATTGCTGTTTTCATACTGGAGCGTTTTTCGCACGCAGGTGCCGCTCTACCTCTCCAGTCAGAAAGTCAGGCGCGCGCTGGAATGTTTTCTGCCTGCCGCAAAAGAGGATGCGGGGTTTGCCTTTATGGATTTGGGTTCTGGTTCGGGCAGCATGCTGACGCATCTTGCCAGGGTGCGCCCGGACGGGTTGTATGTCGGCGTGGAAGTTGCGCCGTTACCGTTTCTCTGGAGCTGGCTGCGTATCAGGCTGGGCGGCTACCGAAACTGCCGCGTACGCTGGGGTAGTTTGTGGGACTGTGATTTGTCGCCTTACGACGTCGTTTTTGCTTATCTTTCGCCGGTGCCGATGGAGCAACTCTGGCGTAAGGCGTGCGCTGAAATGCGCCCCGGCACGTTGTTCATCGTCAGTACCTTTGCCGTCCCCGATCAATCACCGCATGAAGTTGTGCAGGTGGATGATCTGCATCACTCAGCCCTGTTTGTTTGGCGGATGTGATGGCTGGAATATCGATAATCACTTGATTTTCGAACTCAAGCTTGTCGGCCAATTTCAGCCCCCCCAGAGTCAAATAGGCGGCGGGCTTGATTTGATCGGTTTTTAATTCAGTCGGAGAAATACGGGTTGCAGCCACGTTGGCTTGCTTCTTGATGATACGATTTTGCGGGTGAGTTACGGCAGACTGCGCAAGAAATTCCTCCTGGGCATGGAACGTGGTCAACAAGACTCCGGTGAATGCCATGACTGAAACCAGCCCGGTGGCTTTCACCCATCGGCCGATTTTTTTGTTTCTGCGCAGACGTTCAATCAATTGATGCGCGGCGATCTCGGCGCGTGCCGCTTCAGTTTGCATACGCAGGTTCGCATTCATCCTTTCTTCCAACTCGGCGCATTGCTGTGCGGCCAGGGTCGCTTCCTGCGTTAGTCTGGTTCTGGTTTGCGCTGCCTCACGCGCATGGTGCTCGGCCACTTCACGCGCCTCCATAGCCGCTTCAGCTTGCATTTCTGCCTGCATACGCGCCTCAATTTCAGCCAGTACGCGCTGCTCAGCATCCAGTTTAGCCTGCGCCTGCTCAAGCCCTTGTTGCTCCATCTGCTCGCGTTGCTCGGCGGCCAGTTTTGCTGCGGTAGCGACCTCGGCGCGCTTGCGAGCCATGACGACTGCCAGCGCCTCGCTATGGGTAAGCGCCAGTTCTGCCTCGACGGTCTTGCGCTCTTCCTCGACGCGCAGCTTCGTCATATTCTGCGCGCGAGTCATTGCAGTGTCGCGCGCCCGTTCCGCTTCAATAATCTGGTTATTGAAGGTGGCTGCAGCAAGCGTTTCAGCCTGGGTTTTTTGCTGCATTGCTGTAATGTTGGCCTGTTTGGCAGCAGTGCCCAAATCTATTGCCAGACGTTCATTCAGCAGGGCTTCTGCGTATAACTGTGCGGATTGCAACGCGGCATTTTGTGCTTGGGTTTTCTCCAGCAACACTTGCGCTGCCTGTTGTTCTGCCTGAACACGATTCTGTTCTATTTCAAGCAGCGTACTTTCGTTCCGCAAGTTTTCCTGGGCGACATGCAATGCCTCACGTGCTGCCGCAGCACATTCGTTGGCCAAAGCCATCGCCTGCGCTTCAGCCTGCAATTTGAGCTCAGTCTCGCGTGCAGCCAGCAATTCCGTCTCGGCGCGTTGTTGCGCGAGTGTCATCAAGTCGCGTTCAGCCTGCAGCTTTTGTGCGGCCGCCTTGCCAGCTAACATCTCTACTGCCAAACGCTCTTTCGCTTCCTGCCCGGTCTGACGCAGCAGCCTATTGGTTTCTTCAAGTTGTTGCGAGGCTTGAGTGTCGGCTTCGGCCTGCGCCAACCATAACGCTCCCTCATCCTGTTCGGCCTTGAGTTTGCGTTCGGCCTCGGTGCGTGCAATGGCCTCTGTCTCGGCGCGTTGTTTTGCCGCTTGGTAAGCCGCGAGCTCGCTGTGTTCACGTGCCTCGGCGTCGACTCTGGCCTGTTCCTCGAAAAGTCTGCGTTGCGCGACTAATTCCATCGTGTTCCGGTTGGCAGCCGAGCGCGCCAAGACAGCCTGCTCGGTATCCCGCTCGACGGCAAGCCGCTCCTCGGTTTCGCGCAGCGCAAGCGATTCAGCGTGCATACGCGCATCCTCCGCCTCTGCTAAGGCCTGTGCCGCCTTGAGTTTCGCGTTAACCAGCGCGACGGCATCTTGCTCTTTCTGAACGCTTTTCTGCACGAGTCTGGTAAGGGCCTGCTCTGCAGATTCTTTTTCCTGCGCCAGCCTGGCCGCCTCCTGCTGCAGTCTGGTGCGATTCTCTGCTGCCTGAAAGGCATGCCGTTCGGACTCGACGCGTTTGCTTATCTGCGCCAGTTCGTGCTGCTCGGCATTTACCCGCTTTTTCACCAAACGCGCTTCTTCGGCCTCACTTTCAGCCCGTTGTGCGGCCATGTCGCTTAGCTGGAATTCCAGCTGCAGCCTTTCTTCCGCATATTTTTTTTGCGCCTGCTCGGCGCGATAACGTTCCGCACCGGCCTGTTCGGTGCGCGTCGTTATTTCGGTAATAATTTTTTGAATTTCATGTATTTTGGCCTCGGCATGTGGCTGATCCTCTTGTTCTGCCTGATGCCGTTGCACGGTCAGCGTCGCCAGTTCACGTTCCGTTCTGGCTTTGTTCTCAGCGGCGATGCGCGCGACCTGTTCCTGTTGCAAACGTTGGTTAAGTTCGTCTTGTGCCTGTTGCTCGGCGCGCAGTCTTGCCTGTTTTTCTTCCTGAAGGCGCAATTCGCAGGCCAATGTTTCCTGGACTACGCAGGCCAACTTGCTCTCTGTTTCGAGATTGGCTCGAATCGCCTCGGCAAGCCTTTTCTCATCCTGGCTTTTTGCTTCGACCTGTGCGGTCAACTCCGTTTCAGCCAGCACGCGCGCTTGGGCCACCGCCCGCGCATGCGCTTCGGCGCGCGCCCTTGCCTGGGCGGAAATATCGGCTTGCGCCTCTGCCTCAATGCGTCCCAGCGCTTCCTGAATGGCTTGTGATTCAACTGGATACTCATCGCAGTCGTTGCCGACTAATCGAATGACGGATGACCTAGACATGGCATGATCCCATTAATATTTATGAATGCGCGCATTGCACCGATTTCTCGGGTAATGGCTACGATGCCAAAATATCAAGTTTGTCTGAGCGGTAAAGCGTGGAACAGAGCAGGAAAATCAGGCTATTTCAGACAGGTTGCATAGATCGGTGCTGCTGTGGCGCAGCGTATATTCCAGTCTATGGATTTCAACAGCAACGCCCGGCAATTCGCTAGGAGACTGACACCGCAGATCGCCATAAAAGCCAATGCCCTGAAGGGTTGCAGCAAAAACTGGCGCTCGCGGCGTTGCGCACCTTGGCATCGTAGAATGACTACGACCCGCGTCGCGCGCCTTGCGATCATCCAGTTTTTGTTAGCAACGCGGTTCATGGCGGACTTGATCAGAGGTTCCTTAAGGCAGTTGGTGCGCATTCCCCAGTTGCAATCGTATATAATCCGGCGTCGTTAATTTTGGATTTCCTTTTCATGCTGGAAGTCAGCAATCTTGCTTGTAGTCGCGGCGATCACCGTCTGTTTTCTGGCTTGAGTTTCACCTTGCATCCTGGGCAGATCATGCAGGTGCAGGGCGCAAACGGCAGCGGTAAAACCAGTTTGTTGCGTACCCTGTGCGGCTTTTTGATGCCGGATGAGGGAACGATTGCCTGGCGTGGAGAGAATACCCGTAATCTGGGTGAGGACTACTATGCCGAGATGTTGTATCTCGGGCATTTGAATGCCATCAAGGACGAGTTGAGCGCGCTGGAAAATTTGCGTATCTCGGCTGGTCTTTCCGGAAATGAACTCGATGAAAAAGAGGCAATAGCCGCCTTGCGGCGCATGGGGTTGCGTGGCCGGGAGAGGTTGCCGACCAAGGTGCTTTCGCAGGGTCAGCGCCGCCGCGTGGCGTTGGCGCGTTTGCTGGTGAGCGATGCCAGGTTATGGATACTGGATGAACCTTTGACCGCCCTGGATGTCGGAGCTGTGGCGCAAATTCAGGAGTTGATCGCGGAACATCTGGTGCAGCAGGGCATGGTGATTTTCACCACGCATCAGCCGCTGCAAGTGGCGGGGATGGAAATGCGCAGTCTGTTTCTGTCATGAAAAAATCTTCGCTTCCCGGTTTGGTCATGCTGGTGATCCGGCGCGATTTGCTGCTGGCCATGCGGCGCCGCGCCGATGTGCTCACCACGCTGATTTTTTTCGTGATGGTGGTCAGCTTGTTTCCGTTGGGTGTCGGGCCGGAAATGGACATGCTGCGCAAGATGGCGGCGGGTGTATTGTGGGTGGCGGCACTGTTGTCCTCGATGCTGTCGCTGGGGCGGCTGTTTTCGGCCGATTATCTGGACGGCACGCTGGAGCAGATGATGCTGGCTCCGCAATCCTTGTCCATGCTGGTGCTGGGCAAGATCGTCGCACACTGGATGGTGTCCGGTTTGCCGCTGGTGCTGATGGCGCCGGTGCTGGGGGTGCAATTCGACATGTCGGCGCAGGCACTTGGCGTGCTGATCATCGGACTGTTGCTGGGGACGCCGATATTGAGCATGGTGGGTGCGATCGGTGCGGCGTTGACGCTGGGCCTGCGCGGCGGCGGCGTGCTGCTGTCGCTGCTGGTGTTGCCGTTGTGCATTCCGGTACTGATTTTTGGCGCGGGCGCAGTCGAGGCAGTTTCAACCGGGTTGAGCGCGGTATCCCATTTGTCCTTGCTGGGCGCGTTATTGATGTTGGCCCTGGTGTTCACCCCGTGGGTGACGGCACAGGCGTTGCGTATTTCGATGGAGTAGCAAATTGGAAATAACATGGCAATAAACTGGTTTAAATATTCTGCACCCACCACTTTTTACGGTCTGGCCGGAAAATTGATTCCGTGGTTTGCGGTTGCCGCTGCGGTATCACTGATTGTCGGCCTGTATATCGGCTTTGCGGTTGCGCCGGCTGATTATCAGCAGGGTGAGTTTTATCGCATCATTTTCATTCATGTGCCGGCTTCCATCCTGTCCATGTTCCTTTATATGATCTTGGCGGCTTATGCGGCGCTCGGTCTGATCTTCAATACCCGGCTGTCGGCCATGATGGCCAGCGCGATTGCGCCCACCGGTGCCTTGTTTGCCTTTATCTCGCTGTGGACCGGCGCGCTGTGGGGCAAGCCGATGTGGGGGACATGGTGGGTGTGGGATGCGCGCCTGACTTCCGAACTTATCCTGCTATTTTTGTATCTGGGCTTTATCGCGTTGCACGCCTCGATTGACGATCCGCGCCGTGCCGACCGCGCCAGCGCGTTGCTGGCGATTGTGGGCTCGGTGAACGTGCCGATCATCTACTTTTCAGTGCAGTGGTGGAATACCCTGCATCAGGGCTCGACCATCAAATTCAGCGGCACCTCCATGCATGTTGCGATGCAGCAGGCCATGTTCATTACGCTGGCGGCCTGTTGGCTGTATGCGGTTGCGGTAGTGCTGGCGCGTGTGCGCAGCATTATTCTGGAGCGCGAACGTAACACCCAGTGGATTTCTGAATTGCCGGAGGTGCGGTCATGACACGGTGCGCGAATGCGTTTGGTGCGGGAATGATCGCGTCGCACCTCCTTGAACAACTTGAAATCATCGGCAAGGTAGCGGAGGTGCGGGGATGATGAGTCTGGATATCTGGATGCGGGAAAACCCGCTCACCTATGTTTGGCTGGGTTCCTATGCCGTTGCCTTTCTCATTTTTGCGATTGAGATTGCTATGGTGCGGCACAGAAGAAAAATTACCCTGCGGCAAATACGCATGATGCGTGACGCCGAAAGTGAGGAGTGACATGAAAGCGCGCCACAAAAGATTTATGTTCATCGTAGCCGCCGTCGCCGGATTGGCGGTGGCCGTCGGCCTGGTGTTGAATGCGCTGGAAAACAACGTCAGCCTGTATTTCACCCCGACGCAGGTGTTTAACAATGAAGCACCGCACGGGCGCAGTTTCCGCATCGGCGGCCTGGTCGAAGAGGGTAGCGTGAAGCGCGCCACGGATGGCTTGACGGTCAATTTCGTGATTACCGACAGGCACAAGAGCATCCCCGTCGTTTTCACCGGCATCCTGCCGGACCTGTTTACCGAAGGCAAGGGCGTGGTTGCGCAGGGCAGGGTGGAGGCCGATGGCGTGATGCGTGCCGACGAGGTGCTCGCCAAGCATGATGAAAATTACATGGCACCGGAAGCTGCCGATGCGCTGAAAAAGGCCGAGGCCGCGAATGCCGCTGCACCTGCGGCAACGCCTGTACCCGCAGCGTCTTCTCCTACCAAATAATTTTTTAAGGTTCCAGCATGATTCCAGAGATTGGTCATTTTGCGTTGATTGTTGCGCTGTTCCTGGCGCTTTGCCTGGGGGTGCTGCCGATTGTCGGTGCCGCGCGGGATAACGCCGTATTGTCGGGCAGCGCCCGTCCGCTGGCCTATGGTCAGTTTGTGCTGCTTGCCATCGCATTTCTGTGCCTGACCTACGCATTTGTGGTTGACGATTTTTCCGTGCTGTATGTGGCACAGCATTCCAATTCCCATCTCCCCGTGATCTATAAGGTGTCAGCCCTGTGGGGTGGGCACGAGGGCTCGCTGCTATTGTGGGCCTTTCTGTTGGGGGGGTGGATACTGGCTGTTGCCGTGTATAGCAAACACCTGCCGGGTGAAATGGTGGCGCGCGTACTGGGGGTGATGGGGCTGGTTTCGGTCGGTTTTCTGCTGTTCATGCTGCTGACCTCTAATCCGTTCGATCGCCTGTTGCCTGCCGCCGCTGACGGGCGCGACCTGAATCCGCTGCTGCAAGATCCCGGACTGGTGATACACCCGCCGATGCTGTACATGGGCTACGTGGGGTTTTCCGTGGCCTTTGCCTTTGCCATTGCCGCATTACTGGGCGGTAGAATGGATGCCACTTGGGCGCGCTGGTCGCGCCCGTGGACGACAGTAGCGTGGGTCTTCATGACCGCCGGTATTTCCATCGGCAGCTGGTGGGCTTATTACGAACTGGGCTGGGGCGGCTGGTGGTTCTGGGATCCGGTGGAGAATGCCTCGTTCATGCCGTGGCTGATCGGCACTGCGCTGATCCATTCGCTCGCGGTCACGGAAAAGCGCGGTGCGTTCAAGAGCTGGACGGTGTTGCTGGCGATCGCCGCATTTTCGCTGAGTCTGCTGGGCACGTTCCTGGTGCGTTCCGGCGTATTGACCTCGGTGCATTCGTTCGCGGCCGACCCCAGACGTGGCGTATTCATCCTCTCCTTCCTGGTCATCGTGATTGGCGCATCACTGCTGCTGTTTGCCTGGCGCGCGCCGAAAATCGGCCTGGGCGGCAAGTTTGACCTGCTGTCGCGCGAGACGCTGTTGCTGTCGAATAATGTGCTGTTATCGGTTGCCACCGCATCGGTGTTTATCGGCACGCTTTATCCGCTGTTCATGGATGCGCTCGGTTACGGCAAGCTGTCGGTTGGTCCGCCTTATTTCGAGGCGGTGTTCGTGCCGTTGATCGCACCCATGGTGCTGATGATGGGGCTGGGACCGCTGGCACGCTGGAAGAAATTTGACCTGCCGGAACTGGCCAGGCGGGTGCGCTGGGCGTTTGCCAGCGCCCTGTTGATCGCGTTGCTGCTGCCGCTGACGATGGGAAAATGGAGCGCCATGATCGCGTTGGGCCTGTTGCTGGCATTCTGGGTGATCACGTCGATGATATTGAGCCTGTATGAGCGGCTGGGCGGGCACGGTAATTTCATGCAGCGTGCGCGCGGCCAGTCGTTGAGCTACTACGGCATGCAGTTGGCACATTTCGGCGTGGCGATATTCATCATCGGCGTGACGCTGGTGAGCGGATATGAGACCGAGCGCGATGTGCGCATGGACGTTGGCGATACCCTGCAGACGGGTGGTTATGAATTCCGTTTCAATGGCGTCACGGAAGTGGAGGGCCCAAATTATGGGGCGGCCAAGGGACGCGTCTCAATCAGCAAGAACGGGAAACTGGTTACCGAACTGTTCCCGGAAAAGCGCAAATACCACGCTTCCGGCATGCCGATGACCGAGGCGGCAATCAGTGCCGGCCTGCTGGGTGATTTGTATGTGTCGCTGGGCGAGGCAATACCGGACAGCGGCGGCGCATGGTCTGTACGGGTTTATATCAAGCCGTTTGTGGACTGGATATGGGCAGGAACTCTTTTGATGGGGCTGGGTGGTGTGCTGGCGATCAGCGACCGTCGCTATCGCATGCGTCGCAAGACAAAATCGAACCTGTTGGCTGCGGGAGGTAAACAATAATGGCGCGCTTCATACTTCCGTTTGTTGTTTTCATGATTGTGGCCGTTTTTCTGTTTATCGGGCTGGGACTCAACCCACATGAGGTGCCCTCGCCGCTGGTCGGCAAACCGGCTCCGGCGTTCACACTGCCGCAACTGCATGAGCCGGACAAGCAATTTTCGCTGCAGGACATGAAGGGCAAGGTGTGGCTGTTCAATGTATGGGCATCGTGGTGTACGGCCTGCGAGTATGAGCATCCGGTGTTTATGGAACTGTCACGCCAGAATCTGGTGCCGCTTTACGGAATGGACTACAAGGACAAACGGGAAGACGGCATGGCGTGGCTGCAGAAACACGGCAATCCTTACACCCTGGTCCTGTCCGATGCTGAGGGCCGCGTGGGTATTGATTACGGCGTGTACGGCGTGCCGGAGACCTATCTGATTGATAAGCAGGGCATTATTCAGTACAAACACATCGGCATGGTGACGGAGCGGGATCTGAAAGAGAAGATTCTCCCCCTGGTTAAGGAGTTGCAGGCGAAATGAGATATTTATCGATACTGCTGTTGTGCCTGCTGCCGCTTTTTGCCCATGCCGGTGAGGCAACGGACATGGCCGCTGATCCGGTTCTGGAACAGCGCATGATCGGGCTGGCCGAAAATCTGCGCTGTCTGGTTTGCCAGAATGAATCGCTGGCCAGTTCACATTCCGGCCTTGCCGAAGACCTGCGCCGTGAGGTGCGGGAGCAAATGCAGAAGGGGTTGAGCGACCAGGAAATCATTGACTATCTGGTTTCCCGCTATGGCGATTTCGTGCTGTTTGACCCGCCGGTAAAAAAAACCACGCTGGTGCTCTGGTATGGGCCATTTGCCCTGTTGCTGATTGGTGTCGGCACACTGATCTATCAATTGCGCAAGCGAAAAAGTTTGATCGTAGAGACCGAATTGTCCACCGCAGATACGCAGCGCGCCGCTGAATTATTGAACGAGACGGCAGCATCGCCCAATCAACCGAAGGAGCCGCAAGCATGACCTTGTTCTGGATAGTGTGCGCGGCACTGCTGCTGCTGGCGCTGCCCTTTGTGGTGTGGCCCCTGTGGCGCGGCGCCGGCAATGCCGATAACAACGGTGACGAAGTTCTGCGCGATGTCGAGAACCTGGAAATTCTGCGCGACCAGTCGGCGGAGCTTGAGGCGGATCTGCGTAACGGCCTGTTGACCCAGGATGCCTACGAACAAGGCAAGCGCGAATTGCAGTCGCGCCTGCTGGAGGAGGTAAAAAGTACCGAGCGACCCGCCATGAAACCGCGCAATCCCGCCAAGGTGCTGGCCATCGTGCTGGCCGTGTTGCTGCCATTATTCAGTGTGTCGCTCTACCTTTTGATCGGTCATACCCAAGCGCTGTTGCCACAGGAAAGTCTGGGTTTGGCCGAGGGTTCCGGTCTTATCAATTCCGAAGCCAAACTGCAGGAACTGGAAGAAAAGTTGAAGCAACAGCCGGAAGACCCGGACGGCTGGTTCCTGCTGGCGAGCTCTTATAGCGGAATGCAACGCTTCTCGGACGCGGCACGCGCGTATGAGCAACTGGTTAAACTCGTGCCCGATGAGGCGCAGCTCTGGGCGAGCTATGCTGATGTCTCAGCGATGAGCAATGATCAATCGTTGCTGGGCGAGCCGACCCGGTTCCTCGAGAGGGCGTTGGAGCTGGATGGCAGTAACCTGCTGGCGCTGGCATTGTCCGGTTCGGCGGCGATGGAGCGCGGCGACTATGTTGCGGCGATTACGCACTGGACAAAATTGGTCGAGCGGTTGCCGCCGGATACTGCCGAATTGCAAACGATACGAGATGGCATCAGACAGGCGCGCGAATTTCTCGCGATGCAACCGGGCGGCAGGGAGAAGCTGGCACAGTTGACAGCCGATAATACCCCGCAGGCCGCCAGCCCAGCGGAAGTGATTGCCGGCGGAGTTTCGTTGAGTGCTGAGTTGGCTGGCAAAGCCGCTCCAGAAGACATCGTGTTCGTCTTTGCACGTGACGCGAAAGACAAAAATGCGCCGCCACTCGCTGTATTGCGCAAACAGGTGAAGGACTTGCCGCTGCAGTTTACATTCGACGACAGTATGGCGATGCAATCGCAGGCGAAGCTCTCAGCTACTGAAGAAGTCGAGGTGGTGGCGCGTGTCTCCAAAAGCGGCAATGCGGTTGCCCAACCTGGCGACCTGCAAGGAACGGCCGGGGGCATCAAGCCGGGCGCCCAGGGCCTGAGCGTTGTGATTGATTCCATCATAAAATAATCGCTGTTGCGATCCCGCAATTACGGTGGCGCATTGGAGTTCTCAGGCGGTAAGCGTTTAATTTGCAACAGGGTCACAATATATTTATCGGAGGCTACAAAATGAATCGACAGACTTTACTGCCCATGATTGCCGTTACGGGCGTATTACTCTTTTCGGGCTATGGCTATGCCGCATCTCAGGCGCAGAAAAAGACAGTCTCCTCTGTGGAACAGTCGTCGCAACAGCAACGCTCCAAGAAGACCATTTCCTTTAATGGTATTCCTCTGGGAAAGCCTGGAGTAGAGGGTGCATTGATAAAAATGTGCATGGGAAAAAAATTCAACACCATGAGTGATAGATGCTCTTTCATTAAAGAGGGCAGAATGATATTGCTCGATTACGAAACCCTGGTTGATATGATTGCATTGGTCACCTTGAGTAGCGACAAAGGGCTCACCAAGGTCGTGATAGACGGTTCCACGCAGGAAATGCTGACACTTGCCAACGCCCTGGAGAAAAAATATGGAACGCCGCAAAGGCAAAGCTCGATCATAAAGAAAAAGATCGGCACTAAACTCGAAACGGGAAATTTTGAATTAAAAGAAGCGGAAGGAAGCCAGCTTGATAAGGAGACTTTTGTTTGGGTGGATGATCAAGGCTCTCGCATAACTGTCGAGTCTATTTATTCGGATTACGACAAAGGGGGAGTGACTATTGAATCTTCTTTGGCTGCCGCACAGGATTCTGCTGCAAAGAAGCCAAAAGAGTCCGGAAAATAGCCTCTTGCGGGGATACTGGGAATTGTAAGCCACGCCAGCAAACCGTTTCGATTGCTGGTCAATACGATGATAATGTACTGCTCAGGCTGGAAAAACAGCGCGACGATAATAGGCTGTACGGTTGAGGGGCGCTGTCGCAAATAATCCCCAGGTACATTGACAAAATGCAGATGGAAAAACCCTTTGGCACCACCACAGCGCGCTCAAGTCTCTTGCGCAAGGTGGCCGCGTTCATCGTGTCCACCGTGCTGATTGGTTTGGTATTGATGTTTTCTGCGCTGTTATTTGCGGTCATCTTGATCGTTGGAGTGATGGCGTGGGGTTATCTCTGGTGGAAAACCCGTGAGTTGAGAAAACAGATGCGCCAGCATCACCTGGGTGATGAGGTCATCGAGGGCGAGGTGATCCGTGAGGTGATCGAGGGCGAAGTGATCCGTGAGGTGATCGAGGGCGAAGTGATCCGTGAGGTGATCGAGGGCGAGGTGATTCGCGAAGTCGACACTGGTTATCGGGGTAAACGTTGATTGCCAGCCCCCCCATTGCCAATTTTGCGAGGGGCGGGCGGAATTAAGATAGCTTTAACTGTGCCTTTGATTTTCTGCCCGGTGCTGCTGGCGGAATATATCCCGCGACACGGCAAGCCATTCCCACGACTTTTTTACCCTTCACAAACCTGGTGGTATGGCACGCCACGACCTCGTATTTGGCGGTAAGGTCTGCCAGATGCGAACGTACGGTAGCAAGTGAAATGCCCGTAGCAACGGCAATCTCCGTGTCGAGTTGCTCACCATGCTTTTTCAGATGCTGTAGGATTTCGTTCATAGTTTCATCACCTTAGTTTCATTACTTAGAATTTCATTGCCGTGTCACTCAGTGGGCAACACCGCATGCTTATAATCAACGCCAAATGAGAGTGGCCAGTCGTTCCGAAAGTTCCATCAGTTGCTTTCCAGATTGGCCAACAGCCTACACTTTCTTTATGAATGCTGATTTCAGCTGTATTGCCCCAATGCCATCGATCTTGCAGTCGATATCATGAATTATTTACTAAAAAAATCTTGGCTACAGACTACTCCTTCACCGATAATGGCTCGGCCAAAAAAATAAAATGCCAGCTAAAATCATGGCGCAAACATCGTTCTAACTTGATGATTGTAAATGATGCACCCCAGGCCATGATGCGAACCCGGGACCTGCGGATTGACAGTACGGGGCACTGAAATTTAGGGTTGAAATCTTGAAGATTTCTTGGCGCCTGCCCCTCGGCTGTTTTTTGCGCTGTTCGAACCTATCCCGAGCCAAGGCGGGCAGTATAACACAGTGACTTGTGCAGAACGTCATTTAAAACATCCAGTTATCTTTAATTGCCGCCGCGCGGACTGGAATGAACCTCACTTTTTCATTATTCCTGCGAAGGCAGAAATTCAGCTTGTTATATAACCCCCGCGTAGCGGACAAAGCTGGTTTTGGGTGTTGCTCCACTGCGTGGAGGTGTTGTAAATTGCCCGGATTCCAGTCTTCGCCGGCATGACAGATGTTGTAAGGGTACCTGTCATGAATTATGAAAAGATCAATAGAATTCATACGTAACCCGGCACTGACGTACCACGAAAAAACTTCTCTCCGCAGGGGCAGCAGCCAACCATCACGCTGCTGGACGCTGAAAAAGGTGCCGCACAGAATTCGAACGACTGGAATTGACGCTATTACCCATTTCGTTTTACGCTGTACGCATACCGGCGCTTCTTGCATGTTTCGGCCCGGCCATTGAATAAATCAGATAACGATGAGGATGGCTAATGATCAATAGAGAGATTGTCCTGCATACGCTGAAATGCCCTCCGAACCAATATCCAAGGGCGCTTGAGGAGAGTTTTCCTCATATACTGGAAGAGATTTTAAATATCTGGAACTCGCCTGATGGCGAGGCTTATTTCGCCGACCTGTTGCAGCCAAATGGCCGTGGTGGCGGCAGATTCGACCGGGAAGGCTTCCCGGAAAAGGCTTGGCTGGAAATATTGCGATTGAGTGAGCTCTACAGGAAGCCTCGTCCCAAACCGGTAAAGTGAGTGCACGGGGGGGTGCGGGTGAACCCGACTTGCTTTTTATGCCGACAGTGTCAAACAGCGTGCAAAACTTTCCAGATTAGGGGTGGAAACAGCGTCCAATA
>CAYHEM010000012.1:0-78776 GCA_964355765.1 uncultured Gallionella sp.
GTTTCGCGATTCGCGAAGGCGGCCGTACCGTCGGCGCCGGAGTGGTTGCAAAGATCATCGAGTAAGACTACAATCCGCGCCCTCGCGTGACCGTGGTTACGCGTTTTCGTTCTTTAAACCAGCGGCATTGCCGCGTATATGCAAGAGAAGATTATGCAAAGTCAGAAAATCCGCATTCGCCTCAAGGCGTTTGATTATCGCTTGATTGACCAGTCGGCTGCGCAGATTGTCGATACGGCAAAGCGAACCGGTGCGGTGGTGAACGGCCCAGTGCCGTTGCCGACCAGGATTGAGCGCTTCGATGTGCTGCGTTCCCCGCATGTCAACAAGACTTCGCGTGATCAGTTTGAGATTCGTACCCATCTGCGCCTGATGGATATTGTCGATCCTACCGACAAGACGGTGGATGCATTGATGAAGCTGGATTTGCCGGCCGGTGTGGATGTGGAAATTAAATTACAGTAATTGCTGTAACCGTCGTAAAAAAAGATCGGCTGGCCAATTGTAGTCAGCCCCTTAACAAGAGGAAATTAAAATGAGTTTAGGACTTGTCGGTCGCAAGATTGGCATGACCCGCGTGTTTGCCGAAGACGGTTCTTCGTTGCCGGTAACAGTGCTGGAAGTGTCCAATAATCGTGTCACTCAGGTTAAATCCGTGGATACCGATGGCTATACCGCTGTGCAACTTGCACATGGTGTGCGCCGTCCTGGCCGCGTCAGCAAGGCTGCCGCCGGACACTACGCCAAGGCGGGTGTGGAAGCGGGGAGTGCACTGAAGGAATTTACCGTATCCCCGGAACAACTGACTGACCTGCAGGCAGGTTCGACGGTCAGTGTCGAGATTTTTCAGGTGGGCCAACTCGTTGATGTGACGGGTATCTCCAAGGGAAAAGGATACGCCGGTACCATCAAACGTTACCATTTCAAATCGGGCCGTGCCTCGCACGGTAACTCCAAGTCGCATAACGTACCGGGCTCTATCGGTATGGCGCAGGATCCCGGCCGCGTGTTCCCTGGTAAGCGCATGACGGGTCATCTGGGTGATGTGCAAAGGACGGTGCAAAATCTGCAAGTCGTGCGCGTTGACGTCGCACGCCAGTTGCTGCTGGTCAAAGGTGCTGTTCCAGGTTGTATGAACAGCAGCATTATTGTGCGTCCCGCAGTGAAGGCAGGTGCGTAATGGAACTCAAAGTCATTAATGATCAAGGTCAGGCGACTGCGAATATGAACGCGTCGGACGAATTGTTCGGGCGCGAATATAACGAAGCGCTGGTCCATCAACTGGTTACTGCCTATCTGTCCAATGCGCGTGCTGCGAACAGCAAGCAAAAGGGCCGTAGCGAAATCGCCAAAAGCACGCGTAAACCGTTTGCGCAAAAAGGTACCGGCCGGGCTCGTGCCGGTATGGCGTCCAGCCCGCTGTGGCGTGGAGGCGGCAAGATTTTTCCGAATACCGGCGAAGAGAATTACACGCACAAGGTGAACCGCAAGATGTACCGCGCGGGCCTGGCATCGATCCTGTCCAGACTGGTCAGCGAAAACCGTCTGGTGGTGGTAGATAGCCTGACGATTGATGCGCCCAAGACCAAGCTGTTGGCACAGAAGATCAAGGGGATGGGTTTGGATGGCCGGTTGCTGATTATTACCGACAATCTGGATGAGAACCTGTATCTGTCTTCGCGTAACCTGCCCAACGTGCTGGTGCTGGAAGCCAATCAGGCCGATCCGGTCAGTCTGGTGCGCTTCCCGAGCGTGATTGTGACACGCAACGCGGTGGCCAAAATTGAGGAGATGTACGCATGAGCACACAACAATTCAGCCAAGAGCGTTTGATGAAGGTGCTGCTCGCCCCGCAAATCTCCGAGAAGGCGACCTTTATTGCCGAGAAGCATGAGCAAGTGATCTTCCGCGTTGCGACTGACGCGACCAAGCCGGAAATCAAGGCAGCGGTCGAAATGATGTTCAACGTGAGCGTCAATAGTGTGCAAGTGACCAACGTCAAGGGCAAGGTCAAGGGCGCCGGACGCAATGTCGGACGTCGCAACAACTGGAAGAAGGCCTATGTGTGCCTGGTCGCTGGCCAGGAAATCAATTTTGCTGCAAGCGAGCAAGGATAAGTCATGGCACTGATTAAACTGAAACCAACAACTCCGGGACAGCGCGCAGTATTGCGTGTGGTCAATCCTGATCTGCACAAAGGCAAGCCGATTGCCTCGCTGGTCGAAAAAAAGTGCAAGACCGCAGGCCGCAATAACAATGGTCATATCACTACGCGTCATATGGGCGGCGGTCACAAGCAACACTATCGTCTGGTCGATTTCAAACGTAACAAGGACGGCATTCCTGCTACCGTGGAGCGTCTGGAATATGATCCAAACCGCAGCGCGAATTTGGCTCTGTTGTGCTATGCGGACGGCGAGCGCCGTTACATCATTGCACCCAAAGGCGTAACGGCCGGCACGACGCTAGTGAGTGGTTCGGAAGCGCCGATCAAACCGGGCAACGCCTTGCCGCTACGTAATGTACCGGTCGGCTCTACTATCCATTGCATCGAAATGTTACCGGGCAAGGGCGCACAACTCGCGCGATCCGCAGGCACTTCGGTGCAGCTGCTGGCACGCGAAGGCAGTTATGCGCAGCTGCGTTTGCGCTCCGGCGAAATCCGCAAAGTGCATATCGATTGCAAAGCGACTTTGGGTGAGGTGGGTAACTCCGAGCATAGTTTGCGTTCTATCGGTAAGGCGGGTGCCATGCGGTGGCGTGGTGTGCGTCCGACCGTGCGCGGTGTGGTGATGAACCCGGTCGACCACCCGCACGGTGGTGGTGAGGGCAAGACAGCCGCCGGTCGTCATCCGGTCAGTCCATGGGGTGTGCCGGCTAAGGGTTTTCGCACGCGTCGCAACAAGCGTACTAGCGGCATGATCGTGCGCCGCCGCTTTAAGGTTTAAGGGGTAAGTAAATATGGCACGTTCCATTAAAAAAGGTCCATTTGTTGACGCGCACTTGCTCAAAAAGGTTGAGTCGGTGCGGGCAACCAACGACAAGCGCCCGGTGAAAACCTGGTCGCGCCGTTCCACGGTGCTTCCCGAGTTTGTCGGTCTGACGATTGCAGTGCATAACGGTAAGCAGCATATTCCGGTGTACATATCTGAGAACATGGTGGGGCACAAACTGGGTGAATTTTCCCTGACGCGCACCTTCAAGGGCCATGCCGCTGATAAAAAAGTGGTTAAGAAATAGGGGGCATGATGACAACGACGACTGCAGTTGCAAAAAACATTCATCTGTCCGCGCAAAAGGGACGCCTGGTTGCTGATCAGATTAGAGGCTTGCCGGTTGCGCAGGCGCTCAATATTCTGAACTTTAGCCCGAAAAAGGGCGCCGGAATTATCAAGAAAGCGCTTGAGTCGGCGATTGCAAATGCCGAGCATAACGATGGCGCCGACATTGATGAGTTAAAGGTGACAACCATTTACATTGATAAAGCGGCGTCGCTGAAGCGCTTCATGGCGCGCGCCAAGGGGCGAGGCAATAAAATTGAGAAGCAGACCTGCCACATTACGGTCAGCGTCGGGAGCCGAGGGTAAATTATGGGACAGAAAATTCATCCAATCGGGTTCCGATTGTGCGTTCGCAAAAACTGGAATTCCAAGTGGTATGCCAACAGCAAAAATTTTGCTGATCTGCTACTCAAGGATATTGAGGTTCGTGCATTCCTGAAAAAGAAACTGGCTTCTGCCGGAGTTTCCAAAGTGGTTATCGAACGTCCGGCCAAGAATGCCAAGGTGACTATTTACACCGCGCGTCCTGGCATGGTGATCGGGAAGAAGGGCGAGGATATTGAGACATTGCGCGCCGAATTGCGCAAGCGCATGGGTTTGCAGTCTGTCGATGTCGCCATTGAAGAAGTTCGCAAGCCGGAAGTTGACGCGCAATTGATCGCCGACAGCATTACCGCGCAATTGGAAAAGCGCATCATGTTCCGCAGAGCCATGAAGCGCGCGATGCAGAACGCCATGCGCCTGGGGGCGCAAGGTATCAAGATCATGAGTGCCGGTCGTTTAAACGGGATTGAGATTGCGCGTACCGAGTGGTATCGCGAAGGCCGGGTGCCGTTGCATACCCTGCGTGCCGATATTGATTACGGTACTTCGGAAGCGGAGACGACCTACGGCATCATTGGTGTGAAGGTTTGGGTGTTCAAAGGCGAGATCGGTCAGGACGCAGTTGTACCGGCTGCCGCTGAACCGGAGAAAAGAGTAAGAAAGTCGGGAGCAAAGCATGCTACAGCCAGCTAGAAGGAAGTACCGCAAGGAACAAAAAGGCCGCAACACCGGCATTGCCACTCGCGGTAACAAGGTGAGTTTCGGTGAGTTTGGCCTGAAGGCGGTAGCGCGCGGTCGTTTGACGGCGCGCCAGATTGAAGCTGCACGCCGTGCGATGACGCGTCATATCAAGCGCGGTGGCCGTATCTGGATACGTATTTTTCCGGACAAGCCGATCTCCAAAAAACCTGCCGAAGTCCGTATGGGTAATGGTAAGGGTAACCCCGAGTTTTACGTTGCCGAGATTCAGCCCGGCAAGATGTTGTATGAAATGGATGGTGTGGATGAAACATTGGCGCGCGAGGCATTCCGTCTGGCCTCTGCAAAGTTGCCGATTGCGACCACGTTTGTCATTAGACAGGTAGGTGCGTGACATGAAAAACAGTGAATTGAGAGCCAAGCCCGTTGCAGATTTGCAGCAGGAGGTGCTGTCGCTGACCAAGGCGCAGTTTGGTCTGCGCATGCAGGTGGCGACACAGCAGATGACCAATACCAGTGAGTTGCGAAAAGTACGCCGCGATATCGCTCGTGTGAAAACCATATTGAAAGAGAAGGGTGCCCAGTGATATGAGCGAATCTAAACTGAAACGGACCCTGACCGGTATCGTGACAAGCGACAAAATGGACAAAACCGTAACGGTTCTGGTCGAACGCAAGGTAAAACACCCGTTGCTGGGCAAGATTATTCGCGTGTCCAAAAAGTACCATGCCCACGATGAAGCCAATGAGTTTCATGCGGGCGACTTGGTATTGATTGAAGAATGCCGCCCGATTGCCAAAACCAAGAGCTGGCGCGTTGCCAACTTGATTGGAAAGGCAGCTGCAATTTAATATTGGCCTTGTTTTTTTACATTACTGATATATAATGCGCGGCTTAGTTTTATCGCCGCTCTTGGCGACCTAACCCGAACGGGTTCCAAAACTGGCCGCCATGGGCGGAAAAAGTTGGAGATTAAATAATGATACAAATGCAGTCTGTTTTAGATGTTGCCGATAATACCGGCGCACGTTCCGTGATGTGTATCAAGGTATTGGGCGGCTCCAGGCGTCGTTACGCTTCTGTCGGTGATGTCATCAAGGTCAGCATCAGGGATGCGGCACCGCGAGGCCGAGTGAAGAAGGGCGAGGTATATAACGCTGTGGTCGTTCGTACTGCCAAAGGGGTGCGCCGCAGCGATGGCTCGCTGGTTAAGTTTGACGGCAATGCCGCGGTTCTGCTGAATGCCAAGCTGGAGCCAATCGGCACGCGCATTTTTGGGCCAGTGACGCGCGAGTTGCGCACCGAGAAGTTTATGAAGATCGTTTCGCTGGCACCTGAAGTGCTGTAAGTGGCAATAGATCGAGTCGAGGAAAATCATGCGCAAGATCAAGAAAAACGATGACGTTATCGTCATCACCGGTAAAGACAGGGGCAATCGCGGTAATGTGGTGCGCGTGCTGGGTGAATACCTGCTGGTGAGCGGCATCAATAAAGTCAAGAAGCATCAAAAGCCCAACCCGGTAAAGGGGTTGACCGGCGGCATCGTGGAAAAGGAATTGCCCATTCATATCTCGAATGTGGCGGTCTACAACGCAGCCGTCAAAAAGGGCGATCGGGTCGGTATTAAAACGCTGGAAGACGGGCGCAAGGTGCGCGTGTTCAAGTCCAGTGGCGAAATGATTGACGCTTAAGGGGTAGGGTATGGCTCGTTTGTACGAATTTTATAAAGACAAGGTCACCAAGGACTTGATGGCGCAATTCGGCTACAAGTCCGTCATGGAAGTGCCGCGTATCGAGAAAATCACCCTGAACATGGGTGTGGGCGAAGCGGTTGCAGACAAGAAGGTGATGGAGTTTGCGGTTGGCGATATGCAGAAGATCGCCGGTCAGAAGCCTGTGGTTACGCTTTCCAAGAAATCCATCGCGGGCTTCAAGATTCGTGATGGTTATCCGGTCGGCTGTAAGGTGACGTTACGCAAGCAACGTATGTATGAATTTTTGGATCGCCTGGTTTCTGTCGCGATTCCGCGTATTCGCGATTTTCGCGGTATTTCCGCCAAGTCCTTTGACGGTCGCGGAAATTACAACATGGGCGTGAAAGAGCAAATCATTTTTCCCGAGATCGAATACGAAAAAATTGACGTGCTGCGTGGAATGAACATCACGATCACCACCTCCGCGAAGACAGACGAAGAAGCCAAGGCTCTTCTGTTGGCATTTAAACTCCCATTAAAGAAATGAGGGAACACTAATGGCTAAGATGGCATTAATTAATCGCGAACAAAAACGCCGTGATACCGTGAAGAAATTTGCGGTCAAACGCGCTGAATTGCTGGCAACGATTTCCAATATGAAGTTAAGCGATGAGGAGCGTGCTGCTGCACGCCTGAAGTTGCAGGCACTGCCGCGCAATGCAAGCCCGGTACGCCTGCGTAATCGTTGTGCTTTGACCGGACGTCCACGCGGTACTTTCAGGAAATTTGGTCTGGGGCGTATCAAGGTACGTGAATTCGCGATGCGCGGCGACATTCCCGGTATTGTTAAGGCAAGCTGGTAGGAGCAATTTTATGAGTATGAGTGATCCGATCTCCGACATGTTGACGCGCATTCGTAATGCGCAGCTTGCGGAAAAATCCACAGTGGTGATGCCCTCATCCAAGTTGAAGGCAGCGATTGCTGAGGTGTTGAAGGATGAAGGTTATATCGATGGCTACAAGGTCGTCGCTGGTGAAGGCGGGAAGGCCACGCTTGAAATTGGGCTGAAGTATTACAGCGGGCGTCCGGTGATCGAGAAGATCCAGCGCGTCAGCCGTCCCGGTTTGAGGATCTACAAGGGCTCTGACGATATCCCCAAGGTTATGAATGGCTTGGGTGTTGCCATCGTATCCACTTCCAGGGGTTTGATGACCGACCGCAAAGCACGCGCCAATGGTATCGGCGGTGAAGTGCTGTGCGTTGTCGCATAACGCGAGGTAAATATGTCTAGAGTTGCCAAAAATCCAGTCGTCGTGCCCAGTGGTGTTGAAGTTGTCCTGGCAGCGAACGAAATTTCGGTCAAGGGGCCACTGGGCACCTTGAATCAATCCTTGTCAGGTGATGTCGCCGTGGTGCGCGAGGGTGATAGTCTGCTGTGCAAGGCGCACAAGGAGTCAACCCAGGCTCATGCAATGTCGGGCACGATTCGCGCGTTGCTGGCTAATATGATCCAGGGTGTGAGTAAAGGTTTCGAGCGCAAGCTGACGCTGGTTGGGGTGGGTTACCGTGCGCAGGCCGCAGGTGACACGCTGAACCTGACCCTGGGATTTTCACACCCGGTGATTTACAAGATGCCTGCTGGCATAAAGGTAGAAACGCCAACGCAAACCGAGATCGTGCTGAAAGGTACGGACAAGCAGCGTATTGGGCAAGTGGCCGCCGAGATTCGTGCTTTTCGTGAACCTGAGCCTTACAAAGGCAAGGGTGTGCGCTATAGCGACGAAGTGGTGATCCTTAAAGAAACCAAGAAGAAATAATTGAGGCGGATATGTTGATCAAGAAAGAAGCGCGTCAGCGCAGAGCACGCAAAACCCGTGCACGCATAGCTGAGAAAAAGACAGTTCGCTTGGCCATTCACCGCACTAACCTGCATATTTACGCGCAAGTTATCTCGGAGTGTGGCAGCAAGGTGTTGGTCAGTGCGTCCAGTGTTGAAGCTGAAGTCCGTAAGGATTTGGCGAATGGTAGCAATGTTGCAGCTGCTGCGGTGGTGGGCAAGCGTATCGCCGAAAAGGCGAAGAGCGCGGGCATCACTCAGGTGGCGTTTGATCGTTCCGGCAATCGGTACCATGGCCGGGTCAAGGCGCTGGCTGAAGCCGCGCGTGAGTATGGTCTGCAGTTCTAATTGGAGTTGAGTAATGGCTAAGCCGCAAGGAAAAATGCAGCAACAGGAAGCACGTGATGACGGCATGATCGAAAAAATGATCTCTGTGAATCGCGTCACCAAAGTGGTCAAGGGCGGTCGCATTATGGGATTTGCTGCTTTGGCCGTAGTCGGTGATGGTGATGGTCGCGTGGCAATGGGTAAAGGCAAATCCAAGGAAGTGCCGGTCGCCGTGCAAAAGGCGATGGACGAGGCGCGCCGCAACATGGCCAAAGTTAACTTGAGGAACGGTACGTTGCATCACACCGTGATTGGCAAGCATGGCGCCGCCAAAGTATTGATGCAGCCCGCTTCCGAAGGTACCGGAATTATTGCCGGTGGTGCGATGCGTGCCGTGTTCGAGGCGGTTGGCGTGCGCGATGTGCTGGCGAAATGTATCGGTTCAAGCAATCCGTATAACGTCGTTCGTGCCACGCTGAATGGCTTGAAGGCGATGAATTCACCATCCGAGATCGCTGCAAAACGCGGCAAGATGGTTGACGAGATTTTGGGGTAAGCGATGACACAAGCAAAGACAATTAAAGTGACGCAGGTCAGAAGCCTGATCGGTACCAAGCAATCGCATCGCGATACCGTGCGCGGCTTGGGTCTGCGCCGCATCAACCATACCGTGCAACTGGAAGACACTTCCTGTGTGCGTGGCATGATCAACAAAGTGTATTACCTGGTTAAGTGTGAGGCATAAGAATGCAACTCAATAATATTCAACCGGCACAGGGTGCCAAGCAAGCGAAACGTCGCGTTGGCCGTGGTATTGGCTCCGGCTTGGGCAAGACTTGCGGCCGTGGCCACAAGGGGCAGAAATCCCGGGCGGGCGGGTTTCACAAAGTGGGTTTTGAGGGTGGTCAAATGCCGTTGCAGCGTCGTTTGCCAAAGCGCGGCTTCGTCTCACTGACGCGTAATGATACGGCGCAGGTGCGCTTGTCCGATTTGCAAAGGCTGCCGGTGGATAACATCGACTTGCTGGCGCTCAAGCAGGCTGGCGTCATTCATGCAAATGCCTTGTCCGTCAAAGTTATTTTGTGCGGTGAGATTTCCCGTCCGGTCAAACTGCAGGGTTTGCTGGTAACCAAGGGTGCACGTACAGCGATTGAAGCCGCTGGCGGCAGCATCGCCGAGTAAGGCTGATACGTGAGCACTGTGGCCAAGGCGGCAAGCAAGAATAAGTATGGCGATCTAGGTCAGCGTTTGTGGTTTTTGTTGGGTGCGTTGGTGGTGTTCCGTATTGGTGCGCATATTCCCGTGCCCGGAATTGACCCTGTGGTATTGGCGGATCTGTTTAAGAAGCAGGCCGGTGGCATTTTGGGCATGTTCAACATGTTCTCAGGCGGTGCATTGGAACGCTTCACGATTTTTGCGCTCGGGATCATGCCGTACATTTCCGCATCAATTATCATGCAGTTGGGTGCGGTAGCGGTACCGCATCTTGAGCAATTGAAGAAGGAAGGCGAGGCTGGCCGTCGTAAGATTACCCAGTACACCCGCTACGGCACCTTGGCGCTGGCTTTGTTTCAGGCATTTGGCATTTCGGTGGCGCTGCAATCACAACCGGGGTTGGTACCGAATCCGGGTGCGATGTTCCAGATGACCTCGGTGATTACCTTGGTGACCGGCACGATGTTTCTGATGTGGTTGGGTGAGCAAATTACTGAGCGTGGTTTGGGTAACGGTATTTCGCTGATTATTTTTGCCGGTATCGCGGCAGGGTTGCCCAGTGCGATTGGCAGTACCTTGGAGTTGGCGCGTACCGGGGCTTTTTCCATTCCGCTGGTGTTGTTGTTGTTCTTTGGCGCAATTGCGGTAACGGCGCTGGTTGTGTTTGTTGAGCGCGGTCAGCGCAAGATTTTGGTTAATTACGCCAAGCGACAAGTGGGCAATAAGGTGTATGGCGGGCAAAGCTCCCATCTGCCACTGAAGATCAATATGGCCGGTGTGATCCCGCCGATTTTTGCCTCCAGCATCATCTTGTTCCCGGCGACGATTGCGGGCTGGTTCGGTAGCGGGCAGGGCATGAGTTGGCTAAAGGATATCAGCGATATGCTGTCACCCGGCCAGCCGATTTATGTGCTGACCTATGCGGCAGCGATTGTTTTTTTCTGTTTCTTCTACACGGCGCTGGTGTTCAGCCCGAAAGATACAGCGGACAATCTGAAGAAAAGCGGTGCGTTTTTGCCGGGGATTCGTCCTGGTGAGCAGACTGCGCATTACGTCGAAAAGATTATGCTACGCCTGACCATGGTTGGCGCGGTGTATATCACGCTGGTTTGTTTGCTGCCGGAATTTCTGGTAGTTAAGTGGAACGTGCCGTTTTATTTTGGGGGTACGTCGTTGTTGATTCTGGTGGTGGTCACGATGGACTTTATGGCGCAAGTACAGTCCTACCTGATGACACATCAGTATGAAAACCTGCTGAAAAAAGCCAACTTCAAGGGCGGTGTTACGCGCTAATGGCTAAAGAAGACGTGATTCAGATGCAGGGCGAGATAGAGGAGTCGTTGCCGAACGCGACTTTTCGAATCAAGCTGGAAAATGGTCACGTGGTGTTGGGGCATATTTCTGGGAAAATGCGCATGCACTATATTCGCATTCTGCCTGGCGACAAGGTGACGGTGGAGCTGACACCCTATGATTTGAGTAAGGCGCGTATTGTGTTCCGCGCCAAATAGTGGAGTAGGGAGTAGGGGGTAGGGGGTAGGGAGTGGTTTCCCCGCTTTACACTGAGGTGACTAGCACCGCTCCGCTTCCCACTTTACAGTTTTTAGGAGAAATAAATGAGAGTCCAGGCATCAGTAAAAAAGATCTGCCGTAACTGCAAGATCGTTATTCGCAAGCGTGTGGTGCGTGTCATTTGCAAGGAACCACGACACAAGCAACGCCAGGGTTAATTGAGCAAAATAAGCTCTTGGTGATACAATTTTCTCTTTTAAAGGATAGGGTGGCTGCATGGCACGTATTGCAGGGGTAAATATCCCCAATCATCAACACGCCGTGATTGCTTTGACTGCAATCTACGGTCTTGGACGTTCGCGCTCACAAAGTATTTGCGCATTGGCTGGTGTGAATGCCAGCACCAAGATGAAAGACCTGACTGACGCAGAAATAGAGATGCTGCGCGAACAGGTCGCCAAATTCACGGTAGAAGGTGATCTGCGTCGTGAAACGACAATGAACATCAAACGCCTGATGGACTTGGGCTGCTATCGCGGTCTGCGCCATCGTCGCGGTTTACCGTGTCGCGGACAGCGTACTCGTACCAACGCGCGTACCCGCAAGGGGCCGCGCAAGGCAATTGCAGGCGCCAAGAAGTAGGTTTGCTATAACGAAGCTTAGAGGATTAGATAATGGTTAAGCCAAGCACGAAAGTGCGCAAAAAGGTCAAGAAGAACGTGGCGGAAGGTATCGCTCATGTTCATGCATCTTTCAATAACACCATCGTCACGATTACCGACCGTCAAGGTAATGCCTTGGCATGGTCGACCAGTGGCGCCAGTGGTTTTAAGGGTTCGCGTAAAAGCACGCCGTTTGCCGCGCAGGTTGCAGCCGAATTGGTGGGCAAGGCTGCGGTTGAATGCGGTGTCAAAAATCTTGAAGTGCGCATCAAGGGCCCCGGCCCCGGCCGCGAATCGGCTGTGCGCGCGTTGAATGCGGCTGGTTTTAAGATCACCAGCATTTCCGATATTACTCCGGTGCCGCACAATGGCTGCCGGCCGCCTAAAAAGCGTCGTATCTAAATTCTTGGGAGTTTACCTTGGCTAGAAATCTTGATCCAAAATGCCGTCAGTGCCGCCGCGAAGGTGAAAAGCTGTTTCTGAAGGGCGAGAAATGTTTTACCGACAAGTGCGCGGTTGAGCGCAGAGCCTATCCGCCAGGTCAGCATGGCCAGAAGAAAAATACCCGTCAGTCCGAGTACGGTGGCCAATTGCGCGAGAAACAAAAGGTTCGTCGCATTTATGGGGTACTGGAAAAGCAGTTTCGCCTGACCTACAAGGCGGCGGATAAACAGCGCGGCATCACGGGTGAGAACCTGCTGCAGAATCTGGAATCCCGTCTGGATAACGTGTCCTATCGTATGGGGTTCGGCGCGTCGCGCTCCGAGGCGCGCCAGGTGGTGCGTCACAACGGCCTGCTGGTGAACGGCAAGCGCGTCAATATTCCTTCCTATCAAGTGCGCCCAGGTGACGTGGTTGAAGTGACCGAAAAATCCAAGGTGCAGTTGCGCATTAAGTCTGCTATTGCGGCTGCTGAACAGCGCGGTTTCCCGGAATGGATTGAAATGGACACCAAGACGTTTAAGGGAACCTATAAAGCCAAGCCGCAACGCGCCGAACTCCCCGCAACCATCAACGAGCATCTCGTGGTTGAGTTGTATTCCAAGTAATCCACGCGGAGTAGTGTATGCCTAAGAATGAATTTTTGAAGCCCCGCATCATTGACGTACAGAAGATTTCCGCCACCCAGGCCAGGGTGGTGATGGAGCCCTTTGAGCGCGGCTACGGCCACACATTGGGTAATGCATTGCGGCGTATCCTGCTGTCCTCCATGCCAGGTGCAGCGCCAACCGAGGTGAAAATGGCCGGCGTGCTGCATGAATACGCCACTATTGACGGCGTGCAGGAAGATGTTGTGGACATTCTGCTGAATCTGAAGGGCGTGGTGCTGCGTCTGCACAATGTTCCGGAAGTTGTGTTGACCATCCAGAAAGAAGGCAAGGGCGTGGTGACTGCCGCCGATATCAGCGGCAACGCCGATGTCGAAGTGGTCAACCCGGACCATGTGATTGCGCATCTGACGGCGGGCGGCAAGCTGGATATGCACATCAAGGTTGAGCAGGGGCGCGGTTATGTCTCGGCAATTTCCCGCCAGGCTTCAAGTGAAACGCGCGCAGTCGGACACATTGCACTGGATGCATCCTTCAGCCCGGTCAGCCGCGTCAGCTACGCGGTCGAAAGCGCACGCGTCGAACAGCGCACCGATCTCGATAAACTGGTGATGCACATTGAAACCAATGGTGCGATCGATCCAGAACAGGCGATCCGCAATGCGGCACGCATTCTGCTCGATCAATTTTCAGTATTTGCCGCGTTGGAAGGTACAGAGCCGGTTGCCGAGCAGATTCAGGCGCCCAAGGTTGACCCAATCCTGCTGCGTCCGGTGGATGATCTGGAACTGACCCCGCGTTCATCCAACTGTCTCAAGGCGCAAAGCATCCATTACATCGGCGATCTGATTCAATATACCGAAAACGAACTGCTGCGCACCCCGAATCTGGGGCGCAAATCGCTGAACGAAATCAAACAGGTTCTTGCCGAGCACGACTTATCGCTGGGCATGAAGCTGGAAAACTGGCCTGTTGCTGCCCTTTGATCTGGCGCGACAATACAAGAAGTTAAGAGAGGTAAATCATGCGTCACCGTTCAGGTTTAAGAAAACTCAACCGTACCAGCAGCCACCGTTTGGCGATGTTTCGCAACATGACGGTATCGCTGTTGCGTCACGAAGTCATCAAGACCACTCTGCCCAAAGCCAAGGAGCTGCGTCGTGTCGCAGAGCCTATTCTGACGCTGGGCAAGAATCCGAGCCTGGCAAATCGTCGCCTCGCTTTTGCCCGTTTGCGTGATCGCGAAGCGGTCGTCAAGTTGTTTGATGAGCTTGGCCCGCGCTACGCAGCACGTAACGGTGGCTACCTGCGCATTCTCAAGTTCGGCTTTCGTCAGGGCGACAATGCGCCGATGGCGTTGATTGAACTGATGGATCGTCCCGAGGAAGCCACTGCTGTTGAAGCTGAGTAACTGACACAGTCGAAGGACGAATTAGCATTGAACAAGGAGCCGGATTTATCCGGCTTTTTGTTTGGTACAATTTGCGAGCATGATAACCGGGAGAATGCAATGCCAAACAGGTTTGAAGACAACTCACTATCCATAGGCCGCACACCATTGGTGCGTCTCAACCGCATCATCGATGGTGCACCCGCCACTGTTTTCGCTAAAATTTAAGGGCGCAACCCGACCAATTCCGTCAAATGCCGTATCGGCGCGGCGATGATCTGGGACGCCGAAAAGCGCGGTCTGCTTGGCCCGGGCAAGGAACTGGCCGAACCCACCAGTGGCATACCGGTATCGCGCTGGCCTTTGTCGCCGCGGCGCGCGGCATTCCGCTCACCCTGACCATGTCTGAGACGATGAGCATCGAACGCCGCAAACTGCTGACCACCTTCGGCGCCAAACTGGTGCTGAGCGAGGGTGCCAGGGGCATGAACGGAGCGATCGCAAAGGCAGAGGAGTTTGCCGCTTCCGATCCGAAATATGTCTTGCTGCAGCAGTTCCAGAATCCAGCCAATCCGGCTATCCATGAGCAAACCACCGGCCCGGAAATCTGGGACGACAGCGACGGCAAGGTCGACATATTGGTATCCGGCGTTGGTACCGGTGGGACGATTGCCGGTGTATCACGCTACCTGAAGCACACCAGAGGCAAGGCTATCACCTTGGTCCAGTTGAACCTGCCGCCAGTCCCGTACTTACCCAGTATCGCGCCGGTGAGCCGCTCAGGCCCGGGCCGCACAAAATACAGGACCTCGGTGCGGGCTTCGTGCCGGACACGCTTGATATGTCGCTGGTGGATGAAGTTGAGCAGGTGAGCAACGAAGATGCGGTGTTGTATGCCCGCACGTCTGGTGCATGAAGAAGGCATACTCACGGGCATTTCGTGCGGCGCGGCAGTCGCCGCTGCCGTGCGCCAGGCTAACCGCCCGGAGAATGCGGGCAAAACCATCGTCGTCATCCTGCCAGATTCCGGCGAACGTTATCTCAGCTCGATACTGTTCGAGGGAATGTTCGATGAGAAAGGACTCGCTGCGTAGATAATCCGGGCAGCCTATTTTCTGCCAAACAGCGGTTTCAGGTATTTTCCCGTCGCGCTTTGCGGATGGCGCGCGATCACTTTCGGCGAGCCTTCGGCGATGATGCGCCCACCCCCCTCACCCCCGTCCGGGCCGAGGTCAATGACCCAGTCGGCGGTTTTGATGACATCCAGATTATGTTCAATCACCACCACGGTATTGCCCTGATCGCGCAGTTTGCGGATCACCTTGAGCAACAAGGCAATGTCGTGAAAGTGCAGGCCGGTGGTGGGTTCGTCGAGGATATACAGGGTGCGCCCGGTATCGCGTTTGGAAAGCTCCAGCGACAGTTTCACGCGTTGCGCCTCGCCGCCAGACAGCGTGGTGGCGGATTGCCCTAATGCGATGTAGCCTAAACCCACATCCAACAGAGTTTGTAGTTTGCGCGCGATAACCGGCACGGGCTTGAAGAAGTCGTGCGCTTGCTCCACGGTCATCTGCAATATTTGGTGGATGTTCCTGCCTTTGTAATTAATTTCCAGCGTTTCGCGGTTATAGCGCAGGCTGTGGCATACGTCACACGGCACATATACGTCCGGCAGGAAATGCATCTCGACCCTGATCAGGCCGTCGCCTTGGCATGATTCGCAGCGCCCGCCCTTGACGTTGAACGAGAAGCGCCCCGGTCCGTAGCCGCGCTCGCGCGCTGCCGGCACCCCGGCGAACAGTTCGCGGATGGGCGTGAACAGTCCGGTATAGGTGGCGGGGTTGGAGCGCGGCGTGCGGCCGATGGGCGATTGATCGACGTTAATTACCTTGTCAAAAAATTCCAGGCCACTCACCTCGGCGAATGGCGCCGGCTCGCTGCTGCTACCGTAAAGATGCTGTGCCACGGCGAGATACAGCGTGTCGTTGATCAGCGTGGATTTGCCGGAACCGGACACGCCGGTGATACATACCAGCAGGCCGACCGGCAGGTTCAGGGTGATACCTTTAAGGTTGTTGCCTGTGGCCCGCACGATGCGCAGCATGCGTTCCGTATCCGGCTTCAGATATTTTTCTGGCGCAGGAATACTGCGCCTGCCGGATAAATAATCGCCGGTAAGCGAATGCTTGCTGGCGATTATTTCTTCCGCCGTGCCCTGTGCCACCACCAGTCCGCCATGTTCGCCCGCCCCCGGGCCCATATCCACCACATGATCGGCGGCGCGGATTGCCTCTTCGTCATGTTCCACCACGATCACGCTGTTGCCCATGTCGCGTAATTTCTTCAGGGTTCGCAGCAGGCGCTCGTTGTCGCGCTGGTGCAGGCCGATGGATGGCTCATCCAGCACATACATCACGCCGGTCAGTCCGGAGCCAATCTGCGAGGCGAGACGGATGCGCTGTGCTTCGCCGCCGGACAACGTTTCAGCGGAGCGCTCCAGCGACAGATAATCCAGCCCGACATTGTTAAGGAAGCTGAGGCGGTTGGTGATTTCCTGCACAATCTTTTCCGCAATCGTCTGCTTGTGGCCGGACAGCGTCAGGCCCTGGAAGAAACCTAGTGCCTGCTTCAGGGGCAGTGCGCTGATCTCGTACAGGTTCATTTCCGCGACGCGCACATGGCGCGCTTCCAGACGCAGGCGCGTGCCCTTGCATTCCGGGCAGGGGCAGCTATTCAGGTATTTCGCCAGCTCCTCGCGCACGGCGGGCGAGTCGGTTTCCTTGTAGCGGCGTTCAAGATTGTTGACGATGCCCTCGAAAGTGTGTTCGCGCGGCGCTGGCTTGCCGCGCTCATTCAGGTAGTGAAAAATAATTTGTTCCTTGCCGCTGCCATAAAGGATCACTTGCTGAATTTTTTCCGGCAGACTTTCGAAGGATTGTTCGATGTCAAAGTTGTAGTGTTTGGCGAGGCTGGCTAGCAACTGGTGATAGAACTGGTTGCGCCGGTCCCAACCCTTGATCGCGCCGGAGCTCAACGAGAGTTGCGGAAAGGCGGCGATGCGCTTGGGATCGAAAAAACTGATGTTGCCGAGACCATCGCATTTTGGGCATGCGCCCATCGGGTTGTTGAACGAAAACAGGCGCGGTTCCAGTTCCGGCAGCGAGTAATTGCAGATCGGGCAGGCAAATTTTGCCGAGAACGAATGCTCCTTGGCGCCGTCCATTTCTACCGCCAGCGCGCGTCCGTTGGCATGGCGCAACGCAGTCTCGAATGATTCGGCCAGGCGTTGTTTGGCTTCCAAATTGACCTTCAGCCGGTCCACCACAATTTCGACGGTGTGCTTTTTATTCTTGGTCAACGATGGCAATGCATCGATTTCATAAACCTTGCCGTTGATGCGCAGGCGCGTGAAACCTTGCGCGCGCAGTTCGTCGAACAGGTCGAGCTGCTCCCCCTTGCGCTCCACTACCAGTGGCGACAGGATCATGATGCGCGTGCCTTCCGGTAATTCCAGCACATGATCCACCATTTGTCCCACGCTTTGTGTTTTCAATATCAGGTCATGTTGCGGGCAATACGGGTCGCCAGCGCGCGCGAACAGCAGGCGCAGGTAATCGTGTATTTCGGTCACCGTGCCGACGGTAGAGCGCGGGTTGTGTGAAGTGGCCTTCTGTTCGATGGCAATGGCCGGAGAGAGCCCCTCGATCAAATCCACATCCGGCTTTTCCATCAACTGCAAAAACTGCCGGGCGTAGGCCGACAGCGACTCGACATAGCGCCGTTGTCCCTCGGCATACAGGGTGTCGAAGGCAAGCGAGGACTTGCCCGAACCCGACAACCCAGTGATTACCACCAGCTTGTTGCGGGGCAAGTCGAGGTTGATATTTTTCAGATTGTGGGTGCGCGCCCCGCGAATCTTGATCTGTTCCATATCGGCCAATCAATAGGGAGAGCGACTCGCAAATATACGCGAATTTGACTCCTTCCCCAAACTTGAGTCTTCTTCCATAACCTGCCGGCAGCAGGTGGTCTTTTTGCCGGATCGTTGTGCTGCCCCTAGAGCAACACGGCCGCGACCACCTTGCGGTCTTCCGCCACCAGGATATTGTAGGTGCGGCATGCTGCCGGTGTGGTCATAAATTCCACTGCAATGCCCGCATCGGTCAGCGTGTGGTACAGGCGCGGAGGGGCGAAGCGTTGCTGTGCGCCGGTGCCAAGCAACAGCACATCGGGTTTGAGGTCAATGAAATAGGCAAAGTTCGCCTCATTCAGCGTATCGAAGCCGGTGACTTCCCAGTCGTTGCGCACCTCGTGGGCACTCACCACGATACTGGTATCGAAACGTTCGCCATTGACCATGACGAAATCGGCACCATGGGCGCTGAACCGTTTGATGTCACCGAGATTGGCGAGGGATAGCTTCAATGCGTGTTCTCCATTTGCTGCGCAGGGGCTGCGCAGGTAAAATCGCGCACCTTGCGGTGATTGCGTGCGTCACTGGATTCTACCATTGAGCGGAAGCGCATCGCCCTGAACAATTTGAGTGAGAGATCGTGAAACCCATCCTGAAATCGACCAAGCTTTCCAACGTGTGCTACGACATTCGCGGTCCGGTGATGGAGCGTGCCAGGCAGATGGAGGAAGAGGGTCAGCGCATCATCAAACTGAATATCGGCAATCTTGCGCCGTTCGGTTTTGAGGCGCCGGAGGAAATTCTGCAGGACGTCATTCTCAATCTGCCGAATTCGTCCGGTTATTCCGATTCCAAGGGCATGTTCGCGGCACGCAAGGCGGTCATGCATTATTGCCAGTCAAAAAAAATCCCCGGGGTCGGTCTGGAAGACATCTACATCGGCAACGGTGCATCCGAACTGATCGTCATGGCAATGCAGGGATTACTTAATACCGGCGACGAGGTGCTGATTCCATCGCCGGACTATCCGCTGTGGACGGCGGCGGTCACGCTGGCGGGCGGCACACCGAGCCATTATTTGTGCGATGAACAGAGCGAGTGGATGCCAGATATTGCCGACATCCGCAGCAAGATCACGCCGCGCACTCGCGCCATCGTAATTATCAACCCGAATAATCCGACCGGAGCTTTGTATTCTGACGAGATTTTGAAAGAGGTCATCGAGATTGCACGCCAGCATCATCTGATTGTTTTCGCCGATGAGATTTACGACAAGATGCTGTACGACGGTGCAACGCACACCTCGATTGCTTCATTGGCCGACGATGTGCTGTTCCTTACGCTGAACGGGTTGTCGAAAAATTACCGCGCTTGTGGTTATCGTGCCGGCTGGATGGTGGTGTCCGGGGAAAAGCGGCATGCGCAGGACTATATCAACGGCCTGACCATCCTGGCTTCGATGCGGCTGTGCTCCAATGTGCCCGGGCAGTTTGCCATTCAGACTGCGCTGGGCGGATATCAGAGCATCGACGATCTGGTCGCGTCGACCGGGCGACTGTGCAGACAGCGCGACCAGGCTTATAAGTTGCTTACCGCAATTCCAGGCGTGACTTGCGTTAAGCCGAAAGCCGCGTTGTATCTGTTTCCGCGCCTTGACCCAAAGATTTATCCGATCGAAGACGACCAGCAATTCATCCTGGAGCTGCTGGAAGCGGAGAAGGTGTTGGTGGTGCAGGGCAGCGGTTTCAACTGGATCCATCCGGATCATTTCCGCATCGTATTCCTGCCGATCGCCGATGATCTGACCGAAGCGATCGGGCGCATTGCGCATTTTCTGGAGAATTACCGCAAGCGTCATGGCACAAATTAATGAAAGAGGATTATGAGCATTAAACCAATCAACGTAGGACTTCTCGGTATCGGCACGGTCGGTGGCGGCACTTTTGCCGTGTTGCGGCGCAATGCGGAAGAAATAGCGCGCCGTGCCGGACGTCCGATCCGTATTGCCGTGGTGGCAGATCAGAATTTGGCGCTGGCCAAACAGGTTGCCGGCGAGACATGCCGCATTAGCGACGATGCGTTTTCGGTGGTGGCCGACCCGGAAGTGGATATCGTCATCGAACTGATCGGCGGTTGCGGTGTGGCGAAAGAGCTGGTGCTGAAAGCGATTGCCAACGGCAAGCATGTCGTCACCGCCAACAAGGCGTTAATGGCGATGCACGGCAACGAAGTTTTCAAGGCGGCGCAGGACAAGGGCGTGATGGTTGCGTTCGAGGCAGCGGTGGCGGGCGGTATCCCGATCATCAAGGCGCTACGCGAGGGTCTGAGCGCGAACCGCATCGAATGGATCGCGGGCATCATCAACGGCACCACCAATTTTATTCTGTCCGAGATGCGCGACAAGGGGTTGAGCTTCGATACCGTGCTGAAAGAGGCGCAGCGCCTGGGCTATGCCGAGGCCGATCCGACCTTTGACATCGAGGGTGTGGATGCGGCGCACAAGATCACCATCCTGTCCGCACTGGCATTCGGTATTCCAATGCAGTTTGACAAGGCATACATCGAAGGGATCAGCAAGCTGGATGCGATTGACATTCGCTACGCCGAACAGCTTGGCTATCGCATCAAGCTGCTCGGTATCACCAAGCGCACGAAGGAGGGGGTGGAGCTGCGCGTGCATCCCACGCTGATCCCGGCCAAACGCCTGATCGCCAACGTCGAGGGCGCGATGAATGCGGTGCTGGTACAGGGCGACGCGGTCGGTTCGACGTTATATTACGGCAAAGGCGCTGGCGCGGAACCCACCGCCAGCGCGGTCATTGCCGACTTGGTCGATGTGACGCGCATGCACACCGCCGATCCGGAACATCGCGTGCCGCATCTGGCATTCCAGCCAGATCAGTTGTCCGACTTGCCCATATTGCCGATGAACGAAGTCACCACCAGCTACTACCTGCGCTTGCGCGTGCAGGACAAACCGGGCGTGCTGGCCGACATCACGCGCATTCTGGCCGGAGAGCAGATTTCCATTGATGCGTTGATTCAGAAAGAACCCGCCGAGGGCGAGGAGCAGACCGACCTGATCCTGCTCACCCATCAGACGCGCGAGAAGCGTATCAACACAGCGATCGCCAAGATTGAAGCGCTTTCGGTCGTGGCAGGCAAGGTGACCAGGTTGCGGCTGGAACAGTTGGGTTGATAAATGGTTGGGGCGTTCCGCCCCACCTCGAACGTTTAGAAACAGGAAGCGCATGAAATACACCAGCACCCGCGGCGGCATGTCGCCAAAACCCTTTACCGAAATTCTGCTCGGCGGCCTCGCCGACGACGGCGGCCTGGCGGTTCCAGATCATTATCCAACGCTGAGCAAGACCGATCTTCAGGCGATGCGCGGCATGAATTATCGCGAGTTGGCGTTCGAGGTGATCAGCCGCTTTGCCACCGACATTCCGGCGGACGATTTGAAGTCCATCATCGACAAGACCTACACAGCGCAGGCTTTCGGCAGCGATGAAATTACGCCGCTCAAGACGCTGGAACCCGGCCTGCATATCCTCGGCCTGTCCTACGGCCCGACGCTGGCGTTCAAGGATGTGGCGATGCAGTTGCTCGGCAACCTGTTCGAGTACGCGTTGGCCAAGGATCACGCGGAGCTGAACATCCTCGGCGGCACTTCCGGCGATACCGGCTCGGCGGCGGAATACGCAATGCGCGGCAAGCGCGGCATCCGCGTGTTCATGCTGTCGCCGCTGGGCAAGATGAGCCCGTTCCAGACCGCACAGATGTTCGCCTTGCAAGATCCGAACATTTTCAACATCGCCGTTACCGCACCGTTCGATGCTTGTCAGGATATGGTGAAAGCCGTGTCGAATGATCTGGCCTTCAAGGAACAATACAAGATTGGCACGGTTAACTCGATCAACTGGGCACGGGTTGTCGCGCAGGCGGTTTACTATTTCCAGACCTATTTCGCGCTGACCCGGGGCAACGATGAGCAGGTTTCCTTCGCAGTGCCGTCCGGCAATTTCGGCAATGTCTGCGCCGGACACATCGCGCATCAGATGGGGCTGCCGATCGCTAAGCTGATCGTGGCGACCAACGAGAACGATGTGCTGGATGAGTTTTTCAGGAGCGGCGTGTATCGCCCGCGCCCGGAAACCCTGCATACCAGCAGTCCGTCGATGGACATCACCAAGGCCTCCAACTTCGAGCGTTTCGTCTATGACCTGGTCGGGCGCGATCCGCAAGTTCTCAAAGGCCTGTGGCAGCAACTGGAAAAAGAGGGCTATTTCGATTTGAGCAATACGCCGTATTTTGCCAAGGTGCAGGAATTTGGCGTGACTTCCGGCGCCAGCTGTCACGCTGATCGCATCGCCACCATTCGCCGCGTGCATCAGCAATACGGCGTGGTGATTGATCCGCATACCGCCGATGGTATCAAGGCCGGGCTGGAGCATCGCGAGGCGGGTATCCCGCTGGTATGCCTGGAAACCGCGCTGCCCGCCAAATTTGAGGAAACCATCCGCGAGGCGCTGGGGCAAGACCCGCAACGCCCGGCTGGCTACGAGAATATCGAGAGCCTGCCGCAACGCTTCGACACGCTGCCAGCGGAAGTGAATCGGTTGAAGGCGTACATTGCGACAAGGGTTCCCAAGTGAGCCGCGGCATCTGCGCCTGCAGTTCTTCTGAGCTTATTTCATGACCGTTTTATTGTGGATTATTGCAACCAGCCTGGCGGGCGGCGTGCTGAGCGTATTGTGCGCCGCGCTGTTCGCACTGAATGCCCGTGCGCACTGGATGGGCTCGCTAGTCAGTTATGCCATCGGGGCTTTGCTTGGCGCGGTGTTTCTCAACATCCTGCCCGAGGCGATAGAGGCAGGTAGCAGCGCGGCATCAGTGAGCGGTACGGTGCTGGCCGGGATCCTGCTGTTCTTCACGCTGGAAAAATTGCTGCTGTGGCGGCACTGCCACCACCATCATTGCGAGGCGCATGAGCCCGATGTGCAAGGACGTAGCGGCACCATGATCATGGTGGGCGACGCTTTCCATAATTTTGTGGATGGCGTGATTGTCGCGGCGGCATTTCTCACCGATATAAATCTCGGCATCATCACTGCGCTGGCAATTGTTGCGCACGAGATTCCGCAGGAGGTGGGTGATTTCCTGATACTGCTGCACTCCGGATACAGTAAGGTGCAGGCTCTGTATGTCAATTTATTGTCCAGCCTGGCGATGCTGGCAGGTGGTGTGTTGGCCTACTTCACCTTGCAATCCGTGCAGAGCATGGTGCCGACTTTGCTGGCACTGGCTGCGTCAAGCATGATTTATGTTGCCGTTGCCGATCTGATTCCCGGATTGCATAAACGCACGCAACTGCGCGACACCCTCCAGCAAGTCGCGCTGATTGCGCTGGGAATCGGCTCCATTTTCCTGATTGGGATATTGGTTCCCGAATAGCCAGTGGAAGCCTTGCAATGAACAGCGCTATTCCAAAAATCGGCTTTGTCTCGCTCGGCTGCCCGAAGGCGACCGTGGATTCCGAACACATCCTCACGCGCCTGCGCGCCGAAGGTTATCTGATTGCCGGCAGCTATCAGGATGCCGACCTGGTGGTGGTGAATACCTGTGGCTTTATCGACAGCGCGGTGGAAGAATCGCTGGACGCGATCGGTGAGGCTTTGGCGAAAAATGGCAAGGTGATTGTTACTGGCTGCCTTGGTGCGAAGGGTGATGTGGTGCGACAGGCGCACCCCAAGGTGCTGGCGGTGACCGGCCCGCATGCCACCGACGAGGTGATGGCAGTCGTGCATCAGCATTTGCCCAGGCTGCATAACCCGCTCTCCGACCTGGTGCCCGCGCAAGGCATCCGTCTCACGCCGAAACACTACGCCTATCTAAAAATTTCAGAGGGTTGCAACCACGGTTGCACCTTCTGCATCATTCCCAGCCTGCGCGGCGATCTGGTTAGTCGTCCGATCGGCGAGGTGCTGCAGGAAGCGCAAAATCTGGTTAACGCGGGCGTGAGGGAGCTGCTGGTGATTTCGCAGGATACTTCTGCTTATGGGGTGGACGTGAAATATCGCACCGGCTTCTGGGGCGGCAAGCCGCTCAGGACGCGCATGACCGAACTGGCCGCCGCGCTTGGCGAACTCGGTGTATGGGTGCGGCTGCATTATGTCTATCCTTACCCGCATGTGGATGAAGTGATCCCGTTGATGGCGCAGGGCAAGATTCTGCCGTATCTGGATATTCCATTTCAGCACGCCAACCAGCGCATCCTCAAGCTGATGAAGCGTCCCGGCAGCAGCGACAACGTGCTGGCGCGTATCAAACAATGGCGCGAGATTTGCCCCGAGCTGACGCTGCGCAGCACCTTCATCGTCGGTTTTCCCGGCGAGACCGAAGCAGAATTCGAAGAGCTGCTGGATTTCATCGAGGAGGCGCAGCTGGATCGCGTCGGCGCGTTCGCCTATTCGCCGGTGGCGGGCGCGGCGGCCAATGATCTGCCCGACCACGTGCCGTCCGAAATACAGATGGAACGCCTTGCACGGCTGATGCTGCTGCAGGAGGAAATCAGCGAAGAACGTCTTAAACGTAAAATCGGCAAGACTATCACCGTGTTGGTGGACGAGGTGGACGAGGAGGGCGCGATTGCACGCAGTTCCGCGGATGCACCGGAAATCGACGGCCAGGTGTACATCGAAAACGGTCAGCAGTTGAGCGTGGGTGACTTCGTTGAGGTCAAAACTACCGATTCCGATACACACGACCTGTGGGGCCGGATTGACGGCTAACAGCACTGTTTCAGCTTGCCCTTGCTGCGGCAGGCGTTCATACTGATCACGTTTTTATCACCATAAGGAGGGCGCATCATGCCCAATCAACCTGAAGCTGCCGAAGTCGAAAAAATTCCCTGCCAAGTCTGTCACAAGGAGGTGCCGCTGTCTGAGGCCAAGGTTTCCGAGGCGTCCGACTATGTGGCACATTTTTGCGGGCTTGAGTGCTATGCGGAGTGGAAGCGACATAGCGAGCAGGCGGGACATCAGAATAAGGCGTGATGAACGGCCTCTGCTTGCCATGCGGGCGGAGGCCGCGCCTAATTCCTGACGATCGGAATGGCAGTCCGGTTTGTCTCAGTTGTCACTCATGCCGCGTCTGAAATCGCTGCGCTCTTCGGGTGACATCTTATCAAAGCGTTCGTGCATTTCCTTGTGACGCTCCGTACGCTCTCCCGGTGACATTTTGCTCCGGTGCTCCTTCATTTCCATGCGCATCTTCTCGTGCTCCTCGGGCGACATCTGTTGCCAATGTTCGTGCATTCGCTTGCGGCGTTCTGCATGCTGTTCGGGCGTCATGTTCTTCCTTTTCTTGCTTCTTTCGGCGCGGTGTTTGGCACGTTCTTCGGCAGGCATCTTCTCCCAATAGTCGTGCAGGGCCTTGCGGCGCTCGGTGCGCTGTTCCGGCGTCAGGCCGCCCATCTCCTTGCGCATCGCTTCGCGTTCCACGGCACGTTGCTCGGGGGTCATGGCCTTCATGTGTTCCATATGTTCCTCGATGGATTGGACCGGCGCGGTGTCGGCAGCCAGTGCATTCAGGTTGAATGAGGCGGCGATACCGACGGCAATCATAACTAACCACTTAGCTCGCATTGTTTGCTTGCTTAGCGGGATGGCTGGTGGTTCCATCAGGGTCTTCAGAGTGGTGTTCATGGCTCTCTCCTTGGAAAGGGGGTTATCTAAAACGCCGTATTGAGCGTAGATGCATGATGCGATTGAACTGTAAGTGTAGTGTTTTTGCTAGGCGCTATATTGTAAAAGATTGTTTCAATCTGCCGAAAAGGGCGCAATTTTTTGCGGCGATCCCACCTATTCGAATTATTATGCTGTCATGAACAACTCATATCGTATCCTCATCATCGACGACGACGCGCGCCTGCGTGAGTTGTTGTTGCGTTACTTGACCGAGCAGGGCTTTGCGGCAAAGGCGGTGGTTGATGGCAAGGCGATGGACAAGACCCTGACTCTGAGTCATTACCATCTACTGGTGCTGGATCTGATGCTGCCCGGTGAAGACGGACTGTCAATCTTGCGCCGGCTGCGCGGCTCGGGCGAGAACGTGCCGGTGATTCTGCTTACCGCCAAGGGCGACGAAGTGGATCGCATCGTCGGACTGGAAATGGGCGCGGATGATTACCTGCCCAAACCATTCAATCCGCGTGAACTGGTGGCACGCATCCATGCGGTGTTGCGCCGCAAGGGGTTGCAACCGGTCGGCGCCCCCGCTACCGAAGAGAAGATCATTGTTTTTGGCGATTGCAAACTTAATCTTGCCACGCGCGTGCTGACCAGGGCCGCTGTGCCGGTTTCCCTGACGACCGGCGAATTTGCGCTGCTCAAGGCGCTGGTGACTCATCCGCGCCACCCGCTGTCACGCGACAAGCTGATGGAACTGGCGCGTGGCCGCGACCATGATCCGTTCGACCGCGCCATCGATGTGCAGGTTTCCAGGCTGCGCAAGCTGGTGGAGCTGGATTCCGCCAAACCACGCTTTATTCAGACGGTGTGGGGGCACGGCTATGTGTTTGTCCCTGACGGAGTGAAATCTTGAGCGTTGTGCCCAGGGCGCTGCTGACACGTGCTTTCCTGCTCATCATGGTGCTGATTGTGCTGTCATTCGCCGCTTTGGCAGCGATCTTCCGCCATGCCGTGCAGGAGCCGCGCGCGCAGCAGATGGCGCAGCTGGTGGTGTCGGCGGTCAACCTCACCCGCGCCGCGGTGATGTCTTCCGCGCCGGAATGGCGCGGCGCGCTGCTGGCGGAACTGCGCGCTGTGGAAGGGCTGCACGTGCAGATGGCCGATACGGACGACATGCTAGAACCCATGCCAAACCAACCACCGGAATTGCGTTTGATGATGGACAAGGTGCGTGACAGGCTGGGCGAGGTTACGCGTTTTGCCGCCAGGCGCAATGGTGAGCAGGCCTTGTGGGTAAGTTTTTATATCGGTAGGGACGAGTTCTGGGTGGCACTGCCTATGGAACGTATCGATCATCCGCTTTCGCAGGTGTTGCTGGCATGGGGTAGCGTGGCCCTGCTGCTGGCATTGCTGGGTGCATATTTTATTGCACGCCAGGTGGCACGACCGCTAAACAAGCTGGCACAGGCAGCGCAACAAATCGGCCTAGGTGTCATGCCGCAACCGCTACTGGAGCAGGGTGCTCAGGAAATCGTTGCGGTAGCGCACGCGTTCAATCAGATGTCTGCCGATCTTGCCACGAACGAACGCGAACGGGCGCTGGTGCTTGCAGGTATTTCGCATGACCTGCGTACCCCGCTGGCGCGGATGCGGCTGGCTGCCGAATTGAGCGCGGATGAGATGCTGCGTGAAGGGTTGATTGCTGATGTTGAACAGATGGATGCGGTGATCCAGCAATTCCTTGACTATGCGCGCCTTGATGAAATCGAGGCTGCTGTTCAGGCCGATGTACAGCTCTTGGTGCAGGAAACGGCGCAGCGCTTCACGGCTCAGGCCAGATCGCTCGCACTCGATGTGCAGCCGATGCCACACATTTTCGTCAAACCGCTGTTATTAAAACGCGCGCTCGCCAATCTGCTGGATAACGCCATTAAATATGGTGGCGGCGAAATTACCGTGCAGCTCAGACGGGAGGGAGAAGGGGTGGCTCTTGTGGTGGCGGATCGCGGCACAGGTATTCCTGCCGAGCAGCGTGAGGCTGTGAAGCGGCCATTTGTGCGTCTGGAAAACGCGCGCAGTAATGCGACTGGATCGGGACTTGGGCTGGCGATCGTCGAACGCGCCGCACGACTGCATGGCGGAGGATTTTATTTGGAGAGCCGTGCCGGGGGCGGCCTGGAGGCGCGGCTGGTATTGCCGGCAGGTTTGATGGATAACTTTACGAGTGTTTCCGGGTGAACGCCGGATGGGCTCGGCGAGTATAATTCAAACCATCTCATGTTTCCTGCTTCGCTATGAATACTGACTGGCAAAATTTTCTCGCCCGGCATGCTGCGGTTATTGACGCGGGCGTAGTGCAACACTTCGGCGATGTTGTCGCCGAGCTGAATGCGTCGGCACAGGCTAGCGTGTTGTGCGACCTGGGCCAATTCGGCGCGTTGCGCGTCTCCGGCGAGGAAGCGCAGACCTTCCTGCAGAATTTGTTGAGCAACGATATTCGCGAGGTCAGCGCCACCCGTGCGCAGCTGGGCAGCTTCAACAGCCCCAAGGGGCGCATGCTGGCAAGCATGTTGATCTGGCGCAAGGACGAGGACTATTTGCTGCAATTGCCGCGCGACTTGTGTGAACCCATGCGCAAAAAATTTGGCATGTATGTGTTGCGTGCCAAGGTGAAAATCTCCGATGCAAGTGGCGAGATTGTTTCATTGGGATTGTCGGGTGCAGATGCGCAGGAGATTTTGGGAAAACAATTTGGCGAATTGCCGCAAGGGCCGCTTGGCTTCATCGACACCGAACAGGCTGGGGTGCTGAAGTTCAGCGATACCTGTTTTCAGATCAACACCACCGCACGTTACGCGCCGGCAATCTGGCAATCGCTCAGTCAGCATGCCCGGCCAGCCGGCAGCCTGTGCTGGGACTGGCTCAATATTCGCGCGGGCATCCCGGTTATCCTGCCGCAAACCCAGGAACAGTTCGTGCCGCAGATGATTAATTTCGATCTGATTGGCGGCTTGAGCTTCAAGAAGGGTTGCTATCCCGGGCAGGAAATCGTGGCACGCATGCAATACCTCGGTAAGCTTAAGCGGCGCATGTATCTGGCTCACCTCGATGTCAGTGAGGCACCCCAGCCAGGCGATGAGTTGTTCAGCGCGGATATGGAAGGCCAGGGCAGCGGCATGATCGTCAATGTTTCGCTTGCACCGGGTGGTGGGTACGATCTATTGGCGGTACTGCAGGTTTCCAGTCGCGAATCGCAAACGATGCATTGGAAATCTCCGCAAGGTGAGGCATTGCAATTCCTGCCGCTGCCCTATCCGCTGCCGCAGGGTTGATCAGCACCGATCAGGCGCTATCCGGCTCGCCAGTTTGGGCTGGAATCTGAGTTAATCTCATCCCCAAGGTCTATATATTCTTGGCAGTGTCGCCTGCGAGGATTTGTGCCTATAATGAATCTCATGTATTTGCAGCCCCGTGATGGAATAGATTTTTTCCTAAGCGGCATCTGGGCGCCAGGGTGGCGCTTTCATTAACGTAACAATCTCGAGCGATAAATTCTGTAAGCGCAACAGCACAAAAAGTGCGCCCCGTGATCAGCAACTGCTCTGCGAATTCAATCAGAGATGGGGCCGCGGTTTAAAATCAAAAACAGATTCAGTCCGGCCCATGGGATTTGCTTGCAAATGTGAATGCATTTCTGGATCGATCGCATACCACTGGCCACTGCAATTATATTTGCTGTTCTGGCGATAATTTGATGGGAGTCACTTATGAACCACGAAGATATCGAGGCATCCGATAAATTTCTGTTCACCCTGGAATGGGTGATGGCCGTTACAAAACGTTATTCCGAGCGTTTTAAATTCGGTCTGGCCTATATTAATTTTCAAAACCCCAAAATCCTTGGCGAGACATATGGAGCACAAAATGCCTCGCGAAAACTTGGTGAAATTTCGCATATGCTGCGCAAAAATTTCCGCAAGACTGACCTGGTGGCGCGCGATGGAGCTGACTTCTGGATTCTGATGCCTTACAGCCCATCAGACGAGAGTCTTGTTGATAAGATCAAGTACATCATAGACATAGCATCGCAATCTGGCCTTGATATAGTGGAACGTGATATTTCCATTTTTTCATTGTCCGACGATGAGATTAAATTATGCGGAAACTGCTCGGTCCCGGAGTTCCTTGCCTATGTCAAGAAAAATTACATTACCCTCCCACGGCGGGGGGTTTCGTTGCCACAGAGTGAATGTCCAACGTAATCGAAAGACATGGGGCTGCGATAGATTTTATTTCGAGAGTGGCCTTGCAGGAAGCTCATTTTTGGCTCACTGATGACCCTCTAACATCTGTTGGAACAGTCGCTTATCAGGAAATAATTTCGACGGCCGTTCCTGTTGGCACCAGATCAAACAATTCGATCAGCTCGGCGTTGTGCATTCTGATGCAGCCATGCGAGTCGGGAAAGCCGAGTCGGGTTTCATTTGGCGTGCCGTGGATGTAGATATAGCGGCGCATGGTGTCATTGCCGCTCAGTCGATTGAAACCCACTTCGCAGCCGGAGAGCCACAGGATGCGTGTCAGTATCCAGTCGCGCTCTGGAAATTGCGCCCCCAGCTCCGGCGTGTAAATTTCACCGGTTGGGCGGCGGCCCACGAACACGGCATTCTCCGGTTGTCCTGCACCGATCTTGGCGCGGATGACGTGTTTTCCGCGCGGCGTGCAGGAACTGCCGCGCACCTCACCTGCGCCCTTCGCGGCGGTGGAGACGGCGTAGTGACGCAGCAGCTTACCAGTGGCGTCGAGCAATTCCAGATGTTGCGTGGCGATGTGGATATTGATTTTCATTGCGCCCTTTGCTGCGCGCGGCGCAGCGCAAAAAAATTGCTGAGTATTGCACTGCACTCTTCCATCAACACGCCGCCGGTCACTTCGGCGTGGTGATTCAGGCGTTGTTCGGCGAACACATTCAGCACGCTCCCACAGGCCCCCGTCTTCGGGTCGTTCGCCCCGTACACCACCCGTGCAATACGTGCATGCAGGATCGCCCCGGCGCACATCAGGCACGGTTCCAGCGTGACGAATAATTCGCAGTCTACCAACCGGTAGTTGTCCAGCCGCTGCGCTGCGTCGCGCAACGCCATCATTTCGGCATGCGCGGAAGGATCGTGGCGCGAAATCGGCGCATTAAAACCGCGCCCGATAATTTCGCCATCCTTCACCACCACCGCACCCACCGGCACCTCGCCCAGGCTTTCTGCTTTCCCGGCCAACTCCAGTGCTGCGCGCATGAAAACTTCGTCGCTCATCTCATTTATCCAGCAGGCTCGCCACACACTTGAAGTCGTGAGTATAAATCATCGTTGTGGAAACATCCGGGCAGCCGAGTCGCTGCTGTGCAGCGTGACAGGGGGGCGAGGAATAAGGTCGCTGGCACTTCGGCCGACACTTCTGGCATCATGCGCCCCTTGCCTTGAATTTTAGGAGACTCCAATGAATTACTTGCCGACATTACCATTGGATATCACGCCGCTCTTGGCCTTTGGTCTGATGCTGATCATCGGCGTCGTTGGCGGCTATGTTGCACATCGCTTGTCCTGGCTTCCGAGTATCACGGGATTCCTGCTAGTCGGTTTTTTATGTGGGCCCAGCGGTATCGACCTGCTGAGTCAGGAAACGATCATTAAATCGCAGGTTTTTATTGATATCGCTCTTGCCCTGATTCTCTACCGCTTGGGATTGTCTCTGAATCTCAAGATTCTGTGGCGATCACCCAGGCTCCTATTCACTTCGCTGGTCGAAAGTTTGGCAACATTTGGACTGGTTTTTTATACGTTGCACCTGTTCGGCATGCCCACTCCCGTGGCCGTTCTGGTGGCCGCCATCACAATCTCGTCTTCGCCTGCGGTGTTGCTCCACGTGGCACACGAAGTGGGTGCCAAAGGGGTGGTCACCGAATCTACCAAGACATTAGTGGCGCTGAATAATCTGATTTCCTTTGTGGCATTTTCCGCGTGCTTGCCGGCCCTGCACTACTCTACCGGGTCTGACTGGATGACCATCATTCTCCAGCCTGTGTACCAGCTCACCGGTTCATTGCTTCTGGGATGCGCCTTGGCTTTTGGCCTGCACGCAATTGCCGTGCGAACTCAGCAGGCTACTCAATACAAACTTGCACTGGTCATAGGCACAATCATCGTTGCGGTTGGTCTGGCACAACAATTGAAGCTTTCCGTGCTATTTGCCCCGCTGGTGATTGGTGTCGTGATCAAAAGCCTGGAGCGGGAAACGGTTGTTTCCGGCCTTGAGTTTGGCGCACCATTCGAACTCTTTTTTATTGTTTTGTTCGTTTTTGCCGGCGCCGGGCTTCATCTTCATGCGTTGATCGAGTTCGCCCCTGTGGTATTGCTGCTGGTGCTTGCCCGAAGTTTCGCGAAGATGCTCGGGGTTATCGGGATGTCATCGCTGTTCAGGGAGCCGCACCGTGCAGGCATCGCGAGCGGGATGCTTTTGATGCCGATGGCCGGGCTGGCTATCGGACTCGTTCAGACCTCGGGTAGCCTCTTCCCTCAGCATGCTGCGACCATTACGGCAATTATTTTGGGCGCAGTGACGATGTTTGAAACAATCGGTCCGCCTATCGCAGCCTTTGCATTTCGTTTTGCGGGTGAGGCTGGTGGCGTGAACAAAGGTACCGGCAGCATGGTCAAGGCGGAGGCGCCATAAACGGCGCTGCCAGCCTGATATTTTGGTGGGCGGTACTGGGTTCGAACCAGTGACCCCTGCCGTGTGAAGGCAGTGCTCTACCACTGAGCTAACCGCCCCGAAGAGGGCGCGCATTAAATCATATCGTGCGTTCGTCGGTCAATTAGCTATGGCGCAACCGGCAAGGTCGCGTAAAATGCGCGCCTTGATTGTTTGCCATGCCCGCTTTACTTATGACTATACGCACTCGTTTTGCGCCCAGCCCCACCGGCTATCTGCATATCGGTGGCGCGCGTACCGCCCTGTTTTCCTGGGCCTATGCGCGCAAGCTCGGGGGTACTTTTGTTTTGCGTATCGAAGATACCGATCTGGAACGCTCCACGCAGGCGTCGGTGCAGGCAATTTTGGACGGGATGGCCTGGCTGAATATGAATTACGACGAAGGCCCGTTCTATCAGATGCAGCGCATGGAGCGCTACAAGGCGGTGATTCAGCAGATGCTCGATGAAGGCAGCGCCTATTGCTGCTATACCGCGCCGGAAGAACTGGACGCCCTGCGTGAGGCGCAACGCGCCCGCGGCGAGAAGCCGCGTTATGACGGCCGCTGGCGACCGGAGTCGGGCAAGGTTTTGCCGGCACCGCCGGAGGGTGTCAAGCCGGTTGTGCGCTTCAAGAATCCTCAGCATGGTGTGGCGGCGTGGGACGACATGGTCAAGGGTAAGATCGTTTTCGAGAACAGTGAATTGGATGATCTGGTCATCGCCCGTGCCGACGGCACCCCGACCTACAATTTCTGCGTGGTCGTGGATGATCTGGATATGGGGATTACCCAGGTCATTCGCGGGGACGACCACGTCAATAACACGCCACGCCAGATCAATATTCTCAAGGCGCTGGGAGCAACACTGCCGCAATATGCGCATGTTCCGATGATCCTCGGCAGCGATGGCGAACGCTTGTCAAAACGGCATGGCGCAGTAAACGTGATGCAATATGCCGCTGAGGGTTTTTTGCCGGAAGCGCTGGTCAATTATCTGGCGCGCCTCGGCTGGTCGCACGGCGACGAGGAGGTTTTCTCCGTGGCGCAATTCATCGAGTGGTTCGATTTGCACCATATCAGCAAATCGGCGGCACAATTCAATCCGGAGAAATTACGCTGGTTGAATCAGCACTACATCAAGCAAGCCGACAATGCGCGTCTGGGCGGGCTGGTACGCAACCATTTGGCAGAGCGCGGCGTGACGGTGAGCGAGGCGCCGCAACTGGAAGCGGTGATCGCCCTGTACAAGGAGCGTGTGGCGACCTTGCTGGAGTTGGCGGATGAGGCGGAAGTTTTCTATGTTGATATACATCCGCCGCAGGAATTGCTGGATGCGCATCTCGTTGCGGAAGTGTTGCCTGCCTTGCGCGAGCTCGCCGGGCGTTTTGCTGATGTCGCCTGGGAGGCTCCCGCATTGGGTGCGCTGATTAAGGAATTGCTGGCCAAGTACAATCTGAAAATGCCAAAAATGGCGATGCCGTTACGCGTGCTGCTGGTTGGGCAAACGCATACGCCGTCGGTTGACGCTGTGCTTGCGTTGTTTCCACGCGAAACCGTGCTGGCGCGCATGAAAAAATATTTGTGATGACGCTGAATTTCTAGGGGTGACGGACTTGCTGCCGGGCGCGCCATTTCCGCACTACGGCTATGCGCCACCCCACACGTACCACGAAATATCCGGTAATGGCCAGGCTCAGGGCGAGCAGTGGCAAACCGATCAGAAACGGTTTGCCGAGCATCGTCAGCCAACCCCATAATTCCTCCGACCAGCCATACCAGTGCAATTCAGGAAATGATAGCTGGGCGATTCTTGTTCCATTGTGCACACCGCTCACCCACGCGCCGAGTTCATAAGCCAGCACATACAAGGGCAGGATGGTGAAGGGGTTGGTATAAAGCGTAGTGGCCGCCGCCACCGGCAAGTTGACGCGTAGCAGCACAGCCAGCAGCGCGGCAGAAATCATCTGTAACGGCCCGGGGATCAGGCCGCAAAATAAGCCGATCGCCACGCCACCGGCCACCGAGCGGCGATGCAAATGCCACAGATTGGGATGGTGCAGCCAGTTGCCGAACGGTTTGAACCAGCGATGACCTTTCACTGTTTCGTGGTGCGGCAGGAGGTGGCGTAGGAATTTTCGCATAAGGCCATTCTATCAGCCCCGCCAATCATGCAATTCCATAACAACGCTTGCAGCATGGAATATGGGAGAATACCTGCCGAAACCAGAATTTACGTCACCACATAGCCAGAACATGTTATCCAGCTCACTGAAGCGTTATGCCTATCTTTCGATCGCGGCCGCTCTCGCCACCATCCTGCTCAAGGGGGCGGCTTGGTGGCTGACGGGTTCTGTCGGTCTGCTGTCCGACGCGCTGGAATCTTTCGTCAATCTGGCGGGGGCGCTCATGGCGCTGGCGATGCTGTCGCTGGCGGAGGCGCCGGCGGATGATAATCATGCCTATGGGCACAGTAAGGCGGAGTACTTTTCCAGCGCCTTCGAGGGGTTCCTCATTCTCGTTGCCGCCGTCAGTATCGGCTATGCGGCAGTCGATCGACTGCTCAATCCGCAGGCGATCGAATCTGTCGGTGTCGGTCTGGCTGTTTCTGTCGTGGCATCGCTTGTCAATCTTGCTACCGCCCGCGTCCTGATGAAAGTGGGGCGCCAGCACAACTCCATTACGCTGGAAGCGGATGCCCATCATCTGCTTACCGACGTGTGGACTTCTGCGGGTGTGATTTTTGGTGTCGCGCTGGTATGGCTGACCGGCTGGTTCTGGCTTGACCCGGTTATCGCGTTGTTGGTAGCGGCAAATATCGTGTGGACCGGCTGGAAACTGTTGCACCGTTCCGCGTCGGGTCTGATGGACGAGTCGATCCCGGCGGAACAGGTCAGTGCAGTCGAAGGCGTGCTGGAAGATTACCGCCGGCATGGCCTGGACTTCCACGCCCTGCGTACGCGGCAAGCCGGCATGCGCGCCTTTGTTACGCTGCATGTTCTGGTGCCAGGCGCATGGACGGTGCAGCAAGGCCACGACTGGCTGGAACGCATCGAGGCTGACATCAGAGTCGCCGTACCCCAGGCGCATGTGACCACCCACCTCGAGCCTGTGGAAGATCCCGTCTCCCTGTCTGATCAGACATTGGACCGCATAACCTGAAAGAATTTGCGCTAATCTAGCGCATGGTCGTCTTTGCCATTCTCTTTACTCTGGGCGTATGGCTGCTCCAGCAGCAGGCCGCACTGCCGGACTTTGCCTGGGCAGGGTTGCTGCTCGGTTTGCCATTACTCTATCCCCTCTCCCGCTGGCTGGATAACCAGCGACTTGGCTGCGGTCTTTGGCAGCCTAGTCGAATGGCTAGTTGTTTCACTCTGAGGGCTGGGGTGAGGGGCGTCGAGCGAGAGAACAATTTTCAGTATCTTATCGTTCATTCGATCCACACCCTGTTGCTCGCCGCCTTTGCCTGCGGCCTCGGTTTTTATTACGCCGCCTGGCAGGCCGAACAACGCCTCGCTGTAAGCCTGCCTGACAAATGGCAAGGGCGCGACATCGAGGTGGTCGGCGTCGTTGCGGAATTGCCACGCCGTTACCCACGCGGTTTGCGTTTCACTTTCGACGTTGAACAAACCCTCACGCCGCAGGCCAGCGTGCCGGGACATATTTACCTGAGCACCTATTCGGATCGTCAGGCAAGACCGCTTGCATTAAAAGCCGGAGAGCGCTGGCGGCTCACGCTGCGCCTCAAGCAACCGCATGGCGCAGCAAACCCGCACGGCTTCGATTTCGAAGCCTGGGCGCTGGAACGCAACCTGCGCGCGGTGGGTTACGTGCACAACAAAGGGAGCAATGAGCGCATTGACGCATTGGCCGTTGGCTTCGGCTATCGCATCGAGACCTGGCGCGAAGCCGTGCGCGACAAGTTTGACGCCACGCTCGGCGGCGCGCCTTATACCGGCGTATTGAGTGCGCTGGCCATCGGCGACCAAAACAGCATCTCCGCGCCGCAATGGCAGGTATTCACGCGCACCGGCGTAAACCATCTGATGAGCATTTCCGGCCTGCATATCACCATGCTCGCCAGTCTCGCCTTTGCCTGTGCTTATTGGCTGTGGCGGCGCAGCGCGCGGCTGATTTTGTTCCTGCCAGCGCGCAAGGCCGCCGCGTTGGCTGCGTTGCTGGCTGCTATCGGTTATGCGCTGTTGTCCGGTTTTGCCGTGCCCGCGCAACGCACTGTGTTCATGGTCGGCGCGGTCGCCGCCGCCCTGTGGATGAATCGCAATTTTTCGCTCGGGCAGATTCTCGCTATCGCATTGCTTGGCGTACTGCTTCCCGATCCTTGGGCGGTGTGGTCGGCCGGTTTCTGGCTGTCGTTCGGCGCGGTGGCGCTCATCCTGTATGTCACGGCCTATCGTCTGGGCAACACGGAGCGGCGGCGAGAGGATGGCGGCGAAATCGTTGGGTACTCATACCCCCTGCGGGTGCTGAAAGAATATGCCAACGTGCAATGGGCAATGACCATCGGCCTGGCACCGCTGCTGCTGGGATTGTTCCAGCAGGCCTCGCTGGTTGCGCCGATTGCCAACGCCATCGCCATTCCGCTGGTTAGCCTGATCGTTGTGCCGCTTGCGCTGCTTGGTGCGCTGTTGCCGCTGGATGCGCCGCTGTGGCTGGCGCATACCGCGATGCGTGGCGTAATGTATTTCCTCGAGTGGCTGAACGCATTGCCGCAGGCGGTGTGGGCGCAACATGCGCCGCCTGCGTGGAGCATCGTTGTCGCCATGATGGGGGCGTTGTGGATACTGCTGCCGCGCGGTTTTCCGGCGCGCTGGCTGGGCTGGTTGTTGCTGTTGCCGATGTTTCTGAATACGCCGGCGCCGCCGGCGCAAGGCGCATTACGCCTGATCGTCTTCGACGTTGGGCAAGGCATGGCGGTCGCTGCGCAGACTCGGCAACACGCGCTGCTCTATGACACCGGCCCGAATTTCTCCGGCGAGGCCGACAGCGGCAACCGCATTCTGGTGCCCACGCTGCGCGCGCTCGGCATCGGCAAACTGGATGGGCTGGTTCTCAGTCACGACGACACCGATCACACCGGCGGCGCAGCCTCGGTGATGCAGGCCATGCCGATCGGCTGGGTCTCGTCCTCGCTGCGCCCGGCGCACCGGCTGTTGCAATCCGCCACCCCTTTGCGACGCTGTCATGACGGTGAGGGCTGGAACTGGGATGGGGTGCAATTCGAGGTGTTGCATCCTGCACGGGGTAATGACGCTGCGCAAAAAGTGAGCGATAACAACCAAAGCTGCGTATTGCGCATCAGCATCGGCGCACACAGCATTTTGCTGGCGGGAGACATTGAGGAAAATGTCGAAGTGCGCCTGCTCGGGGATCATGCAGGCAAGCTGTCCGCCAGCCTGCTGGTCGTGCCGCATCACGGCAGCAAGAGTTCATCCAACCAGGATTTCGTCGCCGCGACGTTGCCGGACTATGCGATATTCACTGTGGGCTACCGCAACAGTTTCGGTCATCCGCATGCGGCAGTGCTGCAGCGCTATGCCGACAGCGGAGCGGAATTGTTGCGCTCGGATGAGGATGGCGCGATTCTGGTCGAAATGGATGCACAGGGTCTGCAAGTGGAACGCTATCGCAAGACGCATCGCCGTTATTGGACGCATGTGTCGAAATAGCAAAAATTGCGTGGTCGATCCGAGCGTGCCCGAGCCGTCACTTTTTGGCAGTACTCATCCCTGATTCAGGACATGTAGTGGCGGCGCGCTGCCGTCCCTGGCCTGACCGGGATAAAGGGTGAGATGGGGGAACGGAATTTCGATGCCGAGGCGATCGAATTCATTTTTCATGCGCAGCAGGAACGCGCGTTTAACGGTCCACTGCTGGAGCGCCGCCACCTTGAAGCGGCAGCGGATTACCACCGCCGAGTCGGCCCAGGCATCGACACCGGCGATGTCGATATCTTCCAGAATCAGGGGGCCGAGAATCTCATCCTGGCGCATGCCGGCCGCGACTTCGCGCATTACCGCAAATACTTCTTCGACGTTCTCGCGGTAGGCGATGCCGATGTTGATTACCGCATAAGCAAAGCTGCGGCTGCGATTGGTGACGGTCGTGATGATGCCGTTGGGGACGAAATGGACATTGCCTTCATAGTCGCGCAGGCGGATGTAGCGCAGCGTAATTTCTTCTACCAGGCCACCCTTGTCGGCCACTTCTACCACGTCACCCAGGTGTACCTGGTCTTCCAGCAGCATAAAGAAACCGTTGAAATAGTCCTTGATCAGGCTTTGTGCGCCAAAGCCGATGGCGATGCCAATCACGCCGGCGGAAGCCAGAATGGGGGCGATAGAGATGCCGAGTTCGGAGAGCACCAGCATTCCGGAAATCAGCGTGATCAATACGGCGGCGATATAGCGGAACACGCGCCCCAGCGTCTCCAGTCGCTTCAATTGTTCGGGGTCGTCGGTGCGCTCCTGCAATTGCCTGCGCAGCAGCGGGATCAGTTTTTGCGAAAGCGATAGCGCGATCCACGAAATTACCAGGATGATGGCAATGCGGATTGGCGTCTGTGCCGCTTCGCTCCAGTGGCCGATTTCCTGTAACAGGGTGGCGGGAGTGCCCATAGCGTGTGTACTCCTTCAGGTTGCGTGATGATTCTGCTGCAATTATAACCCTGTCAGTCCGGAGCATTACCTCATCCGCTATAATCCGCGCCCATGGCTGCCATCCATTTGCTTTCCGACCTGCTCATCAATCAAATCGCTGCTGGCGAAGTGATCGAGCGCCCTGCCGCAGCGCTGAAAGAGTTGCTGGAGAACAGCCTTGACGCAGGTGCGACTGACATCACGGTGCAACTGGAAGGCGGCGGCATCAGGTTGCTGCGTGTGCGCGACAACGGCAAGGGTATTGCCAGGGATGAATTGCCGCTGGCGTTGATGCGTCATGCCACCAGCAAGATCGCCAGCCTCGATGACCTGCAATGTGTCGTCAGCATGGGTTTTCGCGGCGAGGCGCTGGCGAGCATGGCGGCGGTGGCGCAACTATCGCTGAGCAGTCGTATTGCTTCAGATGCGCATGGCTGGAAAGTGGAGGCGATCGACGGGCAAATCAGCGAAGCAGTTCCGGCCAGCCACGCACAGGGCACCGCGGTGGAGTTGCGCGAGCTGTATTTCAATACCCCGGCAAGGCGCAAATTCCTGAAATCCGAAGCGACCGAGTTTGCGCATTGCGAAGAGGCCTTCAAGCGTATTGCCTTGTCGCGCCCCGATGCCGCCTTCTCGCTGCAACACAACGGCAAGACCGTCTGGCAACTACCCGCCGCCCCTCACCCCAACCCTCTGAGTGAAACAACTAGCCATTCGACTAGGCTGCCAAAGACCGCAGCCAAGTCGCTGGTTATCCAGCCTGCGGGAGAGGGAGTAAACGGGAAGAGCAATTTTCAAAGAATTGCCGCGTTACTCGGCGAAGAATTCGGTCACGCCGCCGTGCCGGTATCGCGCAATGCCGCGAACCTGTCGTTGCAGGGACTGGCCGCGTTGCCTGCCTATTCGCGCAGTTCGCACGACGCGCAGTATTTCTTCGTTAACGGCCGTTTCGTGCGCGACAAGGTCGCCAGCCACGCGCTGCGCCAGGCCTATCAGGACATCCTGCACCACCAGCGTCATGCGGCCTTTGTATTGTTCCTCGATCTGCCGCCGGAACAGGTGGATGTGAATGTGCATCCTGCCAAGAGCGAAGTGCGCTTCCGCGAAAGCCAGGGCGTGCATCAATTTATTTTTCATACTTTGCAGCAGGCGCTGTCGGTTTCGGCAGCAGGCGGGCAGGGTGCCGCCGCAAGTAATTCGCGATCTGTGCCCGCGCAGCGCCACCATATCAGTTTGGGCGTTGCGCAACAGGCAGCTTCATATCGACTTTGGGAAGTTCAAGTTGAGAAGGGAGAAGAGAGAAGGGAGAAGAGTAACGTCAAAGTCGAGGCCGGTTTTACCCTTCCCTCTTCGCCCTTCCCACTTCCCGCCTCTGAACACCCGCTCGGCTACGCGCTCGCGCAACTTTCCGGCATTTACATCCTTGCGCAGAACGCGCACGGGCTCGTCGTGGTGGATATGCATGCCGCGCACGAGCGCATTGTTTACGAAAAATTCAAGACCGCGTTGGATGCTGAGCGCATTGCCACGCAGCCGTTGCTGATTCCGGTCACGTTCCATGCCGAGCCGTTGGATGTCGCCAGCGCCGAGGCAAACCAGGAATCGCTTGCCAGGCTGGGTTTCGATGTCGCACCTCTGTCACCCAACACGCTTGCGGTGCGTGCCATACCGGTAATGCTCAGGCAAGCCGAAGCCGAAACGCTGGCGTTTGAAGTTTTGCGCGAACTGCGCGAATACGGCGTATCACGCGCGCTGACCGAGCGACGCGACCAGCTGCTCGCCACGCTTGCCTGTCATGCCGCGGTGCGCGCCAATCACGCGCTGAGCATCACCGAAATGAACGCGCTGCTGCGCGAAATGGAGCAGACCGAACGCACCGGCCAGTGCAACCACGGTCGCCCGACCTGGTTCCAGTTGAGCATGAATGAGCTGGACAAGATGTTCATGCGCGGGAAATGAGGCAGCTACCCCCTGCCATTTTCCTGATGGGCCCCACCGCCAGCGGCAAGACCAGCGTGGCTGTGGAGCTGGCGCAGCGCCTGCCGGTGGAACTTATCAGTGTGGATTCCGCGCTGGTATATCGTGATATGAATATCGGCACCGCCAAGCCGGATGCCGCCACGCTCGCACGCGCACCGCACCATCTCATTGATATCATAGACCCGACCGAAACCTATTCGGCCGCCGCGTTCCGGCATGATGCGCAGCACCTGATGGCGGACATCACCGCAAGAAAGAAGATACCGCTGCTGGTCGGCGGCACCATGCTTTATTTCAAGGCGCTGCGCGAAGGGCTCAGCGCATTGCCCGAGGCCGACACGGAAGTGCGTGCCGTGCTGGATGCCGAGATCGCGCAACACGGTATCGCGCAGCTGCATCGCGAGCTTGCCAAGGTCGATGCCGAAACCGCCGTGCGCCTCGCGCCAAATGATACGCAGCGCATTCAGCGCGCGATGGAAATCTACCGCATCACCGGGCAGCCCATGTCCGAGCTGATCAGGCTGCAGAAACGGCATGAGTTGCCGTGCCGCATCCTTTCCATCGCCCTCGTTCCCTCCGACCGCGCGCAACTTCATGCGCGCATTGCTGCGCGCTTCAAAGCCATGCTGGAACTCGGCCTGCTGGATGAGCTGAAAATGCTGCGCTCAAAGTATCCGCTGCATCCCGATCTGCCCTCGATGCGCTGCGTTGGTTATCGCCAGGCCTGGCAACATCTCGAAGGCGAGATCAGTGAAGCCGAGCTGCTCGACAAAGGCGTCGCCGCCACGCGCCAACTGGCGAAACGGCAGCTCACCTGGCTGCGTTCCATGCCGAACAATATCGAGCTGGATAGCTTTGCGCCCGACCCGCTGCAAGCGGTGCTCGATGCACTCGCTGAATACATGTAGTGCCTGTCGCTCAGCATGCCAGTGTGTTAGCATTCGCTAATGCACATACCGTCAAGGAGAGCAATCATGACCACCATCAATTTCAAGCGCGAGATTTCCGACACGCTGGACCACGCCATCGAACGCATCACGAAGGCACTGGGCGCCGAGGGTTTTGGCGTGCTGACGCGCATCGACATGCACAGCAAGATCAGGGAAAAGATTGGCAAGGAGATCGTCCCCACGGTGATCCTCGGCGCCTGCAACCCGATGCTGGCGTTTGAGGCGTACACCGCGAACAGTGATGTGGCGAGCCTGCTGCCGTGCAATGCGGTGGTTCGCGAAGTCGCGCCGGGGAAGATTTCACTGGAACTCGTCAAGCCGACCGTGATGATGCAGATCCTCGGTGACGCCAAGCTTGCGGAACTGGCACGCGAGGCCGATGCCAAGATCGAGCGCGCACTGGCCAACGCATAGACGGCTGTCGGCACTCCGCATTCTGCGGCATAATGCGCGCCATGTATTTTATCGCGCGCTAACGTTCAATTCATGAAAATTGCCATTGCCGGTACCGGTTACGTCGGTCTTTCCAACGCCGTCCTGCTTGCCCAGCACAATGAAGTGGTTGCCATCGACATCGTTCCCGAGAAGGTCGAGATGCTCAACCGCAAGCAGTCGCCCATCGAAGACGCCGAAATCGAGGATTATTTCAAGCACAAGGCGCTCAACTTCAGGGCCACGCTGGACAAACACGAAGCCTACGCCGGGGCCGACTATGTCATCATCGCCACGCCGACAGACTATGACCCGGAAACCAATTACTTCAATACCGGTTCAATCGAGTCAGTCATACAGGATGTCCTGAACATCAATCCGCAGGCCGTGATGGTCATCAAGTCCACCATTCCGGTGGGTTACACTGTAAAAGCCCGCGACCGTTTCGATTGCGGCAATCTGATTTTCTCGCCGGAGTTTTTGCGCGAGGGCCGCGCGTTGTACGACAACCTGCATCCCTCGCGCATCGTCGTCGGCGAACGCTCCAAGCGTGCAGAAATATTTGCCGATCTGCTCAAGCAAGGTGCCATCAAACAAGACATTCCCGTCCTGTTTGCCGATTCGACCGAGGCCGAGGCCATCAAGCTCTTCGCCAACACCTACCTTGCCATGCGCGTGGCTTACTTCAACGAGCTCGACACCTATGCGGCCATCCACGGGCTGGACACGAAACAGATCATCGAAGGGGTCAGTCTCGACCCGCGCATCGGAGACCACTACAACAATCCTTCATTCGGCTACGGTGGCTATTGTTTGCCCAAAGACACGAAACAGATGCTCGCCAACTATCAGGATGTCCCGCAAAACCTGATCCATGCCATCGTCGAGGCAAACACCACGCGCAAGGATTTCATTGCGAAAAGCATCGTCGAGCGTAACCCGAGGATAGTCGGCATCCACCGCCTGGTGATGAAGAGCGGGTCGGACAATTTCCGCTCTTCAAGCATTCAGGGCATCATGAAACGCATCAAGGCCAAGGGTATTGAGGTTATTGTCTATGAACCCGTGCTCAAGGAAGCGGAATTTTTTCACTCCAGGGTGGTGAATGATCTGGCGCAATTCAAGAAGGAATCCGACATCATCGTTGCCAACCGCATGACCGACGACATCCGCGACGTGGTCGACAAGGTTTACAGTCGTGATTTGTTTGGCAAGGACTAGGAACGCAATCAGACGGCGGTGTTTTCATCCAGCCGGCGGATAAAGCTTTCCAGTTCTTGCGGTAGCGGCGCGGTCAGTTGCAGCGGCTCACCTGTCAGCGGATGTGCAAAGCTGATGCTGTGCGCATGCAAAAACATGCGTTTTAGCCCCTGTTTCATCAGCACCTTATTACGCGCAAAATCACCGTATTTGTCGTCACCCGCGATCGGAAAGCCGAGGTGCGCGAGATGCACGCGGATCTGGTGGGTGCGTCCGGTCTTGAGCTGAGCCTCGAGCAGGCTGAATTCCGGCCAGCTCTTTTGCAGGGAGAAAATGGTGTGTGATTCCTTGCCGTCTTCCCTGACCATCACGCGCTTCTCGCCCTGCGGCGTGTCAAACTTGTGCAGCGGCAGCTTGACATGCTGGCGGGCGTTCTGCCATTGCCCCAGCACCAGTGCGAAATAACGTTTATCGCTGTTGCCCTCGCGCATGATCTCGTGCATGGCGGTGAGCGCGGAGCGCTTCTTTGCCAGCAGCAGCACGCCGGAAGTCTCGCGATCGAGGCGATGCACCAGTTCGAGGAATTTTGCCTGCGGGCGGGCGCGGCGCAGCTGCTCGATTACCCCGAAACTGACCCCGCTGCCGCCATGAACCGCCGTTCCGGCCGGCTTGTTCACCGCCAATAGTGCGTCATCCTCATGCAAGATAGGAAACTCGGCAGCGGGGACGAACTCGGTATCGGGATTCTTCGCCACGCGCACTGGCGGAATGCGCAATAGGTCGCCCAGTTGCAGGCGGTAGGTCTGGGTCACACGCTTCTTGTTTACGCGCACCTCCCCGCCGCGCAGGATGCGGTAAACATGGCTTTTGGGCACGCCCTTCAGCAGGCGGAACAGAAAATTGTCGATACGCTGATCTGCGCCATTTTCATCCACTTCCAAAAAGGTCACAGATTCTTTGCGTAAATCATTCATTTTGCTTATACTTCACCGCTCGCGAGTTTTGGAAGTTGGGTAAATCCGGGAAGAATTCCCGTTAAAAGCGACGGCGCAATGTATCGCCGCCCCCTAAGAAGCCATCCGCAGTCCGGTTAATATCGCTCACCGGAACCAGCAGCGATAGTAATTGATTTACGCGCTCAAAGCACCTGATGAATTTCCCGTGTCGCGCCATTGCTGCGACACCCAGAATATTTTTAAAGATTGGCTACTGAAAGAGAACGAATTTGACCAACCGCTTGCACAATACAGAACAGTTTGCACGATTGCTCATCTCTCCCGCTTAACCGCGGATAGCTAGGTCTTGCCCGTGTCAGAGCGCGGGAGACAATAAAATGAAACGCATGTTATTTAATGCGACACAGCCGGAAGAACTCCGTGTCGCCATTGTTGACGGTCAGAAACTCATTGACCTTGATATTGAAACCGCCGGTAAAGAGCAACGCAAGAGCAACATCTACAAGGCACTCATTACGCGCATCGAGCCCAGCCTCGAAGCCTGTTTTGTTGAGTACGGCGGCAGCCGTCACGGTTTTCTTCCCTTTAAAGAAGTTTCTTCGCAGTTTTATCAGCCTGGTTGCGGCAACCGCCCCAACATCAAGGAAGCCTTGCGCGAGGGCCAGGAGTTGCTGGTACAGGTCGAAAAAGACGAGCGTGGCAACAAAGGCGCGGCGCTGACGACCTATATCAGTCTTGCAGGTCGCTACATCGTGCTGATGCCGAACAACCCGAGCGGCGGTGGCGTATCACGCCGTATCGAAGGTGAGGAACGCAACGAGTTGCGCGAAGTGCTGTCGCATGTCGAGGTTCCTGCCGGCATGAGCATCATTGCCCGCACCGCCGGTATCGGCCGCAACGAACAAGAGCTGCAGTGGGATCTGGACTACCTCAAGCAACTATGGGATGCCATCGAGGGCGCTGCCAAATCAGAAAAAGCTCCGTCGCTGATCTATCTGGAAAGCAGCCTGGTCGTGCGCGCCATTCGCGACTACTTTAATCCCGAGATCGGCGAAATTCTGATCGACACCGAGGATATCTACCAGCAGGCGCTGGCATTCATGGGCACGGTGATGCCGGATAACGTGGATCGCATTAAACGCTATGTGGATGATGTACCGCTGTTCTCACGTTTCCAGATCGAGCACCAGATCGAATCTGCCCATGCGCGCGAAGTGCGCCTGCCTTCCGGCGGTGCCATCGTGATCGATCATACCGAGGCGCTGACCGCCGTGGACATCAACTCGGCGCGCGCCACCAAGGGCGCGGATATCGAGGCCACTGCGTTCAATACCAACCTCGAGGCGGCGGAAGAAATTGCCCGCCAGTTGCGTCTGCGCGATCTGGGCGGCCTGATCGTCATCGATTTCATCGATATGGAGAGCGCCAAGAACCAGCGCGACGTGGAAAATCGTTTGCGCGACTCGTTGCGCTACGATCGCGCGCGCGTGCAGACTGCCAAGATTTCCCGCTTCGGCCTGCTGGAACTGTCACGCCAGCGTCTGCAGCCCAGTCTGAGCGAGAGTAACTACATTGCCTGCCCGCGTTGCAGCGGCATCGGCCATATCCGCGGCACGGAATCCTCCGCCTTGCACATTCTGCGCATCATCCAGGAAGAGGCTATGAAGGAAAGCAGCGTCGCCATTCACGTGCAAGTGCCGGTGGACGTCGCCACTTTTCTGCTCAACGAAAAGCGCGGTGACATCCATCTCATCGAATCGCGCCTCAAAGTCAGTGTTACGTTGATCCCCAACCCGCACATGGAAACGCCGAACTACAGCATCAATCGCCTGCGTCACGACGATATGACCGACGACGTGCTGCAAGCCAGCTACAATCTGGTGGAAAAGCCTGTGCAGGAGAAGTCGCTGACAGCGTCACAGGAGCAGCAAAAAGCTGCGCGCGCTACCGCCGTGGTGCAGGGTATTACCCCGACGCAGCCTGCCCCAGTGCAGACGCAAGCCCCAAAAATCATGCCCTCGTTGCTTGGTAGGGTGTTCGGTTGGTTCAAAGCACTGGGTGAGGAAGAGCCTCAGCCAAAGGCCAGACCTGTTGCCAGCAAATCGCGCAACGCGCCTCGTCATGAACGTGGTGAAAGTGGTGAACGTGGTGACGGCGGCAAACGCCGTCGTGAACGCGGTGAGAAGAAGCCGGCACAGGCTGAAGCGAAAGCACAGGAACCGCGGCAGCAAGCCGAGCGTGAGCCACGCCCGCCCAAGAAGCCGCGCCCGCCGCGCGTAGCTCCGGTGCAGCAAGCCGAAGAGAAGCCGGCATTGGAAGGTAAGGTGGCTGCATCCGCAGCACAGAGCGAAGAAGGCAGTGCGCCTGAAAGCGCCCGCCGCCGTGGTCGCCGTGGTGGTCGCCGCGAACGCGAACGCCGTGATCTGCTCGCGCTGAACGGCGAAGCAACGACAGGCAACGCCGAGGAAGCGACAGGTAATGTCGAAGCCGCCGTCGAGCAAGCCGTTACGGCCAGCCCGAAGCCGAGTGAATATATCGCTTACCCGGCAGACTATGTGCCGCCGTCGAGGCCGACCGAAGACGTTGTCTACCCTGAAGTGTCGCTCCCGGCAGAGCCCGTCAGCGTCGCGGCGCAGCCTGTTGTGGAAACGGCACCTGAGGAAGTTGCGCTTGAGGCCGCTGCACCTGCGGCGGTTGTGTCGCAGCCCCTTGTGGCAGCCGTATCTGTGGCAGCAACCGGTGGCGAAGGGCTAATCCAGATCGAGACCGATTCTTCAAAGCTCAGCGTAGTCGCGCCGGTTCCTGACAGCATGCCCGCTCCGCGCCGCCGTCAGCGGCCGCGTGAGGTGTACGTGGAGAATGAATCGCTGGTGCAGATCGAAACACAGCGGCCGCCAGCGTAGCTTTGGTCGGGCAGTAAAAGCCGCACGGTGAAAATCGTGCGGCTTTTTATTTTCCTGGTTCGAGCGTTTTTGCGACCGGCGTATTCGGCAAAAACGCTTACGGCGTAAGGGTCAGTTTGCTCAACACCTGGGTAAGCTGATCACCATTGGCTTCGGTGATGGTCATTTTGCAGGGTAGATTGTGATGCTGCGTGGCCAGCCAGATTTCGGTGCGTCTCGCGCCCGGCTTGGCCTGGCTGTCGAGGTAGATCGTCTTGAATTCTCCGGCGGGAATAGTGACCGTTTGATTGTGGGTGATGGCGTAGTGATAGTTATCCAGCTTTTCGCCATTGGTCATCGGGAAATCCAGCGCGGCAGTATTCTGTAATGACAGGAACATGGGTTGATACATTGCGCTCAGGCGATCCTGCGTGCCGTCGGGTAGTGCGACCACCGTGCGCTGCCCATGATGGATCAGCGTAAGCTGTTTGCTATTCCAGTCGAATTCGGCGCGGCTGTTTTTGTTCTTGTCGAGTTCGCGCCGGTGGTCGAGGAGCAGCGGTTGCAAGCCCTGTTTGCCAATCAGACCGCTGCTCTCGATAAAAATTTTTTCTGGCTTGAGTAGGGCCAGTAGCCCGAGCGGAGTCCATACGCTGGATAACGTGTAGCGATTCTGGTCGCGCGCGAAAGTCTCCTTGATTTCGACCCTCATGCCGTTTTTGTAAACTTCATAGGTGGCCTGCACACTGCCCGGCGGGGCAGCGAAAGCAGAGGGCAGAAGACAGAAGACAGAAAACAGCACAAAGGCGCGGCATAGCCGCGGCAACATCTCTGTCTTTTGTCTTCTGTCCTCTGTCATCTCGTTACTCCAGCCCGGGTGAAATTAACGCAAAACCGGGTTGTTTGCGCTGTAGCAATCTGACTCGCCCGTCGTCGTGCAGTTCAATCTGGCCATCGCATAGCCAGCGCATGGCCTGCGGATAAATGCGATGCTCTTCGTGCAATACCCGTGCGGCGAGCGTTTGCTCGGTGTCGTGGTGCAGCACCGGCACGGCGGCCTGGATGATGATCGGGCCATGATCGAGGTCGGGAGTGACGAAATGCACCGTGCAGCCGTGAATTCTTACGCCGTCCTGCAAGGCGCGCGCATGAGTGTTGAGGCCGCCATAGGCGGGCAATAACGAGGGGTGGATATTGACCAGCCTGCCGTGATAGCGCGCCACAAATCCCGCCGTGAGGATGCGCATGAATCCGGCCAGCACGACAAAATCAGGATGGAAGGTATCGATAAGCCCGGCAAGCGCGGCATCGAAATCGCCGCGGTTCGCATAGTCGCGGTGCTCGATGACGGCGGTTGGAATGCCATGCGCCTGTGCGATGTCCAGCCCGCCGGCATCCGCGCGGTTGCTGATCACCGCCGCGATGTTGCAGGGCAGCTTGGTTTTCAGCAAGGCCTGCAGGTTGCTGCCGCGTCCGGAAATGAGGATGACGATATTTTTCATCTGGGATCCTAAAAAGGAGATGTCCGCAGATTTACGCAAATTAAACCCGAGGCGAGTTTCGTGCCCATAAAGAACAGAATTCGCGATGTTGTTTTTTTAATCTGTGCCAATCTGTGTGATCTGCGGATAAAGGTTTTTAACTGACTTGTGTCTGCGCCTCGGCGCCCTGACGCGCGCGTATCGTGCCGATGACTGTGGCTGTTTCACCGGCGGCGTTGAGTTGCGCCAGTGCCGCATCCGTATCGTTCCTGTCCACGATCACCACCATGCCGATACCGCAATTGAAGGTGCGGTACATTTCCTGTGGCGCGACATTGCCCATGTCGCGCAGCCAGTCGAACAGCTTGGGCGTATGCCATGCCTTGCCGTCCAGTTGCGCGACGACATTGTCCGGTAACACGCGCGGCACGTTTTCCAGCAGGCCACCGCCGGTGATGTGTGCCATGCCCTTCACGGTGAGCGCTTGCATCAGCGCCAGCAGCGGCTTCACGTAAATGCGCGTCGGCGCCATGATGCAATCGGCCAGCGTGCGCCCGCCGTCAAATTCGGCGTGCAAATCCGGGTTGCTGCGCTCGATGATTTTGCGCACCAGCGAATAGCCGTTGGAATGCGCGCCGTTCGAGGCGAGGCCGATGATCGCATCGCCGGGTTTGATGTCGGTGCCGCTGATGATATTGGCCTTTTCCACCACGCCGACGGCAAAGCCGGCCAGGTCATATTCGCCCAGCGGATACATGCCGGGCATCTCGGCGGTTTCGCCGCCGATCAATGCGCAGCCGGCCTGTTCGCAACCGAAAGCGATGCCCTTGATGACCTCGGTGGCGGCATCCACATCGAGTTTGCCGCAGGCAAAGTAATCGAGAAAGAATAGTGGCTCCGCACCCTGCACCAGAATGTCGTTGACACTCATGCCGACCAGGTCGATGCCGACCGTGTCGTGGCGATTCAGCTCAAAGGCGAGTCTGAGTTTAGTGCCGACGCCGTCGGTGCCGGACACCAGTACCGGCTCGCGATATTTTTTGGAGATTTCCACCAGCGCGCCGAAGCCGCCGATGCTGCCCAGTACTTCCGGGCGCAGGGTGCGTTTGGCGAAGGGTTTGATGTTCTCGACCAAGCGATCACCGGCATCAATATCGACGCCGGCCTCGCGGTAAGACAGTGAGCTGGGTTGGTTCAAGTTGAGTTCTCGCTTTCTAGAAGGTAAAGTGCAGCAAATATTCTTGCGAATTTTACCCGAAATGACCTTCCCCCGCTTTGCCACCCTGCAGTGGTTGTTCTTCACTGTGGCCATCGCCGTGCTGCTGTACCTGCTCAGCCCGATCCTCACGCCGTTTGTCGCGGCGGGCATCCTTGCCTATATCTGCAACCCGCTGGTGCGCTGGCTGAGTGCCCGAAAAGTGCCGCGCGCATTGGCGGTGGCTGTGGTGATGATCGGCCTGCTGCTGCTGTTCGGCCTGCTGTTGCTGATTATGCTGCCGCTGCTGGAAAAGCAGGTCAGCCTGTTTGTGGCGCGCCTGCCGGACTGGATCGAGGCGGCACGCGGGTATCTGTTACCGCGATTGCAAGTGTGGTTCGGGGCGGATTTGCACTGGGATAGCCAAGCGGTAAAAAGTGCGTTACTGAATCATTGGCAAAGCGCGGGCGGAACCGCCGGAAAGCTGCTGCCGTGGCTCGGCAGCGGTGGCGGTGCGCTCATCGGCGCGCTGGTCAATCTGTTGCTGATTCCGGTGGCGATGTTTTACCTGCTGCGCGACTGGGACGATCTGGTGGTGCGTATCGATCGTCTTGTTCCACGCCACTGGCACGGCAAGGTGACGGAGATCGCTGCCGAAGTGGATCGCGTACTGGCGGAATTCCTGCGCGGGCAAATTTCTGTGATGCTGCTGATGAGCGTGTTTTACGTGGTGGCGCTGTGGCTGGCCGGGCTGGAATTTGCGCTGCCCATCGGTATTGTTGCCGGGCTGCTGGTGTTTGTGCCCTATCTGGGGGCGATTATCGGTCTGTTACTCGCGACACTGGCGGCGCTGATGCAATTCCCAGATTTGAGCGGCGTGCTATGGGTTTGGGTGGTGTTCGGCGCGGGGCAATTGCTTGAAGGCATGCTGGTCACGCCGTGGCTGGTCGGTGACCGTATCGGCCTGCATCCTTTGGCGGTGATTTTTGCGTTGCTTGCCTTTGGGCAGGTATTTGGCTTCTTCGGTCTGCTGCTGGCATTGCCGCTGTCCGCTATCCTGCTGGTTGCACTGCGCCACGGCAGAGCGGCTTATCTGGAGAGTTCGATGTATCTCGAACCATGAGCCAGTTATTGCTCGATATCGCGCCTGATAGCCAGCCGACACTCGATAATTTTGTCGCGGGGCGCAACTCCGAATTGCTTTCTGTTCTGCGCCACGTGCTCGTCGGCAGCAGCAGTGAGCGATGTTTTTACCTGTGGGGTGAACCCGGCAGCGGCAAAAGCCACCTGCTGCAGGCCTGCGTGCGCATCGCATTGGATGCGCAGCGCGGCGCGACCTACGCGCGCGGCGACGTGCCGCAGCCTGCCGAGGTGGTGGCGGTGGATGACGTCGAGTGTCTCGACGCTGCCGCGCAAATCAAACTGTTCAACCTCTACAACTGGATACGCGACAGCGGTGGCATATTGCTGGTCAGCGGCACACAATCCCCGCTGCATCTGACGTTGCGCGACGACCTGCGCACCCGTCTGGGGTGGGGACTGGTGTATCAGGTGCATGGCCTGAGCGATGAGGAAAAGGCTAGAGCGCTGACGCAGCATGCGCAGTCGCGTGGCTTTGTGCTGCCGCCGGAAATCACGCAATATTTGCTGCGCCACGGGCGTCGCGACTTGCCCAGCCTGATGGCGGCACTGGACGCACTGGACGAGCATTCGTTGCGCCTGCATCGCGCGCCATCGGTGCCGTTGCTCAAGGAAATTCTGAGTGGAAGTTGAAGTGCGGTTCAATCCGCAGATTTCACAGATTGTCAGCGATATGCTGGAGCATGATTATTTGTCTGTAGAGAATACGAGATTGTTTGAGATGTTTAATCTGCGTAATCTGCGGGCGCTATTTTTTGAAAGGCAACTGAGGTGAATTTGGCGTTATTCGATCTGGACAACACCCTGTTGAATGGTGACAGCGACTTCGAATGGTCGCAATTCCTCATCCGTATCGGCGTACTTGATCGCGAACTATTCGAAGCTAAAAACCTCGCATTTTACGAACACTACAAGGCCGGCACCCTGGATATTCACGCGTTTCTGGATTTTCAGTTGAAACCGCTGTCGCGTCACTCCCGCAAGACGCTGGACACGTGGCATCGGCAATTCATGCGGGAGAGCGTGCTGCCGATGATCACCCCGGCGGCGCGTGATCTCGTGCAACGTCATCGCGCGGCGGGCGATGTGTGCGTCATCATCACGGCTACCAACAGTTTTGTCACCGCGCCGATTGCGCGTGAATTTGGCGTCGAACACCTGATCGCTACCGAGCCGGAGCATCGCAACGGCGAATTTACCGGGAACGTGACGGATGTGCCATGCTTCCGCGAGGGCAAGATCGCTCGTCTGGAAAGTTGGCTGGCTGCGCGCAACTGGACATTGGATGGTTTTGCCGACAGCACCTTTTACAGTGATTCACTCAATGATCTGCCCTTGCTATGCAGGGTAAAGCAGCCGGTCGCGGCAAATCCGGATGCTACGTTGCATGCCCATGCTGAGCAGCATGGCTGGCGCATCATCAATCTGCACTAATTGTGATCGCCCCTGTTTTCGGCGCGTGCCTTTCAGGCTCACTTCATGCTGGAAACACCTGCCTTTGTTCAGGTTGGCTTGTTATTTCGGATTAGGTGTTGTTCGCTTTACAAGCATAGGTCGCATCTCTATAATGCGCGCTCTTTTGAGGTACGGGGGTATAGCTCAGCTGGGAGAGCGCTTGCATGGCATGCAAGAGGTCAGCGGTTCGATCCCGCTTACCTCCACCAAAGAAAAGTTTACGTCCCTATCGTCTAGAGGCCTAGGACATCGCCCTTTCACGGCGGTAACACGAGTTCGAATCTCGTTGGGGACGCCAGTTTAATTCGGCTGAATGTATTCACAGTCGCGCCGTAATCCAGTAGAGTGCCGTTCCGTTCCTAACTAAATAAAACCAATAAGATGACTACAAAAGGACAACAACTGCAGGATCCCTTCCTTAATGCGCTGCGCAAAGAACATGTGCAGGTTGCCATTTATCTGGTCAATGGCATCAAGCTGCAAGGCCAGGTTGAATCGTTTGATCAGTATGTGGTGCTGTTGAAGAGCACGGTTACACAGATGGTATACAAACACGCCATTTCCACCATTGTTCCGGCACGCGCGGTCAGTATTCCTTACCCCGACGATTCCGAATAATGCAGCAAACGCCCGCTGGCGCTGACGGCGCAGTGTTGGTCAGTATCAATTTCGGCGAAAGCGATTACAGCGAAAGTTTAGAGGAATTGCGCCTGTTGGCTGAGACGGCTGGGGTACGTACCTTGGCGATTGTCGAGGGTAAACGACAGCGCCCCGATGCGGCGTTATTCGCCGGCAGTGGTAAAGTCCAGGAAATCGCTGACATTGTGGAGCAGATGGAAGTGCCGCTGGTGATTTTTAATCACGACCTCTCCCCCGCGCAAATGCGCAACCTGATTGCCAAATTGAACACCCGTGTAATCGACCGGACCATGCTGATTATGGATATTTTTGCGCAGCGCGCGCAAAGCCATGAAGGTAAGGTTCAGGTGGAACTGGCGCAACTCAGGTATCTCGCCACGCGTCTGGTCGGGCAGGGTGTCGGCATGGGGCAGCAGAAATTTGCGGTGGGCGCACGCGGCCCCGGCGAGACCCAGTTGGAACTGGATCGACGCAAGCTGGACAAGCGCGTTCATCTGTTGAAAGACCGCCTGGAGAAACTCAAGAAACAGCGTGCCGTACAACGCCGTGCGCGCAATCGTTCTGATGTGCTCTCGGTGTCTATCGTCGGTTATACCAACGCGGGCAAGTCGACGCTGTTCAACAGGCTGACGCGCGCCGATGCCTATGTGGCCGACCAATTATTCGCAACGCTGGATACCACTTCGCGTCGCATGTTTACCGAAGGGCTGGGCGAGATCGTGGTGTCGGATACCGTCGGGTTCATCCGTCATTTGCCGCACTCTCTGATCGCGGCTTTTCGCAGCACGCTGGAAGAAACCATGCAGGCCGATCTGTTGCTGCATGTCGTGGATGTCAATAATGCCAATCGGGACGATCAAATTGCCGAAGTAAACAAGGTGCTGACGGAGATCGGAGCGGTGGATATTCCGCAAATCCTGGTATTCAATAAAATCGATTTGCACGATTTGCCGCCGAGTATGCTGCGCGATGACTATGATAGAATCGACCGTGTTTTTTTGAGCGCCAAAAGTGGCGCGGGCATGGAGGGTTTGCAGCTTGCCCTGGCGGAAGCCAAGGTTGCGCGTCAATCGGGTGAAGCAGCCAATAAACTTATCTAGTGAGGAAAAATTATGGGATTGAATGATCCGCAATGGGGCAATAAGAATAACGGTGGCCCTCCCGATCTCGAAGAGTTGCTGCGCAAGCTCAACGATAAGGTTGCGGCCATGATGGGTGGCAAAAGCGGCAAAGGCGGTAATGGCAAATCCGGAGGCAACGAGCCAGCGAAAGGATTTGGACCCGGAGTGGGTTTGATCGCCGCAATTGTCGCGCTGCTATGGGTGGGCGGCGGCTTTTACATTGTGGATGCCAGCCAGCGCGGCGTGGTGTTACGCTTTGGCAAGCTGGTCGAGACGACCCTGCCGGGACCTCGCTGGCATTTTCCCTTCCCGGTCGAGACCGTGGAAATCGTTAACCTGAGCCAGGTGCGCACCGTGGAAGTGGGCTATCGCGATAACGTCAAAAACAAGCAGCTGAAAGAGTCGCTGATGCTGACCGATGACGAAAACATCATCGACATCCAGTTCGCGGTGCAGTACTTCCTTAGCGACCCTGCCGACTATCTGTTCAATAACCGCAATCCAGACGAGAACGTGCGTCAGGCGGCAGAGACAGCCATCCGTGAAGTGGTCGGCAAGAACAAAATGGACTTCGTGCTGTATGAGGGTCGCGAGCAGGTGGCCGCCTCGGCGACCAAGTTGATCCAGGAGATACTGGATCGCTACAAGTCCGGCATCCTGATCAGCAAGTTGACTATGCAGAATGCACAGCCTCCTGAGCAGGTTCAGGCCGCCTTTGATGATGCGGTGAAAGCCGGTCAGGATCGCGAGCGCCAAAAGAACGAGGGTCAGGCCTATGCGAACGATGTGATACCCCGCGCCAGCGGTACTGCTGCGCGTCTGATACAGGAATCGCAAGGTTACAGGCAAAGTGTGATCGCCAATGCCGAGGGTGATGCCAGCCGCTTCAAACAGATATTGGTTGAGTATCAAAAAGCACCTGCTGTGACACGCGAACGTATGTATTTGGACATGATGCAGCAGGTGATGGGCAATGTGAGCAAGGTGATGGTCGATCAAAAGAACGGCAATAGCCTGTTGTATTTGCCGCTGGACAAATTGATTGAAAGCACACGTTCAAGCGGTGCGACCACAGGGTCGCCGGCTCCGGTTACTTCGGAGTCCAGTGATAACACCGCAGCGCAACGGGCAAGAGACTCGTTGCTCAGCCGCGACAGGGGGGCACGCTAATGAACAAGAGTATCGGTAATGTACTGATCGGCGCAGTTGCCGTGCTGGTGGTGTTGAGCATGAGCATGTTCGTGGTAGATCAACGTCAAAGTGCGATTGTGTTCCAGTTGGGTGAGGTGGTCAGCGTAAAGACCGATCCGGGGCTGTATTTCAAGGTGCCGTTGGTGCAGAACGTACGCTTCTTTGACTCGCGCATTCTGACGCTGGATACCGTCGATCCGGAGCGATTTATCACTGCGGAAAAGAAGAACGTGATGGTGGATTCCTTTATTAAGTGGCGCATCGTGGATGTGAAGCAGTATTACATCAGCGTGGGCGGCGATGAAGAGCGCGCCAGGACGCGCCTGTTGCAGACGGTCAATTCCAGCATGCGTGAAGAGTTCGGCAAGCGCACCATTCATGAGGTGGTGTCCGGTGAACGCGACATGATCATGGAAGTGCTGCGTACCAAGACTGATAGCGATGCGCGCAAGATCGGCGTGGAAGTGCTGGATGTACGCCTGAAGCGCGTCGATTTTCCGATGGAAATAAGCGAGTCAGTATACCGCCGCATGGATGCCGAGCGTAAGCGTGTTGCCAATGAATTGCGCGCATCCGGTGCGGCGGAGGGCGAAAAAATTAAGGCCGATGCCGACAAGCAGCGCGAGGTGATTCTGGCCGAAGCGTATCGCGATGCGCAAAAGACCAAGGGTGAAGGCGATGCCAAGGCTTCCGCCCTGTATGCGGACGCATTCGGACGGAATCCCGAGTTTTATTCGTTCTATCGCAGTCTGGAAGCCTACAAGCAGAGCTTTAGGGACAAGAAGGACGTGATGGTGATGGATCCGAGTTCGGCATTTTTCAAGTATCTGAAGAGTCCCGGCAAGTCTTCCCAGTAATACTCGCGCGGCATCATGCTTGAGTATTTCTGGATGGCGTTGGGGTTGATGTTGGTTCTCGAAGGTATCATGCCGTTTCTGTTTCCTGCTGCCTGGCGCGAGACGTTGCATAAACTGACAAAATTCCAGGATGGGCAACTGCGCTTTCTCGGCCTGACGCTGATGTTGAGCGGCCTGTTGCTGATTTATTGGGTGAGATAAATGCCAAATTGGTTGTTGCCGGAATACATACAGGACATGCTGCCCGACGAGGCATGGCGGATCGAGAAGATGCGCGCACAGCTTCTGGAGTTGATGCGCGTTCATGGCTATCAGCTGGTCGCACCACCCATGCTGGAATATGCCGAGTCGTTGCTGCTCGACGGCAGTCGCGATATGGACTTGCGCACCTTCAAGCTGGTCGACCAGTTGAGCGGCCGTACCCTGGCATTGCGCGCCGATATCACACCCCAGGTGGCGCGTATTGATGCGCACCTACTCAACCGGCAAGGCGTGGTGCGTCTGTGTTATGCGGGCAGCGTGTTGCATACCCAGCCGGCCGGCCTGACCCGTACCCGCGAGTTGTTGCAGGTCGGCGCCGAGCTGTATGGTCATGGCGGGGTGGAGAGCGATCTGGAAATTCAGCAGCTGATGCTGCAATCCCTGGCCATGCTCGGGGTTGAAAAAGTACATCTCGATCTCGGGCATGTCGGCGTGTTTCGTTCGTTGGTGAGTCATGCCGGGCTTGCCCCGGAGTTGGAAAACGAATTGTTTGCTGCGTTGCAGGGCAAGGATAGCGCGACCTTGCAGACATTGGCGCAGACGCTGGATGTAACTCTGCGTGATGCATTGCTGGCGTTGCCTACCTTGTACGGAAAATGTGACGAAGTGCTGGCGCGTGCGCGCCGGCAGTTGCCCGATCATTCCGGGATACGTGCCGCACTGGATATGCTGCGGGCGGCCTGTTCTAGCTTGCAGCCGCTGGTGGCACATGTCGGTATCGACCTCGCCGATTTGCGCGGCTATCATTATCACAGCGGTATGGTGTTTGCCGCTTACCACGCCGGAAGCCATGATGCGATTGCCTTGGGCGGACGCTACGATGATCTTGGCAAGAGTTTCGGGCGCGCGCGCCCGGCTACCGGGTTCAGTATGGATCTGCGCCGTTTGTATAACCTGCTGCCAGCGCAGTCATGCCGCGTGGGAATATGCGCACCGTATCTGGACGATGCTGCATTACGCAACAAGATTGTGCAATTGCGTGCGGCAGGCGAAGCGGTGGTGGTGGATTTGCTCGGTGCCAGGGAATTGCGCAAAGAATTACAATGCGACCGCGAGCTGTTGCTGCGTGACGGCATTTGGCAGGTTGTCGCCCTTTGATATTTCAGGATTGGAAGCTTGGTAATGACTAAGAACGTAGTGGTAATCGGCACCCAGTGGGGTGATGAAGGCAAAGGCAAGATCGTCGACTGGCTGACCGATCATGCGCATGGCGTGGTACGTTTTCAGGGTGGGCATAATGCTGGCCATACGCTGGTCATCAATGGCAAAAAAACGGTGTTGCACCTGATCCCGTCCGGCATTTTGCGCGATCATGTTATGTGCTATATCGGCAATGGCGTGGTGCTGTCGCCCCTTGCCCTGCTCAAGGAAATAGATGAACTGCAGCTGGCCGGCATCGATATCTATGGCCGCTTGAAAGTCTCCGAGGCCTGCCCGTTAATACTGCCATACCACGAAGCGATCGATAAAGCGCGTGAGCTGGCCAAGGGAGCGGCCAAGATAGGCACCACCGGCCGCGGCATCGGCCCTGCCTACGAAGACAAGGTGGCGCGCCGCGCGATTCGCCTGCAGGATATTTTCCATCGTGAACGTTTTGCCGCCAAGCTTGGCGAAGTGCTCGACTTCCATAACTTCGTGCTGAAGCATTATTTCAACGCAGAGACGGTGGATTTCCAGAAGACCCTCGACGAAACGCTGGCACATGGTGAACGTATCAAACCGCTGGTCATGGACGTGCCGCGCGCCCTGTATGAAGCCAATCAAGCGGGCGAGAGTCTGTTGTTTGAAGGCGCGCAGGGCGCGCTGCTGGACATCGATCACGGTACCTATCCGTTCGTCACATCGAGCAACTGTATTGCCGGTGCGGCCTGTGCCGGTGCCGGGGTGGGGCCGCAGATGCTCAACTACGTGCTGGGCATCACCAAGGCCTACACCACACGCGTCGGCTCCGGCCCGTTTCCCACGGAGCTGTATGACGCGGTCGACAAATGCGACCCGATTGGGGAAGGCTTGGCCCAGCGCGGTCATGAGTTCGGCTCCACTACCGGGCGCGCGCGCCGTTGCGGCTGGTTCGATGCCGCCGCGCTCAAGCGCTCGATCCAGATTAACGGCGTGTCCGGCCTGTGTGTTACCAAGCTGGACGTGATGGATGGCATGGAAACCGTGCGTCTGGGTGTGGGCTATCGCGCCGATGGCGTGGACAGCGACATCCTGCCGGTCGGCGCGGATGCGCTGACCAATTGTGAAGCGGTGTATGAGGAAATGCCGGGCTGGAGCGAAAGCACGCTTGGGGTACAACGCTATGAAGATCTGCCGAAGGCTGCGCGCGACTATCTGGAGCGCATCGCCAAGGTGTGCGGCGTGCCGGTCGATATGGTTTCAACCGGACCGGATCGCGATGAAACCATCGTGCTACACCATCCGTTTGAATAGTTGGGTGGCCGCAACGGGTAACGCAAAAAAACGCAGCGCGCACCGGGCTCTGCGTTTTTCGTTTTTGCGTTGAAATTTATAACGGGTACCCGGAAGAGATTCCGGTCACATTGGCACAAAAAAGGAAATGGCCCGCTAGCGCGAGCCATGTCATTATCTTGGTGCCCAGAAGAGGCTCGGTCACGCAAGCTCGACCCCGGCATCCGCTGCATCGGATGCCCTTCGAGTCCTGGCGCGAAGCACGCAGGTGCTTCGCTTGTTCAGGGCACAAAAAAGAGAATGGCCCGCTTGCGCGAGCCATGTCATTATCTTGGTGCCCAGAAGAGGACTCGAACCTCCACACCTTGCGGCACACGGACCTGAACCGTGCGCGTCTACCAATTCCGCCATCTGGGCTGAGAGCTGCTGAAGGCGCGCAATTTAATTGTTAAAGGATTTATTGTCAATGAATAAAAAACGTTTTACACAATTACCCTTTCTCCCGCTTGCGGGGAAAAGTTGGATAGGGGGCGCGAAGCGATGAAAAAGAAAAATGATTTACGCTTGAAAGACCCTCATCTGGAGCGTGAGCGCGAGCAATACGAACATCCGCTACCGAGTCGGGAATTTATTATGCAGATACTGGTGGAGCAGGGCGCACCAGTCAGCGATGAGGAATTGCAGCAATTGTTTCATATCGAGGCGCACGAACATGATTTGTTCGCGCGCCGCCTGCGGGCGATGGAGCGCGACGGGCAGATCATGCGCAATCGCAAACACGCCATTTGCGTGGTGGACAAGCTCGATTTGGTCAAGGGTAAGGTGCAAGGTCATGCGGACGGCTTCGGCTTTCTGATCCCGGAGGACGGCAGCCCCGATATGTTCCTTAGCGAGAAGGAAATGCACCGGGTGCTGCATGGCGACATCGTGATGGTGCAGCAGCGCGGCGTGGATCGGCGCGGTCGTCCGGAGGCCAAAATTGTAGAGGTGCTGGAACGCGCCAACAGCCGCGTGGTCGGCCGCCTGTTTGAAGAACACGGCATCCATTACGTGGTGGCGGAAAACCGCCGCATCAGCCAGGACATTCTGGTCGCTCCGGGCGAGGTGGGTGGCGCCAAGGCGGGGCAGGTCGTGATACTGGAGATTATGAAGCACCCTGATAAACATGCCCAGCCGATCGGGCGCATCGTTGAGGTGCTGGGTAATTATGCCGATCCCGGCATGGAAATCGAGATCGCATTGCGCAAGCACGATTTGCCGCATGAGTTCCCCAAGGACGTGGAGCGCCAGGCCAAAGCGATTTCTCCTGTTGTCGCAACGGAAGATTGGGCGGGACGCGAAGATATCCGCAACCTGCCCCTGGTCACCATCGATGGCGAGACTGCACGCGATTTCGATGATGCGGTGTATTGCGCGCCGGAAAAAGGCGGCTTCCGCTTGGTGGTGGCGATCGCCGACGTTAGCCACTATGTGCAGACCAACGATGCGCTGGATCGCGAGGCGATATTGCGCGGCAATTCGGTGTACTTCCCGCGGCGCGTGATTCCGATGTTGCCGGAAGAACTATCCAATGGCTTGTGTTCGTTGAACCCGCAGGTGGATCGCCTGTGCATGGTGTGCGACATGCATGTCAGCAGCAGCGGTGACATCGGCAAGTACCGCTTCTACCCCTCGGTGATGTATTCCAACGCGCGCCTGACCTATAACCAGGTTGCTGAAATGCTGGCGCAGCCGGACGGCGAACTGGCCGGGAAAAATGCGGCCATCGTGCCGCATCTGCGGCACCTTTATGAGCTGTTCCAGAAATTGCTGAAGGCGCGCGCGAAGCGCGGTGCGATCGATTTCGAGACGGTCGAAACGCAGATGATCTTTACCGACCAGGGCAAGATCGAGCGCATCGTGCCGGTGGTGCGCAATGACGCGCATAAGCTGATTGAAGAGTGCATGCTGGCGGCCAACGTGTGCGCGGCGGGCTATCTGCAGGAGCACAAGCACACGGTGTTGTACCGCATTCACGAAGGGCCAACACCGGAGAAGCTGGAAGCGTTGCGCGAATTCATGAAGGAATTCGGCCTGCAACTGGGCGGCGGCGAAGAGCCGCAGGCTGCCGACTATTCCAAGCTGTTGAAAAGTATCAAGGGTCGCCCCGATGCAGGGTTGCTGCAAACCGTGATGCTGCGCTCCTTGCGCCAGGCCAAGTATGACCCGGAGAACGTCGGTCACTTTGGTTTGGGTTACGAGGCCTACACTCATTTCACCTCGCCGATCCGGCGTTACCCGGATTTGCTGGTGCATCGCGCCATCAAGGCGGTGCTGCACGGCAAGCAATACAAGCCGGCGCAGAAGTGGGCCGAGCTGGGCGCGCATTGTTCGGTGACCGAACGTCGCGCCGACGATGCCACGCGCGATGTCGAGGCCTGGCTGAAGTGCTTCTACATGCGCGATCATCTCGGCAGCGTGTTCACCGGCACGGTCTCGTCTGTCACCAGTTTCGGCATGTTTGTCTCGCTGGACGATCTGTATGTGGAAGGGCTGGTGCATATCTCAGAACTGGGCAAGGATTATTTCCGTTTTGAGGCGAGCAAACATCAATTGCTCGGCGAGCGCACCGGGCAGCGCTACCGCCTCGGCGACCGTCTGCAGGTGCGCGTGGTCAAGGTGGATATGGAAAGCACCAAGATCGATTTTGTGCTGCATGAAGAAGTCGCCGCACCGGAGCGGCCGGCGGCTCCGAAGGCGACAAAGAAACCGGCCAGAGGAAAAAAACATCGTGGCTGATTTGCGCCTGATTTACGGTTTTCATGCAGTGACTTCGCGCATCCGCCAGAACGCGGACGGCGTGTTGGAGATCTATGTGCAGGCGCAACGTCAGGATCCGCGTATGCGCGAGCTGATCAAGTTGGCGGAAGTCAACGGGGTGCGCATGATTTCGGTTGATGCGAAACGGCTCGACGGCATGGCCGGCAGCGCCCGCCATCAGGGTGTTGCCGCGCGTGTCGATGCATCGCGTCGCGTGCAGCATCTGGACGATGTGCTGGACACGCTCAACGAGCCGCCATTGCTGCTGGTGCTGGACGGCGTGCAGGACCCGCATAATCTCGGCGCGTGCCTGCGCAGCGCCGACGCGTTTGGCGTGCATGCGGTGATCGCGCCGAAAGACCGCGCGGTCGGCATCACCGCGACAGTGGAAAAGGTGGCCTGCGGTGCGGCGGAGACCGTGCCCTACATCACCGTCACCAACCTTGCGCGCACGCTGCGTGAATTGAAGGAGCGCGATATCTGGGTGGTCGGCGCGGCGGGCGATGCGGAACAGGATTTGAACGGTTTCAAGCACAAGGGTGCGCTGGCCTGGGTGCTGGGCGCGGAAGGCGAAGGCCTGCGCCGTCTGACGCGCGAAACCTGCGACGAGTTGGTGCGCATTCCGATGCTGGGCAGCGTGGAAAGCCTGAATGTTTCGGTGAGCACGGGTATCTGTCTGTTCGAGGCGCGACGGCAGCGGGTAAACTGATTCGAGGTTCGTTGAGCAGTGTCAGGAAGGAGGATGGCGCGATGATGTTCCGCGATCGTGAAGACGCAGCACTCAGACTGACCGAAGCGCTGGCGCAATATCGTGGCCAGCATCCGCTGGTGCTGGCGATTCCGCGCGGCGCGGTGCCAATGGCCAGGATCATTGCTGATGCGCTGGGGGGTGAAGTGGATGTGGTGCTGGTGCGCAAGTTGCGCGCGCCGGATAATCCGGAATTCGCCATCGGCGCGGTGGACGAGACTGGCTGGACCTATCTTGGCGACTATGCCGGGCAGGTAGGGGGCACTCAACACTATATCGAATCCGAGAAGGCCACACAGATGGAGGTAATGCGCGAACGGCGCGCCAGCTACACGCCGGTGCGCTCACCGCTTGATCCGGCGGGGCGCATTGTCATCGTAGTGGACGATGGCCTGGCAACCGGCTCCACCATGATCGCCGCACTGCACGCACTGCGCGCCAAGCATCCGAAAAAACTGATTTGCGCCGTGCCGGTGGCGCCAGCGGACACACTGGTCAAGATGCAGCCCTACGCCGATGAAGTAATATGCCTGAGCGCGCCGGCGATGTTCTACGCGGTGGGACAGTTTTACCAGTCTTTTCCGCAGATAAGCGACGAAGAAGTGATGATATTGTTGGCGTCAGATTGATGATCTGTGTTTCAGGTTTTTCGATAATAACTTCAAGGAAGGGTATCGATGAAAAAAAGAACCCCGCTGCGCGTCCCGGTGACCCATGGCCTGAAAGACATTTACGCGATGGACATGCATTCCGCTTACCAGGCTGCCTGCCTCGGACAATTTAACGTCACCTCATTCGGGCGGCTGGCGGCGGCCATTTCGGTCGTGCGTTCTGCGCTCGAGCAGAAACAGACCCGCATCCCCCTCGCGCTCGAAACACTGGATGCCGCCATCGAAACACTGATGGCCGTGAGAAAGCGCGGCGACGAAACCGATGTTTGGGAGATTAACGAGGGTGAGCGATCTTCGGTTCTCGACGGAATCGACATTGCAGAACAGTGTATTGGCACGCTGGATGTCGCGCTGCTGGCGCAAACCGCCGACAGCCTGTTGCAGAATGTCGTTGCTGGGCAATCCGCGGCAGGTTAAGGAAATTGGCACCCACTCCAGTCACATCTTGCCGGTAGCGGCTAACATGATTTCTTGACCATGAATCTCCTCAAAGCACTCGCCACCATCAGCAGCCTGACCTTGGTCTCACGCATCCTCGCGTTTATGCGCGACGTGTTGATCGCGCGGATTTTCGGCGCAGGTGCGGCGACGGATGCGTTCTTTGTCGCATTCAAGCTGCCCAACATGTTGCGTCGCCTGTTCGCCGAGGGGGCGTTTTCGCAGGCATTCGTGCCGATTTTCGGCGAATACCGCAACCGGCGCGGGCATGACGAGACCAAGCTGCTGGTGGATCACGTCACCACCATGCTGGCGCTGATCCTGTTCGCGGTGACAGCGATCGGTATTCTCGCCGCGCCGGTTCTCGTTTACATCAGCGCGCCTGGCTTCGCCAAAGATGTGGAGAAGTTCGATCTCACCGTGCAACTACTGCGCATCACTTCGCCGTACATTTTTTTCATCTCGCTGGTGTCGGTAGCGGCGGGCATCCTCAACACCTATAACAAATTCTGGGTGCCGGCCTTTGCCCCGATCCTGCTCAACTTGTGTTTTATCGGCGGCGCGCTGTGGTTCGCGCCGTATTTTGATCCGCCCGTTCTGGTGCTGGCCTGGGCGGTGTTCGTTGCGGGCATGGTGCAACTGGCGTTCCAACTGCCATTCCTTAAAAAAATCGGCATGTTGCCGAACATCCGCTTCAGTCTGAAAGACGCAGGCATGTGGCGCGTCATCAAACAGATGGGGCCGGCGGTGTTTGGCGTGTCCATTGCGCAAATCAGCCTGATCATCAACACCATTTTCGCCTCGTTCCTGGTGGCGGGTAGCGTGTCATGGCTGTATTACGCCGACCGGTTGATGGAATTCCCCAACGGCCTGCTGGGCGTGGCGCTCGGCACTATCCTGTTGCCGTCGCTTTCCAGGTGTCATGCCGACAACAACACAACGGAATATTCGAAACTGCTGGACTGGGGACTGCGCCTGACCATCATGCTGACGCTGCCCGCCGCACTTGCCTTGGGCATGATTGCCGTACCGCTACTGGCAACCTTTTTCCAGCATGGTGAGTTTGCCGCGCAGGATGTGCTGATGACGCGCGAGGCTTTGGTCGGCTACAGCATCGGGCTGATCGGAATGATCCTGGTCAAGATCCTCGCGCCCGGTTTTTATGCGAAGCAGGATATCAGGACGCCGGTCAAGATCGGCATCGCCACGCTGGTCGTCACGCAATTGATGAACCTGCTGTTCGTGTTCGGGCTGGAACTTCGTCATGCCGGTCTGGCGCTCGCCATCGGACTCGGTGCCTGTTTCAACTCCGCGATCCTGTTCCGCTATTTGCGCAAGCGCGACATCTACCAGCCGGAGCCGGGCTGGGCAAGGTTCTTTGTCAAGGTGGGTATTGCATTGCTGGCGCTTGGCCTCGTGCTGTGGTTCGGCATGGGTGCGGAACAAAGCTGGCTGGTTCGTTCGGGCTGGCCGCGCATCCTGCACTTGGCGGCGCTGGTTGCGGGCGGCGGGGCGGTCTACTTTGCGGCGCTATGGCTGCTCGGTTTTCGTCCTCGGGATTTTGCCAAGCGCGGGACGAGCTGATGTCAAGTTTTTTCTGCAGTCGGGGTGACCTGCTCCCCATTTTGGGTGCAATGCCATTTCTGCATCTTTGACGAGATTGCCTGATACTGATTGAGCATTAAAAAACCCGCTAAAGCTATACGCAGTGCGGGTTTGTGAGATTACTTGAGACTATGTGAAACAGTGTCTTGGCGGGCGTGAGATTCGAACTCACGAAGGGCGCGAACCCTTGCCAGTTTTCAAGACTGGTGCCTTCAACCGCTCGGCCAGCCCTCCAGAAATTATTATTACTTGATACCCTTGCCAGTTTTGGCTGCTACTAACCTAAAGGTAAGTCTGCGCCGCAACAACCCGCTGCGCGGCGTGTTGTCAAGACTGGTGCATTCAACCGCTCTGCCAGCCCTCCGGGGGCGCGCATTTTGAACCAAGGTGCGCGCCATGTCCAGATAAACGCCATGAAAATGCTAGGCGCGCACGCAGTCTGCCCAGTTGTTCGGTGTTTCGTAGAGGCGCACGCGTTCGAGGCGCAGGTTATTGCCATACAGGTCGCGGTAGGCGCCGTTGAGAATATTGAATGCGATGGATGCAAGATTTTCGGCGGTCGGCACGGCATCGAGAATAACCGTCTTGTGTTCCGGCAGGGTGGCGAGGAAATCGCACACCACCTTGTCATTGCGATAGGCCAGAAAGGCATGATCCCACGCATCGACCAGTTTTTCCCGGGCGATACGCTTCACATCCGAGAAGTCCATTACCATGCCATGTTCGGATTGCCCCTCGGTCGTGATGATATCGCCGGACAGGGTGATCTCGATGGCGTAGCGGTGGCCGTGCAAGTGTTTGCACTGGCTGTTGTGGCCGGGGATGCGGTGTCCGGCATCGAATTCGAGGCGGCGGGTGATGAGCATGATGTGTGAGGTCAATTGAAGTGGCGCAGATTATACAGGCTCATGTCTTCATGGCAGTGGCGCGTTGCAGAAATTCCCGCTGTGACTGCTCATCCCGAACCGCGCCATAACGCAAGGCGCTATAGCGCACGGCCAGATCGCGGATCGTATCGGCCAGTTCGGGGCGCGCGGCGGCAACCCGCGCGGCGTAATCCTGCGCACCCTCGTGCGCGGCGCGCGGCAGCCCGGTTTTCGCCAGCTTGCGGCACAGCATGAGCCATGCGGCCTGCACCTTGTCCGGCTGACGCCTGAGCAGGTGGCGCAGCATGAACAGCGCGAACAGTGTGATGAGGAGGCCAACGCCCGCCAGCATGTTCAGCGCCATTTTCTGCCAGGTGACGGATTCCATGCCCAGGCGGGTCAGGAAGGCGAACTGGCGTTCCGTGTCGTAGCCCAGCACCCACTGGTTCCACTGGTTGGTCAGCGTGTCCCAGTTCAGGCGCAACTCAAGCAGCCACTGCGGCGGATTGCGCGCCATGAATGGCAGGGCGGCGCTGTCGGTCACTGAGGCGGACAGGCCGCTTTCGATGCGTGCCGGGGCAATGGCGGCAGTCGGGTCGACGCGCACCCAGCCCTGGTCGGCCAGCCAGACTTCCGCCCAGGCATGTGCGTCGGACTGGCGCACAATGTAGTAATTGCCCAGTGCATTGAATTCCCCGCCCTGATAGCCGGCCACGACACGCGCCGGAATTTGTGCGGCGCGCATCAGGAACACGAAGCTTGACGCATAGTGCTCACAGAACCCCTGCCGGGTTTCGAACAGAAAATCGTCCACGCTGTGTGCCCCCAGCAGCGGCGGCTCCAACGTGTAGCGAAAATTCTGCTGATTGAAATAGGCAAGCGCGGCGTTGACCACCGCTGCAGCGTTTGCGCCGCCAGTTTCGGCAACGGCCTGGGCGCGCCAACCGGCGGCGAGCTGCCGTGCGCGCGGATTAAGGGAGGGCGGCAGCTGCAAAGCGCGCTGCAACTGCTGTTCTGCCTCGTGCAAATTGGCGTGATAGCTTGCGAATGAGCGCGCCTCGTAGCGCAGCCGTGATTTCACCGGCAGTTTCTGCACGATACGAAAATCGTCGGTCAGCCTGGCGGGGAGGGAAATGCGGTTGGGCATGTCCAGTGCAAACAGCCAGGTTTTGTTGTGCGGCTCCAGCGTGACGTTGTAATCGATGGGCTGTGCTGTTTCGGTAAACTGCGGGGCGATGCTGGCAGTAGTTTGGCCGGGCGTCCAGGTGCGCCCGTCGAACGCCCACAGCACCGGGCCGCGCCAGTACATCTGATCGCGGGGTGGCGGTGGACTCTCGTAGTTGACACGAAAGGCGACTTCCTGGGAAAGCGACAGGCGGCTCAGGCTGCCCGGCGCCATCTGGTCGTCAAGCCCGCTGCTGGCGAAGGCGTCCTGCGGCAAGCCCCACAGCGGACCCTGTACGCGCGGAAACAAAACAAACAGCACCAGCGCCAGCGGAATGGCTTGTAACAACAATGTCGATGCGATGCGCAGGCGCGGCGCAAGAGCGATATTCTGTCCGTGCACCTGCACTAGCGTGGTCATGATCACCAGCAGGGTCGCGAGCATGTACAGCGCGACCGGGATGCTCTGCGAGTAGAAAAAATTGGTGATGATGATGAAGCAGGCGAGATAAACCAGCACCATCGCATCGCGGATGCTGCGCAACTCCATGAATTTCAGTGAGGTGAGCAGAATCAGCAGGGTGACGCCAACATCGCGTCCGAACAGGGTGTGAAATTCGATCAGGATGCCGCTCATGCTGGCAATGATGATTGCCAGTAACAGCCAGCGTTGCGGCAGCGGATTGCCGCTGTAGGTGAGATAAATGCGCCATATCAGCAGGGCGATGCACAGTGCGCTGACCCATAGTGGCAGATGGGTGGCGTGCGGCGCGGTGACCATAAAAAGGCTGAACAGCAGGCCGTATGTGAGGGTGTTTTTCATTACAGAGAAACTGCCGCGCTAATTCCCTCTCCCGTAAGCGGGAGAAGGGAGTTTCCGTGCCTTGATGAGCAGTCAAGATGGGCTAACGATTTATCTGGTTTCATGACTGCGCCGGCTGTGGCAAGTTGAACAGTGTAATGCGACGCAGGCATTCATCGCGCTGTGCTGCGCCGTTGCCGGGAGGTAATTCACCGTCCGGCAGACGCAGCCCGTAACGCAATCCCTGTGCCTCTGCATCCAGCACCCAGCGCGTCATGCGCGATAATTTGTCTTCGCTGTTGCGGTCAGGCGCATCGGCAATATCCAGCCATAAGTCTTCGCCGACGAGCGCGGAAAACTGTTTCACCTGCAAGCCCTGTTCGCGCGCATACGCCTTCCAGGCAATGCGCGGCAGCGCGTCGCCCGCCGCATAGTTGCGCAACCCGCTGAAGTCGTCGTCGCCGGTAACGCTGCGCCGGCCGGCACCGTCCAGCGCATCGCCCGACGGTAGCGGCGCATCGGCGAGCGGCTTGGGGTAGACCAGGCAGCAGGTGTCGAAATGCAGGTACGACCACGCATGAAAAAGTCCGAGCGGGAATTCGGTATACAGCGTTAATTGCCCCGAGGTTAGCCAGCCGCGTTGCGTGGTTGGCACCGGGAAAACAACTTTGCTGTCCTGGCGCGCGGGCGCATCGAAGCTGATCAGGCTGCCGTTGGTGTGGCGCAGGATAAGGTGGTAGCGATCCAGCGCGCCGGGATTGCGAAAATGGAAAATGAAGCGCGCCGTTTCGCCGTTGAACACGGCATTGGCGCGCCCGGGGCGGATTTCAAGATGCGCCAGGTTGCGAAACGCATGCAGCATCGACATCACCGCCATCATCGCCAGCAGAAAGGTCAGCACGTAGCCGAGGCTGAGATTGTAGTTGATGTCGCCAAGTACCATCAGCACCAGCACAAAACCCAGCGCCAGACCATGCCGGGTGGGCAGAATGAAGATGCGGCGCTGGGTGAGGGTGACGGTTCCGCTTTCTATTTTCGGGCGGAACAGCCAGGTGCGGAAACGGGTTTTGAGTGCGGTCAGCACGGGGGGTTAACGAAAATCTTGCGTAGCGATTCGTTCGCCTCCTCTCCCGCTTGCGGGAGAGAATTGAGGTGAGGGAACGGGTATGGCAATTTTCATTGTTATGCCCGTCAGGGGATTGCCACCGACTCGATCAGTTCGCGTGCCAGCGCGTCGCCGTCTTGGTTGGCGCGTTCACCGACAGCTTGCAGACGGTGGTTGACCACGCCGGGCAAGACGGCCTGCACGTCTTCCGGTATGACGGCTTCGCGTTCGTCGAGCAATGCCCAAGCGCGCGCGGCAGAGAGCAGCGACAGTCCGGCGCGTGGGCTGAGGCCGTGGGTGTAGCGTGATGCTTCGCGCGTGTGGCGCAGGATGGACTGAAGGTAGTCGAGCAGCGCGGGGGATACGAATACCTGTTTGACGCGCTGCTGCAGGATAAGCAGCTCGGCGCTTTCCATCTGTGGCTGGAGTCCGGAGACAATTTCGCGCCGGTCCACGCCGGAGAGCAGGCCGCGCTCCGCCTGCGCATCGGGGTAGCCCATCTGGATGCGCATCAAAAAGCGGTCAAGTTGCGATTCCGGCAGCGGGAAAGTGCCGACCTGATGCGCCGGATTCTGCGTGGCGATGACGAAGAACGGCGCGGGTAGCGGGCGCGTTGTGCCTTCGATCGTCACCTGCTGTTCTTCCATCGCCTCAAGCAACGCGCTCTGCGCCTTGGGCGTGGCGCGGTTCACCTCGTCGGCCAGAATCATCTGCGCAAAAATTGGGCCGGGATGGAACTCGAATTTGCTGTTGTCGCGCTGGTACACCGATACCCCGAGGATGTCAGCGGGCAGCAGGTCGCTGGTGAACTGGATGCGCTGGAACTGCATGCCCAGCGTGCGCGCCAGCACATGCGCCAGCGTGGTCTTGCCGACACCTGGCATGTCCTCGATGAGCAGGTGGCCGCGCGCCAACAGACAGGCCAGCGCGAGGCGGATCTGCTGCGGCTTGCCGAGGATGACCTGCTCGGCCTGACGGGTGACGTTGTTTAGGGATTGGCTCATGGGATTTGCGCAACTCTACACCGTATTTGCCATGTTGAGCATGCCGCGGATGGTCTGACGCTCTGTTAAGATACGCCCTTTCCAAAATTCACTGCTGGTTTATGTCTGCTTTGCCTGTCTCTATGTCACCCCTTGAACGTCGCGCCAGTATTGGGTTGGCTAGCATCTACGGCCTGCGCATGCTGGGGTTGTTCATCATTCTTCCGGTTTTTGTGCTGTATGCCGAACATCTACCTGGCGGCGAAAGCCATTTACTGATGGGCATTGCGCTCGGCGCCTACGGGCTGACCCAGGCGATTCTGCAAATCCCTGCCGGCCTGATGTCGGACCACTATGGGCGCAAACCGGTGATTTACATCAGCCTGCTGCTGTTTGCGCTGGGTAGTTTCATCGCCGCGTCGGCGGATAACATTTACTGGATCATCATCGGGCGCGTGGTGCAGGGAGCGGGCGCGTTGAATGCAGCGGTCATGGCGCTCGCCGCTGACCTGACTCGCGAAGAAGTGCGCATTCGGACGATGGCGATTATCGGCATGACCATAGGCGCTACTTTTTCGTTGTCGCTGATATTATCGCCTCTGCTGGAAGGCGTGATCGGCGTACCCGGTATCTTCGCACTGACTGGTGTGCTGGCTTTGTTGGCCCTGCTAGTGGTGCGCTTCGTGATTCCCGATCCGGTGATTACGCGTTTCCACAGCGATGCCGAGGCGAATGGCAAACGGTTTGGCGAAGTGCTGCGCAACAAGGATTTGCTGCGCCTCAACTTCGGTATTTTTACGGTGCACGCGCTCCTGATGTCGGTGTTCATGCAAGTGCCGTTCTTGCTTCAATCTGGCGGACTGGAAGCGGCGGAGCACTGGAAAGTTTATCTGCCGGTGATGCTGGCGGCTTTTGTGCTGATGTTGCCGCTCATTTTCATCGCGGAAAAAAAAGGCAGGGCGAAACAGATTTTCATGCTGTCAATCATGCTGGCGGCGCTTGCGCAAGCCATGCTGGTTTTTGCACCGCACAATATTTGGGGCGTAACCACCGCGTTGCTGGTATTTTTTACCGCATTTAACGTGCTGGAAGCTAAACTACCCGCGCTGATCAGCATTGTTGCGCCGCTGGCCGCCAGGGGAACGGCGATGGGCGTGTATAGCAGCGTACAATTCCTCGGTGCATTTTTTGGTGCGACAGCGGGCGGTGCGTTGATGCAGTATGTCGGCGGCAATTCCGTGTTTGTATTTGGTTTTGTGTTGTTGTTATTGTGGTTGGCAGTTGCGGCCGGGATGCAATCGCCGGCCTCCGTGAGCACCAGGATGTATCATTTGCCTGAAATGGATGATGCGGCAGCGGGCGAGTTGCGGCAGCGTCTTGCGAGGATTCCCGGTGTGTGCGAGGCAATCGTGGTGGCAGCGGAACATATGGTCTGTCTCAAGGTGGATAGGCATGGGTTTGATGAGACAGAAGTAGAACAACTTTTACAAGGAGCGTGAAATGGCATCTGTGAATAAGGCGATTTTGATCGGGAATTTGGGTAAGGATCCTGAGGTGCGTTATATGCCGAGCGGTGAGGCGATAGCCAACATTACCCTGGCGACCACAGATACCTGGAAAGATAAAAGCGGCGAAAAGCAGGAGCGCACCGAGTGGCATCGTGTTTCGTTTTTTGGCAGGCAGGCCGAAGTCGTCGGTGAGTATCTGAAGAAAGGATCGCAAATTTACGTGGAGGGGCGGATCCAGACCCGTAAGTGGCAGGACAAGGAGGGGCAGGATCGTTACACCACCGAGATTGTCGCAGATCGTATGCAGATGCTTGGCGGCAAATCTTCCGGCGGCGGCAGTTTTGAAGTGATGGAAAACGAGCGCAGCGGAGTTTCGAGTTCGCGGCCAAACAAACCGGCCGCTTCTTCACCTGCCGCAGAGGCTTCTGCAAAGGCTGCACCGGCTGCGAAGGGAAGCTTCGATAATTTCGACGATGACATTCCGTTCTGAAATTCACCCGGCATAAATACGTAAACCGACCCCCTTGCATCGTGAGATGCAAGGGGGTTTTTCTTGGTTGTGTTATTTGAGTATTGGCTGTGGCACGGCGTTTTTACCGGCCTTGCCAAGGCTGGTTTAGATTGGGTTAACCTGGCGAAAATGATACCATCGCGTGGAATTTCTTTCGGAGAATAATTATGGCAGGGCATAGTAAATGGGCGAACATTCAACACCGCAAGGGCAAGCAGGACGCCAAGCGAGGCAAAATTTTTACGCGACTGATCAAGGAGATTAGCGTTGCCGCACGCATGGGCGGCGGCGATGTGAGCGGTAATCCGCGTCTGCGTCTGGCTGTCGAAAAGGCGCGCGAGAACAATATGCCGAAGGACACGGTGGAGAACGCCATCAAGCGAGGTAGCGGCCAGCTCGAGGGCGTGAACTACGAGGAACTGCGTTATGAGGGTTACGGCATTAACGGCGCGGCAGTGATGGTGGACTGTCTGACTGACAACAAGACGCGCACCGTCGCCGATGTGCGCCATGCCTTTACCAAGTACGGCGGCAACCTTGGCACCGACGGCTCGGTGGCGTTTTTATTCACGCATTGCGGGCAGATGGTTTTTGCGCCGGGCACCGACGAGAACGGCCTGATGGAAGTGGCGCTGGATGCGGGGGCTGAAGATATCTCGACCAACGACGACGGCAGCATCGAAGTGATTGCTGCGCCCAATGATTTTGTCACGGTGAAGCAGGCGCTGGAAGCGGCGGGGTATAAGCCGGAATTGGCTGAAGTCACCATGAAGCCCGCCAACGAAATAATGTTTAGCGGCGACGATGCGGAGAGGATGCAGAAGCTGCTCGACGCGCTGGAAAATCTGGATGACGTACAGGAAGTCTATACCACGGCAGTGATCGAGGAATGAAGAAAGTGAAGGGGGAAGAGGGAAGGGAGAAGGGTAAAACCTGCGCGCATCGATGAGCCACCCTTCCCCCTTATCCATTCCCCCTTCTCCAACAAGAATTTTAGGTATCGATCCCGGCCTGCGCGTCACGGGATTTGGCGTGATCGACAAGCAGGGGCAGCGTTTGAGTTATGTCGCCAGTGGCTGTATCAAGACGCCTGACGGTGAACTGGCACAGCGCCTGAAAGTGATACTGAATTCCCTGGGTGAGGTGATCGCGCAGCATCTTCCGCAACAGGTGGCGATTGAAAAAGTGTTTGTCAACGTCAACCCGCAATCTACCCTGCTGCTCGGGCAGGCACGCGGTACAGCTATCTGCGCTGCGGTATCTGCAAATCTGCCGGTGGCGGAATACACCGCATTGCAGGTGAAGCAGGCTGTGGTCGGTAACGGTCATGCCAGGAAGGAGCAGGTGCAGGAGATGGTGCAGCGACTATTGAGCCTGTCCGGCATACCCAGCCCGGACGCGGCGGATGCGCTGGCCTGCGCAATTTGTCATGCGCATGGCGGCATGGGAATGGGTGCGCAGGAGACCAAGGGTTTTCGGGTGCGGCGTGGCAGATTGGTTTAAGGGCGCCACCGTGAGCCCACTATTCATCCCGGCTACGGTATTGTGCTGAACGAAAATTCTGGAATGGCAACGAACAACGTGTCAGGTCATTGCGCACAATGTGCGGTTTGGGGTTGAATGCTGTCCTGGCGCTGCCGAAAATTATCGACACAACCTTTCTTAACCAAATTATGGATCTTATGAAAATTTTTTTCGTTTTGCTTCTGCTTGCCTTGCTGCCCGCCGCCTACGCCGGAGAGACTGAAATCCGTCAGTCGCTGCAAAGCAAGTTGCCGGATGTCGGCAAGGTCGATCATGTCGTGAAAACGCCCTACGCGGGACTCTATGAGGTTGTGATTGGCGATCAACTGCTGTACACCGACGAGCAAGGGCAATACCTGTTTGAGGGAAGGGTGATTGACGTCAAGAGCAGGCGCGATATCACCGAAGCCCGCCGCCAGCAGTTGTTTGCCATCGAGTTCGACAAGCTGCCGTTCGAGCTTGCCGTGAAAAGGGTGAAGGGCAACGGCAAGCGGCAGATGGCTTATTTTTCCGATCCGAATTGCGGTTATTGCAAACGCCTGGAAGGCGAGCTGAGCAAGGTGACCGATGTCACCCTCTATCTGTTCCTGCATCCGATATTCCAGGGTTCGTATGAGATTGTGCGCAACGTGTATTGTGCAAAAGACCCGGCCAAGGCGTGGGACGAGTTGATGCTCAACAATAACGCCCCGGCCAGTGCATCCTGCAAGATGCCTTCCGATCAACTGGTTGCGCTGGCCAGGAAAATGCGCGTTACCGGCACGCCCAATTTGATATTCGGTGACGGCGTACAGGTCCCCGGATACCTGCCCGCGGATGAGCTGGAAAAGCGCCTGAATAAATCAGCGGGTAACTAGATCGATATGGATGCAGCCAGAGAAATTTCTCACGAGTTGCTGGCCAAGGCAATCAATGAATCGCGTGATGGCATCACCATTGCCGATGCACAGGTGGAAGGCCAGCCGATTATTTATGCCAACAGCGGTTTCGAGCAGATAACCGGCTATGCGGCCGCCGAGGTGATCGGGAAGAGTTATCGCTTTCTGCAGGGTGACGATACCGACCAGCCGGAAATAGGCGTTATCCGTAATGCCTTGTCGCACGGCGAAGGTTGTCTGGTGATTTTGCGCAATTACCGCAAGGACGGCAGGATGTTCTGGAATGAGCTGAGCATTTCTCCGGTGCACGGCGCCGACGGCAAGCTCACGCATTACATTGGCATTCAGAAGGATGTGACCGCCAGAGTTTTGCTCGAACAGCGTCTGCATGAATCCGGGATGGATCTGACGACGCTGAACAGTCAACTGAATAAGTTGGTTTATACAGATCCCCTGATCGGCATTAACAATCGTCGTCGCTTCGACGAAAAATTCGCTGATTTTTATTCAACCGCGCAACGCACGCACAGCGATTTGTCGGTGCTGATGGTTGATCTGGATCGATTTGGTTTATTCAACCATCGCTACGGCGAATATGCCGGCGATGAGTGTTTGCGCATCGTCGGGGACTGCATTGCCAAGTCCTTCTCGCGTTCATCGGATTGCGCAGCGCGTTATGCCGGCGAGCGGTTTTCAGTGGTATCGCTTGGCGCCAGCATCCATGATTTGCGGCACCATGCGCAACAGCTTTGTGCGAAAGTGCGCGCACTGAATATTCCCCATGGCGATTCACCGTCCGGGGTGATTACTGTCAGTATCGGCGGGATTTCTCGCGTGCCTTATCGCGACACGTCGACGGATGAGTTGGTCAAGCTTGCAGAGGCGGCCTTATATGAGGCAAAGCGTCATGGGCGCGATCAGGTGCATCTCGTTAATTGAGCGTCGGTTCCGCGCCCTTCGGAAATAAAATCCACATCTGACCGCTTTGCCTCATGCGCCCTGCCTGTGCGCCGGCCCGTTCGCCGAAACCCCAGAAGAAATCGGCGCGCACGGCTCCTTTGATGGCCCCGCCGGTATCTTGTGCCAGCATCAGTCGGTTCAGTGGTTCGCTGCTGTTCGGGTGGGTGGTCGAGAGGAAAACCGGTGCCCCGAGCGGGACGGTGCGCGGATCCACCGCGATGCTGTATGCCTCGGTCAGCGGTACACCCAATGCGCCAAGCGGTGCGGAAAGCCCATTCGGCAGTTCGCGGAAAAACACGTAACTGGGGTTTTGCGCCAGCAGCGCATCAAGCTTTTCCGGATACTGTTGCGCCCAATTCTTGATGCCCTGCATCGAAGCCTCTTCGAGTTTTAATTCACCCATTTCGACCAGTTTTTTGCCGATGGAGACATAGGGGTGGCCGTTCTGTTCGGCATAACCGACCTTCATCAGGCTGCCGTCGGGTAATTCGATGCGTCCCGAGCCCTGGATATGCAGGAAGAACAGATCCACCGCATCTTCCACCCAGAACAATTCGCGGCCCTGCAGTGCGGCCTTGCCGTCGCCGATCTCGGCGCGATTGTAATAAGGCACGATGTGTCGGCCCTGCAGCCGGCCGCGCAGGCGCATCCCCTTCAGCTGCGGGTACACTTCACTCAGATCAATGGTCAGCATGTCGTCCGGTACGGCATACAGCGGATAGCGGAAACGATCCGTCCTGACGCGACTGCCCGTCAGCCTGGGTTCGTAGTAGCCGGTGACCAGGCCTTGTGATGAGCCGTCTGGATTGAATACCTGGTAGGGCGTGAAGCATTCCTCGAAGAAGCTGCGCAAAGCGGCGTTGTCTGGCTGCACCAAACTATCCGCACGAACGCAGGGTTCCTGCCAGCCAGGTTTGGTCTTTAATGCGCGGCAGCTTTGTAGAAAAGCTGCCCAGCTGGGTTGCATGTCTGTGGTTTGCCAGTCCGGCAGCATCTCCCATTTACTGACGGCAAAGGGTTCGGCGGGAAGGGCGATGGACGGCACAACTGGCGGTGGCGGCGTAACGGGTGGCGCGGCGCAGGCGGCGAGAAAAAGGAGCGGCAGTAGTGGCGCGCCGCGCCGTGCCCCGGCATTTTTTGCGTGAGCCATTAAGCGGCTAATGCAAAACACGCGGCACACTCAGTACGAATTGTGGAATTTCGACATCGAATTGCGTGCCGTCAATTGTTTGCATCTGGTAGCTGCCGCGCATCGTGCCGACCTGGGTGGTTAACACTGTGCCGCTGCTGTATTCGAAGCTCTGACTCGGCTTGAGCAGCGGTTGTTCCCCTACCACGCCCTGTCCGCGCACCTCCTGCACATGGTTGTGGGCGTCGGTGATGATCCAGTGGCGGCTGATGAGTTTGACGGTGCTGCTGCCGAAATTGGTGATGGTGATCGTGTAGGAAAATACAAAGCGATTACCCGCCTCGTCGGACTGCTCAGGCAGGTAATTGACCTGCGTCTGAACGTTGATGCCATGCTGGTTGCGCTGTTCCATTTGTGGTATTTGAACCGATTTTTGTTTGTGTCGCAAGATGCGAATGTTGTGTGTGCCAGCGCCAAGTCAATACATTGTTTCCGTAATCGGTCGCTAAGGGTGTCCGGTAATTTCAGCGAGATTCCAGCGTGGCTTGACGTTGAAGCTGTAGTTTTTGTTGACCTGTTGCTGCGCGAGACGTAGCGCCCCGGCGAAAGCAATCATCGCACCGTTGTCGGTACAAAATTCCAGATCGGGATAAAACACGGTGCCGCCGCGCTTGCCGATATCCTCATTCAGACGGCTGCGCAGCAGTTGGTTTGCGCCTACTCCGCCTGCCACAACCAGTCGACTCAGCCCTGTCTGTGTCAGTGCGGCGCGTGCTTTGACTGCGAGCACATCGATAATGGCTTCCTGTACGGCGCAGGCAATGTTGGCGCGAGTCTGTTCGAAAATTTGAGATTCGCGTAGCGACTCGGATATTGATAATTGCTTTTCTCGTTCGTCTCCTCTCCCGCTTGCGGGAGAGGATTGAGGTGAGGGGGTTTTTGCTCCCTCGCCCGCTTGCGGGATAACCAGCGACTTGGCTGCAGTTGTTTGCAGCCTAGTCGAATGGCTAGTTGTTTCATCCAGAGGGTTGGCGTGAGGGAGGCAAGCTTGCTGTCTGACCAAAGTGAGCACCGCTGTCTTTAATCCACTGAAGCTGAATTCCAGATTGCCACTGTGCAACATCGGGCGCGGCAGCTTGAATTGACCGGTGTGGCCTGATGCGGCGAGTTTTGCCAGTGCCGGGCCGCCCGGATACCCCAAGCCCAGTAACTTCGCGCTCTTGTCAAAGGCTTCTCCCGCTGCATCGTCCAGCGTTTCGCCGAGCAGGGTGTATTGTCCGATGCCGTCCACGCGCATCAGTTGTGTGTGCCCGCCGGAAACCAGCAAGGCAACAAAAGGAAATTCGGGCGCGGGGTCGGACAACAGGGGGGAAAGCAGGTGGCCTTCCAGGTGATGGATGCCGATGGTCGGGATGTTGAGCGCGTAGGCCAGTGCGTTCGCGACACTTGCCCCGACAAGTAGTGCACCGCCCAAACCCGGTCCCTGGGTGTAGGCAATAGCGTTGATCTGGGTAAGCGACACATCGGCTGCGCGCATGACCTGACGCACCAGCGGGGTGATGCGCCGGACGTGATCACGCGAAGCGAGCTCGGGGACGACGCCGCCGTATTCACTGTGCATGACGACTTGTGTGTGCAACCTGTGCGCCAGCAAGCCCCGCCCCATCTGGTAGAGCGCGATGCCGGTCTCATCGCAGGACGACTCGATTCCTAGTGTGATCAGTGACATTTTGGTTTTTTCCCCGTGGGGCGCCATTGTAGTGAATAACGCACTTGAGCAGACGATCCGGAATTATTACTGAAATAAACCAGAAAGGTGTTGACGGGAAATTTTCCATCACTATAATGCGCACCTCTTCGCTGGCCGGCAGTTTTTTCGGGCAGCCCGATCTTTAAAAATAAAACGAACAACCGACGAGTGTAGGCACTTGGTTTT
>CAYHEM010000013.1:0-49536 GCA_964355765.1 uncultured Gallionella sp.
GTCGCCTTCCTTGCATCTCATCCAGCAAAGCCGAATGTGCGGCCATGTGGGACTTAATCAGAGGTTCCTTAGGCCGAAATACCTATGTACTTCAGCATATACAAACTCTTTCCCAATAGCTGTAAAAACCAGCCTGACGGATTTTCTCTGGCCATTGCAGCGGCTCGATAATCAACTTACCCACGGTGTGAATAACAAAAAGGTGCTTGCATGGCAATTCACTTGGCAATTGCTGAGGATCACGAACTGGTTCGTGCCGGACTGGTGCAATTCCTGGAGTCGTCGCCGGACATTGAAGTGACTGCTGAAGCAGCCAGTGGCGATGAGCTATTGGACAAATTGCACGCCACCCAGGTCGATCTGGTATTGCTCGATTTAAGCATGCCGGGCAGAAGCGGCATAAACATCATTTCTTCCATCAAGAGCCTCTATCCCGATATGCCGATCATGGTGCTCAGCGCGCATTATGACGCGCCGACAGTATCGAGTGCCATGCGCGCCGGCGCATCCGGCTACCTCAGCAAGAGCTGTTCGCCACAAACCCTGCTCGAAGCGGTTCATGAAGTTATCGTGACGGGAAAATACCTTAGCCAGGATATGGCCGATCGGGTGGCGCATACCGCCGCACAGCCGGATTACGATGAAACGGAAGATCTATCCAGTTCAGTCAGGCTAAACGGCAAGACAATCAAGGATTGGAAGAATGATTGCGAAGCCTTTCATCAGCTCGCCTTTTACGATGCCCTCACCACCCTGCCCAACCGCCGCCTGCTGAAAGACCGGCTCGGACAAGCCATGGGCGCCAGCAAACGCAGTGGCCTTTATGGCGCGGTGATGTTTATCGACTTGGATAACTTCAAACTGCTTAATGACGCGTACGGGCATGGCATGGGCGACTTACTGCTGGTAGAAGTGGCACGCCGCATTTCCCATTACGTGCGCGAAGTAGATACCGTTGCGCGCTTCGGGGGGGATGAGTTCGTGGTGTTACTCAGCGGGCTGAACGAGGATAAATCCAGGTCCATCGCAGAAGCCGGCATCATTGCGGAAAAAATCCGCGCCATTCTGGCCGAACCCTATATGCTGAAAATTCAGCATGTGGATAAAACGCAAACAACCGTTGAGCATCGATGCACGTCGAGCATCGGCATATTGATATTCATGGATTCCGAAGCCAGTGTGGAAGATATTCTCAAGTGGGCTGACATGGCGATGTATCGGGCCAAAGAATTAGGGCGCAACCAAATCCAGTTTCATGAGCATGAAACTTGAGTGACCGCCCAGGAGAAATTCAATTTTGGCTTAAGGAACCTCTGAGCAAGTCCCACATGGCCGCACATTCGGCTTTGCTGGATGAGATGCAAGGAAGGCGACGACGCGAATGGCCATTCCCTTCGCTAGGAGCCTGACACCGCAGATCGCCCGCAAAGCCAATGCCCTGAAGGTTTGCAACCAAAACTGGCGCTCGCGGCGTTGCGCTCCTTGGCATCGTAGAATGACCACGACCTGCGTCGCGCGCCTTGCGATCATCCAGTTTTTGTTAGCAACGCGGTTCATGGCGGACTTGATCAGAGATTCATTAAGCAATGATTTTGACTACTGGTGCATGTGTCGCCCAACTAACTGACTGCTGTGTAATATGCACTTCCTCGTGACACGCTGCTGATGCGAGGGAATTCGTCGCTATCCTTCAGCAACGCTGTAACGAACCTTCAACAACACCATAACGATGTCGCCGCCGATTGCCCTATCCATCCATGGAATGAATCGAAAGGCAAAATTTTATACCAGAGTAAAACACTATGGTATAAAATACACACGAATGTCACGAGCATAATGGGCCCTTGACAGTGGATTAGCCGAAGCTTACCAATTTACCGTCATCCGTCCCGCGTGAACAGCAATGCCGTGCGGCAGAAGTTCGGAGTAACATGACAACAACTTGCTAACAGATCATTTTTTTGGAGCCTTTATGCCTCTAGCTGCCTTTCTCGATACCACACCCATTCTCGGCGCACGCGTCTACACCCATGCCTCCTGCCAGATCATCGGGGATGTGAGCATCGGCGATGACAGTTCGATCTGGTGCAACACGGTTTTGCGCGGCGACGTCAACCGCATCGTGGTCGGACGGGGCAGCAGCGTGCAGGATCTCACCATGGGGCATGTCTCCCACAAGACAGCGGACAAGCCTGACGGATCGCCTTTACTGATCGGCGACTACGTGACAGTCGGGCACTCCGCCGTCCTGCATGGCTGCACAATCGGCAACGAGTGCCTGATCGGGATGGGCGCGATCATTCTGGACGATGCCATCATTCCCGACCACGTCATGATCGGCGCCGGCAGCCTGGTTTCGCCGGGCAAGGTGCTGGAAAGCGGAATGCTTTACATGGGCCGCCCGGCAAAGGCGGTGCGCGCGCTGACCCCTGAAGAAATCGCTCACCTGAGATACTCGGCCGAGCATTACATACAACTGAAAAACCACTACCTGAACAACCTGCCAAAAATATCCAAAGCGTAGTACGGACAGGATCGTAAGCGAGCGTTAAATTTTTATGCGAGTGATCGATAGGCAGGCAGCCAGGCGTGATGCAACCCTCCCTAAAAAGAGGTCTGGCATGGCCTGCGCCCTCCCCCAGATCTTCCGAAACTTGAGCGGCCTATGCAACTTTTTTCGGTACAATCACTCACACTCGTATCCTTGCGGCCGTCAGAAATGCGCTGTGAATGACAGGTTTTTCCCAATTATTATTTTTCGTATGAGGACTCATCAATGCAAGGTATACCCAAAAACGATCTGATCATCCGAATCGGTGGCGAAGGCGGCGAAGGTGTTATCTCGGTAGGCGATTTCATTACCCAGGCCTGCGCGCACGCCGGACTCGACGTTTACACTTTCAAAACATTTCCGGCCGAAATCAAGGGCGGATATGCCATGTACCAGATACGCGCCAGCACCGAACGGCTTTACAACCAGGGTGATACTTTCGATGTGCTGTGCGCGTTCAACGGTGATGCGTACAACAAGAACCGCGACAGCCTCAGGCCCGGCACCGCCATCGTTTACGATAGCCCGGGCGACTTTGATCCCGAGATACCGCCCGGGGTGTTCGCTTATCCCATCCCCATGACCCAGACGGCCAAGGACATGCACAACCCGCGTGCCAAGAACATGGTGGCAATGGGGGCGCTGTCGATCCTGTTCAATATTCCCGTGGAATCGTTGCGCGAAGTGATCGCCGCCAAGTTCACCCGCAAGGGCGAAGATGTGGTCAAGGGCAACCTGGACGCATTCGAGCGCGGCCGTGAACTGGCAAAGGCGTTGGATAAAACCGATCCGTGGACGCTCGGCACACCAAAGGGCAAACAAGATGTCATCGTGATGTCGGGCAATAACGCCATCGGCCTCGGCGCGCTGATCGCCGGGCTGGATTTTTTCTCCGCCTACCCCATCACACCGGCAACTGAAGTCGCCATCTATGTAGCCAAGCATTTGCCCAAACGCGGCGGCACCCTGATTCAGGCCGAAGACGAAATTGCTTCCATTTCCCAGGTCGTCGGCGCCTCCTATGCAGGCAAGAAAGCGATGACCGCCACCTCCGGTCCCGGCCTGGCGCTGATGAGCGAGATGCTGGGCATGGCGTTCATGGCTGAACTGCCCTGCGTGGTGGTTGACGTCCAGCGCGGCGGCCCCTCCACCGGCTTGCCGACCAAGCATGAGCAATCCGATCTGTTCCTGGCAATACATGGCGGCCACGGCGATGCCGGGCGCATCGTGCTGTCCGTGGAAAGCATTCATGACTGCATTAACCTGACAGTGGTGGCTTTCAACCTTGCCGAGAAATATCAGTGCCCCGTGCTGCTGCTTTCCGACGGCTCGCTGGCATTTTCGACCCAGAACGTACCCTATCCGAACCCGGGCGACTATCACGTCGTGGAGCGCAAGCGCTGGGATGGCGAAGGCGAATACCAACGCTACAAGTTAACCGAAGACGGCATTTCGCCGATGGCCGATCCGGGCACGCCCGGCGGCATACACATCGCCACCGGCCTGGAACATGACGAAATTGGCATGCCCAGCTACTCGTCGGCCAATCATGAGGCGATGCAGGCTAAACGTTTCCGCAAGCTCAAGAATGTGGTCAATGATGTCGACCCGGTGGAAGTGGATGCTGCGGAAGGTGCGGGCACAGCAGACCTTGGCGTGATTGCCTGGGGCAGCACCATCGGCGTGGTGCGCGAGGCATTGCAACGCCTGCGTGCCGAAGGCTTCAAGGTCAGCGGTTTTTATCCAAAACTGCTGAACCCCCTGCCGGTACAACAGTTTGAGGACTTCGGCGCATCGTGCAAACGCTTGCTGTTGCCTGAAGTCAATTTCCAGGGCCAGCTGGCCCACTTCGTGCGCGCGGAGACTTCGTTGCGCCCCGAGTCCTACACCATTTGTGGCGGGATGCCCTTCACGCCAGAGATGATAGTCAACAAAGTCAGGGAGATATTGGCATGAACGCCCATCCACAATTCCACTTGCATAAGGTTGAACTTAAACCCAAGGATTACAAGACTGACGCGACCTCGTTTTGGTGTGCCGGTTGCGGCCACTACGGCGTACTGACCGGGTTCTTGCGCTCGCTTTCCGAAATCGGCATCGACCCGAATTATCTGGTGAGCGTTTCAGGAATCGGTTGTTCCTCGCGCCTGCCCTACTTTGTTAATTCATACAAAATGCATACGCTGCATGGCCGCGCCGGCCCGGTGGCGACCGGTGTGCAGTTGGCGCGCACCGATCTCTCCGTAGTCGTCACCGGCGGCGACGGCGATGGTTTTTCCATCGGCGGTGGACACATGCCGCATATGGCGCGCAAAAACGTCAATATGCTTTACATCCTGATGGATAACCATGTTTACGGATTGACCAAGGGCCAGTGTTCGCCCACTTCCCGAACGGAGATGAAGACTACCACCACCCCTTATGGCGGCGTGGAGGAACCTCTGGACCCGGTAATGTATATGCTCACCTATGGTGCCACTTATGTCGCGCAGGCATTCGCCGGCAACGTCAAGCTGGCGACACAACTGATCAAGGATGGCATGGAACACAAGGGCTTCGCCTTCATCAACCTGCTCTCCCAATGTCCGTCTTTCAACGATATTGATACCGGCCCGGCCTTCAAAGAGGCCTGCGATCAAGTGCCTGACGAGCACGACGTGAGCGATCTAAGTGCGGCCATGAACGCGGTCAATGCGGCGAAACAGGCAGGCCGCATACCCACCGGGCTGCTGTACAAGACCGAACGCCCCACCCTCGACCAGCGCATGACCGAACTGGTCAAGCGTGTCGGCGGACACAAGGATTACGACCTGAGAAAAATCATCGATCTTGCGCGCCCATAGAAAAACTACTGCGAGGCGATAATGCTGCGTTGGAAAACTGCTCAAGATGCTCATTTACTTTTTGTAAACTCCGCTCTTTCGCCGCTTTCCGCCTTGCCTGATCGCCTCTCGCTACGTTTCTCAGTGCCCCATTTATTTTGTGAGTACTATGCCAGTTAAAGAAAACACTCAGCATCAGGCAGTTGCCCTGACCATTAACGGCCTTACTGTCAACGCGCCGGCGGGCATGACGCTGGTCGAGGCGGCTTGGCACGGCGGTGTGCCACGGGTGACGGGAGTCGGCTGCCTTGAAGGGGTGTGCGGTTCCTGCCGCGTCATGCTGCGGCGCGGCAAGAAGGTGACCGTGGGCCTCGCCTGCCAGACCTTTGTCGAGGACGGTCTGGATGTCATCTTCATGCCGCCGGCCTCGGCGCCACAGCACCATTATGAAATCAGCGATTTCAAGGATGGCTGGGACATTCATGCGCGTTTTCACAAGATTTTCCCCGAAGCTGCGCGCTGCCGCCATTGCCACGGCTGCGACCAGGCCTGCCCCAAGGGCATTGCCGTCGAGAAGGGCGTCGAGCAGGCTGCGACAGGCCGCTTCCACGAGGCGGGAGAAACATTCTTCGAATGCATCATGTGCGAACTGTGCGACGTCGCCTGCCCCGAACTGATCGCGCCTGCCCATGTAGGGTTGTTCAGCCGGCGCATCACGGCCCACTTTCACCTGCGCCCGCCCAATCTGATCAACCGGCTGGAGGAATTGCGCAAGGAACGCACAGAAGCCAGCCGGAATGGGGGTAACGAAGAATGAAAACCATCAGGACTAACCAGACATGAGCAAGGGCATCCCTCTCGCCGAAGCGCTGGCGCACTATCGCCCCGATGCGGAAGTCCCGCCGCTGCCCGAGTTGACCAACATCGACGCGTTGCTCAACACCTATCACCCGGATCATTTGCACAACAGCCTGGTCAAACTGGCGGTTGGCGCCAACGCGGGCGACAGTTGCCAGCGAGAGCTGGCCGGGCTGCTGCAGGCCGAGGCCTTCATCGACGAAGCCGATCTGGCCGGTACGCCGGTGACCGATGTCGATGTACTGGTAATCGGCGGTGGCGGCGCCGGTTGTGCGGCGGCGCTGGCGGCAGCCGAAAACGGTGCGCGCGTGCTGCTCGCCACCAAGTTGCGTCTCGGGGACAGCAACACGGTCATGGCCGAAGGCGGCATCCAGGCTGCCATCGAACCGGACGACTCAGTTCAGCGCCATATCCAGGACACCCTGCGCGGCGGCCACCATGCCGGAAATCCGGAACTCGTATCCATCATGGCCGGGGATGGCCCGGAAGTGCTGCGCTGGCTGATCAGCCAGGGCATGCAGTTCGAACAGACTGCCAACGGCGACCTGCATACGCGGCGTGCTGGCGGCATGAGCGCCCCACGCCTGGTCCATTGCCGCGACTACACCGGCCTGGAAATGATGCGCGTGCTGCGCGAGGCCGTCATCCAGCACCGCAGCATCGAAGTCTGGGAGCAAAGCCCCACCGTCGAACTGCTGTCCAACGAACTCGGGCAGAAATGTGTCGGCGCAGTGCTCACCTCGCTGCTGGACGGGCAGTTGCGCATCGTGCGCACGCGCTCCGTCATCATGGCGACCGGCGGACTGGGGCGACTGCACCTGAACGGTTTTCCGACTTCCAATCATCTGGGCGCAACCGGCGATGGTCTGGTGCTGGCATACCGCATCGGCGCGCGATTGTGCGAGCTGGATTCCTTCCAGTACCACCCCACCGGGCTGCTGCACCCGACTCACCTCGCGGGCAAACTGGTGACCGAAGGCGTGCGTGCGGCGGGTGCCTTGCTGCTGAATGGTCTCGGGAACCGCTTCATCGACGAACTCCAGCCGCGCGATGTAGTCAGTTCCGCGATCCTGCGCGAATGCAGCGAGGGGCGCGGCATCTACATTGACGAAGAACGCTCCGGGGTATGGCTCGACACGCCGCGCCTGGAACGCGCCCAACCGGGCCTGCTGGAAAAACAATTTCCGAACCTGATGTCGCGCACCCGCGTCGCGGGCGTCGACCCGCGCCTGGAACCGCTGCTGGTGCATCCAACCCTGCATTACCAGAACGGTGGCGTGGTCATTGATGTCAACGGCGCCACTACGGTGCCCGGCCTGTTTGCGGTGGGCGAAGTATCGGGCGGCATACACGGGCGCAACCGCATCATGGGCAATGCCCTGCTCGAAATCATCAGCTTCGGGCGCCGTGCCGGCGCGACGGCTACCACCAACCGCGACCGCGGCCCCAAGAAGGTCACGCTTGAACATGTGAACCGGCTGCGCCGTGCCCTGACCCTCGCCGGACTGCCCATGACCCAGAAGTCGCCGCAGGTCTTACCACCCTATGCAGCGGGAGGCGCATGGAACCGCTAAACATTGAAAAACCCCAGGTTGGCGCATCCCACCAGGTGCTGCTCCACCCGGAACGGCGCGTCGGCGCCGACATGAAGCGCTGGCGCAGCGCCGGCGGCGGCGCAGCGCTGGCGCGCGCCATACAGGATCCAACTGCGATACGCGAGGAAGTACGCCTGTCCGAATTGCGCGGCTTGGGCGGCAGCGGTTTCCCGGTATGGCGCAAATGGGAGGCGGTCGCCGCCGAAGCGCCGAAGCCGGACAAATACCTGGTGGTGAACGGCAACGAGGACGAACCGGGCACCTTCAAGGATCGCCTACTGCTGGAGGAAACGCCGCATCAGGTCATCGAGGGCGCTGTCGTGGCGGCGCTGGCGACCGGCATCAACCGCATTCTGTTCTACATCAATCCCGATCTGGTGCGTTCGCTGGCGGCGATGAAAATAGCGCTGGAACAATGGCAATCCTCGGATTTACCGGCACAGGCCTCGGCCGCGCTCGGCCGGCCGCTGGATCTCAAGCTGCTGCCCGGCTCCGGGCATTACATCGGCGGCGAAGAGACCGCCTCGATGGAATGGGTCGAGGGACGCTTTCCCTTCCCGCGCGGCAAACCGCCCTACCCGGCGCAGGCAGGCATACTCGGCTGCCCGACGCTGATCAACAACGTCGAAACCCTGGCGCAAGTGCCGCATATCGCAGCCCATGGCGCCGCATGGTTCCGCGCCCTCGGCAAGGACCCGGGCACCGGCACCAAACTGTATTCCCTGAGCGGCGACGTGCTCCATCCCGGCGTTTTTGAACTGCCCATGGGCACGCCGCTACGCGAACTCATTTACGAACATGGCGGCGGCCTGCTGTCCGGCAAACCGCTCAAGGCGGTATTTACCGGCGGACCTTCGAGCACCCTGCTGACACCTGCCGACCTCGATGTGGCGCTGGATTTTGATTCGTTGCGCACGCGCGGCAGCAACCTTGGCACGGGCGCGATGATCGTTATTTCGGAGGGCACCGGCATCGTCAAACGGGTGGCCGAATATGAACGCTTCTTCGCCCACTCCTCATGCGGCCAGTGCAATTCGTGCAAAATCGGCACCGCCACCATGAGTCGGCTGCTGGACCGGATCGACACCGGGCGCGGCACGACGTCCGACCTCACCACACTGGAGAATCTGTGCGTCATGCTGCCCGGCAGCGGCCGCTGCCATCTCATCAACGGCGCCGTGCAACTACTCAACAGCGCCTTTCATCACTTTCATGACGAGTTCAAGCAGGCGTTGCGCTGAAAGCTGCCTTAAAAATTGCTGCAGAGGGCGTCTGATGGAACTACTAGCCATTCCACTAGGCTGCCCAAATACAGCAGCCAAGTGGCTGGTTATGCGGCGTTGCGCGGTACTCGAAATCCTCATGTACTTTTTGTACATTCCGGTTTCTGCGCTCCGTGCGCCTTGCATCCATCCCTCCTCGCGAATTTTTTATGACAGCTTTCTGAAACCTTGATTCGTCCCTGATCGCCCTCATACTGGTAATGTCGCATGAAGGGAGGTTGCCATGTCTACCGTCCGCCCGCCTGCCGTCGCAGGCATGTTCTATCCCGCCGATGCCCGGCAGCTTGCGCATGATGTGCGGCAACTGCTGGCCGAGGCGCGTCCGCCTGCGCTGGTGCCGAAGGCGCTGATCGCCCCGCATGCCAGTTACATCTATTCCGGTGCCATCGCGGCGTCTGCCTATGCCACGCTCCAGCCCATCGCCGCGCGCATCCGCCGCGTAATATTGCTCGGCCCCACCCATCGCGTCGCGGTTCGCGGCCTGGCGCTGCCCGGCGTGGATGCCTTCGATACGCCGCTCGGGCGGGTCATGCTCGATGCGCATGCGGCGCAGCTCATTGCCCATTTGCCGCAGGTGTCTATCAGCGCAGCGGCGCATGAACTGGAGCATTCCCTGGAAGTACAGCTGCCATTCCTGCAAATGCTGCTGCCGAATTTCACCCTGCTGCCGCTGGCGGTGGGTATGGCCAGCGCCGAGGAAGTTGCCGAAGTGCTGGAAATTCTGTGGGGTGGCGATGAGACGCTGGTCGTGATCAGCTCCGACCTGTCGCACTTCCTGCCTTACGCCACTGCACAGCGCATGGACCATGACACCGTACAGGCCATCCTCGGGCTACGCCAGACTATCGGGCACGACCATGCCTGTGGCGGCACACCGATCAACGGCCTGATCGTCGCGGCGCAACACCACCATCTCACGCCGCATCTGCTCGACCTGCGAAACTCCGGAGACACGGCGGGGTCTCACGACCGAGTGGTGGGTTATGCCGCACTCGCCTTTACCGAGGAGAAGGGACATGCAAGCTGAACGTGGAAAGGTTTTACTGCCGATTGCACGCGCCGCGATTGCGCGGGCCTTGGGCATGCCTGGTACGGCGGATGAAACCAAGCTGTGGCTGGCCGAGCACGGTGCATGCTTCGTGACTCTCTCGCAAAACGGCGATCTGCGCGGCTGCATCGGCACGCTGCAGCCGCACCGGCCATTGCTCGCCGATGTCAAAAGCAACGCGGTGTCCGCCGCCTTGCATGACCCCCGTTTCTCACCCTTGAGCCCCGAAGAGCTCGACATCACCCAGATCGAGATTTCACTGCTCTCGCCGATAATCGCGATGAATATTCACGACGAAGCCGATGCGCTGGCGCAGATGCGTCCCGGCGTGGACGGCATCGTGTTCGAGTTCGGAAACTATCGCAGCACCTTCCTGCCGCAGGTATGGGATGATCTTACGCAACCGCGCCAGTTTCTCGCCATGCTCAGGCGCAAGGCCGGATTGCCCGTGGATTTTTGGGAAGAAGGCGTGAAGCTGTCGCGTTATACCGTGACCAAATGGCAAGAGCAACACTGAAATGGACGAACCGATCAGCATGGACGAACGCTACCCGGCACGCTGGTGGCACAGGCTCGAAGACGGACGCATCCAGTGCGACCTGTGCCCGCGCGACTGCAGGCTGCGCGAAGGGCAACGCGGTGCGTGCTTCGTGCGCGGCCGGATCAACGACGCGATGGTGCTCACCACCTACGGGCGCTCCTCGGGGTTTTGCGTCGATCCGATCGAGAAAAAACCGCTCAACCATTTCTACCCCGGCAGCAGCATCCTGTCGTTCGGCACCGCCGGCTGCAATCTCGCCTGCAAGTTCTGCCAGAACTGGGACATTTCCAAATCGCGCAACTTCGACCGGCTCGCCGACCAGGCCAGCCCGGAGGCCATCGCGCGCGCCGCCGTGCAATATGGCTGCAAGAGCGTCGCCTTCACCTACAACGACCCGGTGATTTTCGCCGAATATGCGATGGACACCGCCGACGCCTGCCACGAACGCGGCATCCGGACCGTGGCGGTCACCGCGGGCTACATCCACGACCAGCCGCGCCGCGAGTTTTTCGCCAAGATGGATGCCGCCAATGTCGACCTCAAGGCATTCAGCGACGCGTTCTACGTCAAGCTGACCGGCGCGCATCTGCAACCGGTGCTGGACACGCTGAAATACCTCAGGCAGGAAACCGATGTGTGGGTCGAGCTGACCACGCTGCTAATCCCCGGCTACAACGACTCGGCTCAGGAAATCAACGCCATGAGCGAATGGATTGTCAAAGAGCTCGGCGCGGACGTGCCGCTGCACTTCAGCGCGTTTCACCCGGATTACAAGATGGCCGACGTCCAGCCCACGCCGCTGGAGACGCTGATCGAGGCGCGGCAAATCGCCCAGGCCGCAGGTCTGCATTACGTCTACACCGGCAACGTGCACAACCGCGAAGGAGACACCACGAAATGCCCGGTATGCGACAGCGCGCTGATCGTGCGCGACTGGTACGAAATAAAACAATATCACCTCACGCCCGATGGCCATTGCCCGGACTGCTATGCGCAAATCGCCGGGCACTTCGAAAAATTCATCGGGGCCTTTGGGTCGCGCCGCATTCCCGTGATGATGAAAGGAACCGTATGAACACCGTACATATTCCGGCCGGCCATATTGAACTCGACGGCGAGCTGATGCTGCCGCCTTCCGCCAAGGGTGTGGTGCTGTTTGCACACGGCAGCGGCAGCAGTCGCTTCAGCCCGCGCAACAGCTATGTCGCCGAAGTGCTGCAACAGCGCGGCATCGGTACGCTGCTGTTCGACCTGCTGACCAGCGAGGAAGACCGCGATGATCAGATGCGCTTCGACATCGCGCTGCTCACGCGCCGCCTCCTGGCTGCGGCCGCATGGCTGCATTTCTCCCCGAAGACCCAGGCTCTGCGCCTCGGCTATTTTGGCGCCAGCACCGGTGCGGCGGCGGCCTTGCAGGCGGCAGCAGTCATGGGAGATAAAATTGCCGCCGTGGTATCGCGCGGCGGACGCCCCGACCTGGCCGGGGAAATCGCCCTGAGCCGCGTCAGCGCGCCGACACTGCTCATCGTCGGCGACGCCGACTCCAGCGTGATCGAGTTGAACCAACAAGCCTACGCGCTCATGAACTGCGAGAAAAAACTCACCCTCATTCCCGGCGCGACACATTTGTTCGAGGAACCCGGCACGCTGCAACAGGCGGCGCACAGCGCGGCAGACTGGTTCGCGCACTACCTGCAGGGTTGACCCGGCCGGAAATCGTCTGGCGTAGCCATTGGGGGCTCCCGCAAAAAAATTTGCAAAAGCTTGCCTGAGCCACTAGAATGCGCGCCTTTCCGTCGTACCGAATTTTCAAGGAGTCGTCATGGCAAATAGCGCACAAGCTCGCAAGCGTGCACGTCAGGCAGTTAAACAGAACGCCCACAACAGTGGTCTGCGCTCGGAGTTGCGCACTGCGATCAAGAAGGTGATCAAAGCGATTGCAGACGGCGACAAGGCCGCCGCGCAAGCCGTATACACGGCTTCCGTCAGCACCGTGGACAGCATCGCCGACAAGAAAATCATTCACAAGAACAAGGCCGCTCGCCACAAGAGCCGCTTGTCTGCGGCAATCAAGGCGATGGCGTAAGCAGCAAACCGCTTTGATTCACCGTTAACATAACCCGCCACTGAGTCGGTTTCTTTGACGGCTTAGTGGAATGGCTAGTAGTTATATCAAGCCGGCAGTGATGTCGGCTTGTTTGCTTTGCAGGACTGTTTGCTTCAATATACGCACTCAACGGCGGCTTATCCGCCGTCTTGTTTTTAGAGGTCTGTATGTCGCATGTAATGAACACTTATGCCCGGCTCCCCGTCGCTTTTTCGCATGGAAAAGGCGCGTGGCTGTGGGACACCGAAGGCAAACGCTATCTGGACGCACTGGCCGGCATCGCGGTGAACACGCTCGGGCACGCGCACTCGCGCTTCACTAACGCACTCAACGGGCAGATCGGCAAGCTGCTTCACTGCTCCAATGTCTATCAAATACCGGAACAGGAACTGCTGGCCGACAAGCTGTGCAGCCTGTCTGGCATGCAGGAAGTGTTTTTCAACAACTCCGGTTGCGAGGCAAACGAGGCCGCGATCAAACTGGCGCGCATGTTTGGCCACAGCAAGGGCATCGAGATACCCAGCATCATCGTGATGGAAAAGGCCTTCCACGGGCGAACACTAGCGACGCTTTCCGCCACCGGCAACCGCAAGGTGCAGGCTGGCTTCGAACCGCTGGTCAAGGGCTTCGTGCGCGTACCCTACAATGATCTTGAGGCGATTCGCCATGTCGCGCAAAACAATCGCGAAGTGGTCGCGGTACTGGTCGAGCCGATCCAGGGCGAAGGCGGTATCCGTTCGCTGGATATTGAATACCTGCAACAGGTAAGGCAGATATGTGACGAGCAGAACTGGCTGCTGATGCTGGACGAGGTGCAGTGCGGCATCGGTCGCACCGGCAAATGGTTCGCCTTCCAGCACACCGGCATCCAGCCGGACGTGATGACCCTGGCCAAGGGCCTGGGTTCGGGTGTCCCGATCGGCGCATGCCTGACCGCAGGCAAAGCTGCCGGGTTATTCAAACCGGGCAATCACGGCTCCACCTTCGGCGGCAATCCGCTCGCCTGCGTCGCCGGACTGACCACACTCGACATTGTTGAACAGGATAACCTGTTGGCGCATGCCGACCACCTCGGCCAGTTCATCCGCCAGGGTATTGCCAGCGCATTGCAGGGCGTGAACGGCATCCGGGAGATTCGCGGACAGGGGCTGATGATCGGTATCGAGCTCGACCGGCCGTGCGGCGATCTGGTGAGGCAGGCGCTCGCCGCAGGGTTGCTGATCAACGTCACCGCCGACAGCGTGATCCGTCTGCTGCCGCCGCTCATTCTGTCGCAGAAAGAAGCCCAACAGATGCTGGATATTCTGTGCCCATTGATTAAAAATTTCCTGCAATCCTGATCGGAAAACATCATGGCAGCAAACATCAAACATTTTTTGCAGTTCAATGATCTTACCCGCGAGGAGTTTGAATACCTGTTCGAACGCACCCGCATCGTCAAGGAACGTTTCAAGCGCTACGAAAAATACTGGCCGCTGGAAGACCGCACGCTGGTGATGATTTTCGAGAAGGCCAGTACGCGCACACGCCTGTCGTTTGAGGCGGGCATGCACCAGCTCGGCGGCTCGGCCATTTACCTGAACACGCGTGACTCACAACTGGGGCGCGGCGAACCGGTGGAAGACGCCGGACAGGTCATCTCGCGCATGAGCGACATCGTGATGATCCGCACCTTCGACCAATCCATCATCGAGCGCTTTGCCGCCAATTCGCGCGTGCCGGTGATCAACGGCCTGACCAATGAGTACCATCCGTGCCAGGTGCTCGCCGACATCTACACTTACATCGAGCAGCGTGGCAGCATCCGCGGCAAGACCGTGGCATGGATCGGTGACTCAAACAACATGTGCAACACCTGGCTGCAAGCGGCGGAGATACTCGATTTCAACGTGCATGTCTCGACCCCGCCCGGCTACGAAGTCGAGCCGGAACGCGCCGGACTGTTCGGCGAGGACAACTACGAGGAATTTGCCGATCCGATGGCAGCCGCGCGCGGCGCCGATCTGGTGACCACTGACGTATGGACCAGCATGGGCTTTGAAGCAGAGAACGAGGAGCGCATGAAAGACTTTGCCGACTGGCAGGTGGATGGCGACATGATGCGCGTCGCCGCCAAGGATGCCCTGTTCATGCACTGCCTGCCTGCGCATCGCGGCGAGGAAGTCTCCGCCGAGGTCATCGACGGCCCGCAGAGCGTGGTGTGGGATGAAGCGGAGAATCGCTTGCATGTGCAAAAAACGCTGATGGAATATCTTCTGCTGGGCAAGATCAACAACTAATCGGAATCACAAACAATGAGCGACATCAAAAAAGCCGTCCTCGCCTACTCCGGCGGACTCGACACCTCGGTCATCCTGAAATGGCTGCAGGACACCTACCAGTGCGAAGTGGTCACCTTCACCGCCGACCTCGGCCAGGGCGAGGAGCTGGAGCCGGCGCGCCAGAAGGCGCTGAAATTCGGCATCAAGCCGGAGCAGATTTTCATCGACGACCTGCGCGAAGAATTCGTGCGCGACTTCGTGTTCCCGATGTTCCGCGCCAATACCGTGTACGAGGGCGAATACCTGCTCGGCACTTCGATTGCGCGCCCGCTGATTGCCAAGCGCCTGGTCGAGATCGCCAACCAGACCGGCGCGCAGGCCGTCTCGCACGGCGCGACCGGCAAGGGCAACGACCAGGTGCGCTTCGAACTGGGCGCGTATGCGCTGAACCCGAACATCAGAGTCATCGCGCCGTGGCGCGAGTGGGATCTGCTGTCGCGCGAAAAGCTGATGGCCTATGCCGAGCAGCACGGCATCCCGGTGGACATGAAACACAAGCAGGGCGGCTCGCCCTACTCGATGGACGCGAACCTGCTGCATATTTCCTATGAGGGCCGCCATCTGGAAGACCCGGCCGCCGAGGCCGAGGAAAGCATGTGGCGCTGGACGGTATCGCCTGAAAACGCACCGGACGCCGCCGAATATGTGGACATCGAATTCGAACGTGGCGACATTGTCGCGCTCAACGGCAGCAAGATGTCACCCGCACAGATTCTCGCCAAACTGAACGAGCTGGGCGGCAAGCATGGCATCGGCCGCCTCGACCTGGTGGAGAACCGTTATGTCGGCATGAAGTCACGCGGCTGCTACGAAACGCCCGGCGGCACGATCATGCTCAAGGCGCACCGCGCCATCGAGTCGATCACGCTGGACCGCGAAGTGGCTCATCTGAAAGATGATCTGATGCCGCGCTACGCATCGATGATCTACAACGGTTACTGGTGGAGTCCGGAACGCAAGGCGCTGCAAACCCTGATCGACCAGACGCAGCAATGTGTGAACGGATGGGTGCGCGTCAAGCTGTACAAGGGCAACGTCATCGTGGTCGGGCGCGATTCGAAAACCGACTCGCTGTTCGACCCAACCATCGCCACCTTCGAGGACGACAAGGGCGCCTACGACCAGAAGGACGCGGCGGGTTTCATCAAGCTGAATGCGCTGCGCTTGCGCATCGCCGCCAATTTAAAAAATCGCAAATAAACGTTCGCTCCCTCTCTCGCAGGCGGGAGAGGGTTGGGGTGAGGGAGCGACCCTGGAAGACAATGGAGATCAAAATGCCGGACAAAATCAATAACGTCAGCATCGCAAAAAAAGCCAATGTATTTTTCGACGGCAAGTGCGTGTCACATTCGGTATTTTTTCCGGACGGTTCGCGCAAGACTGTCGGCGTGATCATGCCGGGCAGCCGGCTCACTTTCAACGTCGGCGTAGCGGAACTGATGGAAATTACCAGCGGCACCTGCGAAGTGAAGATCGCCGAAGAACCCGCCTTCAAGCCCTACACCGCAGGCACCAGCTTCGGGGTGGCGGAGAACAGCAGCTTCGAGATACATGCCAAGGATGAAGTAAACTACGTTTGTTCGTTTGGTTGAAGCACACCCTCTCACGCCTGCGGGAGAGGGGCTGGAGAGAGGGAATATATAGCATGAAAGGAATATCACCATGCCGTCATTCGATATCGTTTCAGAAGTAGACAAGACCGAGGTCAAGAACGCGCTCGAGCAAACCAACAAGGAGGTCGGCACGCGCTTCGACTTCAAGGGTTCGGATGCACGCATCGAACAAGCCGAACTCAAGCTCACCGTATTCGCAGACAACGAGTTTCAGCTCGACCAGGTCCAGGATATCCTCAACGGCAAACTGACCAAGCGCGGCGTGGACATCAAGTGCCTGGAGATCAGCGACAAGATCGAGAAAGTCAGCGGCAACAAGGTCAAGCGCACTTGCGAAGTGAAGGTCGGCGTTGAAATCGAGCTGGCGAAAAAAATCGTCAGGCTGCTCAAGGACAGCAAGATGAAGGTGCAGGCCAGCATTCAGGGTGATACCGTGCGGGTCACCGGCAAGAACCGCGACGATTTGCAGTCCGCCATTGCCTTTATCAAAAAGTCCATCACCGATTTCCCGTTGCAATACCAGAACTTCAGGGACTGATATACATCGCACTCACCCTTCGATAAACTCATGTCAGACTTCTAACGTGACAATCTGCCGGGAGGGAAATCATGCATAAAGTTCTTGTTCTACTCGCGCAAGGCTGCGAAGAAATTGAAGCCGTGACGATCATCGACATTCTGCGCCGCGCCGGCATCGAAACAACCAGCGCAGGCCTGGATGACCTGCCGGTACTGGCCAGCCACGGCGTCATCCTGCTGCCCGACACGACCCTTGATCTTGCGCAACATCAGGAATTCGACATGATCGTGCTGCCCGGTGGGCTGCCCGGCACCGACAACCTCAGGGCGGACAAACGCCTGATTGCGTTGCTGCAGCACATGGCGCAGCAGGGAAAATATATCGCCGCGATTTGCGCCGCACCCTCGGTGCTCGCCGCCGCCGGATTGTTGGATGGACGCAAGGCCACCTGTTATCCGACCTGTCTGGATGCCTTTCCCGAAGTCGCCTTGCAAGGCGACGCCGTCGTTGAAGACGGCAAACTGATCACCTCGCGCGGCCCCGGCACCGCGATGGATTTTGCACTGGCACTGGTGGAACGGCTGGCCGGAAAAGACAAGCGTCAGGGCGTTGAAGCCGGCCTGGTACGGTAATGTGCGTGCCTTATGGCGACGCTATCTCAACGGCAACCCGGAATATCTCGCGCACTATTACTGGTGGGCTTATCTGGCACCGCTCGGCGTGTGGTTCTTCAGTCATCACCTCATTATCAGTGCAATCCTGTTCGGCCAGTACCGCCGCATTCTCGACGCGCTGTTGCAACAGTTGCACGCCGCCCCGTGCGGACGCATGCTGCAACTCACCTGCGCCTACGGCAAGCTGACGCCCACGCTAGCCGGACTGACCGACGAATTGCATTTGACTGACGTCGCCTCCATTCAACTTAAGATTGCCAGGAGCGAACTGGCGCAGCAGCAGCGTAGCGCATTGATGACGCGCATGAATGCGGAGTCGCTGGCTTATGCCAACAGCAGCTTTGCTACCGTGGTCATCTTTTTTTTGCTGCATGAACTGCCGCCACCGGCACGGCAACGCGCACTGAGCGAAGCAGTGCGCGTCCTCAAACCCGGAGGGCGCCTGTTGATTGCCGAATACGGCATCAACCGCAACCGCCACCCGTTGCACCGCATCACCCCGCTGCGCCGGATAATCGAACGCCTTGAACCGTTTTTGCATGATTTTCAGCATGCGGATTTGCCGGCGCAACTGCAAAGCTGCGCGACAGAACAGGGCAAGGTACTAAGGCAGACCGACGAGGCCTCCCTGTTCGGTGGCTATTATCGCGTCATGGCATTTAGCGCCTGACATGCCGGCAAAGGCGTCTGCAAACGCTGGCAGCGCGGGCACCCGACCCGGAACGGAACCCGCATGAGCCGCAACCTCGCACCCGATGTCACCCGCCGCGAAGCCTGGGCCTGGGCGATGTACGATTTCGCCAATTCCGGTTATACGACCATTGTCATCACCGCCATCTTCAACGCCTATTTCGTCGCGGTGGTGGCCGAAAATTCCCCCTGGGCAACGCTGTCCTGGACCCTCTCGCTGGCGCTTTCCTACGCGCTCATCATGCTGACCGCACCGCTGCTGGGCGCCTATGCCGACGCCCACGCCGCGAAGAAGCGCCTGCTGCTGGCCACCACAATCGGCTGCGTGGCGTTCACTGCCGCCCTCGCCTTTGCCGGGCCGGGCAATCTGTGGCTGGCGATTGCGTTGATCGTACTTTCCAATTTTTTCTACGGCAGCGGCGAGAACCTGATTGCCGCGTTCCTGCCAGAGCTGGCGCAGGAAAACGCGCTGGGGCGGGTCTCGGGCTGGGGCTGGAGCTTTGGCTACGTGGGCGGACTGCTCAGCCTCGGTGCCTGCCTCGCCTATGTGAGCTGGGCGCAGGCGCGCGGCGACAGCGCCGCCGACTTCGTGCCAATCACCATGCTGATCACGGCATTCCTGTTCGCCGCGGCGAGCCTGCCGACCTTCCTGTTCCTCAAGGAGCGCGCACAACCACAGCCGCAGCCGCCTGGACTGAACATGGCGCAGCAAGCCTACACGCGCCTGCTGCACACCCTCCGCCACGCGCGCCATTACCGCGACCTGCGCCGCTTCCTGATCTGCTCGGTGTTCTATCAGGCCGGCATCCAGGCGGTGATCACGCTCGCCGCCATCTATGCGCAACAGGTGATGCAATTCACCACACAGCAGACGCTGATGCTGATTTTCGTGGTCAATATCACCGCCGCCTTGGGCGCTTTCACCTTCGGCTATCTGCAGGATCGCATCGGCCATATCCCGGCAATCGCGCTGACACTGGTCGGCTGGATCATCATGGTGCTGATGGCCTGGGCGGCTGAAGGGGCGGGGTTGTTCTGGGCGGCAGCCAATCTGGCCGGCCTGTGCATGGGTGCCAGCCAGTCGGCAGGGCGCGCGCTGGTGGGACTGTTCTCTCCGCCGTTACGCCGCGCGGAATTCTTCGGCCTGTGGGGGCTGGCGGTAAAACTGTCCGCCATCCTCGGGCCGGTGACCTATGGCATGGTGAGCTGGCTCACGCAAGGCGATCATCGCCTGGCGATGTTGATCACCGGCAGTTACTTTCTGGCCGGCCTGCTGATTCTGCTCGGGGTGGATGTGAAACGCGGTCGCCGTGCGGCGCTGCGTGAAAGCGAATGAACTATCCGCGAGTGGGTATTGCCCGGTGTGAAATGCACGTCACTGCCATTCCGCTCGGAAAATTACCCGGCTGAAATACCCAACTCTGCATACAGCCTGCCCACCCTCGTGCGCAGCTCACTGAGCTCCGCTTCGAGCCTGGCGACGTTGGCCTTGAGCGCGGCGATTTCACCCACCGTAACATCGCCCCCGGTGGCCGTGGCGGCGAACGCGTGTTTCTCGATGACTGGCGCGCCGGAGAGCAGATGCGTCCAGCGGTTTTCGCGCGCGCCGGGCTGGCGCGGCAACTCCATCACCAGACCGCCCGCCGCGCGCTCGGCCAGCTCGACCAGAAAACTCTCGACCGAGGAAATGTCGGCAAACTTGTGCAATCTTTCACAGTTGAGGCGCAACTCCCCCGCCGTCTGCGGGCCGCGCAACATCATCATGGACAGCAGGGCGGTGGACTGCGTGGGGATGCGCAACACCCGCTCGATGTTGTGCGCATAACGCGATGCCCGCCCACCGCTGGTTTCGATGATCAGCGACAGACCGCGCAGGCTGTCCAGCGCGACCAGCACCTCCGCTTCGGCAGCCTCGATCACCGGATCGCGGCTGCTCTTCTGGTTGCAGCCGGAGAGCAGCGAGTTCAGCGTCAGCGGATAGGAATCTGGCACCGTGCGCTGCTTCTCGGCGAGCACACCGAGGACACGGGTTTCAAGAAAGGAGAGAACGGGGAGTGTGGTGGGCATCATTGATCCTGAAAAAAACAGTTAACGGTTTTGCAGGTCGGGCAAAGCCCGACCTGCAACGGATGGGTAATCTGGGTTAAACCCAAATAATCCATTAGGCTGTAGGAGCTCGATTTATCGAGCGATTGTTGACAAGAATCGCGCAATAAATTGCGCTCCCACAAGAGGGCTTGGTTCTAATGAATTATCTGGGTTAAAGGGAAATTCAGATATTCCTGCTCTTCTTGATCAGATCGTAAGCCAGCTGAATTTCCTTGGCCTGCTCGGTTGCCATCGCGATCATGTCTTCTGGCAAGCCCTGCCCCATCAACTTGTCCGGATGGTGCTGGCTCATCAGCTTGCGATAGGCACGCTTGATTTCCGCGTCGCTGTTATCTTTGGTGACGCCCAGCGCCTTGTAGGCATCATCCAGCGCTGCGGGCGAACCGGCCTGCCCCGCGGCAAAATGGGACTGGTTCAGCACCATATCCATCAAGTGCCGGAACGCATCGCTGCCATAGCCGAGACGCGCGGCGATGTCCGTCAGCATAGCCTCTTCGGCCGGATGCAAGTGTCCATCCGCAAGCGCCATCACGATCAGATAAACCAGCAGCATCTGCTTCAAATCTTTCGTGTTCCCGCAGACGGAAATGAATTTACTGAGTGTCGGCTCGATATCAAACGCCGCATCAGTGCCCTGCTTGAAAAGATGAATCGCCTGTGATCGATGTTCAGCAGTCATGCCGAGTTTTTGCATGAACTGCTCGACATGAGCGATTTCATCCTGAGAGACCCGCCCATCTGCCTTGGCCAGTTTGCCCATCGAGATGAACACCGCCTCCAGAAAGACAGCCTGACGCAGCGCATTCTGCAGCGGATTCAACGCACCAGCGCCAAGCGCCCGCGTACGATCGACAACTGACCCGATGAACATGCCGAGAAGCGCGCCGAAGAACCCCAAAAAGTAATAACCTGCGATAAAACCAATGAACTTGAACAAGACAACTCCAGAAAAAATTAAGCCAAAACACGCACCACCAGTGCGCGCATTATAACGCGCCAGCACCTCTGACCCGCAGACAAAGCGTGCGCGCCCGATGACGATAGGCAGCGATTGATATTGTTGCACTCCGCATTCACTTTACTGGCGCATTATCGTTTTGGGCATTACACTGAACGCTCGTTCAACCCTTGTATTTCAGCAGCCCATGCCCACAGACAGTCAAAATAATTATCTGGTAATCACCGCTTCGGGAGAAGATAAGGTGGGGCTGGTCGACCAGCTTTCCATCAGAATTGTCGAGAGCGGATGTAATATCGAAGAAAGCCGCATGGCCGTATTGGGCGAACAATTTGCCATCATCATGCTGCTTTCCGGCCCCTGGAACGCGCTTTCCAAGCTCGAAGGACAAATGGAATCGCTGGGCGATCAACTGGGTCTGAGCATCATTCACAAACGCACCCGGCAACGCGAGCAGGCACGTCCGGCGGTTCCCTACCGGGTGGAAGTGGTGGCCATGGATCATCCCGGCATTGTGCGCAATCTGGCCGCTTTCTTTTCCAGAAACGGTATCAATATCGAAGAACTCCAGACCGATACCTACCCGGCGCCGCACACCGGCACACCCATGTTTTCCGTCGTCATCACGGTAGGCATCCACGCCGACGTTCACATTCCCACGTTGCGCGAAAAACTTCTCGATTACTGCGATGACCTTAATCTGGACGCGAGCTTCGAGGCTGCGCGCATGTGATATCCGGTGACGCTCCAGCGGTTTCTGGTTCTGCAACAGACTTTAAAAAAGCGACCCTCAGGTCGCTTTTTTCCTTACAACCCTACCCCACCCGCTTCCTTGCATTCTGGAACATGCGCAACAGCATCAACGGGGAGCATCAACGGGGTCAGCATCGAATTTCAAAACCAAAGGGCAACCTTAAAGCCGCGACTTCAATTCGTCATACACATCATCCATGGATGCAACCGAACAGAGTCGGCTGGTGTGAAGAACCGGTCATTCTGATCGGTGAAAATGGCTCGATTATTTTTATAGGTTCGTTACCGCACAGACCGGTAGCAACATTACGTTCAGTCTTAAGCCTCTACAGGAAAATCCTGTCGGCTTAAAACGAAGGGATATGATCATGAACAAGAATCAAGTCAAAGGGGTTGTAAAAGACATCGCTGGTAAAGTGCAGGAAGAGGCTGGAATACTGGTCGGCAGCAAAGAGCAGCAAGCCAAGGGTCTCGGCAAGCAAATATCCGGGAAAACCGAAAAAGTCTATGGCGATGCAAAGGAAATAATCAAGGATGCAAACAAGCATTCTTGAAGTGTTAATTGTGGGAGCAAGTGGCCGCTGTGCGCGGCTATTTGCTGCCTATTACAAGGTTTAAGTCGCCGTTTTAACAGGTCAGCTTTAGCCCGGCGAATTCAGCAAGCTTGAAAGATATACTTTTTTTACATCACGAGGAGATACAAATGAAAAAACTTGGAAAGATCGTCGGCACAGCCATATTCATGAGTGCGTTGATTGCGGCGCTGTCCGGCTGCCAGAAACCGGAAGGCCCGGTAGAGCAAGCAGGCAAGAAAGTCGACGAAACGGTAGAGAAGGCCGGCCAGCAAATTGAGGAAGCCGGTGAAAAAATCCAGGACACGGCAAAAGGCGACGACAAGTAATTGTTTGGCGAGACTGGATGAGCAGGTCTAAAGGGGACTCATTTAATCCTGCTGGCCGGGGCAGCACGCTCGGTTTTGCGTATTTTTTCGACGAATGAACTGAAATTGCTCTTGCTGTGCAAGATTTGCCCACAAGATGCCGGACCACAGTTTTGTTGGAGCAGGTTGGCGCGATGGCACTTAAGTTAACTTTAATAAAGGATATGACAATGAAAAAAAGCACAATGACAATTGCATTGGCAGCTGCACTGCTCAGCATGACTACTGCACAAGCCAGCGAATTCGATGGTGGGTACGTGGGCGGTAAAATCGGTGTGAACCGCACCAACATGACCGCTGTTGACCGGCAATCACCTCTCGCGACAGGTATCGAGGGCGGATATAACTGGAATATGGACAGCGTGTTACTGGGCGTGGATGGCTTCATGGACTTTAACGAAAAAAAGACCCATACCGGTGTTTTGCCGGCTCCAGCCACCGTGAATTACGGCAGCCATGTTTATGGGTTGGATTTCAAGCTGGGCCTGCCGAACGGTAATTGGCTGCCTTATGCAAAAGTGGGATATGCGCGTGTCGATGGACGTGGCGATGTTTATGCTGCGGCCGTTGGCGGGAGTGGGGCGCATCTCGGTCTGGGTGTTGAATATAAATTCGCGCCGCACTGGAGCGTTGCCGGTGAATGGACAAACAACACCGGCAAGAGCGGTGCAACCAAGCTGAACAATAACAATTTGACCATCGGCATAAATTATTATTTTGACAAGCCTTATGTCGCCGCACCCGTTGTTGCGGCTGCGGTGGCAGCTCCGGCACCAGCCACGGCCCCCAGCGAAACCTGGAAGACTTTGCTGGAAAATAAGCCGGTGTGCATAGAAGGAGCAAACTTTGAGTTCGATTCGACGAAATTGCGAAGCGGAGAAATCAATAAGCTGAACGAAGTGGTCTCCTTCGCCGAGAAATACAAGTATGCACAACTGGAATCGAGCGGGCATACCGATAATACCGGAACCGATGAATACAACCAGAAGCTGTCCGAGGGGCGCGCCGAGTCGGTCAAGGCTTATATAGTCAAGAAGGGCGTATCTGCTCATCGCATCGATACTGTCGGCTATGGCGAATCCAAGCCGATGGCAGACAACGCGACTAGCGAAGGTCGCGAACTGAATCGCCGTGTCGAGATCTGCACCGTGCTCAAGGTAGAAAATAAGGTGCGCGTGACCGAGTAATTTTCTTCGCGCCGTTCATAAGCGGGCTGTTTTCAGCCCGTTTTTTTGTTGTCTGTAACAAGCGTGTATCACGATGGCAAGATGAACCCAGACGTTGAGTTTCCGCTCCCGAGGAGATCAACCGGCTCTTTTGTGTGGAGATGTAAAGTACCTGCTCTCCAAGTTTGCGAGATGTAGGAATCGGTCGAGAAGAGCACGATATGCGCTGACGGGGGTGTGGCTAAAAGTACAAAACTAACGGGGTCAGCGTCGAACTTCAAAATCAAAGGGCAAACCTTAAAGCCGTGACTTCAATTCGTTATACACATCATCCCTGGATGCAACCGAGAGAATAGTCAATAAACGCTTGGCATCGTTGACGTGGCAGATCAGATCTACCCTCACCTTGGCACTCTCCATACATACCCGCAAAGGGTCGGTAGGGCGGCGGGTATCCCGCTGCTTCACGGCGACCCTTCCGTACAGGGAGAGGGAACTATCACCCCACCCACTTCCTTGCATTCTGGAACATGCGCAGCCATGCGCCGTTTTCCTGCCACTCGTCCCGATACCAGGAATTCTGCACGGCGCGGAACACCCGCTCGGGGTGCGGCATCATGATGCTGAAACGTCCGTCTGGCGTGGTCAGGCCGGTGATGCCTTGTGGCGAGCCGTTCGGGTTGAGCGGATAGATTTCGGTGGGCTGGCCGCGGTTGTCCACATAGCGCAACGTGACCAGTTCCTGCGCAGCCTGAAGTTTTTTTGCGTTGCCAAAACGAAGTTTCAGTGAAGACTCATGCCCGCTTGCGGGCGTGATGTCGGAACTAAAGTCGGCATAACCTTCGCCGTGCGAGACCACGACCGGCATGCGGCTGCCCGCCATGCCGTTGAAGAAGATCGACGGCGACGGTTGCACCTCGACCATCACAAAGCGCGCCTCAAACTGCTCGGACTGGTTACGCGAAAAATGCGCCCAGTTTGCAGCACCCGGAATGATCTCGTGCAGGTTGCTCATCATCTGGCAGCCGTTGCATACGCCCAGCGCAAAGGTGTCGTTGCGCTGGAAGAACGCTGCAAATTCGTCGCGCGCCCTGCGGTTGAACAGGATGGATTTCGCCCAACCCTCACCGGCACCGAGCACGTCGCCGTAAGAAAAACCGCCGCAGGCAGCGAAGCCCCTGAAGTCAGCCAATTTGACGCGACCGTTGATGATATCGCTCATGTGCACGTCCACCGCCGCGAATCCGGCGCGATCGAACGACGCCGCCATCTCCACCTGCCCGTTCACGCCCTGCTCGCGCAGGATGGCGATTTTGGGTCGAGTGCGCAGCAGTGCGGGTGAGGTGTTCTCGTTCGGGTCGTAAGTCAGCTTGATATGCAGCCCCGGATCGGCCGCGTCCAGGATACGGTCGTATTCCTGTTGCGCGCAGATTGGGTTATCGCGCAGCTTCTGCAGTTGATAGGTCGTCTCCGACCACAGTCGTTGCAGCTTAACGCCGCTCTCGCTGAACAGTATTTCGCCGCCCCGCGCAATTTCGATCATGCCGCTCTGATTCAGCGTGGCGACTTTCTGCACGCTCTTCAGCCCGGCATCGCGCGCCAGTTGCAGGATATGCGCCACGTCGCGGTTGCGCACCTGGACCACCGCGCCGAGCTCCTCGTTGAACAACGCGCGCAGCGTGTCGCCGTGCAGCTCGTCGAGTTTGATGTCGAGGCCAACATGCGCGGCAAATGCCATTTCGCACAGGGTGACAAACACACCGCCATCAGAACGGTCGTGATAAGCCAGCAGATTGCCTTTGGCATTCAGGTGCTGCACCAGCTCGAAGAATGACTTGAGCAGCTGCGCATCGTCCACGTCCGGCGCAACGTCGCCGACCTGCTTGTAGACCTGCGCCAGTGCAGAGCCGCCCATGCGGTTCTTGCCCTGCCCCAGATCGATCAGCAGCAGCGTGGTATCCAGATAAGCACCAAGTTGCGGCGTCAGCGTTTCGCGCGCATCCGCGCACGGCGCAAACGCGGTCACAATCAGCGACAGCGGGGAGGTGACTTCTTTGCGCACACTCCCCCTCCCTAACCCTCCCCCGCCAGCGGGATAACCAGCGACTTGGACATCGCTTTTTGATGGCCTAGTCGAATGGCTAGTGGTTTCATCAGAGGGGACAATCGTCTCTTCGAGCCATGTTGTTTTCATGGACATTGAATCCTTGCCGACCGGGATGCCGATGCCGAGCTGCGGACACAGTTCCATGCCGACTGCGCGCACGGTGTCGAACAGCGCGGCATCTTCGCCGTGATGCCCGGCGGCCGCCATCCAGTTTGCCGACAATTTGATGTCGCCGATTTTTTCGATGCGCGCCGCGGCGATGTTGGTGAGCGCCTCGCCCACTGCCATGCGTCCCGATGCGGGCGCGTTGATCAGCGCCAGCGGGGTGCGCTCGCCGAGGGCGAAGGCCTCGCCACGATAGCCATTGAACCCCATCAGTGTGACCGCGACATCCGCCACCGGCACCTGCCACGGGCCAACCATCTGGTCGCGCGCGGTCATGCCGCCCACGGTGCGGTCGCCGATGCTGATCAGGAAGGTCTTGTTCGCCACGGAGGGCAGGCGCAACACGCGTTCGAGCGCAGCGCGCAAATCTATCATGCTGCTGTCGAACGATGACAGGCGCGCCGTTTCGCGCGTCACATTGCGCGTCATCTTTGGCGGTTTGCCGAGCAGCACCGACAACGGCATGTCCACCGAATTGTTATCGAATTCGCCGTCATGCACGGTGATCTGATCTTCGGCGATGGCGCTGCCCACCACAGCGAACGGACAACGCTCGCGCTCACAGAAATCACGGAATTGTTCCAGCCGTTCCGGCGCAATCGCCAGCACATAACGCTCCTGCGATTCGTTGCACCAGATCTGCCGCGGCGACATGCCGCTCTCGTCCAGCGGAATCTTGCGCAACTCGAAACGCGCGCCCTTGCCACCGCCATGCACCAGCTCCGGCAAGGCGTTCGACATGCCGCCCGCGCCGACATCGTGAATCGACAGAATCGGATTGTTTTCGCCCAGCTGCCAGCAACGGTCGATCACTTCCTGCGCGCGCCGTTGCATCTCCGGGTTGCCACGCTGCACCGAATCGAAATCGAGATTCTCGGCATTTGCGCCGGTATCCATGCTGGACGCCGCGCCGCCGCCCAGGCCGATCAGCATGCCGGGGCCGCCGAGATGCACCACCAGCGCGCCGAGCGGCAGGTCGTGTTTATGCGTGTGGATCGCCGCGATGTTGCCGACCCCGCCCGCCAGCATGATCGGCTTGTGGTAGCCGCGCATCTCGCCGCTGACCTGTTCCTCGAAGGTACGGAAATAACCCGCCAGATTCGGGCGGCCGAATTCGTTGTTGAAAGCCGCACCGCCGATGGGGCCGTCCAGCATGATTTGCAGCGCAGAGACGATGCGGGAGGGTTTTCCGTAAGTCTGGGAAGGGTTTAAGGGAGAAGGGGTCGCACCTTCGGTGCTCAAGGGTAAACTCAAAAACGGCGCGGTGTTTTCCCCCTTCCCCCTTCCCTCTTCTCCCTTCTCATATTTTTCCCACGGCTGTACGAACCCGGGAATATTCAGATTGGAAACCGAGAACCCGGTCAATCCCGCCTTGGGCTTTGAGCCGCTGCCGGTCGCGCCCTCATCGCGGATTTCGCCGCCGCTGCCGGTCGCCGCGCCGGCAAACGGCGCAATCGCGGTCGGATGATTGTGCGTCTCGACCTTCATCAGGATGTGGGTCAGCTCGTCGCTGAAGGCATAGTCACCATCGGCACGCGGATAGAAGCGCTCGATGCGCGCACCCTCGATGACCGATGAGTTGTCTGAATAGGCAACCACCGTGCCCTGCGGGCTGACTTTGTGGGTGTTGCGGATCATGTCAAACAACGACAGCGCCTGCGCCTCGCCGTCGATCACCCAGTCGGCATTGAAAATTTTGTGGCGACAATGTTCCGAGTTGGCCTGCGCGAACATCATCAGCTCGACATCGGTGGGATTGCGTTCAAGCTTGCGGAAATTTTCGACCAGGTAGTCGATCTCGTCGGGAGAAAGCGCCAGCCCCATATTACGGTTGGCCTTTTCCAGCGCCCTGCTGCCGCCCTTCAATATATTCACCGTTTCCAGTGGCTGCGGCTTGCCGTGCTGGAAGATTTTTTCCGCCGCGCGATTGATATTGTCCAATACCGTTTCGGTCATGCGGTCGTACAGCAGCGGCAACACTGCGGCCTGTTCGGCCTTGCCAAGCTGCCTATCTTGTGGGGTCGAGAGGTAATACAGCACGCCGCGCTCGATGCGCTGCACGCCGGTCAACCCGCAATGCTGCGCGATGTCGGTGGCCTTGGTGGACCACGGCGAGATCGTGCCGAGGCGCGGCACCACCAGCAGGCGCTGGCATTTTTCTGCATCTTTGGGTTCACCCGCCGCCCCGTTGAGGCCCAGCACCTTGTCCAGCAATCTGGCTTGCGCCTTGCCCAACTCCGCAGCGTGCAAGGCGCTGAAATACCAGTGACGCGTGCTCACAAGCGACACCCGAGGGGAAACATCCTGCAGCGCGGCATTCAGTTTTTCCAGGCGAAAGGCGGATAAGGCGGCGGTGCCAACAGAGACTCGAAACATCGCGAACACCGTGAAATTAAATTCGGGGCGCGATTATACTATGCGCTCCTCACTCGGCACTCAACCGAAAAATGAGCAAACACCTCCCCGTTCTCTTGCGCAAGCAGGTCATGGAAAACTTCCCGAAACGCCCGCGCGCCAGCCACAAGGGCATGTTCGGCACGGTCGTGGTGATCGGCGGCGCATCCGGCATGGTCGGCGCGCCCCTGCTCGCGGCACGCGCCGCACTCAAGCTGGGCGCGGGCTGCGTGCATGTCGGCTTGCTGGCGGATAACGCGCCATCTGTCGATGCGCTGCAACCGGAGCTGATGCTGCATCCTGCAAGCGATGCACTGCGCCTGCCCGATGTGAATGTATTTGCCATCGGCTGCGGCCAGGGCACTTCAACAGCCGCATACAAACTGCTTTATGAGGCGCTGAAAATAAAATCACCCATCGTGCTGGACGCCGATGCGCTCAACCTGCTCGCCGTCCATGCCGATTTGCAGCACGACCTGCGCAACAGGGAAACCGCGACCGTACTTACACCCCACCCCGGCGAAGCCGCCCGCCTGCTTGACTGTGAAACCGGGGAAATACAGGAAGACCGCGTCGCCGCCGTGCGGCAACTTGTTCAGCAGTTCGGCTGCAGCGTGGTGCTCAAAGGTGCGGACAGTCTGTGCGCCACGCGCGACGGCAGGCTGTTCGTCAACCAGACCGGCAACCCCGGCATGAGCAGCGCCGGCATGGGCGACGTACTGACCGGCATGATCGCCGCCTTCATCGCGCAGGGCATGAGCGCGGACGATGCGCTGCTACTGGCGGTGCATCTGCATGGCGCGGCAGGCGATGCGCTGGCCCAGCAGCGGGCCAGCATCGGCATGACCGCGACGGAAGTGGCAGAGTGGGCGCGCTGGTTGCTGAACCAATGGGTGGGGAAGCCGTAACGCCCGGCCAAACTCTTACCGTTTACCCTCTATCTTCCTGATGGCTGCCGCAATTTCCGCCCTGCGGCCGGTGTCCGCCTCTTCGCGTCCGGGGCGTGCCGGGGCGTTCGCTGCCTTCCTGAAGTATTCGAGCGCCTTGGTCTTGTCGCCGCGCTCGACCATCAACTCACCCATGAAAAAGTTAGGGTCGATGCCGTCCGGATTGACCTTGAGCGCGCGCTCCAGGTATTCCTGCGCCTTGTCATAGTCGCCGAACGAGCCGAAACGCGGCACCTTGTAATACAGGCTGCCGAGCGAGGTCAGAGCGGAGCCGTTCAGCGCATCGGCATCGATCTTTTCCGCGGCCAGCAACAGGTCGCGCGCCGTTTTTGCCGTGCCGCCGGCAGAGAAGATGCTCTGGTACTTGGCCAGGGTGCTGGTGATGATGCCTTCCCAGATCAGCGGCTCGGCGCGACCCGGATTGGCAACAGCAACTTCGTGCGCCTCCTTGACGAGTTTCTCGAATGCGTCTTCCTTGTTTTTCTCCGGTATCTGGTAAAAAGCCGTCGCCCAATCGCGCTGCAATTTCGCGATGGATGCGTCGAGCGGGGCAGTTTCTGCGAAAGCGCTGCTGGCAGCAAACAACAGTGCGATTAACCAGGCGTACATCTTCATGGGTGTTTCTCCTTGAGTGAATGATTATTTATTGATGGATTCGGCGTATTTGCGCGCGATGCGGGTATTTTTCAGCAGGCCGCCGTCGACCAGGCGCGGAAACACGCCGTTCAGGCGCGCGAAGAAGGACTCGGGCTGGCCGATAAAATGTTCCTTGCGCTCGCGCTCAATCGCCAGCACGATCTGTGCGGCGACATATTCCGGCTCGTCGAGGTTAATCCCGGTATCTTTCTGCATGCGCGTGGTGACATCGTCATTGAGCGGCGTCTTGGTGGCACGCGGCGAGACATAGGTGACGCCGACCGGGCTGTCGGCCAGCTCGCGCCCCAATGCCTCGGAAAAACCGCGCATGGCAAACTTGCTGGCGCAATAGGCCGCGAAATGCGGGAAGCCGATCGAGCCGAAGGCCGAGCCGATGTTCACGATGCGCCCGCTGTTCTGCTTCAGCAGATGCGGCAGCACGGCGCGCGCCAGCAGCATCGGCGCGATGACATTGACGCCGATCGTCTGTTCGATGCGCTTCGGATCAAGACGCTCGAACAGCGTGAAGTCCATGATGCCGGCATTGTTGATGAGCACATCGATACCGCCAAGAGCCTGCAGCGCCGAGTTCACAGCCTGCTCCGGCGCGCCCTCAGCGGACAGATCGAGTGCGATAGGCGCGGCAAAGCCGCCGCGTTGATTGATCTCGGCGCAGATTTCTTCCACGCGCGGCGCATTGCGTTCGACCAGTGCCAGGCGTGCGCCTTTTTCAGCAAGCTGCAATGCCACGCGATAGCCGATGCCGCCGGCCGCGCCGGTCAGGATAATGTTTTTACCCGAGAGATTCATGCGATACCCTTCGATGTTGAAATAGCGTCCGGACCGTCATCCGATTTTTTCTCATACAGTTGTTCTATGGCGGCCTGGTACTGCGACCAGATCGCCTCGCGCTTCAGGCGGCCATTCGCGGTCAGTTGCCCGTTCTGCGGCAGGAACGGCGCCTGCGCGGGCAGCCAGCATTTTACCTGCGCATAATCCGGCAGCACAGCATTGGCTTCCGCGATCGCCTGGTTTACCGCGTTGACCTGGCGCTCGCGTAGCGATTCGTTTGCTCCCTCGCCCGCCTGCGGGATAACCAGCGACTTGGCTGCGGCTGTTTGCAGCCTAGTCGAATGGCTAGTTGTTTCACCCAGAGGGTTGGGGTGAGGGGAACGGGCATGGCAAGTTTTATTTTCACCATGCCCGTTGAGTGTCTCGGACGTGACGCCGCGCGGCACGATCACCGCGACGTTCCACGGGCGCGCCTCGCCGAACACCGCCGCCTGCGCGATGGCCGGGTGCAGCGTCAGTTCGCGTTCCACCCATTCCGGCGATACGTTGCGGCCGAACGAGGTGATGAAAATGTTTTTCTTGCGCCCGGTGAGATGCAGAAAACCCTGCGCATCGAGATAGCCGGTGTCACCCGTCGGCCAGAATGCGCCCGGTTGCAGCGGCGCATCATTGCTATAGCCGAGCAGCGTCGCGCCCGCCACCAGAATCTCGCCATCCTCGGCAAATTTCACCCGCGCGTGCGGCAGCGGCTTGCCAACACTGCCGATGCAGCGTTCCGCCTCGCTGTTGAGCGCGACCACCGAGGCGCATTCGGACAGGCCGTAACCCTCGAATACCGGAATGCCGAGTTTTTGGGCGCGTTGCAGCAAGCGCAAAGCGACCGGCGCGCCGCCCACCGCGACGAAGCGCAGTTGTTGCGGGGCGGGATGTCCCGCTTCGATGGCGGCGACCATCGCGTGCAGCAGTTGCGGCGTCAGGATGGTGGTCGTGGCGCGGCACCGGATCAGCGCGCCCAGCATTTTCTTGACGTCCAGTCCGGTTGCGCCGCTCAGCCCCACTTCCGATAACGGCAGCAAGTGGCTGCTCGCCCCGGCCAGCAGCGGTACATACACACCGGCGAGATTTTCCAGCAGGGTGGACAGCGGCAGCACGCTGACATGGCGGTCATCCGCCGTGCCGCAGGTAGCTTCCAGCAGGGAAGATGCGACCTGTTGCAGCGCGCCCGCGCCCAGGCACACGCCTTTCGGATGCCCGGTGGTGCCGGAGGTATAGGTCACCTTGATGGTGCCTGCAGGCAGGTTCTTCGCGGCGATGTTGCGCAGGCGGATTTCGCTGTACGCCTGGCCGTTCAACTCATGGGTGAATGACGCAGCGACTTCGAGGCCGGAGGCATCGAGCAGCTTGCGATATTGCTCGGGCTGATCTGTCAGGATGCAATCGATGCCCGCGTCGCGAATGCTGTGCGCAATTTGCTCCGCGGAAAAGAAGAACGGCAGCGGGATGAGCGGCTTGCCGGCATGCCATGAGGCCAGATCCAGAGCGGCCCACAGCGGCGAGTTGTCCAGCGCCAGTGCAACCACTCTGGCGGGATGGGTGCGCAGTTGCGCGCCGAGTTGTTCGATGGCGCCGGCGAGCTCCCGATAGGTGAGCGTATGCTGCTTGCCGATCAGCGCAGGAGCGTCGGGTTGTGCGTTGCTTCGCCGGACAATGGCCTCGATAACGGAGTAACTCATTCTTTTCCAGGAATCATGAACAGGTCCGGCAGTGCACGCAGGACGCGACCTTGGATGTCCCGGTCACAGGATCAACAGGGCTGTTGCGCCATTCGATGCGCCGTATCGCCATGATCTGCGGTTTTTGCGCATAGTAACTGCCCCATTCTGCTTGCTCTTCCGGGGAGAGCCGGCTCTTGTCCGGTTCGCCGAGTATGACCGGCTTCAGCCCCATCTTGATAAACGCGTTGCGCACCACCGGAACGGCGGTAAATACGGCCCATTGATTGGACGTGGCATGCAGCTGGTCGATGATAGCGGTAATCAGGTAGCGCGACGTCCCCGGCTCGGTGGCCGAAAAATTACCCACCCCGACAACATCGTCGCGCCTGACCGTCAGTCCGGTGCGTGCCGAGATTAAAGCTTCGACGGGCTGATCCAGATATTCTTCCAGGAACAGCGGCCCCAGCGCCGCGCTGACAAACCCGCAAGCCGCCACCAACTTGTTGCCCTGATCGCGCAGGCTCATCAGGCAGGGTTTGAAGCGTCTGATTTTCGCGCCATAGGCCTGATGAAAAACATCCTTGATAAATTGTTCGACCTCGGCGCGATCCTTCGAATCGGGCTGGGAAAAGCGCACATCGAAGGGGCGTGCTGGCAGGCCTGTGGTCGGGCTGGAAATTAGGGTATTCATCGGTTTTCGTAAATTTGATAGTTAGCCTGCCAAATGAAGCTGGGGGGAAGGTTCAATGTTCATGGCGCCGGCTCAAACGGCTTTCAGCTTGGTGCGCGCATAGGAGATGCCCGCCTTGACCAGCTCCTTCGCGTCGTAGCGATGGAGCATGTTGCAGTCGTTGCACAACTCCGGAATCAAGGCCATGCCTTCGCGCTTCGCGAGCACTTCACGTATGCTCATGTCCGCCACCTTCCCGATGGGGTGTTGATGACCGACATCGTTGTAGCAATACAGATAGTCGCCGCTCGCCGCGATGAAAACATCGATGTTGCGCGGGATACATTTAAAACGGTTGCTGCGCCACTGCTGAAAGACATCACGGACGCTGGGAATAAAATCCATTTCCTGCGAATGCAGGTTGTACTGCCGGATCATCTGGCGTAATTTTCCGGTGGCCAGTTCGTGCTCCTTCAGGCTGCCGCCACGGTTGTACAGGGTCGGCGACATGGTGAGGATTTGCACGCCCTGCGCGCGCAGCCACGCGATGGTGTCCGGCAGCGACGGCAGGCATTCCGGCATGGGCGTAAGGCTGATGGCCAGCTTGGTTCTTTTGAACAGCTGCTGCGCCAGCTTGATGTTTTCCATGACGCGCGCCTGGTCGAGATTGGCATGCACCCGCCCGTACACCTCCGGGTCGATACTGGAAAAAGAAACAATCAGCACGTCGATCGCGCCGTCCAGATGGCGGATGCGTTCGGCATCGAGCTGGTGGCCGTTGCTCACCATGTCGAAGCGGATCGGGTGACCGCGCATGTCGTCCACGAACTCGAAGAATTTGGTGTGCGTGGTGGGTTCGCCATAACCCGCGACAACGACGCGGAATACGTCCTGCGGGGTCAGGCGTTCCAGCACCTTGCGCCAGATCCGCTCCTTCATGAGCATCGGGTTTTCGATCAGGTCTCTCGGACACATTGGGCACAGCGCATTACATTTGCTGGTCCACTCGACGTTGACGGCGATACGATAGGAGCTCATTTTCCAGAAACTGCAATCGAGTCGGCCGGAACCATACGCGGGATATAAGCCGGACAGCTCGGCGCCACCAGCTCGATGTCCACGACGATGACACATTCCGCCTGCGGAAACGCTGCCATCATTTCCGCGTTTTCATGGATGGACGCCTTGCCGTTCACGCGCAGGCGCGCACCGTCGGAAAAATCGATGAACAGCAGGCTGACATAAGGATTGAGCAGAATGTTGCCCAGACTCGCATAGACACCGTTGCCTTTCACGCGCGCCTCGAAATGCGGAAACGCCAGACGCTGCGGCGCCAGCACCTTGACCAGGCCGGGGCCGCCGCCCTTGAACGAACAGTCGCAGCGACCGTCCGGGGCACTGGTCGCGAGGAAGAAAAACGGCGCTGCCTCGATGCGGCCATGGATCTCTTCAGGAAGGCGATCCCAGATGAGCTGATTGATGCGCGCCTCGGTCCACAGCTCCGGATTGCCCCAGCGTTGCTGCGCGTCAAGCTCGCCATCATGAAAAGGCGATGAAGTCATTGGTAAAAATTCCTGAAAAATATTCCTGAAAATGCTGTCTCAGCACAAGCGTTAGCTTAATCGCAAAGTTCGAGCTTGCGGCGAGGATATACACTGGATTTTGTAATCATTTGTAATCGCAAGTCTTCCGGGAAGGTTTTCTACGGGTCTCATTCAACCGCAATGGCTACAACTATAGGGAGGTTTTTGCATAAGTGCCATTCAATTGTTTTTATATGAATCATAAGCACTGCTTATTGCTTAACCCGTTCCGCACGCGACTGCTGCATGCTCGATATTATGGTGTTGACAGTCCCTATCCGTGACTCTACATTGCCCCGTCCTGCATTATCCGCAATATTCCGATAAAAATATGAAGCTCAGCCTTTTGTTAATCCTCCTGGTGCCCGCTCTTGCCGGATGCAATCAGGCACCTGCTCCGGTCGCAGAAATCGAACGCCCGGCCCTGACCCTGGTGGTAAATTCTGCCGCAACCGATAACGGCGCCACTTACAGCGGCGAGATGCGCGCGCGCCACGAGACGCAGCCGGGTTTTCGCATCGGTGGGAAGATCATCGAACGAATGGTGGACGCGGGCACCCAGGTCAAGGCGGGACAGGCGCTGATGCGTCTCGACTCCGGCGATGCCGGTTTGCAGCTTGGTTCGGCAGAAGCGCAATACCAGTTGGCCAGGGCCGATGCGGAGCGCCATCGCAAGTTGCGCGACAAGGGTTTCATCAGCCAGTCGGTGCTGGACGCGAAGGAGACCGCACTCAAGGCCGCCGCCGCCCAGGCCGGACTGGCACGCAATCAATCCGCCTATACCACGCTGCATGCCGACCGTCCCGGCGTGGTTGCTGCCATCCTGGCGGAAGCCGGGCAAGTGGTTGCCGCCGGGCAGCCGGTGCTGCGCCTGGCGCAGGACGGCGCGCGCGAGGTGGCGATTGCGATACCGGAAGCGCATCTGGCCAACCTCAAAATTGGCGCCACCGCCGAAATCACCTTGCCGGCCGCTGGCGAGAATTCTGCGCCGCTGGCGGGGCATCTGCGCGAGCTGTCTCCGGTAGCCGACCCGGCCAGCCGCACTTTTGCCGCGCGTATCGCACTGACCCGACCCGGCCCGGATGTGGCCCTGGGCATGACGGCGCGGGTGCGCTTCCAGGCAAACGAAAAGCGTGACGGCCTGCTGATACCGCTGACGGCGATTTTCCAGCAGGGCAAGCAGGCGGCGATATGGATCGTCGCGGCCGACCGCACCGTCAGCCTGCGGCCGGTAGAAATTGCCGCCTATCACGATGACGGCGCGGTCATTGCCAGCGGGCTGGCGGCGGGTGAGCGCATCGTCAGCAACGGAGTGCACCGTTTGGCGGCAGGAGAAAAAATTCGCATCATCGAGAGCGACAGCACGCAATGAAGGGACCGAATCTTTCCGCCTGGGCGCTGACGCACCAGCAGATGGTGCTGTTCCTGATCATCGTGCTGATGGGCGCCGGGGTTATTTCCTATCTCAACCTCGGGCGTGCAGAGGATCCCGACTTCACCTTCAAGGTCATGGTGGTGCGCACCCTGTGGCCGGGGGCGACTGCGCAGGAAGTCGAGCTGGAAGTCACCGAACGCATCGAAAAGAAACTGCAGGAAACGCCCTGGGTGGACATCCTGCGCTCCGCCTCCAAGCCGGGCGATTCGATGGTATTCGTGATCCTCAAGGATTACACGCCAAAAAGGGAAGTCCCCGAAGCATGGCGCCAGGTGCGCAAGAAGCTGGACGATATTCGCCACACGCTGCCGGAAGGCGTGCAGGGGCCGTTCCCCAACGATGAATTCGGCGATGTGCAAATCAACATCTTCGCGCTGACCGGCGACGGCTTCGATCTGGCGGCATTGCGCCGCTATGCGGACCGGATCACGCTGGATCTGAAACAGGTGCCGGATGTGCGCCGTGTCGAGCTGTTCGGCGTGCAGGACGAAAAAATCTATCTCGAAGTAGCACCCGACCGCCTGGCAAACCTGGGCATCACGCCTGGCCAGATCGGCGAGGCATTGCAGAAGCAGAACAGGGTGAGCCCGTCCGGCTTTGTCGATACCGCGACCGACCGGGTGCAGCTGCGCGTATCCGGCGGCTTCGACAGCGTCGAGCGGGTGCGCAATGCCGACCTGCTGGTGAACGGGCAGCACCTTCGCCTCGGCGACATCGCCCGGGTATCGCGCGGCTTTGCCGACCCGCCCAACCCGCAGATGCGCGTCGGCGGCCAGCCCGCCATCGGCATCGGCATCGTGATGGACAAGGGCGGAGATGTGATCCGCCTCGGCAAAAACCTGCAACAGGCAATGAACAAAATCACCGCGGACTTGCCCGCAGGCGTAGACGTCCATGTGGTCGCCAACCAGCCGGACGTGGTAAAAGGCTCCATCAACCTGTTCGAAAAATCGCTGGCCGAGGCGGTGCTGATCGTGCTGGCGATGTCCTTCCTCAGTCTCGGCTGGCGCACCGGCACGATGGTGGCATTGTCCATCCCGCTGGTACTGGCGATTACCTTCTTCCTGATGAAAGTGTTCGGCATCAACCTGCAGCGCATCTCGCTCGGCGCGCTGGTCATTGCACTGGGACTGCTGGTGGATGATGCGATCATCGCGGCGGAGATGATGGTGGTAAAAATGGAACAGGGCTGGGATCGTTTCAAGGCCGCGACTTTCGCCTACACCTCGACCGCATTCCCGATGCTGACCGGCACGCTGATCACCGCCGCCGCCTTCACCCCGGTGGGTTTTTCCAAATCGGCCGCGAGCGAGTACACCTTCTCGATTTTTGCGGTGGTGACGATCGCCTTGCTGGTGTCATGGATCGTCGCGGTCGTGTTCACCCCCTATCTCGGCTACCGCCTGCTCGACCCGGAAAAACTGATGAAAAAGGCCCAGCGGCACGGCACCGACATCTATGGCACGCCGTTCTATCGCCGTTTTCGCGCCGTGGTGACCTGGTGCCTGCGCAACCGCTGGAAGGTGATCGCCGCGACCGTGGGACTATTTATACTATCCATCGCCGCCTTCAACATCGGGGTGCAGAAGCAGTTCTTTCCCGCCGCAAGCCGCATCGAATTGATCGTCGATGTCTGGCTGCCGCAGGGCGCATCACTCAAGGCGACCGAGGCCGAGACCCGGCGCATCGAGCGCATCCTTGCCGATGATCCGGCGGTCACCTCCTATTCCTCTTATATCGGAAACGGTGCGCCGCGCTTCTTCCTGTCACTCGATGTGCGCCTGTTCAGCGACAACTATGCGCAAGTGGTCATCGTCACCAAAGGCTTGCAGGAGCGCGAGGCGCTCAAGCAGAAACTGACGAAACTGTTCAATTCGGCGGAAGGCGGCTTCTCGCATATCCACGCGCGCGTGTCGCGCCTGGAAAACGGCCCGCCGATCGGCTATCCGGTGCAGTTCCGCGTGACGGGTCCGGATGTCGAGCAGGTGCGTGTGATTGCCGCAAAGGTGGCCGACCAGATGCGCGCCAATGTGCATCTCCAGGATGTCAGTTTTGACTGGAATGAAAAAATCAAGGCGGTGCGTGTCGAAGTGGACCAGGATAAGGCGCGCCGGCTCGGCACCTCCAGCCGGGAAATCTCGCAGGCATTGCAAGGCTGGCTGAACGGCGTGGCATTGGCGCAGTATCGCGAAGGCGACCAGTTGATCGACGTGGTGTGGCGCGGCATGGGTAAGCCGGAAACTCGTTCGCTGGACCGCCTGCTCGAGTTGGACATCCCGTTGCCGAACGGTCGGCATGTGCCTCTCGCGCAGGTGGCCAGGCTGGTGCCCACGCAGGAAGAGGGGCTGGTGTGGCGGCGCAACCGCCTGCCAACCATGACCGTGCTGGGCGACATGGCCGACCAGACCCAGCCCGCCACCGTGTCGGTGCAGATGAACAAACAGCTGGATGAACTGCGCGCCATGCTGCCGATCGGCTATCGCATCGAAATGGGCGGCAGCATCGAGGAATCCGCCAAGGGCGAAACCGCGATCAAGGCGGTGGTGCCGATGATGCTGGTCGGCGTGATCACGCTGCTGATGATCCAGCTGCAGAGCATCAGCCGCACCGTGATCGTGCTGCTTACCGCACCGCTCGGTCTGATCGGCGTCACGCTGGCGCTGCTGCTATTCCAGGTGCCGTTCGGTTTCGTTGCCAACCTCGGCTTCATCGCGCTGGCCGGGATGATCATGCGCAATTCGGTGATACTGGTCGACCAGATCCGCCAGGATGAGGAAGAAGGCAAGACGCGATGGGAAGCGATCATCGGCTCCACCGTGCGCCGCTTCCGTCCGATCATGCTGACCGCCGCCACGGCGATCCTGGCAATGATTCCGCTGACTCGCCAGATATTCTGGGGGCCGATGGCCGTATCCATCATGGGCGGCCTGGTCATTGCCACGGTACTCACCTGCCTTTTTCTGCCCGCGCTGTATGCGGCATGGTTCAGGGTAAAAGAACAAAATACAACGCCTTAAAAAATAGCGGTATTTCCGCTAAACAGTCTGCAGGATCTGCTGAAAATATTGCACAAAAAACGAGCGGCCGCCCCCTCAAGGCCAGGCTTGCGTAACTTGTTTTACGGGTCGAGTCAAATCATCCGTACCAGAATATATAGACCAAAAAAATACTTGCAAAAAAAACTCAGTACCCTAGAATTAGTCAAAATCAAGGGTGAAACTACTAGATGTAGTGGTTTTTGTGTTTTCAGGGCTATTGCGGCCCACGTATTATAAGGGGGTCGTACTGTGCTTGTTATAGAGAAAGCTTTGCCTTCAACATCTGCCCGTAGCACTTCCGAATCATCCACTTCGCCCACCATACCGTCCGACCAACACAGGGAGTCCCCAAGCAAGGATTTTGCGGCTCAGGTTGGGTCTGAAAAGACTCCGGCAATTTCTTCACAAGGTATCCCGATGGCAGAATTGAATTCCCAGCGAAAAGCTGAAGTCGCGCAAGAAATCAGCACCGAAGTCTTGCTGGAAAAATACGCCGAACCCGGCGAAACCTCCGTAGAAGATGTGCGTCGCCGCGTAGCACGCGGCCTGGCGCAAGCCGAAAAACCCGAGCAGCGCGCCAAATGGGAAGAACGCTTCTTTCAAGGGCAGCAGAACGGTTTGGTACCGGCCGGCCGCATCAACTCAGCGGCCGGACTGAAGATTCAGGCAACGCTGATCAACTGTTTCGTGCAACCGGTGGGCGATGCAATTTCCGGCATCAGCAAGGGCAAACCGGGCATTTATGATGCGCTGCAACAGGCAGCGGAAACCATGCGGCGTGGCGGCGGGGTCGGCTATGACTTCTCCTCGATCCGTCCAGAAGGCGCGCATGTCAAAGGCACCAACTCGCGTGCCAGCGGGCCGATTTCCTACATGCGCGTGTTCGACCGCTCCTGCGAAACCGTCGAATCGGCCGGAGCACGGCGCGGCGCGCAAATGGGCGTGCTGCGCTGTGATCATCCCGACATCGAGAAATTCATCCACGCCAAGGACAAGGGCGATTTGCGCAACTTCAACATCTCCGTCGGCGTCACCGATGCGCTGATGCATGCCGTGGAAAACGGCGAAGATTTCGAGCTGGTGCATGCCGCCGCGCCCTCCGCCGCGATCAAGGAACAAGGCGCCACCCAGCGCGCCGACGGCAACTGGGTGTATCGCAAAGTACCCGCCGCGGAGCTGTGGAAACAGATCATGGAAAGCACCTACGACCATGCCGAGCCGGGCGTATTGTTTGTCGACCTGATGAACCGCGACAACAACCTCTCCTACATCGAGGTGATCGAGGCCACGAATCCCTGCGCGGAGCAACCCCTGCCCTCCTATGGCTGCTGCTGCCTGGGCTCGATCAACCTGTCCTGCATGGTGGAAAACGCCTTTACTGCCGAGGCCGCCTTTGACTTCGCGCAATTCAAGCAACTGGTGCAGGTCGGCGTGCGCATGCTGGACAACGTGCTGGATGTCACTGCCTGGCCGCTGCCCGAACAGCAGAAAGAGGCGCAAAACAAGCGGCGCATCGGATTGGGTTATACCGGACTGGGTGACGCGCTGGTGATGCTGGGCCTGTCCTACAACAGCGAAGCCGCGCGAACCTTCGCCGCGGATCTGACGCGTTTCATGCGCGACGAAGCCTATCTGGCCTCGGTGGATCTGGCGGTTGAGCGCGGTGCCTTCCCGCTGCTGGATGCCGAACAGTATCTTGCCGCACCGCGCTTTGCCTCGCGCCTGCCGGAAGAGATCAAGGACAAGATCCGCAAGCATGGCATCCGCAACAGCCACCTGCTGTCGATTGCGCCGACCGGCACCATCTCGCTGGCATTCGCCGACAACGCTTCCAACGGCATCGAGCCGCCGTTCTCCTGGTTTTACACGCGCAAGAAACGCATGATGGACGGCACCACCAAGGATTATCAGGTGGAGGATCACGCCTGGCGCGTGTACCGGCAGATGGGCGGCGACATGGACAAGCTGCCGCCGCAGTTCGTCACCGCGCTGGAAATCTCGGCAATCGACCACATGACCATGGTCGCGGCCGTGGCGCCGTTCATCGACACGGCGATCAGCAAAACGGTCAATGTGCCGGTCGACTATCCGTACGAAGATTTCAAGGGACTCTACACCGCAGCGTGGAAGGCCGGTTTGAAAGGCCTGGCAACCTATCGCCCGAACAATGTGCTCGGCTCCGTGCTGTCCGTCACCCCGGCGAAGAAAGAAGAGCAACCACAAGACCTGGTGTTCGACCAGGACCGGCGCATCATGCTGGAAGCCGCGCCCATGCCGGCGCTCGCGTCATTGCGCTGGCCGGGTCGCCCGCAGCTGCCCGGCGGCAGCGAAGGCTGGGTTTCCCAGGTGGTGAAGCATCCGCTCGGCAGCTTCGTCATCTTCGTTTCGCATACCCGGAATGGCAAGAACCATCCGTTTGAAGTCTGGGTGAACGGTGGTGAGCAACCGCGCGGACTCGGTGCGCTGGCGAAATCGCTGTCGATGGACATGCGCGCGCGCGATCCGGTGTGGATACGCATGAAGCTGGAAATGCTGATGAAGACCGCCGGCGATGATGCCTTTGAAATGCCGATGCCGCCCGACGGCGAAATCAAACTCATGCCGAGCCTGGTGGCTGCCTTCGCACACCTGCTGAAATTCCGCATGGAGGAATTGGGGGCACTGGAAGTAAACGAAGATGCCACCACCCCGATGATGGACGCGTTGTTCTCCAAGAAGGAACCCAAGACCGGCACCAACGGCACGATGAGCTGGACCGTGGACATCTCCAATGGAGGAACCGGCGACGACTTCGTGCTGGGACTGAAAGAGCTGGTGCTGCCGGACGGACAACGCCGCCCCTACTCGATGTGGCTAGCCGGCGTTTATCCGCGCGCCCTCGACGGCCTGTGCAAGGTGCTGAGCCTGGACATGCGCGTAATCGATCCCGCCTGGATCGGCATGAAGCTGCGCAAGCTGCTCAACTTCGGCGAACCGCTTGGTGATTTCATGGCGCGCGTGCCCGGCGGCGAAAAAATGGAAAGCTACCCGTCGACCGTCTCCTATGTCGCCAAGCTGATCATTCATCGCTACGCGATGCTCGGCATTCTCGACGCACATGGTTACCCGGTGCAGCAGATGGGCGTGCTGGAAGTCCCCGAAGCGCAAAGCAAAGCCTCCGGCGTAAAACCGATGCTCGGCAAAGTCTGCAAGGAATGCGGCAACGCCACAGTCATCAAAAAAGACGGCTGCGAGTTCTGCACCAGTTGCGGAACAATCGGGGCGTGCGGGTAGCGGTTGGAGGTAAAACCATATCAATGGAACCATATCAATGGGGTCAGACTCGATAGATGAACCATATCAATGGGGGATAACCATATCAATGGGGTCAGACTCGATTGATCTTACATATCAATGTGGGATCAATGTATCAATGGGGTCAGACTCGATTGATCTTAGATTAATAACGCGATACCGTGCCACTTTCATGAAAAGTTGGGGCGAAAAATGGCGCGCTTACCCAGATTTGTGATTCCAGGCCAGCCGCAGCATGTCATTCTGCGCGGAAACAATCGTACAGAGATATTCTGCGCTGAAGCCGACTACCGTTTCTATCTTGAAAAATTGCAGTTAGCCTGCGACAAACACGGCTGCGATATACATGCCTATGTGCTGATGACCAACCACGTCCATTTGCTCATTTCACCACAGGATGAGCAAAGCCTACCCAAGGCCATGCAAATGCTAGGACGTTATTATGTGCAGCACTACAATTACTGCTATCAGCGCACCGGCACACTATGGGAAGGCCGATACAGGGCGACCCTGATCGATACCGAAACCTATCTGCTGACCTGCATGCGCTACATAGAACTGAATCCAGTGCGTGCAGGCATGGTATCGCACCCATCCGAGTATCCCTGGTCGAGTTATCATCACAATGCCATGAATCGGGTTGACGATTTGATTACCCCGTATCTCGAATACCTGCGCTTGGGCAAGACAGTCGAGGAGCGTCAGGCGGCATACCGCCAACTATTTAAACACCATATTCCGGAGCGCGGCATCAACGAGATCCGGGAGGCAACCAATAAAGCCTGGGTACTGGGGAATGACCGGTATAAGCAGTGGGTTCTGAAACAATTAGGGAGGCAGGTTGAGCCGGAGGACAGAGGTGGAGATAGAAAATCCGAGCAATTCAGGATCAATCGAGTCTGACCCCATTGATTCCTGATTAGGGAGGCAGGTTGAGCCGGAGGACAGAGGTGGAGATAGAAAATCCGAGCAATTCAGGATCAATCGAGTCTGACCCCATTGATTTGTTGATTCCTGACCCCATTGATTCCCTCATTGATTTTTTCGTTAGATTTTATATAGACCTATCGGTCTATATATATTGTACAATCTTGCTGCCCCAATCTTGGGCACACCCAATCATAAAGATAGATGCGCATCGCGAGAATGTTACTGATATAAACAGTTGCAGAAGGAAACAGGAAACAGAATTACCATCACATTTCTTGTGTAAGGATTGCAAGAATCATACGTAGATGCAGTTCTCTTAGGGGAGGACGCGGTGACCGGACAAACTGCCTCAAGATATCCAGAACGGCATCAAGCCACAAGACACCGGCTGCGCCTCACGTTTCATGCCACCTGCATGGCGACTTCACCATGAACGCCCCCCGCCACCTGCTCATTTTCGACCTGAACGAGGCGCGCTACTGCTTCGATGCGATGCAGGTGCGCGAATCCGTCTGGCTACCGGAGCTGACCCCAATCGAGGAGGCGCCGCCCTACGTGGCCGGCATCTTCAGCCTGCGCGGCCAGATCGTTCCGGTGGTCGACCTGAATCTGCGCTTCGGCCACGCGCCCACGCCTTACCGCCTCAGCGACCATGTCGTGATTCTGGAGCTGGATCAGCTTCTGATGGGCTTCATCGTCAGCGAAGTACGCGAGGTGGTCGAGCTTCCCGCCGGGGCCATTCAACCGCCGCCGCAGTACAGCGCGAAAACACACCAGCACACCCACCTGATCGCGGGCGAGGCACGCGTGGGCGACAATCTGGTGACACTGCTGGATGCGGGCCAGCTGATCAACCAGCTACAGGAACTGGCGGAAGCGGATACCGAGCAGTTGACACCCGCCCGTCAATTCTGCCCGCAGGCCACCCCCGAAGAACGCGCGGTCTATCGCGCCCGCGCCAAGGCGCTGATGGAATCGGCCGCCGAAGAAACCAGCACGCACCTGCCGCTGGCGGTGGTAGAGATGGGGGGCGAATACTTCGGCATCGAACTGCAAACGGTGCAGGAATTCTGCGACATCACCGACCCTGCCCCGATACCCTGCTGCCCGCCGCATATTCCGGGAGCGATCAGCCTGCGCGGCAACCTGCTCACGCTACTCGACCCGCGCGCCGCGCTCAACCTGGCGCCGGCACCGCAGAACGGCGGCATGGCGGTCATCGTGCGCACTTCCAACTGGCGCGGCGAGCAATCGGTCGGCGTGGTGGTGGACAAGGTGCATGACGTGATTTATTTGCAGCAGCAGGAGTTGCAGGATGCGCCGGCATCCCTGCGCGCACAGCATGGCGCGGAAATCAGGGGCACTGCCCCCTATGGCGGCCGGATGATGGCGGTACTGGACTTGCCAGCCCTGCTGGCACGCGAGGAATGGACGGTCAACGAGACAGCGTAACACTGGCAAATTTATTTTAGTGAGGATTCAAGATGCTTAAAAACATGAAAATCGGATCGATGCTGTTCATGCTGCTGGGATTTTTATCGGCCCTGGTGGTCGGGGTAGGGTCGCTGGGATTATGGGGGGAGCGGGAGACCGATGACAGTCTGGAAATCATTTATAACAGCCGGCTCTTACCCATCGAGATGTTGACGGAGATAAACGATCTGATGCAAAAAAACGTCAATGAACTGCTGCTGGCGCGCCTGCATGACCCCGTGCTGCCTGAGAGCGCAATCCACGAGGCAGATCACCCCATCTCCAAACACTTAGATATCGTGCGTACCAATAAAGAGGCTTTCTCCAATGTATGGGAAGAGTATCTGGTGACCGCCATGCCGTCGGAGGAAAAAAAACTTGCCGAAAATGCCAGTGCTCGCAGAGCTGAATTCATGGCGGTCCTTGATCCGGCAATGGCGCTGCTCAGGGAGGGCAAGTTTGCAGAGGCAAGCCTGTACAACGCAGACAAGGTCTCCCCACTGTTTCAAGAAATGCACCTGTCTTTTGATAAATTGAAGCAATTCCAGATAGCCGCATCAAAAAAGGAAAAGAATAGGGCCGATGCCAACTTTATCACCATCCGGAATATCACCTTTTCCAGCATCGTCATCGGCCTGGCGCTGGCGCTGAGTGTAGGCTGGTGGATGATCCGCAGCGTCACCGGCAGGATCAGCGACTCCATGTCCGCCATATCCACCTCCGCAACGGAAATCGCCGCAACCATCAACCAGCACGAACGCACCGCCAGCCAGCAGGCCTCTGCGGCCACCGAGACCTCCGCCACCATCACCGAGCTGTCCGCCTCCTCGCGCCAGTCGGCCGAGCAGGCGGCCAACGCCTCGAACGCGGCCGAACAGGCCAGCGCGACAACGGCAAAGGGCGGCGACACCACCCGCGAGGCCGTCGCGGCAATGAACGAGCTGAAGAACCGCATCGGCGAAATCGCCGACCAGATCCTGCGCCTGGGCGAACAGACCGGGCAGATCGGCAGCATCGCCACGCTGGTCAAGGACCTGTCCGGACAGATCAACATGCTGGCGCTGAACGCGGCGGTGGAAGCGGCGCGTGCCGGCGAGCACGGCAAGGGCTTCGCCGTGGTGGCGGCCGAGGTGCGCAAGCTCGCCGACCAGAGCAGGAAGTCCGCCGAGCAGGCCACCGCGCTGGTCGGCGACATCCAGAAGGCCACGCACTCCTCGATCATGATGACCGAAGAAGGCACGCGCACCGTGGCCGAGACCACCCAGCTGACCCAGAAGGTCGCCGACCTGTTCGCCGACCTCGCCGGCATGGCAAGCAGCGTCAACGAAAACGCACATCAGGTCATGCTCAACGCCAAGCAGCAATCCGCCGCCTTTGCCCAGATCGTGTCCGCGACCGACAGCATCGCCGCCGGCGCCAAGGAAACCGCCGCCGGCATCAGCCAGACCAAGGTCGGCGTGCAGAACCTGAACGAGGCGGCGGAAAATCTCAGGGCGATTGCGTGAAAAATCCAGAATGATCCAGACAAATATCCCATTTCACTCCGCAGTCGAGGTATTCGGCTCCTTTGCGGCGATCACCATCGCAATCATTCTCATTTTGCTGCAAAAAAGACAACAGTCCGCATCGAGAAGCGTCTGGGTTGCATGTGGACTGTTCGCAATGGGCATCCTGGATGTATTTCACGGGTCTGTTGCGCCCGGAAATACATTCGTCTGGCTGCATAGCCTGGCGACCCTGGCAGGCGGGTTCTTCTTCATGCTCGTCTGGCTCCAGAACAACCACGAACAAAATGATGCAAACAGGATGCCGCCTTTTTTTGCATTGCTGGCTACGCTACTGCTGGGCGCGTTTTCTGTCACCTTTCCCGAAACCTTGCCACCGATGATCGAAAAGGGCATGTTCACCACGACTGCCAACCTGACCAACATTGCGGGAGGACTTTTTTTTCTGATCGCTGCTCCACGTTTTTTTATCAGCTATCGGAAGGGCGGGCACAGAGACGACTTGCTGTTCTTTGTCATCTGCCTCATTCTCGGATTGTCCGGGGTTTTATTTCAGACTTCTAAAGCCTGGGATTCGATGTGGTGGCTCTGGCATTTCCTGAGACTGGCCGGGTTTACCCTGGTTTTCATTTACATGTTCGTAATCTTCAGGCGGTTCGTCACGGTTATCACCAACTCCATGTCCGCCATATCCACCTCCGCGACGGAAATCGCCGCAACCATCACCCAGCACGAGCGCACCGCCAGCCAGCAATCGGCCGCAGCCACCGAGACCTCCGCCACCCTCACCGAGCTGTCCGCCTCCTCGCGCCAGTCGGCCGAGCAGGCGGCCAACGCCTCGAACGCGGCCGAACAGGCCAGCGCGACAACGGCAAAGGGCGGCGACACCACCCGCGAGGCCGTCGCGGCAATGAACGAGCTGAAGAACCGCATCGGCGAAATCGCCGACCAGATCCTGCGCCTGGGCGAACAGACCGGGCAGATCGGCAGCATCGCCACGCTGGTCAAGGACCTGTCCGGACAGATCAACATGCTGGCGCTGAACGCGGCGGTGGAAGCGGCGCGTGCCGGCGAGCACGGCAAGGGCTTCGCCGTGGTGGCGGCCGAGGTGCGCAAGCTCGCCGACCAGAGCAGGAAGTCCGCCGAGCAGGCCACCGCGCTGGTCGGCGACATCCAGAAGGCCACGCACTCCTCGATCATGATGACCGAAGAAGGCACGCGCACCGTGGCCGAGACCACCCAGCTGACCCAGAAGGTCGCCGACCTGTTCGCCGACCTCGCCGGCATGGCAAGCAGCGTCAACGAAAACGCACATCAGGTCATGCTCAACGCCAAGCAGCAATCCGCCGCCTTTGCCCAGATCGTGTCCGCGACCGACAGCATCGCCGCCGGCGCCAAGGAAACCGCCGCCGGCATCAGCCAGACCAAGGTCGGCGTGCGACATCTGAACGAGGCGGCGGAGAATCTCAGGAAGATTGCGTGATGAGATACGGGGAGTGGGAAGAAACATCATTGCAACATTAAAAACAGAGGATTGAAAATGGCCGAAAAAAAACAACTGGGGCAATTCGTCAGACTGCTGATGGCCGGAGTCGGCATTCTGATTGCCATCATGACTATCATGGGCCTGGCATCAAGATCCGCCATGAACGATTTGGCGGAAGCCAACCGGTGGGTCGTTCATACGGAAAGGGTCATGGCGGATTTTGCGACTCTGGAAAAATTGCTGGTAGACGCCGAAACCGGGCAGCGCGGTTTTCTCTTCACGCGCAAGAATGAATTTCTCGAGCCTTATGACAATGCGACAAAACTGATCTCGGCGGATGTCGCGGAATTGCTCACACTGGTGCAGGACAACCCCGAACAGGTCAGGCGCATACAGGTCATCGAAACCCTGGCAATGGAGAAAATGAATGAGCTCGGGGAAACGATAACGCTGGCAAGAGCCAACCGAGAGGAAGAGCTCATGCAATTGGTCGTGTCCGGCAAGGGCAAGGCCATCATGGATGAGATCAGGCAGAAGGTGGAGGAAGCGAAGCGTATCGAAAACCAACTGCTGGCCGCACGCCAGGGCGAAGTCGAGCAGATTCAGAATAACACCAACAGGCTGTTCATTATCGGCACGGTGGGCGCGGCACTATTCGGCATTGCCATGCTTTTCTATCTGACAAGAAAAATCACGCAACCCATTACTGCGGTCGCGAACGAGATTATCAGCGCGGCATCGGAACTGGCTAGCACGGCGGAACAGCACGAACGCACCGCCAGCCAGCAGGCCTCTGCGGCCACCGAGACCTCCGCCA
>CAYHEM010000013.1:49636-77923 GCA_964355765.1 uncultured Gallionella sp.
TCGGCGTGCGACATCTGAACGAGGCGGCGGAGAATCTCAGGAAGATTGCGTGATGGCATATGGAAAGTGGGAATTGGGATGCGGAGGAAATGACATGATGAATGAATCGAATATGAGATGCGGAACGCAGTATGCGGAATGGGCGGGTGTTTTCAATCCGCAATCCGCATGCTGCAATCCCGAATCAAAATGATTGAAGACAAGGAACTGGCCAAACTGTTCAAGGCGGAAAGCGCGGAACATCTCGCGAAGCTCGACGATGGACTGCTGCACCTGGAAAAAAACCCGACCGATCAGGCGATCCTGGAGGAAGTGTTCCGCGAATCCCACAGCATGAAGGGTGCGGCGCGCATGCTGGGCCTGCCCAGAATCGAAAGTGCGGCACATGGCCTGGAAAGCATACTGAATGCCGCACGCAAGGGTGAAACGCCGCTCACCGCAGATGTGATCGAACACATGAATACCGTGCTGTCTGATCTGCGCCAACTGGTGCGGGAAGAACTTGCGCCGAATGCGGATGCTCCGCAACCCGAAATCCGTAACCCGGAACCGGAGGCCACTCCGCAACCCGAAATCCGTAACCCGGAACCGGAGGCCACTCCGCAACCCGCAACCCGCAACCCGAAATCGGCGGCCACTCCGCAACCCGCAACCCGCAACCCGAAATCGGCGGCCACTCCGCAACCCGCAATCCGCAACCCGAAATCGGAGAACGCTCCACAACCCGAAGCCCCCAATCCGGAGTCGGACACTCCGCAATCGAATGCCACGCGCCCGACCGAAGAAGCCTTTCGCATCGAGACGGTGCGAATTGAGACACGCAAGCTCGATGACCTGCTCACCCTCGTCGGAGAGTTGAGCGTGATCGAGGGCCGGATGCGGCACCGGCTATCCATGATGGATACGCTTCAGGAACAATGGGCGTTGCTGGAACGCAGCCATAAAAATGGCAAGGCCGATTCCGGATCGCAGATTGCGGAATTGGGCAAGGGCATAGTGCAGGCGCGCGATGCATTTCACGAGGATGGTACACGCCTGGAATCGACGGTCAATACACTGCAGGAGCAGGTGCATGGCGCCCGCCTGCTGCCGCTGTCCACGGTGTTCGCGCTGTTCCCGCGCATGGTGCGCGATCTGGCCAAGGCGCAGGAAAAGGAAGTAAACCTGGTCGTCGAGGGCGGGGATATCGGTGTGGACAAGCGCATCCTCGAGGAAATGAAGGACCCGTTGATGCACTTGTTGCGCAACGCCATTGACCATGGTATCGAAACGCCCGCCGTGCGCGAAAGCCAGGGCAAGCCGCGCACCAGCACGATATGGCTGCGCGCCGTTCAGGAAAGCGGCCGAGTATTACTGGAGGTGCGCGATGACGGGCGCGGCCTGGATCTGGAATCTATCCGTCACACGGCCCTGAAAAACGGCATGCACGATGCGGCCACGCTCGCCGCGATGTCTGCGAAGCAAATACAGCAACTGATTTTCTCTCCCGGCTTCACGACCAGTACCTTCATCACCGAACTGTCCGGGCGCGGCGTCGGGCTGGACGTGGTGCGGGCCAACGTGGAGCACCTCAAGGGCGACATCCGCATGGAGTCCGTTGCGCAGCAGGGCACCCTGATGCAGGTGCGCCTGCCGCTGAGCCTGGCCACCACGCGCCTGTTGCTGGCCGGCGTCGGCGATCGCCTGTTCGGCGTGCCGATCGAATTCGTGCATACTTCGCGCGGCGTGCGCGAGGAAGAAATTTTCACCATCGAGGGCCATCCCGCTTTCGAACTGGACGGACAACCTGTGATCGCGCCGCGCCTGGCCGAACTGCTCGGCTTGCCCGCCGCGAACCAGGGCGGCGAAGCGGTGTGCATCGTGCTTCAGGTGGGCAACGAACGGTTCGGCGTGCGTGTGGACCAGCTGCTGAGCGAGGAAGAAGTCGTGACCAAGCCGCTGGGCGCGCCGCTGGTGCGGGTGCGCAACGTTTCCGGCCTGACCATACTGGGCAACGGCGAGATTTGCGCGGTGCTGAACCCGGCCGACCTGGTGCGCTCGGCGCACCGGCTTGCCACCTCCCCCGACAGGAACAAACCCGTGCATGCGAAGGCGGCCAAGCCGGTCATTCTGCTGGCGGAAGACTCGGCGCTGGTGCGCGCGATGGAAAAGCGCATCCTCGAAGACGCCGGCTACGAAGTCGTCGCCACCGTGGACGGCATGGACGCCTTCAATACGCTGGGCCAGCGCCCCTTCGCCGCCGTCGTGTCGGACATCATGATGCCCAACATGGACGGGCTCACACTCACCGCGCGCATCCGCGAGGAGCCGCGCTTCAAGGACCTGCCAGTGATACTGGTGACCACGCTCAGTTCCGACGAAGACAAGCGACGCGGGCTGGAAGCGGGCGCCGACGCCTATATTTTCAAACCCTCGTTCGACCAGCGCGTGCTGGTGGACACGCTCAAGAGGCTTATTTGAATGCGAAATTCATTAACTCACGCGGAGGCGCGGAGAAAAAACGAAAACAGATTGCACGCGGAGGCGCGGAGAGGCGGAGAAATTCAAAATAAAACGGATTCAGGAAACAACCGCAACAAGTTAATGTTTAGTATCTGGCTTTCCTCCGCGTTCTCCGCGCCTCCGCGTGAGAAAAAACGAAAACAGATTGCACGCGGAGGCGCGGAGAGGCGGAGAAATTCAAAATAAAACGGATTCAGGAAACAACCGCAACAAGTTAATGTTTAGTATCTGGCTTTCCTCCGCGTTCTCCGCGCCTCCGCGTGAGAAAAAACGAAAACAGATTGCACGCGGAGGCGCGGAGAGGCGGAGAAATTCAAAATAAAACGGATTCAGGAAACAACCGCAACAAGTTAATGTTTAGTATCTGGCTTTCCTCCGCGCTCTTCGCGCCTCCGCGTGAGAAAAGTTTTTTAATCTGGCTCGACAGGATTACATAAATGGAACTTGATGATATAACTGGTGCAATAGTGGATGCTGCGATGAAGATTCACATGGAACTTGGGCCTGGGCTACTGGAATCAGTTTATGAAACAGTGTTGACAAAGACTCTGCAAAAGCGTGGTTTTGAAGTTGAGCGGCAGAAAATCATCCAGTTTGAATATGATGGAATCTTGTTTGATGAGGGATTCCGAGTTGATTTGTTGGTTGCAGGGCGGGTTATAGTGGAACTCAAGTCTTTAGAAAAACTTGCTCCGGTTCATGGCAAACAGCTTATGACCTATCTGCGCCTGATGAATTTACATGTTGGCCTTCTCATCAATTTTGGTGCTGCCACTCTCAAGGAAGGCCTTCATCGCATTGTCAATAACCTGCCTTCCTCTGCATCTCCACATCTCCGCGTGAACCAATCCGAGATTTAATGTCATGAACAATCAATCCGCAATCCGCGTCCTGCTGGTGGACGATTCCCCGCTGGTGCTGAACATCCTGCAACGCATGCTGTCGCGCTTCCCGGCAATCGAAGTGGTGGGCACCGCCGCCAATGGCCAAGAGGCACTCGATCTGCTGCCCGCACTGAACCCGGACGTGATCTGCACCGATCTGCACATGCCGGTGATGAACGGGCTTGAATTCGTGCGTGCAACCATGGCGGATTTTCCGCGTCCGATCCTGGTGGTGAGCGTGTCGGTGGAACCGGGTTCACCCAACATCTTCCGGCTGTTAGAAGCGGGTGCGATGGACGTCATGTCCAAGCCGCGCAACATTATTGACGCCGACTTCGACAAACTGTCCAATGAGCTGGCCAGCAAAATACGCATCCTGTCCGGCGTGAAAGCGATTCGCCGCCGCGTCAGCACGACCGTCACCAGACCGCCCGCAATATCGCATCCGCACACGGCGTTGCGCATGCTGGTAATCGGCGCCTCCACCGGCGGGCCGCAGGCCTTTCGCCAGATTCTGAGAAGCCTGCCTGCCGCCTTTCCGCTGCCGGTGGTGTGCGTGCAGCATATCGGCCCTGACTTTCTGCCCGAGATGATCACCTGGCTGAACGAAGCCTGCGCGTTGCCGGTGCGCAAGGCGCAACAGGGCGAGATGCCGCAGGCAGGCGTGGTCTATTTTGCCCCCGAAGATGCGCATCTGGAATGGGGCGATGGCGGGCGTTTCATTTACTCACGGACAGCGCCGGTTGACGGCCATTGCCCGTCGGTGACCGTCACCATGCGCGCGGCGGCACACTATTTCGGCGCGGCGGCGGCGGGCGTACTGCTGACGGGCATGGGGCGCGATGGCGCCGAGGGCATGGCCAGCATCGCCGCCGCGGGCGGCGTCACCCTCGCCCAGGACGAGGCCAGCTGCGTGGTGTACGGCATGCCCAAGGAAGCGGTGGCACGCAAGGCGGTGCAGCACCTCCTGCCGCTGGAACAGATCGCCCCGGCACTGGTGGCATTGGCGAATGACCGCGCTAAAGCTGGCAAAGCAGCGGAAATACCCTGATAATGAAGGCCTATATATTATGAATAAAAAAGCCCCGTCATCCGACGCAACACCTGAAATCCTGATCGTGGAAGACAGCACGTTGGAAGCCGAGTTGCTGCGCCGCTGTCTGTCTGGGGCAGGCTATCGGGTGACCGTGGCGACGGACGGCGAACAAGGCCTGCAGGCGATCAGCAGAAAACCGAGCGAAGAACGCCGCTCGGAACACGTTGAATACGAGGGTGATCGCCATACCATCACCGACTGCAGCCAGCACATCCTGAATCTGCTGCTCTCGGTGTATGAGAACAGCATGTCACTGAGCCATTCCCAAGCCGGACAAGCCGGAGCCAAACAGGGTTTCATGCGGAGAACGCGGAGTAAGACCGGAGCGTTGCAGAAATACCGGCACGTCAGACCGGGGCGTTGCCATAAGATAGGGCAAGTGCTCTTGTATTTCTCCGCGTTCTCCGCGCCTCCGCGTGAGAAGGTCTTGTCTTTAAATTTATTTACCACTTGATTGGCAAGATGTTTATTAACACGAGGCAAAGAAAATTAACGCCCAGGAAAAAATCACGAAACGGCAAGCCTCCATCCTGGTGGTGGACGATCTGGAGACCAACCGCAAGCTGTTGGCAGGCCTGTTTTCGCCCGAATGGTATGCCGTCCGTAGCGCGGCCAGCGGGGAGGAAGCGCTGGCCGCGGTGGCGCAACAATTGCCCGACCTCGTCTTGCTCGACGTGCTGATGCCCGGCATGGACGGCTTCGAGGTGACGCGCCGGCTCAAGGCGGATCCCCGCACCAGCGCCATCCCCATCATCCTGGTCACCTCGCTGGAGGACCGCGAATCGTGCCTCAACGGTCTGGAAGCGGGCGCGGATGAATTCCTGCACAAGCCGGTGGATCGCGCGGAACTGCTGGTGCGCGTGAACAACCTGCTCAAGATCAAGGAGTATCAGGACTTCATCTCGACACACAGCCGCACGCTGGAAGAACGCAGCGCATCACTCGCCGCGGCCGCATTCGAAGCCCGCCAGAAAACCAAGCAGGTCAGCGCGCTGTTCGAGCACAACGCCGACGCCATCATCGTCATCGACATGAATGGCCTGATCTGTTCGGCCAATTCGGCCGCCGCACAACTCTTCGAGCGGTCGGTGGAGGACTTGCTGGGAATGGATTTTGGAAGGCCGTTGGCCTCCGGAGAAACGGCGGAAATCGTCGTTCCGTGCGGCAACGGAAAAACCAGGGATGTGGAAATGCGCAGCACGGAGATATTATGGGAAGGCCAGCACGCCCAGCTCGCCACCCTGCGCGACATCACCGAACGCAAGCGGGCGGAGGCCGAACTGCGCATCGCCGCGGTCACCTTCGAGACCCAGCAGGGCATCATGATCACCGACCGGGACAGCCGCATCCTGCGCATCAACAAGGCCTTCACGCAACTGACCGGCTACAGCGCAGAGGATGTAATCGGCAAGTATCCCTCGATACTCAAGTCCGGACGGGAGGACGCGGCGTTCTATCGCGCCATGTGGGAAGCCCTGCTCCGCGACCAATACTGGCAGGGGGAGATCTGGGACCGGCGCAAGGATGGCTCGCTCTATCCAAAATGGCTGAGCATCACCGCCATCACCGATACAAATGAGCAGATCACGCATTATATCGGCGCGTTCTCCGATATCAGCCTGCACCGCCAGGTGGAGGAAATGCGCCAGCTGGCGCTGTATGATCCGCTCACCGGCCTGCCCAACCGGCGCCTGCTGACGGACCGGCTGCAACAGGCCGTCATCGCCCACCATCGGAGCAGCCATTACGGCGCGCTGCTGTTCCTCGACCTGGATAATTTCAAGCCGCTCAATGACACGCACGGCCACGATATCGGCGACCTGCTGCTCATCGAAGTGGCAGATCGCATCAGGAAAAGTATTCGCGAAGAGGACACCGCCGCCAGGCTGGGCGGCGACGAGTTCGTGGTGATACTGGACAAGCTGCATGCGGGCAAGGCGAGGACAACGCCATCCGTGCAGGCGCGGGCGGTCGCGGAAAAAATCCGCGCGGCACTGGCCCTGCCCTATCGCTTGCAGGGCCAACAGGCCGGTGACGGCAGCATCGAGCACCACTGCAGCGCAAGCATCGGCGTGGCTTTGTTCAGCAAGGACACCACCCCTGAAGAAATACTCAGGCAGGCGGACAAGGCGATGTATCTGGCAAAAACCGATGGGCGCAACAAGGTTTGCATTCCGGATCAGGCCGCACAATAAATCGAACCGCGAACAGGCAGACCTGCCGACCTGAATTGGTCAAAAGCAAAGGAGGAAGCATGGAAAACAACAAGGCGTCGAATGTCGAAATCCTGATCGTCGAAGACAGCCCGGTGGAAGCCGAGATGCTGCGCCGCATCCTGGTGCGGGCCGGCTATAGCGTGTATGCGGCGGCAAAGAACGGCGAAGATGGATTGAAGACCCTGCACGAACATCCCTGTACGCTGGTGATCAGCGACGTCAACATGCCGCTGATGAACGGTTACGATCTGTGCTACACCATCAAATACGACGAACAGCTGTGGGCCACCCCGGTGATACTGGTCACATCGCTGTCCGAACCGAAGGACGTCATCAAGGCGCTCGATGTCGGCGCCGACGGCTATGTGACCAAGCCCTATATCGAAAGCATTCTGCTTGGGCGCATCCGCTCCCTGCTGGCCAACCCGGCCACCCGGAAGCTGGCGGACGAACGGCGCCGGATCAAGCTGGAATATGCGGGGGCCGTGCACAGCATCGCGGTCGGCAGCCCGCAGATGGCAAACCTGATGCTCTCGGTGTACGAGAACAGCCTGGTGCTGAACCAGGAACTGATGCACATCCAGAACCAGCTCACGCTGCTCAACGATGACCTCGACAATCAGGTGCGCGAACGCACCGCAGAACTCGCCACCGCCGCTGCCAAGGCACAGCAGAAAACCGCCCAGGTGCAGGCGCTGTTCGATAACAATGCCGACGGCATCCTCGCCATAGACGGAGACGGCCGCATCTGTGCGGCGAATGCGGCCGCCGTGGAACTCTTCGATAAACCACGGGAATCCCTGCTGGGATCGGATTTCGGAGACCCGTTGGTGGCAGGCGCAACCACGGAAATCACCATCCCCGACCGGGACGGCAAGCTCAGGGAGGTGGGCATGCGCTGTGCCAACATCGTCTGGGAAGGCCAGCCGGCTCATCTGTTAACCCTGCGCGACATCACCGAGCGCAAGGAAGCGGAGCATCAATTGGAGACGCAGCTCGACGAACTGCGCCGCTGGCAGAACGCCATGCAGGGACGCGAGACGCGCATCATCGAGCTCAAGCACGAGGTCAACGAACTGCTCGCCAGGGCCGGAGAAGCGCCGCGCTATCAGAGCGCGCAATAGCATGGAACGGTATGGGATTTCGGATTTCGGGGTGCGGGGTGCGGATCTTCATTCCGCAATCGGCAATCGGCAATCTGAAATCCGCAATCAAACCAGGCTGACCCCGATATGAGCATAAAAAAGATAAGGGATTTTTTGAGCACCCCCCTCGGGGTGGTGGTGCTGGTGAGCGCGATTACGCTGAGTATCGAAACACTGCTCATGGAGTTATTCCATCGGCTCCTCATGGAAAATCCGCCTCTCCCGGCGACGCTCTGGGGCGTTATCGACGCCACCGCACTGACCCTGATCCTGGCTCCGGCGCTCTACTTCCTGGTGTTCCGCCGAATACGGGACGACAACGCGCGCATCCGGATGATCACCGACGCTGCAAAGGATGCGATTATCGTGGTCGACAATCGCGCCCGGATTACCGAATGGAACCCCGCCGCGCAACGGATGTTCCAGTACAGCGCGGAAGATGCGCTCGGGCAGACGGTGCACCAGTTGATCGTCCCGTCGCATCTCGGGGCCAAAGCCGCACGCGGCTTCGCCGGTCTCGCCGAAACAGGCGGGGGCCAGCTGATCGGAAAGACCCTGGAAATCGAAGCCGTGCGCAAGGACGGCAGCGAACTTCCGGTCGAACTCTCCGTTTCGACAACCGAACTGGGCGGCCGCCGTCATGCCATCGGCATCGTGCGCGACATCACCGAACGCAGGCAGGACGAGAAAATGTTCCGGGTACTGGTCACAAGCCTGGCACAGCATGTCGGGAACGAGTTTTTCCATGAAACGACGCACGCCCTGAGCGCATGGCTGGGCATGGAGTGCGTCATCATCGGCGAGGCCATCGGCGACAACAGGGTGCGCGCACTGGCCATGCAACTCGATGGCAAGGCGGTAAAGCAGTACGAATACGCTCTGCCCGGCACGCCCTGCGAAAACGCCGCCCGCAAGGGCTACTGCGAATACCCGGAAAATATCGTCAAGTTGTTTCCCGACGACAAGGATCTGGTAAATCTGGGCGCCGTATCCTATGTCGGCACACCGATGCGGGATAGCAATGGCGAATTCAACGGCATCGTCTGCGCGCTCTCGCGCCGCAAGCTTGCGCTGCCCGCGAAGGCGCGGGAGGTGATGGAAATGATCGCCGTCCGGGCTGGGCTGGAAATCGAGCGCAGGCAGGTGGATAACAGGCTCAGAGAGAGTGCGGCACGCTATTTCCGGATTCTCCAGACCTCGATAGACGGCTTCTTCATCCTCGATGCCCAGGGGCGCTTTCTGGAGGCGAACGACGCCTATTGCCAGCTGATCGGCTATAGCGCCAAAGAACTGCTGAACATGTCCGTGCAGGATGTCGAGGGGCGGGAGAGCCAGGAAATGACGGCGCAGCATATGCGCTCCATCATGACGAAAGGCCGCGATCGTTTCGAGACGCGTCATAAGCGCAAGGACGGGCAACTGCTGAATATCGATGCCGCTGTCGTTTACCGGGATAGCGAAGCGGGCGGACAGTTCGTCGCATTCGTGCACGACATCACCGAGCGCAAGCAGGCGGAAGCGTTGCTGGATGAACGACTGGTCGCGATCGAGCAGGCGCGGCGGGAATGGCAGACGGTGTTCGACAGCATCGGCTACCCGATCTTTCTGCATAACGACACGTTTCGCATCACGCGCGCCAATCGCGCCTACGCCAGGGCGGCTGGCCTGACCATGGATGAAGTGATCGGCCAGTTCTACTGGGAAGTATTCCCGCGCCGGGAAGGGCCGATGGCCAGCTGCCTCGAATCCCGTTCCAGCCACCAGGAGACTGACGAGGAATTCACCGCGGGCGGGCAAACCTATCTGTCGCGCGCCTTTCTCACCGAAAACCTCCCCGACAATCTGTCTGCGGTGCATATTCTGGAAGACATCACCGAACACAAGCAGAACGATCTCATCCGGAAATTTCTCGCGGGGGGCAACTACCGGCGTGAAGGCAATACCTTCTTCCAGGCGCTCGCCAGATTTATCGCCCGAATACTGGGCATGGATTATGTCTGCATCGACCGCCTGGAAGGCGACTTCCTGTCCGCGCAGACGGTCGCGGTCTTCCATGACGGCAAGTTCGAAGACAATGTGTCGTACACCCTCAAGGACACGCCCTGCGGCGATGTGCTAACGAAAAAGGCCTGCAGTTTCGACCAGGGCGTGCGTCAGCGGTTTCCGCGCGACGCGGTGCTGCAGACGCTGCAGGCCGAGAGTTATGTCGGCGCCACGTTGTTTGATTTCAACGGCAAACCGGTCGGCCTGATCGCGGCCATCGGCCGCCAGCCGCTGAAATCTCCGGAAATGGCGGAAGCGCTGCTGCAAAAGGTCGCGATCCGCGCGGCCGCGGAGCTGGAGCGCATGCAATATGAACACGAGCTGAAGGCCATGCTCGAGAAAGCCAACCAGTCGCGGCTAAGCATGCTGAGCGTGGTCGAAGACCAGATGCAGGCCGATACGGCGCTGCGCAAGCTGAACGACCAGCTCGAGGAAAAGGTCACGGAACGCACGGCCCTGGCGGAACAGGCGCGGTTCGAGGCCGAACAGGCCAACCGGGCCAAGTCGGAGTTTCTCGCCACCGTGAGCCACGAGATCCGCACCCCGATGAACGGTGTGATCGGCATGGTCGATGTGCTGCAGCAGAGCAGCCTGAATGCCCAACAGATGGAAATGGCGATCATCATCCACGACTCGGCGCTGAACCTGCTGAGCGTCATCAACGATATTCTCGACTTCTCGAAGATCGAGGCGGGCAAGCTGACCATCGAGGATCTGCCCCTGTCTACAGTCGGGGTAGCCGAGAAAATCTGCGAAACCATGGGCGGCATGGCCCTGAAAAAACACGTGGAGCTGACGCTGTTCACCGATCCGGCCATTCCCGACCAGGTCATCGGCGACCCGAACCGGCTGCGCCAGATACTGGCCAATTTGATCAATAACGCGATCAAGTTCTCCGCCGGACAGCAAAGCGGCCGGGTGTCGTTGCGCGCACTGCGGGTCGACAGCACGCCGGAACAGGTCACGCTGGAATTTCGCGTCATCGACAACGGCATCGGCATCGATGCGGCGACCCAGAAGCGGCTGTTCAAACCCTTTACCCAGGCTGACTCCAGCACGACCCGGACTTATGGCGGCACCGGGCTGGGCCTTGCCATCTCGCTCCAGCTGGCCAGCCTGATGGGCGGAGAAATCACGCTGCAGAGCGAACCAGGCAAGGGATCGGTATTCAGCGTGCGCCTGCCTTTCAGACTGCCACCGCAACAACCCGTGGACAAGCAGGCGCCTGCCCCGATTGCCGGGCTGCCCTGCCTGTTGCTGGAGGATGCGCAGGGCCTGGTCGACGATTTCAACGCCTATCTCGCATATGACGGCGCACAGGTCGAGCGTGCGGCCAATCTGGCGGAGGCCCGGCAGTGGATCGCTGGACATGCATCCGGCCTGTGCATCGTGGTCATCGATGCCGCGAACGACCGGCAGATGCTGGACGACCTGCTGGCAACGGCGCGCAGCGACCCGCAGCGCAACACCCGTTTCATCGCCATCTGGCGCGGACAGCGCCAAAAGCCGCGCCTGGACGCCGCCGACCTGGTCTCCGTGGACGCCAACGGGCTGACCCACAGGGCCTTGCTGCAGGCGGTGGCGGTGGCCTCCGGCCGGACGACCGAACAGATTGAACCCACCGAACTGCCCGGCAAGGCCCGCAAGCACATCCGTCAGCCCTCCCGCGAAGAAGCTATACAGCAGCAGCGATTGATCCTTGTTGCCGAAGACAACGCGATCAACCAGAAGGTCATCCTGCAACAGCTGGCCCTGCTCGGGTACAGAGCGGACGTCGCCGACGATGGCCTCAAGGCGCTGAAAAGGTGGCAAAGCGGCGATTATGCGATGCTGTTCGCCGACCTGCACATGCCGAACATGGACGGCTATGGACTGACCGCCGCGATCCGCACGGCAGAAGCCGGCAAGGCACGCATCCCGATCATCGCCTTCACCGCCAATGCGATCAGGGAGGAAGCAGAACACTGCCTCGAACTCGGCATGGATGACTATCTGAGCAAGCCGGTGCAACTGGTCGATCTGGAAAAGATGCTGGAAAAATGGCTGCCGCCCGCAGCCGAAGAAATCCCGGCCGCAAGCACGGAGGCTGCCCCCTCCGCTGCCGATGCATCCGCCCCGGTGGACATCAGCGTGCTGAAAAAACTGATCGGCGACGACGAGGCGATGATCCGCGAGTTTCTGGGCGACTTCCGCGTCAGCATGACGGAAATCGCGGTGGAACTGCGCGCCGCCTGCGCCGCGGGTCAGGCCGCAACCGCCGGCACGCTTGGGCACAAGCTCAAGTCTCCGGCACGCTCGGTGGGGGCGCTGGCGCTGGGCGAGCTGTGCTACGCAATGGAGCAGGCGGGCAAGGCCGGCGATCTGGCGGCCTGCACGGCGTTGCTGCCCGGGCTCGAACAGGAACTGGTGCGCGTGGAAAGCTTTATCGAGCACTATTGAACCCAAATAATCCATTAGGCTGCAGGAGCTCGATTTATCGAGCGATTGTTGACAAGAATCGCGCAATAAATTGCGCTCCCACAAGAGGGCTTGGTTCTAATGAATGATCTGGGTTGAAAAGAGGACAGGAACGAACACCCTGCGCCGGCTGTCGACGCACAGCCCTTGCCAAAACAACAACAAACTTAATTACAAATCAATGAACAATCCAGCAATCAAGATTCTGATACTCGATGACGAGCTGTTCACGCTCAAGCTGACCAGCCGCATGCTCGCGAACCTGGGCTACGATGCGGTTTCCACCTGCGACAATGGCCGCGCCGCGCTCGATCTGATCAACAACCCGGACGATACGCCCAACCTGATCCTGCTCGATATCAACATGCCGGAAATGGACGGGCTTGAATTCGTGCGCCATCTGGTCGATTGCCACTACAGCGGCAGCCTCATCCTGGCCAGTGGCGAGGATGAGCGCATGCAGCAGGCGGCGGTCAAACTGGCAAGAGCGCATGGCATCAGCGTGCTGGGGAACCTGCCAAAACCCGTCACGCCGGAAGGTCTTGCAGAAATGATCGCAAAATGGACGCCCCCGGCTATCCAGGGCAAAACTCCCGCAAAGAAAAAGAGTTACCCAGAGGACGAGCTACGCGCGGCGATCGCCAATAACGAGCTGGTCAATTACTACCAGCCCAAGGTGTTGACCGCCACCGGTCGGGTGATGGGGGTCGAGACCCTGGTGCGCTGGCGTCACCCCAGGGACGGACTGGTGTTCCCCGACCAGTTCATCGGCGTGGCGGAAGCGCACGGCCTGATCGACGACCTGACCCTGGCGGTGATGGCCAGTGCGATGGCCGACACCCGGCGCTGGAACGATGCCGGATTGAAGCTGAACGTGGCGATCAACCTGTCGATGGACAATCTGAATTCGCCGGATTACCCGAATCTGGTCGTCAAGCTTGCTGAAGAGGCCGGTGTGTCGCCGCAGACGATGGAACTGGAAGTGACGGAAACCCGCCTGATGCGTGACTTGCGCACCCCGCTCGAAATTCTGACCCGGCTGCGCCTGAAACGCTTCCGGCTTTCCATCGATGATTTCGGCACCGGCAATTCCACCCTGGCGCAACTGCGCGACCTCCCCTTCGATGAACTCAAGATCGACCAGAGCTTCGTGCATGGCGCATGGAATAACGCCAAGCTGCGCGCCATGTTCGACGCCAGCCTCGGGCTGGCAAAACAACTGGGAATGGAGGCCGTGGCGGAGGGGGTGGAAGACCAGGCCGACTGGGATTTTGTGCGCGACAGGAAGTGCGACATCGTCCAGGGCTATTTTGTCGCCAAGCCGATGCCCGCTGCCGAGCTGCCGGGCTGGATAGCGTCCTGGCAACAGAATTATTCCCCCTCTTCACCCTGATTTGTTTTCTGCGACCCGAAACCTCCTGCGGCACCACGAAGAACGCAGTGATCCCCTGGTCTCTTGCCAGTCAGATGATGTCAGGGAATGAAAAGACTTTCTCACGCGGAGGCGCGGAGAACGCGGAGTAAAACCGGAGAGTTGCGGAAATACCGGCACGTCAGACCGGGGCGTTGCCATAAGGCAAGTGCTCTTGAATTTCTCCGCGTTCTCCGCGTCTCCGCGTGCAACCCTCCCTGGCTCCGGCTTGCCCGGCCTGGAAATTTTGCCGAAAGGATACGTAACTTATTCACCCGGATCGCAATCTGTGCAAATCTGCGGATTGAACCGCGTGTTTTAATCAACGACCATGAACGACACACTGCTGCTTGAAGAGCTCGCGCAACTGGCCGCGCACCACATCGGCCTGCGTATTCCGGAAAATGCGCAGGAACGCTTCGCCGCTGTGCTGCGCAGGCGCGCGACGCAACTGGGGCTTGCCTCCCTGGCAGACTACCGGACTTTTCTCGCCAGCCACCAGGCCGGCAGGGAATGGGAGGAGATCGCGCGCGCCTTTACCAGCAGCGAGACCTTCTTTCTGCGCGATCACGGGCAGTTCGATCTGCTGCGCCTCAGCCTGTTGCCGGAACTGATCGCGCAGCACCAGCATGACAAGACCCTGCGCCTGTGGAGCGCGGGCTGTTCCAGCGGAGAGGAGGCCTATTCGCTGGCCATGCTGGTGGACATGCTGTTGCCGGAACAGGACGACTGGAACATCCTGATACTCGGCACCGACATCGACTCGCAGGCCATTGCGAAGGCGCAGCGCGGCTTATATGGAACATGGTCATTCCGCATGGCGCCTGCCGCATTCAGAGAGCGCTATTTTCATCCCGCTTCGCAATCCGCAATCCGCAATCCGCAAACAAATGAATGGCTGCTGGATGAACGCATCCGCCGCAGGGTGACCTTCCGTGTTTCAAATCTGGTCGGCGACCGCTTTCCCGATCCGGGCTCGGAATTGCGCGACATGGATATGATCCTGTGCCGCAATGTGTTCATCTACTTCGAACCCGCAGCGGTGTTCGCCGTGGCGGCAAAGCTGGCCACGACGCTGCGCGAAGGCGGTTATCTGCTGGCCGCACACACCGAACTGATCGGGCACCCGGTGCCGGAGCTGAAATCCAGGCTGTTTGCCGGGGGGGTGGTGTATCAGCGGGTTGCGCATGCAGCCGCCCTCGCCCCGGTTCTCGTGCGGGACATTCCCAGGGAGAAGCCGCCGGTCAGGGCCCAACCGGTTGCAACCCGGCCCGCGCCTTCCCCGCCGCCGGTTGCGCCCGATCACGAAGCGCTGCTCAGGCAAGCCCATGCGCTTGCCGACCGCGGCGAATACGAACAGGCCGAGCAGCTATGCCGTCAGGTCATCGCGTCCGCCCCGCTGGCGGCAACCGCCTATTTTCTGCTGGCGCAACTGGCCCAGCTCCGGGGGGATTTCAGCCAGGCCAGGGAACTCCTTGGCAAGGTCATCTATCTCGATTCCCGCTTCGTGGCTGCCTACATGGAACTGGCGGCGCTTTACAAGCGCGCCGAGGACCTGCCGCGCATGCTGACTATGCGCCGCGCCGCGCTGGATATCGTGCGCGGCATGCCGGGCGACAAGCGAATCGAGGAACTGGAGACGACGGCGGGAGAACTGGCGGAATGGCTCGCGCAGTGGGCGCAGGAAGCCCCCTGATCAAACCCGGATTATCCATTAGCCTGTCGTGTCTTGTAGGGGCAACGCCCTGCGCGCGAATTGCAACTCCTACAACGGCGTTCTGGCGCTAACGGGCATGGCAAATATGCCACACCTGATGATAAAACCAGCCTTTCCCATTGGGTTTGGCCGTTCCTCGAGACTCGCCGTAAGCGCTCGTTTTATGTAGGAGCCCGATTCATCGGGCGATATCGGGTTAATCGCGCAATGAGTTGCGCTCCTACAGATGTTGTTTCACGTTAACGGGCATGGCAAATATGCCACACCTGATGATAAAACCAGCCTTTCCCATTGGGTTTGGCCGTTCCTCGAGACTCGCCGTAAGCGCTCGTTTTATGTAGGAGCCCGATTCATCGGGCGATATCGGGTTAATCGCGCAATGAGTTGCGCTCCTACAGATGTTGTTTCACGTTGGCGCACGATTATCTCGGTTAAAAAAATTTCCACAAAGTGGATTAAGCAGGGATGGACGTCTTTTGCCCAACTCGCAAAAACACGAAAGGCACGAGAAGATAAACAAACTGATTAAACCCGGATGACCCACTGGCCTGTTTGTGTTTTGTAGGAGCACGCCCTGCGTGCGATTGTTTTCTGCTTCGCGAGCAGGGCTCGCTCCTACGGGGAGCAGATCAACAGCGGCTATTTTCTGAGCGCGATCAGCAGCGCCCACGCACCCAGCGCCAGATAGCACAGCAGCGACCATTCTGGAATGCCGAGGGCAAGAAAGGTCCAGCCCTTCTCGGCACATTCGCCCGAGCCGTGCATGAGTTGTTTCAGCACGTCGGTCATCGGCATGACTTCAAGCATGAATTCCAGCCCCGGCCCGCACGCGGGCACCTGGTCCTTGGGCAGATTCTGCAGCCAGATGTGGCGCGCGGCGACGCCCACGCCGGACAGCGACAGCAGCGCGATCAGCGCCGTATAGATGCGCTCGCCAATACGCTTGGGGCCATGCAGCGCGGCCAGCGCGAACACCACCAGCATGGCGATGAAGATCACGCGCTGCACCATGCACAGCGGGCAGGGATCCTGATGTTTGACGTATTGCAGGAACAGGCCGAAGCCCATCAGGCCGCTTGCAAACAGCGCGCCGCACAGATACAGCCAGCGGTTGGAGATTTTCTGCCACAGTTCGAACATGCTATTCCGCCTCGTCGATCCACGCCGCCTGGATCGCTTCGAGCACCTTTTCACCGCCGCGCCCGTGATCGTCATCAAATCCTTCCAGTTCAACCACCCGGTTATGCAGGTCGACAAAACGCACCGTGCGCGGGTCAACCTCGGGATGCTTCTCTGCCAGCGCAATGGCAATGTCGCACACGTCGATCCACTTCATGTCATTTCTCCTTGGCCATGTTGATGGTGTATTTCGGAATCTCGACAACCAGATCTTTTTCCGCCACCCGTGCCTGACAGGACAGGCGCGAGGTCGGTTCCAGCCCCCACGCCTTGTCGAGCAGGTCCTCCTCGATTTCTTCCGCCGGCTCAAGGGAATTGAAGCCCTCGCGCAAAATGACATGACAGGTGGTGCAGGCGCAGGATTTCTCGCAGGCATGCTCGATTTCCACATCATGCTGCAACAGCGCGTCACAAATTGAAGTCCCCGCTTCGACCTCAAACAGCGCGCCCCGGGGGCACAGCTCCTGATGCGGCAGGACGATGATCTTCGGCATTATTTGTTATCCAGTTCGGAAATCTTCCTGCCCGCCAGCACACTCGCCACACTCTTGTCCATGCGTGCCTGGGCAAAGCTGACGGTGGCCTCGTTCAACGCGACAATGGCGTTTTTGAGCGCCACAGGGTCGGCGAGTTGCAGCGTATCGCGCAATGCGCCCATCCGAGTTTCGATCCGGACGCGTTCATCCTCGCCGAGCAAACCGCCATCCAGTTCCAGCGCGTGCTGCACCGCATCGAGCAACTGCGCCGCCTCGGTCTGCTGCTCGCGCAGCGCGCGCGCCTGCATATCGTCCTGCGCATGTTGCGAGGAATCCTGCAGCATGCGCGTGATCTCGGCATCGCTCAGCCCGTAGGAAGGTTTGACGGTAATCGCCGCTTCGATGCCCTTGCTCATCTCGCGCGCCGACACATTCAACAGGCCGTCGGCATCCACCTGGAAGGTCACGCGGATGCGCGCCGCACCCGCCACCATCGGCGGAATGCCGCGCAACTCGAATTTCGCCAGCGAGCGGCAATCACTCACCAGTTCGCGCTCGCCCTGCAGCACGTGGATGCTCATCGCGGTCTGACCATCCTTGAAGGTGGTGAATTCCTGCGCACGCGCGGTCGGGATGGTGCTGTTGCGCGGGATGATTTTTTCCACCAGGCCACCCATGGTTTCGATGCCCAGCGACAACGGAATCACGTCCAGCAACAGCCAGTCGTCACCGCTGCGGTTGCCCGCCAGCAGGTTGGCCTGAATCGCCGCGCCCAATGCCACCACTTTGTCCGGATCAAGATTGGTCAGCGGCGTTTGCCCGAAAAATTCTTTTACTGCCTGTTTCACCTGCGGCATGCGCGTCGCACCGCCGACCATCACCACGCCCTTGATGTCCGCCGCGTTCAACCGGGCATCGCGCAATGCGCGCCGCAACGGTTGCAAAGTGCGCTGCACCAGGTTCTGCGACAGCAACTGAAATTCGCTACGCGTGAGCAGATTGTCGATGACCTCGCCGGTCGACAGTATCGCGGTAATATGCGCCTCGCCATGCTCGGTCAACTGTTCCTTGGCGGCACGCGCATGGGTCAGCAGCAGGCGCGTATCCCGCGGGCTGAGCGCGGACAGATTATTTTTTTCCAGCAGCCAGCAATGGATACGCTGATCGAAATCGTCGCCTCCCAGGGCCGAATCCCCGTTGGTGGACAACACTTCGAACACGCCGCGCGACAGGCGCAGGATGGAAATATCGAAAGTGCCGCCGCCCAGATCAAATACCGCGTAGATGCCCTCGGAAGCGTTATCCAGCCCATAGGCAATCGCCGCCGCAGTCGGCTCATTGAGCAGCCGCAACACGTTCAGCCCCGCCAGGCGCGCTGCATCCTTGGTGGCCTGGCGCTGCGCGTCGTCAAAATAGGCGGGCACGGTAATCACCGCACCGACCAGCTCACCTCCCAGTGAAGCTTCGGCGGTGCTGCGCAGCGCCTTGAGAATCTCGGCAGAGACCTCGACCGGGCTTTTCACGCCCGCCACGGTGCGTATCTGCACCATGCCGCTCGGGGTGGCGGAAGATGCCGCGGCCCCCACGAAGCGATACGGCAAGCGGTTGATCTCGCCGACATCATTGAGGCCGCGCCCCATGAAGCGTTTCACCGAGACGATGGTATTGGCGGCGTCTTCGTTCTGCGTGGCTTGCGCCGCTTCCCCGACCACGACACTGCCGTCGGCCAGATAGCGCACGACCGAAGGCAGCATGGTGCAACCGCCTTCATTGCTGAGCACGATGCTGATGCCGTTGCGCACCGTGGCCACCAGCGAATTGGTCGTGCCGAGATCGATACCCACCGCCAGCCGGTGCTGGTGCGGCAGGGGGCTCAGGCCGGGTTCGGAGATTTGTAGTAGTGCCATTTTATAAGGGGGTTAGTGGGAAGTGGAAAGCAGGGAGCAGTAAATCAGTCGGGGTGTGAATAGACTACTCCCCCACTCCCCGCTCCCCAGTTCTCGTTGTCTATAACGTCATAAGCGGTGTGAATTTCTTCCGCAATCTTTTCCATGAAACGCAGTTTGCGCACCAAATCGGCGGCGGCCGCATAATTTTTTTCGGTGTCGATGGCAAGCGCGAGCCCGCTTTCCAGTGCGCTGTTTTCACGGCGCAGGCGCGCCTCCAGTTCGTCCAGCGCGACGCCATCACGCGCCTGCTGCGCCGCGCTGATCGCCTCGCGCCACTCCATCTGCGCCATCAAAAAATCAAGCGGCATCTCGGTATTGCTTTCTTCCTGGGTATCCACGCCGTGCAGCGCCAATAAATAACGCGCCCGCAGCCGCGGATTGCGCAAGGTCTGGTAAGCCTCATTCACCCGCGTGGCGCACTGCATGGCCAGACGCTGCTCGGCATCAGACAGGTGGGCAGATCTGTCCGGGTGGAACCGCGTTTGCAACGCGTGATACTTCTGCTCAAGCTGCGCGCTGTCCACCTGGCAGGACTGCGGCAAGCCAAATAAATCGAAATGGTTTTGCTGGAAGTCGAAGCTAACAGGTTGCATATAATTTTATAAAACGTTACGAGCGATGGCAGAACGAGGCGCGCAATGGTGAAGTGGGTTTGGCAGGGATGGGCGGCTTGCCGTTTCCGCCCAACTCGCAAAAAGCGGAATTTACATTTAACCCAGATTGTCCATTAGCGCCCAACTCCCTTGTAGGAGCGCAATTCATTGCGCGATTGAGTTTCCATCGCCCGATAAATCGGGCTCCTACAGTAATTTTTTGGCCTAATGGACAACCTGGGTTTAAGTAAATGAGCATTTTGAGCCATTAAGCAACAAAGTTATGCCGAGCGCATAACCAATGACTTGGCTGTCGTCTTTTGGCAGTCTAGTCAGATGGCTAGTAGTCATATCAGTCGTTTTTAGATGCCGAAACTTTCGCCGCAGCCACACTGGTTCTTAACGTTGGGGTTGTTGAATTTGAACCCTTCGTTCAGGCCTTCGCGGGTGTAATCCAGTTCCATGCCGTCAACGTAGGGCAGGCTCTTCGGATCGACCAGCAGCTTGACCCCGTTGCTGGCGAACTGCAGATCATCGCTACCCACCTCGTCGGCAAACTCCAGCTTGTACGCCATTCCAGAACAACCGCTGGTGCGCACGCCGATGCGCAGGCCAACCCCTTTGCCACGCTTGGCAATAAAATTTTGTACATGCTTCGCTGCACTTTCAGTCAGTGTGATTGCCATGTTCTACTCCTTGCAAATTTCACCGCAAGCCGGTGTCTCCACCAGCGCGTTGTGTTTACGCTTGTAATCCGCCACCGCCGCCTTGATGGCGTCTTCCGCCAGAATCGAACAGTGAATCTTTACCGGCGGCAATGCCAGCTCTTCCGCAATCTGCGTGTTCTTGATCTGCAGAGCCTGATCGACCGTCCTGCCCTTGACCCACTCGGTCACCAGCGAGCTGGATGCGATCGCCGAACCGCAGCCATAGGTCTTGAACTTGGCGTCTTTAATCACGCCGTCCTTGCCAACCATGATCTGCAATTTCATCACATCGCCGCAGGCGGGCGCGCCGACCATGCCGGTGCCCACTTCCGCCGCATCCTTATCCATGGAACCCACATTGCGCGGATGATCATAGTGGTCCAATAATTTTTCACTGTATGACATTTTTTACCCCTTTCATTCCAGAGAACCGATGATTCAAAAGAAGCGGTTTTTACTCGATCCTCAGTCCTCGTTCCTCATTCCTGTCTCTAATGTGCTGCCCACTCCACGGTATTCAGATCAATACCGTCCTTGTACATTTCCCACAGCGGCGACAGTTCACGCAGTTTGCCGATCTTGTCTTTCAGTAACGCGATCGCGTAATCCACTTCTTCGACCGTGGTAAAGCGTCCGATGCTGAAGCGGATCGAGCTGTGCGCCAGCTCATCGCTGCGCCCCAGTGCGCGCAGCACATAGGAGGGTTCCAGACTGGCAGAGGTACAGGCCGAACCGCTGGACACCGCGATATCCTTGATCGCCATCATGAGCGACTCGCCTTCGACGAAGTTGAAGCTCAGGTTAAGGTTGTGCGGCACGCGCTGTTCCATGTCGCCGTTGACATGCACTTCTTCCATAGTCATCAGGCCTTGCAGCAGACGGTCGCGCAGCATGCGCATGCGCTCGTTCTCCTCGGCCATCTCTTCCTTGGCGATGCGGAAAGCCTCACCCATGCCGGCGATCTGGTGGGTGGGCAGCGTGCCGGAGCGCATGCCGCGCTCGTGCCCGCCGCCGTGCATCTGGGCTTCCAGCCGCACGCGCGGCTTGCGCTGCACATAGAGCGCGCCGATGCCTTTGGGACCGTAGGTCTTGTGTGCGGAGAACGACATGAGATCGACTTTCAACTGCTGCAGATCGATGGCCACCTTGCCGGTCGCCTGCGCGGCATCGACGTGGAACAGGATGCCCTGGTCGCGGCAGATTTCGCCAATGGCGGCGATATCCTGAATCACGCCGATCTCGTTGTTCACCAGCATGACGGAGACCAGCACGGTGTCGGGACGCAACGCCGCCTTGAATTTTTCCAGATCGAGCAGGCCGCTCGGCTCGGGGTCAAGATAGGTGGCCGTGTAGCCTTCGCGCTCCAGTTCGCGCACGGTATCCAGCACGGCCTTGTGCTCGGTGCGCAGGGTGATGACATGCTTGCCCTTGCCCTGATAGAAATGCGCCACCCCCTTGATCGCAAGGTTGTTCGATTCGGTCGCACCTGAGGTCCAGATGATCTCTTTTGGATCGGCATTCACCAACGCGGCGACCTGCTCGCGCGCCAGTTGCACCGCCGCATCGGCTTCCCAGCCGAAAGCATGGGAACGGCTTGCCGGGTTACCGAACTTCTCGGTGAGATACGGAATCATCACCGCAGCCACGCGCGGGTCAACCGGCGTGGTCGCGGAGTAATCCATATAAATCGGAAGCTTCATTCTCTTTCCTTGCGTTAAAGCGTAACCGCGATGGGTTTTGCGTTTTTGTTGTTTATCTTGATGGGGCCGCCAGCGCAACCCGCATTCGCCACACTGTCCACCAGTTGTTGCAGCGAGATGGAGGACAGATAATCATAAATATTTTCGGTGAGCCCCATCCATAACTCGTGCGTGATGCATTGGCGATCATCGGCACAGTTGCCCTTCCCGCCGCAACCCGTCGCATCCAGCGGCTCATCCACCGCCAGGACGATTTCGGCTATGGTGATTTTGTCCGCAGGCCGGTCGAGGTGATACCCGCCGCCCGGGCCGCGCACACTTCTCACAATCTTGCGGCGACGCAGCCTGCCGAACAGTTGCTCGAGGTAGGAAAGCGAAATCTTCTGACGCTCGCTGATCGCAGCCATAGTGACCGGGTTGGCCCCGCCGTGCATCGCCAAATCGGCTATTGCCGTTACGGCAAAACGTCCTTTGGTGGTTAATCTCATGTTACTCTCCAGTTATTATCCGGTTTGTATATGGGGATATAAATCAACTGTACAACTCCGTAACAGCCCCAGGAGGGAAACACCCCTCCTCCAAACTCCCATGCGGTGATGTTATTATTCCCGAATCTTTTAGTCAACTATTTTATTCAGGTGATTGGGGTCGAATTTCTCGGCCGTGGCGCGCTCTTCTTCGACCGAGACGCCCATCTTCTCAAGTTGCTGCAGAATAAAATCAATACGCTGGTCCACGGTCACACTGTGTCCGAGCAGTCCGTGTATCGCTTTGGATAGCGGATCGTTCTGGTCGTTGCCGATGCCATAGGCATTGAAACCGGCGGCACTCTTTTTTTCTTCGTCAAGAATGCGCGCGGGGATGCCCGCCGCCGTTGCACCCGCAGGGACGTTCTTCACCACCACCGCATTCGAACCGATTTTCGCGCCGTCACCGATGGTAATCGGGCCCAGTATCTTGGCGCCGGCGCCCACGACCACGCCATTACCCAGCGTGGGATGGCGCTTGCCTTCCTTCCACGAAGTGCCCCCCAGGGTGACGCCATGATAGAGCGTGACATCGTCGCCAATTTCAGCGGTCTCGCCAATCACCACGCCCATGCCGTGATCGATAAAAAACCGCCGCCCGATGGTGGCGCCCGGATGAATCTCGATGCCGGTAAACCAGCGCGTGAAGTGCGACAGAAAGCGCGCCAGCCATTTCAGGTTGGCGCGCCACAGGGTGTTCGACAGGCGGTGAGAAATGCGCGCATGCAGTCCCGGATAGCAGGTCAGCACCTCGAACGTGGTGCGTGCTGCGGGATCGCGATCGAATACGCTGGCAATATCTTCTTTAATGTTGCGAAACACTCTAGTTTTCTTCCTGGTAGCGTGACTTGAGGCGCGCATTGTACTCGGTTGTGACAGCCAGAATACCTCGCAGGATGTTGATTTCCTCCTGCTCCGGCCGCGCCCGCGCATACAACCGGCGCAGACGCTGCATCAAACGCGCCGGATTTTGTGTGGTGAAAAAACCGATCTCGAACAGCGTCCTTTCCAGATGCGCATACAGCCCTTCCATTTGTTCATGCGGCGCCGGCACGATCTCCTGCGCAATCGGGACATGGCTCTGTGCCGCCACGTTCAACTCGTACGCCATTACCTGCACTGCGGCGGCCAGATTAAGCGAGGAAAAATCCGCAGCGGCGGGAATATTCACCAGAAGCTGCGCCCTGCCGATTTCCTCATTGGTCAGGCCGGACATCTCGGTGCCGAACAGCATGGCCACCGGCTGCTGCGCCTGCCGCAACAGCTCCGGCATCGCCGCGCGCGGCGTCTTCACCTCCATGGAAATATCGCGTAGCCGTGCCGTCATCGCCAGGGTGAACACCACGCCCCGCAATGCTTCGTCGATCGAGTCGCACACCACGGCATTGCGCAGAATATCGTCCGCCCCCGCCGCCATCGCGTCGGCCTGCGCATCGGGGAAATGGCGCGGATTGATCAGATACAGATGGCGCAAACCCATGGTCTTCATCGCCCGTGCCGCCGCCCCGATGTTGCCCGGATGCGAGGTGTGGCTGAGCACTACTCTGATGTTATCCAGCATATTCCGGCCTATTTCCAAGTTCGTAACCAATCCGCAGATTCACGCAGATTTCAAAATCAGCCGCACTGAACCCAGGCTGTGAGTACACGGTTTTTCAAGGGGTTAATCTGCGCAACTCTGTGCAATCTGCGGATACCTGCTTTTCCAGGTTTATTCAAGACGCGATTCCAACTAGAATGCGCGCTGGATTCCCCAGCTCATTAAAAAGGTCGACCCTATGCACCACATGCTCAGTATCGCGGTCAAAGCCGCACGCCGCGCCGGCAACCTGATTCACCGTTCCACCGACAAGATTGATCTTCTTACGATAACGAGGAAATCCCACGCGGATTTCGTCAGTGAAGTGGACCGCGCCGCCGAACAAACGATCATCCAGACCTTGCTGGATGCCTATCCCGACCATGCAATTCTAGCAGAAGAGAGCGGCAGCCAAGGCGAGTCTGAGTATCTGTGGATCATCGATCCGCTGGATGGCACGACCAATTTCTTGCACGGCCTTCCGCAGTTTTCCGTGTCCATCGCCTTGCAGCACCGGGGCGTGCTGACCCAGGCGGTGGTGTACGATCCGACCAAGAACGAACTGTTCACCGCCTCGCGTGGGCGCGGCGCATTTCTCAACGACAAGCGCCTGCGCGTGACCCGGCGCGTGCAACTCGCCGAGAGTCTGATCGGCACCGGCTTTCCTTATACCCGCTTCGAGCATATGGATGCCTACATCGCAATTTTTCGCGAGCTGATGCAGAAAACCGCCGGCCTGCGTCGCCCCGGCTCTGCCGCACTGGATCTGGCCTGGGTGGCGGCGGGTCGCTATGACGGCTTCTTCGAGACCGGACTCAAGCCGTGGGATATCGCCGCCGGCTGCCTGCTGATTACCGAAGCGGGCGGCATGGTCAGCGACCTGCAGGGTTCGGACAGCTTTCTCGAGACCGGCAATTGCTGCGCCGGCAATCCGGACATCCACGCGCAACTGCTGAAGATCATCGCGCCGCATCTCACCGATGGGCTGAAGAAGTAGGGACAGTCATGGCCGAAGCACCCAACGGCAATGCGCCGCAGGTGAGCGGGAATCACACCCCGATGATGCGCCAGTATCTGGCGATCAAGGCACAGCATCCGGACATGCTGCTGCTCTACCGCATGGGCGATTTCTACGAGCTGTTTCATGACGATGCGGTGCGCGCGGCCAGGCTGCTCGACATCACGCTCACCCAGCGCGGCGCCTCCAACGGCCAGCCGATCAAGATGGCCGGCGTTCCCTATCACGCCGCCGAGCAATACCTCGCACGTCTCATCAGGCTGGGCGAATCGGTGGCCATCTGCGAACAGATCGGCGACCCCGCCACCAGCAAAGGGCCGGTGGAACGCAAGGTGGTGCGCATCGTCACCCCCGGCACACTCACCGACTCCGCACTGCTGGAGGAGAAGCGCGACAGCCTGCTGCTGGCGCTGCACGAGCGCGACAACGAGGTGGGGCTGGCGTGGCTCAATCTCGCCTCGGGAAAATTTCTTGTCGCGGAATGCGCGATCAGCCAACTGCCCGCCGAGCTTGAACGCCTGCAGCCTTGCGAAATTCTCCACGCCGAAAACAGCCGCACACCGCAACACAAAGGAGCCGCACTCAAGACACTGCCCGCCTGGCACTTCGATCTGGAAAGCGCGCGCCGCGCGCTGTGCCAGCAATTTGCCACACTCGATCTGGCCGGTTTCGGCTGCGACGATTTCAGCGTCGGCCTCGAAGCCGCCGGCGCGTTGCTCGGCTACGCGAGACTCACCCAGGGACAGAATATCGCCCATGTGCACGCCCTGCAGGTGTACAGCGCCGACCGCTATGTACGCATGGACGCGGCCACGCGCCGCAACCTGGAGATCACCCAGACCCTGCGCGGCGAACCCGCCCCGACGCTGCTCTCGCTGCTCGACACCTGCGCCACCCACATGGCCAGCCGCCTGCTGGCGCATTGGCTGCATCACCCGCTGCGTGATCGCGCCATGCTGCGCGCCAGGCTCGATGCGGTTGAGCAACTACAAACCTCCCCTCTCCCGCCGGCGGGAGTAACAAAGTCAGGCAATCCACTATCCAGCAAGCTGGATGTGGAATTGACACAGGGGCTGGGGGTGAGGGGATTGAGCAGAGAGCGAACTGTTTGTCACCTTGTCCATGACCAACTCAAACCCAGCGTAGACGTGGAGCGCATCACCGCCCGCATTGCCTTGCGCAGCGCCAGACCACGCGATCTCTCCGGCCTGCGCGACACGCTCGCGCAATTGCCGCAACTGCATGCCACGCTGGTCGCATGCGACTCACCGCTGGTGAAAATGCTGAGCGAAGCATTGCAAGCCGACGCGCAGCTGGTCGCCATCCTGCAAACCTCGCTGCGCGCAGAACCCTCCAGCGTACTGCGCGAGGGCGGCGTCATCGCCGACGGCGCCGATGCCGAACTGGACGAACTGCGCGGCATCCAGACCCACTGCGGCGATTTCCTGCTGGCGCTGGAAGCGCGCGAACGGGCGCGCAGCGGCATCGCCACGCTAAAGGTGGAATACAACCGCGTGCACGGGTTTTATATCGAGGTGAGCCAGGCGCAAAGCGCCAACGTGCCGGATGATTACCGGCGTCGCCAGACGCTGAAAAACGCCGAGCGTTACATCACGCCGGAACTGAAAGCCTTCGAGGACAAGGCGCTGTCCGCCAACGAACGCGCGCTGGCGCGCGAGAAATTCCTCTACGAACAACTGCTCGACCAACTCGCGCCCTTCATCGCGCAACTGCAACACATCGCCGCCGCGCTCGCCGAACTCGACGTGCTCGCGACTTTCGCTGAAAGAGCTGCCACGCTGAACCTCAGCGCGCCGCAGTTCAGCGATGATGCGCAGATCGTCATCAAACAAGGCCGCCACCCGGTCGTGGAAGCGCAAGTCGAGCAGTTCACGCCGAACGACACCACGATGAATGATGCGCGCCAGATGCTGCTCATCACCGGCCCCAACATGGGCGGCAAATCCACTTACATGCGTCAGGTCGCCCTGATTACGCTGCTCGCACATGTCGGCAGCTTCGTTCCGGCGGAAGCTGCCATGCTCGGCGAAATCGACCAGATCTTCACCCGCATCGGTGCATCGGATGACCTCGCCAGCGGGCGCTCCACTTTCATGGTCGAGATGACCGAGGCCGCCAACATTCTGCACAACGCCACCGAAAAAAGTCTGGTGCTGGTGGACGAAATCGGGCGCGGCACCTCCACGTTCGACGGCCTGGCGCTGGCCTACGCGATCGCGCGTCACCTGCTGGAAAAGAATCGCAGCTACACCCTGTTCGCCACGCACTATTTCGAGCTCACGCGCCTGAATGAAGAATTCACCCAACTCGCCAACGTGCACCTCGCCGCCATCGAACACCAGCACCGCATCGTCTTCCTGCACAGCGTCAACGAGGGCGCTGCCAGCCAGAGCTACGGCCTGCAGGTCGCCGCGCTCGCGGGGGTGCCAAACGAGGTGATTCGCAACGCGAAAAAACAGCTGCGCGCGCTGGAACAGCACAGCGCCGCACAGAATCCGCAGGGGGATCTGTTTGCCGCCGTGCCGGAGATACCGGAACCGCAAGAGCACCCACTATTAAACGCATTGCGCGATGTCCAGCCTGACGAACTCAGCCCGAAAGCGGCGCTCGAGAAGCTGTATCAGTTGAAGAAGCTGCTTTTGTAGGGTGGGTTCCACCCACCATGTCGGGCACAGCCCGACCTACATTGCATGAGCAATCAACATCTTTAAGGTTCTTGGGTTCTTGGGTTTTTGGGTTTTGCTTTTTCTTCCCCTGTGCGCCGCCGAGTAGCGCAGGCTGGTCAGGGGGTTTCGGCGAGGACTGTTTGAGCGCGTAGCGCGAGTTCCGCAGCCGCCTGGCCAGTCGAGCAACGCAGAGAACCGCGCAGCGGCGGCAAACCGGGGTCGCCTTTTCTTTGGTTACTTTCTTTTTGGCGAAGCAAAAGAAAGTAACTAGCTGCCGGGCTACCCCCGGCGGTTTTGCCTTAAGGAACCTCTGATCAAGTCCCACATGGCCGCGCATTCGGCTTTGCGGGATGAGATGCAAGGAAGGCCAACCCCCTTTCTAACTTTCCCCCGCAGGCGGG
>CAYHEM010000014.1:0-77752 GCA_964355765.1 uncultured Gallionella sp.
TATTGGACGCTGTTTCCACCCCTAATCTGGAAAGTTTTGCACGCTGTTTGACATACTGGGCGACACACAGTCGCTTGCAGCCCATGATCGATGCGGCGAAGTTGATTGCGCGGCACTTGCCGAATGTGTTGACCTATTTCAAACATCGCATCACCAATGCTGTGGCTGAAGGATTAAACTCAAAGATTGCAACTGTACAAAAACGTGCCTGTGGATTCAGGAACCGTGACCATTTCAAGATCGCCATCTATTTCCACTGCGGCGGTCTTGACCTGTACCCGGCTCAAGTCACCCATGGGAAAGTCGGATGAACCAAAATAGTGATGTGCAGCGAACGCAGCCCCTAATGCAACGACTAAGGAAAAAATAGATACAACGCTGTTGATATCAAAGGTCATTGGCTTGAGTATGTCCAACGTAGAAGTGACTGGCGGACAGTAGGCGGGCGAATGCCCGCCGATAGGACGTCCGTGTCGACTGCCATGTTAAGGCTCAGCTCACTGGTGCTCATGCCCGCTACTATCCGGAGACTTCTTCGCGAAACGACGAATGATTGCCTCAATGATCTTCGCCTCCAATTCAGTGAACTGGACTTCCTGGCCCTTCGCCGCTCGTTGGAGCTTTCTACGTAGACGCAGAAGCAGATAGGAAAGGTAGCCGACCCCAACAGTTGCACTGCCAATGGCAATCGGAACACCAATCGGCGTCGCCGGCAGGATGCCCACCGACATCAGAAATCCCGTGAGTCCAGACGCACCGATAGTCGTACCGAAGATCCCAGCGCTCCCAATAATCGCCCCGGCTACCCCGGAAACTGTGAGCACCCCAGCGCCGAGTACCGCACCTGCGCCAGTCATCAGAGAGGCGATGGCAGCCGAGCTCAAATACGTTCCGGCGACGTACCCGCCTGCACCTGTGACGATCAGACCGCCAGCAGCGTGAGGCACAAGACCACCTCCCGCGAGAAGAGCCGGAATGATCGGAATGAGTGGCAGCGGCATAAGTTCCTCCCGGGACGGTACCCTGAGCTTTAACGTTAACTAGACACCAAAAATGTCGTTTAATCTGGCTGCAGATGTCGGATAATCTGGCGGCAAAGAACTCATCTTATTGATTCCAAAAGAAGCGTAATTCATCAATACCCCAACCTCGCCAAAAAAAACGACATCATGATTCTCGCAGCTTGAGCTGCGTTTGCGGCGCTTACCGTACCGGTATGGAGTGGTGGCGTCAACAGCCCTGAAGGCCTATATATTTTCTGGTGGGGCCGCTATTTGGCCGATGGTGCAAAGGGCTGCTACTGGCACATAGTACGCGCTAGGCTATTGTTCCTCAAAGCGGTCGCCCATAGAATAAGCGCTTCGGTGAGCGGCTGCTTTGCGGTGCAAGCTCCCTGAGGCAGGATCGTGCCAGAAGCGGAAGTTCAGCACCGTGTTTTAATTGGTTCGCCGGTTCGGACGAATCTGGGCACTGGACAGACGTAATCTTACTTCCGTAATTTGCTGCCATTTGATGCAGCGCCAAGAAGCTAATTATTTAAGCAGGGTGACGAGCGATCTCTTCATGGAAACGACAGAAGTGTACCGACAGCTTGAGAAGGAAAAGATAGAATCCAACTAAACTAAAAGTAGATAGCTTCTGCTTTTCTTTCCGGGCATCAAAAGCCGAATAAGGAACCGTATGTACATCACTCAACAGAGCAACGTAATCGTCGTCAAGACCGGCACCCTTGGGCAGATAAAACAACGTTGTAACTCTCTGCTCTTTGATGGCGACCATCTTGGCGTTAACTTGTTGCTCATCAAGTCCAAATTTTTTCAGTAGTTCCAGATACCTATTAAGCTTGATAATTGGAGAGAATATGAGCATTGGAGGAAGCTCTCGCTTGTTTTCGGGAGCCACATCGCAGCTATTTGATAATAAAATACCCTTTACCAACTTCCTCGTGCCATCTTCAAAGCGAATTACCTCAACGAAGTTCCAGCAATCGCCCTGAAGAATTTCGTCTGGATAAAGGTTGATATAGTAGTCAATCTTTCTAGGAAATTCGCTTAGGGCTTTGGCGAGATTTTCCTTCGCTTCTTTTGTGAGGTAGTAAGGAATCTGATCCTGAATGGATTCTGTTGTGATTTGCATACAAGACTAATTAACTCTCGTACAAATCCCAGATGTTTTCGTAAAGAACTTTTTCAAACTCAGCTCCTAACGGCTCTTGGCTGCCTAACAGGCGAGCGTAGAAATCACCTACAGACTGTTCAAACCCATCGGGTGCAAAAGTGTATTCACCAGTAATAGGGGCGCTATAGCTGTTATAGGTAGCCTTATTGCCTTCCAAAGAATATGCGTCTCGCAATAATGGTTTGTGATGTTCGGCAGCGACATTATGTGTTGGAACAGCATGCAGGACTTGTGCAGCCATAATCCCAGCGATAACGACCTGACTAAATGTGCTTGAACGTTGATGACTATAACTAATCTCACTCATAGACTGGCTCCAGTGATTTCATAGTTTCGTTTGTGATGCAATCAAAAAACATTGCCTTATTTGTCTGATGAATTGACTCCAATTTAGCCGGGAATCCATCAAGCAACGTTTGCATTGCAATGTTATCTTGGATGGCGAAGGTATCGACATCGACAATAAGACCTTCTCTTTTCGTTCCATCATGCAAGACCGCTTGCGCGGATGAAGCTATATTTACAGCATTAATAAAACCATCTCTTGGAATTTCTATCCGAAGTTGGAATGGCTCCTTCACTAATTTATGATCGGCAAGAGTCACATTACAGCTAATCATTGAAACCTTTTGTTGATCGTCAGAAGAAGAAATCATGTCCACATACTTGATGGAATATCGCTCTACGGTTTGGACAACATTACTCTCAGCTAGTATCTCCATCACATCAATGATGGCTGGTTGAAAGTTGGCCCAGCCGGCATAAGGATATTTACTGCTGATTGACACACTAAAGTCACCAATGTTGATAAAAAACTGCCCCCAATCAACTCGGCTTAAAGGCGCGAATTTCAGATTAGGATCTGCATCCCTAATAGGTTTTGGCAGCTGGGAAATCGGAAGCGCCTCAATGTTTTTGTTGCCACTGAGCTTGTTATACAAAACCCCGGGAAGAATAACTGATGCCGGTATAGTGCTGGCGAACCTCACCTCAAATACGGCATCAATTAATGGCTCTTTGTTGAGCTTTTTGGGGAGAACTGTAGCCATAGGTTTGTATGTCATTTCTCTATTGCGAATAGCGCATGTATCGCTCACATAGTAATAGTATCAGACTCCCCGTCCAAGTAACACGGGGGGCTATAAATACATGGGGATGCAATCTATCGGCAATAACCTTCCCATGCAAGTGGAAAAAGAGCCTATGCATTTTGAAGATAGTTCGAGTCCTAGCTGGCGAGCCAGCAAGAACTCGGATTCTTGGGGCGGGCTATCTGGCTAATGGGTCTGCTATGTGTCGTTTGTACGCATTCGCCGAAGTTGCAAGCGGCCATTCAGCGGCATTTCTAGCGAATGACCGGTGCATGATGCATAGCCGACCTAGGTGGGGCAGTACGCCACCGGCAGCAAAGGCCGAGAACCAGGAGCTCATGCTCATCCTCTCGACCGCCTCTTTCTGGCACGTTCCTGTAATTCCCCAATGCCAGCTTTCGAGCACATATTCAGCAATCATACCCGCTGTCTTTGATAACGAAAAAATCGTCAATCAACTGACGAATCTTAAATCCGTTGACACTTGGTTGACACTTACAAGAAAAAAAGGGGCTACGCATAGCGTAACCCCTTGATTATTGGTGGGTCGTCAGGGACTTGAACCCCGGACCAAAGGATTATGAGTCCTCTGCTCTAACCAACTGAGCTAACGACCCTTGAGCAATTAACCTTCGCTGTCGAGGAAGCTTTTGAGTTTCTCTGAGCGCGATGGATGACGAAGCTTGCGTAGTGCCTTGGCTTCGATTTGACGTATGCGTTCACGGGTTACGTCAAACTGTTTGCCGACTTCTTCCAGCGTGTGGTCGGTGTTCATTTCGATGCCGAAGCGCATCCGCAATACTTTTGCTTCCCGCTGTGTCAAGCTGTCAAGAATGTCCGATGTCGCACCACGCAGGCTCTCGTAAATTGCCGCATCAACCGGCACGGTGGTATTCGCGTCCTCGATGAAATCACCCAAGTGTGAATCGTCGTCATCGCCCACGGGTGTTTCCATGGAGATTGGCTCTTTGGCAATTTTCAGGATCTTGTGGATCTTTTCTTCTGGCATTTCCATCTTGATGGCCAATGTCGCTACATCTGGCTCCAGCCCGGTTTCCTGCATAATCTGCCGCGAGATGCGATTCATCTTGTTGATGGTTTCAATCATGTGTACCGGAATACGGATGGTGCGTGCCTGATCGGCAATGGAGCGCGTAATTGCCTGGCGAATCCACCATGTTGCGTAGGTCGAAAATTTGTACCCGCGCCGGTATTCAAATTTATCCACGGCCTTCATCAGGCCGATATTACCCTCCTGAATCAGGTCAAGAAATTGCAGGCCGCGATTGGTGTATTTTTTGGCAATGGAAATGACCAGGCGCAGGTTGGCTTCGATCATGTCGCGTTTGGCGCGGCGTGACTTGGCCTCACCGTTAGTCATCTGTTTGTTAATTTCCTTCAGATCACGGATCGGAATGCCTACTCGCTGCTCCAGATCCAGCAAGTTTTGCTGTTGCTCAACGATGGCATGCTGATAGCGTTCCAGTGCTTCGCTATAGGGTTTCTTGGATTTTAGTTCCTGCGCTACCCATTGCAAATTATCTTCATTACCCGGGAATACCTTGATAAAATGCGTACGCGGCATTCTGCTCTTGGCCACACACATATCCTGAATGCTGCGCTCGCAACGGCGTACTTCTTCAACCAGGCGGCGCATGGTGTCGCATAAGGCGTCCACTTGTTTCGCCGAAAAGCGGAAATTCATCAGCTCATCGGAAATACTGGACTGGAGCTTGTCATACTGCTTGCTGCGGTAGCCGAATTTCTCGTAGGCCTTACCCATCTTGGTGAACAAATTAGCGATTACGGAAAAACGTGCCAGCGCATCGGCTTTTAGCTTCTCCAGGTTGGCGGCGGCGGCGGCGGCAGTTGCCTCTTCGTCTTCTTCTTCGTCTTCTGCTTCATCACCATTCGTTTCATTTGACCCATTGTGATCTTCTGAGTCTTCGTTGCTTTCTGCGCTGAGGGCTGCTTCAGCCTCGACATCGACAAAGCCATCGATCAACTCATCAACGCGCATCTGATCATTCTCGATTTTTGCCGCTAACGTCAGAATTTCAGCGATTGTTGCCGGGCAGGCAGAAATTGCCTGAATCATATGCTTCAGGCCTTCTTCGATACGCTTGGCGATCTCAATTTCTTTTTCGCGAGTGAGCAGCTCGACCGTTCCCATTTCGCGCATGTACATACGCACTGGGTCGGTGGTGCGGCCAAACTCGGAGTCCACAGTGGACAGGGCGGCTTCGGCTTCTTCGACAGCATCGTCATCGGCTGCGGCGGGAGCATTATCCGTCATAATCAGCGTTTCGGCATCCGGGGCAACGTCACAAACCTTGATGCCCATGTCGTTGATCATGCTCGCCACACCTTCGATTTGCTCAACTTCGAGCATATCCGGCAAGTGGTCGTTGATTTCCGCGTAAGTCAGGTAACCGCGCTCTTTGCCCAGCACAATTAAAGCTTTCAGGCGTGTGCGCCTTGCCTCCATATCCTGCATCTGGTCAACAACCGGCTGCTCGATAACGACAGCCTGTTTCTTACCTGGTTTATTTTTGACTCTAGGCTTTGCCATATTCAGATTCCCAATTGCGTGATGCCGCTCAGAAAAGCGGCAGATTATACCTGATTTCACCAACCATTTCCTGACCTTGCTGCAACTAGTCGCGCTGCGGCGGCTTTGCCAGTTGCTTATACTGCTCGCGTTCCGAATTGTTCAGGCCGGACAAACCGTTTTGTGCCAATTTTGCTTGCAGGTCTTGAAATTGCCGCCTGCGTTGTTCTTCGTTGAACTTTTCCATTAACCCGGCAAACTCCGCTGCCACATCGAAGTCGTTGCCCCAATTTAATGTGTCTCCTCCTGCAGCAGCCATGGTTTTTTCATGCGCCGTGCCATGAAACAATTGCATGAGCGCGGCGCCGTTTACCTCGAAACCGGCTTCGCGCAATACATAAAGTATCGCTGTGACTGCCTCGGCTTCTGCACCTTCGCCATACCAACCGGCGTGAACTTGCGCACCCAGCGCAGGTTGCGAAATCAGGCATTGCAACAACAACCGATGCGCCGAGGGTGTTTTACGTCCGGCTTTCTGGAAGACCCGCTGCGCCGCGCGTGCGACCGGTTTGATTTCATAGAGTGCTTCCAGTTCCGCTTGGCTTACTCCGGCAAGGGCCGCGACTTCCTTGCGTAGTAGCAAGGAAAAGGCTGGTGCGGTAATTGCGGTCAGCAGGGGTTTGGCGCGTTGCAGCAATTGGTTGCGCCCTTCCTGGGCGCGCAAATCCAGTTCCGCGCTGATTTCACGCAGCAGATAGGCAGACAGCGGCATGGCTTCCTGCACGCGTCGTTCGAAGGTTTCCTTGCCGAACTCGCGAACGAAGCTGTCGGGATCATGCTCCACCGGTAGGAATAAAAAGCTGATGCGCTTGCCGTCCTGCAAATAGGGCAACGCATTTTCCAGTGCACGCCATGCCGCCTTTTGTCCGGCCTTGTCGCCGTCGAAGCAGAATACGATGTGCTCGGTAAGACGCAGCAGTTTCTGCACGTGATGCGGCGTGGTTGCCGTCCCCAGCGTCGCTACGGCGTATTTCACTCCATGTTGCGCCAGCGCCACCACATCCATGTAGCCTTCCACCACCAGTACCCGCTGCCCGTCACGAATGACCTTTTGTGCCTGGAACAGGCCATACAGTTCGCGGCCTTTTTCGAACAATACCGTTTCCGGCGAATTGAGGTATTTGGGTTCGCCCTTATCCAGCACCCGGCCACCGAAACCGATGACTTGCCCGCGTACGTTGATGATGGGAAACATGATGCGGTCGCGGAAGCGGTCATAGCGTTTCCCCTCGTCGCCAACAATCACCAGGCCGGTTTCGTTTAGCGTATCGCTCTGATAATCCGGGAATGCCGCGGCGAGATTCTGCCAGGCATCCGGTGCGTAGCCGAGGCCAAATCTCGCCGCGATCTCGCCGCTCATCCCGCGTTGCTTGAGGTAATCGATGGCGCGTGGTGACTGCTTGAGCTGCTCGCGGTAGTAGCGCGTCGCGGTTTGTGTCACCTCGTATAAATCGGGCGCGATCTTTTGATAGGTATCGCCTGCGGCGGAGCGTTCCTGAGGCACTTCCAGGCCGGCGTTGCGTGCCAGCTCTTCAATCGCTTCAACAAAACCGAGCCCGGCGTGTTCCATGACAAAGCCGATTGCCGTGCCATGCGCGCCGCATCCGAAGCAATGGTAGAACTGCTTGGACTGGCTGACGGTAAAGGAGGGAGATTTTTCGTTGTGGAACGGGCAGCAGGCGACAAAGTTTGCTCCGGCTTTCTTGAGCGGCACATAGCGCTCAATCACGTCCACGATGTCGAGGCGGTTAAGGAGATCCTGAATAAAACTTTTTGGAATCAAGCCCGCACCTTTCATCGCTGCCGGCAAATTGTCGGCGGAATGGTTAACATAAAATTCGCGCAGCGATTCGTTCGCTCCCTCGCCCGCTTGCGGGATAACCAGCGGCTTGGCTGCGGTCGTTTGCAGCCTTGTCGAATGGCTAGTTGTCTCACCTAGAGGTTTGGGGTGAGGGAAACGTGCATGGCGAGTTATTATCGAGGGTGGTTGCTCGCCATGCCCATTAACCGGGAATTACCTGGATAGTTGCGCCTTGATCAACGCGGAAACTTTGCCCATATCGGCACGCCCGGCCAGTTTGGGTTTGAGCATGCCCATCACCTTGCCCATATCCTGCGGGCCAGATGCGCCGGTTGCGGTAATCGCCCCGGTTACGGCAGAAGCAATTTCGTCATCGCCGAGTTGCTGCGGCATGTAGGTCGCCAGCACGCTCATCTCGAATTTTTCAATATCGGCCAAGTCCTGACGACCCGCCGCTTCGTATTGGCTGATGGAATCACGCCGCTGCTTGTTCATTTTTTCGATAATGGCAACCACGTCGGCATCCGTCAACTCGATACGTTCGTCCACTTCGCGCTGCTTTATTGCAGCAAGCAACAGGCGAATAGCCCCGAGACGCGCCTTGTCCTGGGCGCGCATCGCGGTTTTCATGTCTTCAGTGATTTGCTGTTTGAGACTCATGTCAGAGCCAGCCACGACCCGCAGAGGGGCGCGGTTTAGTACAGCTTGGGGGGGAGGGTCTGGCTGCGCAGGCGCTTGTAGTGACGCTTAACGGCGGCGGCCAGCTTGCGCTTACGTTCTGCGGTGGGCTTCTCGTAAAATTCGCGGGCACGCAGATCGGTCAGCAGGCCGGTCTTTTCCACGGAACGCTTGAAGCGACGCATCGCCACTTCGAACGGCTCATTCTCTTTAACTCGTACAGTCGTCATGAACAAACTACCTTCTACCAAAAAATTGAGGGCGCGATTCTAGCAAAACGTCCCGCGCTCCACAACAGTGATTTTATTTGCGATTTTATTCGAACGGCTTGGGCCGGGGAGTCTTGTTTGTAGACGGCGGCAGAATCGGTAATTTGAAATCAGGCTGAACGCCGGTAAGCGTTTTCAGAAAAGCAACGATCTTGCCGGTTTCATCCTTGCTGAGGTTGCGCCCGAGTTGCAGCCTGCCCATTGTTTCCACTGCTTCCTCCAGAGTCCAGACAGCGCCATCATGGAAATAGGGATAGGTCAATTCGACGTTGCGCAGGATTGGCACCTTGAAATTCATGCGGTCCGCGTCTTTTCCGGTAACGGCAACCCGTCCTTCCGCCTTGCTGGCGGTCTTGTAAGCCTCAAATAAACCAAATTTCTGGAACGATCCGCCACCCACCGCTTTCCCGTTGTGGCAGGCCACGCAACCGGAGTCCTTGAACAGCTTGTAACCGGCCAGTTCGGTGCTGTCCAGCGCCTTCTTGTCGCCCTTCAACCATTTGTCGAAGCGTGAATCAGGGGTGACCAGGGTTTCTTCAAAAGCGGCAATGGCATCGGTCACCATGTCGATATTGATGTCATCCGAGCCGAATACCTGTTTGAATTCGGCGCGATATTGCGGAATGGAATGTAATACATCCACGGCCAGATTGTGAGTAAAGGCCATCTCGCCCGGGTTGGAGATGGGGCCGCCGGCTTGCTCTTTCAGATTCTTGGCGCGTCCATCCCAGAACTGGGCCAGATTCATGCTTGAATTCAGCACGGTGGGTGCATTGATCGGACCTTGCTGCCAGTGATCGCCGATGGAGGTTTGCAAGTTATCTGTGCCGCCCATGCTCAGGTTGTGGCAGGAATTGCAGGAAATAAAGCCGGATTTGGATAGCCGGGGGTCGAAGAAAAGCTTCTTGCCCAGTTCCATCATCGCCTTATTCTTGACGGCTGTGGCAGTAATAGGCTGGATGGGTTCGCTGGCTGTTGCCGGTGCGCAAACAATCGAGGCTGAAATAATTATGAGTGTCGTTAATAGGGTGCTTGCTTTCATGATTGTTTTCCTTTATGCATGAGAACATCGGGAGACTCAACTTTGAAGCGGCGCTTGTGCAAAAGAATTGAGGCGGCAAGTTGCGTTGATGCCGGAGCCGTTTAAGCGGCCAAGTCAAAAGAGCGCAGATGAAACAACGCAGAAAACTCGCCGGGGGAATGATGGTGCTGACGGTGCGGGTGGCGAGGTTCGTGATCGCACCATAATTGGCCCTTCACACAGGGTCAATATGCAAAATGGCCTATGTATTTCAGGTTAGCTGACGCTAATTCGCCCAAATTTGCGCTTGCCGACTTGTGCGACGGCAACGGCTCCCGCCTTGATCTGTAACGCCTTGTCGCTGACTTTTTCGCCGTCGAGCCTGACTCCGCCCTGGTCAATCATGCGCAGGGCTTCGGAGGTACTGGCGACCAGCCCGGCCTGCTTGAGCAGCTGTGCAATGCCGATGACACCATTTGTTGAGGCAACCGTCACTTCTGGCATGTCGTCCGGCAGCACGCCTTGTTTGAAGCGCGCTTCGAATTCCGCCAGCGCGGCTTCGGCAGCCTGCTGAGAATGAAAGCGCGCGACGATTTCCTGCGCCAGCAATACCTTGATGTCGCGCGGATTGCGTCCCTGCGCGGTTTCTTCGCGCCAGCCGGCGATTTCTCCCATGCTGCGGAATGATAGTAATTCGAGGTAGCGCCACATCAGCTCGTCGGAAATCGACATCAGCTTGCCAAACATGTCCTGCGGCGAGTCGGTGATGCCAACATAATTACCCAGCGACTTGGACATTTTGTTTACGCCGTCCAGCCCTTCCAGCAAGGGCATGGTAAGCACGCACTGAGCGGGCTGGCCGTAATGTTTCTGCAGTTCGCGCCCCATCAGCAGGTTGAATTTCTGGTCGGTGCCGCCCAGTTCGATGTCCGCCCTAAGCGCGACTGAGTCGTAACCCTGCACCAGCGGGTAGATGAACTCGTGGATGGCGATCGGCTGGTTGCTCCGGTAGCGCTTGCCGAAATCGTCGCGCTCCAGCATCTGCGCCACGGTATGCGTGGCCGCCAGCTTAATCAAATCTACTGCGCTGAATTGATCCATCCAGGTTGAATTGAATACGATCTCGGTCCTGTCCGGATCGAGCACCGTGAACACCTGGTCGCGGTAGGACTGGGCGTTCGCCAGTACCTGTTCTCGCGACAGTGGTGGACGGGTGGTATTTTTGCCGGTCGGGTCACCGATCATGCCGGTGAAGTCGCCGATCAGGAAGAGCGCGTGATGCCCCAAGTCCTGCAACTGGCGCATCTTGTTCAATAAAACCGTGTGCCCAAGGTGTAAGTCCGGCGCGGTTGGATCGAACCCCGCCTTGACGCGCAACGGGCGGCCGGATTCAAGTCTTTGTTTTAACTCGTCTTCAAGCAGCAGTTCATGCGCACCGCGCTTGATCTGGGTCAATGCGTCTTGTAGTGTGATTTTAGTCATGTTCATTATCAATTCAAACCTGGAAAAGCTGGGTTACCGTTCGATTTCGTTTTTAAACCGTTCGTCGGCCATGTTTAACCACTCGGTTTTTTCGTTCCCCACCGATCAGTCCGGTTTTGAGGGAATGACCCTTTCTGGTAAAGTGCGCACCAGTCTGAAGCAGGACAAGCTGCTAAAACAAAGCTAAATGTAGTCGAAGGAGGCGCGAATGTTAACCCAAAACTTGATCAGCCAAGAACGCAAAATAAAGTTGCGTTGGTTTATCACCTTATCCACTATGCCGTTACTGGGCGTGGTCACCGCTTTTGGTCTGGTGCCGCAAAGCAATCTTGGCCTGGGCTTAACCAAGGTTGCCATCGAAGAAATAGCATTGCCCAGAATCGCGCCAAATATGAGTACAATTGCCAGTTTTTGGCGCAATGAGCGCGTGCAACGCGGCGACACCGTAGTTGAATTGCTGCGCCGCCTCAATGTTGAAGATGCCGCAGCCAGCGACTATCTGCGAACCGCCGCCGAGACCGAATCGTTTCGCAAGTTGGCCATTGGTCGCGAGATGCAGGCCGAGATCAATGCTGCTGGCGGACTCATTTCACTGCGCTATCTGGATGGCGATAGCGCACAGACTGTGATCGAAAAGCAGGGCGAAGGTTACACAACCCGCGTCATGCCCGCGCAACTGGAGAAACGCTTGTTTGTGCGCACTGGCGAAATCAGTACTAATTTGTATGCCGCAACCGATGCAGCCGAGATGCCGGAGGCCGCAGCCAACCAATTGGCCGAAATTTTCAGCGGTGACATCGACTTTCACCATGATTTGCGCAAGGGTGACAAATTCACCGTGGTGTATGAAATGATCTACAGCAACGGTACGCTGGTAGATACCGGTCGCATTCAGGCAGCCGAATTCATCAATCAAGGCCAGACATACCGCGCCATCTCATTCCAGGATGATTACTACACTGCGGAAGGAAAGAGTGTCCGCAAGGCGTTCTTGCGTTCACCCATCGCATTTTCGCGCGTGAGTTCCGGCTTTTCCAAGTCACGCTTCCATCCGGTGCTCAACAAATGGCGTTCACATAAAGGCGTGGATTTTGCCGCGCCCATTGGTACAAAAGTCAAAGCAACTTCCGACGGTGTTATTTCATCATTCGGCAGGAAAGGCGGTTATGGCAACGTCATCATGATCAATCATCAGGGGCACTTCACCACTGTATATGGTCATTTATCGCGTTTTGCCCAGGGATTGCGCCGCGGCCAGCGCGTGGCACAGGGGGAGGTGATCGGCTATGTCGGCATGACCGGCCTGACCAGCGGGCCGCATCTGCACTATGAATTCAAGGTCGACGGCCAACAACGTGACCCTTTGCGCGTCGCCTTGCCGGACGCAAAGCCAATCGACGCTGCGCACAAGGTTGCATTTCAATCTGAGGCAGATAGTTTTGTCGCTCGCCTGAATCTGTTGCGCAACACCAACCTCGCAAAACTCGACTAGATACCTCGTGCAGCATCCGCCGGAACTGTATGTCGGTTTGATGTCCGGCACCAGCCTGGACGGCATTGATGCCGTCCTTGTTGATTTGAGCCACGCGCAACCCAAGCTGCTCGCCAGGCATTACGCCCCCTTCGACGATGCGCTGAAAAACGACCTGTTGGCGTTGCATCAACCCGGCCACAACGAATTGCACCGGGCGCAATTGGCCGGAAATCAATTGGCGCGACTTTACGCCACGGCGGTCAGTGCATTGCTGGATAAGGTGAACCTGCCCAATTCTGAAATCCAAGCGATCGGTTGCCACGGCCAAACCATCCGCCACTGCCCCGAAAACGGCTACACCTTGCAAATCGGCAATGCCGCACTGCTTGCCGAGCTGACCGGTATTACCGTCGTCAGCGATTTTCGCAGTCGCGATGTTGCCGCTGGCGGGCAGGGCGCACCGCTGGTCCCCGCGTTTCATGACTGGGCGCTGCGCCACCCTGACAAACACCGCGTCATCGTCAATGTCGGCGGCATCAGTAACCTGACTGACCTTCCTTCTAACGGCGACACGACCGGTTTCGACTGCGGTCCCGGTAATCTGCTCATGGATGCCTGGTGCGGGCAACATCTGGGCAAGCCTTACGATAACGGTGGTGTCTGGGCAGCATCCGGCCAGGTCGTGCCTGCGCTGCTGGAACGCATGCTCGAGGAGCCGTTTTTCGCCTTGCCGCCTCCCAGGAGCAGCGGACGCGATCTGTTCAATATGGCATGGCTGCACGGCAAAGTGCAGGGCGGCGAACGCCCCGAGGATGTGCAAGCCACCCTGCTGGAGCTGACTTGCCAGGCGATTGCGCAATCCATACTCCAATATTGTGCTGGCGCAGAAGAAATATATCTGTGCGGCGGTGGCGCGCATAACCAGACCCTGCGTGCTCGCCTCGGCGCATTGCTGCCTGAAAATACCGTGCAAACCACGGATGCTATTGGTATGGATGGGGACTATCTGGAAGCCACCGCCTTCGCCTGGCTGGCGCAACAGACCTTGCAGGGCAAATCTGCCAACCTGCCGCAGGTCACCGGTGCCAGACACGCATGCATACTGGGGGCGATTTATTATGGCCAGTCGGCACCCTCACCGCAAAGCAACCCTCCCGCAGGCGGATGAGGGTGAGGGTCGTCGTAATCCAGTCTGTCATATAACCTCATGTTGTCCGTGAGTGCCCAGCGCCGCAAGGCGCGTCTTGAATCCCTCTCAACCATCGAGTTTCCCGCCGACCTGCCGGTGGTGGGCAAGCGCGAGGTATTGGCGCGCGCCATTCTGGACAATCAGGTTGTTATTGTTTGCGGCGAAACCGGCTCGGGCAAGACCACGCAATTGCCGAAAATTTGCCTGACGCTGGGGCGTGGCATTCACGGGCGTATCGGCCATACCCAGCCGCGCCGGGTGGCAGCGCGTTCGGTAGCCTCGCGCATCGCGTTTGAATTGAAAACCGAGCCGGGCGGTGCGGTTGGTTACAAGGTGCGCTTTCACGATAAGGTATCTGCGGATACCAGTATCAAGCTGATGACAGACGGCATCCTGCTGGCGGAAATTCACAGTGACCCGCTGCTGAAAAATTACGACACGCTGATTATTGACGAGGCGCACGAACGCTCACTCAATATCGATTTCCTGCTCGGCTACCTTAAGCAGTTATTGCCACGCCGCCGCGATCTCAAGCTCATCATCACCTCGGCCACGTTGGATGCGGAGCGCTTTGCCAGCCATTTCGACGCGCCGGTAATCGAGGTGTCCGGACGCAGCTATTCGATCGAGACGCGCTATCATCCGTTGCAGATTAGTGACGAAGGAGAGGCACAGGACGTGCCGCAGGCGGTCAGCAGTGCGCTGGATGAACTGGCTGCAGGCGGCCTGCGTGGCGACGTGCTGGTGTTCCTGCCGGGTGAGCGCGAGATACGCGATACGGCAGAGGCGCTGCGCAAGCATCATCCGAAAGGAATAGAAGTGCTGCCGTTATTCGCGCGATTGTCCGTCGCCGAGCAGGATCGCGTTTTCAAGCCCGCCTCGGGCGTGCGCCGTGTGGTGCTGGCGACCAATGTCGCCGAGACTTCGCTGACCGTGCCGAATATCGGCTACGTGATCGACAGCGGGCTGGCGCGGGTGAACCGCTACAGCATTCGCCAGAAAGTCGAGCAGCTGCATATCGAGAAAATCTCGCGCGCCGCCGCCAATCAGCGCGCCGGCCGCTGCGGGCGGGTGATGAGCGGGGTGTGTATTCGCTTGTACGAAGAAGCAGATTTTGTGCAGCGGCCGGAATTCACTGACCCGGAAATATTTCGGGTATCGCTGGCCACCGTGATTCTGCGCATGAGTGCGCTGGAGTTGGGAGAAATCTCCGAATTTTCTTTCATCGAACCGCCCAGTCCGCGCATGATCGCCGACGGTTACCAGTTGCTCGCCGAACTTAACGCGATCGACGAAGCGCGCCAGCTTACTCCGCTCGGGCATGCGTTGGCCAAGCTGCCGCTCGATCCGAAGATCGCGCGCATGTTGCTGGCGGGACGGCAGTATCACTGCCTCGAAGAAATCCTCATCATTGCCAGCGCGCTGTCGGTGCAGGATCCGCGCGAGCGTCCGCTGGAGCAGCAGGCGGCGGCAGATGCCGCGCACAAGCAATTTGCCGACGAGCGCTCCGATTTCCTCGCTTATCTCAAGCTGTGGGCGTGGTTTCGCGAGGCGGTGGCGCACAAAAAATCCAACCGCCTGTTGGCGGAGGAGTGTCGAAGAAATTTCCTGTCACCGCTGCGCCTGCGCGAGTGGTATGAGCTTCACCAGCAACTGCACGCGCAGGTTGCCGAGATGGGGATGCTGGTTTCCCCTGGTAGAACCACTAGCCATTCGGCTAGGCTGCCACAAGACGTCAGCCAAGTCGCTGGTTATCGCCCGCGGGCGGGAGAGGGGTTGGGGGAGAGGGCGGCAACCTACGAGTATATACACAAGGCGCTGCTGTGCGGCCTGCTGGGCAACGTCGGCATGAAGAGCGTGGAGAGCAACGACTACCTCGGCGCACGTGGCATCAAGTTCATCGTCGCGCCGAATTCAGTGCTGGCGAAAAAAGGCGTGAAATGGCTGATGGCGGCGGAGCTGGTCGAGACACATCGCCTGTATGCCCGAGGTGTGGCGCGCATCGAGCCGGAATGGCTGGAGGAGGTTGGCGCACATCTGATCAAGCGGCATTACTACGATCCGCACTGGGAAAAGAAGGCCGCGCAGGTTACTGCCTTTGAGCGCAGCACGCTCTACGGGCTTCTCATTAACCCGAAGAAGCGTGTGCATTACGGGCCGATGAACCCTGCCGAGGCGCGCGAGGTGTTCATCCGCCAGGCGCTGGTTGGCGGCGAGTCTAATACTCAGGCGGCGTTTTTTGCGCACAACCAGAAACTGATCCACGACATCGAGGCGCTGGAACACAAGGCGCGCCGTCCCGATGTACTGGTAGATGACGAGTTGATCTTCGCGTTCTACGACAGCCGTATCCCGGAAGGTATCCACAACGGCGCGGCGTTCGAGCATTGGCGCAAGGAAGCGGAGCGCAGCGACGCGAAACTGCTTTTCCTGAAGAAAGACGACTTGATGCGCCACGAAGCGGCGGGCATCACTACTGACCAGTTTCCGCCGCAATTGAAGGTCGATAACATCAGTTTTGCCCTGAGCTACAACTTTTCGCCCGGCAAGAATGACGATGGCATCACGCTCGCCATACCGCTGGCGCTGATCAATCAGGTGAGCGCACCGCGCTGCGAGTGGCTGGTGCCCGGCCTGCTGGCCGAGAAGGTTGTGCAACTCATCAAGACGCTGCCGCAGCGATTGCGCCGCCATCTGGTGCCGGTACCGGAATTCGCCGCGGCATTTTGCCGCGTCCTGCCGCCGTCAAACGCGCCGCTGCTGCAGTCGTTGGCGCGCTACATTCGTGAACAGAAACAGCTCGAGGTGCCGCTGGATGCATTCCGACTCGAACAGCTGCCGTCGCACCTGCGGATGAATTTTCGCGTGCTGGACGAGCATGGGCGGCAGCTTGGCATGTCGCGCAATTTCGCCCAACTGCATGGTGAGCTCGCGCCGGGCGCTGCGTCAGTCATTGTTGCGGCGACACAGGCAAAGGACGAGGCCGTGGCGGAGCAGCACTACACCTCGTGGAGCTTCGGTGCCTTTGACGAAACGCGCGAGGTGGAACGCGCCGGGCAGACTGTCATGTTGTTCAACGCACTGGTGGACGATGGTGACGCAGTGGTGCTGCGCGCTTTTGATACCCGCGATGCGGCGCAGGTCGCGCATCGCGGCGGGCTGTGCCGCCTGTTCATGCTGCTGCTGAAAGAACAGGTGAAGTATCTGGAGAAAAACCTGCCGGATGCGCAGCGCCTGGGCATGTTATTCATGGCGCCCAATTCTCCATTTTGCGGCACGCAGCAGGAATTGCAGCAGCAGATACTGGCGCACACCTTTGGGCGCTGCTGTCTGAACACTCCGTTACCGGATAGCGAAGCGGAGTTTGTCGCGCGCGGCAAGGAGGCGAAGAGCCGCCTGCTACTGATTGCGCAGGAGATTGCACGGTTGATTGGCAATATCCTCGGCGAATACCAGTCGGTGCAGAAAAATTTGCCGCAGCTCAAGGCGCATGCGCAGGCGGCACAGGATGTGCGCGCGCAACTGGAGTGGCTGCTGCACAAACGCTTCATTGCTGACACACCTTACGAGCGCCTGCAACACCTGCCGCGCTATCTCAAGGCGATTAACCTGCGTATCGAGAGGCTGCGTGTCAATCCGCCGCGGGATGCGCAGTGCATGACGCAGATGCAGCCGCTGCTGCAGGCGTGGCAGAAGTTGCGCCAGGCACAACAGGGCAAGCCCGATCCGCGTGTAGACGAGTTCGCCTGGCTGTTGCAGGAATTGCGTGTGTCGCTGTTCGCGCAGGAATTGAAGACACCGGTGATCGTGTCGGTGAAACGGCTGGAAAAGATGCTGGCGGCCATGCGTTGAACCGACACGCTATAATTCGCGCAATAGTTAATTTAAGGGGGATCGCAGATGAACAAGCAAGAGGTCGAGTTGTTGAGCAAAGAAATTGAGTTGTTGATGGCCGAGCGTGCGCGACTGCTTAATGTGGTGGGTGCAGCCGCCGTGCTGGTGGCGAATACCGATGCCGGATCCCTGCCGGAAGCGGCGCTGGACGCGGCGGAGACATTGTCCGAGGCACTGAATGCCCTGCGCGAGGAAACACTGAAGGACGCACTCGATGCGGTGCGAGCCGAGGTGAAATAAGACGCGAATGAAAAAGCGTGCAGGGCTGATACTCACCGGCGGCGGCGCACGTGCCGCTTATCAGGTCGGTGTGCTCAAGGCGATCGCCGAATTTCTGCCGCGCCATGCGCACAATCCATTTCCAGTGATTTGCGGAACATCGGCGGGGGCACTTAATGCCGCGACGCTGGCGATCAATGCGCGCTGTTTCCGCAAGGGGGTGCGCTATCTCGATAATATCTGGAAAAATTTTCGCTCCAATCAGGTTTATCGCACCGATGTGGTGGGCGTGTTCAAAAACACCTTGCTATGGCTGGCCGGGCTGATACTGAGTGGCCTGGGCATCAATAGACTCAGAAAAGTATCCCTGCTGGACAATTCTCCGCTGGTTGAGTTTCTCGAAAAGTTGCTTCCCTGCGAAAAAATCCAGGGCAGCATCGATGCCGGACTGCTGCATGCCTTGAGCGTCACCGCATCCGGCTTCGGATCGGGGCAATCGGTTACGTTTTATCAAGGCGTGGAGCAATTGGTCCCGTGGCGGCGCACGCGCCGCATCGGCATTCCGACGAAAATAGAGATCAAGCATTTGCTGGCCTCTTCGGCGTTGCCCTTTATATTTCCGGCGGCCCTGGTTAACCGCGAATATTTTGGCGACGGTTCGATGCGCCAGATTGCACCGATCAGTTCGGCACTGCACCTGGGGGCGACGCACATACTGGTGATCGGTGTCACCTCTAATGGTTATGCCGATCAGGCCACGCGTGTTGAAATGAAAGACTATCCCTCCCTGGCGCATATCGCCGGGCATGCGCTGAACAGTATTTTTCTCGACAACATGGAAGTGGATCTGGAGCGCGTGAAATTCATCAACAAACTGGTGACCCTGTTGCCGGAAGCAGCATGCGTGCAAGCCGACATAAAATATGTCGACGTGCTGGTCATCTCGCCCAGCCAGTCCATCGAGAAAATTGCCGAGCACCACGCCATGGAGCTGCCCTGGACGATACGTTTGTTGTTGCGTATGGTTGGCGCAGTGCCGCATAGCGGAGGAATTCTGCTGAGCTACCTGCTTTCCGAAGGGAAATTCTGCCGCGCCTTGATTGATCTTGGTTATCAGGATGCGCTGAAACAGCGCGAAGAAATTCTGCGTTTTCTCGATGCGCGACCGCGCGCGAATGATGTGCTGTCGCAATGACCATGCCGCCGGGAAGTGGGGAGCGGGGAGTGGGGAGTGGGGGGGAGACTCTGGACGGTGCGCCTATGGAAAGAACGATTTATTCCCGCACTTGGCAGTTGCTGAATCTCCTGGCGGATGGTGAATTTCATTCCGGCGAAGCGCTCGCCGACCAGCTTGGCGTATCGCGCGCCAGCGTGTTCAACGCACTGGCCGATGTTGCGGATTACGGCGTGGTGCTGCAACGAATTCGCGGCCGTGGTTATCGTCTGGCGCGTCCGTGGCAACGGTTGGCGCGTGACGAAATTACGCGCTGGCTGGGCGCGGATGCCGGACAATTTTCTGTGGAAATAGCACTACAAGCCCATTCCAGCAATTCCCTGTTGTTGCAGCGCGCCGGCCCAGGTACCGCTAGAGGAACACCCAGCGGCAGTGTGATCGCCGTAGAGTTGCAGACTACCGGGCGCGGCCGAATGGGGCGTGTCTGGCATTCCGGTCTGGGTAACGCGCTGACTTTTTCCCTGCTGTGGCGCTTTGACTGCGGGCTGAACGCCCTGTCCGGGCTGAGTCTGGCGACTGGTGTGGCCATCATGCGCGCACTGAACAGACTGGGTGTGCAGGGGGCGCAACTGAAATGGCCCAATGATATTTTGACAGCGCAAGGCAAACTGGGCGGCGTGCTGATCGAGGCGCAAGGCGATATGCTCGGGCCGAGCACGGTGGTGATCGGCATCGGCCTGAATTGTTTCTTGCCTGATAACTTGGCCAGCCGGATTGACCAGCCTGCCAGTGCGCTGGATGAAGTATGCCGCGACTTGCCCACGCGCAACCAGCTTCTGGCCACGCTGTTGCAGGAACTGGCGGGCACGTTGCGGCAATTTGCGCAAGACGGTTTTGCAGTATTTGGCGCTGAGTGGGAGCGTTACCATATTAATCAGAACCAGCCGATTCAATTGCGCAGGGCTGACGGTTCGGTCGTGAGCGGGATTGCGCGCGGGGTCAGCGATAGCGGCGAGTTGCGCCTGGAAACCGCGCAGGGAGTACGCCAATTCAATTCTGGCGAAGTGGGAGGGCAGCGATGAGGTTGCTGATCGACGCGGGCAACACGCGTATCAAGTGGGGGCTTGCAGACGGAAATGGCTGGCTGCGTAGCGGTACCTTGCCTGTCGATCAGGCGGGTGAGTTGTCGCATCAGTTCGCCGGGGTTGAGGGCATACAGCAGGTCTGGGCAAGCAATGTTGCCGGTGCAGAAGTTGCACGGCATATTCGCGATATCGGCAGCGGACAGCAGTCTGACCAATGCCATTTCATCGTTGCGCAAAAGGCGCAGTGCGGTGTGCGCAATGGCTATGAGCATCCCGCCCAACTGGGTAGTGATCGCTGGGCGGCGCTGATCGCGGCATGGCACCGGGTGAGCGGGGCGTGTCTGGTCGTGAGCAGCGGCACGGCAACGACGGTTGACGCCCTGTCAGCCACGGGAGAATTCAAGGGCGGGCTGATTTTGCCCGGTGTGCAACTGATGCAGCGCAGTCTGAATGATGCGACCGCCCAGTTGGGTTTGGCACAGGGAGCATACGCGGCATTCCCGCAAAATACCGCCGATGCGCTGTATAGCGGCGCAATACAGGCCTGTTGTGGTGCAATAGAACGGCAATATGCGTTGCTTGGCGGCAGCGGCATCCCTGTGGTGTTAAGTGGCGGGGCGTCTGAGATATTGCAGAACCGTCTTAACTTGCCAGTGCATGTCGTGGATAATCTGGTGCTGCAAGGTTTGTTGTTGATTGCTCAGGAAACGGACACGTAATGAGAACGCTATTCTGGATTTTATTGCTGGGGAACGTCATCTTTTTTGCGGCTATGCAATGGGGCGGCGGCCTGATTGCCGATGAGCGCTTGGCACAGACGCAACCTGCGTTGCATGTGGAAAAAATTCGCTTGTTGACCGCTCCGCTGATCGAGCCAGCGGAGCCACCCGTTGTGGCGGCTGATGTTACGCCGACCGCGACCCGTTCGGACGAGCTGGTTTGTCTGGAGTGGGGCGATTTTTCGGGAGCAGACCTGAAGCGAGCCACCGCGGCCTTGTCGGCACTGCAACTCGGCGATAAATTAAGCCAACATCAAGTGGAACACTCCATAGGTTACTGGGTGTATATCCCGCCGCTCGAAAACAAGGCAGCAGTAACCCAGAAGATTGCGCAACTTAAGGCGCGTGGTATCGATGAATATTTTGTTGTGCCGGACGCCGGGCCATGGCTGAACGCCATTTCGCTCGGCGTGTTCAAGACGCAGGAGGCCGCACAGAGTTTCCTCGACGACCTGGAGCGAACCAGGGATGTGCACACCGCAAAGTTGGGCGAACGTTCCAGCAAATTCAAGACGAACGTATTTGTGCTGAACGGACCGGATGCCGCCACCCTGGCGGAATTAACCGAGGTGCAGAAGGACTTCCCCGGCAGCACCCTGAAAAATGCACCCTGTACGCGCATTGACAACGCGGGGTGAAATCTGGAGAATGCCGCGCTCTTCGCGGTGATATAGCTCAGCTGGTTAGAGCACAGCACTCATAACGCTGGGGTCGGTGGTTCAAGTCCACCTATCACCACCAAAAAAACGTTACGCTTTGAATAAAAAGGCGTTATGGACGTAATCGCAATTGTAGGCTTGGGATATGTTGGCCTTCCATTAGCGGTGGCATTTGGCGGGTTGCGGCCGACGATTGGTTACGACCTTTCTGCGAAAAAAATCGGCGACTACCGTCATTACATCGACTCCAGCGGCCAGGTTTCGAGCGATGACTTGCGCGCGGCCACCGGACTGACATTCACCACAGACCCCGCAGATCTGGCGCCGTCCGACTATATTATCGTCGCCGTGCCAACGCCGATTGATGCGGCGCGCCAGCCAGACCTGTCCCCTTTGATCAACGCCTGTCACAGCATCGGCCGCCACATGAAGCCGGGCGTCACCGTTATCTTCGAGTCCACGGTTTATCCGGGAGCCACCGAGGAGGTGTGCATCCCGGCACTCGAGCAAGCGTCCGGCATGAGGTGGCAGCATGATTTTAATGTGGGATATTCTCCAGAGCGCATCAACCCAGGCGACAAAGAGCACACGCTGACGAATACCGTAAAAGTGATGGCTGGCGATAATCAGGCGACGCTGGAGAAGATCACCAGACTTTATGCGTCTGTTGTACAGGCTGGTGTCCACCCGGTTTCCAGCATCAAGGTAGCCGAAGCTGCCAAGGTGATCGAAAACACGCAGCGCGACCTGAATATTGCCCTGATGAACGAGTTGGCCATCATCTTCAATATGATGGGAATCGATACCACGGAAGTGCTTGAAGCCGCCGGCAGCAAATGGAATTTCCTGCCTTTTCGCCCCGGGTTGGTCGGCGGTCACTGCATTGGCGTCGACCCGTACTACCTGACGCACAAGGCTGAAAGGCTGGGCTACCACCCCCAGGTTATCCTTGCCGGCCGGCGTATCAATGACGGCATGGCAGCTTTTGTTGCCCAGCAGACAGTCAAGCAATTGATCAGTGCCGGCGGCCCGGTCAAGGCTGCAAAAGTCATCGTGCTGGGAATCACGTTCAAGGAGAATTGTTCCGACTTGCGCAACTCGAAGGTGGTCGGTCTGGTGCGTGAATTGCAGGATTTCGGTTGCGATGTGTCGGTGCATGACCCGGTTGCCGACCCGCAGAATGCTGCGCATGAATATGGACTTGCCTTGGCAAGCTGGGATGATTTGCCCCAAGCCGACGCGATGGTTGCGGCAGTGTCGCACCGGGAATATCTGACAATGTCGCAGAGCGAACTACTGGCGAAGCTCAAACCGGGCGGCGTGTTTGTGGACGTGAAGTCAGTTCATGATGCTGTGTCAATAGAGGCGGCTGGATACAGGTTGTGGCGGTTGTAGCCTTGGCATTCATCAGACACAGCAATGGGTTGACCAGGACATCGCCTGCCCCCAGAATCGTCGGGGTGAGCGACACTCAAAGGGTACGATGATTCTGAATCCGCTGCGCATCTGTGCCGATATCTGGCGCAACCGCTATCTGCTTGGTCAGCTTATCAAGCGGGATGTGCTGTTGCGCTATCGTGGAGCGATGTTCGGCGTACTGTGGATTTTTCTCAGTCCGCTCATCATGCTGGCGATTTTTGCTTTCATCTTCGGCCATATCTTCCAGACGCGCTGGCCTCAACAAGACGCGGGCATTCCTTTCTGGCTGTTGCTATACAGCGGCCTCATCGCTTTCAACGTGTTTGCAGAAACGATTTCTCGTGCACCGACATCCGTGCGCGGTTACCCTAGCTTCGTCAAAAAAATTATCTTCCCGGTCAACATCTTGCCGATAGTGCCGCTCGGCGCCGCTTTGGTCCACGCAGGATTTAACTTCCTGATTCTCATCGCTGCCCTTGCCGTGACCGGTCACCTGCACTTCGGTATTATGCTTTTCCCGCTGCTGATTGCCCCCCTGATCTTGCTCGCCCTGGGGCTATCCTGGTTTCTGGCGGCGTGGGGCGTGTTCATTAAAGACATGACCCAGATCGTCCCGGTATTAGTACAGATGCTGCTCTTCCTGTCGCCGGTGCTCTACCCGGTGAGCGCGGTACCGGAGGCGTTACGCCCGATTTATCAATACAACCCCTTGAGTGCCGTGATCGAAACCTCCCGTGCCAGCGTCATCGGCCAGCCGGTTGAATGGGGCGCATGGGGGATAGCATTCGGGTTTTGTCTGATCGTGGCAATCCTGGGTTATGCCTTCTTCCAGCACAGCAGAGACGAGTTCGCCGATGTGCTCTGATATCGCCATCTCGGTCCACAATCTGAGCAAAACTTACCGCGTCTTCGGCCACCCCGGCGACCGCCTCAAGCAGGCGCTTACGTTTGGGCGGATGCGCTTTCACAGGGAATTTACCGCCTTGCAGGGCGTCTCGTTTGAAATCCGCAAAGGGGAAACTGTTGGCATTATCGGACGCAACGGTTCTGGAAAAAGCACACTTTTGCAACTGATCTGCGGCATTCTTAAACCCACCTCGGGCGAGGTGCAGGTCAATGGCCGTGTTTCCGCCCTGCTGGAACTGGGTGCAGGCTTCAATCCAGAATTTACCGGGCGAGAAAACGTCTATTTCCAAGGTGCGGTGATGGGCATCTCAAAAGATAAAATGGATGGCCAATTTGATGAGATCACTGATTTTGCGGATATTGGAAAGTTCATAGATCAGCCGGTACGAATTTATTCCAGCGGGATGTACGTAAGGTTGGCATTTGCTACAGCGATCCATAGTACGCCCGACATCTTGATTGTTGACGAGGCGCTATCTGTTGGTGATGAACCTTTCCAACGCAAATGCTTTGAACGAATTCGCCAATTTCGCAAGCAAGGGGGGACTATCATCTATGTTTCTCACAACATGGCATCTGTGGTTGAACTTTGCGACCATGCCTTGCTCCTGGAGCAAGGCAAACTCACCGCGATTGGAAATCCAAAGCTCGTTATAGCGAGTTACTTGAAAAACCTCGATCGCCTATCCACTGCTGGTGACGGGAAAAACAAGTCTCACTTAACCGATGAAAATCAAGGGACTAAATATTTTGACCATACACTAGTGCCGGAAAGCACCGTTTCATACCCATCCTTGGGTGCACAAATTAGCAATCCCCGTATTCTTTCCCTTGATGGGAAATGCGTAAACTTGCTGCGTACCGGTGAAGAGTATATCTATACTTATGACGCCCAGTTCAACGTGCCTGCAGAGGGCGTTCGCTTCGGCATGATGATCAAAACAGTAAGCGGTTACGAACTGGGCGGTCTCACCTCTCACTCTGTCGGCGAAGGCATTTCGGTTGATCCCGCCACGGCGCTTTCACAGCGGTTTCGCTTCCGGTGCAATCTTCTTCCTGGCACGTATTTTCTTAATGCGGGCATCACATGCCTCATGCCTGACAGCGGAGAAGGATATTTGCATAGAGTGCTTGATGCTGCCATGTTCAAAGTCATTCCAGAAAGCAGGCCAATGCAATCTGGAGCAGTAGATTTGTCCCCTCTTTCCTGTGCCTGACGCGATGCAAACCGATAGTCAATGCATCATTGTTTTGGGTATGCACCGAAGCGGCACCTCGGCATTAACTGGCGTACTGAGCCTGCTCGGCATCCATCCTGGAGACTCCCTTCTGCCAGCGGTGGAAGATGTAAATCCGAAGGGTTTCTGGGAACATACAGAGGTCGTGTCCATTCACGACCGATTGTTAGAGGCCATGAATTTATCTTGGAAAGACGAATCGCCCATGCCTCAGCAATGGTGGCATTCTCCTCTCGCGACGACCTTGCGCGGCAAGATCGTCAGTTTGCTGCGCCGCGACTTTGGCAACCAGCCTATTTGGCTCATCAAAGATCCGCGCATGTGCCGTCTGCTTCCTCTTTGGCATGAGGTATTACGTGAATTGGCTTGCAAGCCTCTTTTCATCCTCGTACTGCGTAGCCCAACCGAAGTAGCTCATTCCCTACGTAAACGGGATGATCTATCCGAGGCGGCATCCTGTCTGTTGTGGCTCGCTCACATGCTGGAAGCTGAATATCAGACTAGAGGCCAGCCACGCGCTTTCGTCAACTACGAGCACCTGTTGTCTGATTGGCATGGAACCATGGACGTCATTGGTCAAACTCTCAATATCACTTGGCCAGTCGCATTGAAAGACGCGGCAACCAACGTCGAGGCATTCCTCGACGCTTCCCTGCGTCACCATGTTGGAAACAACTCTCTACCCGTGCACCCAGCGTGTCGACTGTCTCAGAAGGGGTTTGAAATCCTTTCTGCACCATCCCCTGATCTTGTTGAACTTGATCGGTTGCGCGCTCAAGTTGAAGAACTCACTAGCCTTGTTGTCCCATGGTCAAAGCGGCTTCGTGCCAGCGAAAGGCAGATCAGTAACCTCGAAAGGGAGAGTCGCGCCACGGTCGCCCACCTTCAATCTGAAAAAACTGCGTTGCATACAGAAATAACGCGAATCAAAAGTACATTTTCTTGGCATATTACCAAGCCACTGCGTCTTTTAGCACGACTCGCCCGGAGTCCGAAGACACTGCTTACAGAGCTTTTCAGGCGACCCCATGCTGCTCTCCGGACTGATGATCATAGCGCATGGGTTCCCTTTGGTTGCCCTGCTGAAGGATGGGAATCAACGCCGAGCCTGGCAGTGATATGCCATATGTTTTACGTTGATATGGTTGACGAGTTTGTACGTTATTTTTCAAACATACCGTTTCAATTTGACCTGTATATCACGACTGATACACAGGAAAAGCGTGCGCAGATTGAGCGGGTTTTCTCTCATTGGAAGGGGAAAGTCGAGGTTCGTATTGCTCCGAATCGTGGCAGAGATATCGCGCCAAAACTCATTACCTGCCGCGATATTTACGACCGCTATGAATACATACTTTATGTCCATACGAAGAAATCTCCTCATCATGGTCGTTTGAGCGGCTGGCGCTCTTATCTTCTGGAGACACTGCTTGGCTCAACTGAAGTCGTGAAAAGCGTTTTTGAAGCATTTAAAAGCGCTCCCAGCCTCGGCATAATTGCCCCGCAGCATTTCAAAGCGATACATCAAACGGTTGGATGGGGCCGGAATTTCAAGATTGCCCAAACGCTTGCTCACAGAATGGGAATAGAAGTATCAAAGAATGGGTTAATCGATTTCCCTTCCGGCTCGATGTTCTGGGCTCGGTCTGCTGCAATGAAGCCTTTGCTCGATTGCAATTTTGACCTTGGTGAGTTTCCCGATGAAGTTGGGCAGCTTGATGAAACTCTGGCGCATGCAATTGAACGCCTCTTTTTCTTTTCATGTGAGCGCGCGGGATATGGTTGGATCAAGATCACCCGTTCGAACTTGTCTGGCAATTCAAGAGGCGGGAAAACCATTGTGACCCATGATGACCTAACAAACTACATCAGTAATTTTCAACACAAGCTCATCAAGTAACCGAGTGGTTGCTACGCCTTAATTCTTAGATATCTGACAGGGTGTTTCTGACTCCTAGCGGATGCTCGGCAATCCATGTTTAACCAGCAGCCCGAGCTTGTGGGGCCAAGGGCGGAAGGTCGACAGCCAGCTTGGCAGGCCAACCCTGCGTGTGGACTGGATAGCTCTTCGCATCTTGGAAAGATGTTGACGTTCCTGCCAGAGGCTGCTCAGGCATGCCCAGTAAACGCTCCGAAACAGTCCGGCATCGCGCTTCAGCAAGGCCAGTAGGGCGCCCTCGATCAACAGCAGGAGAAGGTGGAGTGGGACAATGAGCTGGAACAATGGGGCGGGATAGGTCATCACCATGACAAAGGTCTTGTTGCGTTCGGATAGCGCCCGTCGGCGGAGCGTGGTGGAAAGGCGGTTATTTGTCACGCGGTTTCCACCAAAGCTCTTGCCTTGCCAGTGGCGATATCCTGAAACCGGCAACGCCCGGACCGCATACCCAACCAGGCGGGCGCAGCAACACAGGTACATATCTTCGGCAATAGAGCCAAACCATTCCGGGAAGCCTCCTAGCTCATCCCATAGCACTTTCGGGACCCAAAGGCAGGCACCGATTACCATCCCGACCTCGCTTCGTAGCGGGTTCAGGTTGGGGACGGGGTTCAAGAATGGGTCAAATAAATTACCGATGTCTACCAGCTCACCGCTGTCGAGGTCGTACTGAGGCAGGCCGATGATGGCGGGTTGGTCGAGGCGATTCGCTTCGGAATACAGGGTTTGCAGGGCATCCGGGTAAAGCGTCGCGTCGTTGTTGAGCAGCAGCAGGTACCTGCCCTTGGCGGCCGCCGCCATACGGTTGTTGGCGACGCAGAAGCCGACATTGTCCGCGCTTTCGATCAAGACGACCTGTGGATAGACGGTGCGGATATGTTGCGCCGAGTCATCGCTCGATGCATCGTCGTGGGCGATGATTTCGATTGGGAATTCGCAATCCTGCGCCAGCACTGAGGCGATGCAAGCGTCGATTACCCCCAAGCCGTTATAGTTGGCTATGCAAACCGAAACCGTTGGCTGGTCACTCTCGCGGTTCACGATTTCTGCTCCAGCAGACGCCGGTAGGCGGATGCATAGCGACCGGCACAGTCATCCCAAGTGCCTATGTTCTCCTCGATCCAGATGCGTGCCGCTTGTCCAATTTCCAGATTACTGTCGGGCAGTTCCAGCATCGCCAAGGCTTCGCGGAATTCCTTGGCAGAATCTACCAGCCAGCCGGTCTGGCGGTGGAGGATAATGCCGCGATGGGCGGGAAGACTGGAAGCAATCACCGGCAATCCCGCGGCCATGGCTTCCAGCATCACCTGTGGCTGTCCTTCGTCATGGCGGCTCAGGGTGATCAGGCCGCAGGCTTGGGGAAACCAGATTTGCAGCAGTTCGGCGGGATGGGTCGAGCCGTGATATTGCACCCAGGGCGGCAGCGTCATCTCCTCCTGCATCGGGCCGAACAGGTGTAACTGCCGATTTTCCCCAAACAATCTATCGCCCCAGTTGAACAGCTCGCCAATCTTGTTTCGCGTCAGACGCGTAATGGCCAGCCAATGGCTGACATTTTCGGGTGGACGGCGCACGACCGCGAACCATGCAGCGTCGACACCGAACGGAATGGGTTGAATTTCGGCAAGATCGCCGAAGGCTCGCTCCAGTTCTGGCCGCATCCATGCGGCGTTGGGCGCCAGGATGGCGCGGCGCTGCCGCAGCACAGCGCGCAACGCCATCTTCATTCCGGGCAGGTGCAGCAGGCCAAAATCGCTGCCCAGCACCGTGATCAGTGCCGGTGTCCGCGTTCCCCATAGCGGCAGCGCGTTTTGCAGCCAGTTGACATGTACCAGGTCGAGCGGCTGATGCCGGTAGCTCCGGCCAAGCCGCGCCAGCAACTGGATTACGGTGCTTGCGGCGAGTATCCGGTGTTTCTTCAGTAAATGGGCAATGCCGCCCTGCCGTGACAAGCGCTGTAGCCAGCGCGCATCTTCCGGCGTGGTCGCAGTGGTGATGTTATCCGGTAACTCGCCGGGCGGAGCAAACAGCGAAAGGGTGATTTCCTCGCGCCGTGCCAGTGCGGCGGCAAGATTGGCAATAAAGCGACCGCGCCAATCCTGGGCATTTTCCGGGTAGGAGGTGCTGGACATCAGAACATTTAAGCTACTCGCCCTCATGATCGGCCAGGTCAATATCCTTATAGTGCAATGCGGAAATTTGTTCGGACACGACGCCGATGAGGAAGGTCAGGATGGCCGAAATAAACAACAGCGCGCTCATGTTGGTGAAGCGTCCTTCGCTGAGATAAGTGTAAAGGTAATAACCCAATCCAGTCAGAAGAAAGCCGCCGCTGATTGGCAGAAACAGTTTCTGCGGCGAATAAAGTGTGCCGATCTTGATGATGATCAGCAAAAATCGCACACCATCCCGTACCGGGCGGATATGGCTCTTGCCTGTGGCGCGCCGGGGGGTGTGGATCGGCAGGTAAGCTACGCTGAACCCGGCCCTGAAAAAGCTCATGGTGATGGTGGTCGGGTAGGAGAAGCCGTTGGGCAGCAGGTAAAGAAATTTGCGAAATTTGCTTGCCTTGACCATCCGGAATCCGGACGTCAGATCTTCCACCGGCTGCTGCACCATCCAGGTGGCGAAGCGGCTAAAAATATCATTCGCTACCGCCCGGTGCGCACCGGCGTGGGAGCCTGACTGGCGTGCGCCCACCACCATATCGTGGCCTTCGGAGAATTTTTTCAGTAGCGCGGGAAGGTCTGCTGGTTTGTGCTGGCCATCGGCGTCCATGAAGATCAGCGTGTTCCCCTTCGCGGCACGCGCCCCGGATTTTACCGCCGCGCCATTGCCTTTCGGGTAAGGGTGGCTGATCACACGCACGGGGAACTCAGCGCATACCGCCAGCGTGTCATCGCCCGAGCCGTCATTAACGACGATGATTTCGGCATCCGGCAAGATCGTCGCCAGTTCGGGCAACAGGATGCGCAAGCCTCCTGCCTCGTTGCGGGCGGGAATAATCAGGCTTAGCAGATTCTGTTTCATACGAATCCCGGAAAAAACGTCAAGCATCTCTTCGTCGTGGACATCGCATTGCACTTGCGACGGTTTGCGCAGGTAATTTTTGTCACTAACCGGGTGGCTCGCAATATGACTCGATTTTTATGCGGCCGTTCTGATGTGCTCGCCCTCATAACTATCCCCATGATCGATGATTACACGCTGTATTGTAGGAGCGAATTTCCTTGTATGCCAGACGTTCTGCGGCTATGCAGTACTTCAACAACATGGGCCGATCCTGTGAACAGCCGGTTTCATTGAGATCGCTGTGTTTTTGGCCGAAGTTCCGGTGGCAGTTTGGCAAATTCCAGTATTACTTGATATTTGTGGCTGCCAGTAAGTCGCGGGTTTGACAGCGCTGCGCGGTAAAGGCGCTCGATAATTTCTGCATCGACTGCGCAGCTTCCGCTGCCAATGCACCTTGTCGCGCCAATGAGGGAATTCTTGTTTGGCGGACCGAAGGGAACCGTCGCAAGTCGTTGCTCCAGTGTATCGAGCAATGTTTCGCCCACAGGTAATCTTCTTTCCGCATTCACCACCAGCATTCCGAGCAGCCCGGCGATGCTGGTAGGCGCATTATCTGCGGCCTGCTGGTAATGGAACAGGGCCTTGTTATAGAGATCGGTTGCATCCTCTTGCGAGGTTGGCGGAAGATGGTCATAAAGTCCCGCCAGGTCGGTGTGCGCCCGCACCGAGCGCGGATGCCGCTCCACTTCCAGCATGCGCATCTGGAGCGCATTGCCCCACTGCTGAGCGCGGGATGCTGTAAGGCCGGCAAACAGCATGACCAGTATCATCAAGGCCGCACGGCGCAAATTCAGGCTGGATGGGTGAATCCTAGGATTTAATGCGTAATAAACCAGGGGGAACAGGATGCCGAACATGGGCAAATAGTTGCGGTGTTCGAAGGCTATTTCCAGCGGAATAATCGTAGATTCCAGCGCGTGGCCGATTAAGAAAAATGCGATCCCAAAGGCAATGATGGGTTGTTTGTTGCGCAACACGAACGCCCCCGCTACGAGCAAGAGCAGCCCGACAACAGCGGGCAAGGTCGTCCAGGGGAAAAGCAGGCTGCGCGAAATCAGGATATCGTCATGATGCAAACCCATCTCGCCCATGCTGGGTAACAAAATCATGTGCAGGTAAAACCACAGCACGCGCGCTTCGGTCATCAATCGTTCGATCAGCGAGAAATCGCGCCATGCATAGCCGCCCAGGATTAGCCCGGGATTGTTCAAGAAGTAGAACAGGCCAAGCAGCAGCGGAACGAATGCCGACAGGCCGACAATCGTTATAAGCATGCGGCGGCTGCTCAGATCAGGCGTGCGCCAGCGCAGCAAAGTCACCTCTGTTGCAAAAATGAGCAGGGGCAGCAGGGTTCCATTTTCCTTGCACAGCGCGGCGAGCGGCGTGGTCACGAAAATGGCTGCGCCAATCGCGATAAACCCTGACCTGTTTCCATTAAGCAGGTTTTTCCTGCCGTGCAGGTACAGCACCAGTCCAGCCAGCATGAATAAGGCTGCAAGGCTGGTCATACGCTGCACCACATAAAGCACGCCAGTCAGATTGAACGGGTGCAACAGCCAGATCGCGGCTACGGCGGTAGCAATCCAGTCATCGGTAGGGTCGTCCAGTGTTGACGCCCAGATACGCCGGTGCAGGTTGAGCAGCATCCTGGCCAGCATTAAAACCAGCACCCCGTTGATCAGATGTATCCCCAGGTTGGCCAGCTTGAAATAATAGGCGTCCATGCCGGAAAGATAATAATTGACGGCAAAACTCACCATGCTGATGGGTCGATGCAGCAGGCCTGAACCGCCCGAAGACGCGGCTTGCCAGAGGGAAGAGAAATCCAGGTTGTCGATTCTCAGGTGGGAATTCTTGCCGATGTTGACGCCATCATCAAAAACGAAATTCCCTGCTAGTCCCGGCAGATAGCAGGCGACAGTCAGCGCAAGAATGCAGAGAAAAATAGCGGGTTTGAGGAGTCGAATAGACATGGCGAAAAGCGAAAAAGGAGGCTTGCGCCCCCTTTTTCAATCAGGCTAAGTCAGACGTGAATCAGGACTTCGGCAGGTATTTGGTATCAACACCTGTGCCCGTAATAGCCCAAGTTGTTCCACCCGCTCCGCAGGTTGGCGTCCATGTAATGACTCCGTCTGCAACTGCACTTGGCACGCCGGCCGCGGCAGATTTCAGGGTGGCTACAATAGCACCGGTGCTAGCTGTTACTGTTGCTGACAACAGCATCTTGGAAGCGGATGGAACGGTCACATCCAAATCGCTGGCGGAAGCGCCAGTCAAGGCAGTAAAGTCACCGTAATCGCTACACCACACACCGAGATCCAGACGCGGTGCACTGGTCAAACTGGTAACTTCCGACATTTTTGCCTTGATGGTGTAGTCCTGATAAGCCGGAATCGCCACCGCTGCCAAAATACCGATAATCGCCACCACGATCATCAGTTCGATTAGGGTAAAACCTTTTTGTACGTTTTTCATGTCGAAGCTCCTATTAGGTTAAACACACATGTCGTGTGTCGCTGGTTTATAAAGCAATAGGCGTGCCAGAAGACAGAAGGCAGAAAATAGAAGACAGAAAACAGAAGGCTGGTGCGGCGTTGCGGCGTGTTTTTATTGTGTTGTCGTTTGACGGGTAGCGCATGAAAATGACGAAATCGACTGACGGGTATACATGATTCGTCATCCGACTGACGATTTTCGTCAGTTACCCTCTTATTAAGGGTCGCGCCAGTTTGATTTTCAATGCGCACCCTTGGACAAGCTTCGGGGCGAAGGATTCTTTATGCGTCAAGGTTCACGCCTGGAATTTTGCTCAAGTCCACTTCATCGATTTGCGCCTTGTCCAGGAAGCGGTTGGCGTATTCCAGATAGACCTTTTCGCGCATGAATACGTCGAACAGGTCGGGGTCGATGTGCCCGTTTTCCTTGAGGTTGCCGAGAATAATGAGCGATTCGGTTAGTGTTTTGCCCTTTTTGTATGGCCGGTCCTTGGCAGTCAGCGCTTCGAAAATATCGGCGATGCCAATCACGCGTGCCTGCACCGACATTTCATCGCGGATAAGGCCGCGCGGATAGCCATTTCCGTCCATGCGTTCGTGGTGACCACCAGCGTATTCCGGCACGTTCTTCAGGTGTTTCGGCCAGGGTAATGACTCGAGCATCTTGATGGTAACCACGATATGGTGGTTGATGATTTCGCGCTCGGATGCGGTTAGCGTGCCGCTCTGGATGGTCAGGTTTTCAACTTCGTTCTCGCTGAGAAATGATTCAAGCAGGCAATCCGCGGAGCGGATGTTCGCAAAATCACTCTCCTTTTCTTCGGTGTTACGCCAGTAGTAGGCGGCGATCTGGCGAACGCGCTGCTGCGCTTCTTCCGACATGGTTTCGCCCCCGATATTGCATTCATGCAGGAATTTGCGATCGTTATCGAGTTGCTGGATGCGCGCCTCGTATTCTGTGCGAATGGCGGCCTCTTCCACACCCCTCACCCCCGCCCCATCTCCCGCCTGCGGGAGAGGGGGGTGTAATGCGCGCAACATGGCGATCTCGGCGTCGCGCTTGAGTACTTCAAAACGGGTGTCGAGCAGGCAGATGCGGTCAAAAATGGTTTGCAGTTTGGTTGATTTATCCACAACGCGCGCTGGTGTGGTGATTTTGCCGCAATCATGCAGTAATCCGGCCATTTTCAGTTCTTGCCGGTCCTTATCGGTCATGACGAAATCCTTGAATGGACCTTGGGTTGTGCGGTTGACTGCCTCAGCCAGCATCATGGTCAGAACCGGTACGCGTGCGCAATGCCCACCGGTATAAGGCGATTTATCGTCGATGGCCGTATTGATGAGCTGGACAAAGGATTCGAATAACGTTTCCAGTTGCGCGATCAGGCGGCGATTGGTCAGCGCAATGGCCGCTTGTGAAGCGAGCGACTCCAGCAACTGCTGATGGTCGTCTGAAAAAGGAATGACCGCGCCGCTTTTGTGATCCTGTGCGTTGATGAGTTGCAGCACACCGATGACTTCATCCTCGTGATTGCGCATGGGCACGGTGAGAAAGGACTGGGAGCGGTAACCGGTCTTGGCATCGATTTTTTGGGTGACAGAAAAATCATAACCTTGCTCGGAGTAGGCATCGGCAATATTCACCGTCTCGCCGCTCAATGCAGCATGGCTCACTACCGTCGAGTGAATGGGTTTGTTATCCCCGTCGTAAAGTTGAACCGGGTAGAAGGTAATCGGCACACCGCTGGTGCCGCCCATCGCAATATTCAGGGAGTCATTGCGCAATATCTCAAAACGCAGCACTCGTTTGTCAGGTTCGTGCAGATAAAGCGTGCCGGCTTCGGCATGCGTGATGCGTTTTGCCGCTTCGAGAATTGTTTCCAGCAGGCTGTTGATGTCCCGCTGCCGGGACAGTGCGATGCCGATTTCATTGAGTTCCTTGAGGCGAAGCAGGGGACTCTCGCCAGAATCCATGTTACTTGATGCAGACGGCGCGTATTTGGTGCATGTCGGTAATGCCTTGCAAGACTTTTTCCATGCCATCCTGTTTCAGGGTGTGCATTCCTTCTTCGAGTGCGATTGCCAGCAGTGCGGCGACGCGCTCATGTTCCTGAACCGCCTTTTTGATAGGATCGGTGCCAAGCAGCAATTCGTGTAAACCCACGCGACCGCGGTAGCCGGTGCCGGAACATTTGTCGCAGCCGATCGGCTCGTACAGCGTGAATTGCCCTTTGTCATCGGCAAATAACTTGACCCACTCGGCAAGCAAGGCCTCTCTTGCACCCGCCGGATCTTTCTTCCATGTCTCGGTACTTTTTAACTCTTCGCTGTATTCTGTGAGTAATGCTTTGATCTCGTCGGCGCTTGCGACATGCGATTTTTTGCAGTCGCCGCACAGGCGTTTCGCCAGACGTTGCGCGAGAATGCCCAGCAACGCATCGGCAAAGTTGAACGGATCCATGCCCATATCAAGCAAGCGGTTGATGGATTCCGGCGCGCTGTTGGTGTGCAGGGTGGCGAACACCAGGTGGCCTGTCAGCGAGGCTTCGATACCGATTGATACGGTTTCCTTGTCGCGCATTTCACCGACCATGATCACATCCGGATCGGCACGCAGGAAGGCACGCATGATGGTGGCGAAATCCAGACCGGCCTTTTTGTTGATCTGCACCTGGCGCAAGCCTTTTTGGGTAATTTCCACCGGGTCTTCGGCCGTCCATATCTTGGTTTCGGGCTTGTTGATGTATTTGAGAATGGAATGCAGCGTGGTGGTTTTACCGGAGCCGGTCGGGCCGCACACGAAAAACAGTCCATAGGGTTTGCTGACGGTCGCCTTTATTAGCTCATTATTGCGTGCTGAAAACCCCATTTTCTCCAGGGGCAGCGGTTCGCCGGAAGCGAGAATACGCATCACCACATCTTCGACTCCGCCCTGTGACGGAATCGTCGCCACACGCAGCTCAATATCCAGCGGACCAAATCTCTTGAACTTGATTTTACCGTCCTGCGGTTTGCGTTTTTCGGAAATATCCAGATCGCACATGATCTTGATGCGTGTCACCAGCGCGTTGCGGTAAGTGGCGGGCACTTCGATGTAGTTGAGCAGCGAGCCATCCTTGCGCACGCGCACCTGCGTCTTGCCCTTTCCCGGCAGCGGTTCGATATGGATATCCGAGGCACCCATCCGGTAGGCGTCAACGATGATTTTGTTGACCAGCTTGACCAGTTCGTTGTCGGCCGCCGCATTGACATCCTCTTGGCTGACACTGGGTATTTCATCTTCTTCCGCGCCGAGACTTGAAAGCAAATCGTCCATCGACGATTCATCCATGGAGAAGCCGCCAGTGGCATCGGTTGCGCCGCTCCTCCCGTAAAACAAATCCAGTGTTTGTTTGAATTCGCGTTGTGAGCAAAGCTTGTACACCAGTCTATTTTTGGGGAAAATGTTGTTGACCACTCGCGAAGCCTGAGTGCGCTCCGGGTCGGTGGTTAAAATGATCAACCCTTCCTGGGTTTCTTCAATCGGAATCCAGTAGCTGCTTTCGACATATTCGCGTTTCAGGTTCTTCAACAAGTCGGCAGGCTTGATGCGATCTGCCTTGTAGGGCTCGTAAGGAACTCCGAAGAAGCTGGACAACGCCTTGCCCAAGGCCGGCGCGCTGACCTGGAATTCATCGATCAGCACCTCCTCGATGTCGATCCCCTTGCGCCGTGCAGTACGGGTTGCCAGTTCAAATTCGGCGGCGGACAGCACCGCATCAGCGACCAAATAATCATATTTGGTTTTGACAATGCTGCTTTGCAGACGCTGCCGCAGCGCCACGGCCATGGTCTGCGCCAGTTCCTGCACGCCTTCTTCAACCATCGCGGCAAACGGAACGCCAGCTTTGTTGTTGATGACTTGAATGACGCCGACCAGGTCGCCGTTCGTCCCATCCAGAATCGGCGCAACCAGCATTTGCTTGGTGCGGTAGCCAGTGCGTTTGTCCACCGCCTGCAAAAAACGCAAATGCGAACTGTGGCTGGCCAGTTCCTTTTCGTCATAAACATCCTGGATGTTGAGCAGTTTCTTGTGCATGGCCGCATACCCGGCAAGGCTTTGTTCGGCAATCGGCAGCTTGAGATCCTTGAAAGAATTCAGACCGGTTTTGACTTTGGAAATAAGCGAGCTATTGTCTTCACCCAGCACATAGATGGTGAGCCGGTCGGCATTGAATAGCGTACAGACGTCCTTGCTGACATCCAGCATGATCTCGTCAATGTTGTTGGTCGCATGGATCTTGTTGATAACGCGATTGAGGTTTTTGGTGAACTCGAGCTTGAGGCTGATTTCGCCGACATTACTCTTCGCACCATTAGTTGCCGTTACTGTGTCCATCAATTGCTCCTATCTAGCCAATCTGTTGTTGCGCTGTTCTGGGCACCGACCATAAGCCACCCTCCAGAACCTGCGCGTCGTATCCGGCCTGTGCCAGAATAAACGCGGCAGCGGCGCTGCGCCGCCCGCTCTGGCAGTAGGTAATATATTTCTGTTTGCGGTCCAATACGTCAATCGCATTGCGTATGTCGTTCAGCGGCACATTCATCGCGCCCGGCAGTTTGTCATAGCGATATTCGGGCGGATGTCGCACGTCCAGCCACACTGCGCCTTGCGCTACAGCCTGTATGGCTTGTTCATAGTTTAATTTGCGCAGCAGCGGTTCCTGCATCAACACCTGAAAATCCTGCCGCCCGAGGCGCAGCAACAGGCCATTGGATTTCATGGTGATTGTCGCATTGCGCTTGGCGCCGGAAACAAGCGCTTCCTCACCGAATACGTCACCCGCCTTAAGATCGGCGAGATGCACGTCTGCGTCACCCACGCGACGCATCACCTGGGCGCGGCCACTGTCGATCAGGTAGTAATAATCAGCCTTATCGCCTTCGCGAATGATGACATCACCCTGCCGCACCGCAATGGCCTCGATGCGTTGCAACAATGCGCTGATATTCGCCGCAGGTAAATGTGCCAGCGGCCCGTTCCTAAGATTGTCCGCGCTGAACATGTCAGAGTTCAGCAAACGCTTGATGTCGGTTGAGGGATCGTGATGTTCTTCTCTGTCAGTAGTGTCAAATGTCCTTGTTCGGTTGGTCTGCGAGAATTGATCAAAAGTGACCATCCGATCCAGCAGTTCTTCGTTGACACGCAGCAGGTGGCTTTCGCGCAATGCCGTGGCCGAGGCAATATACGGCTGACGTTTGCCCAGCGGATGCTTGGCCCACTCTGAATGCGCATTTACGATTACTTTGCTGCCCCCCTCGTAAACCAGTTCGAGTTCGCCATCGACCAGATAAACCGATTGACCCTGCAACCCATGTACCCTGAATGGGTCGTGCCCCTGCGAGACGGTTTCGATATGACAATGGTCAAGCAGCTCACGCAGTCTGGCCGGGTTGAATGAAGCAATCGGCTCCAGTCCGGCCAGAACTTTAATGTCAAGTGCGTAAGTCATCAGATAGTCCTAAAGCTCGAATTCCTGATTGTTCAGTAGCATCTTTGGGCATCGGCCGTGAACGCTGCTTTCAATTTCCTGCATGATCAACTCCACTTCGCCGGGTTTGAGGTGGGTAACCAATATTTCCACGTCGAGCTGAAGTTTTTTTAGTTCCTCCGCCAGCATGCTGGGGCAAAGATGTTTGGAAATAATGGCCAATTCTTTTTCGCTGTTCGAAAATGCAGTCTCGATAATAAGATATCGCAAATTCTGAATTTTATTGATAACTTCCCATGATGCGTCAAGGGTCGTGGTGTCGCCGCTGAATACCAGGCTCGCGTTGCCGCTGTCCAGGTGATAGCCGACTGCAGGTATCTCGTGACAGGCGGGGATGGCGGTAATTTTGCGCCCATCCAATACGACCGTCTCGCCCAATTCCATAGGCTGATATCGCATGAAGGTTTCTTGGGCGTTGAATATTCTGGTGAAGTCCGGCCAGATTTTTCCATTGAATATATGTCGCTCGAGAATGCCGAGTGTTTCTCCGGTGGCGTGCACGGTCAGGGGGCGGTTGCGCATGAATCCGGCGCTGTCCACGATGAACGGGATGGAGTTGATGTGATCGAGGTGCGCGTGCGTGACAAAAATATGATCGATCATGCTGAGCTCGGTAAGGCTGAGTTCGCCGGCGCCTGTGCCTGCGTCAATCAGCACGTCATGATCGAGCAGGAACGAGGTGGTGCGCAGATTGCTGCCTATTCCGCCGCTACACCCTAACGTTCTGAGCCTCATCGTTCTGTCCGTTTCTGGTTCACTTTGTTTGAAATACGAATACGCCATCCCACTTAGCCATCGGGGGGTTCTTGCGGAAATAGGCGATACGCTTTGCATAAATCTCATATAACACAGTGTCCGGCGACATGCGCCGCAACTTGGTCAATTGCAATTCCGCCTGATCCCAGTCCTGTCTGCAATAGAGGCGTCGCATTTTATGAAACTGCTCGACTTCGTCCTGTACCGCCTTGCTTGCCTCGGTGAGCAACCCGACCGGTTGATAGATCGCTATAGGCGCATCTTTGCCCTTTACCCGCACATGGTCAAGCTCGCGGTAGATAAAGTCGGCAACGGCATTTTTGGTGTTCTCTCCGACGATCATGTCCACACCGTAGTGTTTGGTAATGCCTTCCAGGCGCGAGGCCAGATTCACCGCATCGCCCATCACCGTGTAGGCGACGCGTATTTCCGAACCCATGTTACCAACACTGACGCGTCCGGTGTTGACGCCTACGCCGATACGAATCTCAGGCCAGCCGCGCGCCTTGAGATGCGGCTGCAACGCCTTCAGGGTTGCCTGCATTTCGATGCCGGCCAACAGGGCGTTGCGCGCATGGTTGGTATCCGGCAGGGGAGCTCCCCAAAAAGCCATGATGCAGTCGCCCATGTATTTGTCGATGGTGCCGCGATGTTTGTAAACAACCCGGGATAACGGCGTCAGAAACTCATTCATCAGCAGCGTCAGCTCTTTCGGATCGAGCCCTTCGGAAATGCGGGTAAAGCCGCGCACGTCGGAAAACAGGATGGTCATTTCGCGGCTATTGCCTTCCATAGACACACTTTCCGGATGCTCGGCCATTTCCTCGACCAGTTCACTCGGCACGTACTGGCCAAACAAACCGGTAATCTGGCGCTTGGTGCGCGATTCGACGAAATAACCGTAGGACATGTCCAGCGCGAACAGCAGTGCAATCATCACCAAACTGTTTGCCACCAGGAACAGCAGGTTTCCGTGATGCCATGCAAGCACGCTTATTCCCAGCGTGGCGGAAAACATGAATGCCGACAGCAGGATTGCTTTTGCCGGGCTCAGTTTTGGCAACAAAAAACTCAGGGTAATGCCGATCAGCAGCAGCCAGACCACCTCCGCACCGATCATGTAGGCGGGACGTTCTTTCAGGTTCTGGTCGAGAATGCCGGCAATCATGTTGGCGTGGATTTCTACGCCCGGATAAACTTCCGCGACGGGTGTGGCGCGCATATCCAGCAACCCCGGGGCGGTCGTTCCTACCAGTATGATCTTGCCCTTGAGTTGGGAATTTTTAACACGATCATGCAGCACATCCGCAGCGGAAATGTAACGGAAGCTTCCTTGTCTGCCGCGGTACGGGACCAGAGTGGCTACATCGACATCTACCGGGATTTTCAGCCCACCACCGGTCGCATCCAGCTCCAGCCATTCCAGACCGCCATACCCGCTGCTATCGGCCTCGGTAAATCCCGGCAGCAATTCAGGCTTCCCGAGCAGGGTGCGGACCACGGCGAGTGACAGAGACTCGTAGTATGCGCCGTCGTATTCCACCAGCATCGGCACGCGGCGCACCTCGCCGTCAAAGTCCACCAGTGGATTAAAATGTCCTGCGCTGGCCGCAGCCTGTTGTAAATCCGGAAGATTTGCCCCGTATCCGTTCCAGGTCGTAAAACCGATCGGCCTGCCCTTGAATGTGCCCGCCGGAAAGGCCGCTGCGGGCAACACCCCGGATATATGGGTATCGCCCTGACTGGTCAGGTAATAACCCAATACCACCTTGCGATTCCTGATGTTATCGGCGAACAGCTTGTCGTATTCGAGCTGTGGCCGGATCTGTGATAGTGCCGCCTGGAATTGCGTGTTGTCCTTGAGTTGGTCTTGCCCGATTCTCTGCAACACCTTGAGTCCTGAGCTCTCATCCTTTTCGGCGAACACCACGTCGAAGCCCACCACCGCAACATCGTATTTGTCGAAGAGTTTGTCCATTAACAAGGCGAGTCGGTCGCGGCTCCAAGGCCAGCGGCCTTCTTCCTTAAGGCTTTTTTCATCAATATCGAGAATGACAATGCGGTCGTCCACCGTGCGCGGCATGGTCAATTGCAAACGGTAGTCGTACAGAATGGCGGAAAGCTGGTCTACGAGGTTGAGACGGTAGAGGCGCGCGGCATTGCCAGTGAAAACCAGGACGATCAACAGTCCGAGCCAGATGAGGATGGCGCTTTTTTTCACGCCACCCGACAGAAAGAAAACTGAAAACAGAGAACAGGTTTTCGTGCACCGCTACAAGCGTTTATTAAAGACGCGGCGCAGTCGTGACAATGCTGCTGTCTTCTGTCCTCTGTCTTCTGTTTTCTGCCCACGGTTATCCCTTGAAAAAAAACTCCATTTTGATTCCGGCCAGTTCGATGACATCGTGGTCATTCAGTTTATGCGGCTGGTCGCCCAATGCTGTGCCGTTGACCATTGGATGGTTCGCACCTTCAACGTGGGTAATGAAAAAACCATGCGGGCGACGAGTCAAGACGGCTACCTGCACGCCGGGTTTACCCAGTGTGGTGAGATTTTTTACCAACTCAAGCTCCTTGCCGGCGTTGGGCCCGGTCAGGATTTGCACGATGGCCGTTTGCGGTGTGGCTGCCGCGGCAGGGCTTGCGGACTTGGGTTCAGGGGTGGCGGGTGTTGCCGCTGGGCGAATGTCAAACCGGCCAGTTTTCTCAAGCGCGCCGGCCGGTGGTGTTGGGCTCACTTTTGTCCTCATGAAACCGGCGGTTTCATCACCTTTATCTTTCACCGTTTGCTTGAACGGTGCGCGCAGTACCATGGTTTTTTCAAAATCAGCCGAGCCCACCTGAGCGGTCTGGTCGTTGACATATTTTAGTTTGTATTTGCTGATTTCGATCAGGTCGTTGTTCTGCAGAAAGTGTTTTTTGACCGGGGTGCCGTTCACTTCCAGTCCATTGGTGCTGTCTAAATCCTCAAGGAACGAGTCGTGCAGGATGGTAACGATCACGGCATGCTCACCACTCACCGCCAGATTGTCGATGACAATGTCATTGTGCGCTTTGCGCCCGATCGTCATGCGCTCCTTGTTCAAAGGATATTCCTTGAGAACCACCCCATCCATGCTGAGTATCAGTTTGGCTGCCATTATCGTGACCCTCGTGCTGTTTATTTCTTGAACCAATTGAACAACTTTGCCAGCCAACTGCGCGGCACGGCAAATTCGTCTTTCACCTTAACCAGTATCACCGAAATATTGTCACGCCCACCGTTATCGTTCGCCATCTGGATCAACTGCTCTGTTGCCAGCGGAAGATTGCCTCGCATCGCACTTAACGTGTCCTGAATATCTTCATCCTCCACCATGTCGTTCAAACCGTCCGAACACAACAAATAAATGTCACCCACCTGCACATCATGCACATGGATTTCCGGCTCCACCTCAGCATCAATTCCCACTGCACGTGTCACCAGATTTTTGTTCTTGGACTGGCGTGCATCCTCGATGCTGATCATCCCGCTGTCAATTTGTTCCTGAAGCAGGGAGTGGTCGCGGGTGATCGTTTCCAGTGTTTCGCCGCGAAACCGGTACATGCGCGAATCGCCGACATGTCCGACCACTAAGCGATTGTCGTAAAACAAGCCGGAAACGATGGTCGTGCCCATTCCCGCATACTGTGGCTGGCTTTGCGCAGCCTGAAAAATTGAAGCGTTTGCCTTGCGGATGTTGTCGCGCAACAACACGACTCCCAGTTCATCCCCGGTTGCTGCATCGCGTACTGTCGGGCTGGTACCCTGCAGGCGCTGAAAAATTTCGGTCGCGACCACAGAAACGGCGATACCGCTCGCTACTTCGCCCGCGTTATAACCGCCCATTCCGTCCGCCAATACAACCAGGCCGCAAGCCGCTTCCTGCGCCACGCTATCCTCGTTATGCGAGCGCACCACGCCTGGATGAGTTTGGCTGACTATCTCGATCGCATCTTCTACTTTCATGGTTTACCCCTGTAAGCTTGTTGCGCACCGGCGTAATGCTTCGGCCACTTCTTTATCGCTGACACAACGACTTCCGATTTGCCCGGATGGTCAGAGTATCAGTATGCGATTCATTGGCAATCCGGCACATCAATTGCGTTATCGAATTGCCTTCGAATGGAAGCTTACCACAAGGCCGTTGCCACAAACTTACCCCCGGCTTTTCCGGGGGACTCCATTAAGGAGCCTCTGATCAAGTACGCCATGAACAGCGTTGCTAACAAAAACTGGATGATCGCAAGGCGCGCGACGCCGGTCGTAGTCATTCTACGATGCCAAGGAGCGCAACGCCGCGAGCGCCAGTTTTGGTTGCATCCCTTCAGGGCATTGGCTTTGCGGGCGATCTGCGGTGTCAGGCTCCGAGCGAAGGGAATGGCCATTCGCGTCGTCGCCTTCCTTGCATCTCATCCCGCAAAGCCGAATGCGCGGCCATGTGGGACTTAATCAGAGGTTCCTTAACGTGAATCTCGCGCAGCAACCCGCCAGTATCCCTCGCCCTCCGGGATAACCAGCGACTTGGCTTCGGTTGTTTGCAGCCTGGTCGAATGGCTGGTTGTTTCGCCCAGAGGGGGAACGGGGGTGGGGGAGCGATCAGGGCGCGGACGATTCATCATTCTGGGGGGGCTGCGCCATGATCGTTAGGTTTGGCCGTTCCTGCGGTCAAAAGGAACAATGTTAGTATCTGGCGATACCTTTCCCTCCCCCTCGCAGGGGGCGGGTTAGGGTGGGGGTGGAAATTCAAGCATGTATGAAGTCAGCAGTGTGTACCCCATCTCAACCTTCCCCCTGACAGGGGGAAGGAGTGCAAGCCAGCCGCCCTGGGCGGCTCACGGTTTTGTCCGTGCCTTTGAGGCGCTCACCCAATAAATCTCACGCTTTGCCGAAGGTAATTTAACTTACAGCGAATCCAGAGCATCGTTTTCAATTGACCAGCAGCACCGGACAGCTTGCCAAATGCAGTACCTTGCTCATCACCGAACCCAGCAGCAATGCCTGCAGGCTTCCCTGGCCCTGCCTGCCCATGGCAATATAATCGACAGCCTGCTCGTTGGCATATTGCACAATGGCCTCAGCCGGTGTGCCGATGCTGATGTGGTACTGGTAGGGCAGTGCGGCGGCATCTAGTGCCGCAAGTGCCGGTTGCAGCGTCGTCATGCCTTGTTCGCGATAGTAATCGTTGATTGTTTCCTGATTGATGAACAGCTTGACGTTGCCGGCCGCCACATTCCATTGCACATTCAACAGCAGCAATTGCGGGGGTTCTTTGAGCACGGCGATATTCTTGACCACATGGTCAAGCGCACGTTGCGCATTGGCCGAACCATCTACCGGGATCAGTATCTTCATCATCTTTCTCCTTTACGATTTATTTGCCGGTACAACGGTGACCTTTTTGTCTACCAGATCGATCGGTGCCGCAGAAACAGCTTTACGCATCGCCAACCATCTGCCGAGCACGACCACCAGTAGCGCGCCCAGCCCCGGCACCAGCCAGTGCAGGTAATGGCGTGACTCGAGCAGCGTAATGAACAACGTTTCGCCGACCAGCATTTCGCCAGCCACGTAACCCAGCAGTGCGCCGCCGACGTAGATGATGACGGGGTAGCGGTCGATCAGCTTCAGCACCAGCTGGCTGCTCCAGGCGATCATTGGAATGCTGATCAGCAGGCCGAATATCAGCAGCGACAAGTTACCCTTGGCGACCGCAGCCACTCCCAGCACGTTGTCCAGGCTCATTACAAAATCGGCGATGATGATGGTCTTGATCGCGCCGAACAATCGCGTATCGGCCTTGATATTGCTCTCGCCGTGCGCCTCATCTTCCGGCAGGATCAGCTTGACGCCGATCCACAGCAACAGCAATGCGCCGATCAATTTCAGATAGGTGAGCGCGAGCAGTCCGACGGCAAAGAAGGTCAGCACGATGCGCAAACCGATTGCACCGCCGACCCCAAACAGGACGCCTTTTTTGCGCTGGTGCGGCGGCAGGTTGCGGCACGCCAGCGCGATCACCACCGCGTTGTCGCCGCTCAGCAGCAGATCGATCAGGATGATCTTGAATACGTCCACCCAGAACTGGGGGGTAGAAAACATTTCCAGCATTGCCAAACCTTTCAATATCGGGATTTTTGCAGCGCGCGCCACGTTTGGTGCACGGACGCAATTTTACCGAAATAATGCCGGACGCATGGGGCAGATTGATACGAACGGAACGGGCTAACGTTGGAAGGCCACCGTCACGCGCAAGCCCTTTTCTTCGTTCGCTGGTGACATATGCAGGGAGGCGCCATGCACTTCAGTAATCCGTTTGACGATGGACAGTCCCAAGCCGCTGCCGCTGGCCTGCGTGCCCAATGGCCGATAGAAGCGCTCCACTACCTTGTCCCGCTCCTGTTCAGAAATGCCCGGGCCATTGTCGCTCACCGACAGACAGGTCGTCCCCTGCTCATGGGTGAGGCCAACCTGAACCAGCGTCCCGGGCGGCGTATGTTTCACTGCATTGTCGAGCAGGTTGCGCAGCAACACCCGCAACAGCCCTGGATTGCCGCGTACCGTCATTTTGTCACCCGCCAGCAGTTCGAATTGCACGCCCTTTTCCAGCGCGGCCGGTGCCAACGTCGCAATCGTCTCGGCGGCGATGTCCCTGAGTTGGCACGGCTCGGATAGGCTGCGATCCAGCGTATCCACCCGCGCCAGCGTCAGTAGCTGTTCGATTAAATGGGCGGCGCGGTCACAACCGAGAATCGCGTTGTCGAGCGCGCGGAGGCGTTCCGCCTCCCCGGAAGCGGCGCGCGCTACCTGCGCCTGTGCCTTGATCGCGGCCACCGGGGTGCGCAACTCATGCGCGGCGTCCGAGGTAAAGCGCCGCTCCTTTTGCATGGAAGCATCGATGCGCGCGAACAGCCGGTTGAGTCGTTCGATCAGCGGCACCACTTCGCGCGGCGCGGACGATGCATCCAGTGCGGCGAGATTATCCGGTTCGCGCTGTTCCACTTCGCGGGCCAGTACGCCAAGCGGGCGCAGGCCGCGCATGACCGCAACCCACAGCAGCAGCGCCAGCAGTGGCAACGAGAACCACAACGGCTGCAGCAGGTTGCCAGCGATGTCACGCGCCAGTTCGCCGCGCACATCGGCGCGTTCCGCGACATGAATCAGGTATTCGCCGGATTCATCCCAGGTGCTGAACACGCGCCAGCGTTTCCCACCGATAACGGTGTCGCTGAAACCATGGTCCTTGTTCGTCAGCGGCTGCTGCGGGGCGTTGACAGAATGCAGGCGCAGCTGATGCCCTCCTTCCCATATCTGAAACGCGACGCGGCGCGCATATTTGTGCAGCAGGGGCGCATGCTCGGTTTCGAGTTCGTCGAGATCGTGCGATGCCTGTACGACCAGCAGCGAAGCGGCTTGTGCGAGGTGCGCATCCAGTACTTCGTCGAATTCCTCGCGCGCCTCAAAGTAGGTAAAGGCGGCCGCGCCGAGCCAGACCAGTGTGATCGCCGCAAGCACCAGCGCCAGCAACCGTTGTTTGAGTGATGCGTTGCGCGGCATGTCAGGCGGCCTTTTCGCGCGGCATCAGATAGCCGACGCCGCGTATGGTTTCGATCAGCTCCGGGTACAGCTTGCGGCGCAGGTGATGGATATGCACTTCCACCGCATTGCTTTCGATCTCGTCGCCCCACGCGTAGAGCTGCTCTTCAAGTTGCGCGCGCGACAGCACTTTGCCGGCATTGAGCATCAGGGCGTGCAGCAGCGCAAATTCTTTGGCTGAAAGCTCGACTGGTTTGTCCTGGCACAATACACGATGGGCGGCGGGGTCGAGCCTGATCGCGCCCACTTGCAGCAAGGGTTCGGTCTTGCCGCTGGCGCGGCGAATCAGTGCGCGCAGCCGTGCCGCCAACTCGCCCATGTCGAACGGCTTGACCAGATAATCGTCCGCGCCGGCATCCAGCCCCTTGATGCGGTCATCCACCGTATCCATTGCGGTCAGGATCAGCACGGGCAGCGGAGCATTGCGGCCGCGCAGCCGGCGCAGCACCTCCAGCCCTGACAGACGCGGCAGGCCCAGATCCAGCACCACCGCCGCGTAAGGCTCGGTGGCGAGCGCCTGCTCTGCCGAGACGCCGTCCTTCATCCAGTCCACGGCATAGCCGGACTGTTTCAGGCCAGCCTGAATCGCATCACCCAGCAGGGCATCGTCTTCGACCACCAATATGCGCATCATTCACCCGTGAATGTCATCAGTCATCATCATGCTGTTCAGTATGCGTCGCATCCGTGCCTGGCGTCACCAAGCCGGTGGCCGGATAGCCGACCCAGAATGCCACGACAGCAGTCAGCATTATGACACCCAGCCAGAGATGTGAACGGCGGATGCCTTGCTCCGGTTCGGCGGACTTGAAACCGGTGATCATGGAACGCACCAGATTTTCGCGGCGCAGCACGCTGCTCACCACTACCCCGGCAATGTGTATGACTACGATGGCCAGCATGGCATTGGAGGCGAACTCATGCAGTTCCTCCAGCGCATCGCCACCGATGTCATGAAACAGCATGACTCCAGTCACACCGGTCAGGATGCCCAGCCCGAGCAGTAGCCAGATCGCCATGCTTCCGGCCGGGTTGTGCCCGACGTAATGCGCGGGCTTGCCTTTAAGCAGCGACTGAAAATAAGCCATGACCTCAGCGGGTTTGAACAGGAAGGAACGGAATTGCGCATAACGCGTGCCGACAAATCCCCACAACAACCTGAATCCGATCAGCCCCAGCAGGGTGTAACCGAGTGCCACGTGAATATCCCGGTAGCGCTCCGATTCCGCAGTCAGATAAGCGCCGGCAAATGACAATGCCAGCAGCCAGTGAAAAACCCGCGTCGGGATATCCCAAACCAGAATACGTTGACTCATGATGATCTCCTTTTACCTGGGTATTTTTATATTGTGTTCATTGAAATCGCCGCGCTCCGCCTGCGGATGACAGGCGCCGCAATTGGCCGGACTTTTCACCAGCGGGTTTTTCCAGACCGCCGGATTGATTTCGTGAGTGTCGTGCTTGCGCTTGAACCAGGCAGCTTCAGTGATGCGCAGCGGCGCCGTCGGCGCGCTCCAGCGGTTGGAAGCATTTTTTAGCAAGAACGTGGTGATCTCCCTGTTGTCTTCGGCATCCAGCGATGCATCCGAGCCGAAATGCTTGTCCAGGCCGGTCATCATTTTGCGCCAGGATTCGGCGGGCAACAGCCCCGGCGCAAACGCAATATGGCAGCCGGAGCATTCCTGCTGGAATTTGGCATTGGTTTGCGCGGGCTGGAGCGGCTTGCCGCGGTTTTCGCCGCCATATTTGCCGCTGTATTTTTCGCTGTATTTCTCATCGCGATCATCGTCATCGGCCTGCGCGGCAGGCAGCGTGACGCTCATCGCCAGCAAGGCAACAGCAAGTATCCGAAAAACTTTTTGATCTTTAATCGCCATGGCAATCTCCTTATTTCTTGACGGTCAGCAGATAGGCAAGTACGTCACCCTTTTCCTGCGGTGTGCAAACGCGCTCCACCACATCATTGCAATTGCGCTTGAACCATTTCGCCACTTTTTTCGGGCTGGTAAAGCGCTCCGCATTGGCGGACGGCGCAAGCGGATCGATGATCTTGCCGGTTTTGGCATGCTTGCCCGGTGCAGCGGGATTGTCGGTATGACAGGAAGCGCAACTCCAGTCGTTGGCATGCTTTGTCTTAAAGAAGCTTTCCCCGCGCGTTGCGGAGAATTCCTGAGAACCCGGCGTACCGGCGGCCTCTTGCTGGATGGAAGCCTGTATCTCGTTGGGGGTTTCCGCAAAAGCCGGTTGCGCCGCCAGTCCGGCAACGGCCACCAGCGCCAAACCTGATGCACGAAATAGATAAAACATTATTTTCTCCTGAAATGAATTGCGAGGCGTGCAGGATAGGGAGGCAAGCTTAAGGAATCCTTAACAGAATTCAGGGGGCAATTTATCCATTGCCCCGGTGATTTTTATGAATGGAGAATTACAGGTTACGGATGGCGGTGCAGGCTTCGCTGACCAGCGCCGGGCCGCGATAGATCAGGCCGCTGTACAACTGCACCAATGCCGCGCCGGCTTCGATTTTCTCGGCCGCATCCGCACCGCTCAGGATGCCTCCCGCGCCGATGATGGGTAATGCGCCTTGCAATTCGGCGGCGAGCTGGCGGATCACGGCGGTGGATTTGTTGCGCAGCGGCGCGCCGGAAAGCCCGCCAGTTTCCGAGCCATGCGGCAGGTTCTCCACCCCCTCGCGCGACAGGGTCGTGTTGGTGGCAATGACGCCGTCCATGCGATGTTGCGACAGCAGGCGCGCAATTTGCGCGATCTGTTCATTCTCCATGTCCGGTGCGATTTTTACAGCAATGGGTACATACTTGCCATGCGTGTCGGCGAGCTTTGGCTGCTCTGCCTTCAATTGTGACAGCAGGTTGTCCAGCGCGTCTGCATCCTGCAGCTGGCGCAGATTTCTGGTGTTGGGTGAGGAGATGTTGACGGTAATGTAACTGGCATGGGCATACACCTTGCGCAGACAGATTAGGTAGTCGTCCGCAGCCTTCTCGATCGGCGTAGCGGCGTTCTTGCCGATATTGATACCGAGTATGCCGCGATAATCGGCGCGTTGCACGTTGGCGACGAGCGCATCCACGCCCTCGTTATTGAAGCCCATGCGGTTGATGATGGCGCCGGCTTGCGGCATGCGGAACAGGCGCGGTCTGGGATTGCCGAGCTGGGGTAACGGGGTGACCGTGCCGATTTCGATGAAGCCGAAACCGAGCGCGGCCAACCCGTCGATGCAGTCGCCATTCTTGTCGAGCCCGGCAGCGAGCCCGACCGGATTGGGGAAGGTAAGTCCCATCATGGTGCGCGGGTCGTCTGGCGGGCGTTTTGCCATGAGGCCGCTCAGGCCCAATGAATACGCTGCATTGAGCCCGCCGAGCGTGAGGTCGTGGGCGGTTTCCGGGTTAAGCCGGAATAACAGGGGGCGTAGCAGTGAATACATTTTCAGAGTTCTTTTGAGTGTCTTTAGTTAGAGCGCATCTTTGTCGAGCGCCCGCCAGACGCCGTCCATCAGGCCTTGCGCCGGCTGGTAGTTGGTCTTGTAAGCCATCTTGCGGCTATGTTTGATCCAGTAGCCCAGATAGACAAAATCCAGATCGAGTTTGCGGCACAGCTCGATTTGCCACAGCACGTTGTAAACCCCGAAGCGCGCGCGCGGCACATCCGGCTCATAAAAAGTGTACACCGAGGACAGGCCGTCGCTGAGCAGATCGATCACGCTGACCATGCGCAATACGCCCTGCTCGCGAAATTCCACCAGCAGCGAATCGACTTGGCTTTGTAGCAGGAAATTCTGATAGGACTCGCAGTCATCGTTGTCCATGCCGCCATCCGGGTGGCGCGCGCGCTGATAGCGCTGGTAAAGCGCGTAATGCTCGGCGCTGTCCAGCAGCGGATGCAGGCTGGCCGTCAGCGTTGCATGTTGCGCCCAGGCGCGCCGTTGCGAACGGCTTGCCGTGAACTGTTTGGCCGACACGCGCAGCGGCACGCAGGCGGTACAGCCATCGCAATGCGGGCGGTAGGTATGGGCGCCGCTGCGGCGGAAGCCGTGGCGCACCAGTTCCGAATAGACCGGCGGGCTGATGAGAAAGGCGGGGGTGGCGACCTGCGAGCGCGCCTGCAAATCAGGCAGGTAGCTGCAGGAGTAGGGCGCGGTCAGATAAAAATGCAGCGCGGCAAGCGGGATGTCGTTTAACAGACTCATGCGAAGAGATCGGTGTCGAATTGCCAGTGAGTCACAGGTGCACAGTGTACCAATTCCTGCAACCGCGCGACAAATTCGCTGCGCGGAATCTCGCGTGCGCCAAGCGAGGCGAGATGCGCGGTATTCATCTGGCAATCGATCATGCCGAACTGCCAGCGCTCGAGTTGCCTGGCCAGATGCGCCAGCGCAATTTTTGAGGCGTTGCTGATCTGGGTGAACATGGATTCTCCGTAAAACATGCGCCCGATGGCAACCCCGTATAACCCGCCGACGAGCTTGCCGTCCATCCAGACTTCCACCGAATGCGCATGGCCCATCGCGTGCAGTGCGCAATATGCCGCGATCATATTTTCGTGTATCCAGCTGCCGTGCTGTTCCCCGCGCGGCGCGGCGCAGGCGCGCATCACCTGTTCGAAGGCAGTGTTGCAACGGACTTCATATGACGTGTTGCGCAGCACCCTGGCGAGCGAGCGCGATATTTTAAATGCACCCGGGAGCAGCACCATGCGCGGGTTGGGACTCCACCACAACACCGGTTCACCGGCGTTGAACCACGGAAAGATGCCGTGACCATAGGCTTCCAGCAGGCGTGCTGCGGAAAGGTCGGCGCCCGCCGCAAGCAATCCGTCGGGCGAACGCAGCGCCTGTTCGACGGGCGGGAATGGTGCGTTGCCGGTTATCCACGGAATCATCGGGTCAGCGCCGACTGAGCAGCAGGACAAGTTTTCTGAACTCTTCCAGCAACAGAACGCTGGAGGCCACAGCGAAGGCTAATCCCCAGTCGGCTGCGGTGAGGCTGGCGGTATGGAATATTTCCTGCGCCGGCCCCCAGTGCACCACCACCGCCTGCAAACTCACCACTCCGCCGAGCCCTGTCCACAGTTTGCCGTTGGCGAAGAACTGGCGATTGAAGGCAGTGCCATGTTCGGCGCGGGCATTGAACAGGTTGAAAAACTGGAACAGCACGAAGGTGGTGAAGGCCAGCGTCAGAGCATAAGCCTGGCCGCCTGTTTGCAGACCGTAGTAGAACACCCCGAGGGTGCCCGACGCCATGATGATGCCGTAGCCAAGCAGGCGCCAGAAACGCGGCAGGGTGAGAATGCGCGCCTGGCTATTGCGCGGCGGTGCTTTCATGATGCCGGGGCGGGCCGGCTCCATGCCCAGCGTCATCGCCGGCGGACCGTCCATGATGATATTGACCCACAGAATCTGGATCGCGGTGAAGGGCATGGGCAATCCTAGGAGTTGCGCGCCGAGCACGGTCAGGATGGCAGCGATATTGGTGGACAACTGGAAACGCACGAACTTGATGATGTTGTCGTAGAGGGTGCGCCCTTCCCTGACCGCGCCGACGATGGTGGCGAAATTGTCGTCGGTGAGCACCATGGTGGCGGCTTCCCGGGTGACCTCGGTGCCGGTGATGCCCATTGCCACGCCGATATTGGCATGCTTCAGCGCCGGGGCATCGTTGACGCCATCACCGGTCATTGCCACGACATGGCCGCGCGCCTTCAGCGCCTGCACAATCTTCACTTTGTGCTCGGGGGCGACGCGGGCGAACACCGCAGTTTTCTCGATGTGCTGTGCAAGCTTGGCGACGCCAATCCGGTCGAGCTCGGCGCCAGTCAGCACTGCGCCTTCCAGGCCCAGTTCGCGGGCGATGGCGCCGGCGGTGAGGGCGTGGTCGCCGGTGATCATCTTGACCTGGATGCCTGCCTGCCGGCACAAGCGAATCGCGTCACGCGCCTCGGGGCGTGGCGGGTCGATGATGCCGATCAGTCCGACCAGCGTCAGTTCCTGCGCCCATCTCATCAGGTCAGCGGCAGGGTCGAACTCGTGTGCCGGGATGTCGCGCTTGGCCACCGCCAGCACGCGCATGGCCTGGCTGGCGAGATGGGCATTCTCGGCCTCGAAGTCGGCGTGGATGGCGTCGTCCAGTGTCGTTGGGCCCTCTGCTGCAAAATAGCGGTCAGCGCGTGCCAGCAGCATATCGGGCGCGCCTTTTACAAACAGGCGCACCTGTTCGCCGTCATGGTGAAAGGTGGCCATGAACTTGTGGGCGGAATCGAAGGGAATTTCGGCGATGCGCGGGTAGTGCTCTGCCAGGCTGTCCGGCTCCAACCCGCCCTTGGTGGCCAGCGCCAGCAAAGCGCCCTCGGTCGGGTCTCCGATCAGCTCGCCGTTGCGGATATGGCTTTCGTTGCACAGCGCGGCTGGGGTCAGCAGCGGCAGCAGATCCGGCTGCGCCAGTCTGTCTTCGGCGGCGATTTCACCCTTGCCGGTATAGCCTTCGCCGGAAACGGCAAAACGCCGCCCCCGGTAGAACAGCTTGCGCGCGGTCATCTGGTTGAGCGTCAGCGTTCCGGTCTTGTCGGAGCAGATCACCGAAGTCGAGCCCAGCGTTTCCACCGCCGACAGTTTCTTGACGATAGCGCCGTTCTGCGCCATGCGGTGCATGCCGATCGCCAGCGTTACCGTCACCACCGCCGGCAGGCCCTCGGGGATGGCGGCCACTGCCAGGGCAATGGAGGTGATGATGGTCTGCACCAGAGGGTCGCCGCGCAGAATGCCGAGCACGAAAATCAGCGTCACCACCACCACGGCGATGATGGCCAGGCGCTTGCCCAATCCGTCGAGCTGGATTTGCAGCGGGGTGGCGCTTTCTTTCGCCGCTTCCAGCAGGCCGGTGATGCGCCCCATCTCGGTTTCCATGCCGGTAGTGGCGACCAGTGCCTCGATCCGTCCGCGCGTGACCACGGTGTTCATGAACACCATGTTGCAGCGTTCGGCGAGCGGATGTTTGCCGGGTGGAAGCGCCTCGGTGTGCTTGCTCACGGTGTGGGATTCGCCGGTGAGTGCGGCTTCGGCCACCTCGGCATTGTGCGCCACCAGCACACGGGCATCGGCAGGCACGCGGTCACCCGCTTCCAACAGCACGATGTCGCCGGGGACAAGATCTTCGGCGGCGATTTTCTGCACCTCGCCGCTGCGCCGCACCCGGGCATGTTGCGCCAGCATCTTCCTGAGTGCCGCCAGCGTCGCTTCGGCACGGTGCTCCTGGTAGAAGCCGAGGCAGGCGTTAAACACGACGACGATCAGAATCACCACCGCGTCCTTGATGTCGCCGATCGTACCGGCCAGCACGGCGGCACCGATCAGCACGATCACCAGCAGATTCTTGAACTGGTCGAGGAATTTTAGCCAGGCCGGGCGTCTAGGTTTTTCCCTGAGCCGGTTGGGGCCGAAACGCTCCAGCCGCTGCCGCGCTTCGGTATCGCTTAAGCCCTGATGGGTGGCGTCCAGACGGAGCAGTACCGCATCGACACCGATAGCCCATGGCTCTATTTTCTGGTTTCCGTTAAGGTTTTTCATTAAAGTCCAACTTGGTTGCCAAGGTCATGATTGCCTGACCACCTTGATAACACAGATTTGCCAGATGATCCGCTGCGTTGCAGAGAGGATCGGTCAGGACATATGTTTAACTGGGCAATTTGTGGTTATATTGCCACACGCGAGAGCGGATGGTTTGCGAGGTGAAAAATGTTGTCGGGTATATTTGGTAAAAAATCTGATCACCCTATGGCGGATATGAAATCCGCACAGGCGTTGCTGGACGACTTGCCAAGGAGTGATGCGCTCAAGCTGCTCATGGAACTGGCCGAGTGGATGGAGTCGGTCGCGGGCAATGCCGATTTTAAACTGGATCACCAGTTTGCCGTAGTGCGCCTGCTTGATGAGACCGCCCAGCCAGAGGTACGAAAGCTGACGCACGATTATTTTACGCCACTGGCGTTGAGTAAATTTCAGGAAAACCGCCTGTGGCTTGCATTGGGTAATTGGTCGCACCATGCCGCCGCGGCCTATTTGAAGGTGTTTGATCGCTATTACAGTGGCGACAAGGGAGCGATCGCCATCCGGGCTCAGGCACCCTTGCTGGCGGCACGCGCAGTCTATGCGATGACCGCGCAATTAAAATTCACCTGCGCAATCTATGGCTCGGTTGACAACAGGATCTGGGGAGATGTTGCCAAGATCTATCAGCATGCCGAGCAGCAGCACTATCTGGATACGCCGCTCGTCCTTTACTCGGGCACGGGTGGCAGCACCACGGTAAAAGGCGAGTTGGGGCGGCTGCTCGGCTGGTACGGCTGCGGAGTCTTCACCCTTAAGCCGCTATATATGCACCTGAGCGAACGCATTGTCGGGCAGTATTGTTCCAGCATGGATATCAAGGTGCAGCAGGCTGCGGACAGCCTGTTTATTTTTGATTTGGATCGCCCGGCCGCGCCGATTAGCATCAAGGCAGGCTTCACTGCACACCCATCGATACGCTTTATCGGCATGGCGGCCGTGCAGCCAAAACTGGCTGTGCTGGTTAAAACGCTGGGGAAAGGTGTCATTCCTGAAGATCTCTATTTGGGCGGAACCTATGATGCGGAGCTGGTGCGCGAGGCTGCACAATACCTTCTGAATTGCCTGACGACGCCGTCGTCGCGGCGTAACGCGCGGCGCGAAATCAAGGTCAAACTGAAGGTGGTGAACAGTTTTACCAGGATAGTCGAGCGTACCGATGCCGGGCTGAATTTCAGCAATGAACAACCGGCGCATTGGGATATTAAGGACATCAGCGCCGGCGGGTTCCATGTTGTGCTGCCTGCGCATGGGGCGGTCGGTTTATCCATCGGTAGCCTGCTCGGCGTGCAGCCGGACGGCTTGCACCACTGGGGAGTGGCAGTGGTGCGCTGGCTGATGCGCGACGAGGCAAACCAGCTGCATGTGGGCGCGGAAATGCTGGCTAATGAAATAGCCGGCGTGGCCCTGAGCCAGAGCGGAGGTGGCGTGGGGTTCGAGGATGGGCAGCCTGCGCTATGGTTGCGGGCAAGACCGGGGGATCAACCCGGCGAGGCGCAGCTGTTGATGAGCGCGAGTATTTTCTCGCCGCATCGCAGTCTGAAGGCACAGCTTGACGGGAAAAACTATCTACTGATCCCCATCGGGTTGCAGGAAAAAGGGGACGATTATGATTTGGCGCGCTTCCGCCTGATTGAACAGGAAATCACTTCGGAAGCGTCCTGATGCACTTGTACACGCTGACGCCCAGACTTGCCGGGCCTACACGCCCGGATCGTTATCCAATCCGCCCAGCACCATCTCCGCCGCACGCAACACCGCGCGCGCTTTGTTCAGGGTTTCCATCCATTCGTTATCGGGTATCGAGTCGGCGACAATGCCCGCACCTGCCTGCACGTACAGCATATTGTTCTTGACCACGGCGGTGCGCAGCGCGATCGCCAGATCCATGTCGCCGTTGAAGCCGAGGTAGCCGACCGCGCCCGCGTAGATGCCGCGCTTGGTCGGTTCCAGTTCATCGATAATTTCCATCGCGCGCACCTTCGCGGCTCCCGACACCGTGCCGGCGGGGAAGGTGGCCTTGAGCACATCCATGGCATTCAGGCCGGGTTTGAGCGCGGCCTCGACGTTGGAAACGATATGCATGACATGCGAGTAGCGCTCAATGATCATCTTCTCGGTCAGTTTTACCGTGCCGTTCCGCGCGACGCGCCCGATGTCGTTGCGCCCGAGATCGATCAGCATCAGATGTTCGGCCAGTTCTTTCGGGTCGGCCAACAATTCCTGAGCGAGTTCGACGTCCTGCTGCTGCGTCTTGCCGCGCGGGCGTGTTCCGGCAATCGGGCGCACCGTGACGGCATCACCTTCCAGTCGCACCAGTATCTCCGGCGATGCGCCGACCACATGATGGTCGCCCATGTCGTAATAGAACATGTACGGTGATGGGTTGACGCTGCGCAGCGCGCGGTATAACGACAGCGGCGAGGCGGGAAACGGTTGCGCCATGCGTTGTGCCAGTACGACCTGCATGATGTCGCCGTCAAAAATATAGCGCTTGGCTTTTTCCACCGCCCGCTTGAAGGCGGCTTCGCCGAATTCCGATTGAGATTCTCCGCCGTGCATGGGTGGTGCGTGTGGGATGTCTGCCGGTTGGCGCAGGCGCGCGGTCAAATCTTGCAGGCGCTGTCTGGCTTGCGCGTAGGCGCCACTCTGTTCCGGGTTTGCATAGACGATAAAGGTGAGCGTGCCGGAAAGGTTGTCGACCACCGCCACCTGCTCGGTGAGCATCAGCAGAATATCGGGGGTGCCGAGCGTGTCGTGCTTGTTGGCTGTTTTCGCCAGGCGCGGCTCGATGTAGCGGATCGTGTCATAACCGAAATAACCGGCCAGTCCGCCGGTGAAGCGCGGCAGATCCGGCAACGGGGCCACCCTGAAACGTGACTGGTATTCACTGATGAAATTCAGCGGGTTGTCGACTTCGTGCGTAGTCTCGGTCTTGCCATGCGTTAGGGTGATTTGTTTTCCGCGTACTGTGAGGCGTGTCTCGGCAGGCAGGCCGATAAAGGAGTAACGCCCAAAACGTTCACCGCCCTGCACCGATTCCAGCAGGTAGGAGTAAGGCTGATTGGCGAGCTTGAGATAAAGCGACAGCGGCGTGTCGAGATCCGCGAAAGTTTCGGTGGCTAGCGGAATGCGGTTGTAGCCCTGTTCAGCCAGTGCGTTGAATTCCTGTTCGGTTATGGGGTGCAGCATAAAATTTCCTGTGTTGTTTTAAAGACGACGCGATGCTTGAGGGTGAAGCGCCCGGTGGGGCGGCACTCACCCTCGCCAACTGGTCGTCTTTGAGGAAGGAAGAGATAGACAGACCATGAAATTAAATACGCTTGATCAGCGGTAAGGCAGCAGGCAAATCGGCAATCACCGCGTCTACATCCAGCGTTTCCGCCGGTTCGCCGTGATTGTAGCCATAAGGCACGCAGAATACTGGACAACCGGCGGCACGCGCCGCAAGGGCGTCGTTGAGCGAATCGCCGATCAGCAGCATGTGTTCGGTCGGAGCGCCGAAAAAACGCGCGGCATGCAGCAACGGCAGGGGATGCGGTTTCTTTTCCGGCAGGGTGTCGCCGGAGATGACGATTTCGAAATACTTTGCCAGTCCGACGCCCTGTAACAGCGGTCCGGTATAACACGCCAGTTTGTTGGTGATGCAACCCAGTCGAAATCCGGCCGCACGCATGGCCTCCAGACCCTCGATCACGCCGTCGAACAGTTGGCTGGTTAGCAGCACATCGGTGTAGTGCTTCTCGAAGATCGGCAGAGCATGCTCGTAGAGCGCGGCATCCGGCGTGGCATGCATTTCTCCGGTCAATGCACGCTTGACCAGCCAGCCGATGCCGTTGCCGATATAGCTGGCCAGCAACTCCTGTGACACGGGCGGGTAATCCATGTCGCGCAACATGCGGTTGGCTGCTTCGGCAAGTTCCGGCGCGGTGTGCAACATCGTGCCATCGAGGTCGATGACGATGGCCTGTACGCTAACGGGTGGGGGAAATTTTCTGATTGTTGTAGCCGGTGGCATGATATATCACGTCAGTGAAGGGTTTTCTTTTCGATAGCGCCCGTGGCGGATGTTTTTGGCAGAGGAGATTGGTGGGCTGCGGGCTTGGCCTCAACCGGTGCTTCGGCAGGCGCGCCTTGCGGAACCTGGCGGACAGGCTTGTTTTTTCCCATGCTCGGATCGATTATTTTATCTTCGATATCCACACTGGCTGCCTTCCAGCCGCGCAATACGTAAGTTGGGCTGTGCGACTCGTTTTCTTTCATGCAATCTTCCGGTGTTCGTTGCGACACCCGGCAGGCATAACCGATCGATTCGGCATCAAGGATTTTCTGTTGGTCGGCACCCGTAATCCGGTCGCAACCGGCTAGCGCAAGTGCGGTAGCGATCAGAAGCATTGATTGGCGGGTCAGTCGGCAGGCGTCCATGGCGCTTATGCCTTGGCCAGTTCAGCGCGCATCGCGGCGATCACGCTGTCATAGCGGTGCGGATCGCTGTCCTTGCGCGCGCCAAACACAGCGGAGCCTGCAACAAAAGTGTCCACGCCGGCCGCCGCAACTTCGCGGATATTCGCCGGACCCACACCACCGTCGATTTCCAGGCGGCAGCCATATCCACCCGCAGCGATCATCTTGCGTACCTTGCGTGCCTTGTCCAGCACATGCGGAATGAATTTCTGACCGCCAAAACCCGGGTTCACCGACATCAGCAGCACCATGTCCAGCTTGGGTAGGGTATATTCCAGCACATCCAGCGGCGTGGCCGGATTGAACACCAGTCCGGCCTTGCAGCCGCTTTCCTTGATCAGGCCGATGGTACGGTCGATATGTTCGGACGCTTCCGGGTGGAAGGTGATGTAAGTCGCGCCCGCCTTGGCAAAGTCGGGAATGATGCGGTCCACCGGTTTGACCATCAGATGCACGTCGATCGGCGCAGTCACGCCATGCTTGCGCAGCGCGTCACAGACCAGCGGACCGATGGTTAGGTTGGGTACGTAATGATTGTCCATGACATCGAAGTGCACGATGTCGGCACCGGAGGCGAGAACGTTATCTACTTCCTCGCCCAGTGTGGCGAAATTTGCGGAAAGAATGCTCGGAGCGATTTGGTACATGATGAGTCCTTATCATGAGTTGGGGCGCATGGTCTTTATTCTAACTGAATACTTCAACAGGTGGCGGCGCGCGAGTTTGCTGCTGAACTATTCCTCTCCGGTGCCAAAGAATAACAGTACGAGCAGGTGTGCAGATCATCATTTGTGGTGTGATAATGCTTTCACCTCGTGATGAGCACGCCGGAAAATAATGTACGAACCCTTTGCGGAACTTGCAGTCCTGCTGGTAATTGCCGCGGCTGTCGGTGCCGTGGCGGTGCGCCTGCGTCAACCGGTGCTGATCGCTTACATCATCGTGGGCATCCTGGTGGGCCCGGCGGGCTTCGAGCTGGTGCGTGCCCACGATCAGATCGATCTTCTGGCGCAGATCGGCGTGGCCGTACTGCTTTTTGTGGTGGGGCTGAAGCTGGATATTACCCATGTGCGTCACATTGGCCCGGTGGCATTGGCAACGGGTCTGGGCCAGCTCGGTTTTACCATCCTGTTCGGCTTCCTGCTCATTCTCGCTCTGGGCAAAGGAGTGATGGAGGCGATCTATGTAGCGGTCGCCCTGACATTCTCCAGCACCATCATTATCGTCAAACTGCTTTCCGATAAGCGCGAACTCGATTCGCTGCATGGTCGCATCGCGGTGGGTTTTCTGATCGTTCAGGATATTGCCGTCGTGCTGGCCATGATGGCCATGAGTGCCTTGCGCGGGAGTGCGGATGCGGCTGCATGGGAGGTGGCCGGGTCGTTGCTTGCGCGGGTGTCGGCTGCGGCGTTGCTGATGTTTGTACTGATGCGCTATGTGCTGCCCGGTGTGGTGCGGTCCATGGCGCGCTCCCAGGAGTTACTGCTGGTGTTTGCCATTGCCTGGGGCACGGGGCTGGCGGCGATGGGGGATTGGGCCGGTTTTTCCAAGGAGGCGGGGGCGTTTCTGGCGGGTTTCTCTCTGGCCTCCACCTCCTATCGCGAGGCCATCGGCGCGCGCCTTACCGGGATCCGTGATTTCCTGTTGCTGTTCTTCTTCATCGACCTGGGCGCCAAACTGGACTTTTCCACACTGGGTGAAGAATTGTGGCCGGCAACGGTGCTTTCGGCCTTCGTGCTTATCGGCAACCCGCTCATCGTCATGGCGATCATGGGCTACATGGGCTACCGCAAGCGCACGGGCTTTTTTGCGGGACTCACCGTGGCCCAGATCAGCGAATTCTCCATCGTGTTCGTGGCCATGGGCATCAGTCTCGGCCATGTGGGGGTGCAGGCTTTGGGGCTCACCACGCTGGTCGGTGTGGCCACCATCACCCTGTCCACCTACATGATCCTTTATTCCCAGCCCCTGTATGAGCGGCTGGCTCCATGGCTCGGACCGTTCGAGCGCCGTCACCCGCACCGGGAGCTGGCGGTGGAACGGCAGGTGCATGGGGCCGGGTCGCCGGACGTGATCATCTTTGGCCTGGGTCGCTTTGGCGGGCCGCTGTCCCGGCGTCTGCAAGAGGCGGGGCTGTCGGTGCTGGGGGTGGATTTCGATCCGGAAGTGGTGCGGCATCTGCGTCGCCAGGGGATGGCGGTGCGTTTCGGAGATGGCCAGGATCCCGATTTCGTGGATAATCTGCCACTGGAGGGGTTGCCCCGAATCGTGAGCACTCTGCCCGATCTGGCGTCCAATCGTGCCCTGTTTCATGCCCTGACCCAGCGCCGTTTTGGTGGCGGTATTGCCATCGTGGTGCGGGACGAGGCGCAAGAAGTCGCGCTTAAACAAGTCGGTGCGCCCACTGTGCTCTACCCGTTACGGGATGCCATGGACTTCACTGCGGCGCACCTGGCCGCGCTCATCCGATCTGAGAAGGATGCTTAATGAAATCGCTGACCCGCATACTTGCCGCCACGGACCTCTCCGCTCCAGCTCGTCACGCACTAGATCGCGGATTTCGCCTGGCTGCCGAGACCGGTGCCAGACTGGATATTGCCCATGTGGTCAGCCAGAGCGCCCTGAATACACTACACCGGCTGCTGGGCGCACAGGCTTCGCCCGCTGAACAGCATATCCTCGAAGAGGCGCGCGTGCGGCTTACGCAACTGGTGGCAAACCTCGATCAAACCCATGGCGTGTCGGCAGAGATGCATCTGGCTGCCGGTACGGTGCTGCGCATGATTCTTGACCAGGCCGATAACATGGATGCCGATCTTCTTGTGCTGGGTGCGCGCGGCGAGGGTTACCTGAGCCACCTGCTGATCGGCACGACTGCCGAGCGCTTGATCCGGCGCACCTTGCGGCCGGTCCTGATGGTCAAGCAGACGCCCCATGAACACTACCGCCGGGTGCTGGTGCCGGTTGATTTTTCTACCTGGTCTGCGACTGCAATCAGGCTGGCGAGGAGGGTAGCGCCCCGGGCAGAGCTGGTGTTGCTGCATGCCTTCGAGGCGCCCTTCGAGTCCAGGCTCCAGTATGCCGGAGTCGATGAAGAGACCATCAACAGCTACCGGATCGCAGCTCGGCAAGAATCCCTGGTCCAGTTGGAGGCGATCGCTGCCGATGCCGGATTGGCGCCGGAGGCAGTGCAAATGCACGTGCATCACGGCGATGCATCCCGGGTTATCCTGACCCAGGAGCAGGAGCTGGATTGTGATCTCATCGTCATGGGCAAGCATGGCCAGGGGGTGGTGGAAGAATTGTTGCTGGGCAGCGTAACCAAGCATGTTCTGGCAGAATCGGCTTGCGACGTATTGGTCGCCAACCATGCCGCGCAGCAACCATGAGTAGCCAATATCCCGATCCGGCGCCCGATCCGTCACCTGACCCGGCATCCGATCCGGCACCCTCGGCGTCGGGAGTGACGCGTTTCTGGCGCCATATTCTGATCGGCTTCTTCACCGTGGCGCCCCTGTGGGTGACCTGGCTGGTGTTCGACTTTCTCTTTAGCCAACTGGCCCAAACCGGCGCCCCGTTTTTGCGCGGCGCGGCGCGGGGGTTGCGACCCTTCTCCGGGATTCTGGCCGACTGGCTGATTAATCCCGATCTGCAATATGTGCTGGCCGTCCTGCTCACGCTGGTGGGGCTTTACGCAGTAGGGCTGCTTACTTCCATGGTATTGGGACGGCGGCTGATCGCGCTCGTGGAGCGCTTGCTCGACCGTCTGCCTCTGGTGCAAACGATTTATGGCGCCACCAAACGCTTCCTGCAGAGCATGCAGAAACCGCCGGTTTCCGGTCAGCGGGTGGTGCTCATCAGCTTTCCCTCGCCGGAGATGAAGGCGGTCGGCTTCGTTACCAAGGTGATGACGGACACGGTTTCAGGACGGCAACTGGCAGCGGTCTATGTACCCACCTCACCCAATCCCACATCCGGTTATATCGAAATTGTGGCTGTGGAAGATGTGGTGTGGACCGACTGGAGCGTGGAGGAGGCGATGACCTTTGTCATGACCGGCGGCACCAACGCGCCGGACCGGGTGCGCTTCACCAACCCGCCTTCATGAAATCACAAGTTTCTTGGACGCAGCCACGCTGCGGTATCATGCCGTCCTCAAATTAGGACGTTGCTAGGTTCACTGCTGATGACATCTGAAAATTTTCTCGACATTCCCCCCTTGTTGAGCGCGTGCGGCACGGTCAAATTGCCCGGATCCAAGAGCCTCTCTAATCGCATTCTGTTGCTGTCCGCATTGGCGCAGGGCGCAACCGAAATACGCGACGTGCTGCTGTCGGATGATACCGAACGCATGCTGGAAAGTTTGCGTACGCTGGGTGTGGGAATCGAAAAACTGGATGCACATGTGTTTCGCGTGCAGGGCTGTGGCGGAGAATTCACAGTCAGGCAGGCGGAATTGTTTCTGGGTAACGCCGGAACCGCGTTTCGCCCGTTGACGGCGGCGCTGGCGCTGTGCGGCGGGCATTACCGCTTGTCCGGTGTGGCGCGCATGCACGAGCGGCCGATCGGTGATCTGGTGGATGCGTTGCGCGTGCTCGGTGCGAATATCGATTATCCGGGCAACGAAGGCTTTCCGCCGTTGCAGATTCATCCGGCAACCTTGAGCGATGCAGCACGCGTCAGCGTGCGCGGCGACGTATCCAGCCAGTTCCTTACCGCACTGCTGATGGCATTGCCGTTGCTGGATCGCGAGGTCACCGTCGAAGTGGCAGGTGAGTTGATCTCGAAACCGTATATCGAAATTACGCTGGCAATGATGGCGCGCTTCGGCGTAAACGTGTCGCGGGATGGCTGGCGCAGCTTCACCGTCGCGGCAGGCAGCCGCTATATGTCACCCGGTGTGATCCATGTCGAAGGAGATGCTTCGTCGGCTTCGTATTTTCTCGCGGCAGGCGCGATCGGCGGCGGGCCGCTGCGCATCGAGGGGGTAGGCAGCGACAGCATTCAGGGGGATGTGCGCTTTGCCGATGCGCTGGCGTCGATGGGTGCGCGCATCGAGCGCGGCGCGAATTGGATGGAAGCGCGTGCGCCTCTCGACGGCAGACTCAATGGCATCGACCTCGATTGCAACCACATTCCCGATGCCGCGATGACGCTGGCGGTGGTAGCGTTGTTTGCCGATGGCACGACTACACTGCGCAACATTGCCAGCTGGCGCGTCAAGGAGACCGACCGCATCACGGCGATGGCGACAGAATTGCGCAAGGTGGGTGCGACGGTGGAAGAGGGCGCGGATTACATCCGCATCACTCACCCGCAATCCGCAATCCACAATCCGCAATCCGGTATCGACACCTACGATGACCACCGCATGGCGATGTGTTTTTCGCTCGCGGCTTTTGGTACGCAAGGGATGCGCATCAACGATCCAGGTTGTGTCGCCAAGACCTTTCCGGATTATTTCGCGGCATTCGCCGGTGTGACACAGGCGGTGCCGGTGATCACCATCGATGGACCATCCGCCTCGGGCAAGGGGACGGTGGCGCAGCGCGTTGCTGCGCAGCTGGGTTACCATTTTCTCGATAGCGGTGCGCTGTATCGTCTGCTGGGTTTGGCCGCGATGCAGCGCGGTATCGCGCTGGATGAGGAAGCGCGACTGGCGGACCTTGCGGGGCAGATCGACATCCGTTTCAGGGGCACGGATATCCGGCTGGACGGCGCCCTGGTCGGCGATGAATTGCGCGGAGAAGCGTGTGCTGCTGCGGCTTCCAAAGTGGCGGTCTTACCCAAGGTGCGCGCCGCGCTGCTGGCCAAGCAGCACGCTTTCCGGCGTGCGCCGGGGTTGGTGGCGGATGGGCGTGATATGGGCTCGGTGGTGTTTCCGGACGCGATATTGAAGATATTTCTCACCGCCAGCGCCGAGGCACGCGCCGAGCGACGTTATAAGCAGTTGATGGAGAAAGGAATCAGTGCTAATATCGCCGCCCTTTTGTTGGATATACGTGCGCGTGATGAGCGAGATACTCAGCGTAGCGCGTCTCCTTTGCAACAGGCGCATGGTGCAATCCTGCTGGATACCACGGCTTTGAACATCGAGCAGGCGGTGCAGAAAATACTGGCACACTACCAAGCGAAGCAGCTCTAAAGAACAGGCCCCGTCTGACTCTCCGTCATTCGGGATCACTAACTAACCCTCTGCGCGAGCAGAATTTTTCTAGGTGTATTTTTAATGAATTCAACCGTAGCCGCAGTACAAGACCCCGATAGTTTCGCCGCAATGTTTGAAGAAAGCTTGACGCGCAAGGAAATGCGCGCGGGCGAATTGATTACCGCACAAGTCGTGCGTGTCGACCACAACATGGTCGTCGTGAATGCCGGATTGAAATCCGAAAGCTTGATTCCGATCGAGGAATTCCTCGACGCGAATGGCGTGCTGGAAGTCAAGGCGGACGATTTTGTCACCGTCGCGATTGAATCGCTGGAAAACGGTTATGGAGAGACCAAGCTGTCGCGCGAAAAAGCCAAGCGTTTGGCAGCATGGCACGATCTGGAAGCGGCCATGGAAGAAGGCCGGGTCGTGGAAGGCTATGTCAGCGGCAAGGTCAAGGGTGGCTTGACTGCGATGGTCAACGGCATCCGTGCTTTCCTGCCCGGTTCGCTGGTGGACATTCGCCCGGTCAAAGACACCACGCCTTACGAAAACAAGACCATGGAGCTGAAGGTTATCAAGCTGGACCGCAAGCGCAATAACGTGGTGGTTTCACGGCGTGCGGTGCTGGAACAGTCGATGGGCGCCGATCGCGAAGCGATCATGGAAAGCCTCAAGGAAGGCGCCATCGTCAAGGGCGTGGTCAAGAACATCACCGATTACGGCGCGTTTGTGGATCTGGGTGGTATCGATGGTCTGCTGCATATCACCGATCTGGCTTGGCGTCGCGTGAAGCATCCTTCTGAAGTGCTGAATGTGGGCGACGAAGTCGAAGCCAAGATTCTCAAGTTTGATCAGGAAAAAAACCGCGTTTCGCTGGGCATCAAGCAAATGGGTGATGATCCATGGAATGGTCTGGCGCGTCGTTATCCGCAAGGCACCCGCCTGTTCGGTAAGGTGACCAACCTGACCGACTACGGCTCATTTGTTGAAATCGAGCAGGGTATCGAAGGTTTGGTGCATGTTTCCGAAATGGACTGGACTAACAAGAACGTTCACCCATCCAAAGTGGTTGCATTGGGTGATGAAGTGGAAGTGATGATTCTGGAAATCGATGAGCAACGCCGCCGCATTTCTTTGGGTATGAAGCAATGCAAAGCGAACCCATGGGATGATTTCGAGATTAATCACAAGAAGGGTGACAAGGTGAAGGGCGCAATCAAATCCATCACCGACTTCGGCGTATTCATTGGTTTGGATGGCGGCATCGACGGGTTGGTGCATCTGTCCGACTTGTCCTGGAGTCAGCCCGGTGAGGAAGCCGTACGTAACCACAAAAAAGGTGACGAAGTCGAGGCTGTGGTATTGGCAATCGACGTGGAACGCGAGCGCATTTCGCTGGGCATCAAGCAGATGGAAGGTGATCCTTTCGGCGGCTTTGTTTCCGGGCACGAAAAGGGCGCTGTGGTCACGGGTACGGTGAAGGCATTGGATGCAAAGGGTGCGACCATCGCGCTGGAGGGTGACGTCGAAGCTTATCTGAAAGCCTCCGAAGTATCCGCCGACCGCGTTGAAGACATTCGTACCCACCTGAAAGAGGGCGATAGCGTGACTGCTGTGATCATTAATGTGGATCGCAAGAATCGCGGTATCAATTTATCGATCAAGGCACTGAACAAGGCGGAAGAATCTGCTGCCATGCAGAAACTTTCTTCCGAGAGCGTTTCCAATGCCGGCACGACCAATCTGGGCGCATTGCTAAAGGCCAAGATGAGCGGTAGCAAGACAGAAGCTTAAATTTGGAGTTTATTCATGACCCGTTCCGATCTGATTGCCAAACTGGCCGAGCTGCATCCGCAACTGTTGGCCAAGGACACCGAGTTTGCTGTCAAGGTGATTCTGGATACTTTGTCCGCTACGCTGGTGCGTGGTGGGCGTGTCGAGATTCGTGGTTTCGGCACCTTTGCTTTGAATTACCGCCCGCCGCGTCAAGGGCGTAATCCCAAGACGGGTGACAAGGTCAAAGTGCCGGCCAAGTACGTGCCGCACTTCAAGGCAGGCAAAGAGTTGCGGGAGCGGGTCTGCGGACAAAAATCCTGATCAGGGATTAGCCCTCACCTCAATCCTCTCCTTGCACCCGCAGGGGGCATCCCCGCCGCGAGCGGCAGCAAAGCTGCTCGCACTGGCGAGACGGGAGAGGAAGCAAACGAGAAGTGGGTCAAGCAGGTATTTTGTCGCAAGACAAAAACTCGCAAAGGCGATTTCCAATTCTTGGCGGCATATCGCAAGGTATCGCCGCCATTTTTTATGCTATCGTTGTGGCGGTTTTTTTTGGGTAAAAGCTATGCGTTATTTTGATTGGGTGTTGCGGATAGTATTGTTCCTTGTACTGCTCGGATTTGCCGTCAAAAATGATCAATCGGTCACGCTGCGCTATTTTTTCGGCTATGAGTGGCATTCTTCGCTGGTGTTTGTCCTGCTGCTGTTTTTTTCTGCGGGCACAGTGGTTGGCGTACTCGCCATGTTTTCCAAGGTGCTGCAGCAACGTCGCGAAATTGCGCGCCTGAAACGCGATATCCGTGTCAAGAATAAACTGGCTGACATTGGTGAAACGCAGCAGATTCCTATTCAACCTTCCTGACTGATTTCTAAATATGGAGTTCGAGCCCTGGATGCTGCTGGTCTTCCCACTGTTTTTCGGCATGGGTTGGCTGGCTGCGCGCATCGATATCAAGGAATTGCTCTCGGAATCGAGTGCGCTGCCGCAATCGTATTTCCAGGGGTTGAATTTTCTGCTTAACGAGCAGCAGGACAAGGCCATCGAAGCCTTTATCGAGGTGGTCAAGGTCGATCCGCAAACCATCGAATTGCATTTCGCGCTGGGCAGTCTGTTTCGGCGGCGCGGCGAAGTTGATCGCGCATTGCGTATGCATCACAACCTGGTGGATCGTGCCGACCTGGATAATGACAAACGCCAGCAGGCGATTTTCGAGCTGGCGCAGGATTACTTGAAGGCAGGCATTTTAGATCGCGCCGAAAGCCTGTTTCTCGAACTGGAAAAAACCCCGCATGCCAAAGCGTCGCTGGAATTCCTGCTGGAGTTGTTCCAGAAGGAACACGATTGGCTCAAGGCGATTGATGCCGCTCAACGGCTGACAGTATTGTCCGGCCAGTCTTACAGCAAACAGGCCGCCCTGTTTTACTGTGAACTGGCGAGCGAGGAAATTGCAAAAAACGATGTTAAGGCGGCGCGCGGGCATTTGCGGCAGGCATTGACGGTTCATGCGGGTGCGGTGCGTGCCACCATAATGCTGGGCGACATGGCAATCGGCGAGAGCAAGTTTGAAGAGGCCATCGCCCTCTGGAAAAATATCGAGGCGCAGGACGCGCAATACCTGCCGCTGGTGGCGGAACGCTTGCTGAATGCCTATCGCAGCCTGGAGCGCGAGGTGGATGGCATTGCCCTGTTGCGCGATTATTTAAACAAGTACCACTCGCTCGATCTGATGAATGTGGTGTTCGACGGGGTGCTTAAAAACGAAGGACCGGGTGCTGTCTATCAGTTGGTGCGCGGCGAGTTGCAGCGCAATCCGACTTTGCTCGGACTGGATAAATTGCTCGAGGCGCGGCTACTGGAAGTGTCGATTGAGCGGCGCGCCGATGTCGAATTGGTGAAGAATCTGGTGCACAAGCGCACGCGCAGTCTGGCGATGTATCACTGCGCCCATTGCGGTTTCAAGGCGCGTCAGTTCTACTGGCATTGCCCGGCCTGCCAGGCTTGGGACAGCTACTCGCCGCGTCGCACCGAAGAAACAGGGGTTCCTTTATGAGCGACCCCAAGATCATTGTCGCACTTGATTATCCTGAAGCCGCCTCGGCGCTGGCGCTGGTCGAACGACTGCAACCTTCGCTGTGTCGCGTGAAAGTTGGCAAGGAATTGTTTACCGCTAGCGGTCCGGTATTGCTGGAACAACTGATGCGGCGCGGCTTCGAGATTTTTCTCGATTTGAAGTATTACGATATCCCCAATACCACGGCGCAGGCATGTAAAGCCGCCGCCAGTTTGGGCGTGTGGATGATCAACGTGCATGCGCTGGGCGGACGCAAGATGCTGGAAGCGGCGCGCGAGGCGATTGCGCAGGGCGCGCAACAGCCCAGGCTGATTGCCGTGACCCTGCTCACCAGTATGGCGCAGGAAGATCTTGCCGACATCGGCATCCATGCCACGCCCGCGGAGATGGTGCAGCGCCTGGCCATGCTGGCGCGTGACTGCGGGCTGGATGGCGTGGTGTGTTCCGCGCAGGAAGCCGGACTGCTGCGCAAACAATGTGGCAATGGATTCTGTTTGGTGACACCGGGTATCCGCCCTGCAGACGCCGCTGCCGATGACCAGTCGCGCATCATGACACCGCTCGCTGCATTGAAGGCAGGCTCGAGCTATCTGGTGATCGGCCGCCCGATCACCAAAGCGGCGGACCCGTTGCAGGCGCTGCTCGACATCAATCGGGAGATCGGAGTTTCGTTATGACAGTGTTGCCGGAATTTAATGGCGCAAAAATACTGGTGGTCGGCGATGTGATGCTGGATCGCTACTGGTTTGGTGATGTCAATCGGATCTCGCCGGAAGCGCCGGTGCCGGTGCTCAAGGTCGAACGCATTGAAGAGCGTCCCGGTGGGGCAGCCAACGTAGCGCGCAATATTGCCGCGCTCGGTGCCCAAGCGACTCTGCTCTCGGTGGTCGGTGACGATGAGGCAGGCATGTGTCTGGAAAAGTTGCTCAACCAGCATGGCAACATCAGCGCGCTGCTGCATCGCGACAATACCATCTCGACCACTATCAAGTTGCGCGCCGTTGCGCGGCACCAGCAATTGTTGCGCATCGATTTTGAAACCCAGCCCAGCCACGAGGTGTTGAATGCCAAGCTGGCGGATTTTCGTGCCAAATTGCCGGGTGCGGATGTGGTGATCCTGTCCGACTATGGCAAGGGCGGGCTGGCGCATATCAGTGAGATGATCAGGCTGGGACGCGATGCGGGTAAGCCGGTACTGGTCGATCCCAAGGGAGACGATTACGCCCGTTATCGCGGCGCGACGTTGCTTACGCCGAATCGCAGCGAATTTCGCGAAGTGGCGGGCAGTTGGAAAACCGAAGCGGAATTCAGCAGCAAAGCGGAAAAGCTGCGCATGGAATTGCAGCTCGACGCGCTGCTGATCACGCGTAGTGAGGACGGCATGAGCCTGTACCGCACCAACGAAGCGCTGCATGAGCCGACGCAAACGCGCGAAGTATTTGATGTCAGCGGCGCGGGCGACACCGTGATCGCCATGCTGGCGGTGATGCTGGCGAGTGGCGCGGAGCTGCCCGGGGCGATGCGCATCGCCAATCGTGCGGCGGGTATCGTGGTGGGCAAATTGGGCACCGCGGTGGTGAGCCGCGAGGAAATTATCAAAGACATGGGGGAAGGGGAAAGGGGGAAGGGGGAAGAGTAGGGGCGCGCTGTTTTTACCCTTTTCCATTCTCTCTTCACTCTTCTCCATTAAGGAGTTTTATATGTACACCATCATCACCGGCGCCGCCGGGTTTATCGGTTCCAACCTGATCAAGGCGCTCAACGCGCGCGGCGAGAACGACATCATCGCGGTGGATAGTCTCCACAACGCCGACAAGTTCAAAAACCTGGTCGATTGCGAAATCGCTGACTACCTTGATAAAGAAGACTTTCTGAAAAAATTGCAGGATGGTTATTTTGATGGACTGGTCAGCGCGGTGCTGCATCAGGGCGCATGCTCCGACACGATGGAAACCGATGGCCGCTACATGATGGAAAATAACTACCAGTATTCGCTGGAGTTGCTGAACTACTGCCAGAATGAAGAGGTGCCGTTTCTGTATGCCTCGTCCGCCTCGGTGTACGGCGGCGGCAAGGCGTTCAGGGAATGCCGCGAATGTGAAGCACCGCTGAATGTGTATGCCTATTCCAAATTCCTGTTCGACCAGATCGTGCGGCGCCGCTGGCACAAGCGCAACGCGCAGATCGTCGGGTTGCGCTACTTTAATGTGTACGGGCCGCGCGAACAGCACAAGGGACGCATGGCCTCGGTTGCATTTCACCTTTTCAATCAGTATCGCGCCGAAGGCAAAGTGAAGCTATTCGAGGGTTGCGACGGCTACAGCAACGGCGGGCAGCTGCGCGACTTCATCTCAGTCGAGGATGTGGTCAGGGTGAATATGTTTTTTCTTGATAACCCGCACAAATCCGGCATCCTTAATCTTGGCACCGGGCAGGCGCAGAGTTTTAATGACGTGGCCGTGGCGACCGTCAATGCCCTGCGCAAGGCTGACGGAAAGTCCGCGTTAAGTCTGATCGAACTGCAACAGCAGGGGCTGATCGAGTACATTCCGTTTCCCGAAGTCTTGCGCGGCAAATACCAGAGCTATACCCAGGCCGACATCGGTGCGCTGCGAGACAGTGGTTTTGCCACGCCGTTTCTCAATGTCGAACAGGGTGTGACGAGGTACGTGGAACACATGCTTAAGGATGCATCCTGATATGTATAAGTCTATCGAAAGCTTCGTCGGCAACACGCCGCTCGTCAGGCTCAAGCGCATACCCGGCAATACGTCAAACGTCATCCTTGCCAAGCTGGAGGGAAACAATCCCGCCGGTTCGGTTAAGGACAGGCCGGCGCTGTCGATGGTCGTGCATGCCGAAGCGCGCGGCGATATCAGGCCGGGCGACACGCTGATCGAGGCAACCAGTGGTAACACCGGCATCGCACTGGCAATGGCGGCGGCAATGCGCGGCTATAAAATAATCCTGGTGATGCCGGAAAATCAGAGTGTGGAGCGCTGCCAGGTCATGCGCGCATATGGCGCGGAGTTGCTGCTGACGCCCAGGGAAGGCAGCATGGAGCTGGCGCGCGACACGGCGGAAAGACTGCGTGCCGAGGGCAAGGGCTTCATCCTCGATCAGTTCGCCAACCCCGACAATCCGCTGGCGCACTACGAGGGAACGGCCCCGGAAATCTGGCGCGATACGCAAGGCAGGCTCACGCACTTTGTCAGCAGTATGGGCACCACCGGCACCCTCATGGGCTGCTCGCGTTTCTTCAAGGAAAAAGATTCAAGTATCCAGATCATCGGCGTGCAGCCGGAGGAGGGCGCGCAAATTTCCGGCATTCGCAAATGGCCCGCTGCCTACCTGCCGAAAATCTATGACGGCAGGAATGTGGATAGACTGGAATATGTGGGCCAGCGAGATGCTGAAGAAATGACGCGTCGTCTGGCGCGCGAGGAAGGCATCTTCTGCGGGGTTTCATCAGGCGGTGCGATGGCAGTGGCGTTGCGCATCTCGCAGCAGCTCGAGAATGCGACCATCGCTTTCATCGTGTGCGATCGCGGCGATCGCTATTTGTCCACCGGAATTTTTCCGGCCTAAAATTCTACCTGCACGAACTTCGGTTTGGATAGCGCCGGGTTCTGCGCAAAGTAGTGTTTGATGCCATTTAAAATCGCATTGGCAATTTTCATCTGGTAACCTTCATCGTTCAGGCGACGTTCTTCGCTGGGGTTGCTGATGAAGGCGGTTTCGATAAGGATGGACGGGATGTCCGGCGATTTCAGCACAGCGAATCCGGCCTGTTCAACATGGCCGCGATGCAGGTCGTTGATGTCGCCCAACTCGTTCAGCACATGCTTGGCCAGCTTCATGCTGTCGTTGATGGTGGCGGTCTGCGACAGGTCGAGCAGAGTGCGCGCCAAGTAGGGGTCTTTCACCGCGATATTCACGCCGCCGATCAGGTCCGCTTCGTTTTCTTTTTTCGCCAGCCAGCGCGCCGCAGCACTGGTTGCGCCGTGTTCGGAGAGTGCGAATACCGATGAGCCGCGCGCGGTTTTCTTAATAAAGGCGTCTGCGTGGATGGAGACGAATAAATCCGCATTCACCTTGCGCGCCTTGGCGGCGCGCCCGCTGAGTGGAATAAAATAATCACCGTCGCGAATCAGCACGCCGCGCATGTTCGGTATTCCATCCATCAATATCTTCACCTTGCGCGCAATCGCCAGGGTGATGTCCTTCTCACGTGATCCCCCCCTGCCAATTGCGCCCGGATCTTCACCGCCGTGTCCGGCATCAACCGCGACAATCAGGGTGCGTGCCCGCAATTCTGGCAGGCTGTGTGCCGCGGTCGCGGCATTTGCCGAGGAAGGCGATTGATCTTTTTTGCTGACGTTCGTGTCTTGGCTTAAGGGATGCTCGCCCGCCAATGGCCGGGTTGCAATGGGCGCACTGGGTGCTTCCTGGGCAGGGGCTTTGGGTTGTTCGAGTAAAGCCATCAGCGGGTCAAGCGGTTGAGCGGGGTATACATCCAGCACCAGGCGATAGCCATATTCACCGACGGGTTTGAGGGTGAATAGCTGCGGCTCAATTTCACTTTTCAAATCCAGTACCAGACGTATTACGCCGGGCTTGAAGAGTCCCACGCGTACACTCTGAATATAGGGATCGTCGCTACTGACCAGTTTGGCCAGTTCATTGAGTGCGTTGCCGGGCTCAATATCTTCGAGATCGATTACCAGGCGTTCCGGATTGCTTACGGTGAACATGTTGTGACGGATGGCCTGCTTGGATTCAAGCGTCAGGCGCGTGTAATCCTGTGCCGGCCAGACGCGTACTGCACTGACAGTGACGGCTGCAAATGCAGGGGGCAGCCACAGCAGTACCGCAAAAGCAAGGAGTGTTACAACTGCTCTAAGCATTGTTTGCCTGTCTCCGTATGGGCACAAACTTCCGCTTCGCGTCCCTCGTTCAGAATCGTCAGATTGATTTCCACATCGGCCAGCGGGATGAGCCCCTGTGCTTTCTCCGGCCATTCGATGAAGAAGATATTGTGCCCGTCGAATTCATCGCGGAAGCCGGCTGCTTCCCATTCAGCAGCATCGTGCAGACGATACAGATCGAAGTGGCGCAAGTTTAACTCGGCGACATGGTAGGGTTCAACCAGCGTATAGGTGGGGCTTTTGACGCGGCCGGAATAACCCAGCGCATTCAGCATGCCGCGCACCAGCGTGGTTTTACCTGCGCCCAGGTCGCCGCGCAGGTAGATCACCATGCCCGGTTTAAGTCGTGCAGTGAGTTGTCGCGCCAGCGCGCAAGTAGCATCTTCATCGGCGAGGAAGAATGAGAGATTCGCGCAGCAGGCGTTTGTCCCCTCTCCCGCTTGCGGGGGAGGGTTAGGGTGGGGGGCGGGCATGGTGTGCTCCATCATCAGAGACGGCATCTTTGCCGTGCCTGCAATCTGATTCGGCTATCATCCTGACTATGCAAAACGGAATCCCTCAATCGGTTGATTATGCCGCGTTGGCCGCGCAGATACGCTTATGGGCGCAAGAGCTTGGTTTTCAGGCCGTGGGCATCAGCGACACCGACCTGTCGATCGCGGAGAATGGCTTGTTGCAATGGCTGGCCGATGGCTGCCATGGCTCGATGGATTATATGGCAAAACATGGCACCAGACGCAGCCGCCCGGCGGAGCTGCTGCCCGGCACGCTGAGCGTGATTTCACTGCGCATGAACTGTGCTCCGCCCGATGCGCGGGATGGTTGGCAGGTGTTGGCGGAGGGGGACCGTGCTTTCATTTCGCGCTATGCATTGGGGCGCGATTACCACAAGGTGATGCGCAACCGCTTGGCAAAACTGGCGCAGAAAATTCGCGCCGAAGTGGCTGAATTCAACGGGCGAGTATTTACCGACAGTGCACCGGTACTGGAGGTGGAGTTGGCGCGCAAGGCCGGCCTGGGCTGGCGTGGCAAGCATACGCTGCTGTTGTCACGCGAACAGGGTTCATGGTTTTTTCTTGGCGAAATTTATGTGAACCTGCCGCTGCCGGTTGATCCGCCACAGCAAGCGCATTGCGGAACCTGCACGCGCTGCATCGATATTTGCCCAACCCGGGCCATCACCGCGCCTTATCGCGTTGACGCGCGCCGTTGCATTTCCTATCTGACCATCGAGCTCAAGGGCAGCATTCCCGTTGAATTTCGCCGGATGATCGGCAACCGTATTTACGGCTGCGACGATTGTCAGATGATCTGCCCGTGGAATAGCTTTGTGCAGGTCAGCGTCGAGCCGGATTTTGCCGTACGTCACGGATTGGACGATGTGTCGCTGGCGGAGTTGTTCGCGTGGGATGAGGCAGAATTCAACAGCAAGCTGGCTGGCAGCGCGATTTATCGCGTCGGCCACGAGCAGTGGCTGCGCAACATCGCCGTGGCATTAGGCAATGCGCCGAAAAGCACTGCAGTGGTTGCCGCATTGGAGATGCGCGACGGGGATTCATCCGCGCTGGTGCGTGAGCATGTTGCCTGGGCATTGGCGCAGCAGTCTGTGACCAATGACTTGGCGAGCGTCGTTGGCCTGCCCAGTCAGATGGCCAGTCGTTCCATCAGTAAATAAACCGTTCCCGTAACTCTTCAAGATTGAGTTCGCGCAAAATCTGCTCGAGCCTTTCCGGTGCATTTTTTCTTGGTGTGCCCTTGTGGCTGGCAATAATCAATTCATTTTTCATCGAGTGCTCCCAGCCGACCAGCTCTGTCACCGTCACCTGATAGCCGTGCGCCTCGAGTTGCAAACAGCGCAGCACGTTGGTGAGATGGCTACCGAATTCGCGGGTGTGAAGCGGATGCCGCCAGATTTCAGAGAGCGGTGTTTTGCCGAATGACTGGTTCTTGTGCTTGTTTAATACCGTTGCAACTTCGGCCTGACAGCAGGGCACCAGCACGATGAATTTCGCCTGCTTGTGCAGCGCGAATTTGATCGCGTCATCGGTGGCGGTGTTGCAGGCGTGCAGCGCAGTGACGACATCGATCTGTTCGGACAGTTGCGGCGAATGGATGGATTCCTCCACTGATAAATTCAGAAACGACATGCGCGCAAAACCAAGTCTTTCAGCCAGTTCGCGGGATTTGTCGACCAGCGCCTCGCGGGTCTCGATGCCGTAAACATGGCCGACCTCGCGCGTTTTCAGAAAAAGATCGTAAAGGATAAATCCCAGGTAAGATTTCCCCGCGCCGTGATCCACCAGCGTCAGGTCTTGTCTGGCAGCAAGCACTTCATCGAGCAACGGCTCGATGAAGTGATATAAATGATAAACCTGCTTCAGTTTGCGCCGACTGTCCTGATTGAGTTTGCCGTCGCGCGTCAGGATGTGCAGCTCTTTAAGCAGCTCGACAGACTGGCCGGGTTTGATGTCGGGAACGGAATTCATAGTGATCTCGTTATGGTCGAGCTTTGATCGGTGTTTATTGGGCGACGAATAGTAGCGTGTTTCGATTGTGTTGCGTTTGTGCTGTCGGCGTCATAGCTGACCTGATCAAAGTAAAATTTGGCCAAATACGCTGAAGTAGCTACACAATAGTGGCTTGATCACTGGGGACGATATGGCGAATCAATGGACAAAAGTTATATTAGCCGGGCTGGTGGCGAGCAATATCGCCTTTGCAGAAACCGAAAAAACGCCTGACTGGAATTCTGAAACGCTGTCAGGCGGTTGGGGCGGGATGCGTTTCAGTCTCCACGACCGGGGCGTTACGGCTGAGCTGACCCACAAGAGCGACCTGCTGGCGAATACTTCTGGGGGCGTTGCCCGAGGTGCGGTCTGGCTGATGAACAGCGAAGTTGCGGCTCATATAGATCTCGATAAGCTGTCAAATTGGGGCAATACCAGTGCCTTCATTCAATATCACGTTCAGCACGGCAACTCATCCATCAATAATTATGTCGGCAGCTTCACCGGGGTGAGTAATATCGAAACCGGCACCAGCACGGGTCAATTCTTTCAGGTGTGGCTGCAAAGAAATTCTGCCGACGATAGCCTGTCGCTGCTGGCTGGGCTGTATGCAATCGATTCGGAATTTTACGTTACCGACACTTCCGCCCTGTTCATTCAACCTCCTTACGGCATGTCGGCTGAAATGGCGCAGACCGGACAGAACGACCCACCGATATTCCCAACGGGCGCACTGGGGGTGCGCGTGAAATATGGTCCGTCCGATTTTTATTTGCAAGGCGCACTTACCGACGGCGTACCCGGCAAGCTCAATAATCCGCATGGCACGCAGATCAGGCTGGACAAGGGTGACGGCACGCTGTCCGTCGTCGAGTTCGGTTACACCCCGCAGGTGGATGAAGGCCGTTACAACAAGACCGCTGTCGGCTTGTGGCGTTATTCGGTGCGCGCCAACGACCTGATCGATGTGGACGTCTTCGGTAACCCGTTGCGCCGCTCTGATCAGGGATTTTATTTTCTGGCGGAACGCACCCTGCACACCGAGCAAAATGATTCTGCGCAGGGCCTGTCAGGTTTTATTCGCCTTGGTGCGGTCAACAAGGATCTCCATCAGGCGGATTGGTCCGGAAGCTTGGGTTTGCGTTATCACGGGCTGTTTGACGGACGCGATGACGACATTGCCGGTATCGCGGTGTCCATCAGTCATGCCAGCGGCAAGTTTCGTCAGCTTAACGCTTCCGACGCGTCCGAGACGGTGATCGCTATTACTTACCGTTCGCAGTTGCAGTCGTGGCTTTCCATGCAGCCCGTGGTGCAGCGTATTTTCAATCCGAACATGGATGCCGCTTTGCGGGATGCTTGGGTGGCCGGTATGCGGCTCGAAGTCGCTTTCTAATGGTGGGCGCTTGGCGTTTCGTGAATGATGAAGCCACTTTGGCACGCGTATCGATTCATTGCTAAGTCGCAGTAAATAAATTACAAAATATTTGACGCTGCCGGGATGCTTTGCTATAGTTCGCCCTTCGCTGACGCGGGGTGGAGCAGCTCGGTAGCTCGTCGGGCTCATAACCCGAAGGTCATAGGTTCAAATCCTGTCCCCGCAACCCATCAGCCCGATCTTTAAAAATAAAACGAACAACCGACGAGTGTAGGCACTTGGTTTT
>CAYHEM010000015.1:0-69791 GCA_964355765.1 uncultured Gallionella sp.
AAAAGTGGAAAAAATTGGACGCTGATTAGTGGAAAGTATTGGACGCTGATTGACAAGCCAGGCCAAGATATTGCATGTGTTCGGCTCATTCATGCTGGTTCTGATAGCGGTCGAAATATTCATCAACATCACGGTATACATTCGCAATGATGTCATACCGGTAAAGATGGTCATGGCAACAGCACTGATGGCGGTTGCGCGGAAAATTATTGTTTTCGATTACGATGAAGTGTCAGCCATGCATGTCATCGGCACCGCAGTGCTGGTCATTGCATTGGGCGGCAGTTATTGGCTGCTGGAGCGGGAGTTCAAGGTGCACTCAACCGCTTGAATTAACTTTCCGTACGGTTCAGGCGCGGATCGAAGGCATCGCGCACCGCGTCGGCAAACAGGTTTGCCGCCAGCACCAGCACCAGCATGAAGCCGAACGCCGCCGCCAATGCCCACCACACCATCGGCTCGCGCCCCATTTCCAGCCGTGCAGCGTTGATCATGGTGCCGAAGCTGATCATCGACGGATCGACGCCCACGCCGACATAGGAGAGCACTGCCTCGGCCAGCACCAGCGCGCTGAAATCCATGACCAGTGCGATCAGGATGATGTGCATGACGTTGGGCATGATGTGACGCGTCAGGATGCGCAGGGAAGACACGCCGAACGATTGCGCCGCCTGGATATATTCCATTTCGCGCAGCTTCAGTGTCTCGCCGCGCAATAATCGGCACAGGCCGGTCCAGCTGGTGACGCCGAGTATCAGGCACAGTGCCACCAGTCGCAGGTCGGCGCGCGCGGCGGTGGTGTCAAACCATTCGGGATGGGTGTCGATGGTCACCTGCATCATCAGCACTGCCGCCGCGATCAGCAACACGCTGGGGATCGAGCTCAGCACGGTGTAGAGGTATTGAATCACGTCATCGATCCAGCCACGGAAATAACCGGCAGCAACGCCGAGAAACAAGGCCAGCGGCAGTGTGACCAGCGTGGTCACGGTGCCGATGATGAGGCCGGTGCGGATGCTTTTCAGCGACAGGTACAGCACATCCTGCCCGACCTTGTCGGTGCCGAGCACGTGATAGGCGGTGGCAAGGTTGGCGGTTGCGCCGATCAGGACGGCGATGGCAAGGGTGGCGAACAGCATGGTGCGCAACGGCAGGCTGCGTTGCGTCAGCCATCGCTTGCCGCCGAATGCAATCAGCAGTCCAGCCAGCAGGCCGCCCAGCGCGCCCAGCAAGGCGCGCCTTAATACATCGCTATCGCGTTCCGACGCATCCGCCAGATGCGCGCCACCGTAGCGCAACCTGGGGTAGTCGCGCAGCACGTTGCCCTGTGCATCGGTGATGCTTTCCTTGGCGTAGAGCGTGATTGCAAAAGGCTCCGAATAGGTTTTTTCGGTGCGGGCGCGCAACGGTTCAACCAGCTTGTCGAATACGCTCAGTACTTCCGGCGAATACACCGTCTCGCCATTGTTCTGCTCTGGCAGCGCCGCACGGTAATGCAGCGTATCCAGCAGCCCGACCGCAAGGAACAGCGACAGCACCAGCAGCGACACCATCGCCACGCTGTTCTGCGCCACGCGCCGCCACGGCAGCAGCAGATGTTCGCGCCGGCGTATATACCAGGCCGTTGTAATGCCTGCCGCCAGCAGCAGGAACACCAGCGCGTCGCTCCACAGGATGACCGGCATGAAGCTCATGACAGCCTTACTCTCGGGTCGACTACGGTATAAGAGATGTCGGTCAGGATCAGTCCGGCGATATACAGCGCCGAACCGAGGAAAACCATCGCGCGCACCACACTGAAATCCTGTGCATTGATCGCATCAATGGTGTAGCTGCCCAGGCCGGGAATGCCGAAAAACGATTCGGTGAGCAGGCTGCCCATGAACAGCAGCGGGATCACCACCACCACGCCGGTGAGGATCGGGATCATGGCGTTTTTCAGCACATGGCGAAACAGCACATGCAATTCAGACAGACCCTTGGCGCGTGCCGTGCGCACGTAGTCCTTGCCGATTTCCTCAAGAAAAATGGTGCGATACCAGCGGCTGCTGGAACCGATGCCGCCTGCCACGCCGATGAGGATCGGCAGCGCCACGAACTTGAAAGCGCTTGCACCGCCGTCATAACCCGAGACCGGAACCAGATGCCACAGCTTGCTGACCAAAAACTGGCCGCCGATGATGTAAAACAGGCCGGAAATCGACATCAGCAATACGCACAACGCCACGCCCGCGATATCCAGCGCGGTGCCGCGGAACAGTGTCATCAGCAGCGCAAAGCTGACATAGACGACGAGGCCGATGATGAAGGTGGGCAGCGCGATAGCGAGGCTGGGCCCCATGCGGGTGACGATCTCGCGCTCGATGCTGCGCCCGTCGTCCGAGTAGCCGAAGTCGAACACGAACATGCTGGCGGATTTTTGCCAGAAAATGGTGTCGGTTACTATATGGGTTCCTTCTGAGGCCGTGTTCAGGAAAAGCGGCTTGTCGTAGCCGCGCTGCTGTTTCCATTTTTCGATGGCCTCGGGAGTGACGCGCTTGACGCCCAGTTGCATGCGGGCCATATCGTCCGGCGTGTTCACAACGAAGAACAGCGTGAAGGTGAGCAGATTCACCCCGATCAGGATGGGCAGGGCGTAAAGGATGCGGCGGATAATGTAGGCAATCATGGCTGTTTGCCATTGTACGGGCAAACGGTTGCTGGATAAATGCACAATCAGGATCTACACCATCGCATAATCGTGGATGTCGGATTGAAACTTTTCTGGTATCTTGCCGGTCTCATCATCCCTCGCAATATGTTTAGCGATTAACTCAGGAGATAACACATGCAATTCCCAGCAACAGCACGAAGCGGTTCATTCACCGTCGAACAGAATAAGGTGCTGCGCAATACCTACATGATGCTCGCGCTCACCATGATTCCGACCGTGATCGGCGCGTTTGTGGGTGTTTCCATGAGCTTTGCGTTCCTGGCGGCAAGCCCGATCATGGGGGCGCTGCTGATGTTTGGCGCGATGATGGCCATGATGTTCGCGGTCAGTGCGTTGCGCAACAGCGTGTGGGGCATCGTTGCCCTGCTGGGTTTTACCTTTGTGGCGGGCGTGTTGCTCGGTCCGATCCTGCAGGTTGCCCTGCATTTTTCCAACGGCGCACAGCTGATCGGCCTGGCCGCAGGCGGCACCGGCATCATCTTCTTCTCGCTGGCGACCCTCGCCACCGTGACCAAGAAGGATTTCAGCTTCATGGGAAAATTCCTGTTCATCGGCCTGATTCTGATGATCGTCGCCTCACTGGCTAACCTGTTTTTCCAGATACCGGCCATGTCGCTGGCGTTATCGTCAATCGGCGTGCTGATTTTTTCGGGCTTCATCCTGCTTGACATCAGCCGCATTGTGCACGGTGGCGAGACCAACTATGTGATGGCGACGCTGGGTCTGTTCCTGAGTATCTACAACCTGTTTATCAGCCTGTTGCAGCTGCTGATGGCGTTGAGCGGCGAGCGGGATTAATCGAATATAGCGGCAACAAAAAGGCGATCGCGAGGTCGCCTTTTTTGCGTCTGCTCATGAGTGGCTTCCAAAGCCATATCCCTATCCGTTCAAATCATAGGCCTGCTTTGACAGCAATGCCTCGAACGCCTCGATCGGCACCGGCCTGCTGAACAGAAACCCCTGGTAAGCCTTGCAGGCGCGTTGCTTGAAGAAAGCCAGCTGTGCGTCGGTCTCCACTCCTTCGGCGAACACATCCATCTCCATGTGATTCGCCAGATCGACGATGGCCTGCACCAGTTGCGCGTCGCTGCTGTCTGCTGTCATCTCCTGCACGATCTGGTGGTGTATCTTGAAGCGCTCCGAAGACAGCTTTTTCAGGGAATGCAGCGATGAGTACACGTTGTCGAAACCATTCATCGCCAGGTTGATGCCGAGACTGCGCAGTGCGAGCATTTTTTCCACCGTTTCGTCCAGATTGTCTGAAATGATGCTGCTGGTCAGTTCCAGTTTAAGGCGTGCCGGTTCGATCCGATGCTGTTTAACGATGGCAGCCACCTGCGCGACAAAGTCTGCCTCCACAAACTGCCGGGCGCTGATGTTTACCGTCAGCGTCAGATCGCGCAAGCGTTCGTTATCGTGCCAGCGGGCCAGTTGGGCACAGGCCTCGTTCAGCACCCAGCGTCCGATCACGAGAATCAGCATGCTCTCTTCCGCAACCGGGATGAACTGATCCGGCATCACCAAGCCGCGCAATGGATGCTCCCAGCGTAACAGGGCCTCAGCGCCGATCGGTCGCTGCTCACTATCTACTTGAATCTGGTAATACAGGCGCAGTTCACCGCGCTCGGTCGCGTGGTGAAGGTCGGCTTTCAGCGCATCATGGCGTTCGACGTTATCCTGCATCACCGGGTCGAAGAAACGTACCGCGTTGCGCCCTTCATTTTTGACCTGGTACATCGCCAGGTCGGCGCGCCGCAGCAGGACTTCCACGGACTCTTCGTTGCCGTGATACAGGGTGATGCCGATGCTGGGCGAGCTGAGATACTCATGTTGCTTGAGCTGGTATGGCTGCGCCAACGTCTCACGGATCTTTTCCGCGATCGCGCCGACCTTGTGAGAAGCAAGCTGTTCGTCGTTGCTGACGCCCTCGATCAATACCACGAACTCGTCTCCGCCCAGTCTGGCCACGGTATCCATCTCGCGCACGCAATTCTTGATGCGTTGCGCAACCTCAATCAGCATCAGGTCGCCGTAATCATGCCCCAGCGTGTCATTGAGAGTCTTGAACCTGTCCATGTCGAGGAACATCACCGCGCCGAAGTCACGCCGCCGTACCGAGGCGGGTAGTGCGGCGCGCAGGCGCTCGAGAAACAGGCGCCGGTTGGGCAGCCGGGTCAGCGTATCGTAGAACGCCATGGTGCGAACTTCCTCCTCGGCCTGTTTGCGCTCGGTGATATCGCGGAAGATGGCCACATATCGCGTAATCTCTTGGAGCTCGTTCTTGATGGCAGTGATGTTCATCCAACTTGCATAAATTTCACCGCTCTTGCGCTTGTTCCAGATTTCGCCCGACCATACCCCGTTGTGCTGCAACTCATTCCGCATCTCGACGAAAAAAGCATGATCCTGCTTACCCGATCCCAAGATGCGCGGGTTCTGGCCCAGCGCGTCTTCCGGTTGATAGCCGGTGATCTCGGTAAACGCGTGATTGACGCGGATGATGTTGGAGTCCGCATCAGTGATGAGAATGGCATCATGCGTCTCGAATGCCGCCGCTGCGATGCGCATCGCTTCCTCGGCTTGTCTGCGTACGGCGATCTCCTCATTCAGCCGGGCATTGGCGGTCTGAAGCTCGCTGGTACGCTGTTCCACTTTTTCTCCCAGCTCGGCATTGAGCTTAAGCACATCCTGCTCGCGCCGCACCAGCCTGTGCAGCATGACATCCATGGCGTGCGCCAGCTGTCCGATTTCTCCGCCACTGTGCTCGGGCGTGTCGAAGACATAGTCGCCGTCAGCGATCTTGCCCGCCATCTCGGCGATCTGCTCCAGCGGCGCAAAAGTGCGGCGTAACACCAGCAGCAGTATGCCGCCGACCAGCAGCATGCCCAGCAGGCTGACAAGAATGAAATGCGTGGAAATGGAGATAATCCCGGCCTCCAGCGCGCTGGCGGGGGTCTTGTACGCCAGGATCAGGAAATGCTCGGGGTTGGAAAAATCGATGTGGATGCGCTCCGCCGCCAGATAATATTCCTCTTTATCGGTATCAAAACGTTGTAACGGCAGATGGTCGGGCGCGCCCTTGGCGGTCAGGCGGGCCAGCGCAGGCAGATCGGCCAGGATGGATTCCTTGCGCCCCGTTTCGAAACCGGAGGACTTGTCGGCACTTGGGTGCAGCAGGTAACTGCCGTTGACGTTGGTGATATAGGCGCGCGCACTGTCTGGCAGATCTTGGGATGTAAGGGAAAACAGCTGCCCGACATCCATGCTGATAGCTACCATGCCGAACAGCTTGTCGTCAGCAGCGAACACCGGCACGGCGGCACGCAGGCGCGGCCTGCGTGCCGCAGCTGTGGGTTCATGGTGGAGACCGAATTCGGATAGATAAGTCTGTCCCGCACGCATCAAGCTTATTGCCTTGAAGTCATCCGCTATGGAGACGCTTTCCAGTTCAGTCTGCGGGGTGATCTTTGCCACGCCGTCGCGCATGTCCACGCGCACCAGCTCGCGTCCGTCATCCGCCGCGCCGATATAGCGTATTTGGTAGTAGTCTGGATTCGTATTGGCAAACGCTGAGAATATCTCCTGCAGCCGTTTTTCCCATAATTCTCGGGTATTGCCCTCGCGCGGATCGATGCCCCCGTTGCTTATTGCGCGAACGATGCCGGAGACCGGCGGGGTGTTGGACAGGAACAGCGTGTCGCGACGCAGCTTATCCATCGCCAGAATCAGGCGCTGTTTTTCGGCCTGCAGGCTCTGCTCCATCTGATTGCGCTGTTCATTGAGGTAGACCTCATGCAACCGTGATTCTTCGGCGAGCATCACCAAGAGGCCGCCCACGGCCACGATGGCCAGAGCCGCGACCGTGATGCGGGTGGATAAACGAATATCGCGCAGTTTCATGGTGTTATGTCCAGATCTGACGAGAATGTATCAAAATACTACTCCCATAACCCGGTCAGCGAATAGCGATTTTTGCGCTTGATCGAGGACCGCTCTGTACATGACCTTGCCAATGCGAGTCTGGTCATTTTCGGGGGGTGCGCTGCCCGGCGGCAAATTGTGCGCATAAACGTAAGCCTGAAAAAGAAAAGCGACCGATTGGCCGCTTTGTCATGGAATGTCAGGTCTGCGGTTTGTATTGCTCGGGGCGCAAGCGCGGCGCAAGCAATTCATCCGCCGCATCTGCATCCAGATGATGGGCCGCGCCGTCTTCCAGGGGTTGCTCGAAGTCGGTCCAGCCGCGCACGCCGGTCTTGAGCGAGGTAATATTGGTAAAGCCCATTTTCAGCATTACGTCTGCCGCCAGCACCGAGCGCTTGCCGGAACGGCAGATGACCACGATTTCGCGTTCGCGCCCGGCAGCCAGTTCGGGCACGGTCTCGTCGTAATCCCACTCGCAGGATTGCTCAAGCACACCGCGCGGTACGTTGAGGGAGCCGGGAATGCGCAGCGCATCGAATTCGGCAGGCTCGCGTACATCGAGCAGTAGCGGCCTGTTGCCCGCAGACAGCCGTCGGCTCAAGTCCCACGGCATGATCTCTTTCACGCGGGTGAGCGCTTCGGCAACGAGGTCGTCGTAACGTTTCATTGCTACATCCTCATACCATGTCGAACACGGCAATCGACTCCACATGCGAGGTCTGCGGGAACATGTTCATTACGCCCGCCGCCTTGAGCGTGTAGCCGTGCACCTGCACCAGCGTCTCCGCATCACGGGCCAGTGTGGCCGGATTGCAGCTCACATAAACGATGCGTCCGGGGGCGATTTCTGCGGTGATGGCTTTTACCAGCTCCATCGCGCCATCGCGCGGCGGATCGATCAGCCACTTGTCGAATTTCCCCAATTGGGCCAGCGCCGCCTCATCCGTTTCAAACAGGTTCAGCGCCTGGAAGTTTGTGCTGTCTGTCAGCCCGTTGTGTGCGGCGTTGTGTGCGGCGCGTTTTACCAGGACCGCGCTGCCTTCGATGCCTAGCACCTGTGCACCTCTTCTGGCGATGGGCAGGGTGAAGTTGCCCAGTCCGCAGAAGAAATCGGCGATACGCTCGTCGGGCTGCGGGTCGAGCAGGCGGATCGCGCGGTGCACCATGACGCGATTGAGGGCGCTGTTCACCTGGGTGAAATCGGTCGGCGCAAACGGCATCTCGATGCCGAATTCCGGCAGCGTGTAGGTAAGCGGCGGTGCATCCAGCGGATGGAAGGGCGCCACGGTGTCCAGCCCTTTGGGTTGCAGCCAGAACTGGATGCCATGGGTGTCGGCGAAGGCACGCAAGGCTGCCTTGTCGCTTTCCGTGGGTGGCGCCATCACGCGCAGCACCAGCGCGTCTACGTTTTCACCACAGGCTAATTCGATCTGCGGCAGCTGTTCGCGGATGGACAGCGTATCGATCAATTCCGCCAGCAGCGGAATCAGCCGGGAAATTTTCGGCGGCAGGATTTCGCAGCGCGACATGTCAGCCACGAAGCTGTTGCGCTTCTCGTGGAAGCCGACCAGCGTTTTTTCTTTTTTGCGTACATAGCGTACCGACAGGCGCGCGCGCTGGCGGTAGCCCCACGGCAGGCCGTAAATCGGCGACAGAATGGTTTCTGCTTTGACCTTGCCGATACGCGCCAGATTGTCTTCGAGGATGCGTTGCTTGGCGGCGACCTGCGCACGCGACTCCATATGCTGCATCGAGCAGCCGCCGCATACGCCAAAATGGATGCACCTGGGTTCGACGCGCATAAACGATGGCCTGATGATGCGGGTCACCTGCGCCATCTCGAAACTGGGTTTTTTGCGGTAAGAGGAAAAGGTGACATGCTCGCCGGGCAGCGCGCCCTCGATGAAGATCGCCTTGCCGTCGGCATGCGCAATGCCGCGACCTTCATGGTCAAGAGATTCAACGACGACGGGGTTCATGCGGGCTTGCTGTCAGGCCACTGCGCGAGAAACTCGCGCCAATGCGGCTCGTCGGATTTGGCAAGCGTGCTGCGGATCAACGCGCATTCCTGTTGGTAGCGCGCACGGGTGAAAATGCCGCGCATCAGCTGGAAACGCGCGAATACCAGATAGGTGTTCACCACATCCGTCTCGCAATAGTTGCGTATCTCGGCGAGCCCGCCCTGTTGATAGGCCTCCCACACCTTGCTGCCGTCCATGCCCAGTTTGCCGGGGAAGCCGATAAGTTTGGCCAGATCGTCCAGCGGCGCGTTGGCGCGCCCGGTGTACATGGCCAACAGGTCCATCAGGTCGAGGTGGCGCGAGTGGTAGCGGCTGATGTAGTTGTTCCACTTGAAGTCGCGGTCGTCTTCGCCCATGTCCCAGTAGCGCGGACACTGAATGCCGTGGATCAGGCCGCGGTAGTGCAGCACCGGCAGATCGAAGCCGCCACCGTTCCAGCTCACCAGTTGCGGTGTGTATTTTTCGACGCCGTCAAAAAAACGCTGGATCAGGGAGCCTTCGTCTTCATCCAGTTCTCCCAGCGACCATACGCGGAAGTTGTCGCCCTCGCGCAGCACGCAGGAAATCGCCGCAACGCGCTGCAAGTGGTGAGGCAGGAAATCGCTACCGGTCTTCTGGCGGCGCAACTGAAAAGCCATCTCCGCCACTTCGACATCGCTTACCGCGCCGTCCAGGTTGTAGAGCGCGCGCAGCCCGGTGATGTCGGGAATGGTTTCGATGTCGAAGGTGAGGGTGGGGTTCATTGGGTATCACAGATTTAATAGGGAGGTCATTTCCCCCAGTGCCTCTCCCGCAAGCGGGAGAGGGTGGCGCGTTAGCGCCGGGTGAGTGGGGTTACTTCTGCGTCCATCCGCCGCCACTTTGCACCCACCAGCCCAGCTGGGCGCGCTGTATCCAGCGCTGCGCGAAGGTGCTGCGGATTTCTGCCTGCCACTCCGTGTGTCCGTTGGCGTTGGCGATTTCGGCATAGAGCGCATTGCGGTCCTGGTTTTCTGCCGCGACCAGGGAATTCACCGTCTGACGTTGTGCCAGCGGCACGGCGCCGGCATCGCGCAAGGCGATCATGCCATCCGCGGTCAGTCCCACCGCGCCGCTGGCATAGTGGGCGGCAAGCTGCGCATGGCGCGCCTGCATGCTCTGCTTGATGGCGTTCACGCCCGGGGTGTTGACTTCGAGGTCGACCGCAAAGGCATTCAATGCGGTGGTCAGCGCAAGCAGGGACACGAAAAATTTGATCAGGGTTTTGCAGAAACTCATGGCATTCGTGTTCATTATTTTTTCTCCTTCACGGCGGGTTCCGCAGGTTTGTCGGCCTTCTGGGTTTGCCACACTTCATCGATGATTTTATCCGCAGCCTTTTCAGCGGCCGCGGCGGGGAAATAGATGTTGATGGTGACGCAGGCGCTCAGGGCGAATGCCGCGAATGTTGCAGGTACCCAGACTTTTTTCATCACAGTTCCTTTCACTTGACTACGGCTTGTACATTTTTGCGTTACGCGCTTCAGGCGCTTATTGAGTTTTTCATATTCCGCGACAACACGCGATTTTCGTCTGGCTTCAGCCCGGTATGTCGGGTTAAAACCCGACCTACGCGATACTGGGGCTCTGTCTTCATTTATGGAAAATTCAATAATCAGTTCGTTCCACGAAACGGCGCGATTGTAGCCCATCACGGTAATTGCCGGAATGCCGTCGCGTTTGACCAGGGCATAAGCCCCATCGTTCCCGTCATCCACCGATCCGGGTTGAAAGTTATGGGTTCTCTGGCGATGGCGGCACATAATTTAAAATTTTGCCGATACAAAGTGCGTGCGGTTGCACTCGGGGCAGGGGGTTATGCCCCGGTTCATGAAAACATTCAGGTTTGGTTATGACAGCCGCTTAGATGTTGATGCGCGAGAGGGCGCGGTCCAATTTTTCCTCCACCTCACCCACACAGGCAGACAAGCTGTTGGTTGTTTCGTCGAGTGATTTTTTCAATGATTGCTCCATGCCTTCGGTGCGGGCCATGAGGTTGGCATGGGTATCCTGATTCGCCGTGTGCAACCGGGTGAATTCAAGGGCGATCTGCTCACGCAATTGCTCGATCCGTGAGGTCTCGGCGCTCTCCGCCAGTTTGCGTTGTGCTTCGAGTTCGCGGGCGAAGCGGCGTGCTTCCAGCAGCATGGTGGTGTGCAGTATCAGTGCGTAGCTGGTGAAGAGCGCCACGAACACCAATGTGACGCCCAGAAAAATCAGGCCGACGGGACCTTCGACTTCGAAGAGCAGGAAGGACAATGGGGTCGGTGTGGTCAGCGTATTCCAGTTTGCGAGCAGAAATCCGCCCAGCAAAAATAACGTGATGATGATGACAGCGCCGATAAATTTCATGCAGCTACCCCTTTCTTTCTTTGACAGATTCAAATCCGAAGGCCCGCTTATTGTCAGATGCTTTTATTCAACGGGCATGGGAAATAGCCGCCCGTGATAAGAAAACCTGCCATGCCCGTCTCCCTCTCCCTAATCCTCTCCCGTGGAGAAGCCCCTCACCTCAATCCTCTCCCGCTTGCGGGAGAGGAGGCAAACGAGAAAGGCAATTTTCAATCCCTGCGGGCGAGGGGGCGAACGAGAAAAGCAATTATCAATATCCGAATCGCTGCGCGAGTTTATTTAACGACGGCCTGCACATTACTCTGCGTCACGCGCTTCAGACGCGTAATCAACTCATCCCACGAGACTGATCGATTGTAGCCCATCACGGTGATGGCCGGGATACCGCCGCCCTTGATGATGGTATAAGTCCCGCTGTTGTTGCTATCCATGCCGCCCATTGCGCACACGCCGTTGCGCAGCACGCAACGCCAGCCGATGCGGTCATAACCGAAGTTCTCGAAAAAACGCAGATAGCTGCGCTGGATCGCGGCCGCCGCGCCTGCACCGCCCAGCGCAGAAATATTCTGCACCGCCCGTTGACTGATTTTTTTGGGGTAGTTTCCGGCGCTGCTGGCGATACGCGCCTCGAAGCGCGCCGGCCGCCAGTTCTGCAACTCCAGGTTGTTGACGTCGACATCAATGCGTCCCTGCATGTTGCCAAACGAAAAGGTGCTGGTCAGTAAACCGAGATCGAGTGCGCGCATGTTCAGATTGCCGGACAGATGCGGCGCGCGCCCGAACGGGTCAACCAGTTTGAGTTGCGTCGCCACCACGGTTCCGTCGAACACGCTGAACAGCAATGTGCCATCCATATTAATGGCATTGCCGTCATAAGTAACTGTGGGAATATGCCCCGCCAGTAGTCCCTGCATTTTCGGCCAGCCTGCCGTTCGGCTGAGTTGTTCCATCGAAATGCGGCTAAGCGTGGCGGCAAATTGCCAGTGCCATACGGCATCTTTCAGATGCAGTTTGAAGTCGCCCAGTTCGAGCTGGCCGTCAAAAACCGGCAAGGTTGCCTGTGTCACACCGAATTCCATGCCGTGCATTTGTACCGTCCACCGACCGCTGCCCAGCGGTGCGCCAAGCAGCGCGCCGCCGGCAAAAGTGATGTTGGCCGAGCCTGGTGCATCGGCCTGCCAGTCGATTGCGCTGTTCACGCCGAGCAGAGCGAAGCGCTGTGCGGCATCGGCAATGCCCGCATCGCGCAAGGTCAGGCGTAATGTCTGCGTAGCCCCATCGCGGTAATGCCAATCCACACTGGCATGGCCGTACAGGTTCGATTCAGCCAGCGCGCTCTTGTCCAGAAATGGCCTGGCATAGTCGCTGAACAATTTTTTCAGCGCAAGCTGATCGCTCTGTACGCTGGCTTCCAGCAGTCTTTCCTGTTTGCTATCCCACAGCGCGGCGAGTTGCGCGCGCCCGACTTCCGGTAAGTCAACGGTCGCCTGCTCAAGCTTGAAATGCATCTCGTCGTAGCTGCCGGACGCGCTCAGACTATGCCCGCCGCCGCTCAGGTAGAGCGGCTGCCAGAACAGCTCGCCGGAGTGCCAGACCATCTCGGTTTGCCAGTTCCACGCGGCAAGCTTGCGTGTCGCATTCAGCTTGAGCGTCCCGCGCAAATTTTCTGCTGCATGCTGACCACTGCTATCGCTGAATCCGATTTCTGCCAGTTGCATATCGACGTTGAGGGTATTCGCGCCGGACGCATTGCCGCTCATGCGCAACGTACCGCCCAATATACCCTGAGTCAGCTGCGGCAAAGCGTGGGGCAGAAATGCTGCGAAGCTCTTGCTGTTGAGACCGTGCAGCTGCGCGGAGATTTGCCAGTTAGCCGTATCGAAGTCGTGGCTGAATTCCAGCAGCATGCCGGGAAACTGATCCAGTGTGCCATGGAGGCATCGCATACTTGTTGTGGAGAGGGTGAAACGCTCGCAGTGCAGGTGCTGCTTGCGCAGACTGCGCTGCTGAATACGTAGTTCGCCGATGTGCAGATCTGCCGAACCGTTCTCCGGCAGGATCAGTGTCAAGTCGCGTGCAGAAAAGTCCGCTGCGGAGATATCGGCAATTTTCAGAGAGACATCGGCGGCGTTGGCGGAAGTGCAGGCGAGCAACCAGGTTAACAGGATGGGCCGTATGTATTTGCCGGAACATCGTTGCGAAGGTATCACGGAACCCTTGAAATGCATTTTCGAAGTGCGAGTGTCATTCAATCTGGAATCTTCGTCAACGGGTTAGATGTTTGGGTTAGATATTTGTCCTGGGAAAATTTCGAGGGCATATATATTTTTTGTCCTATTTTTTACGACATACGGCGCAACCCCTTGTCCACGCTGATGTTGGTGGTAAGATTAAACGCACATTCGCGATATTTCTTTCGCGCGCGCTGTGTAAACAGCACGCATCACTGTATCTGATTCCGCCTGCGAGCCGATGATCCACGCTCGGCGCTGCAAGTTTGATTTGTTATGTTTTGTCTCAATCTGGGAGAAATACATGAGTCAGCTTTTGGATAAGAATCAGCCTCCGATCGAGCAGAGGCAGATGAAGCGGATCGCCTGGATATACGTGACCATCTTCGGGTTGTGGGTGCCGATGCAGAGTGGCGTGACGTTTACGTATATCACGGGTATCGAGGCTCACTACAGCGCATGGATTGATACGTTGACCGGCTGGTTTGTTGTCATTTCTTCCGGATGGCTTTTGTATTTGCTGATGGCCAAAAATATGGCGATGATCAAGCGCTCAGACGAGGCCATCCACCTGAGAAACCGCGCTATTGAATCGAGCGTTAACGGCTTCCTGATCACGAGCTGTGATAAGCCGGATAATCCCATCGTCTATGTGAATCCCGCATTTGAAGGCATAACCGGCTATTCTCGCGAGGATGCGCTCGGGCAGAATCCGCGCTTTCTGCACAGCGAAGACAGCGCTCAGCCCGGGCTTGAAGTGATCCGGGCGGCCATGAAGGCACAGCGCGAAGGCAAAGCGATATTGCGCAATTACCGCAAGGATGGCAGCCTGTTCTGGAATGAACTCAGCATCGCGCCGGTACGTGATGAGGCGGGCAAGGTCACGCATTTCATCTGGGTGCAAAACGATATTTCGGATGCGAAACATTACCAGGAGGCACTGGAGCATCAGGCGAATCACGATATTCTGACCGGCTTGCCCAACCGGAATCTTCTGCAGGACCGGATTGCCCAGGCCATCGTCTACGCCGAGCGCACGGCACACACTGTTGCCGTGGTGTTTATCGACCTGGATAACTTCAATCTCGTGAATGACAGTCTCGGCCATACTGCCGGGGATAGATTATTGAAAGCCGTTGCGGAAAGGCTGGAAGCGGGTTTCCGTACTGCGGATACGGTGGCCAGGCTGGGGGGGGATGAGTTTATTCTCATTTTTTATAATCAATCCGGCGAAGAACTTATTTCCCAGGAAACGGCGCAGCTGGGTGAGGTGTTTGCGCAACCATTTCATGTTGATGAACATGAAATTTTCGTCACTTACAGCGCGGGCTTCAGTATTTATCCGCAGGACGGCAAGGATGCTGAAACACTGCTGATGAACGCGGATGTGGCCATGTACCGCGCCAAGGAGCAGAAGGGAAACAGCTTCCAGTTTTACGCTCCCGAGATGCACTCCAAGATCAGAGAGCGACTGGTGCTTGAAAATCATATGCGTTATGCACTGGAGCGCCAGGAATTTTCCCTGATGTATCAGCCGCAAATCAATTCGAGGACAAATCGGGTATTCGGGATGGAAGCCCTTATTCGCTGGAACCATCCGGAATTGGGCGTGATTTCCCCGGATATGTTTATTTCACTCGCGGAAGAGACTGGCTTGATTGTTCCCATCGGCGAGTGGATTATCAGGACGGCATGCGTGCAATTAAAGGACTTTCAAAAGGCCGGCTTGCAGAATCTGGCGATTGCCGTGAACCTGTCCAGCCGTCAGTTCAAGGAAAGCAACTTGATTTTATCCGTTGCCAGAATATTGCAGGACACCGGGCTGGCAGCGGAATGTCTCGAGTTGGAACTGACCGAAAGTATTCTGATGACCGGTTCCCAGGAAATAATTGCCACTCTGCTTGGGTTGAAGAAAATGGGAATTAAACTCGCCATAGACGACTTTGGTACGGGATATTCAAACTTAAGTTATCTGAAGCGATTTCCGATGGACAAACTTAAAATCGACCAGTCGTTTGTCAGAGATATTTCTATTGGCGGTGGCGATTCGGCCATCGTGAAAGCGATTATCAATATGGGGCATAGCCTGAGCCTTCGTGTGATTGCAGAAGGTGTGGAAACGCAAGAGCAACTGGATTTTCTGACTGTGAATCATTGCGAGGAGATACAGGGGTATTATTATTCAGGGCCCTTAACTGCCGAAGCGTTCAAATCTTTTGTCGAGCAACACAATAATATCGCGCCTTACACAGCAGTCAGCTAGTTAGGGAACCTCTGATCAAGTCCGCCATGAACCGCGTTGCTAACAAAAACTGGATGATCGCAAGGCGCGCGACGCAGGTCGTAGTCATTCTACGATGCCAAGGAGCGCAACGCCGCGAGCGCCAGTTTTGGTTGCAACCCTTCAGGGTATTGGCTTTGCGGGCGATCTGCGGTGTCAGGCTCCTAGCGAAGGGAATGGCCATTCGCTAGGAGCCCTCCTTGCATCTCATCCCGCAAAGCCGGATGCGCGGCCATGTGGGACTTGATCAGAGGTTCCTTGGGCGACATATGCACCAATAGTCTAAATCATTGCTTAAGCCAAAACATGGTTGTTGGAGCCTGATTTATCGGGCGATAGCCAACCTTGAAATCGCCCGATAAATCGGGCTCCTACACATGAATATCAATTTTCTGTAGCTTTAGTTTCTGACGGCTGAATAATACCTGCAGTCTTCCACCTGGCAATAACGAGTCTATTGTCCTTCGAACAGATTCCCCCACAACTCCTTGCACGCGGCGATGTCGATTTCGCCTGGATCGATGCGGCACGGCAACAGGCTGTTGTTGAGGCGGATGCGGTGCTGCGCCTGGCGCAGGCTGCGGTATAGCGATCTCGTTTGTTCGGCAAGTTCGACTGGAATCAGGCCGAGCTCTCCTGCCAGTTTGAGCAAGGCCAGGTTGCCGATATTGGCAGTCAGTTGCGGGTGCGCATGGGCGTAGGCGAGCACGAGGTATTGCACCATGAATTCGATGTCCACCATTCCGCCACGGTCGTGCTTGACGTCGAACAGGTCGCTGTCGTTGGGGTGGCCGTCGTGCATTTTCTGGCGCATTTCCAGAATCTCCTTGCGCAATACAGCCAGGTCGCGCGACTGACACAGCACCTGCTTGCGAATCGCTTCGAAGGCGCTGCCTATCTCTGTATCACCGGCGCTGAAGCGCGCGCGCGTCAGCGCCTGATGCTCCCACATCCAGGCCTGCTTGTGCTGGTATTCGGCAAACGCTTCGACCGTGCTGACCAGCAAACCGCTTGCGCCATTCGGGCGCAGGCGCAAATCGGTTTCATACAGGCGACCGGAGGAAGTGTAGCTGCTGAGCATGGTGTTGATGCGCTGCCCGAGACGCGCGTAATTTTCCTGAGCATCGGGATGGTCGTCGGCGTACAGGAAGATCAGGTCCAGATCGGAGGCGTAGCTCAGTTCCTTGCCTCCCAGTTTTCCATAGGCGATGACGGCAAATTTCGGTTCGTCGCAATGCCGTTTGCGCGCGCTCGCCCAGCTCAGTTTCACGACATGGCGTAGCAGTAAATCGGCCAGATCACTCAGGTGGTCGCTGAGCTTTTCCAGTGGCAACAGGCCCTGCAGGTCCATCGCCAGCAGCTGGAAGGTTTGCTCCTGATGGGCAAGGCGCAATACATCCAGCTGCCGCTCGGTATCCCCGGCGCAATCATCCAGGCGTCTTTGCAAGCTGAGGTCAAGCTGCTGCCATTGGGGCGGCTGGTACATTTCACGCGCACCCAGCAATTCGTCGAGCAGCGCCGGATGCTGGGTCATATATTCGCCCGCCCAACTGCTGGCGGCGACCATGCGGGTCAATCGCTGCATGGCTTGCGGATACTCGGCCAGAAAGGCGAGATAGGAGGCACGGCGGCTGATCGCCTCCAGCAGGGCGAGCAGTCTGGACAGCGTTTCGTCCGGGTTGGATTGCTGCGCGCACAGTCCGATGAATTGCGGGATCAGTTTGTCCAGCCGCTGCCTGCTGAGCTCCGGCAATTGCCGATAGCGGTTGCCGACCAGCAGCTGCAACAGGCGTTGCCCGCTGTCATGGGCGGTGCGGAAGCCGAGGGCTTCGAGGCGGGGTTGCAATTCTTCAGCCGTCATGCCTTCATGCCACAAATGCTCGTCGTTTGGTTCTTCCTGCGGTGCGCCGAAAATCTGTTCGAATTGCCGGTTGACCAGCGCGCAATGGCGCTTGAGGTCTTTCAATAGCGCGGCATAATCGGTGTAACCCATGGCCTCGGTGATAATTTCCAGGTCTTCGGGTTTTTCGGGCAAGTCCTGGGTTTGCTGGTCGTCCAGATATTGCAGGCGGTGCTCGAGATTGCGCAAAAATATATAAGCCGCATCCAGTTCGGCCAAGACCGTCTCCGTGAGTTGTCCATTAATGGCAAGCTGTTGCAACGCCGCCTGGGTGGGGCGGACGCGCAATTGGGCATCGCGCCCGCCGCGGATCAACTGGAAGACCTGCGCGGTGAATTCGATTTCACGGATGCCGCCCGGACCGAGCTTGATGTTGTTCACAAGGTCACGACGCCGTATTTCCTGGCGAATTTGCGCATGCAATTTGCGCATCGAGTCGATTGCGCCGAAATCGAGATATTTGCGGAATATGAAGGGTTGCACGAGTTGCATTAGTTCGGTAGTTTGCGGACAGTCCGCCGGGGAGATGACGCGTGCCTTGATCCAGGCATAGCGTTCCCATTCGCGGCCCTGGCTGACCAGATATTCCTCCAGTGCGGCAAAACTCATCACCAATGGGCCGCTGTCGCCGTAGGGGCGCAAGCGCATGTCCACGCGGAAAACATACCCATCGGCGGTGGCCTCGTTAATCAGGCTGATCAGGCGGCGCCCCAGGCGGGTAAAGAATTCATGATTGCCCAGCCTGCGCGAGGGTAACGGCGTAGCCGTTGGGTGCCCAGCGGCATCCTCCTTGCGGGGGCTGCGTGGCCCGTCCGTTTCGCCGTCTTCCGGGTAAACGAAAATCAGATCGATGTCGGATGAAACATTCAGTTCGCCGCCGCCCAGCTTGCCCATGCCGACGACCAGTAATGGCTGCGGCTGGGTGCCGCCTTCGTTCAGTGGCGTGCCGTATTGCGCCTGCAAGGTGTGCATCAAACAAGCCTGCGCCTGCTGGATGCATACTTCCGCCAGCGCCGTCATGGCTTGCATCACCTCGTTCAGGTCGGCCAGTCCATTGAGATCGCGCAGGATCAGCTTGACCATCACCTGCTTGCGCACTATGCGCACGGCGCGCGCCAGCTCGGCTTCGTCGACAAACATAAACGTCGCGTGAGCGACACCATCGCTCCCTCTCCCGGATGAATCAATAATCGCCTTTTTCGTTTGCTCCCTCTCCCGCAGGGATTGAAAATTGCCTTTCTCGTTTGCCTCCTCTCCCGCAAGCGGGAGAGGATTGAGGTGAGGGGCTTCTCCACGGGAGAGGGTTGGGGTGAGGGTATCGGGAGCGGGTTGGGGTGAGGGGTTGTATTGTCGCAATAACCTCTCTATTTCCGCGCGGTCGCACGGCGTGAGGTAATTTTCCTGCAACCAGTTCAGCAGCGGCTGATCTGCTTCCAGTACGCGTTTGGCGTAGCGGCTGCAGCGCAGCGCTCTTTGCAGCATGTCGTCAAAACGCCTGTCCTGAGTCGGGCCGAAGGGCAGTAAGTTTGCGGTATTCATGAGGGAGTGCTTCAAGTTAAAATGCTGCGATTCCGCGATTATAAGTCTCAGGTGAAAAATTTGGCGCGTTTACACACCCCATCTTGATGTTTAATTCTCTTCCCATTCGCTTGATCTGGCACAGCTTGAACTGGCTGACGCGGCTGACCATCGTCGTGTCAGCGGTCATGGCTGTGCTGGCAGCACTGACGATCATTACGCTACGTTATGTGCTATTGCCAAACGTCGAGCAGTATCACGACAGGATCACCGCTTCCCTGACAAGCTCGATCGGCAATCCGGTCACGATCGGCAAGATCGAGGGTAATTGGCAGGGTCTGCGTCCGCATCTTAGCTTTACCGATGTACGCATTATGGACGGGCAGCATCAAACCGCTTTGGTATTGCCGCGCATTGACGGCAGCGTTTCATGGTTGTCGTTGTTTGCCGCAGAGCTGCGCCTGTCCGGGCTGGAAATAGACCGGCCGGAGGTCTTGGTGCAGCGCGACGCGCAGGGGCAGATTTATGTCGGGGGGATCGCACTCTCGCAGCAGGGAACGAATAATGACCTCGCCGACTGGCTGTTGCGTCAATCGCATACGGTGATACGCGATGCGCTTATTGTCTGGGTGGACGAGCAGCGCGATGCACCGCCGCTGGTGTTACAACGGGTCAATTTGCGTATCGAGAGTCTGTTCAGTCATCACCGTTTCGCCTTGCATGCTTTGCCACCCCAAGGACTGGCCACCCCGCTAGATATACGCGGCGATTTTCGCGGCACGAGCTTTGATGACCTGAAGGCTTGGCGCGGTCAGGTCTTTACCCAGATCGATTACACCGACGTGACCGCCTGGCGGCCCTGGCTGGATTTGCCCGATGAATTCAGTCGGGGCCGCGGCGCTCTGCGCGGCTGGTTGAGCGTCGGGGCTGGCAGGGTGACAGAGCTCATTGCCGATTTGTATTTGCGCGATGTGGTGACCCGGCTGGCTGCGGATGTTCCGGAAATGGCGTTGCTCAATTTGCGCGGCCGCGCCTCATGGAAAAAGTTGGATGGCGGCCTGGAAATTTCCACCCGGGGCTTGGCGCTGCAATTGCGCAACGGCGACGAGCTCAAGCCGACAGATATTTTCTTGCGCACTCTCAAGGCGGCCAACGGGCAACCGGCATCCGGCGAGGTGCGCGCCAACCTGCTGCAACTGGAGAGCCTTGCCGGCCTGGCCAATTATCTGCCGCTGGAAGCTGATTTGCGTGCCCGGTTGGGCACCTACGCGCCGAGGGGCGAGGTGTCCAATCTGGATGTGCAATGGTTTGGCACCCTTGAAAATCTGGGTCATTTAAAAATTAAAGGGCAATTCAAGAACATGGCTATGCGGCAGGTTGGCACTTTGCCCGGTTTTTCCGGCTTGTCGGTGGATGTGGATGGCAGCGATACGAACGGCAGGCTGAAGATCAAGTCGCATCGTTTGATGGTGGATGCGTCGGGGGCGATGCGGGAGCCGCTGTTTTTCGATACATTGACCGGTCAGGCAAGCTGGCGGCATGAGCTCGGGGAATGGCAGGTTAAGGTCGAGGATGTCGCGGTTGCCAACGATGATCTGGCGGGCAGGTTGCATGGCAGTTACCAGACACAGGCCGATACTCTGGGCCTGCTGGATCTGACGGTTAACCTGACGCGCGGAGATCTCCGTCGCGCCGCCCGGTATATTCCGTTGGTCGCGCTCGACCGGGAAGACAACGACTGGCTGAACGACGCGATGTTGGCGGGGCATACCGATTATTTTCAGGTGCGCGTCAAGGGTAATCTGAGCGATTTTCCGCTGGACGGTACGAAGAGTGCGGTGCTTGAAATCGGCGGTCATGCGCAGAATGTTGCAATGAAATTCGCCAGTGATTGGCCGCCGATTGAAAACATTTCGGGTGAATTCTGGATACGCGGCAACGAGCTGAAAGTGACCTCTCCCTCGGCGATTATGCTGGGCACGCAATTACAGAATCTCACGGTCACCATCGCGGACCTGCAGAGCGCCGATCTGCCGCTGGAAATAAAGGGCAGCGCGACGGGCGCGAGCAATAATTTCTTGCAGTTTATCCAGCAGAGTCCGGTGCGCGGTTACATAGACGGCTTTACCGACGGCATGCGCGTCACTGGTAACGGGCATCTGGAGTTGTTTGCGCATATTCCGTTGCAGGGCGAAAGCGTGGTTCCGGCGCAGGCTGTGGCGAGTGCCGCCAGCGTCAGGCAAAACGGCCCTGTGCATCAACCGCTGAAAGTGTCCGGAACTTTTAGCGTGCAGGGTAACGATATAAACCTGGGCGAAGGGGTGCCGCTGTTACGCAAGACGCGCGGCGAACTCGTGTTTACCGAATCAGATATGCATGCCAATGGCGTGTCGGCAGAAATACTGGGAGGGGCGGCCAGCATCAACATGCAGACTGCGGCAGGCGGCGTGGTACATGCTGCCGTGCGCGGGCGCAGCAACCTCGACACATTGCGCAAAATCAGTCCGCATCCGTTGCTGAATTATTTGCATGGCAGCACAACCTGGAGTGCCGATATCAAAGCGCTGAAAAAATCCGTCAAGGTGGATATTCGTTCCGGTTTGCAGGGCATTAGCGCTGATCTGCCGCAACCCTTCATCAAGCGCGCCGGCGAGCCAATGCTGCTGCGAGTCGAGATGACGCCAGTCCCGGTTAGTGCAGAAAAGGATATTGTCGGCGGGCAGGATGTCATTACGTTGCAACTGGGCAGGCTGCTTCGCGCGCGTTTGGTGCGTCATGATGAAAACGGTGCAATGGTTGTCAAGCACGGCGTTGTCCATTTCGGCGGTGGTGCTCTTGGCAAGCAGCCTGAAAAAAATAGTTTTTCGACTGTGCTCGGGGCAGGCGTATGGCTGGAGGGTAGCCTGCCGGAGTTGCCCTTGCAGGAATGGAGCGATCTGCTCAGCGGACCCGGCAGCATGGAAAGCGGCTTGTCTGTCGCCGGCGCGGATATTGTTATCGGCAAAGTGAGCGGATTCGGATTGCATATCGACGACTTGAGTATCAAGGCTGGCAGGCACGGCGATGGACTGTTGGCGCAGTTGTCCAGCAGCGCGTTGAATGGCGAAGTGGAGTGGCAGCCGCACGCTGAGGGTAAATTGACGGCGCGACTGAAGAACCTGTTCTGGAGCGGTGACGATCAGGCGGTAGCCATTCCTGCCCAGGACGCCCTGTCTGTTTCCGTGGCGCCGGACAACCTGCCCGCGATGCAGATTGCCATCGAGAATCTTCAAATGAAAGACAAGCAGATCGGGCGGCTGGAATGGGTGGGGCATCCCGACGGCAAGGACTGGCGATTGCGCCGACTGCGCGTCACCAACCCGGATGGCACACTGACCGGCGATGGAATCTGGCATGGCGGCGAGGCTTATGCGAGAAGCGACGTCAACCTGCTGTTGGAGATCAGCGATGCCGGAAAAATTCTGGCACGCTCCGGCTACCCGAAGACCGTGAAGGATGGCAGCGGCAAGCTGGCGGCCAATTTGTCATGGATAGGATCGCCGGGTAGGTTCAATTACGCCACGCTGGATGGCACGCTCAAACTGGATACCGGCAAGGGGCAGTTTCTCAAGATGGATACCGGCGCCGGCAAATTGCTCGGCATTCTCAGTTTGCAGGCCCTGCCCAAGCGTATCACGCTGGATTTTGCCGACGTGTTCAGCGAAGGCTTCCAGTTCGACAGCATCAAGGGCAATGCGCAGATCAGTAACGGCGTGCTCGTCACGCAGGATTTGCGGCTTGAAGGTTCGGCTGCCAAGGTGACCATGAAAGGCAATGTTGACTTGAACAGCGAAACCCAGAATTTGCACGTGAAAATTCTGCCGACGCTGGGGGACAGCGTATCGCTGCTGGGCGCATTTGCCGGTGGGCCGGTCGTCGGCCTCGGTTCGCTCCTCATCAATAAGGTGTTGGGTAATCCGCTCGATAAACTGGCGTCGTTTGAATACAATGTCAGTGGCACCTGGAGCGATCCCGTGGTGGTCAAGATCGGTCAGGCTCCGGTTGAACAAAATAAAACAGGTCAATAGAAAGCGCTTAGAGTCGAATATGAATCCCACGCAAAAACCGCATGCAGAGCAGATGAAAGTTTTCAAGGTTGCCGCCATCCAGATGGCGTCCGGGCCCAATGTCATGGGCAACCTGAACGAGGCGCGCCGCCTCATCGGAGAAGCTGCAGAAAAGGGTGCGCGCCTGGTGGTGCTGCCGGAATTTTTTGCCATCATGGGCATGTCAGAGCAGGACAAGATTGGGGTGCGTGAGCAACCGGGACAGGGAGTGATTCAGTCGTTTCTCAGTGAAACAGCACGTCGGCACAAGATCTGGCTGGTGGGCGGTTCGATTCCGCTGGCGGCTAGCAACCCGGGCAAGGTGTTGAACAGTTGTCTGGTTTTTGATGAGCAGGGCAAACAGGTGGCGCGTTACGACAAGATGCACCTGTTCAGCATGGCGTTGGGTGACGAGCGCTATGACGAGGCCAGAACCATCGAACCGGGTAATCAGGTGGTGGTGGTGGACAGCCCGTTCGGGCGCATCGGCCTGGCGGTTTGCTATGACCTGCGCTTTCCCGAGCTGTTTCGCGCGATGCAGGAGGTGGACATCATCGTGCTGCCCTCTGCGTTTACCGAGACGACCGGCAAGATGCACTGGGAAGTGCTGGTGCGTGCCCGCGCCGTGGAAAACCTGGCGTACGTGATCGCCGCGGCGCAGGGCGGTTATCACGTCAGCGGGCGCGAGACGCACGGCAACAGCATGATCGTCGGCCCCTGGGGGCGCGTGCTGGACCGCTTGCCGCGCGGCTCCGGCGTGGTGATTGCCGAGGTTAATTCTGCCTACCGGGACAGCTTGCGCGCCATTTTGCCGGCGTTGACACACCGCGTCTTATTTTGATGGGAAGGGTGAAGGGGGAAGGGAGAAGGGTAAAAACAGTGGCAGGCTATCCGCCTTTACCCTTGAGCGGCGCAGCTGCGATCCCTTCTCTCTTTACCCTTCCCATTTTCAACCACGGATCAACACTCAATCCATGACAATAACTTCCAAGCCATCTTACGACACCCTATTCGCCACTGCGCAACAATCGTTGTTGCTTCCCTATGCCATCGAGGCACGTCATATCGAGCAGGTGTTTGCCAGCTTGATGGCGCATCAACTCGATTATGCCGACCTGTATTTTCAGTACAGCCGCGCCGAGAGCTGGTCGCTGGAAGAAGGCATCGTCAAATCCGGCAGTTTCAACATCGATCAGGGCGTCGGCGTGCGCGCGGTGAGCGGCGAGAAGACCGCCTTTGCCTATTCCGATGACATCAGCCTGAACGCGCTGGAAAGCGCGGCGCAGGCGACGCGCGCGATTGCCAGACAGGGCGGTACGCAAACCGTGCCAAAGCTGTATCACGGTTCGCGCCGCGAAATTTATCTGCCGCACGACCCGATTGCCAGCCTCAAGGACGCGGAAAAGGTCGCGCTGCTGGAGCGTCTCGAAGGTTATGCGCGCGCGCTCGACCCGCGCGTGGTGCAGGTGATGGCGGGACTGGCGGGCGAATACGAGGTGGTAATGGTGGCACGCAGCGACGGCCTGATGAACGCCGACATCCGTCCGCTGGTGCGCCTGTCGTTGCAAGTCATCATCGAGAGCAACGGCAAGCGTGAACAGGGTTCGGCTGGCGGTGGCGGACGCTTCGATTACGCTTATTTCGATGACGCAATGCTGCGCCGCTATGCCGCGCAGGCGGTGCATCAGGCGGTGGTCAATCTGGATGCCGCACCCGCACCGGCGGGCAACATGACGGTGGTGCTGGGCAACGGCTGGCCGGGAATTTTATTGCATGAAGCGATCGGACACGGTCTGGAGGGCGACTTCAACCGCAAGGGCAGTTCGGCATTTTCAGGTCGCGTCGGCGAGCGCGTCGCGGCACAGGGCGTGACCGTGGTGGATGACGGCACGCTGGCACGGCGGCGCGGATCGGTACAGATGGACGACGAAGGTAACCCGGCGCAATGCACCACGTTGATCGAGAACGGCATTTTGCGCGGCTATTTGCAGGATTCGTTAAATGCGCGCCTGATGGGTGTGCCGGTGACCGGCAATGCGCGGCGCGAATCCTATGCGCACCTGCCGATGCCGCGCATGACCAACACCTACATGCTCAACGGCGACAGGGATCCGCAGGAAATTCTCGCCTCGGTGAAGCATGGTCTGTATGCGGTGAATTTCGGCGGCGGCCAGGTGGACATCACCAGCGGCAAATTCGTGTTCTCCACCGCCGAGGCCTACATGATCGAAGACGGCAAGATCACCCATCCGGTGAAGGGCGCGACGCTGATCGGCAATGGCCCGGACGTGCTGACGCGCATCTCGATGATCGGCAACGACATGGCGCTCGATCCCGGCGTCGGCACCTGCGGCAAGGAAGGCCAGAGCGTGCCGGTTGGCGTGGGACAGCCGACGGTGCGCATCGACGGATTGACGGTGGGCGGGACAGCCTGAGTCAGGTTGGCCTTACGAATAAGACGTTTATCCGCAGATTACGCAGATTCACACAGATTTTTAAAACCGTTTTTTAATCCTGCGTAATCTGTGTAATCTGCGGACAGATCTGCGCCTTTCAGTTTTATTCGTCTTTTACCGCTTCCACCGGAACGGAAATCTTCACTTCATCGCCCAATCCCGGAAGAAATTTGGTCATGCCGAACTCCGAGCGTTTCAGCGTGGCCGTCGCGTCCGCACCGCAGGTGTGCTTCTTGTTCATCGGGTGCGGGGCGCAGCGGAAGTTGCTCAGGGTGAGCGTCATCGGCTTGGTCACGCCGAGCAGGGTGAAGCTGCCTTCGGCGCCCACCACCTTGTCGCCGTCGAACACCAGTTTGTCCGAGACGAAGCGCATGGTCGGGTATTGCGCAACGTTGAAAAATTCGTCCGACTTCATGTGCTCATCCCATTTTTCGAGTCCCATGTCGATCGAGGCGGCCTGGATCACCAGTTCCACGCTGCCTTTTTTCGCGGTGGTATCGAGCATGATCTTCCCGCTGCTGCTGTTGAAGCGACCGCGCTGGGTTGAGAATCCTAGATGGTTGACTTCGAATACCGGCCAGGTGTGGCGCGAATCGACGGTGTAGCTGTCAGCCGCGTAGGCGGGCGCAGTCAGCAGGGCGGCAGCAAGAATGAGTAAGCGATGCATGGCGTGCTCCTTTCAGGGTGAGGTTACTGCGTGAGGGTGAAGTGGAAACGAATCTGCACTTCATCGGCGACCGTGTCGGTGTCGCCCCAGACACCCGTGCCGATGCCGTAATCGAGGCGCTTGAGCGGAAACATCCCGTCGATGACCAGCGTATCAGCATTTTGTTGAAGCGTGAAGGGGGCCTTGGTATCCAGCGTCTTGCCCTTGATGGTCATCCTGCCAACAGCCTCATAACGCCCCTTGCCAGATGGATTGACGCTGGCGGAGATGAAGCTGGCGATCGGGTGGTTCCGGGTGTCGAACCAATTCTTGCCCGCGACTTCCTCATCGGCTTCTGTCATGCCGGTGTCGACGCTGGCAAGGTCGATGTCGATGCGCGCCGTGCCGGTTTCCGGCCGGGCCGGATCCACTGCGATGCGGGCGGTGAATTTTCTGAAGCTGCCTTGCACCGGCACGCCCATCTGTTTTGAAACAAAAACAATGCTGCTTTGCTGGGGGCGCAGCATGGTGTATTCCGCACCGGATGACGGCGTGGCGGTAAGCAGCAGCGCAACGATCAGCACGTGTTTCATGTGCTTCTCCCGAGAAACGGAATCATGCGCGCCAGTATGCCGTCATGTTCGATGAAATGATGCTTGAGCGCAGCGCCGACATGGGCCAGCACCAGGCCGAGCAGGGCGAAGTTGAGGATCTCATGCGCTTCCCTGAGCAAGTCCCCCAGTGCCTTGTCCTTGGCGAGCAGGTCGGGCAGGGGCAGCACGCCGAACCAGACGGTCTGGACGCCCTTGGCGGAACTCATCAACCAGCCGCTCAGCGGGACGGCGAGTATCAGCACATACAGCAGATGATGCGCGGCATGGGCGGCGAGTTTTTCCCAGCGCGGCATGGCGTCCGGCAACGGCGGCGGGCGATGGGTGCTGCGCCAGGTCACGCGCAGCACGGCCAAGAGGAAGATGCCGACGCCGATCCACTTGTGGTAGCTGTACAGCCGGAGCTTGCCGGGGGAGAGGGGGAGTTCGTGCATGTATACGCCGAGCGGGAAGGCGGCGAAAATCAGCAGGGCGATGGCCCAGTGCAAGGTAAGGGCGGTGTGGGTGTAGCGATCCGGCATGGCCAGGCTCCGTGGGGGTGCGGCAATCCTAGTGTCATTCGATGCTGATGGCAAGCAGGTGAACTTGTTCACGCCGGCCCAATCCAATGTGGCGCTTGAAATATAGAGGCCAAAGCCCCACATGGCGCGCTGTGGTGGCGATAAACTTTACGCCACAATTTACGGATATATGGAGACAAACGCATGAAACGAATTTTCCTGTTCATTCTGACCAACCTGGCGGTGCTGTTCGTGATCAGCATTACCCTGCGCGTGCTCGGCGTGGATCGCTGGATGGATGAAAGCGGCGCGATCGATTTCAATGCGCTGCTGGTGCTGTCGGCAGTGATCGGTTTTTCCGGCTCGCTGGTTTCGCTGGCGATTTCCAAATGGTCGGCCAAGCGTATGGTGGGCGCGCGGGTTATCGACAATCCGCGTGACCAGACCGAGCGCTGGCTGGTGGATACCGTGAAGCGCCAGGCACTCTCGGCCGGCATCGGCATGCCGGAGGTGGCGATTTACGACGCGCCCGACGTGAACGCGTTTGCCACCGGCTGGAACCGCAACGACGCGCTGGTGGCGGTGAGCACCGGGCTGTTGCGCAACATGAGCCGCGAAGAGGCAGAAGCGGTGCTGGCGCACGAGGTCAGCCATGTCGCCAACGGCGACATGGTGACGCTGGCGCTGATACAGGGCGTGGTGAACACCTTCGTAATTTTCTTTGCCAAGCTGTTCGGTTATTTCGTCGACCGCGTGATCCTCAAGAATGAGCGTGGCGGGTATGGTGTTGGCCGATTCGCCGCAGAAATCATCGCGCAACTGGTATTGGGCATACTGGCCAGCATGATCGTGATGTGGTTCTCGCGCCAGCGCGAATTCCGTGCCGATGCAGGCGGCGCAAATTTGGCCGGACGACAGAAAATGATTGCCGCGCTGGAACGTCTAAAGGTCAATCACGGACAGGCGACGCTGCCAGAACAGATGGCCGCCTTCGGCATTTCCGGCGGCAGGCGTTTTGCAAAACTGTTCATGACCCACCCGCCGCTGGATGAGCGGATCGAGGCGTTGCGTTCCGCCCGCTGATCCTTAAACGGCAGTTGAATCACGAAAATCAGAAAAGAAAATGCAGGGTTGTTTAGGCGTGATTCCCTGTGTTGTCTAGCGTGTATCGGCGCGCTGCGTCGGCCACACTTTGTAGGCATCGGGGTAACCTGCCTGCGGTTCGGTGAATGACGGCATTTGCGTCACGCGGGCAGGACGGGGTGGCGGCATAGGCGTATTCTGCGACGAGGGCACATGGGGAATGGGTACTTCCTGATACTCGAAGCCGTCATCTTCTTCATCGATATTGTATTTTGTACGCGGCGGGTCGCCGTCATACACCAGGCTCTGGCGGCGCTGAAAATAGGCGTCGCGAATGAATGCGTAGCGGTCGAGTGCCGCCGTATCCAGCACTTTTTCCTGATCCAGCAGTTGCGCGCGGCGATTGATTGCCTTGGTTAGATACAATTGGTTGCGGGTGCGCATGTGGGTCACCCGGCGCAGCTTGCTCGGGCGGCTGTCAGCATAGAGCCCTATGCCATCGCGCACGCTGCTTGGCCCGAGGATGGGCAGCACCAGATAGGGACCGCTGCCAACGCCCCAGTAACCCAGCGTCTGGCCGAAGTCCTCGTCGTGTTTTTCCAGTCTTGAGGTGACATCGAGCAGGCCGAATACGCCAAAGGTGCTGTTGAACAGGACACGCGCGCCGTCGGAGGCGGCCTGGGTGAACTTGAATTGCAACAGGTCGTTAACGGTGACGATGACATCATCCAGATTGGAGAAAAAATTGCTGATCATCATCTTGCCGGGAACCGGCATGACGGCGTTGTAGCCCTGCGCGACCGGTTTGGCGATGGCCTTGTCCACGGTGTCGTTGAATTGGTAAACGGTGCGATTGAAAGACTCCAGCGGATCGGCCGGATTTCTTGTTTGCGGAGAGGCGCAACCGGCCAGCGCAATGGTCGTAAGCGTTAAAAAAATGCGGGTGGTTTGCATGTAAGTCGGTTTGCCATGAACTTTGCCGATTATAGGGGCTTTGGCCGGTTTCGCAAAGCGTGGCAGCGACGGTTGGCAACCTTTCATGTCTGCTAAAATCGGGCATAAACCAGGCAAGGGACTTCGTCATGACCTATGTGGTGAGCGAGAACTGCATCCGCTGCAAATACACAGATTGCGTAGAGATTTGCCCGGTGGATTGTTTCCGCGAAGGACCAAATTTTCTGGTGATCGATCCCGATGAATGCATCGATTGCATGCTATGTGTGGCGGAGTGTCCGGCGGATGCAATTTTTGCCGAGGATGACCTGCCGGAGAATCAGCGCCACTTCACCGCGCTGAATGCCGAATTGGCGAAGCGCTGGAGGCCTATCGTCGCGAAGAAGAATGCGCCTGCCGATGCCGATAAATGGCGCGGTGTGAAGGATAAACTGCGTTTCCTCGCACATTGAGTTCAGCTTTTTTCAATAAGGCGGCAATTCATATCCTGTCCTGCCATGCGCAGGAACTGCCGGATCTGCGCCGGGTAACCGTGCTGCTGCCCAATTATCATGTCGCCCAACCCCTGGCGCAGGCGTTAAGTACGGCAGCCAATCTGCCCGCGTTATTGCTGCCGCACATGGTGACGCTCAACGACTGGGCGCAGTCGCTCCCGCTTGCCGCCCCCATCCAGCCAGACACGCAGCGCATTGCCGTGCTGTATCAGGTGTTGCGCGAGCGCCGCTGGTTTGCCGATGCCGATCTGTGGGGTCTGGCGCGCGAGTTGCTGGGTCTGATGGACGACTTGACACGCCACCATGTCGTCTTGCCGGCTTCTACGGCCGAGTTTACCGAGCAGCTTGCCAAGGCTTACCGGGCGCGTAGCGGGCAGTCCATGCAGTTCGAGGCGCGCGTGGTGCACGAGTTATGGTATGCGATGGCCTGCGGCAGTGAGCTGGATGGGGTGCGTGCCGCTCAGCAGCGCCTGGCGCAGTTGGCGCAGCAGGTGGCTACGCCGCTGTATGTGCTGCTGACTTCAGACCTGTCCGCACCGGAGGCGCAATTTCTGGAAGCCTGCCGTGCGCGAGTTCCCGTCAAGCTGTTTGATGTGCGCGAGATGGTCGTCGCTGCGCCGGAGTGCGCGCTGTTGTCGCGCGCCTTGCAGCATGCTGCGGAAAGCACCGATCTGCGCGGCGATGCCGCGCTCCTGCGCATCCGTCCCGCTGCCAAGTTGAGCGAGCGCCTGCACCTGTTCGGCGCGCACAGCCTGGAGCAGGAGGCGCGCGCCGCCGAGCTGCAGGTGCGCCGTTGGCTGCTGACGGGCAAGCCGAGCATCGCCATCGTCGCGCAGGATCGTCTGGTGGCACGCCGCGTGCGCGCCTTGCTGGAGCGCGCCGAGGTACGGGTGCGCGACGAGACCGGCTGGACATTTTCCACGCTGGCGGTGAGCACGGTGCTGATGCGCTGGCTGGAAGCGCTGCAAAGCGACTTCTACCATCAGGATCTGCTCGACCTGCTCAAGTCGCCGTTCATCTTTGCCGACCAGGCTGCGCACGAACGCAAGCAGGCCGTATACCAGCTCGAACAGCTGGTGCGCAAACACGGCGTCGCATCGCACCTCGATGCCTTTCTCGATCTGGCGCATGGCGAGAACGAAGTGCAGACGGCGCTGGCGCGGCTGCGCCAGGCGGCGGAGGTGTTGCGCAAAAATACTGACACGCTGAGCGGCTGGCTGCGCACGCTGGAGGAAAGTCTTGCCATCCTCGGCGTGCTGCAAGGCCTGGCGGCGGACGCGGCGGGCGCACAGTTACTGCAGGCGCTGCAAACCTGGCAGCAGGAACTGGCGGCGGACAACACGCGCTTCAGCCGCGCCGAATGGCGGCACTGGCTGGCGCAGCAACTCGATGCGCATACTTTCCGCGACAGCAGTATCGACAGCCCGGTGCTGCTCACCCATCTGGCCGCCACGCGCTGGCGCAGTTTCGACGCGGTGCTGCTGCTCGGCGGCGATGCCGCGCATTTGCCGGGCACTGACAACGGCAGCGTGTGGTTCAACGACGCGGTGCGCAACACGCTCGGCCTGCCGACGCGCGCGTGCCAGCTGGCGCAGCAGCGCGACGACCTGCTCGCCTTGCTGGCCATGAACGACACGGTGCTGGTGACCTGGCAGGCCAGCAAGAACGGCGAAAAAAATCTGCTGAGCCCCCATCTGGAGATGGTGCGCGCGCTGCACCAACTGGCCTATGGCGATGATCTTGCGGAGCGCGAGTTGGGTGATCTGCTGGTCGGTGCGCAGGTGCGCGTTGCCGAATTTTCCTTGCCGGGCCAGGCCGCCATGCCCGCACCCACTGTGCCGCATCACCTGATCCCGGGCCGCATTTCAGCCAGCGGCTACAACAGCCTGGTTGCCTGTCCATATCAGTATTACGCCCGCCATATGCTGCGCCTCAACGAGCTGGACGAGGTGCGCGAGGGCGTGGAGAAGCGCGATTTCGGTGAGTGGGTGCATGACATCCTGCACCGCTTTCATCAGCAATATCCAGTGCTGGGCGAACAGGAGCGCGCTGCGTTGCAAGAGGCATTGCAGCGCATCAGTAGCGAGGTGTTCGCGCCCACGATGGAACGCGATTATCTGGCGCGCGCCTGGCTGCTGCGCTGGCAGCAGGCGATCCCCGACTATCTGGACGCGCAGCTGCAAGCAGAAGCACAGGGTTGGCGTTATCAGGAGGGCGAGGTGCCGTTCGAGATGCCGTTGAGTGTAGCGTTGACGCTGCACGGTCGCATCGATCGCGTGGATATGCGTGAGGGCGAATGCCGGGTGCTGGACTACAAGATGGTGGAGGCGACCCGGCTGCGCAACAAACTCAAGGAGCCGGGCGAGGACGTGCAACTGGCCTGCTACGCCCATGTGTACGAGGCGGATGAGGCAGCCTTCATCAGTATCGAAAAGGACAGGGTGATTGCGCTGGCACCGCCGCAGGATTTGCCGGGATTGGCACAGGCCAACATCGAGCGATTGAAAGAGTTGTTCGCGCAGATGCGTGCCGGCGTCGCCCTGCCTGCGCATGGCGTGGATGAGGCCTGTATGTATTGCGAGATGCGTGGCCTGTGTCGCAAGAGTGACTGGGAAAGCAGCATCGTGGATCGTGGATTGAGCAACCCTCACGACTTGCCGAGTGGGGGGCGAAGTGAATAACAAGATTGCACTTGATCCGGGGAAGAGCGTCGTGGTGGAAGCCTGTGCGGGCAGCGGCAAGACCTGGCTGCTGGTGTCGCGCATCGTGCGCCTGCTGCTGGCTGGCGTGCAGCCCGGCGAGATACTCGCCATCACGTTCACGCGCAAGGCCGCGCAGGAAATGCAGGCACGCCTGCACGAGTGGCTGCACCTGCTGGCGGTGCAGGACGACGCTGCCGTCAGAGAATTCCTGCGCGAACGCGCCCTCGGCGACATTGACGATGCGTTGCTGGCAAAAGCGCGCGGCCTGTACCGCGACCTGTTGCTGGCACAACCGGCCATCACCCTCAGTACTTTCCATGGCTGGTTCATGCAGATCATCCAGCGCGCGCCGCTGAATGCCGGGGTGCCGGTCGGCATGCAGTTGCTGGAGCGCACTGCGGCGTTGCGCGATGAGGCATGGCAGGCATTTGCCGACAGCCTGCGCGCTGCACCCGAGGGTGAGACGGCGCAGTTCATGCAATGGCTGTTCGGCGAACACGGGCTGTATGGCACGCGCACGCTGCTGGAGAATTTTGTGCACAAACGCGCCGAGTGGTGGGCATACACGCAGGGCCGGAAAGATGCGGCGGCGTGGGCCACGGAACAACTGCGCGTCGAACTCGGTGTGGATCCTGATGTGGACCCGATTGCTGACGCCTGCGCCGATGCTTCGCTACAGGCCGCCGTGCAGGCCTTTGCGCAAACGCTGGCGACCGGCACGGACACGCAGTGCGGCCAGGCAAACAAGCTGCAGGCCGCCTGGGAAGTGGCCGAGCCCCGGCAGCGTTTTGCGGCACTGTCACAGGTGCTTTACACCCAGGCCGATGAGCCGCGCAGTTTCAAGCCGACCAGGAAGCAGGATGCGGAAACCTTTATGTTGGCGCGCGCTGTGTTGTTCGACAAGCTCCAGGCAGTGCGCGACACGCTGACCGAACTGGCCGCGTTGCGCATGAACCAGGCGGCACTGCATTGCGGCGCGGCGCTGCTGGAACATTACCAGCAACTGAAACTGCGTTCACAGCAGATGGATTTCACCGATCTGGAATGGCGGGTATGCCGCATGCTCAACCAGAGCGATTGCGCCGAGTACATGCAATACAAGCTGGACAGCCGCTACCGTCATGTGTTGCTGGACGAGTTTCAGGACACCAACCCGTTGCAGTGGCAAATACTGCAGGCATGGTTCGCCGCCGCGGCCGCCGCGGACTCACGGCCTGCCGTGTTTGTGGTGGGTGATCCCAAGCAATCCATCTACCGTTTTCGCCGCGCCGATGCGCGCCTGTTCGGCGAGGTGCGCGAATTTCTGCAGCGCGAATTCGGCGCGCACTACCTCACGCAGAATGAGACGCGACGCAACGCCGTGCCCGTGCTGGACGCGGTGAACGGCGTGTTCTGCGAGCATCCCGACGGCTTCGTGGATTTCGAGGAACACACTGCGCACCACCAGGATTTGCCCGGCCATGTCGAAGTGCTTCCATTACACCCTTTCCCGCAAGCGGAAGAGGGCCGGGGTGAGGGGGTTCGCACGGAGCTAAGTCTGCGCAACCCGCTCACCACGCCGCGCGCCGAACCACAAAGCGGCGCGCGTGAAATCGAGGCCGCACAATTCGCCGCGCATATCGCCGCCATCGTCGCGGGCTGGAGCGTGCAGGACAACGGCAGGCTGCGCCGTGCCGAATACCGCGACATCATGGTGCTGGTGCGCAAGCGCACCCATCTGCGCGTGTACGAACACGCTTTGCGTGCGCGCCACATCCCTTTCCTGACCTCGCGCCGTGGTGGCCTGCTCGACACGCTGGAGGCGGAAGACATTCAGGCGCTGCTGACTTTCCTGATCACCCCGTTCGCCGATCTCGAATTGGCGCAGGTGTTGCGCTCGCCGCTGTTCGCCTGTGCGGATGAAGATTTGATGTTGATAGCAGGAGCGGAGAAGCAGGATCAAGGGTCGAGGATCGAGGACAGAGGATTGGGGAGCGAGGATCGAGGAGAAAGCGCGGAGGGGTTCCTTCGGTCCTTAGCCCTCAGTCCTCAGTCCCCAGTCCCCAGTCCTCGCCTCTCATGGTGGTCGCGTTTGCAGCGTCTTGCCGAAAGCGGTATTGCTTCGCCGCAATTGCAGCGCGCGCACAGTCTGCTGAAAGATTGGCTTCAGCTCGCCGATAAACTGCCGGTGCATGATCTGCTCGACCGCGTTTATTTCGAGGGCGACCTGCAGCATCGCTACGCGGCGGCGCTGCCTGTCGAGTTTCACGAGACGGTGCGCGCCAACCTGCAAGCCTTCATGGAGATCGCGCTCAACGTGGATGCCGGGCGCTACCCCAGCCTGCCGCGCTTCCTTGCCGAACTGCGCGAACTGCGCGCGGCGGAAAACGAAGCGCCGGACGAGGGCAGGGTGGGTGAGGTCGGTAATGCGCTGCGCATCTACACCGTGCACGAGGCCAAGGGATTGGAGGCACCGATCGTCTGGTTGCTGGATGCCAACGATACACAACACAAGACTGACAGCTACTGCGTGCTGCTCGACTGGCAGCCCAACGCGCCGCAGCCGGCGCATTTTTCCCTGTTCAGCGACAAGCGCGGACGCGGCGTGATGCGCGCGCCTTATTTCGAGGCGGATGAGGCTTATGCGCGCCGCGAGGAAATGAATTTGCTGTACGTCGCAATGACGCGCGCCAGGCAGGCGCTGCTGGTCAGCGGCAATGGCGAACCGGTCGAGACATCCTGGTATGGCCGCATCGCGCAGGTGGTGGGGCGGGGCAGCAACCCTTTACTGGCAGCGGTGGGCAGCAGCGCGCCTGCACAGGAAAAACCCTCCGCTGAAGTTGATGCGGCATTGCTGCGTCCGCTGCCAACCGGGCAACAGGCGGCGCGCACCACGGCAGAACAACGTCGCGGCACCTGGCTGCACGCGCTGCTGCAACAGCTTGCTCCAGACTCATCGTGCCCGCAGGAAGACCGGGTGGGGACGCGCAGCGCTGAGGTCCAGCAGCGCCTCGCTATTCCATCCTCAGAAATGAATGCGCTTTGGCAACAGGCGCAGCACCTGCTCGCGCTGCCGGCCCTGCAACGTTTCTTCGACCCGCAGCACTACCGCGGTGCGTATAACGAAATGCCCTATGTGAATGCGGCAGGCGAACTGAAACGCATCGACCGGCTGGTGGAATACGACGATGAAGTGTGGGTGCTGGATTACAAGACCGGTAAAATTGACGACCCTGCGCCGTATCGCACGCAATTATCTGAATACCGTATTGCGATGCAGACGATTTATGCAGGCAAGACGGTGCGTTGTGCGCTGCTGTTTGTAGATGGAGAGTTGTCTGAACTTTAGGGCGGACGCCCCTTGCGGGTGATCCGCCGTATGTTTTTAATTCATGCGGCGGAACCGCGTTGCGTTCCGCGCTGCGACGGGTTCTGCCTTGCGCGCGTTGAGCGGCGGTGCGTACGGATTTTTGGCAATGGTCAATTGTCGGAATGCTGAAAAAGACGTGCTATTATCTAAACGGCCTGTCATGATTGGCAACACGTGGCGATCTTCCCCCGCCGGTCCCCCTTTCCTGTCGGTATGCGAAAGGAATTCAATCAACGTAAGGAGACTGAAATGGAACATACCCTGCCTGCACTACCCTACGCCCTGGACGCGCTGCAGCCGCATATATCCAAGGAGACCTTCGAATATCATTACGGCAAACATCACCATGCCTATGTCGTCAACCTTAACAACCTGATCAAGGGCACCGAGTACGAGAGCCTCGCCCTGGAAGCCATCGTAAAAAAGGCCCCTGTCGGCGGCATTTACAACAATGCCGCGCAGGTGTGGAACCATAGCTTTTTCTGGAACTGCATGAAGCCAAACGGTGGCGGCGCCCCGAGCGGCGCGCTGGCCGAAGCGATCAGCAAGAAGTGGGGCAGTTTTGATGATTTCAAGAAGGCTTTTCAGGCTTCCGCCGTGGGCAACTTCGGTTCCGGTTGGACCTGGCTGGTCAAGAAAGCTGACGGAGGCGTGGATATCATCAACATGGGCGCGGCCGGCACGCCGCTCACCACCGGCGACAAGGCGCTGCTGTGTGTGGATGTGTGGGAACATGCCTACTACATCGACTACCGTAACCTCCGCCCTAAATTCATCGATGCCTTTTTGAACAGTCTGGTGAACTGGGATTTCGTTGCGAAAAATTTTGCGTAACGACCGTGCTAAACCCCAATACCTGAAGATGCAAAAAAGCCCGGTTGATCATGACGGGCTTTTTTTTGTGCCGATAGGGATTAGCGTATCACGTCTCGAAAACCGCAATTACTGACCAGTACTCTTGGCTTATTCCGCACCGCGCTTTTTGAGCTCATCTCGCGCATCCGTATTGTTCTGTTCAGCTGCTTTCTTCCACCAGTATATCGCCTTGGCTGGGTCCTTGGCCACACCCTCGCCCTGGTCATACATCACAGCGAGTTTGTATTGTGCAAAATCACTTCCCTGTTCGGCGGCTTTTTCATACCATTCCGCCGCCTTGGCGAAATCCTGGGCGGTGCCGTCTCCAATGTAATACCTGCGGGCGAGACCCAGTTGATCTTTGGCGCTGCCAGCCGCGGCTTTATCTGACAAATCGGTAAATTTGCCTTCCGGGCTTAGCGGCCCCGACATGAACTCCATGGTTGTATTTTTCTTTGAAAGGCTTTCTGTCACGTTGCTAGGTGCATCGTCACCGCAACCTGCGAGTAACAGCATACTGATCAAAAGAAGAATTTTACGCATTGATGCACTCCTATTAATTAAATTATTCAAACAGCGACCGATCAATTAACGGGTAGGGCACTCATATTATCTTCAGAGTGGGTATTCATTACCCTGTTGTCGGCACGCGAAAACCCTCACGAACCAAGCCACTGAAGTGGCCTGACTGTAATCGGTCTCCAGTAAATTTGGAAACCAGGAAGTTGGTGGAGGCGGCGGGAATTGAACCCGCGTCCGCAAGCACTCTACAGATAGTTCTACATACTTAGTCTGGTTGTTTGATTTTATCCGGCAGACGCCAACCGACAGGCTGCTACCAAACGAGTCACCTAAGTTTAATGCCATACAAAGTGACCCTGCATGGCACGATTCCGTGTAAATGACCTCACTCATCGCGGCCTTGCGGCCTTGAGCCCCTCCACGGACAGCAGGGTGTGAGGTCTAACCGCTTACGCGGCTAAAGCGTACGTTTCGTCGTTTGCGACTATTGGTTTTCCAGCTGATTTACGAGGTGGCGGGTCCTCGGTATGCCCTACGCTGCTTTGCAACCCACGTCGAAGCCAGGTCGCCCCCGGTTCGTTTGGTACACAAAACGTGCTGAATTGTAGCACGCGGGGTCAGAGGGACAGGGCGCGAAAAAGTTCCGTGGGATTGTCGATGCTGTCATGCGCAAGCCAGTTTTCGACGGAGGCATCGCCGCTGACATAACCGTAGTGGGCGATGATGCCGCGCATGGCAGCGGCGTTGGCGGCCTGTATGTCGCGCAGGTCGTCGCCGAGATAGAGGCATTGCCCGGGTGTGACGCCGAGCAACTCACAGGCTTTAAAGAGTTGGTCTGGATGCGGTTTGGCTTGCGCGCAGGTGTCGCCGCTGATGATGCAGGCGGCGCGCTCGGCGTAACCCAGTGCCTGCATCAACGGCAAGGTGTAGCGCTGCGGCTTGTTGGTAACGATGCCCCAGTGGAGGCTGCGGCGCTCCAGTTCTGCAACCAATTCGACCATGCCGGGGAACAGCCGCGTGTGGACGCAGATGTTGCGCTCGTAGTAGTCGAGAAAAATATCGCGCAGTGTGTCGTAATCGGGTGCGCCCGGCTCGATGTTGAAGCCGAGCCTGAGCAGGCCGCGCGAGCCGTGCGAGGCTTGCGGTCTGACGATATCCAGTGGCAGCGGAGGCAAGTTGCGCGCGGCGCGGGTGTGGTTCAGTGCGGCGGCGAGGTCGGGCGCGGTGTCGGCAAAGGTGCCGTCCAGGTCGAACAGGACGGCTTTAACAGGATGTTTTAAAACTACTGCGCTCGGTGCATCTGCGTTGCTCAAAGGCTCAAAATACTCATTTACTGACATGTAAACTCCGCTTTATTCGCCCATTCGCGCCTTGCTGTGCCTTCGCTCGTGGCGTTTTTCAACACCCTGTTAATCACGACGGCAGGCGATCATGTAATTCACGTCGGTATCGCTATCCAATGAATAAACCTTGCTGAGCGGGTTGTAGCTCATGCCGATGATGTCCACCACGCTGAGACCCGCATCACGGCAGGATTGTGCGAGTTCTGAGGGTTTGATGAACTTGTCATAATCATGTGTGCCGTGCGGCAGCAGGTTGAGCACATATTCCGCACCCACGATGGCGAACAGATAGGATTTCGGATTGCGGTTGAGCGTGGAGAAGAATACCCAGCCCTCCGGCTTGACCAGTTTGGCGCAAGCCGCAACGACGCTCTGCGGGTCAGGCACATGTTCGAGCATTTCCAGGCAGGTGACGACATCGTAGTGGCCGGGTTGTTCGCTGGCCAGTTGTTCCACGGCAATTTTATGGTAGTTGACGCGCATGCCGCTTTCCAGCAGATGCAACTTGGCGACTTGCAGGGCCTTGTCGGATAGGTCGATGCCGCTGACATTCGCGTTCAGTCCCGCCATGCTTTCAGACAGGATGCCGCCGCCGCAGCCGACATCCAGCACGGTCTTCCCGGCCAGGCCGGCATGCCGGTCGATATATCCGAGACGCAGCGGGTTAATGTCGTGCAGCGGTTTGAATTCGCTGTTCGGATCCCACCACTTGTGGGCGAGTTGCGAGAATTTTTCCAGTTCGGCAGGGTCGGCGTTGGTCATGGCATTTGCCCTGATTGATAAGGCAGCGACTTTAACAAAACTTGTCGCTTCGGCCAAACAGTATTGCAGCTCATGCGGGTGGCTTGGGGGTGTGCCGCTGTGCTAATATGCGCGCTTTGTTACGCGTCAATTGCCTTAGGTCAGAGCAAAATTCATGGAACAACAATTCGCCAAAGAAACCCTGTTAGTCAGCCTTGAAGAGGAAATGCGCAAGTCCTATCTGGACTATGCGATGAGCGTCATTGTCGGGCGCGCGTTGCCGGATGTGCGCGACGGCCTGAAGCCGGTGCACCGTCGCGTGCTGTTCGCGATGCACGAGTTGTCGAACGACTGGAACCGCGCCTACAAGAAATCGGCGCGTATCGTCGGTGACGTGATCGGTAAGTACCATCCGCACGGCGACACGGCGGTATATGACACCATCGTGCGCATGGCGCAGGATTTTTCGCTGCGCTACACGCTGGTAGACGGGCAGGGTAACTTCGGTTCGGTGGACGGCGATAACGCGGCGGCGATGCGTTATACCGAAATCCGCATGGCGAAAATCGCCCATGAACTGCTGGCCGACCTGGACAAGGAAACGGTCAATTTCGGGCCGAACTATGACGGTTCCGAGCATGAACCGCTGGTGTTCCCGGCACGCATACCCAATCTGCTGGTCAACGGCTCCTCCGGCATTGCGGTGGGTATGGCGACCAACATTCCGCCGCATAATCTGAGTGAGGTGGTGGATGCCTGTCTTGCGCTGCTCAAGGACCCCGATCTGGATATCGAGCAGCTGATCGAATATGTTCCCGCACCGGATTTTCCGACGGCGGGCTTCATCTACGGCCTGTCCGGCGTCAAAGAAGGCTACCGAACCGGGCGCGGGCGCGTGGTGATGCGCGCACGTTGTCATTTCGAGGATATCGGCAAGGGTGAACGCCAGGCGATCATCATCGACGAGCTGCCCTACCAGGTGAACAAGGCCAACCTGCTGATCAAGATCGGCGAACTGGTGCGCGAGAAGCGTCTGGAAGGCATCTCCGAGATTCGCGACGAATCCGACAAGTCCGGCATGCGCGCGGTGATCGAACTGAAGCGCGGCGAGAACGCCGAGGTGATCCTCAACAAACTGTACAAAGATACCCAACTGCAGGACAGCTTCGGCATCAACATGGTCGCCATCATTGACGGCCAGCCCAAGCTGCTTAATCTCAAACAGGTGATTGACGCGTTCTTGCGTCACCGCCGCGAAGTCGTCACACGTCGTACGCTTTTCGAATTGCGCAAGGCGCGTGAACGTGGCCATATTCTGGAAGGGCTGGCGGTGGCGCTGTCCAACGTGGACGAGGTCATCGCACTGATCAAGGCGGCACCGACCCCTGTCGATGCCAAGCACGAACTGATGGCGCGCAGCTGGCGCTCGTCGCTGGTAGAAGACATGCTCAGCCGTGTCAGCGATGCGTCGCGCCCGGAAGGGCTGGCGCCAGAATTCGGTCTGTCTGGCAAGGGGAATGCGCGCGGCTATCACCTGTCTGACGCGCAGGCCCAGGCGATTCTCGAGCTGCGTTTGCAACGCCTGACCGGGCTGGAGCAGGACAAGATCGTCGGTGAATATCGCGAGATCATGGATAAGATTACCGACTTGCTCGATGTGCTTGCCAAGCCCGAACGCGTGACCCAGGTCATCGGCGATGAGTTGCTTGCGGTGAAAGCCCAGTTCGGCGACAAACGCCGCAGCGAGATCATCACGCATACTCAGGAAATGAGCATGGAAGACCTGATCGCGCCGGAGGATGTGGTGGTTACGCTGTCACACACCGGTTATGTGAAGGCGCAGAAGCTGGACGAATACCGGGCGCAGAAACGTGGCGGGCGCGGCAAGCAGGCGGCGGCTACCAAGGAAGACGACTTCATCGACAACCTGTTCATCGCCAACACGCACGATTACATCCTGTGCTTCTCCAATCGCGGCCGCGTGTACTGGCTCAAGGTCTATGAAGTGCCGCAAGCCAGCCGTAACTCCCGCGGCAAGCCGATTGTGAACATGCTACCGCTGGAAGCGAATGAGAAAATTAACGCGGTGTTGCCGGTAAGCGAGTTCGTCGAGGATAAATATGTCTTTTTCGCCACGGCTGACGGCACCGTGAAGAAGACTTCGTTGAATGATTTTTCGCGTCCGATGAAACGCGGCATTATCGCAATCAATCTGGATGAAGATGACCATCTGATCGGCGTCGCCGTCACCGACGGCAAGCATGACGTCATGTTGTTCTCGAATGGCGGCAAGGCTGTGCGCTTCGACGAAAATGACGTGCGTCCGACCGGTCGCGCATCGCGCGGCGTGCGCGGCATGAAGCTGGCCGCCCAGCAGCAGGTGATTTCGCTGCTGGTCGCCGAGAACGAGCAGCAGAGCGTGCTGACCGCGACAGAGAACGGTTACGGTAAACGCAGCCCGATTGTCGAGTATACCCGCCACGGGCGGGGAACTCAGGGCATGATTGCGATCAAGACTTCTCAGCGCAACGGCAAAGTGGTCGCCGCTACGCTGGTGAATGTTGACGACGAGATCATGCTGATCGGAACCAGCGGCGTGCTGATCCGCACCCGCGTCAAGGAAATCCGCGAAATGGGCCGCACCGCTCAAGGTGTCACGCTCATGAATATGGAGAAGGGCGAGAAGCTGGCAGGGTTGAGCCGCATCGCCGAGCCGGAAGACCAGGACTGAGGATTCAGGGCTCAGGATTCAGATATGACGATCTACAACTTCAGCGCAGGGCCGGCGGTATTGCCGAGGGAAGTCTTGCTGCAGGCGCAGGCGGAAATGCTCGACTGGCGCGGCAGCGGGATGTCGGTGATGGAGATGTCGCATCGCGGCAAGGAATTCATGGGCATCCATGCGCTGGCCGAAGCCGACCTGCGCGAGCTAATGGGCATCCCCGTCAACTACAGAATTCTGTTCCTGCAAGGCGGTGCACATCTTCAATTCTCGATGATCCCGTTGAACCTGTTGCGCGGCAAGGCTTCTGCCGATTATGTCAACACCGGCGAATGGTCGAAGAAGGCGATCGGCGAAGCGAGGAAATTCGGCAAGGTGAACATTGTGGCGGACAATTCCGACCGAAACGGCACTTACGTTCCAGCGTATGAAACATGGCAGCGTGATTCGGATGCGGCCTATCTGCACTACACGCCGAACGAGACCATCGGTGGTGTGGAATTCAACTGGATACCAGAAACCGGCGACATGCCGCTGGTGGCCGACATGTCGTCCAACATCCTGTCGCGTAGAGTTGACGTGAGCAAATTTGGCCTGATTTACGCAGGCGCACAGAAAAACGTCGGCCCCGCAGGGCTTACACTTGTCATTGTGCGCGACGATCTGCTTGGTCAGGCGGCGGCGAGCGCGCCGACCATGCTGAATTACAAGATACATGCTGACGCTGGCTCGATGTATAACACGCCACCCACCTACGGCATTTATATTGCGGGACTGGTATTCCAGTGGCTGAAGAGGTGCGGCGGCATCGGCGCAATGGAGAAGGTCAACATTGCCAAGGCCGAACTGCTGTATGCGGCGATTGACGCCAGCAACGGTTTCTACAATTGCCCGGTGAACAAGGCAGACCGTTCGCGCATGAATGTGCCGTTCACTCTGAAGGATGCGAGTCTGGAGGGTGATTTTCTGAAACAGGCTGACGCGCGCGGTCTGCTGCAACTCAAGGGGCACCGCTCGGTGGGCGGGATGCGCGCCTCGATTTATAACGCCATGCCGCTGGCAGGCGTGCAGGTGTTGGTGGATTTTATGGCTGAGTTTGCCAAACAGCATGGCTAGCTTTTGCACGAGGACAGCATGAGGGAGAAATTATCACGGCTCAGAGAGCAGATTGATCGCCTGGATGACGAGCTGTTGCAACTCGTCAATCAGCGCGCCGCGCTGGCGCAACAGGTCGGTCATCTCAAGGAATACGAAAAACATGTGTCCGGGCACCCGAATGGCGTAGTGCTGCGGCCGGAGCGTGAAGCGCAGATCTTGCAACGCCTGCAGGGAAATAATGCCGGGCCCTTGAGCAACGCTGCCGTGGCGCAGTTGTTTACCGAAGTGATATCGCAATGCCGTGCACTGGAAGCGCCGCTGACGGTGGCCTATCTGGGGCCGGAAGGCACGTTCAGCGAGCAGGCCGCTTTTATGCGTTTCGGCCGCGCGGTGCAGGGGCAGCCCTGCGCAACCATTGACGATGTATTCCGTGCGGTGGAAAACGGCACAGCCCATCACGGCATGGTGCCGGTGGAAAATTCCAGCGAAGGTGCGATTGGCCGGACGCTGGATTTGCTGCTGCAAAGCACCTTGCAGGTGTGCGGCGAGGTGATGCTGCCGGTGCACCAGTGCCTGTTGTCGCAGCATTGCGATCTGGCAGCGATCAAGGTTATTTATTCGCATCCGCAATCACTCGGTCAATGCCAGGGCTGGCTGAATGCGCATCTGCCCAATGCGGCACGCATCCCGGCTGCCAGCAACGCCGAAGCGGCACGATTGGCTGCGGAAAATCCGCACAGCGCCGCAATCGCAGGCGTTCAGGCCGCGGTGCATTTCGGTTTGGGCGTGTGTGTGGAAAATATCGAGGATGATGCCAGGAATACCACGCGCTTTCTGGTGCTGGGCAAACAGCAGGTTGCGCCTTCCGGAAACGACAAGACCTCGCTGGTATTATCCGCTGCGAATCGCCCCGGTGCGGTGCATGAGCTGTTGGCGCCGCTGGCCAGGCATGGCGTGAGCATGACCCGGCTGGAGTCGCGCCCGGCACGTTCCGGACTGTGGGAATACGTGTTCTACATGGATATCGAGGGGCATCAAACCGATACCAAAGTCGCTGCCGCGCTGGTCGAACTCAAACAGGTCGCCGCCTTCATCAAAATTTTAGGTTCATACCCGGTTGCCGTTTAGGCAGCCGTACGGGAGTAAATGCATGGCAATGCCGCAACTGTGTTGGGACATTGAGTTCCTGAAAAACAATCCGATTTTGCAGGACAAAAATTACGGCATCCCCGACGAGCTGAAGCACATCGCTTACCCGATGCGTTTGGCGCGCTACTGGTTCATGTACCACTTTCTGCGCGAAGATGGCGCGCGCAAGGGCCCACTGGATGTGTGCGAAATCGGCGTGGATGTCGGGCAAATGCTGGGTTTCATGCATGCAGCCGCCGAGCATGGCGGTGAAAAAGTGCCGCTGGCCAGTTGGGATGCGGTGGATGCGCTGATCCGTAAGGACATTCTCGAGCGTGCCGGCTATAACCATTTCTACGAAGTCGATCTGGAGAGCGTGGAGTTCAGGCTGGATGCGGGCAAACAATATGACGCGATGATTCTGCTGCATGTGCTTGAGCATCTGTTCAAACCGGAAGAGCTGATTGCGAAGCTTGTGCCGCAGCTCAAGCCGGGCGGCATGCTGATCGGCGGTTTTCCTTCCACGCCGGGTTCCGTGGCACAGTCGCGCGAAAACAGAATTCGCTCCGATGCAGGAAAATACGGGCATGTCAGCGTGTTCTCGCCGCAGCGCGTGCGCGCTCTGGCGGCAGCAAACGGGCTGAAAGTGGAGTTCCTGAGCGGCGCGTTTCTGATGCGCAAGAAGGGTTTTTTCCTGGAGAACTACCGGTGGTGGCTGCGTTTCAATCTGTGGTTCGGCGCCTTGTTCCCGGGTTGGCCGGGCGAGACATACTGGATACTGCGCAAGCCGGCCCAAAATTGATGCAGGCTATTAAGAAAACACTTGTCCGCAGATTACGCAGATGGACGCAGATTGAAAACCCAAACAGTGAAGGCTGTTTTGCAACTGAATCTGTGTGAATCTGCGTAATCTGCGGATAGCACCAGCTTTTGATTGATAAAAAACTAAAATGAATTACAGCGAGTTAGCTCCACCTTACATCCGCGCCATCGCGCCCTACCAGCCCGGCAAGCCGATCTCCGAGCTGGAGCGCGAACTGGGCATGAGTGGCATCGTCAAGTTGGCATCGAACGAGAACCCCTTGGGCGCGAGTCCGCAGGCGCTTGCCGCTGCGCATGCCGCACTCGACGAGATCGGTCTGTATCCTGACGGCAACGGTTTCGCGCTGAAGGATGCGCTGGCGCAACGCTATGGTGTGGCGCTTGACCAGATCGTGCTGGGTAATGGTTCCAATGATTTATTGGAGCTGGCGGCGCGCGCCTTCCTGACTGTGGGTGACAAGGTGGTTTATGCCGATCACGCTTTTGCGGTGTACGCGCTGGCGACGCAAGCGGTCGGCGCGAGCGGCATCAGCGTCGCGGCCAGGGATTTCGGCCACGATCTGGACGCGATGCGCGCGGCGGCGGTGGAGCAGGGCGCGAAAATGATTTTCATCGCCAATCCGAACAACCCGACCGGCACATTTTTACCGGGTGACGCCTTGCTTGCGTTTCTGCGCGCCTTGCCGGCAAACCTGCTGGTGGTGCTGGATGAGGCCTATAACGAATATCTGCCGGAGGAATGTCGTTACGATAGCGTCAGTTGGCTGAAGGAATTTTCCAACCTGATTATCTCGCGCACTTTTTCCAAGGCCTACGGGCTGGCTTCCTTGCGCGTCGGTTACGCGCTCGGCGATGCACAGGTGATCGACATGATGAATCGTGTGCGCCAGCCGTTCAATGTCAACAGCGTGGCGCAGGCCGCGGCGTTGGCGGCATTGCAGGATGCGGAATTCGTGCAGCAGACCTTCGCGCTGAACCGGCGCGGCATGGCGCAGATCACCGCAGAATTAAGTCGTCTGGGACTGGAATACATTCCGTCATTCGGCAACTTCGTCAGCTTTAAGATCCCTGATGCGATGGCGGTGTACCGGCGTTTGCTGGAGTTGGGTGTAATTGTGCGGCCGATTGCCAATTACGATATGCCGGGCTGGTTGCGTGTGAGCATCGGGCTGGAGGAAGAGAATAATAAATTTTTGTCCGCGTTGAAACGGATATTGGGAGAGAAGCAATGATTATCGTAATGGGAAGAGATGTCACTGATGAGCAGGTTGGCGCAGTGGTCAATAAACTTGAAGCCGCAGGCCTGAAAGCGAATATCTCGCGCGGCATCGAACGCACCGTGATCGGCGCGATCGGCGACGAGCGCCAGTTGACCGAAGAAATGTTTACGCCGCTGCCGGGTGTGGAATCGGCGATGCACATCGTCAAGCAATACAAGATCGTGTCGCGCGAATCGCACCGCAACGATACTGTGATCGACATCGGCGGCATCCCGCTTGGCGGCAAGCAGATCCAGGTGATTGCCGGACCGTGCTCGGTGGAGACGCAGGAGCAGATGGACCTGTCCGCAAAATATACGCATGAGGCGGGCTGTCGCATGATGCGCGGCGGCGCGTTCAAGCCGCGCACCAGTCCATATGCTTTTCAGGGCAAGGGCAGGGAGGGTCTGGAGATGTTCCGCAAGGCGGCCAGTCCGTACAAGCTGCCCATCGTCACCGAGTTGATGGACGTGCGCCAGATTGATTTGTTCATGGAATTTGATGTGGATGTGATCCAGATCGGCACGCGCAACATGCAGAATTTCGACCTGCTCAAGGAAGTCGGGCGCATCAACAAGCCGGTGATTCTCAAGCGTGGCATGTCGGCGACCATTTCAGAATGGTTGATGTCGGCTGAATACATCGCGGCGGGCGGCAACCACAACATCATATTCTGCGAGCGCGGCATCCGCACCTTTGAAACCGCCTATCGTAACGTGCTGGACGTGACCGCGATCCCGGTGCTGAAGAAGGAGACCCACCTGCCGGTCATCGTCGATCCCTCGCATGCGGGCGGCAAGGCATGGATGGTTCCTGCGTTGTCGCAGGCGGCGATTGCAGCGGGCGCAGACGGATTGCTGGTGGAAATGCACCCGACTCCCTGCGAGGCGTGGTGTGATGCGGACCAGGCATTGACCCCGCAGGAACTGAAAAACATGATGGGCACGCTGGGCGCGATCGCCGGGGCCATCGGCAGAACGCTTTGATTCTTCTCACCCCAAGCGGGATAGGAGGAGGCACGTAATGACTGAACCACAATTCAGGAAAATCGTCATCTTCGGTGCCGGCCTGATCGGCGGTTCGTTCGCGCTGGCGTTGCGCAAGGCGCATGCGGTCGGTGAGGTGGTTGGTTTCGGGCGCAGCGCAGCGACGCTGCAACAGGCGCAACAACTCGGCATCATCGACCGTATCGGTGGCAACGTAGCTGCCGAAGTTGGCGATGCGGATTTGGTGTTGCTGGCAACGCCGGTCGGGCAGATGGCTGAACTGATGACGCGCATCGCGCCGCATCTCGGTCCGCGCACGCTGGTCACCGATGGTGGCAGCACCAAGAGCGATGTGGTGGCTGCGGCCCGTGCAAACCTGACGGACAGGATTGCGCAGTTTGTTCCCGCCCATCCCATCGCGGGCGCGGAAAAAAGCGGCGCAAATGCGGCGCAGGCCGATCTGTATCAGGGAAAGAAAGTCGTGCTGACGCCGCTGTCCGAGAATTCGCAGGAAGCAGTCGCGCGTGTGCGCGCTGCTTGGGAGCTGTGCGGTGCAGTGGTGAGCGAACTGACTGCCGAGCAGCACGATGCCGTGTTCGCGGCGGTGAGCCACTTGCCCCATCTGCTGTCGTTCGCGCTGGTGCACGACCTCGCGCAGCGCGATAACCGCGATCTGCTGCTGTCCTTCGCCGCCAGCGGCTTCCGTGATTTCACCCGCATCGCCGCCAGCTCACCGGAAATGTGGCGCGACATCTGTCTGGCAAATCGCGAGGCGCTCTTGCAAGAGTTGCAAAGCTACATCGTGGAGCTGAATCGAATGAGTGCAGCGCTGGAAGCAGGCGATGCGGCGCAACTCGAGCAGACTTTTCGCACCGCCCGCGAATTGCGCGCCGGCTGGACCGAACAATAGAAAACAATGAACCCTGACCCGACCAGAAAAATTGGGTGGCTGCTCATCGCCGTCGCGCTGATCTGGTTCGCCAATCTCGAATACCGCACGCTGATCAAGCCGGATGAAGGGCGCTATGCCGAGATTCCGCGCGAGATGGTCGTGAGTGGCGATTGGGTGACGCCGCGCCTGAACGATCTCAAGTATTTCGAAAAACCGCCGCTGCAATACTGGGCGACCGCCACCGCGTACACGCTGTTCGGCGAACACCAGTGGACCTCGCGCCTGTGGGCCGGATTAACCGGTTTCGCCGGCATCCTGCTGGTGTGGTTCGCCGGGCTGCGCCTGTTCGGGCGGGCGGCGGCGGGCTATGCCGCGCTGCTGCTGTCCAGCAGCCTGCTGTATGTGCTGATGGGGCATATCAACACGCTCGATATGGGCGTGACCTTCTTTCTCACGCTAGGCATTCTCGGTCTGTTGCTCGGCCAAACGCAGGCAGATGAAACAAAACGGCGCAACTGGATGGTGGTGGCATGGGCGGGCCTGGCGCTGGCGGTGCTGAGCAAAGGGCTGATGGGCATCATTCTGCCCGGAGCGGCACTGTTCATCTACTGCGTCGTGCAGCGCGACTTTGGTGTGCTGAAACGCATGCACTGGCTGCCCGGCCTGGCGGTATTTTTTGCGATCACTGTGCCGTGGTTTTTGCTGGTGATGCAGGCCAACCCGGAGTTCTTCGAGAGATTCTTCATCTACGAACACTTCCAGCGTTTTACGAGCACGGTGCACGGGCGCTACCAGCCCTGGTATTACTTTATCCCGATCCTGCTGGTCGGAGCGTTGCCCTGGACGGTGCTGATGTTCGACAGCATGTGGCGTTCTTTGCGCAACAGCGCCCTGCCGAACAAAGCATTCAACAGTCAGCGCTTCCTGCTGATCTGGGCGATATTCATTTATGTGTTCTTCTCCATCTCCGGCTCCAAGCTGCCGTCCTATCTGCTGCCGATGTTTCCGGTGCTGGTATTGCTGATGGGCAAGCGCATCACGGAAATGAATGCGCGCGTGCTGTTCTGGCAGGTCATGCCGGCCATACCGGTTGCACTGCTGCTGTTCGGGCTGGCGCTGAACGTGGGCAGGCTTGCCGATACGCCGAACCAGGCCGAGTTGTATCCGCTTTACGGGCCGTGGCTGCTTGTTGCGGCGCTGGTTTCATTGGCCGGCCTGGCTATGGGAATGCGACTGCTGTGGCGCGGGAAGAAGCCGGTCGCGGTCACCGTACTGGCAGTGAGCGCCCTGCTGTCCGCGCAGATCGGTCTGTCCGGCTATGAGACCGTGGCGCGCGAGCGCTCCGCCAAACATATCGCCGAGGCGATCCGTGGCGAGGTCAGGGCGGATGTGCCGTTCTACTCGGTGCTGACCTATGAGCAGACCCTGCCGTTCTACCTTAAGCGCACCTTTACCCTGGTGCAGTATCAGGATGAAATGGCCTATGGAATTCAGCAGGAGCCGCAACGCTGGATACCGACGGTCGAGGCATTTGCCGGAGTATGGGCAGCACAGACTGAGGCGCTGGCCATCATGCCGGTGTATGCTTATGCGCAGTTACAGCAGCAGGGACTGGAAATGAAAACGATTTACGAGGATACGCAACATATCGTGGTGAAAAAACCATGAGCCTGGTCAGTTTTCTCCTGATTTTCACCGGCGTGATGCTCAACGCCGCTGCGCAGATACTGATGAAGGCAGGAACCAACGCAGTCGGCCATTTTGAATTCAGCATGGAAAACATCCTGCCGATCGGATTGAAGCTGGCGACCGAGTGGCACATTGTGGGCGCGCTGTTCTGTTATGCATTCAGCGTGGTGGTCTGGATCCTCGCGCTGTCGCGCGTTCCCGTCAGCATTGCCTTCCCGATGTTGTCGATGGCTTATGTGGTGAATGCGATCGCTGCGTACTATTTGCTTGGTGAGCCATTCAGTGCGACCAAGCTGGTCGGTATGGGCGTGATCATCCTTGGTGTGATTATCATTTCCCGCGCATGAACGATTTTTTACCTTTCTCCCGCCCGACCCTGGACGAAGCAACCATTGCCTCGGTAGGCGAAGTGCTGCGCTCCGGCTGGATCACCACCGGTCCGAAGGTGCAGGAGTTCGAGAAGCAGCTTTCCGCCTATTTCGGTGGACGTCCGGTGCGTACCTTCAATTCCGGCACCTGCACCATGGAAATCGCGCTGCGCATCGCGGGCATCGGCCCGGGCGACGAAGTCATCACCACGCCGATCTCGTGGGTGGCCACCGCCAATGTGATCCTCGAAGTGGGGGCGGCGCCGGTGTTCGCCGACATCGACCCGGAAACGCGCAACATCGATCTGGACAAGGTCGAGGCGGCGATCACGGACAAGACCCGCGCGATCATTCCGGTCTACCTGGCGGGCAGGCCGGTGGACATGGATCGGCTGTATGCCATCGCGGCGAAATACAAACTGCGCGTGATCGAGGATGCCGCGCAGGCCATCGGGTCGAGCTGGCAGGGCAAGCCGATCGGTTCGTTCGGCGATTTTGTTTCGTTCAGCTTCCAGGCCAACAAGAACATCACCACCTCGGAAGGAGGGTGTCTCGTGTTGAACAACGAGGACGAGGCAAAGCTCGCGGAAAAATACCGCCTGCAGGGTGTGACACGCAGCGGCTGGGACGGCATCGAGGTGGATGTGCTGGGCGGCAAATTCAACATGACCGATGTCGCCGCCGCGATCGGCCTGGGGCAGTTCGCACGGCTGGACGCCGTAACCGCGCAGCGGCGCAGGCTCGCGAAGCATTATTTCGAAGTGCTTGGCCCTGACTTCGAGAGGCAGACCGGCGCACAGTTGCCGCCGGAAGATTTTGAAATGACCAACTGGCACCTGTTCCAGATCGTGCTGCCGGAACGCATCACGCGCGCCGAGTTCATGGAAAAGATGAAAGCGCGCAATATCGGCGTCGGTTTCCACTATGCGGCTATCCATCTGTTCAAGCTGTACCGCGCACTGGGTTTCCAGGAAGGCATGTTCCCGTTCGCAGAGCGCGTCGGGCGGCAGATCGTTTCATTGCCGATGTATTATGCAATGAGCGAAAGCGATGTCGAACGCACCTGCAAGGCATTGAACGAGGTATTGGCAGCGCCGAACTGATTCGGTATAGTATTGATACTTAATCAAGTACCAGAAGGGGTATCGGTATGAATGCCATCCCGGCTCAGGAAATCAAGCGTCGCGGCATCGCAGCGGTGGATGATCTCATCGCCAAGGGCGATTTGCATGTAATCAGGAACAACCAGCCTCAGTATGTGGTGCTTTCCGAGGAACGCTACCAGGATCTGATTGTGGCGGAACAGGAGGCGCACTATGCCCGTGTTCGTGCATCGCTGGAGAACGTTAAAGGCGGGAAGGTCAGGAAGTTCAGGACCGCCGCCGAACTGCTGAAAGCGCTGGACGCAGACGAGACGGCGTAATGTACGCCATCGTTACGCCCCTGCAGTTTCTTCGCCAGGCGCGCAAGTTTTTCAAAAAGCATCCTGATTTGCGCCCAGGCTTTGCCGAGGTGCTCAGCAACCTGCAAAAAGATCCGTTCCAGCCACATCTGGAATTGCACGCGCTGAGTGACAAGCTCTCCGGTTGCTACGCCGTCAGTCTTACATATAGTTACCGCATTACCCTGACTCTTATGATTTCCGAAAAAGAAATTATTCTGCTTGATATAGGTAGTCATGATGAGGTGTGCCGATAAGGCCGAGATATTGAAAGATTGACACCGCGCGCGCAAATTGCGCGCGATGCGGCATTCGTGACACAATCCCGTGCCCGTGAAGCACGGTTTTTATGAAAAATTTTAAGCGCCATGACGACTGAACAAACCAGCATTCAAGAAGAGAACCAGATCATTGCGGAACGCCGCCACAAGCTGGCGGAAATACGCAAGACAGGCATTGCGTTTCCCAACGATTTCCAGCGCGAACATCTCGCGGGTGGGCTGCATGCCGAGTTCGGCGAAAAGACGCACGATGAGCTGGAAGCGGCACAGGTTCATGTCGCCGTGGCCGGGCGCATGATGCTGAAGCGCGTGATGGGCAAGGCCAGTTTCGCGACGGTGCAGGACATGAGCGGGCGCATTCAGTTGTTCATCAGCAACAACGACACCGGCGAGAAGGCGCATGACGCGTTCAAGCATTACGACCTCGGTGACATCCTCGGCGCGGTCGGTGTGCTGTTCAAGACCAAGACCGGCGAGCTTTCGGTGCGCGTTTCTCAAGTGCGTTTGCTGACCAAGGCATTGCGCCCGCTGCCGGAAAAATTCCACGGCCTGACTGATCAGGAGCAGAAGTACCGCCAGCGTTATCTCGACCTGATTACCAACGAGGATGCGCGCAAGGTGTTTGTGACGCGCACCAGGATCATCCAGGCGATTCGCGATTTTTTCGTGCGCCACGGTTACATGGAAGTGGAAACGCCGATGATGCACCCCATTCCCGGGGGTGCTGCGGCCAAGCCGTTCGAGACGCACCATAACGCGCTCGACATGAAAATGTACCTGCGCATCGCGCCCGAGCTTTACCTGAAACGGCTGGTGGTGGGCGGCTTCGAGAAGGTGTTCGAGGTCAACCGCAATTTCCGCAACGAGGGGCTGTCCACGCGCCACAATCCGGAATTCACCATGCTGGAATTCTACGAGGCGTATCGCGACTACAAATACCTGATGGATTTCAGCGAGGACCTGTTGCGCGAAGTTGCGCAGAAAGTGCTCGGCAAGACGCTCATCACCTATCAGGGAAAGGATCTGGATCTGGGTAAGCCGTTCCATCGCCTGACCATGGTGCAGGCGGTCCGCAAATATCACCCGCAATTCACCGAGGCGCAATTGAACGATCGTGACTTTCTGATTGCCGAACTGCAGGATCTGAAGGCGCGCTACAAACCAGAAGACGGTATCGGCGGATTGCAACTGTCGATGTTTGAAGAACTTGCCGAGTCACATTTGTTCGAGCCGACCTTCATCATCGATTATCCGGTGGAAGTCTCGCCGCTGGCGCGTAGCAGTGACGCTCATCCTGAAATTACCGAACGATTTGAGCTGTTCATCGTCGGCCGCGAAATCGCCAATGGCTTCTCGGAATTGAACGATGCGGAAGACCAGGCCGCACGCTTCGATGCACAGGTCGCGGCGAAGGATGCGGGAGACGAGGAAGCGATGTTCAAGGATAACGATTATGTGCGCGCGCTGGAATACGGGCTGCCGCCGACGGCAGGCGAGGGTATCGGCATCGACCGGCTGGTGATGCTGCTTACCGACAGTGCCAGCATTCGCGACGTGATCCTGTTCCCGCACATGCGTCCCGAATAATCCAACTCCATTTCATCGGTGAAACTGCGTTGGCTTCCTGATTTGACTACTAGCCATTCGACTAGGCTGTCAAAAAACGACAACCAAATCGATGGTTATCGCTCGCTCCTTGCCGTGCTATAGCGCTGTCTGCGTCGTTCGCTCGTCGCCGCCTTGTTTGACCTTCGAAATAGAGCTGGATAGCCATGCTTGATAGCGCAATAAATAAACGCCTGTTGCAGCTATACCCGATGCTGCGCGAATTGCCGGCGAAGGCCTTTCATGAGCTGTTTGCAGCCTGCGAGCCATTCCGCAGTTATGTATTCCATCTGTTTTCCGATCGGCTCGTTGATCTGATGCAACTGGTTTCTGCCGTCGCGTTTCAGAAGCTCGATCAGCGTCTGGCCAGGCTGCTGGTCGGCAAACCCAGCCCGATACACACTACCCATCAGGCACTGACAGATGAACTCGGCAGCGCGCGCGAAATAGTCAGCCGTTTGCTCAAGGGCTTTGCCGATCAGGGCTGTGTCAGACTCGGACGCGAACAGCTTGATATTACCGATACCGCTTCCCTGGAAAAATTCGCCAGACTCTGACGCATCGGGCGCAATAAAAACGCTACTCGCGCAGGATCACCAGCGGGGGCAGCATAACCAGCCGCCGCGTCCCCAGCCACCCCGCCAGCATCACCACCAGCATTCCGCCCAGACAGCCGATCGGCCAGATGATCGCACTCGCCTGATAGGGAATTTCCAGCACGAAGCGCGCCAGTATCCAGCCGAGCAGCACCGCGCCGGCCGAAGCCAGCAGGCCGCTCAACAGTCCCAGCACGGCAAATTCGGACAGATGCAGGCGGCGCAAATAGCGGCTGTCCGCGCCCAGCGTGCGCAGGATCGCCGCCTCGTTGATGCGCTCGTCCTGCGTAGCCAGCAGCGCGGCATACAGGACCGCGAGGCCGCTGGACAGGGTGAACAGGAAGATCACGCCGACGGCCTGCGCGATCTGGTCCATGATGCCGCGCACCTGCTCGATCATCGCGCCGGTGTCGATCAGCAGCAGGTTGGGGAATTCCTGTATCAATTGGTCGCCTGCACGCACCTTGTCCGGCGGCAGATAAAAGCTGGTGAGATAACTCTCGGGCAAATCCCTGAGCAGCTCCGGCGTGGTGATCACGAAAAAATTTACCTTCATCGAGTCCCACTGCACCCGGCGCAGATTGGTCACCTGCGCGGTGAACCGGCTGCCTGCGACGTCATAGGTGAGTTCGTCGCCGAGGCGGATGCCGAGCCGATCGGCGATGCCTTCCTCGACCGACAGCTGCGCCCGGTTTTGCTGCCCTCCGACGGGCCACCAATGCCCCTGCACCAGCTCGTTCCACGCCGGCATCACCTCTGCGTGGGAAAGATTGAATTCGCGCTCCACCAGATCGCGGGCGCGCGGGTCGGCATAATTGTCGCCACTGATGGCAGAGGTATTGATGCCGACCAGCCTGCCGCGCACCGTCGGCAGCAACTGCGGTTGCGGCACTGACTGGCGTGCGAAGAAATCTTCAAGGGCCTGCTTCTGATCCGGCTGGATATTGACGATGAAGCGGTTCGGCGTATCCGGCGGCAATTTGCCCTGCCAGCTTAGCAGCAGGTCGCCGCGCACAATTGTCAGCAACAGCAATGCCATGCCGCCGAGGCCGAGCGCCACCACCTGCAGCGCCGAGTCGCGCCCGTGCCGCGCCAGGTTGTTGAGGGCGTGTCGCAACTGCGCGTGCCAGCGAGAGGCATAGCGCAGCAGACCGCGCAGCAACAGCCAGGCCAGTCCGCCGAAACCCAGCAACCCGGCAATCAGGCCGCCCAGCATGGTGAACCCCAGCTTGGCCGAGCCTGCATGCCACAGGAACAGGATCGCCAGCACCAGCACGGCGAGGCCATAGGCCACCACCGTATTCGTCTGCGGTGCACCCAGCTCGCGGCGCAACACACGCAGCGGCGACACTTTGCGCAGTTGCAGTAGCGGCAGGAAAGTGAAACCGAGTAACAGTGCAAAGCCGCTGACCGCGCTCTTGACCGCGGGCAACAGGGACGGCTGCGGCAATTCCGTGTCGCGCATCGCAGCGATGAATTCGATCAGCAGCGCCTGTGTGACATAGCCCAGCGCGCAGCCGAGCAGCACCGCCACTACGCCGAGCAGCAGGAACTGGTATAGGAACAGGCGCAGTACCTGTCCCTGCTGCGCGCCGAGGCAGCGCAGCATCGCGCAGGTATCCAGATGGCGCAGCACGAAACGCCGTGCCGCCAGCGCCAGCGCCGCACCCGCGAGGATCGCCGCAGTCAGCGCAGCGAGCCCGAGAAAATGTTCGGCGCGTTCCAGCGCGCTGCGTATTTCGGGGCGCGCATCGCGCACACCTTCCAGCTTCTCGCTGCCGGATAATCCCTGCTGCAATAATGCGCCGCGCAAGGCATCGACCTGATGCGCCTCGCCCGCGACCAGTAGGCGGTAGGTGATGCGGCTGCCTTCCTGGAGCAGCCCGGTTGCGGCAAGGTCATCGCCATTCATCAGCACGCGCGGTGCGAAGCTGTAGAAACCCACGGCCCGGTCGATGTCGCGCACGATATGCGCGGCCACCGTGAAGCGCAGTTTGCCGATGCCGACTTCATCGCCGACGTGTAGCTCCATCTGGCGCAGCAGTCGTCCGTCCACCCATACCGTGCCGTGCACTGGAATACCCTGGGCGGCATGCACATTGCCGTCGTCAATCTCGATCCTGCCGCGCAACGGATAACCCGCCTCCACCGCCTGTATCTCGGAGAGCAAGGCCTGCTCGCCATGCGCCACCATGCTCAGAAATGCGCGGCTCTCTACTGTTTTTAAAGCGCGAACCTGCGCCATCGTACGATAGGCAGGCGGAAGCGGGCGCGTCGAGACAATGCGCAAATCCGCCCCGATCAGGCTGGTCGCCTGCTGCTGCAGCGCCTGGCGCACACGGTCGGCGAACAGGCCGACGGTGGTAAGGCTGCCCACCGCCAGCACCAGCGCCAACAGCAGTACGCGCCACTCCCCGGCACGCCAATCGCGGCGCAACAAGTTGAGGGAGAGGCGCAGAAGGTTCATTTTATATTTATGAGAAAAATCGTGGTATGCCACCGATTATGACTGATCACATCGAATTTCAGCCAGTGTACTGCTGTATGTTAATCCCAAATAATCCATTAGGCTGTAGGAGCTCGATTTATCGAGCGATTGTTGACAAGAATCGCGCAATAAATTGCGCTCCCACAAGAGGGCTTGGTTCTAATGAATTATCTGGGTTAATAGTATTGCCATGATCATCTGTCTGTCGGCCTTTGCTGCCGCTGAGGATTGATCAATTAAGTGGTGGGTATGATGCGGTTTGCCGACGTTGACGGGGCGGCACAGAGTAGAGTGACCGCTTTCGTGATCGATGATAGGCTGCACCCGCAACACATAACGGAAGTTCATGCTATGCGGCTCGACTGTCTCCTCCTCGGCCTGAGCGGACAGCCCATCATGTATTGGAATCTGGCAGCTTAGCTGATCAAAGCGGACATCAACGTCCAGCTTAGCCTGCGGCTTCGAGCTGCTGCATCTCATCTGCTGACCGGCGTAAGGCCAGATCGGCTAGCGAGAAGAGCGACGTCCTTTGAATTTCCGCTGCGATGGAGGCGCTGTAGAACCCCCTGCTGCGTCTCCGGCGTCCAGAATATTCGCAGACGCTTACGTGCCCGAGTTACTGCTGTGTAGAAGATGCTGTGTGTAATGTCGTCTTCATTGGCATCGGTGATCACTATCTTGACGGAGTCATACTCAAGCCCCTGTGCTTTGTGGATCGAAACGGCGTAGGCCACCTGAAATGGCACGGAAGTGTTCAGTGAGTCGTCGTCCTCATCGCTGGCTTCGTGCTCGTAGACGGAGAAGCGCACGGTCGACTCACCCATCCATTCGAGCTCATCACCGACAACGTCGAACTCACTGAGCGATCTATCGAGCTCAACGTCGAACTGAATTCGATCAGGAAAGTGGTCGATGCCCACTATCTTGCCCTTCAGGTTGTTATAGATCACCGGTCGGAACCGCTCGGTCTCGTTGAAGAGAACAGGATCACCAATCTTGTATGTAGACATGCGCCAGGTTGTCGCTGCACCGGGGTTGCTGCCCTGCAAGAACCGATTGATGTTGTTGATACCGTAAAGACCGTCGTAGTTCAGGCAAAGGATGATCTCGTCACTACCTTGGGTTACGAACAGTGTCTTGTCGAGCACGGTCGAGTATTCATTGCGAGCCATGACCTCGGCTAAGTCGTCTTCGATGGCTCGAACCTTGTTCCAGAAACTCAAGAGTGAGGCGTTCTTGGTTCTGAAGGGTGTCGTCAGCTCAAACACCGATGCGCTCGGAATGAACGAGCGGATGATTCCAAACCAGTTGCCGAACTGGATTGACTCGATCTGGTAGACATCACCGACAAGTACAAGCAGCTTGAAGGAGGTTTTCTCCAGCACCTTGATCAGGTCGGCGTTGCTGACAGTGCTACACTCGTCGATAACAAGGAGGTCGTACTCCTGAGCAGAGGTTCTCCTGCCAATCTGGCTGCTAATCGTCCGAAATTCCGAGTTCTGCGCGGTTACCTTGCGCTTGAGGTTGTCGATCGCTGGGTTTGTATGCGCGAGGAAGAGCTTCTCCTTGTCGTTGAAGTAGTGCGCAATGTGGTCCACCATCGTCGACTTCCCAGTACCAGCCGCCCCATAGACCAGAGCGACGCGCGACTGGCTGAACAACTGCTTGAGCGCATCCACCTTCACCGGATCATCGATGCGACGAGCAGCTTCATCAAGCCAGCGCTCGACGGCTTGGGAGTAACCGTCGATCCGCGACGATGCGTACTCCTGTAGCTTTTTGACGATGGAGATGGTTTCGTTCTCATACCCGCAGATAAAGACGTGCCCTTTGTCGTGGACGAGTCGGCGCTCCGTATGCTTGTAGTAGAGCATAGCGTTGTAAATGGAGATCAAACCGTTGACGTCACCGAACTCATTGAAATCGGCCTCAGGCGTGTAGAGTGTTCCGTGACGCTCCACGTTGTTTTTCACCCGTCGAGCGAGTAGCTCGTGGTTCCTTCCGGTCGCATCGAGACTTTCGATGAGATCCCGGTACCGGGGGTTGTGCGCAGTCAGCGATGTGCAGAACGGCATGGAGTCAAAGGGAATGCAGCTGTAGGGAAGCTTCATTCCGGAAAGGCGTTCACAGCCATCCCAGTGGTATTGAAACTTGAGTGTCTGGTTGTGCATCCGCAACATGAGATAACGTATAACGTTGTGCCCCGGAGCGGCTGACCTCATAAGGCGGCGCGCTTCATCCAACACAGGGAAAATCAGGGGCTTGGTGTCGTCAGCTGTGCCTTCCGCCTTCACCGTCGCGTACTTGTCATCTCGCATCTCAACCAGGTCAAGCAGACTGCCCGCGCTTATTGTCAGCCTACGCATCAGGTAGCGATACTCTGCCGAGTTGGATTTCACTTCTATAGTGATGCCTAGGAGGCGCGCGAAGTTTTTGAATTCGCACGGACGGATCGAGACCTCCCACTCGCGAATGATGGTGATCGGCATCGTCTGTCCAAGCACTTGGATCGAGTCCTGGCGGAGCGTCAACAGAGCTGCGTACTTATCAGTCATGTCGATGTCAGTGAAGGCGATGATGCGATCAAACTTGCTCACCTTGTTAACGGCGCGGTAGAAGGTGACCTCGTAGTAGATGCGCCCGCCGACGAAGAACGGGCGCGTTTTGTGAATGTAGTACCGATGCTTGGGGCTGCTATCCGGTGGAGTTGAGCGGGTAGATTCGATCCTAGCGGCGATTTTCTCGTGGTACTCACGCAGCGACGGATCGAGGTCAACCGGGAATGCTTCTAGGTTCGCAAGCACCCCGACTCCACAGTTTTCTTGAAGCAAACTGCGAATGCGATGGAGATACTCATAGTACTTGAGCATCAAACGCTCGGAAGCATCCCCGTCCAGAGTGTAGTGGGAAGCACTTATCTGAATCAGTTTGTGAAACTTGCTGAGGAAGTTGAACCTTCCCTTGCTCCTGACAAAAGCGAGCCCCGGTTCTACAGCATCGTAGTTGAATACGGCATCGGGTGATCCCGTGTGGAGACAGACCGCAACTCCCTCGACTAGATTCCGGAGCTGTGAGAGAATATTTTGCGAGAGCAATGCCCGCTGATCCGCGAGCGATTCGATATTCCGGCAGATCGCCTCGTCAGCGCTCTGAATCTGCTTGCTGACCGTAGTCATTACGCCACCGCGACCTGGCCGTTCATCAGCATGGGGAGCAGCCAGTCGCGGAGTTGCGTGAGGTGTTGGTTTTCCATACTTCGCGTAAAGACCATCTGGTTATACTTCGATACCACCTTATCGTATTCCATGAGGAGTTCAGTCTGCGGATAGGCCAGCGGTAGTGAATGTAGATCATCCTTGGTAATGGAGCCGAATGTGGTTCCCTCGCTGTTTCGTCTGTCGAAGATTGTCTTGAAATATTTCATGACATAAAACAGGAAGCCGTCAAAGCCATCCTTGCTATTCAGCGCAGCCAAACCACGTCCTATGCAGCAGTCAAGGTTTGCAATGTTCATATCGCCAACGGGAGCTCGGACGCTCAACAGAATGTCACCGCGTTTTGCCATACGGGTAACTTGCGTTGTGTACTGACGAACCGTTGGAAATTGCCAGCCAAAATCGGTCGAACCTTGAAAAAATACAACCCCATCTTTTGATTCGTTCAGAGACTCACCAAGAGGTGAGTGCCCCATCGTGATATTGGCAATCTGGCTTAATTGTTTGTCCTCCCAGCCCACCGGTATATCCCGTTTCAGGGTGGGGTTGTAAACCATCTTGCCGCCGGAGGATTTGTAGGGTTTGCCGTTGGCATCGGGGAAGTCGAACTGCACGAACCAGTAGTCGTACAGCGTCTTCGCCATCGCCTCCAGCTCGGCGTTGATGCGGTTGTTGCAGTCGATCTTGGCGTCGAGGGCGGAGAGAACGCCGGCGATTTTCTTTTGTTGTTTTTTATCCTCAATTGCAGGCACCGCCATCTCGTGTAATTCATTGCGATTTACGCCAGGCACAGCACTCTTATCAGACGTGCGAATTCTTCCGAGGCAACTCAATAGATAGTAAATGTACTTGGGGTCGTTGCCCTTGAAAGTGGTTACATAAAGCGCAGTGTTATGAGGCCAGTATTTGCCCTCGACAAAATACATTTCACCCAAGGTTCCATATCGTCCAGTTACAACGCCAACCCCATCAACTTTGAACTCGTTGTGATAACCAGAAATCCCTGCGGAGCTGATGACTGGGTAATGACCTAGTTGACGCTGGCTTTCAGGAAGGTCGTAACCACGCTTTAGATTTATCAAATCGCCAAGGCGCTTGAGGGCAACATTACTCATACCGCAATCCCGCCAACTGCTTCTTGATCTCCTGCTCCAGCCCCGCCGATTCCTTGAACAACTCGTCTAGGTTGTCGCTGAAGCCCTGAATCTTCGCGGCAAATTGCGCAGGCGTGAGGTCGCTATATTCGATCTTGACCTCAAAATACTGTCCCGCACTCAAGCTGTAATTCTTGGCAGCAATCTCGTCGTAACTGACCACCACCGAAAAATCTTCCACCGCCTGTTTGCCATTGAAGGTGGCGATGATGCGGTCTTCCTCGGCGTCGGAGAGCAGGGTTTTCTGGTTCTTGCCGTCCTTGACTTTGGTGCCGAGGTTGGAGGCATCGAGCAGCACCACGCCTTCCTTGTTGGCGTCGTCAATGAATACGATGGAGACGTTGGTGCCGGTGGTGGCGAAGATGTTGCTGGGCATGGAGACCACACCAGCCAGCATCTTGTTGTCCACCAGATGCTCGCGGATTTTCCGGTCGATGCCGCTTTGTGCGGTGATAAATCCGGTGGGCACAACGACTGCTGCCTTGCCGCCGGGTTTCAGCGAATAGATGATGTGCTGGAGAAAGAGCTGGTAGATGGCCATCTTGTCCACGGCCTGTTTGGGAATATTCGGCACACCTGCGAAGAAGCGTTCGTGATGTTCCTTGGCGTCCAGATCATTCCTGAAATCGCTGAAATCCATCTTAAACGGCGGATTGGAAACGATGTAGTCGAACTTCTTGAGTGCCTTGCCCTCCCGATGGTAGGGATGGAGCATGGTGTTGCCCTGAATGATGTTGGGGATGGAGTGCACCAGGTTGTTCAAAATCAGATTCAGGCGCAGCAGGCTGGATGACTTCTGCGAGATGTCCTGCGAGAAGATGGCACAGCGTTGCTCGCCGATGGCGTGGGCAAGGTTCATCAATAGCGTACCCGAACCCGCCGAGGGGTCGTAGCAACTCACATTACTGATCTTGCCGCGCTTGGCATCGGGCACGAGGATGGCGGCCATAATTTTGGCGACGGCGTGCGGGGTGTAGTACTCGGCATATTTGCCGCCGCTGTCTTTGTTGTAATCTTTGATGAGGTATTCAAACAGCGCTGCGTAGAAGTCGTATTTTTCTGTGAAGATACGCTCGAAGCTGAATTCCACCAGCTTGTTGATGACGGCGCGGCAGAAGGCGTCGCGCTTGGCGGTATCGGTGATGAATTCACTCACCCGGTCGAACAGGGTGATCTTCGCGCCGCCATCGGTCTTGACGGCGAAGATGTCGTTGTTGCTGATGGCGATGTCGCGCAGGGTGTCGTCAAAGAGCTTGGCGAAGTCAGGTGCGTTCTGGCGACCGAACAGGTGGGCGATGAAGTGCTCCGGCTTGAGGCGCGCGGTGTCTGCGCCCATTTGCATTTGCAACATTTCCAAGTCGTCGGCGCTCAAATTAGCAATGGCCTGTTCCCAACTTTCAGCTTGGGCCAGGTCTGGCCTGATTTTCTTGGCTTCAAAGGCGAACTTGTCGTTGAGAAACTTGTAGAGAAAGACCTGGGTGATGATCTTGAACTCGTTGCCGTCGTTGCCAAGGCCATAGGAAGCGCAAATACCCTTGAGGCTGTCGATGAGTTGGCGGGTGCGTTTTTCAAAATCTTGCGTAATCAAGTGCGTGCTCCTGTGCGGCTGCGAGAACCCGCAGCAAATTCATTCATGTATTCCGCCACCACCAGTTGGTTGATGCTGCGGGAGGTGTCTGGGGTCAGTTTGATTTTTTGGCGATTGCCAAACTCGCCAATGACAAGCGGCATCATCATTTGCTCAAAGTAACTTTCGTTGGCCAGTAGTTGGGTGTTTAGCAGCACTTGCTCATCCGCGAGTTGCTTAACCCCAATGAGCGCATTGAACAAGCCGCGTTCGGTTTGCGTGAGTGTGCCGTGTTCCCACAAGCGTTTGTGGATGCGGGTGTATTTGCTGTCGCCCTGATACTTTGCGCGGAGCTGGTTGTTCTGGCGATTGAGTTCTTTAACCTTGTCGTGGATAGCATTGAGCGCGCCGATATTGGCGGTCATCTCTTCCTGCGTGACTTCGTTGAGTTTCTTTTTCTTGAACAGCCGCTCTAGCTCCTCCTTGAGGGTGAGGAATTTTGGATCTTGCTGATCAAAGTTGTCAGCCAAGGCTTCACGGGTTTGGCGCAGGGTGTTTTTCAGCTTATCGGCCAGCACCAGTTCTTCTTCCCGCACCTTGGTGAACATGAACAGCACGTCTTCGAGGGCGACGTTGAGCAGATTGCTGGTGTCGCTGCTGGATTCAATGCTTTCCTTGAGATTGAGCATGTCGAGGTGGTTGCAGGTTTCGCGATAGAGCTGGTTCAGCTTCTGAAAGTCGAGCTGCTGGAGTAAACCATATTCGCCTTGCAGGCGGATGAGGTTGTAGAGGCTGCGAGCATCCGACAGTGCTTTTTTGAGGGCGAGCACGGTGGTGCGATCCTGAATCTGGATGATCTGCTTTGAAAATTCCTCGGCATTTTCGACATTGAAGCTAAATAGGATGTCCTTGATCGCTTCAATCTCTTGGGTTATTTCCTCGGCGGATTTGAACAGGTTGGAGTAGTGCTCAACTTCGTCGCCCAGCTCGGCTTGCAGCTCGTCGAAATAGGCTTTGTTGGTGGCGTCAAATTCCTTGCGGATGTCGGCGAAATCGACGACATAGCCGTAGCGAAAATCCTTGTAGGTACGATTAACGCGAGTGAGTGCCTGGAGCAGGTTGTGCTTGCGGATCACCCGGCCGAGGTAGAGCTTTTTCAGCCGCCGCGCATCAAAGCCGGTGAGCAGCATGTTATAGACGAACAGCAGGTCGATCTTGCCCCCTTTGAAATCCTCTACCCAATCTTTGCGCTCTTGCTTGCTCCCCACATCGTGCAGGATCAGCGCGCTGTTCTTGACCCGATTTTCAAGCATCGTTTTGGCGGCGTAACTATCGGGCTGGCGAGCGGCGATCAAGGCTTGTGCGGAGTCTTGCGCTGCGTAAGCAGGCTGTGCCTGCGCCGCATAGACCATATTGAAAATCTCGAACATTTGCTTGGCCTGCTCGGCGCTGTCGCAAATCACCATGCCGCCGATGGTCGCGTCGTTGAGCGCGCTACGGCTTTTCTCAAAGTCGCGCACGATGTAATCGAGCATCGGTTCGACAAAGCGCGGATGCGCATAGATGAGCTTGCGGTCGATATCTCCCTGCTGAAGCTCCACTTCCGCGAGTGCCTCTTGCAATGAGAGCTTGTAGTTGGTGGCGATCTCCTCGCGGATCAGGCGCAGGGTGTAGCCGTCGGCGATGGAGGCGTTGTAGTAATACTTGTGGATGTAGTCGCCAAACAGGGCGCGGGAGTTGTAGTCATCGCCCAACAGCGGCGTGCCGGTGAGGCCGATCTTGATGGCGTTCTGGTCGGATTGGCTCAGGTTGGCGAGGAAGCTGCCCTTGGGGTTGTAGCTGCGGTGCACCTCGTCGAGAAAATATACGCGCTGGACGCTGACATCGTAATCTTCGGTGCGCACCACATCCGGGTCATCCTCGAATTTCTGAATGTTGACCACGGTAATTTCAGGTTTGCCGGAATGATTGTGCAGTGCCTGAGTTGCCTTGATGTCGCGGGCGAAGGCATCGCGACTATCAATGGTGTGTACCGTCAGGCCACGGCTGGCAAACTCGCGCTGCGCCTGAATGAGCAGGTCGATGCGATCAACGATGAAGTAGAACTTGGGAATGATGCCTCGCCGCTGGAAGTAGTCGGTGAGAAAGCGCGTGTTGTAGTAGGCCAGCGCGGTTTTGCCGCTGCCCTGGGTGTGCCAGATGATGCCTTTGCGCACTCCGGCATCAAGCTTGCGCTCTATCGCCTTGGTGGCGAAGAGCTGCGGGTAACGCATGACGTGCTTATGCAGGCCATCGGCCTCGTTCACATAAACCAGCGCGTATTGCAGCAGGAATGACAGGCGGTCGCGGCTGAACAGCGAGGTGCATATCCGGTTAGTCGGCGTATCGGGCGACTTGTTGCTGAGGAATTCGGGGCTGTGCTTGATAACGTTCAAATTGTTATCGCGCAGCACTTCGTTCACGACTGCGTCGTTCTCGTCTGCCAGCATGTCGGCCAGATTCAGTTCTTCCTCTTCGCGGAAATAGTTGAAGATCGGCGCGTCATACGACGGGCTGGCATAGAACGCGCCCTCGATGGGCTGCGGTGAGCCATCTTCGTACTCCATGTTGTTGGAGAAAACCATCAACTGAGTGATGTTGATGAAGCGCCGGAAACGCGAATTTCGGCTGCGCGTGATGATGCGGTTACGCTCGGCCAGTACACCTTCGCGGTTGTTGGGCTTTTTGACTTCGATGAAAACCAGCGGCATGCCGTTGATGAGCAACGTGATGTCGGGCCGAAACTCGTCATCGCCGTTTTTGCAGGTTAGTTCAGTGACGACATGAAAGCTGTTGTTATCAAAATTCGCAAAGTCGATCAGTTTGATACCAGAGCGTTCTGTGAGTCTCTCGTAGAAGGCTTGGCCTAGATCTTCGTTATCCAGCAAGAGTTTGACTTCGGTCAACAGGCGGTCGATGTCGCCGTTCTCAACGCCGGGATTAATCCGAGCGATAGCGGAGCGAAACAGCTCCGGGAAGATGTTGGTCTCTTCATCCCATGAGGCATTCTTGAGGGAGAGGTAACGGTAGCCAAGCCTGACCAAATGCAGAATGCAGGGGATTTTGACTCTTGAATCTTCACTAAATACCATCTATTCAAGCCCCCAAATGTATGTTTTTTTTGATTCTAGCAAAACGTAACCACATTAGCTTGATGGATGGGAACTGAACCCTAAGGTCAATTGTTACTTTCGTCTGCAATCAGCAGTAAAGCAGTCGCTTAGAAGCCTCACCTTGAAGGTCGGATTTGGCCGAGGAGGAGAACGTCGCCACAATCGGCATGATATTCCGCTTCTGGCACTTCAGCGGTCATTCACGAGTAGTCAATTCCGGATGAATTTGATAATGCAACGACGGTGCATTTACCGAATCCACACCGTTTTCGCATTCACAAATTCATGCATCCCAAGTCTGGATAATTCGCGTCCGTAGCCGGAGGCCTTGATGCCGCCGAACGGCAGGCGCAGATCGGACTTGACCATGTTGTTGATGAAGGTGGCGCCGGCCTGGAGTTGAGTCGCCAATTGCTCGGCACGCTCAGTATCTTTGCTCCAGATCGAGGAGCCGAGGCCGAAGCGGGTTTCGTTGGCGATGCGCAGCGCGTCTGCCTCGCTCGCGGCGCGGATGATGGTGGCCACCGGCCCGAACAGCTCTTCGTGGTAGGCGCGGGTGCGGGCGGTGACTTGATCGAGAATCGATGGCTGGTAGAAGAAGCCTGCGTCTTTGAGTGTTTGGCAACCGGCCACTGCCAGGGCACCCTGTGCGATGGAATCGGTGACTTGACGATGCAGTTCGTCGCGCAGGTCGGCGCGCGCCATCGGGCCGATTTGCGTGGCCTCATCCATCGGGTCGCCGAGCCGGAGTGCGGCTACTCTGGTTTTTAATCGGGCCAGGAATTGTTCGGCAATTTGCGGTACGACGATAAAACGTTTTGCGGCGATGCAGGATTGCCCGCAATTCATGAAGCGCGAGGCCATCGCCATGTCGACGGTCAATTCCAGGTCTGCATCGTGCAGCACGATGAACGGATCGGAACCGCCCAGTTCCAGCACGCATTTTTTCAGGTGCTGCCCGGCGCAGGCCGCCACCTTGCGTCCGGCGGCTTCCGACCCGGTGAGTGTGACCGCATGCACATACGGGCTGGCGATGATATCCGCCACCTGTTCGACCTCGATCATCAGGCTTGTCAGCAATCCTTGCGGCAGGCCGCATTCGCGGAAAATGCTCTCGATGGCGAGCGCGCACTGCGGGACGTTAGGCGCATGTTTCAGCAGCAGCGCATTGCCTGCCATCAGGGCCGGTGCGGCAGCGCGGAACACCTGCCAGAAAGGAAAATTCCACGGCATGACGGCCAGCACCACACCGAGCGGGTAGTAGGCGATATAGCTTTTTCCGGCATCCGACGCTACGGATTCGGCGCGCATGAATTCCTCGCCATGTTGCGCATAGTAGTCGCACACTGTGGCGCATTTTTCGATTTCGGCACGGGCTTCTCGCAGCGGCTTGCCCATTTCCAGCGTGATGAGGGTGGCGTAGCGCTCAGGCTGCGCGCGCAGGTGATTTGCTGCATTGCGCAACACGGCGGCGCGCTCGGCAAAAGATGTTTGCGCCCAGGCCTGCTGCGCGTCGCGGGTTTTTGCCAGTGCCTGTTCCAGTTGGAGATCATCCCAACTGGCGTACGTCTGGATCACTTGATGGGTGGCCGGGTTAAGGGTGGTGTGGGGCATGGTCGCAGTCTGGCTATTGGGTAACGCCCGCATGAGCGGGCGTTATTTTGTACTGAAACTTTGCTGCGTTACGACTTGAGTGAGACGAAGATTTCTTCCAGCATTTTCTTGGCGTCACCGAACAGCATGCGGTTGTTTTCTTTGTAGAACAGTGGATTGTCGACACCCGCATAACCTGAGGCCATGCTGCGTTTCATCACGATCGAGGTTTTGGCTTTCCAGACTTCCAGTACCGGCATGCCGGCGATCGGGCTGTTTGGGTCGTCCTGCGCGGCCGGGTTCACGATGTCGTTGGCGCCGATGACCATCGCGACATCGGTATTCGGGAAGTCGTCGTTGAGCTCGTCCATTTCCAGCACGATGTCATAGGGCACTCTGGCCTCGGCCAGCAGCACGTTCATGTGGCCGGGCATGCGGCCGGCGACAGGGTGGATGCCGAAACGCACGTTGACGCCCTGTTCACGCAGATACTGGGTGATCTCGTTGACCGTGTGCTGAGCTTGCGCGACCGCCATGCCATAACCTGGCACGATGATCACGTTTTTGGCATCGCGCAACAGTTCGGCGGTTTCTGCCGCGCTGATTGCCACTACTTCGCCGGCCGGTTGCGCGTCACCACTGGCTGCAACAACGGTGCCGCCGCCGGAGCCGAAGCCACCGGCAATGACGCTGAAAAAGTTGCGGGCCATCGCCTTGCACATGATGTAGGAGAGGATGGCGCCGGAGGAGCCCACCAGGGCGCCGGTGACAATCAGCAGGTCGTTATTCAGCATGAAGCCGGTTGCCGCCGCCGCCCAGCCTGAGTAGCTGTTCAGCATCGACACGACCACCGGCATGTCGGCGCCGCCGATCGCCATCACCATGTGAATGCCGAACAGCAGCGAGATCACGGTCATCACTATCAACGGCACCATGCCGTCAGCTATTGATTCGGCATGCATGAATTCGCGCCCGAAATAGATCACGACCAGCAGGCCGGCGAGGTTGATCAGGTGACGCCCCGGCAGCAGCAGGGGCTTGCCGCCAATTTTGCCCGACAACTTGCCGAAGGCGATGATGGAGCCGGAGAACGTTACCGCACCGATCAGGATGCCGATGTAGATTTCCATCTCGTGGATGGTTTTCTCGGCGCCAGTGAGTTGCACCGACGGGTCGAAGTAGCTTGCGAAACCGACCAGACTGGCGGCCAGACCGACCAGGCTGTGCATCAATGCGACCAGTTCGGGCATTTGTGTCATCTTCACCACGCGTGCTGCGTAGATGCCGACGCCGCCGCCGACGACCAGGGCGCCGATGATCCACGCATAGCCACCTGGAGTGACGCGCGGCCCAAAGATGGTCGCGAGCACCGCGATGCCCATGCCGATCATTCCGTAGAGATTGCCGCGCCGCGAAGTCTCCGGATGGGAGAGGCCACCGAGGCTGAGGATGAAGAGTATTGTCGCGCCGATATATGAAACGGTTGCCAGACTTTCAGACATGATTATTTACCTTATTTGCGGAACATCGCCAGCATGCGCTGGGTAACGGCAAAGCCGCCGAGCATATTGACTGCGGTGAGCGCCAATGCGGTAACGGCGAGACCGAGGATGAGTCCTCGGCCATCGGCTCCGTCGACCGGCGGCGCGATCTGCACCAGCGCACCGAGGGCGATGATGCTGCTGATCGCGTTGGTGACGCTCATGAGCGGCGTATGCAATGCGGGAGTGACATTCCACACCACCATGTAGCCGATGAAGCAGCCCAGCACGAACACGGTGAAGTGGCCGAGGAATGCCGCGGGTGCATAGCTGCCGATGAACAGGAAAATCAGCGCGGCAACAGCAAACATGACCGCCAGTTTGCTGCCTGCCATGGGTGCGCTACTTCCGCCATGACCATGGCCCTTGGCGGCGGGTGCCGCCTTGGCAGCGGCCGGTTTGGCTGGCGCTGCGGGAAGTTTGGGTGCGGGTGGCGGCCAGGTGATATTGCCTTCCTTGACAACTGTCAGGCCGCGGATGGCCTCGTCTTCCATGTTGACGTCGATATTGCCGTCCTTGGTCTTGCACAGCTCTTCGGCCACACGGAACAGATTGGTTCCATATAAGGTGGAAGACTGCTTGGCCAGGCGGCTGGGCAGGTCGGTGTAGCCGACGATGGTTACGCCGTGCTTCACTACCGCCTGACCGGGCTCGGTCAGCTCGCAGTTGCCGCCCCGCTCGGCTGCCAGGTCAACGATGACACTGCCCGGCTTCATCGATTTCACCATTTCGGCGGTAATCAGCTTCGGTGCCGGTTTGCCGGGAATCAGTGCGGTAGTGATGATGATGTCGACTTCCTTGGCCTGCTTGGCGTACATTTCGCGCTGGGCCTGCTGGAAGCCTTCGCTCATCACCTTGGCGTAGCCGCCGCCGCCGGAACCTTCTTCCTCGTAATCGA
>CAYHEM010000016.1:0-61784 GCA_964355765.1 uncultured Gallionella sp.
CTATTGGACGCTGTTTCCACCCCTAATCTGGAAAGTTTTGCACGCTGTTTGACATCCAGAAAGGCGACGCTTTTCTTAAGGCGCTGGGGGATGCACTTATTTCAATCAGATTAGGGCAGCATTTGCTGCGTGCCCGCCTTAACGGGCCGATATTTGCGGTCGTGGCGTTCAACGTTAGTCGGGAAAGTGCTATGTGCTTGGGAGAGGAGTTGAGCGCCGCACTTTCTGCGGTGATCGATGCGCAGATTGGGCAGACCGGATTGCTGTTTGGCAGCGGAGGCGCATATTTTTCTGACCAGAAGGTGACGCTGAGTGCGTTGCTGGCGCAATGTGATCTGGCAATGCTGCAATCCCAGACCAGTGGGCATTCGCTCAATGTGTTGCAGGATCTTGCTGGGGATGATGACGAGGAAAGCAAGGGATCGCAATTCTGGAAGAAGTTGATTCTCGATGCTTTGCAGGGGGAACACCTGGTGTTGTTGTCGCAATCGGTAATGGGCATGAAAGATTCCCGGCAGATGCAGGTCGAGGTTGTCGGGCGACTCAAAAACAGTCAGGGTGAAATGATTTCGGCTGGGCAATTCATTCCGATGGCCAACCGCCATGGCCTTACACCCATGCTCGATTTGGCTGTGTTGCGAAAGCTGATCGATATCATGCAAAGCAAGCTGTCCACCAGTGAGCAGGTGGCGATTAATCTTTCCATCCACTCGATTCATGATCGCCATATGCTCGGTGGGTTGATGGCGGTATTGCGCGATAATCCTGGGGTGTCCAGACGACTGGTATTTGAATTTACTGAATTCTGCGTGGTGCATGATCTTGATGGGATAGAACAATTCGTCGCCGATATCCGTAAATTAGGTGCGGAATTCGCGGTGGATAATTTCGGTCTGCACCATTCCGCATTCGAATATTTGCAGAAACTTAAGCCGGCCTATGTCAAGTTGAGTCCGGTCTACCTTCACGAGTTGCAATGCAATTACGAGAATCAGTTTTTTGTCTCGTCAGTGGTCAGGATCACTCACTCCCTGGAAATTAAAGTGATCGCCCTGGGCGTTGAGGGTGCCGGGGTATTGGCGTTGTTGCAGCAGCTGGGCGTGGATGGCTATCAGGGTTATGTGAGCGGAGCCTTGCAAGAGTTGATGTAATCGCTGATTGGGCGATTTTGTAATGGAGCGTGTTGGCCGGTGGGTGGTTGTATAGCGGAAAATTCGCCAACAGGCGATGACCAGGTGGCCGATTGATTTTGCAGTCATGATACAATTCGCCGAAGAAGCGAGTGAATGGTGGTAATGTTGGCAGCCAAGAACATGATTGCTGAAAAATATTCACGCTAAATCAGTGGGATGTAGCCTTGTTTAGGTTGCTCCTTCGCACTGGCATTTAATTCAACTTCAATTCAAGGAAACCCGAGCATGTCCAGCGTAGAAACTGTGAGCGCGTTAGAGCGCCGTCTTAACGCATCTATTCCTCAACAAGTCATTCGTAGCGAGGTGGACACTCGGCTGAAAAAAATCGGGCGTACCGCAAAGGTTTCCGGGTTTCGGCCGGGGAAGGTGCCGGCAAAGATTCTGGAGCTACATTATGGTGCGCAGGCGCACCAGGAGGCACTGGGTGAAGTGCTGCAACGCTCATTTGCCGAAGCCGTGCAACTCAATAACTTGAGGGTGGTGGGGTATCCGCAATTCGAGATCAAGACTAACGATCCCAATGCCGAGTTAATCGAATACAACGCAATCTTCGAGGTGTACCCAGAGGTGCTGGTGGGTGATTTATCAGATGAAACGGTAGAACGCCTGACTTTTGAACTGACACAGGCTGACGTGGATAGCACGATTGCAGCGTTACGCAAGCAGCGAACCGTGTTTGAACCGGTTGACCGTGCTGCACAAGCCGAGGATCAGGTGCATATCGATTTTGTTGGCAAGCTTGACGGCGAGATTTTTCAGGGGGGCGAAGCCAAGAATTATCCGTTTGTTTTAGGTGTTGGGCGCATGTTGCCGGAATTCGAGGATGCCATTGTCGGCATGAAGGCGGGCGATATCAGCTCTTTTGACATGACCTTTCCGGAGGATTACCACGGTAAGGATGTGGCGGGGAAAAAGGTCACTTTCACCATCACCCTGCATCGGGTGGAGGAGCCGAAATTGCCGGAAATGGACGCGATCTTCGCTGAATCTGTTGGCGTTACGGATGGTGATGTCAGCAAACTGGAAAACGAAATTCGTACCAATCTGCAGCGCGAGGTGGAGAGTCGCCTGAAAGCCCGCAACAAGGAAGCGGCGATGGGAGCCTTGCTGAAGGTGGCCTTGTTTGACTTGCCCAAATCTCTGGTGGAGCGGGAAGTGCAAAACCTGATGCAGCAGGCCATGCGGGATATGGAGTCGCGCGGAATGAGGGTGAAGGATGTGGCGTTGCCGCCGGAATTGTTTATTGAGCGTGCCATCAAACGCCTTAAACTTGGCTTGATTTTAGCGGAGGTGGTTCAGCAGCATGATTTGATGGCCAAACCTGAGCAGGTGCGCGAGTTGGTTGACGATTATGCGCAAAGTTATGACCATCCAGAGGAGGTGGTAGACTGGCTGTATAGCAACCCGGCCCAGTTGCAAGAGATGGAGAATCTGGCAATGGAGATGAATGTTGCAGACTGGATAGCAGGTCAGACAAAGACAATAGACAAGGCCGTCTCTTTTAAAGAGTTAATGGAAAACTGACATGATGCATTCTTATGAAGAACTTTTGTCCCGCCGGCAAGAGCCGCAGAATATTGGTCTGATTCCCATGGTCGTGGAAACCAGCGGTCGCGGCGAGCGGGCATATGACATCTATTCGCGCTTGCTCAAGGAGCGCGTGGTATTTCTGGTTGGCGAGGTCAATGACCATAGTGCAAATCTGATCGTGGCGCAGATGTTATTCCTGGAATCGGAAAACCCTGACAAGGATATTCATTTCTACATCAATTCGCCGGGCGGTTCAGTGACTGCCGGCATGGCGATTTATGACACCATGCAATTCATCAAGCCGCATATTAGCACCTTGTGTATTGGTCAGGCGGCCAGCATGGGTGCGTTCCTGCTGGCGGCGGGCGAGAAGGGCAAGCGTTTCTGCCTGCCCAATGCGCGTGTGATGATTCATCAACCCTTGGGCGGTTTTCGAGGCCAGGCGTCGGATATTGAAATTCATGCGCGCGAAATTCTGTACCTGAAGCAAAGGCTCAGTCAATTGCTGGCGGACCATACCGGGCAACCGGTCGAGACCATCGAGCGCGACACAGATCGCGATAATTTTCTGAGTGCCCCGGATGCGGTGAAATATGGCCTGGTAGATCAGGTGCTGGAAAAACGTGCTTAATCTGAAACTCGCGTAGCGATTCATTCGCTTCCTCGCCCGCTTGCGGGATAACCAGCGACTTGGCTGCGGTCGTTTGCAGTTTAGTCGAATGGCTAGTTGTTTCATCGAGAGGGTTGGGGAGAGGGAAAACGAACCGCTTGCGGTGAGTTTCGAGGTACGGCCAACGGGCATGGCGGATTTCATTAGCAGGGGTGGTATCCTTGCCATGCCCGTTAAGAAATTGATTGATTTGCCGATAACATACTGCAGAGGTAACCGCGATGACTATTGATAAAAAATCGGGTGATAAAAAATCGGGCGATAAATTGCTTTACTGTTCGTTTTGCGGCAAGAGTCAACACGAGGTACGCAAGCTGATTGCGGGACCGTCGGTTTTCGTTTGCGATGAATGCATTACGTTGTGCAACGATATCATGCGCGAGGAAATCCAGAACGATCAGACCAAGACTGATAAGACGGACTTGCCTATACCGAAGCAAATTTGCGCAACACTTGACGAGTATGTGATCGGCCAGGAACGGGCAAAGCGGATTTTGTCGGTAGCGGTGTATAACCACTACAAGCGCCTCAGGAGCAACGACAAGGATGGCGTTGAACTATCCAAGAGCAATATCCTGTTGATCGGTCCGACCGGTTCCGGCAAGACCCTGCTGGCGCAAACGCTGGCGCGTTTGCTGGAAGTGCCGTTCGTGATGGCCGACGCCACCACGCTGACAGAGGCGGGCTATGTCGGTGAGGATGTCGAAAACATTATCCAGAAGCTGCTGCAGGCCTGTGATTATGACGTTGAAAAGGCGCAACGCGGCATCGTGTACGTGGATGAAATCGACAAGATCTCGCGCAAGTCAGACAACCCTTCGATTACGCGTGACGTGTCCGGTGAAGGCGTGCAACAAGCCCTGCTCAAGTTGATTGAAGGTACCAAGGCATCCATTCCGCCGCAGGGCGGGCGCAAGCACCCCAATACGGAATTCCTGCAGGTGGACACCGCCAACATTTTATTTATCTGCGGTGGTGCATTTGACGGCTTGGAAAAGGTGATACGCAATCGTTCCTCAAAGGCCAGTATCGGTTTTGGCGCAACCATCCGGAGTAACGATGAGCGCAAAACCGGTGAGACGTTGCGCGACGTGGAGCCGGAGGACTTGATCAAGTTTGGTCTGATCCCGGAATTTGTCGGGCGTTTGCCGGTTGTGGCGACGCTGGAGGAACTGGATGAGGCCGCCTTGGTGAAAATCCTGACCGAGCCGAAAAATGCGCTGATCAAGCAGTATCGAAAACTGTTTGAGATGGAAGGCGTGGAACTGGAGTTCCGCGAAGGCGTATTGCTGGCAATTGCGCGCAAAGCACTGGCGCGCAAGACCGGTGCTCGCGGGTTGCGCTCCATACTCGAAAATGCATTGCTGGACGTCATGTTCGATTTGCCTTCGACGGAAAATGTCAGCAAAGTGGTGTTGGACGAAGCGGGCTCAACCGGTGAAATCAAACCGATTGTCATTTACGCGGATAAGCCCAAGGCGGCCTGACGGGCCGGTTTCCGCCCTTATTGTGATCTTGTTGTGGTGTGGGCTTGAATTTTTTGAGCCATCCCCCATCTACCCTTCACTCAACGAATAGGTGATTGCGATGTCAGAACAAGATACCCAAGTTGCAACCATGGTGGAGCTGCACCCATTATTGCCATTACGCGACGTGGTGGTGTTTCCTCATATGGTCATTCCGCTGTTTGTCGGCCGGGCCAAGTCCATCAAGGCGCTGGAAACGGCTATGGAGGCTGGCAAGGGAATTGTGCTGGTCGCGCAGAAATCGGCCGCTAAGGACAATCCCGACAAAGATGACCTGTATGCCATCGGCAGCATGGCCAATATCCTGCAAATGCTCAAACTGCCTGACGGTACCGTGAAGGTGTTGGTGGAGGGCGTGCAGCGCGTCAACGTGCTGCGTGTGTTTGATGCGGACAGCCATTTTGATGCCGAGGTGGAGGTCGTTCCTGCCGAAGACGGGACGGATGCCGAATCTGAGGCGATGCGCCGTGCGTTGATCGCTCAGTTCGATCAGTACGTCAAACTCAATAAAAAAATTCCTCCTGAAATTCTGACTTCGGTAGCCGGCATTGACGATGCCGGGCGCATGGTCGATACCATTGCCGCGCATTTGCCGCTCAAGCTCGAACAAAAGCAGGAGGTGCTGGAAATTTACGGCATTCGCAAGCGGCTGGAGCATCTGCTCGGTTTGCTGGAAGCGGAAATCGACATTCTTCAAGTGGAAAAACGTATCCGCGGTCGCGTGAAACGCCAGATGGAAAAGAGTCAGCGCGAGTATTACCTGAACGAGCAGGTCAAGGCGATCCAGAAGGAGTTGGGCGAAGGCGAGGAAGGCACCGACTTCGACGAACTGGAAAAGAAAATCAAGGCTGCACATATGCCGAAGGACGCGCGCATCAAGGCCGAGGCAGAGCTGAAAAAACTGCGCATGATGTCGCCGATGTCGGCCGAGGCGACCGTGGTACGTAATTATGTGGACGTGCTGATTGGCCTGCCGTGGAAGAAAAAGACAAAAATTAGTACCGATCTGAGGCAGGCAGAAGTCGTGCTGGAAGAGGATCACTATGGTTTGGATAAGGTCAAGGAGCGCATCCTCGAGTATCTTGCTGTGCAGCAACGCATGAACAAGTTGAAAGCCCCGATTCTTTGCCTGGTAGGGCCGCCTGGTGTGGGCAAGACCTCGCTCGGGAAATCCATCGCGCGTGCCACCAATCGCAAATTTGTACGCATGTCGCTGGGCGGCGTGCGCGACGAATCCGAGATTCGCGGCCATCGCCGCACCTATATTGGCTCCATGCCGGGCAAGATTTTGCAGAACATGAGCAAGATCGCCGTTAAAAACCCTTTGTTTCTGCTCGATGAAGTGGACAAGATGGGCATGGACATGCGCGGCGATCCGTCATCCGCGCTGCTGGAGGTGCTTGATCCGGAGCAAAACAACACGTTTGTCGACCACTATGTCGAGGTGGAGTATGACCTTTCCGATGTGATGTTTGTGGCAACGGCAAATACCCTGAATATCCCGGAACCGTTGTTGGATCGGATGGAGATTATTCACGTTTCCAGTTACATGGAGGATGAAAAAATCAACATTGCCGAGCGCTATCTGGTACCTAAGGCGATCAGGAATAATGGCCTGAAGTCAGAAGAAATCAGCATTTCAGAAACAGCGTTGCGTGACATCGTGCGTTATTACGTGCGCGAGGCGGGGGTGCGCGGCCTGGAGCGGGAAATCTCCAAAATTTGCCGCAAGGTGGTGAAGGCGCTTTCATTAAAGCCAGGCACCCGGAAAATCGTGATCAGTGCGCGCAACCTTGACAAATATCTTGGTGTGCGCCGCCACTCTTACGGCGTTGCCGAAAAGAACAATCAGGTCGGGCAGGTGACCGGATTGGCATGGACCGAGGTTGGCGGTGAATTGCTGACCATCGAAACCGCCGTGCTGCCCGGCAAGGGCAAGACCACCACCACCGGCAAGTTGGGGGACGTAATGCAGGAATCCATTCAGGCCGCGCTGAGTGTGGTGCGCAGTCGTGCCAAGCGATTGGGCATAGACCAGGAGTTCTATCACAAAACTGATTTGCACATTCACTTGCCGGAGGGAGCGATTCCAAAGGATGGCCCGAGTGCGGGGATCGGCATGTGCACGGCAATGGTCTCGGCGTTGACGGGGATTCCGGTGCGTGCCGATGTGGCGATGACCGGTGAAATCACTTTGCGCGGCGAGGTGTTGCCGATTGGCGGCTTGAAGGAAAAGCTGCTCGCGGCACAACGCGGCGGAATCAAGGTGGTTTTGATTCCGGAAGAGAACGTCAAGGATCTGGCTGAAATCCCGGAAAACATAAAAAACAGGCTGGATATACGCCCGGTTAAATGGGTGGATCAGGTGCTTGAATTGGCACTGGAGCGCAATCCGGAGCCTTTGCAGGAGCCAGCGGACGTTGTCAAGCCTGATGATTTGCCGGCAAACGGAAATATTTTGGAGGCAGCACCCATTACCAAGCACTAGCAAAACCTCGCTAATAGTCTGTCGCACGCGACGCAAGAAAAAAAATTATTGTAATCGCTTGACCAAAGCCGCAATGCCTTGATATAAAGCCGCTGCAGGGGTTTTTCCTGTTTTTAAACACAAGACTTTCAACCACTACACTCGACAAAGGGGACTTACGTGAACAAATCTGATTTAGTAGATGCAATTGCAAAATCCGCCGACCTTTCCAAGGCTGCTGCAGGGCGTGCTTTGGATGCGACCGTGGAAGCGATCAAGAAGGCATTAAAAAAAGGCGACACGGTGAGCTTGGTTGGTTTTGGTACTTTCAAGGTTGGCAAGCGCGCAGCGCGCAACGGCCGTAACCCGCGCACGGGCGAAACGATCAAGATCAAGGCAGCTAAAGTCCCTAAATTTGCCGCTGGTAAAGGATTGAAGGATGCTGTAAACTAAGCGGCTTCGTTGGGGTGCTTAGCTCAGCTGGTAGAGCGTCGCCCTTACAAGGCGAATGTCGGCGGTTCGACCCCGTCAGCACCCACCATAAAATAGTTTTTTGGAGTGGTAGTTCAGTTGGTTAGAATACCGGCCTGTCACGCCGGGGGTCGCGGGTTCGAGTCCCGTCCACTCCGCCAAATTCAGGGCGAACGCAAGTTCGCCTTTTTTTACATCTGGTTCTCTGACAGGACCTGAAAATGTTGCCTGTGACGTTTTTGTGCCTGCCAGACCAATAGGTTGGTGTTATTGCTATGTTCAATTTTGTTCACGAAAAAAAACGCTTGGTGCAAATAATTCTGGCGCTCGCCATGTTGCCGTTTGCATTCTGGGGGGTGGATTCGTACAACAAGTCCGGGAATGAGGTAGAAGTTGTCGCCACGGTAAATGATGCAAAAATTACGCGACGCCAGTTTGCGTACGCGCTGCGCCAGCAGCAGGATCGTCTGCGCCAAATGATGGGGGCAGATTTCGACGCAACGATGCTGGACAATCCCGGGATGAAACACGAAGTAATGGACAATCTGGTCGAGCAGCGTTTGCTGCTCGAACATGCACGGAACGCCGGTTTGACAATTGCAGATGAACAGGTGGCACGCGTCATTCAGGGTATTGAGGCATTTCAGGATAACGGCAGATTTGATAAAAAAAGTTATGAAACGGCGCTGGCCAGCCAAAATTTGTCGCCGCTGATGTTTGAGGCGCGTTTGCGAGATGAATTGCTCGCTCAACAGGTGCGTGACGCCTATGTAAGAAATGGATTTATCTCGAATGAGGTGGCGGACAACGTCATCCGTCTGAACGAGCAGCAACGGACAGTCAGCGTATCGGCTATCTCGTTTCAACCCTATCTGACGCAGGCCAAGGTGGATGAGGCTGCATTAAAAGAGTATTACCAGCAAAATCAGAAAACGTTCCAGATTCAGGAACAGGCCAAGGTCGAATACGTCAGTTTCTCGGTAACCGATCTGCTGGCAAAGGTCGAGGTGAGCGCAGAGGAAGTGCGCAGATATTACGACGAACACCCGAATGATTTTGGCACACCCGAGGAGCGCCAGGCAGCACATATTCTGGTTGCCGCTGCTGCCGCTGCACCTCAAGCCGAACAGGATGCGGCCAAGAAGCGGGCAGAAAAACTGCTGCAACAGGCTCAGATGGATCCTGCAAAATTTGCCGAGTTGGCCAAACAGAATTCTCAAGATCCGGGTTCGGCTGCCAATGGCGGTGACCTTGGATTTTTTGGTCGCGGCATGATGGTCAAATCGTTCGATGATGCCGCTTTTGCGCTTAAGCAGGATGAAATCAGCGGGCTGGTGAGATCGGATTTCGGCTATCACATCATTAAACTGCTCGCCGTCAAACCCTCCAGGAATTTGTCGTTGGACGAGGCTCAGGAAAGCATCACCAGCAAACTGCGCCAGCAAAAAGCCACCGACAGGTTTGCCGAGCTGGCGGAGAAATTCAGTAATACGGTTTATGAGCAAAGCGATACGCTGAAGCCGGCAGCAGATCTGGTTGGTTCTAAGATTGAGCAAAGCGGCTGGTTGGTCAAGGATGCAACGACGGGCGAGCCCTGGACGCCCAAAATGTTGCAGGAAATATTTACCGACGAAACGGTTAAGAATAAACGCAATACTGCTGCGATCGAGGTGGCAACCAATTCGCTGGTTGCTGCGCGAATTTTGGAATACAAACCGGCCAGCGTGCGCACGTTGGACGAAGTGCAGGAAGAGATTCATCAGAAATTACAGCGCCAGCAGGCATTGAAGTTGGTTACCGAACAGGGCAGGGCGTTACTGGGACAATTGCAGCGTGGCGATAAGCCGGTGATGAGCTGGAATGAGGCACAGACCGTTACCCGTGCACGACGTGGCTCACTGAATGTGGATATGATCCGGAAGATATTTCAAGTTGATGTGGCCAGTTTGCCGCAGTACGTTGGGGCGGAAACGCCCGAGAATGGCTATGTGTTGGTACGCATAGACGCCGTCAAGGAAGCAGAGAAACCCGATGACAAGAAACGTGCCAACTATGCGCAACAAATGCGCCAACTGACCGGCGAGGAAATGCTGCGCGCCTACCTTGCGGATGCCAAGGAGCAGGCCACTATCGAGGTGAATTTGCCCGAGACGGTTGAGCAACCCTGATCTGTTGCTGAAGAAATAAAAACGCCACCTTCGGGTGGCGTTTTTATTAAGGGGTTGTGCTTAGTGCTGATGCAATTCGGATTTGAATTTACGCGTCGGTCGTGCCCAATGCAGTGGTGTTGAAACCGCCATCCACATAACAAATTTCACCGGTGATGCCGCTGGCCAGATCACTGCACAGGAAGGCGGCGGCATTGCCCACTTCCTCGATGGTCACATTGCGTTTGAGCGGTGCATGTTTCTCGTTGTAGTTAAGCAATTTGCTGAAATCAGCGATGCCGGCAGCAGCCAGCGTCTTGATCGGGCCGGCTGAGATGGCGTTGGCGCGTATTCCTTTGCGCCCCAGTTCCATTGCCAGGTAGCGCACACCGGCTTCCAGACTGGCCTTGGCCATGCCCATCACATTGTAGTGCGGCATGGTGCGTACCGCGCCGAGATAGCTCAGGGTCAATAGGGCTGCCTTGCGGCCTTCCATCAGCGGCATGGCAGCCTTGGCCATGGCGGGGAAGCTGTAGGCGCTGATGTCGTGGGCGATGCGAAATGCTTCGCGGCTGAAGCCGTTGAGAAACTCACCATCCAGTGCTTCGCGTGGCGCAAAGGCAATGGCATGCACAAAGCCGTCAAACCCATCCCAGTGCTTACCCAGATCGACGAATAATTGGTTGATTTCATCATCGCTGCCGACATCGCATTGAAAGATCATTTCGCTGCCAAATGTCTTGGCCATTTCTTCCACGCGGCCGCGCACTCGTTCTCCCTGATAGGTGAAAGCGAGTTCCGCACCTTCGCGATACATGGCTTGCGCAATGCCATAGGCAATAGAGCGGCTGCTGATCATGCCGGTTATCAGAATGCGTTTGTTGGCCAGAAATTTCATGCTGTTCCTCTATGAATGATTGGTCAAAGTGGCCGAGATTATAACTGCAAATCGACGGCGCGCATCGGTCGGATGCATCAATCCTCCCCGCGCCTGCGCCGCTCTGGCAGTGCTTTGCGGGAAAGCGGCATAAACCGCGAAATCCGATTCGTAGGGAGTGAGACGTAAGCGGAAAGCGCTGCCTTGTTCTGCCATGAAGAATGTTTTTCCATGGCCCGCGCACAGGCTGCTCGAAAAATATGCGGCTGAATCTCAAGGGGAAATGCCGATTTCCGGATCTGTTGCCGCGAGGCACGGCGGGCGGCAGGTTAAGCGGAAAGGCCAAAAGCGTGCGGCAAGAATCCACCAAATCCCTTGACGCATAAGCTTATTTCGCTATAATGCGCGCCCCTGTGAGGCTGCTTGGTAGCCTTGCATACCTTGCTCCACCGCTACGCATGGCGGGGGGCTTTAATAACCACAAGGAGATGTAATGCGACATTACGAAATCGTGTTTATCGTGCATCCTGATCAAAGCGAGCAGGTGCCCGCGATGATCGAGCGGTATCGCACGCTGGTCACTTCCAAGGATGGTCAGATCCATCGTCTGGAAGACTGGGGACGCCGTCAACTGGCTTACCCGATCCAAAAGATTCACAAGGCACACTATGTGCTGATGAATATCGAATGCAACCAGGAAACGCTGGACGAAATTGAACACGCGTTCCGCTTCAACGACGCTGTGCTGCGCCATCTGACTGTCAAGACCAAGGCCGCTATCATCGAACCGTCTGCCATGATGAAGGAAGAAAAATCCAGATCCGTGCCGAGGGAAGGTGCATCAGCTTCGGTTGAAGCTCCAGCGGCAGCAGCTCGCGATGTGGAAGCTCCGGCAGTAGTCGCAGAGGATGCGGCAACCTCAGCTTGATCAATTGGCGCTTAATCAGTCGTCAGGTGAATGATAGCGACGACAACTGGCTTTGCATATCTAACGATAAAATTTTGGAATAAGGAAACATCATGGCTCGCCCATCCGATAAAAAGAAAGATGACAAGAACAAACGTTCATCCCGCAACAATCTGTTCAAGCGCCGCAAGTTCTGCCGCTTCACGGTCGACAAGATCGCCGAAGTGGATTACAAGGACGTGAATATCCTCAAGGAATTTGTCTCCGAGAACGGCAAGCTGATTCCGGCTCGCATTACCGGCACCAAGACACGTTATCAGCGTCAGTTGAGTACTGCCGTGAAGCGCGCACGCTTTTTGGCTTTGTTGCCCTACACCGATTTGCACTAAGGAGCGATCATGCAAATAATTTTGATGGAAAAGGTGATTAACATCGGTCAATTGGGCGATGTGGTCAAGGTCAAGAACGGCTATGCCCGTAACTTTCTGATCCCGCAGGGCAAAGCCAAGCGGGCAACGGCCGCCAACATGGCTGAGTTTGAAGTGCGGCGCGCCGAACATGAAGCGGCCGACAAGGCAAAATTGGCTGAAGCACAGGCGCGTGGCGAGAAGCTGGCTGGTTTGACGGTGCAGATCGTGCAAAAGGCCGGTGTGGACGGCAAGCTGTTTGGCTCCGTCACCAATGCCGATATCGTCGCCGCATTGGCAGCGCAGGGTTATGAAGTCGAGAAGGGGCAAGTGCGTATGCCGGCCGGTCACCTTAAACAGGTCGGCGACCATCCTGTCAGCATTGCGTTGCATACCGACGTGGCAGCGGATATCACTGTCTCGGTACTCGGCGAACAGTAATCCGCCGTTGTATCAAGGCAATACAAACAAGGACTGGAAACAGTCCTTTTTTGTTTCCATAATTTCGACCGGGGCGGGTAAAATGCCTCTCGCCTGATAGCAGCCAAATCGAATGCAAAACTTTTCCAGCCCGGACACCCAACTCGACCAGATAAAATTACCGCCCCATTCGGTGGAGGCCGAGCAATCGGTATTGGGCGGCCTGCTGCTGGAAGCGAGTGCGCTGGACAAGATTGCCGATCTGATGACCGATGACGATTTTTATCGTCATGAGCATCGCCTGATCTATCGCCAGATCGTGCGCCTGAGCGAGCAGGCCAAGCCAGTGGATGTGATAACTGTGGCTGAAGCGCTGGAAATTGCCGGCGAACTGGAAAAGGTCGGTGGCTTGCCGTATCTGGGCAGCCTGGCGCATAACGTGCCGTCTGCAGCCAATATCCGACGCTATGGCGAAATCGTGCGCGAGCGCTCCATCATGCGCAAGCTGGTGGAAGTCGGCACCGATATTTCCAGCAGTGCCTACAACCCGACCGGACGCGATGCCGCCCAGTTGCTCGACGAAGCAGAAAGCAAAGTATTTGAAATCGCCGAGGCGGGTTCGCGCGGCAAACAGGGATTCCTCGCCATGCCGCCGCTGTTGACCCAGGTGGTGGAACGCATCGAGACCTTGTATGCCCGTGATAACAGTAGCGATGTCACCGGCATCGCTACCGGCTTTACCGATCTGGATCGCATGACCTCCGGCCTGCAGCCGGGTGACCTGGTTATCGTGGCCGGTCGGCCGAGTATGGGCAAGACCGCATTTTCGATCAACATCGCCGAGAATGTCGCACTGGACAGCAAGCTGCCGGTGGCGATTTTCAGTATGGAAATGGGTGCTACACAGCTGGCGATGCGTATGCTCGGTTCGGTGGGCAAACTCAACCAGCATGACCTGCGCACCGGGCGCCTGCAGGATGACGACTGGGGGCACCTGACACACGCACTGGGCAGGCTCAACGATGCGCCGATTCACATTGATGAAAGCGCCGCTCTGTCCGCGCTCGAGGTGCGCGCCCGGGCGCGCCGCCTGCATCGCCAGAATGGCGGTCTGGGGCTCATCGTGGTGGATTACATTCAGCTGATGAGTTCGAATGCGGGCAAAGCCAGCGAGAACCGCGCCACGGAAATTTCGGAAATTTCCCGTTCCCTGAAGTCGCTGGCGAAGGAATTGCATGTGCCGGTGGTTGCGCTGTCGCAGTTGAACCGCAGCCTCGAGCAACGTCCCAACAAGCGCCCGGTGATGTCGGATTTGCGCGAATCAGGCGCAATCGAACAGGATGCCGACCTGATCCTGTTCATTTATCGCGACGAGGTTTACAACAGCGATTCGGCCGACAAGGGTAAGGCCGAGATCATCATCGGCAAACAGCGTAACGGCCCGATCGGCAAGGTGGAGCTGGCCTTCCGCGGCGAATACACGCGCTTCGATAATTTGGCTCCCGGCAACTATTAGTTATAAATCACAAGGTTTAAACCACCGGCTTCAGCCGGTGGTTGTTTAGTCGAGCATCGTTTGACATCCTGTGCAGGCAGTGCATCATACGAGGCATACTTTATTCTTTGCGGAGGTGATGCATGCGCGTCGCCATCATCGGTTCCGGGCCTGCCGGTTTCTACGCGGCAGAAGCACTGCTCAAGCGCACCGATACGCTCGTCCATGTTGACCTGTTCGACCGCCTTCCCACTCCCTATGGTCTGGTGCGTGGAGGCGTTGCGCCCGATCATCAGAACATCAAGGCAGTCACCCGCGTTTATGAAAAGACGGCCGCGCGCCCTTCCTTCAGGTTTTTGGGGAATGTGTGCCTCGGGCGCGACGTGACCGTGGCGGAGTTGCGCCAGTACTACCACCAGATCATCTACGCAGTGGGCAACGAAGCGTCACGGCGCCTCGGTATTCCGGGAGAAGGCATGGTGCGTTGCACGCCGGCGTCGGTGTTTATCGGCTGGTACAACGGCCATCCCGACTACCGTCAGGCAAAGATCGATTTATCGGTGTCACGCGTCGCGGTGGTGGGTAACGGCAATGTCGCCATCGACGCCGCCCGGATTTTATTGCGCACCCCTGCCGAACTCGAGAAGACCGACATTGCCGAGCATGCGCTGGAAACCCTGCGCAACAGCCGAGTGCGCGAAGTTTTTTTGCTCGGGCGGCGCGGACCGGAGCAGGCTGCGTTTACGCCGCCCGAACTCAAGGAGCTTGGCGAGATGGAAGATGTCGATCCGATCGTTGCACCTGCCGAGCTTGAGGGCTGCGTTATTCCGCAAGCCGCGGGCAATACGCAGCAGGAAAAAAACCTGAAGATTCTTCAGTCATTTGCCGCGCGTCAGCCCGGTGAGAAATCAAAGAAGGTTCATCTGCGTTTTCTCGTTTCACCGACCGAAGTGCTCGCCGATACCTCGGGCGGTGTCGCCGCGGTTGCGCTTGAAAAAAATCGCCTCGACGTTCGGGCGGACGGCACGGTCAGCGCATGCGGCACCGGTAAGGTCGAAGTGCTTGATGTCGGCATGGTGTTGCCCGCGATTGGTTTTGCCGCCGAGCGCATTGCCGGAGTTCCCTACGACGAAGCTGCGAAAATCATTGCCAACGAGGACGGGCGCGTCGTCGATCCAGCCAGCCGTGTCGTGGTTGCCAATGAATACGTCGTCGGTTGGGCGCGCACCGGACCGCAGGGTCTGATCGGGTCGCACAAGGGCGCGTCCGCCCATGTGGTCGAGCACATGATGGCCGATGGTGACGGGCTCGAGGCGCGGTCGCTTCCTGAACGCGAGGCCATCGATCTGCTGCTGCGCCAGCGTGGCGTGCAAATCGTCTCTTTCAGCGACTGGAAGCGGCTTGATGAGGTGGAAGTGGCACGCGGGGAACGGCGCGGTGCTCCCCGCAACAAGGTGGTCGACGTCGAGGCGATGCTCGCGGTGCTTGGTCAGCGTTGACAGGAAAAGAATTCTAGCCGCTTCGGTTCGCGTGGTTTCCCAGACCCGTGCCCGGAAGATGGCACTAAGCCAGCAGTTGCTTGAACTGCTTGGCTAATTTAAGACTCTGCCCTTGATAGTTCGAATTGATGTCCTGTCCGTACAAAAGCTTGGGCCGGGCTGCCATGCGTTCATAGCGAAGCCATCCGACCGTCTGCCCGTGCTCGAGCAGGAAGGGTACTTCGTGTGAGCGCACTTCCAGAACACCCCTGCTGCTTCCTGCTTTATTCAACCCTGCGTTCCAGCCGAATCCTGGATCGAAAAAGCCGGCATAATGAACCCGGAATTCACCGGCACGAGTGTCGTACGGCAGCATCTCGGCAGCATATTCCGGAGGGACTGCGATTGCCTCCTTCGTCATGAGGATATAGAACTCATCAGGATCCAATATCAGTGAGGATGTTTTGTGGAAGCGGATCGGTTCCCAAAAATCCAGCGGATCATAATCCCGCTTTTCCAGATCAATACGCCGGGTATGTTTCTTTGCGCGGTATCCGATTATCTCGCCCTCTTTGCCGGAACCTTTCAAATCCACGGTGAAAGGCAATACCCCTGTTGTGATTGATCTCGCGTTTGTCTCGTGGTCGCCGGAATCGACAATCTGGCCTTCCTCGAGAAGTTTTTTCCACTCTGCCCCTGGGATAGGTGTCGCTTTTTCTCCCCGAGCGCGACGGAATCTGAGCTGGTTCAAGCGGGTGCCGGTCTTTGCCACGACACTAAAACTCCGGGGTGCAACCTCTATAAAGAGTTCGCCTTTATAACCTTCGCCTACCTGGTCGAAGCTGGTGGCGCCATCGGCGATCAGGCGCGTCAGAATGTCCAGTCTGCCAGTTGAGCTCTTCGGGTTGGCAAAGGCAGCCACATCACTTCTCAAATTAATGGCTTCCAGCAGAGGGATGAGATATACCCGCCCCTTTTCAAGAACGGCGCCATCCTTAAGATCGATCTTGAAGTCGGCAAACCGTTCGTCGAGTTGCTTTAATTTATCGAGTACTTTCATTCCCTTGCCGGGGAGAAAGCTCGTATCGACGGGGTAAGCATAGTCGCCGAGGCGCAGGTCGATGCTGGCGGGTTGTACCTGGTCATGATCAAACTGCTTGAGCTGCGTCGTACTGATATCGCCGCTACTCAGCATCTCCTCGATTTTCTGGCTCGGAAGGATTCCGGTGTAGTCGCCCATACGCGTCGGCGCTACCAAACCAGGGTTGGCCGATAAATCGGTTTTTGTTATCACTTCATTCATTGGATTTATTCTTTTGTATCCTGTCTTGATGTTGTCGGATCAGCAATGCTTTATGCCATTCTGCACGGCAATTTAACAAACAAAATACGCTGTCCTTGAATTAACCGCTTCCGAATTTTTAAGAATCGGCTGCTGACCAACGGGGCAGATGTTACGCTCCAGACACTGCCCCAAATAATCTTCTTCATTTTCCGCCATTGGAATATTCCATCAAAAGCAGGGCGAAAATGATCCTTGGGTTGCTGATTATAGCCGCATAACTCAAAACATCTCTGGTAGCTTGTCCCCGGGACAATTGGGTGCGAGGCGCAGTAGTGCGATTTTGTGGCGCTTTGTGATTGGCGGCAACGGATTGAAAACCGCATTTGCTGAATGCCCACCAAAAAGCGGACGAATTTTGCCTACCCTTCCTGAAGTGCGCCATCCACCAGGTGTAAACGGCGTTGCATCCGTCCTGCCAGTTCGGTGTCATGGGTGACGACGATGAAGCTGGTGTTGAATTCCTCGTTGAGTTGCTGCATCAGTTCGAACAGGGCTTGTGCGCTGTTGCGGTCGAGGTTGCCGGTGGGTTCGTCGGCCAGCACACAGGCCGGTTCGGTCACCAGCGCGCGCGCCACGGCGGCACGCTGGCGTTCGCCGCCGGATAATTCCGAGGGGTGATGGCGCAGACGATGCGCCAGTCCGACCCGTGTCAGCATCGCGGCGGCGCGCGGTTCGGCTTCGGCGCGTCTCATGCCGCGAATCAGCAGCGGCATGGCGACGTTTTCCAGCGCGCTGAATTCCGGCAACAGATGATGGAACTGATAGACAAAACCGAGCGCGCGGTTGCGCAATTCACCGCGCTGCGTCTCGTTCATCTGCTGCACCTCCTGACCGAGTATCTGCACACTGCCGCCGCTGGCGCAGTCCAGCCCGCCCAGCAGATGCAGCAGGGTGCTCTTGCCGGAGCCGGACGCGCCGACAATCGCGATGCGCTCGCCGTGCCGAACCTCCAGATCGACGCTCCTGAGCACCGGCACATCCTCCTTGCCGAGGGTGAACGTCTTGCTCAGATCACGGCATGAAATGACTGCCATGATCCTCGCTCCTCGATCCTCAATCCTGTCATTCATATCTTAGTGCCTCCGCCGGCTGCGTCTGCGACGCACGGTAACTCGGATACAGCGTGGCGAGCAGGCTGATCATGAAAGACAGGGAGGCGACCAGCACGACTTCGGGGTAGCGCAGGTCGGATGGCAGGTCGGTGATGTAATACACGTCCTTGGCGAGGAACTGCACGCCGAACAGATGCTCGATGAACGGCACGACCACGTCCAGATTGAGCGCCAGTGCAATGCCGCCGAGGCTGCCGAGCAGCGTGCCGATCACGCCGATGACCACGCCCTGCACGATAAAAATTTTCATGATGCTGCGTGGCGATGCGCCGAGGGTGCGCAGGATGGCGATGTCGGCCTGTTTGTCTGTGACCGCCATGACCAGCGTAGAGACAATGTTGAACGCGGCCACCGCGACGATCAGCGACAGGATGATGAACATCATTTTCTTTTCAATCTGCACCGCGCGGAAATAGTTGCTGTTCTGGTGCGTCCAGTCGTTGGCAAAAAGATCGGGCGGCAGCTTGCCCTGCAGCTCGAGCGCCACCTGCGGGGCGAGATCAATATCGTGCAGCTTGGCGCTGATGCCGGTCACCGCATCGCCGAAGCGATACAGTTTTTGCGCGTCGTTGAGGTGGATCAGTGCGAGACTGTTGTCATAGGGCGCCATGCCGATTTCGAAGATGCCCGCCACGCGGAATTGCTTGAGGCGCGGCATCATGCCGGCGGGGGTGATCTGGCCCTGCGGGGTGATCAGCATGATCCTGTCGTCGATCTGCACGCCGAGCGCACGCGCCAGATCGGAGCCGATCACGATGGAGAATGCGTCGCCGCGCAACTCGTCCAGCCGGCCTGATTTCATCTTGTCGGCCAGTTCGGTAATGGCACTTTCCTGAAGCGGATCGACGCCGCGCACCATGATGCCCTGCACATTTTGCCCGAATGACAGCATGCCCTGCCCGGCGATGTATGGCGCGGCGGCGGAAACTTGCGGGTGCTGCGCGACCTTGTCCAGAACAGCCTGCCACTCATGCAGTCGCCCGCCGTTCGCAACCACTTCCAGATGCGGCGACGCGCCCAGCATACGCGCACGGATTTCCTTCTGGAAGCCGTTCATCACCGACAGCACCACGATCAGCGCCATCACGCCCAGCGCCATGCCCAGCATGGAAATCAGCGAGATGAACGAAATGAAGTGGTTGCGTCGTTTGGCGCGGGTGTAGCGCAGGCCGATGAACAGTTCGTAGGGTTGCAAGATAAGGCTGCCGATGTGATTGAACGGGCGTAAGTGTGCCACAAGCACACCGGGGATGACAGCGCAAGCCGCGCCGACCCAGGTTTTTTCAGGAAATTTTTTCAGGTGTAAGAATGTCTGGCATTACCTCAGTGGGGCAGGGATGCTCCGCGTTTCAACCTGTCCATCAGTTCGTCGCATGCCAACGAGGTAAGCGGCTGGCTGAACATGTAACCCTGCGCATCATCGCATTGCTCGGCCTTGAAGAAGTTGAACTGTTCCTGGGTTTCTATTCCCTCTGCCAATCCTTTTATGTTGAGCACGCGCGCGACTGCGATGACCGCTTTGGCCACTGCGGCATGATTGGCATCGGTGGCGACGTCGGTCACGATCGAGCGGTCAATCTTGATGGCATGTATCGGAAAACGGGTGAGGAAACTCAAGGGAATATGACTGTGGCCGAGATTGTCGAGCGCGATGCGCACGCCCAGCGTGGCGATTTCAGTCAGTCTGGAGAGCGCCCAAGCCTCATCAGCCTCAATCGTCTCTTCCCTGATTTCCAGTTCCAGCCATGCCGGATTTAATCCGGTTTCCCGCAGTACCCGTTCCACAATTTCGATGAAATCCCGGTGCTGAAGTTCCTGTTTGGAGATGTTCACTGCCACGACCATGGGCGGGTAGCCGGCTTCCTGCCAAGTCTTATTTTGCCTGCAAGCCTCACGCAGCACCATTTCTCCGGCGGTGACCATGACACCGGTTTCCTCCAGCATTTTCATAAACTGGGATGGCATCAGCAAGCCGCGCTCCGGGTGCTGCCAGCGCAGCAGCGCTTCCATGCCGACCAAATGGCCGCCGTGGATATCCACTTGCGGCTGGTAATGAACAATAAACTCGTTATTTACCAATGCCTGGCGCAGTTGTTCCTCCATGCGCATGAGTTCGGAGGTTCTGGCATTGAACTCAGGGGAGTAGAACCAGAAGTGGCTGGTGTTGCTTCCTTCAGACTTTGCCTGATACATCGCCAGATCCGCGTTTTTGATCAGGCTTTCCATGTCGTCTCCGTCGGAGGGGTAAAGGCTGATCCCGATACTGACCCGGGCGTGAACCCTATGTCTCTCCACCTGGAAGGGTTCGGCAAATATATCGATAATTTTATTTGCAGCGATCTTGGCGTCTTCCTGATGGGTCATGTCGGTAAACGCGATGACAAACTCATCACCGCCGATGCGCGCCAGGCAATCTGCCTCGCGCACGCATCCGGCGAGGCGCTGGGCGACCATCTGTAGCAGCAGGTCACCGCAATGGTGACCCAGGGTGTCGTTGATTTTTTTGAAGTTGCCCAGATCCAGGAACATGATGGCAAGCGGGCGGTGGTGGCGCCGCGCCATCGCGAGCGCCTGTTTGAACTGGTCGTAGAAAAATTTCCGGTTGGGCAAGCCTGTCAAGGCATCGTGATGGGCCAGATGGTAAAGCTGTTCCTCAACCTGTTTGCGTTCAAGCGCATACTGGATGGCGCGCACCAGCAAGTGTCCGTTGGTATGCCATTTAACCAGAAAGTCCTGGGCACCCAGTTTGAGTGCCTTGAGCGCCAAAATCTCGTCTTCAATTTCGCTCAGGATGACGACGGGTATTCCGGGTGCCACCTTATGGATTTTAGTGAGCGATTCCAGATCGCAACAATCCGGAAGCTGGAGATCAAGCAGGATGATCGAGATTTTGTTCTGGGCCAGTACCTGCAGGGATTCGCTGATACTTTCGGCATAGAGCAGGTGAAAGCGATTCTCATTTGGCTGGCTGAGTCGTTCTGCAACCAGGCGGCGATCGGCCGGATTGTCTTCCACCAACAGAATGTTGATGGGGTCGACTTTATTGTGTGTATCGCCCTCGTGGCTTGCGGGTAAAGCAGTTCCCAGCGTAGCCGGTTTCAATGCTGCCAGTTGATCGGCGGAAGCGGAGTTCACCAGCGCCAAGTAATCAACCTTTTTGCTCTTCACATTCATCATCTCGTCCTCCTGGTTCCACCTGTCCTGCCCAGATATTCTGGTGCGAACAGGCTTGATTTTATCTTGGCGCTCCTGGCAATTTTACAATGGTAAGCCAGAAATCCTTGACGGATTGTACGACCTTGATGAATTGATCGAGATCCACCGGTTTGGTGACATAACAGTTGGCATTGAGGTTATAGGACTTGACGATATCCTGCTCTGCCTCGGATGAAGTAATCACCACCACCGGTATGGTTTTGAGATCGGGATCGGACTTGATTTCCGCCAGCACTTCCCGACCATCCTTCTTGGGCAGATTCAGGTCCAGCAGGATGATGTCGGGGCGCGGTGCATTTTGATATTTGCCCCGCCTGTGCAGAAAGTCCATGGCTTCCTCGCCGTCCGTTACTACATGCAGGTTATTCTTGACCTTGTGGTTCTTAAGCGCTTCCTGGGTCAGGCGGACATCGCCGGGGTTGTCTTCGACCAGCAGGAAATCTGCCGGCCTTCCCAATGGATCCATATTCATGCTGTGTTCCCTTGTTGGTTTAATGCAATTGGAATGCTGAAGTAGAAGGTCGAGCCCTGGCCTTGTTCCGACTCGACCCATATGCGTCCGCCGTGATGTTCAATAATTTTCTTGCAGATGGTGAGTCCAATTCCGGTGCCCGGGTATTCTTTTTTGCTGTGCAGGCGCTGGAACAGGAGAAAGATTTTTTCGGAATATTCCGGCGCAATGCCGATGCCGTTGTCGCGCACGTGGAACACCCATTCCTCACCCAGAGGCTGTGCACCTATCTGTATGCGGGGTGAATCGCTGCCGCGAAACTTGAGGGCATTCGCGATCAGGTTCTGGAATAGCTGGGTCAGCTGCGACACGTCCGCATCGAGTTCGGGCAATGGGCCGCAAACCATACTGGCGTCGCTTTCTTCGATAACCAGGCGGAGATTGGCCAGCGCCCGGTCAAGTGCGTTCTGCGCGTTCACCCGGGAGAAAGCCATGTGATGGGTGTCGACGCGCGACAGTTTGAGAAGGTCGTTGATGATAGCCTGCATGCGGGTGGCGCCATCCACCGCATAACCGATGAATTCGTCGGCATCGGCGTCCAGTTTTCCGCGGTAGCGTTGGGCAATGAGCTGGGTATAGCTTGCGATCATGCGCAGCGGTTCCTGCAGGTCATGTGAGGCCACATAGGCAAATTGTTCCAGCTCCTGGTTGGAGCGACTCAGTTCCTTGCTGCGCTGGAGCAGTTCTTCACGGGCGTGGCGGAGTTCCGTAATGTCCGAGAATTCCAGTACATGATGGGTAATCATATCGGCATCGCTGCGCACCGCACCCAAAGTAAGCGCTGCCGGGAACTCGCTGCCATCCTTGCGGCAGATATGGGTTTCGACCTGATGGTGATTAACTTCATCAAGCCTTGGGCTCAGGGTTTTGTAAACATTCTGTTCGCCGGCAAACAAAAACCCCAGATATTTCCCCTCTACCGTCGTCTGACTGTGACCGGTCATCAGAAAAAAGGTGTTGTTGACCCATTCAATATTCCCGTGCGTGTCGGTGATGATGATGCCCTCGACATTTTCCTTCAGGATTTTTTCGAATATTTGCAGCGTTGCCAGATTGGTACTGGAGTAGGTTTCCGGCGTGAGAGGAATATCAAAGTTGCTCATTTTTCAGGTTGTTCCTGACCATAAAATGCCCTGAATCGGGGGCGGCGGTGACCCTATGTTCGCCAGGCAGGCTGGCACTGCGATCAGGGAACTTTACCTTATTTCGCAGCTGTTTGGGTGATTCGGCCGTTTTCAATGGTGCTAAACTCGCCGCCATGAAAAATGTTCATCTGGTTGTTTGTGATTTATTCCTGCCCAAAGATTTTGCCGCCGAAGTTTGCGCGGGCCTGCGCTTGCCCGCGCTGGAAAAAATGCTGGCGCGCGCTGCAGCCCAGGCAGGGGAGAGCGCCTCGCTGGAGAAATTGCTGTGCGGGTCGTTTGGCGTGACGTGCCAGCTGGATGCGCCGATCGCATCGATTTCCGCCGCCGTTGACGGGTTGGGGGCGGGAAACTGGCTGCGTGCCGACCCGGTGCATTTGCGGTTGCAGCGCGATCAATTGATATTACTGCCTGAGGTGGACGCCGGCGCGGATGAGGCCGGGCAGTTGTGCACCGCGCTGAACGAGCACTTTGCCGGACAGGGCATGGCGTTCTTCGCACCGCATCCGCAACGCTGGTATATGCGCGTAGACCGGTTGCCGGACATCGAAACCGTGTCGTTAGCGCAGGCTGCCGGATGCAATGTGCGTGGCCTGTTACCTACAGGCAGGGGAGCGGTGCACTGGCACCGGGTATTCAATGAAATCCAGATGTTGTTGTTTGCCCATGGCGTGAACGAAGCGCGTGAAGCGCGCGGCGCGTTATCGATCAACAGCCTGTGGCTGTGGGGCGGGGGCAGTGCCACGCCCGTGCAAAAAACTTACGATTGTGTCAGCTCGGATGAGGCGCTGGCCGAAATGTTTGCCGCAGCGGCGGGTATTCCGTTTGCGGGGTGGCCGAAGCAATGGAACGCCTCCCTTACCCTCTCCCAGAGGGAGGGGGGATTCTCTTCGGATGGCCGGCAATTGCTGGTCTGGACCGGCCTGCGCTCCGCCCTGCAATGCGGCGACCTGGGTGCCTGGCGCGCAGCCTTGCAGGAATTTGAAACCGGCTATGCGCAACCATTATGGCAGGCACTGCACGCCGGGAAAATTGCGCAGCTGCGACTGGATGTTCTGGGTAGGGATTGCGCGCGGCGCTCGTTGTTGACCCGTGCCGATAGTTGGGCGTTCTGGCGGCGCGCCCGGCCGCTTACGGAATACGCGATCGTGTAGAATAATCACAGCAATAAACGGAGGATTGAGCATGCACTTCTGGAATACCGTAATGCAAATCTTCTGGCGCGAGGAATCGCTCCCGGTGCTGGTCATGGCGATGGGCACCGCGTTCCTGTTGTTGCATTTCCTCAAAGAAGAGCGCAAGAGCATCCTGAATACGCTGATTTTCTTCTTGGTCTGCCTGATGCTGCAATTTATCAGCGGCCTGCTGCATGCGCTGCAGTTTATTTCCGTAGCAGCAATGCTCCACGAAGCCGGCGTGATCGGCGCCGGCATTGCAGTCATTCGCCTGGGGGGGCTGCTGGCATTCCGCATCATCCTGCCGCGGCTGCGCAGCACGCCACCGCGCATCGCCGAGGACATCTTCGTCATCATCGGTTACCTCGCCTGGGGATTGGTGCGGCTGCGCTACGCCGGGCTGGATCTGGGCAGCATCGTGGCGACCTCGGCGATGATTACCGCCGTGGTGGCGTTTTCAATGCAGGACACGCTCGGCAATATTCTCGGCGGTCTGGCATTGCAACTGGATAATTCCATCGAGATCGGCGACTGGATCAAGGTGGACGACATTTCCGGCCGCGTGGTGGATATCCGCTGGCGCTCCACGCTGGTCGAGACGCGCAACTGGGAAACGGTGGTGTTCCCCAACAGCCAGTTGATGAAAAACAAGTTTCTGGTGCTGGGGCGGCGCATCGACCAGCCGGTGCAATGGCGGCGCTGGGTGTGGTTCAATGTGGGGCTGAATGTATCACCCACCAAGGTCATCTCTGTGGTCGATGAGGCTGTGCAACAGACTGATATTGCCAATGTGGCAAAGGATCCTTCGCCCCATTGCGTATTGATGGATATGGACAACAAGGGCTATGCGCGTTATGCGATGCGTTATTGGCTGACGGATCTGATGCCGGATGATCCGACCGACGCAGCCGTGCGCTGGCACATTATGACGGCACTGCAACGCGTGGGGATCAAGCTGGCGATGGAGGAGAGGAGCATCCACCTCACCAAGGAAAACGAAAAACACGAAGATATGGTGCGTAACCGCGAAGTCCTGCTGCGCATGAAGACCTTGCGGCGCGTCGAGCTGTTTTCGCAGATGAACGACGACGAGTTGCGCAAGCTGGCCGAGCGTCTCAAGTATGCGCCCTTCGCCAAGGGCAACATTATTTCCAAGCGGGGCGCGATTGCGCACTGGCTGTATATCATCATCAACGGTGAGGCTGAGGTCTATGTTGAGGCCGCGAATGGCGAGAAACATGTTCTGAATGTATTGTCCAAGGGAAGTTTCTTCGGCGAGATGGGGATGATGACCGGTGCACCGCGTTCCGCTTCGGTCATCGCCAAGACTGATGTGGAATGTTATCGCCTCGATAAGGAGGCTTTTGAAGAGATTCTGCTGGCGCGCCCCGGCATCGCCGAGGGAGTGTCGCACGTACTGGTGGCGCGCCGTGCGCAACTGGACAGCGCACTGCAAAATATGGACGAGGAAACCAGGCATCAGGAAATCCATCATCAGCACAACGAAGTGCTGGCAACGATCAAACGCTTTTTCGGTTTGTATACATAGTGTCATAAATCTACTGCGCGATTCCGGAACGGGGTCGGGCGGTGCTCGGAATCCTCATGTACTTATGTGTACACTCCGGTTTGGTTGCGGCTAACCTGAAGGTAAGTCTCCACCGCAACTGCGTTGTCTGCGCTCCGGCCTTCCCCATTCCAGAATCGCTCGCTACGATTTCTGTCGCTATGTATAGTATTATTGCCGCCGAATAATAGGGGGTTAGCATGAAAGTATCGTTTCTGGATTTTGAAAGTCCCATCGCCGAACTGGAAGAGAAGATTGAGCAACTGCGCTATGTGCAGGATGATTCTGCACTCGACATCATGGACGAGATTTCGCGTCTGTCAAAAAAGAGCTCGGCGTTGACCAAGGATATTTATGCCAAGCTCACGCCCTGGCAAATTTCCCAGGTATCGCGCCATCCGCAGCGCCCCTACACACTGGATTATGTCGAGCATTTGTTTGACGACTTCGAGGAGTTGCACGGCGACCGCTGCTTTGCCGACGACAAGGCCATTGTCGGCGGGTTGGCACGCTTTAACGGCCAGAGCGTGATGGTAATCGGGCATCAGAAGGGGCGCGACACCAAGGAAAAAATTATGCGCAATTTCGGCATGCCGCGTCCCGAGGGTTATCGCAAGGCGTTGCGCCTGATGCGCCTGGCGGAAAAATTCGGCATTCCCATCATGACCTTCATCGATACGCCCGGCGCTTATCCCGGCGTGGGCGCGGAAGAGCGCGGCCAATCTGAAGCGATCGGGCGCAACCTGTATGAAATGACCGAACTGCGCGTGCCGATTATTTGCACCGTGATCGGCGAGGGCGGTTCCGGCGGCGCGCTGGCGATTGCGGTGGGCGATGCGCTGCTGATGCTGCAATACAGCACTTACTCGGTGATTTCACCGGAGGGCTGCGCCTCGATTCTGTGGAAGAGCGCGGAAAAAGCGTCGGATGCCGCGGAAACCCTGGGTATTACCGCGACGCGCCTGAAAACGCTGGGGCTGATAGACAAGATTGTTGCCGAGCCGCTCGGCGGCGCGCAGCGCGACTACGCGACAACCATGCAGAACGTGAAGAAGGCATTGCAGGACGCACTGAAAACGGTGCAGAACAAACCCGTCGCCAACCTGCTGCAAGATCGTTTCAGTCGTCTGATGAGTTATGGCAAGTTCAAGGAAGTTGAACTTAACTGACCTTTCAGATCGTGTCGCGGAACAGATTGCGCCGCTGCTCCCCGCGCGCAGTTCCATCCTGATCGGCCTGAGCGGCGGGGTTGATTCCGTCGTGCTGCTGCATCTGCTGCACCGCCTCGCGCCGCGTTTTTCCTGGAAACTTTCCGCAGTGCACGTCCATCACGGCCTCAGCCAGAATGCTAATGCCTGGGCGGATTTCTGCGTGGAACTGTGTGTGCAATACGCCATTCCGCTGCAGATCGAGCGCGTCGATATTGCGCCCTTGCGCGCACATGGCATCGAAGCGGCGGCGCGCAAGCTGCGCCATGCGGCATTCTCCCGGCAGGCGAGCGATTTTGTCGCGCTCGCGCATCATGCCGACGATCAGGCCGAAACCCTGTTGCTGCAACTGTTGCGCGGCGCCGGGGTGCGCGGCGCAAGCGCCATGCCGGTCCTGAGTACGTCGCAGCGCGAGGGTGCGCACAATCTGGTGCGTCCGTTATTGCGCTGTTCGCGCCGGGAAATTCTCGACTACGCCGCCGCACATGACCTGCGCTGGATAGAAGACGAAAGTAACGCCGACGACGCTTATCCGCGCAACTTCCTGCGCCGCCACCTGCTGCCCTTGCTGGAACAGAAATTCCCCGCTTACCGCGACACCCTGACGCGCAGCGCGCAGCATTTTGCCGAGGCGAGTGAGCTGCTTGACGATCTGGCGCGACTGGATGGCGCAGATTCTTTCCCATCTCCCGCAAGCGGGATAACCAGCGACTTGGCGGTTTTGCCGCCCAGTCGAATGGCTAGTGGTTCCATCAGAGGGGTTAGGGGTGAGGGTGGCGAGCCTCGCCTTGAAGTATCACGCCTGCAATCCCTCTCCCATCCGCGCGCCAAAAACCTGTTGCGCTATTTTCTGCATAGTGGCGGCGCGCCGCTGCCACAAGCCGCGCAGCTCGACGACATGCTGCATCAGTTATGCGATGCGCGCGAGGATGCGACAGTCTGTATCTCCTATGGCGACTGTTGGGAGGTGCGCCGCTACCAGGGTGAGGTTTACATATTGCGTGCATTGGGTGAATTCGACCGGGATCTGGTATTGCCGTGGCACGGTGAAGCCGAACTGGACTGGCCTGCGCTGCATACGCGCCTGCGCTTTAACCATTCTCACGGGGTTGGCATCAGTCTGGCAAAACTGCAACGCGCTCCGGTGACGTTGCGTCTGCGGCAAGGTGGTGAAGCCCTGCGCCCGCAGAAGAATGCCGCACTGCGCACCCTGAAAAATCTGCTGCAGGAACAGCATATTCCGCCTTGGCAGCGTGAGCGCCTGCCGCTGCTGTACTGTGGTGATGAACTGGTGTGCGTGCCCGGCGTGGCGGTTGCGGCAGCGTATCAGACTGGCACGGGCGAGGCGGTTATCACACTGGGCATAGTCTAGATCGCCTATCAAGCGGTATTGTCACAAGCGGGAATGCGTCACATCTATCCATGACGGGCTGTTACGTTTTCTAAATCCATCGTTGCAGGGAGTTGTTGTGGTCAACAAGAAACAAGACAAGAAGGCGATGCAGGGCAAGGCCGGTGCGGAAGTTGTATGCACCCCATCCGTAGAGCAGAGGCTCTCCGCCGAAAAACTGTTGCATGAACTTCAGGTACACCAGATCGAGCTGCAAATGCAGAACGAGGAGTTGCACCAGACGCAAGTCATTCTGGAAGAATCCCGCGACCGTTATGCGGATCTTTATGACTTTGCCCCGGTCGGATACCTCACGCTCACCCATGAAGGCATGGTTTCCGAAGCCAATCTCACCGCGGTCGCGCAGTTGGGTGTGGAGCGCAATATATTGCTCAAGCGCCATTTCGTGCGCTGGATCACACCGCAAGACAGCGATCGCTGGCATCTGTATTTCCTGCGCGTGATGCAACAGAACGAACCTCAGACTTGCGAGCTGAGGCTGCAACGCAGCGATGGCACGTTCTTTGATGCTCACCTGAATGGCCTGCCCAGACTAACCGATTCTGCAACACCGACGCTGCGCATGGTGCTGACCGATATTTCCGAGCGCAAGCGCATGGATCAACTGCTGTGGGACAAGAACGCCGAACTGGAACTGGCGATGCAGATTGCGGAAAAAGCCAATCGTGCGAAATCGGCTTTTCTTTCCAACATGAGTCACGAGTTGCGCACCCCGCTCAATGCCATCCTCGGATTCGCGCAGTTGATGGAAGCTCACACCCAGCCGCAAACCGATATCCAAAGAGCCAGGGTGCGCAAGATTATCGAAGCTGGATGGTATTTGCTGGATCTGATTAACGAGATTCTGGATCTCGCCACGATCGAATCCGGCAGGTTGCAGCTATCGCTGGAACACCTGCCGCTGGCCAGTATCATGCACGAATGCCAGGCCTTGATCGAGGCGCAGGCGGAACAACGCGGCATCCGGATAAGTTTTACCCCGTGCGCCGATGACTGCCATGTCTATGCCGACCGAATCCGGCTGAAGCAGGCTTTGATCAATCTGCTTTCCAATGCGCTCAAATACAACCGCGAACACGGAGTGATCGAGGTGAGATGCATTTGCACGACGGAACGCCTGCGCCTTTACGTCAGAGACAGCGGTGCGGGTTTGTCCGAGGAAAAGCTGGCGCAGCTGTTTCAGCCGTTCAATCGTCTCGGTCAGGAGGGCGGCGGCGAAGAGGGCACCGGCATTGGCCTGGTCATGGCCAAGCGGCTAATCGAGCTGATGGGGGGCATGATCGGCGTGGAAAGCACCGCCGGGACAGGCAGCGAATTCTGGATTGAATTGCCCCGGAACGGTCCACCGCAACCGCTTGTTGAGAAAGCCAGACCTGCCAGAGCAGCGCTGCAAAAGACAGCAAAGGGCGCACCGCGCACCTTGCTTTACATCGTAGATGATCCGGCCAGCCTGCTGTTGGTTGAGCAAATTATCGGGAAATTTCCGCAGCTGCGCATGCTGAGCGCAAACGAGGGATATCCCGGCATTGAACTGGCGCGCGCCCACCTCCCGGATGTGATCCTGATGGACATCCATCTGCCCGATATCAGCGGACTCGAAGCCCTGAAAATCTTGCGCAACGATCCGGCAACGATGCATATCCCCGTGATTGCCATTTCAGCCAATGCCCCCTTTAGCGACCTCGCGATGGGACTGGATGCCGGATTCTTGGAGTATCTGACCAAGCCCATCAAGATCAGTGAATTGACGAGCGTGCTGGACGATATACTGACTTTTTCTGAAATGAAATTGGCTCACACCCCGGAAACATGATCGGCGCGACTCGTTGGCGTAAACGATTTATCAGCAACCCCATCATTTCATAGTTCCCCAAGCGGTTACGACTGGCGTTCAATGGGCAGTCTTTCCCTTTCGCGCAGGCTGTTCTGGCGGGGACAGGATGGGCAAAGCCTGATAGAATCACGGGTTCGAAATTCCTGATTAACTTTAACCATTTGGAGAACGTAGCATGGCTGTTGAACGTACCCTGTCGATTATCAAACCCGATGCCGTGGCCAAGAATGTCATCGGCCAGATTTATACCCGTTTCGAGAATGCCGGCCTGAAGGTCATTGCCGCGCGCATGCTGCAATTGTCGCGCGCCGAAGCGGAAGGCTTTTATGCCGTGCATCGTGCCCGCCCGTTCTTCAACGATCTGGTCAATTTCATGATTTCCGGCCCGGTGATGGTGCAGGCGCTGGAGGGTGAAGGCGCGATCCTGAAAAATCGCGATTTGATGGGGGCGACCGATCCGAAGAAGGCCGACAAGGGCACCATTCGCGCTGATTTTGCCGACAGCATCGACGCGAACGCAGTGCATGGTTCCGATGCGGCCGAAACGGCGGCGGTGGAAATCGCCTATTTCTTTCCCGCGCTGAATATTTATTCGCGTTAACTCTTGGCATCGTTAGAAACCATAATGAGCAGCCCGAGTGCAAGGAGCCGCGCAGTGAATGACGAGACATACCTCACGGGTAGGCGAGGATTGAACGAGCACACGACGCAGCAATTGGGTTGCGCAATAGGTTTATAGCGATGACAAAACAAAACCTCCTCGACCTTGACGTTCAGCAACTGACCGCCTGGTTTGCGGAACATGGCGAGAAGCCGTTTCGCGCCAGGCAGGTGCTGCGCTGGATTTACCAGGCCGGGGAGGCTGATTTTAATGCGATGAGCGACCTTGCCGTGTCGCTGCGCGAAAAGCTGAAACAGATCGCCTGTGTGCAGGCACCCAAGGTGATGCGCGAGGAGCTGTCCGACGACGGCACGCGCAAGTGGTTGCTGGATATGGGTACCGGCAATGCCGTGGAAACGGTGTATATCCCGGAAGATTCACGCGGAACTCTGTGCGTTTCGACGCAGGCCGGCTGCGCGCTGGAATGTTCCTTCTGCGCTACCGGCAAGCAGGGTTTTAACCGCAATCTCAGCGTGGCGGAGATTATCGGCCAGCTGTGGTGGGCGAACCACCGGTTGGGCAAGGATGTCGAGGGTAGGTGGCAGATCAGCAACGTGGTGCTCATGGGCATGGGCGAGCCACTGCTGAATTTTGACAATATCGTGAGTGCGTTGCGACTGATGCTGGACGATCTTGCCTATGGCCTGTCGCGCCGTCGCGTGACCGTGTCGACTTCCGGCATCGTGCCGGCGATGGACCGGTTGCGCGATGAATGCCCGGTGGCGCTGGCGGTGTCGCTGCATGCGCCGAATGACAAGCTGCGCAACACGCTGGTGCCGATCAACCAGAAGTACCCGCTCAAGGAGTTGCTGGCAGCGTGCAAGCGCTATCTGGAAAAAGCGCCGCGCGACTTCATCACTTTTGAATATGTGTTGCTGGATGGCGTGAACGACAGCGTGGCCCAGGCGCAGGAGTTGGTGAAGCTGGTGCGTGACGTGCCGTGCAAGTTCAACCTGATTCCGTTTAACCCGTTTGCGCAGTCGCCTTATCGGCGTTCTGGTGCGGAGACCATCAGGCGCTTTCGGGACGTGCTGATGCAGGCAGATATTGTCACCACCCTGCGCAAGACGCGCGGCGACGATATTGCTGCGGCGTGCGGGCAACTGGCCGGGCAGGTGCAGGACAAAACCAGACGAATCCTGCCACGCACGGTGTCGCTGCAGTGATGAATAATCGAGGTGCATTGATGAAAAGATTAACTTTCCTGTCATCCCTGTTGATCGCTCTGTCGGGCTGCGCTACGCCATCGGGCGGGGAGCAAGCCAAGCCGGATCAACTTAAATCACATGCCAGCGCAAAAATACATACCGAACTGGCAGGCATGTACTACGAGCGCGCGCAGATGGGTATTGCCCTCGACGAGATAGACAAGGCCTTGCAGTCCGACAAGGACTATGCGCCGGCCTTCAATGTGCGCGGCCTGATTCATATGGCGTTGCGCGAATACAAGGAAGCAGATGAGGATTTCCGGCAAAGCCTGCGCCTCGACAAGAGCGATTCCGAGGCACACAACAATTACGGCTGGTTCCTGTGCCAGCGCGGCAAGGAAAAGGAATCCATTGTGCATTTCATGGCGGCGCTGAAAAACCCGCTCTACACCACACCGGAACGCGCTTATCTGAATGCCGGAATATGCTCACAAAAGGCGGGCAACATTAAGGATGCCGAAGAGTTCCTGCGGCGTGCGTTGCAGTTACAGCCGGAATTGCAGCAGGCACTGCTGGCAATGGCCGAGGTGAGTTTTATCAAGGGTGATTCCGTTGCCGCAAAGGAATATTTTGCGGAATTTTCAAAGAAGTCCGGCAGCTTGACTGCGGAGCAACTCTGGCTGGCGGTGCGTATCGAACGCAATGTCGGCGACAGCAACTCCGAGGCCAGTTACGGCATGCAGTTGCGCAAGCGTTTCCCCGATGCGCACGAAGTCCAATTGCTAATGCGCGGTGAATAATGGAGCCAGTTTCCGCAAATAACGCCGAACAGGACGATCATTCCACTACGGTGCCGCAGCCCTCAGTGGGAAAGATGCTGCGCGAGGCGCGCAAGCGTCTCGGCATGAGTGTCGCAGACATAGCCGACCAGACCAAGCTAGCACACCGTCAAATCGAATCGCTTGAAGCCGATGATTTCCGGCGTTTGCCGGAGATTCCTTTTGTTCGCGGCTTCGTGCGTAGCTACGCCAGAGTTTTGCAGTTGGATGAACAGCCCTTGTTGGCAGCTTTGCCGCAAGTAAAAGGGGGTCCGGTGCAACTGACACCGGTTTCAGTTGAGGTGCCGTTTCCCAATGCAAATTTATCACAGCGGCAAAACCTGATCTGGCTGGGCGCAGCGTTGTTGTTGTCGGTAGTGCTTGTATTTACAGTGTGGCATTACACACCGCGGCTTGCGAAGCCAGAAGTGGCGCAGGTTGCAACACCGGATGCTTCGCCTGCCAAAACGCCGCTCGCCCCGGCAGCGCCGGATGACGAAATGGTGGTTGAGCCGCCTGCCGTCATAGCGGGTCAGCCTTCAGCGGAAACGCTAGCGTCTCCGGCTGCGCAGCCCCGGATTCCCCAGGCCTTGCCGCAAGCCGAAGCAAAGCCGGCTGCCCAACAAGGCGCGCTGCTGCAATCCCCCATGCTGCGCCTGACGTTCGGTGAAGAGTCATGGGCGGAAATCAGGGACAAGGATGACCGGATACTGTCGTCGCAGGTCAATCTGCGCGGCAGTGAGTTACGTTTGAACGGGCAAACGCCATTCTCACTGGTGATCGGTCATGCCGCATCGGCGCGGCTTTACTATCGCGGGAAGCAGGTTGACCTGACGCCTTATATTAACGCTTCAAGCGAAGTGGCGCGGCTGACGCTGGAGTAAGTATGGGTGGAGAGGCGACTGACAAGGTGTTGAGTACCGGCGCAGCAGTTATGCAACATCCCGTTCAGCGTCGTCCGTCGCAACGGGTGCGGATTGGCAAGGTAACGCTGGGCGGCGGGTCACCCGTGGTGGTGCAGTCCATGACCAACACCGACAGTGCCGATATCGAGGCCACGACGCGGCAGGTGTTCGAGTTGGCAGAGGCCGGTTCTGAACTGGTGCGCATCACGGTGAACACCCCGGAAGCCGCGGCAGCGGTGCCGTGCATACGTGAACGGCTGGACAGCCAGGGTTGCGATGTGCCGCTGATTGGTGATTTTCACTACAACGGCCACCGGCTGCTCAAGGAATTTCCGGAATGCGCTCAGGTACTGGCGAAATATCGCATCAACCCCGGCAACGTCGGACGCAACCGCAGCGATGAAGATCCTTTCGCGATCATGATCGCAACGGCCGTGCGTTACGACAAGCCGGTGCGCATCGGTGTGAACTGGGGTAGCCTTGACCAGAATCTGGTGGTGCGCATGGTGGACGAGAATTTGCGTCTGGCTGAGCCGAAAAACATGCATGAATTGACGCGCGCCGCGCTGATTGCCTCCGCGCTGCAAAGCGCACAGCGTGCCGAGCAACTCGGTTTGGCGCATGACCGCATCGTGCTGTCCTGCAAGGTCAGCGAGGTGCAGGATCTGATCGCGGTGTACCGCGCACTGGCGCAGCAATGCGATTACGCATTGCATCTCGGGCTGACCGAGGCAGGCATGGGCTCGAAGGGCATCGTGGCGTCGACGGCGGCACTCGCGGTACTGTTGCAGGAAGGGATCGGCGATACGATACGCGTTTCCCTGACGCCGGAACCGGGCGGTGCGCGCACGCAGGAAGTGGTGGTGGCGCAGGAAATATTGCAGACCATGGGGCTGCGCGCGTTTGCACCGATGGTGACCGCCTGCCCCGGTTGCGGGCGCACCACCAGCACGTTGTTTCAGGAGTTGGCGCAAAGCATTCAGGCGCATTTGCGTGAACAGATGCCGCTATGGCGCACGCAATACAGCGGCGTGGAAGAAATGACTGTCGCAGTGATGGGCTGCATCGTCAATGGTCCCGGCGAAAGCAAGATGGCGAACATCGGCATCAGTCTGCCCGGCACCGGCGAGAGCCCAGCCGCGCCAGTCTATGTAGACGGCGACAAGACCGTGACACTGCGCGGCGACAATATCGCGGCGGAATTCATCCGGATGGTGGATGAGTATGTGGCAATGAAATACGTGAAGAGGGAAGGATGATGCGGGAAGGGTAAATGGGGAAGAGGGAAGGGTGTACTGCGCGGCGATTTTACCCTTCTCCCTTCTCTCTTCTCCCTTCTCCAGAAAAGAGATGAGCAACGAAACACTACAAGCCGTAAAAGGCATGAACGACATCCTGCCGGACGAGGCGGAGCTGTGGCTGTGGTTTGAGGCGGAGGTGCGCGACTGGTTGCACAGTTACGGTTACCGCAACATCCGCATGCCGCTGGTCGAACCGACTGCGCTGTTCAAGCGCGCCATCGGCGAAGTGACCGATATCGTCGAGAAGGAGATGTACAGCTTCGAGGATGCGCTCAACGGCGACCAGTTGACGCTGCGCCCGGAAGCGACGGCCTCGTGCGTGCGCGCCGTGCTACAGCACAATTTGCTGTATAACGCGCCGCAGCGCCTGTATTACAGCGGCCCGATGTTTCGCCACGAGCGCCCGCAGAAGGGGCGCTACCGTCAGTTTCACCAGGTCGGTGTGGAAGCACTGGGCTTCGCCGGGCCGGATATCGACGTCGAGCAGATCCTGATGTGCGCGCGCCTGTGGCGCAAGCTCGGGTTGCGCGATATCTCGCTGCAACTGAATACGCTCGGCGACACGGCGTCGCGCCATCGTCATCGTGCCAAGTTGATCGAGTATTTCGAGCAGCACCAGGACATGTTGGACGCGGACGCCACGCGCCGTCTGCACAGCAATCCGCTGCGTATTCTGGACAGCAAGAATATGGCGATGCAGGAATTGATTGCCGCTGCGCCCAGACTGGCGGATGAACTGGAAGAAGATGCGCTCAGTCATTTTGACGAGGTGCAGGCGATGCTCAGGCGTCATGATGTGGCGTTCGAGATCAACCCGCGCCTGGTGCGCGGACTGGACTATTACAACCGCACCGTGTTCGAGTGGGTGACCACGCGTCTTGGAGCGCAGGGCACGATCTGTGCCGGTGGCCGCTATGACGGACTGGTCGAACAGATCGGCGGCAAGCCCGCGCCGGCAACCGGTTTTGCGATGGGTGTGGAACGGTTGTTGGCATTGTTGCGCGAAGACGGCATGACGTTGCCCAGTGCGGAGGTGGATGTGTACGTGGTGCACCAGGGCGAGGCGGCCGCTCGATTGGCCGGTCGGGCAGCCGAGCAGTTGCGCGATGACGGATTGAGCGTGCTGTTGCACTGCGGCGGCGGCAGCTTCAAGTCGCAAATGAAAAAAGCCGATGCCTGCGGCGCACTTGTGGCGGTGGTGATCGGCGATGACGAGGCCGAGGCCGATGAGGTCAGCGTGAAGCCGATGCAGGGCGGGGAACAGGTGCGGGTGAGTATGCAGAATCTCGTTGCGGCAGTTAATCAAATTATCAAATAGGAGTAATCATGGCAGCATTGGACTTGCAGGAACAGGAACAGCTTGATGCGATCAAGGCGTGGTGGAATGAAAACGGTAGCCGTTTGCTTGGTGTACTGATGATGGCTGTCGTAGCGGTGGGCGGCTGGCGCGGCTGGCAATATTACCAGCATCAGCAGTCCGGCGAAGCGGCGACATTGTTTGCGGGATTCAATCAGCAGATTGAAAGCGGTGATATCAAGCGCGTCAACGATGCCGCCGCGGCGGTGATGGAGAAATACGCTTCCAGCGGATATGCCCCGCGCGCCGCGTTGCTTGCGGCGCAGGTGAATGAGCTGGTCGATGGGCAGGCGCGCGCCAAGACGCAATTGCATTGGGTCATCGATCATGCCGAAGAGGCTGGCCTGAAAGATGTTGCGCGCCTGCGTCTGGCGGCGGTGCTGCTGGACGAAAAAAACCATGACGAAGCCCTGAAGATGCTGGAAGTCAAACATCCAGCCTCATTCGATGGCCTGTATGCCGACTTGAAAGGTGATGTGCTGAACGCGCAAGGCAAGCACGAAGAAGCCAGGTCCGCCTACAAACTGGCCTATGAGAAAGCCCTGGCCAATAGTGCTTATCGCAGCCTGATCGAGATGAAGATAGATGCGCTTGGGGAAGCAAAGTGAGACTGACTCATCTACTTGTGCTTTTTGCCTTGCTTGCGTCGAGCGGCTGCTCTTCCGTGGATACCGTGAAAGGCTGGTTCGGCAGCAACAAGAGCGACATGGAGCCGGCGAAGCTGGTGGAGTTTAACGAGACCGCCAAATTTAATGTGCGCTGGCATATTGATTTGGGCGATTCTGGCGCAAGCCTGCTGCAGCCTGCGCTGACTAAAGATGCGATTTATGGTGCATCCGGCGACGGCGTGCTGACGCGGGTTGACCGTGCCACCGGCAAGCAGATATGGCGCGTCGAAAGCAATATTGGCGCGAGCGGCGGCGTGGGTAGTGGCGAGGGGTTGGTACTCATTGGCAGCAACAAGGGCGAGGTGCAGGCTTACGGCGAAGACGGCAAATTGCGCTGGACGAGCAAAGCCTCCAGCGAAGTGCTGAGCGCGCCGCAGGTATCCGAAGGTGTGGTGATCGTGCGCAGCGGCGACGGGCGAATTGCCGGTCTGGATGCGGCGGATGGCAAGCGACTCTGGCTCTATGAACGCAGCACGCCGGCACTGGTCGTGCGTAGCCATGCCGGGGTGACGCTGCAGCGCGGCGTGGCTTTAGCCGGTTTCGCGGGCGGCAGGCTGGCTGCCATAAAAATCAAGGACGGCTCGATCCTGTGGGAAGCCTCGGTGTCGCAGCCGCGCGGCAGCACGGAACTGGAACGTATCAGCGACATTACCAGCAATCCGGCGGTGGATGACGAACAGGTTTGCGCGATCGCTTTCCAGGGGCGCATTGCGTGCTTTGATATGGCGCAGGGCAGCCCGCTGTGGAATCGCGACATGAGCAGCGACAAGGGCATGATGCTGCTGCGCAAATATCTTTATCTCAGCGATGCGCGCGGGTCAGTCATGGTCGTGGACAAGGCCAACGGCAGCACGTTGTGGAAGAACGAACAGTTGTTCATGCGTGACACGGCCACACCCTATGTGGTGGGTGATTTCGTGGTGGTGGGTGATTACGAAGGCTATTTGCACGGCTTGAAACGCGAAGACGGCAGTTTTGCTGCACGCATCAAACTGGACGGTAGTGCGATTCAGGCTGCGCCGATCGGGCTCGACGACGGGCTGCTGGTGCAAACGCGCGACGGCGGGCTGTATTCCTTGTCTATTCGTTAACGATTAACTGCTTTGTCCGCAGATTACGCAGATTAGGCAGCATCTGTTATTGATAACACCAAACAGTAAGCAATATTTGTATTTCTGATTTGCAATCTGTTTAATCCGCGTAATCTGCGGATAGACCTTTTTTCCGGAAGTTATTATTGATATGTTGCCCACCCTTGTTTTAGTCGGCCGTCCGAATGTGGGCAAGTCCACCTTGTTCAACCGACTCACGCGCAGCCGTGACGCGCTGGTTGCCGACCAGCCGGGGCTGACGCGCGACCGCCATTACGGGCGCGGCAGGCTGGGCGAGCGCCCTCACCTGGTGGTAGACACCGGCGGGCTGGAGCCGGTCGCCAAAGAGGGCATCCTGTTTGAGATGGCCAGGCAAAGCCGCCAGGCGGTGGACGAAGCCGACGTGGTGCTGTTCCTGGTGGACGGCCGTGCGGGTTGCACGCCGCAGGACATGATCATTGCCGAACAATTGCGCAAAACCGGTAAGCCGATCCTGTTGCTGGTCAACAAGGTGGAAGGCATGCAGCGCGCCAAGGTCACCGCCGATTTTTTCGAGTTGGGACTGGGCGAGCCGCTGCCGATTTCCTCGGCGCATGGCGAGAACGTGAATGAGGTGGTCGAGCTTGCGCTGGAAAATTTCCCGCTTGAGGCCGAAGAAGAATCCACCGAAGACATGCCTCCAAAAATCGCCATCGTCGGACGTCCGAATGTCGGCAAGTCCACGCTGGTCAATGCCATTCTCGGCGAACAGCGCGTGATTGCGTTCGACCAGCCGGGTACCACGCGCGACAGCATTTACATCGACTTCGAGCGCGATGGCAAGCAATACACCATCATCGATACCGCCGGCGTGCGGCGCCGCGGCAAGGTGGAGGAAGCGGTGGAAAAATTTTCCGTGATCAAGACCATGCAGGCGATCGAAGACGCCAATGTGGTGGTGCTGGTGGTGGATGCGCGTGACCAGATCACCGAGCAGGACGCGCATGTCGCCGACTTTGTGCTGCAGGCGGGTTGCGCGCTGGTGCTGGCGGTCAATAAATGGGACGGGCTGGATGCGCACCAGCGCGATACGGTCAAGCGCGACATCGAGCGCAAACTGCATTTTCTGAGCTTCGCCAAGCTGCACTATATTTCTGCGCTCAACGGTACTGGTGTGGACAAGGTGTTGAAGTCGGTAGAAGAGGCCTATGCCGCAGCGATGGCAAAAATGTCGACACCCAAACTTACCCGCGCGCTGATTGCCGCACTGGAAAAGCAAATGCCGCCCAAGAGCGGGCGCTTCACGCCGAAGATGCGTTATGCCCACCAGGGCGGCAGCAATCCACCGCTGATCGTGATTCACGGCAGCGGGTTGGACGACGTGCCGGCCAGCTATACGCGTTATCTGGAGCGCAGCTTCTGCGAAGTCTTCAAGCTGCAGGGCACGCCGCTCCGGGTGCAATTCAATTCCAGCAAGAACCCGTTCGAGGGCAAGAAGCCCCGGCCGCTGACCGAGGCCGAGCAACGCAAGGCGCATCGGGCACGGATTCGCGGGCGCAAGCTGTACGGATAAGCCGGCCAGTCAACCCTATTCATGTCAATCTCGCGGTCATACAGCGTCAACGATGTCATCCATTGGTACGATCCGGACGAAATTCGCAAGGCCAAGGCCTATCTGAATTCGATCAGCCACCTTGAAGTTCAGCCCCGTAAAATCACGGCGCAGGTCAAGGGAACGTCGGCCAACCCCTATTCGGTAGAGATTGTTTTTGATACGGACGACAAGGTCGACGTGTATATCGATACTACATGCAGTTGTCCGATAGGTTGGAAATGCAAACATTCGGCGGCGGTATTGCTGTCGGCTCTGTCCCTGCCGCGTGAGCCAACCGTCAATCATGCCGTGCTGGAATGGGTTGAATCCTTCAAGCGTGCGGTCAAGGTTCCGCCGAAGAAAACCGCCAAACCCGCTCCAAGGCATGAAAGACTGTGTTACGCAATTACCGCAACCTCCCACGCTGGCGATTATGCTTTCGGTCTGTATAAGGGCAAGCTGGATGCCGGGGGACGGCTGACCGGCAGGCTGGAAGAATGGAGCAACGTGGAGCGGGCCTTGATCAAGCCGCCGCAATTCATTGCCGAAGAAGATATGCCTGTTCTGCGCCTGCTGTGGCAGCAACGCGACCGGAATGATGACTTCCCGGTCAAGGGCGCGCAGGGCAACGAAATTCTGACACGCCTGCTGGACAGCGGACGGCTGTTTTTCATGGAGCCCATGGCGAGTAGCCCGGAGCCCGTGCCGATCCATCTCAGGCCAGGCGAGGTGCGTAAAGCCCATCTGGAATGGGGCATCGACGAGTCTGCGCGCAGGTTTCCCAGGATTGCGGGCAGCGTGGCTATGGTCGTGTTTCCGTTCGACGAGTCTATCTGGTATATCGATGCCGGCACGGCCGAAATTGGCCAGTTGAAAACCGCGCGCGCGCCCGCGCAGGTAATGCATTTGCTCAACATGCCGCCGCTTGCCGAAATTGATGTCCCGGTGGTGTCCGAGATGTTGCGCGAGCTGGCACCCGAGTTGCCCCCCCCCAGCACTGCACGTTTGCGCACCCTTGCCGATCCGCTGGTGCCCATGTTGTTGCTAAAGACTTCAGAGCCTTTATGGATGGGCCGCTATCGCAGCTACCGTTATGACACGCAGAGGCTGGATTTTGCGTGCGCCAAATTTCGGTATGGTGAGGCAATCTTGCCGCTCGATCATCCCAGCGAATTCATCACACTTAAAAATGGCGAAACGGTGCGCGTGAAGCGCAATCCGAAAGCGGAGAAGCGTTTTATCAAGTCGCTCGGCGCCTACGGGCTGGAAGAGGTGCCGGGTTTCTTGCTACCCGTCAGCATCGGCGACAAACCGATTCTCGGGTTGGAAAACGAACAGGCATGGCCGGCATTCGTGCAGCAGGCTATTCCGAAACTGCGCGCAGCAGGATGGGAAGTGTTCATCCCCTTGAATTTTCGCCATCATGTTCTGGAAGTGGAAGCGTGGGAAGCGGAATTCGGCGAAGATGAGGGCGGCTGGTTCAGCCTGAATATGGGTATCGTGGTCAACGGTCAGCGCCTGCCATTGGCGCCCTTGCTGCACGAATTATTCAGAACCGACATGCGCTGGCTGGATGTCCTGCACTTGGAAAAAATGAATGACGATGATCCCGTCGAACTGTTGCTCAGGGAAGGCGGCAGGGTGCATGTTCCCGCAGGGCGTATCAAGCCGCTGGCGCGCACCCTGATCGAGTTGTTCGATGGCAAGGCAAATAATGAGATCCGCCTGTCCCGCTATGATGTGGCGCGCATCGATGAACTGGCCGGGATGGCGCGCTGGCAGTTCAAGGGCATGGCTGCGGTAACAGCGCTTGCCAACAAGCTCAGGGATACCTCCGGCATCAAGGCGGCAACCGTGCCGCACGGCTTTGCCCTGCAGTTGCGCGCTTACCAGATGGAAGGGCTGTCCTGGCTGCAATACCTGCGCGAGCAGGGGTTGGCCGGGATCCTGGCCGACGATATGGGGCTGGGCAAAACCGCGCAGGCGCTGGCGCACCTGCTGCTCGAAAAGCAAAGCGGGCGCATGGATAAACCCTCGCTGGTGGTGCTGCCCACCTCGCTGATTTTCAACTGGAAACGCGAGGCTGAACGCTTTGCACCGCAACTCAGGCTGCTTTCCCTGCATGGCAAGGAACGGGCGGAGCATTTTCCGATGATTCCGCAGCATGATGTCATTCTCACCACCTATCCGTTGCTGTGGCGTGATGAACAGGCGCTGGCGGAGCATGACTATCACTTGCTGATTCTGGATGAAGCGCAGACGGTAAAAAATGTTGCCAGTCAGGCGGCGCAAGTGGTGCGCAAACTGAACGCGCGGCATCGTTTGTGCCTCACCGGCACGCCGCTGGAAAATCATCTGGGCGAGTTGTGGGCGCAGTTTGATTTCCTGCTGCCCGGCTTGTTGGGTACCTCGAAGGAGTTTACCAAGACCTGGCGTACACCCATCGAGAAACTGGGTAACAAATCTCGCCGCGACCTGTTGGCCAGGCGCGTCAAACCCTTCATCCTGCGCAGGCGCAAGCAGGATGTCGCGCAGGAGTTGCCGGAAAAAACCCTGATTGTGCGCAGTGTTGAGCTGGAGGGCGCACAGCGCGATCTCTACGAGACCGTGCGTACCGCCATGGATCAGCGCGTGCGCGAGGAAATTGCCTCCAAGGGTTTTGCACGCAGCCATATCATCATTCTCGACGCGCTCCTCAAGCTGCGCCAGGTATGTTGCGATCCGCGCCTGCTGAAACTGACCAGTGCCGGGAAGGTCAAGGAACGCGCCAAACTCAATTTGCTGATGGAAATGCTGCCGGAACTGGTGAGTGAGGAGCGGCGCATTCTGGTGTTCTCGCAATTCACCTCCATGCTTGAACTGATTGAAGCGGAGCTGGCACGCGAAAAAATAGATTATGTGAAGCTCACCGGCGACACGCAAAACCGTGAAGAGGTGGTGCGCCGTTTTCAGGATGGCGAAGTGCCGGTTTTTCTGATCAGCCTCAAAGCGGGCGGTGTCGGGCTGAACCTGACCGCCGCCGACACGGTGATTCATTTTGATCCGTGGTGGAACCCGGCGGTGGAAAATCAAGCCACGGATCGCGCGCACCGTCTCGGTCAGACGAAAAATGTGTTCGTCTACAAACTGGTTGTGGCGGGCAGTATCGAGGAAAAAATTCTGGCGCTACAGGAGAAGAAAGCCGAGCTTGCCGCCGGTATTTTGTCCGAGGATGTCAGCAGCCTGGCCAAATTTGGCGCAGACGACATTGCCGCGCTGTTGGCGCCACTGCCCACAGGGGATGATGAATAAAGTCGGCGCAGATCACAGACGCCAAATGCACTGCAGCAGATTTATATTTTCAGGAACTCAAACTCAGCCACGAGCAGGTGATGATCCGAAGCCAGTGTCGGCCTCACGACATAACTCACCGGATACAGGTGCTGGTTGTAAAAAATATGATCGAGCACATAGGGGCGGCGGCGCCAGGTAATTTCCCTGGTCTGCACGGTCTGATAGCCGGCTTCGGCAAACTGTTGAATCATCGGGTTGAGATTGCTGACGTTGAAATCGCCGCCGAGCAGCACCGGGCCGCTCGAGCATTGCAACTGCCTGGCGATGAGGCGACGCTGTTCAGCGTTATCCTTGTTTGAAGAATCGAGCATGAAATGTGCCAGAAGGTGGGTATTGAAAATTCCCAGTTCGTGACCGGCAAGCGTGGTTTTTGCGCCAACAAGAAGACGATCGGTTGGTGTCTTTTCTTCGCCATCGAATTCAAACACGATCGGCGGTGACGGCAGGTCGCAATGGAAGGTGTCATGCAATGGCGTCTTTGAGAATATGGCCAGTCCGATGCCAAACGGCAATTCGCGCGGGTCGGCCTTGGGGTACGAGAAATAACCGTAGTAGCCGTTGAGCGCCGCTTTCAGCCGGGTGTAATTGGGCGGTGGATCGAGTTGCACACCGTCGGGTTGGGCATGCTCCACCTCCTGAAGCAGCACAATATCAGCATCCTGCTTGAGAATTTCCGAGATGGTTAGTTCGAGATTGGTCGGCGCGTGATCGGGATCCTTGTTATCCCAATTCTGGCCGTACTGCATATTGAACTGAAGGACCTTGAATGCACTCATGTGGGGGTAGCATGACATTATCGAAGTTGCATGCATGATAACGCGATCGCCGCAAAGTAAACAAATTTAAAGGCAAGGCGGGGATGAGCCGCAACATTTTACGTTTGACATAATTGACAAATTTTGCCAAGCTGAACACATGTTTCGTTCCATCGGAAAATTTATCGCCGTGACGCTGGCCTTCTGGTTGCCGCTGTTCAGCGGCAATGCTCTGGCTGTTTCGATCGGCATGCAATCGCTGGCTGGCAACTGCCCTTCCGTTGTCGCACAGCAGAGCGAGCACCAAGCGCACTGCGCTTCGACCACGCAGCAGCACCTTGCACAGCACGACGCGAAAATGCAGCATTCGACCGTCCAGCAAGATCAGCGGGACGCTGCCGACGAAAATTGCGGCACCTGCCGTCTTGCCTGCTGCGGATTCATGGCTACCGCGCTCAGCAAAATAATTGAAGCTCCGCCGTCAGCCCAGCTGTTTGCGTCTTTTTCGTCCCAGTTTCAATCCGTCACCTCAACCCCGCTTGATCCTCCGCCGCTCGCTCGCGTCTAACGCGGGACGGGTGCGTCTGCCGGTTTCAAAACTGCTCTGATTGCAAGCCCGTTCCGCATTGCTCGGTGGGCCCTTTGTGTCCGCCTGTTGAAATTTTTTTGAGGATACATAGCATGAAAGCAAATAAAGCGAGTTTCTATAAAACTGACTCTGTCCAATCTTCCTATGGACACCGCAGCGTCCTGTGTCTCCTGACGCTGTGTGTCGCACTCAGTGCGGCCAGCACCAGTGTGGCTCAAGCGCAGGAATCAGGTCAGGCCGCATCGACAGCCTCATGGCAGACTCTGCCTGTCATTGAGGTATATAAAAGCCCGCAGTGCGGTTGCTGCAAATTATGGGCGGAGCATCTCGAAAGAAACGGCTTCAGGGTGGTTATGCATGATGTGAATGATGTGCCGGCAGCCCGTGAGAAACTCGGCATGCCCAACCAATACGGATCCTGTCACAGCGCCAAGGCCGGACAATATCTGATCGAGGGGCATGTGCCTGCGGCGGATATCAAACGCCTGCTCAGGGAGCGCCCCAAAGCCTTGGGTCTGGCCGTACCCGCCATGCCTTTGGGTTCGCCCGGCATGGAGAGTGAACACCCTGTTCCCTATGACACCTTACTGGTTTCTCCCTATGGCTCGGCGAAGGTTTTTGCTCATCACTAAATCAGACACGAGGATCAACCATGAAACACGCGATTTCAGGCAGCTTGTTGATGGTTTTATTGGTTTGTTCCGGCGCGCTTCTGGCGGGTGATCATGATAACGGCATGACCCACTTCTCGCTGGCGGTGCCGGTTGAGCCGCCAGGCGTGGACGAGCCCGTGCCGCTGACTCTGGAACATGCAGTCGGCATTGCGTTGGAAGGAAATCCCGGACTGGCGAAAATTGCCGCAAGGGCGCGGGCGCTGGCCGAAGTGCCGTCTCAAGTTGGCACGCTTCCCGATCCCATGCTGTCGCTAAGTGCGCTCAATCTGCCGATGGATAGTTTCTCGCTGACGCAGGAAGCCATGACGCAGATGCAGATCGGTATTGGCTTTACGCTGCCTTATCCGGGCAAATTGAATTTGCGCGAGCAGGCGGCCGATTTTGAAGCCAGAGCGGCGGAGTTCGATGTGCAGGAGATGCGCCTCGCGCTGGTCAGGAATGTGCGCTCGACCTGGTGGAATCTGTTCTTCCTGGATCGCGCCCTGTCCACGGTGAGGCGCAATCAGGTGTTGCTGCGCCAGTTGGCCAGGATTGCCGAAACGAAATACAAGACCGGACAGGGCATGCAGTCCGATGTGCTGCTCGCGCAGGTGGAGCTTTCCAAATTGCTGGATATCGGCATCAGTCTGGAAGCATCGCGCCGCACCCAGGTGGCTGCGCTGAAAGCCTTGCTCGACCGTCCGGCAATGCAACAGGTGATTCTGCCGGTTCAGGCCAATGAATACTTGCCGTCCGCTCCGGGCATCGAGGCATTGCATAAATTGGCGCTGGACGCGCGACCTGTGCTGTTTTCACAGCGCAATGTGCTGGAGGCGGCACGCACACGCGTGGCGCTGGCCGAAAAAGATTATTACCCGGACTTCAAGCTGGGCGCAGCTTATGGTTTTCGCAGCGGCAACAACCCGAACGGCAGCAACAGAGCGGACATGTCCAGCATCTTGTTCAGCATGAATCTGCCGATTTTTACCGGCAGCAATCAGGACAGGGCGTTGTTGCAGCGCAAGGCGGAAGTGATGCGGGAAGAATTCGGCATGGAGGACAGGAGAGTGCAGGTGCTGACGGAGATCGAGCAGGCGCTGGCCGATTATCAGGCAGGCCATCAGCAGGCCTCATTGTTCAAAACCGGCATCATTCCGCAGTCCCGACAGATGACGGCATCCATGCTCGCGGCCTATCAGGTGAACAAGGTCGATTTTCTGAACCTGGTCCGCGCCCAGGTCACGCTCTACAACTACGAAACACAATACTGGAAAGCGCTGAGTTCGGGCTGGCAGGCCTGGGCCAGGCTGGAGGCCGCTGTCGGCGAGACGATTCCGGCAATCGCGCCCGTCACAGACAAGGAGAAGTCTCAATGAAGAAGAACATTATCGCAACGGCAGTCATTGCCTTGCTGGTTGGTAGTGGCGTCGGTTATTGGGTCTCGTCCAACAAGTCCGAGGAATTGGCCGGCCAGCAAACTGCCGCAGGTCAACGCAAGCCGCTCTTTTACCGCAATCCGATGAATCCAAACATCACTTCCCCTGTCCCGGCCAAGGACGAGATGGGCATGGACTATATTCCCGTGTATCCGGAACAGGGTGCCGGAAAGGGCGCGCCGGCCGGAATAGTCAGAATCGACCCGACTGTCGTTCAGAACATTGGCGTGCGTACCTCTGTAGCGAAGCACGCAACACTGTCGCGCAATATACGCACGATAGGGCGGGTTACCTTTGATGAGCAGCGTGTGGTGCGCCTGCATCCTAAATATGACGGCTGGGTCGAGAAGCTGTTTATCGACAAGACCGGCGACTGGGTCAGGAAAGGCGATATGTTGCTGTCGATTTATTCGCCTCAACTTGTCGCCACCCAGGAGGAGTATTTGCTCGCGCTGAACAGTGCGGAAAAATTGAAGGACAGCCCGTTTGCCGATGTGCGCGAAGGGGCAGAGAGCCTGTTGCGCTCCGCGAAGGAGCGTTTGCAGCTGCTTGATGTGCCCGTGCACCAGATTGCCCAGCTCAAGGCCGAGCGCAAGGTCATGAAGGGCATGCATATCCATTCTCCCTTCGACGGTATCGTGATGAACATCGGCGCGCGCGAAGGCGAACGGATCACGCCCGAAACCGAACTTTATATGCTCACGGATCTGTCCCGTGTGTGGGTGATCGTGGACCTCTATGAGGACGATCTCCCGTGGGTGCGCGAGGGCGATACCGCAAAGATGCAGGTGGCCGGCGTTCCTGGCCGTATCTTCACAGGCAAGGTCGCCTATATCTATCCTTATCTCGAAGCCAGGACGCGCACCATCAAAATCCGTCTGGAAGTTGACAATTCCGATTTCGCACTGAAGCCGGACATGTTCGCCAATGTGGAAGTGCTGGCTAGTCGCCAGGTGAATGCGCTGACCGTTCCCGCGGAAAGCATCGTGCGTACCGGCACACAGGAGCAGGTGTTTATCCGGCGCGCGCCGGGTCAGTTTGAACCGCGCAAGGTTACGGTCGGCGTGTCCGCAAACGGCCAAATCCAGATCGTGAGCGGCCTTGATGAAGGCGAAGTGGTGGTGACCTCGGGTCAGTTCCTGATCGATTCGGAGTCGAAACTAAAGGAAGCGACCGCCAAGATGCTCGATGCCGCCTGGCAAAATCCGGACACGCCTCCCGAAGCCGGGCCTGCACCAGACATGCAGCCGGAAATGGCGCCGATGGAGACGCATCAGCCCGACACCGGCAGCGCGAATGGGCACGATCACGGCAGCATGAAAATGGGGGATCAGCGATGATCCGCGCACTGATCGATGTGTCGATCAGGAACCGCTTCATGGTGCTGATCGCGACGCTGCTGATTTCTTTCGCGGGCTGGCAGGCGATGAAATCCACGCCGCTGGATGCGATTCCCGATCTGTCCGACGTGCAGGTCATCATCTTCACCGGTTTCCCCGGGCAGGCGCCGCAGGTGGTCGAGGATCAGGTGACCTATCCGCTCACTACGGCGATGTTGTCGGTGCCCAGAACGGCGGTGGTGCGCGGCTATTCGTTTTTCGGTTTCTCGATGGTGTATGTGATTTTCGAGGACGGCACCGACATGTACTGGGCGCGCACCCGTGTACTGGAATACCTGAACTATGCCGCCGACCGTCTGCCTGCCAGCGTCGCGCCGAAGCTGGGGCCGGATGCCACCGGTGTGGGCTGGATCTACGAGTATGCGCTGGTGGACAAGTCAGGCCGCCATGATCTGTCGCAACTGCGCTCGATCCAGGACTGGTATCTGCGCTATCCGCTGCAGACGGTGGATGGGGTCTCCGAGGTCGCTTCCATCGGCGGCTACGTCAAGCAGTATCAGGTTGAAGTCAAACCGGACGCGCTACTCGCCTACAACATCCCGCTCGCCAAGGTCAAAATGGCCATTATGCGCAGCAACAACGATGTGGGCGGCCGTCTGGTGGAAATGGGCGAGACCGAATACATGGTACGTGCTGCCGGCTATATCAAGAGCCTGCATGATCTGGAAGTGATCCCGGTCGGCGTGGATGCGAACGGCACACCGATTTATCTCAAGCAACTGGCGAACATTCATCTCGGCCCCGAGCTGCGCCGTGGCCTGGCCGAGCTCAACGGCGAAGGCGAAGTGGCCGGCGGCATCGTTGTGATGCGCTACGGTGAGAACGCCCTGGCCACCATCGAAGGGGTGCGCGCAAAACTCGACAGTCTCAAGAAGGGGCTGCCGGAAGGCGTGGAGATCGTTCCGGTCTACGACAGGGGTGACCTGATCGAACGTGCCGTGGACAACCTCAAGTTCAAACTGGTAGAGGAATTCATCATAGTCGCGCTGGTCTGCCTGCTGTTCCTGATGCATGTCAGAAGCGCACTGGTCGCCATCGTCAGTCTGCCAGTCGGAATCTTGATTGCGTTCCTGATCATGCGCTGGCAGGGGCTGTCCGCCAACATCATGTCGCTGGGAGGTGTCGCCATTGCCATCGGCGCGATGGTGGACGCGGCCATCGTGATGATCGAGAACGCGCATAAGCATCTGGAACGGCTTGAACGAGGGGGTGAGGGAAAGGGAGAGCATGTTGAATCAACAGTCCACTCCCGCGCCCAGGCCATCCTCACTTCCTGCAAAGAAGTCGGCCCTGCCCTGTTCTTCTCGCTGCTCATCATCACTGTTTCGTTTGTGCCGGTATTTACCCTGCAGGCGCAGGAAGGGCGAATGTTCGCCCCGCTGGCGTTCACCAAAACCTATTCCATGGCTGCCGCCGCATTGCTTGCGGTCACCCTGGTGCCGGTGCTGATGATGCTGTTCATTCGCGGCAAAATCATGCCGGAGGCGAAGAATCCTCTGAACCGATTTATGATCTGGGTTTATCGCCCGATCATTACCTGGGTAATGCGCTGGAAGAAAGCCACTATCGTCGTCGCGCTGGTGGTGATGGGTATTTCCATCTATCCGGCGGCCAGGCTGGGTTCGGAATTCATGCCGCCACTGGATGAGGGGGACGTGCTGTACATGCCGACCACCTATCCCGGCATTTCCATCACCAAGGCGAAGGAGCTGTTGCAACAGACCGACAAGATACTGAAGACCTTTCCGGAAGTTGACAGTGTGTTCGGCAAGGTTGGCCGCTCCAATTCCGCCACCGACCCCGCACCCCTGTCCATGATAGAGACGACCATCCGCCTGAAACCAAAAGCGGAATGGCCGAATCCCGACAAGACCGGAAAGGAGTTGATGCAGGAGATGGATAAGGCGATCAACTTTCCCGGTGTCGCCAATGCGTGGACTTATCCGATCAAGACGCGCATCGACATGCTCTCGACCGGCATCAAGACCCCGATCGGGATCAAGGTCTCCGGCCCCGATCTGAACGTACTGGAAAAAGTGGCGGGCGATATCGAGAAATCACTCAAGACTCTGCCGGATACGCTGTCGGCATTCGCCGACAAAGCGGCTGGCGGTTACTACCTGGACTTCGATATCAAGCGCGAAGAGGCGGCGCGCTACGGCTTGACCGTCGGCGATGTGCAGGATGTGGTGCAATCGGCCATCGGCGGCATGAACGTGACCGAAACCGTCGAAGGTCTGGAGCGTTATCCGGTCAATCTGCGTTACCCGAGAGAGCTGCGCGACAACATGGAAGCGCTGAAGCGCGTGCTGATCTCAACACCGACCGGCGCACAGATTCCCATTTCGCTGGTGGCCGAGTTGGAGCTCAGGCGCGGCCCGCCGGTGGTGAAAACGGAAAATGCCGTTCCGAATGCCTGGATTTATGTGGACATCAAGACCAGCGACATCGGCGGCTATGTCGCACAGGCAAAGAAGCAGGTCGAAAGTACAGTAAAGATACCGGCGGGATATTCGCTGGTCTGGTCGGGACAGTTCGAATACATGGAACGTGCCGCCGCCAAGATGAAGATCGTTATACCGGTTACCTTGCTGATTATCTTTTTGTTGCTTTACCTCAACTTCATGCGCGTGACGGAATCGTTAATCGTGATGCTCTCGGTTCCGTTCGCACTGGTCGGTGGCGTATGGCTAATATGGCTGCTCAACTACAACCTGTCCGTTGCCGTTGCGGTAGGCTTCATCGCCCTGTCCGGAGTCGCAGCGGAAACCGGGGTGGTGATGCTGATCTATCTTGAGCATTCATGGGAGGAGATCAAGGCAAAACGCAAAGTTGAAGGACAAGATATCACCGCTGGCGATCTCTATGCGGCGGTCATGGAAGGTGCGGTAGAGCGGGTGCGCCCGAAAATGATGACGGTGGTGGCGATCATGGCCGGCCTTGTGCCGATCATGTGGGGCAGCGGATCCGGCTCGGATGTCATGAAGCGTATCGCGGCGCCGATGATTGGCGGCATGGTTTCCTCGACGATATTGACGCTGGCGGTGATCCCGGCGATCTATGCGCTGGTAAAGGGATTTGGGTTGCGCAAGTCCTGACTGCAGCCGGGCAGCAGTCGAAGCGCCGTTAGAAATTTCATGCTAGGAAACGAACGGAGAATACAATGAAAACGAAGCAAAGCGGCGTTTGCGAGCTTTCACCTTTCGGTGAAATGCCTGTTTACACCACTTCATAAAAGGCTCATGCACGCCTTGGCGAGCGTTATGCCGGAACTAGAAAACGGATTGGAATTATCGCCCTGTTGCTGGCCGGGGCAGCTTCGCTGCCACTGGCCGCGGAGCCGATGACGGGTAGGGCGGTGCATGAAGAAACGGCACAGACCCGACATCAAGGCATCGGCAAGGTGGTGTCCGTCGACCGGGCAAAATCGCGCATCAAGCTGGCGCACGAGCCGATCAAATCGCTCGGCTGGTCGAGCATGAAGATGGACTTCATCGTGACAGACGCCTCCATGCTGGATGGTATCAAGCCAGGTGACGCAGTGCAGTTTGAGTTGGGGCAATCCCATCCGGATGATCTGGTCTGGATCATCACCAGGATCGAGCGCAGGTAATCAGCAAACTTTCTCCTGAAAGGAGGATGAAATGGCAACGGACCCCGTGTGCGGCATGACGGTGAAACCGGAATCTCCGCATCGCTGCGAATACCGCGGCGTCGAATACCGTTTTTGCAGCGCGAAGTGCCTGACCAAGTTTCAGGCATCACCGGCGGATTACCTGAACAAGCCTTCATCGACTGAACCGCCGCAAGCAGCGCCCGTTCCGGTCCGTGACGGGCCTGTTTACACCTGCCCGATGCATCCCGAAGTGGTGCGCAGCGAACCGGGCAGTTGCCCGATCTGCGGCATGGCACTGGAAGCGCGCAATGCCACGACGGAAGACAACAGCGAACTAAACGATATGACGCGGCGCTTCTGGATCAGCACGGCGCTGGCTTTCCCGGTATTCGTTATTGCGATGGGCGCCGACCTATTGCCCCAGTTGATGCCGAAATCCGTCTCGATGCTCACGCTGCAATGGCTGGAGTTTGCGCTGGCTACCCCGGTGGTGCTGTGGAGCGGCTGGCCGATCTTCCAGCGCGGCTGGGCATCGCTGGTCAACCGCAGCCTCAATATGTTCACCCTTATCTCGCTCGGCGTCGGTGTGGCGTGGAGTTACAGCGTGGTGGCGATGCTGTTGCCTGAAATGTTTCCGCCCGCGATGCACACTATGGGCGGCCTGGTGCCGGTGTATTTCGAGGCCGCGGCGATGATCATGGCGCTGGTGCTGCTAGGGCAAGTGATGGAATTGCGCGCGCGCAGCCAGACCAGCGCCGCAATCAAGCTGTTGCTGGGTCTCTCACCCAAGAGCGCGCGCATCGTGCGTGCTGACGGCAGCGAAGAGGATATTCCACTGGAGCAGGTGCAGCCGGGCGATACGCTGCGCGTGCGCCCCGGCGAGAAGGTGCCGGTGGATGGCGTGGTGCTGGAGGGCACCAGTGCGCTGGACGAATCCATGGTGACCGGCGAGTCCATCCCGGTAGAAAAAACAAAAGATGCACGGCTGATCGGCGCTACGGTAAACGGCACCGGCAGCCTGCTGATGCGCGCCGAGCGCGTCGGCGCGGATACGCTGCTCGCGCAGATCGTGCACATGGTGAGCGAGGCGCAGCGTTCGCGTGCGCCAATCCAGCGGCTGGCCGACGTGACGGCGGGTTATTTCGTGCCGGCGGTAGTGCTGGCCGCGCTCGCCACGCTGGCGGTATGGGGACTCTGGGGGCCGGAGCCGCGCCTGGCACATGCTGTGGTCAACGCGGTGGCGGTGCTGATTATCGCCTGCCCATGCGCGCTCGGGCTGGCCACACCGATGTCCATCATGGTCGGCACCGGACGCGGTGCGACACTCGGTGTACTGATCAAGAATGCCGAGGCGCTGGAAACCATGGAGAAGGTCAACACGCTGGTGGTGGACAAGACTGGCACGCTCACCGAGGGCAAGCCGAAATTGACCTCAGTCGTTCCGCTGGAGGGATTCGATGAAGGCGTCGTGCTGTGGCTGGGTGCCAGTCTGGAACGAGCCAGCGAACACCCGTTGGCCGCGGCGATTGTGAAGGGTGCGCAGGAAAAAAGCATCGCCCTCACAGCGGTCAGCGCGTTTCGCTCGATCACCGGCAAGGGCGTGACGGGAACGGTAGAGGGCCGCGCGGTCGTGCTGGGCAATCTCAAATTATTCGAGGAGCTGAAAATTGACGCGGGCGAATTGCCCGCGCGCGCCGAGGCGCTGCGCAGCGACGGCCAGACGGTGATGCTGCTGGCCATCGGCGGCAAGGCGGCGGGACTGATCGGCGTGGCCGATCCGGTCAAGGCTTCCACGCTGGAGGCTATCCGCGCCCTGCATGAAGAAGGCATACAGGTCATCATGCTCACCGGTGATAATCGCATCACGGCACAGGCAGTGGCAAAAAAATTGGGCATAGATCGTATCGAGGCGGAGGTGCTGCCCGAACAGAAGTCGGCCATCGTCAAGCAACTGCAGGCGCAGGGACGCATCGTGGCGATGGCGGGCGACGGCATCAACGATGCTCCGGCGCTGGCGCTGGCGCAGGTCGGTATCGCCATGGGCACCGGCACCGATGTGGCGATGGAAAGCGCGGGCATCACGCTGATCAAGGGCGATTTGATCGGCATCGTGCGCGCCGTCCGTCTGAGTCGCGCCACCATGCGCAACATCCGCCAGAACCTGTTTTTCGCCTTCATTTACAATGCGCTCGGCATTCCGGTTGCGGCGGGTTTGCTGTACCCTTTCTTCGGCCTGTTACTCTCGCCCATCATCGCGGCGGCGGCGATGAGTTTCAGTTCGGTGTCTGTCATTACCAACGCGCTACGACTGCGCAGCGTGAAACTTTAGCTCAGGAGTGAAAAATCATGGGACATATGGGTGATTACGGCTGGGGCGGCATGGGGCTAGGGATGGGTTTTGGTGCGCTGTTGTTCTGGGGAGTGCTGATTGTCGGCATCGTGATGCTGGTGAAATGCGCCCGGGGTTCAGGTGCATGCGGAAAGCGGGAACAGGAAAAATCCGCGCTCGACATTCTCAAGGAGCGCTATGCGCGCGGCGAGATCGAGCGCGAGGAATTCGAGCAGAAGAAGCGCGACCTGGAAGGCTGAGTAGCGGCAGGAATGTATTCAATCCGCAGATTACGCAGATTTACACAGATTTCAGCTGGCACTATGGATACGTTACCCGGATGGTTATCTACCCATTGGGATATTTTTTGTTTAATCCTGCGTAATCTGTGTAATCTGCTAACAACCGCTTTTACTTTATCAGGCCAGGCTGTCTGCCAGGAGCAGAAAATATGAAAATTGCCCCCGACCTTCCCGCGCCACAGCCGGTTGAGGGAAATGCGCTGGAAGTGAAGGCGCTGGCCGCCATCAAACCGTCCAGGCCGGTTCAGGAGCGCACCCTGCCGCCGCTGGTTGTGCAACCGCACGCACAGCGTGAAGGCGAAGCGGATATTGTCGTGCAACCGGAGAGGCGCTATGAAGCGCATATTCACGGGGAGCGCCGTAGCTATTGCCGCCGTATCGAACACCTGCCCATTTTGATCGAATTGCGCTCGGGGGTTGAGCGCCGCCGGCATAATCAGCGGGAAGGCGATATCGTGGAACATATCGATGTAGAAGTTTAACGTATCCGGAAGATTCAAGATTCATGCTGAGCTATCGCCACGCCTTTCATGCCGGCAATCATGCCGATGTGCTGAAACACTTCATCGAGATGCAGCTGCTGCGCCATCTGGCGCAGAAGGATAAACCGTTCTGGTACATCGACACCCATGCCGGCGCGGGTTGTTATGCGCTGGACAGCGGCTATGCCGCGCAGAATGCCGAGTTCGACAGCGGCATCGCGCGGCTGTGGCAGCGCGACGATCTGCCCGCGCCGCTGGCGGAATACCTCAAACTGGTGAAGCGGCTCAACCCGGACGGCCAATTGAAACGCTATCCCGGTTCGCCGCTGGTCGCACTCGAGTTGCTGCGCGCGCAGGACAGGATGCGCCTGTTCGAATTGCATCCGAGCGACAGCGAGATGTTGCGGGAAAACTTTTCCGGGCATGGCGCGCAGGTGATGGTGCAGGCCGCCGACGGCTTTGGCGCGCTGAAATCCCTGCTGCCGCCCCCGCCGCGGCGCGCGCTGGTGCTGATCGATCCCCCCTATGAGGACAAGCAGGATTACCGGCGCGTGATCGCCGCATTGCAGGAAGGCCTGAAGCGTTTTGCCAACGGTGTGTATGCGCTGTGGTATCCGCAGTTGCAGCGCGCCGAGGCAAGACAGTTGCCGGAGCAGCTCAAACAATTGCCGGTGAAAAGCTGGCTGCATGTCGCGCTCACGGTGCATGCCCCGTGCGAGGACGGATTCGGCATGCACGGCAGCGGCATGTTCGTGCTCAATCCGCCGTGGACGCTGCACGGCACACTACAAGAGGTGATGCCGTATCTGGCTGAAGTGCTGGGGGAGAGCGGCGCGGGGAGTTTCATACTGGAATTTGAAGAGAACACCGGCGCATGAAACAATGGGCGCGCGATCCAGAAATAAGATTGATACCCAATGTCTAAAACATCACTTGCCCGCAGCCTCGTCGCCACACTTCCTTCCGGCTTGACCGGGCTTTTCAACCCCTGGCGGGAGGGCTGCCCTCATGACACCGCCAGTAACGGCCCTGCCGAGAAGTTGCAACGGCTGGCGCGCCATCTGGATTGCAACCCTGAATTCATTCTCGCCGGGGAAGCGCCCGGGTATCAGGGGTGTCGCTACAGCGGAATTGCCTTTACCAGCGAACGCTTGCTGGGCGAGGGGGCTATCCCGCGCATCCCCGCCTTGAATGATCGGCTGTCCACCAGGCGGCTGCCATTCTCCGAGCCATCGGCCACCATCGTCTGGAAGACGCTCTACCGGCTCGGTATTGAACAACGCACCCTGCTCTGGAATGCGATGCAGTTGCATCCGTATCGTCCGGATAACCTGTGGTCGAACAGAACCCCGACGCCGGAAGAGATTAAACTGGGCGAGCCCGCCTTGCGGATACTGATAGAGACATTTCCGGCTGCCAGGATCGTGGCCGTGGGCAAGAAATCGGAAGGGCTGTTGCGCGAGATGGGTATCCCGATTGCAGGGGCGGTGCGTCACCCGGCCAACGGAGGGGCGACGGAATTTGCCGCCGGGCTGAAAGGCCTGATGTGAGCGGCAAGGCAAGCGGGTTTGACCCCGAACCGGTACTTGACAGCCTGCCTTTACTCCCTGGCGTATACCGCTTCTTCGACAGCAAGAACGAAGTGCTGTATGTCGGCAAGGCCAAACAGCTCAAAAAACGCGTCGCCTCCTACTTTCAGAAAACCAATGTCTCGCCGCGCATCCGCCTGATGGTGACGCATATTGCACGCATCGAAACCACGGTCACGCGTTCGGAAGCCGAGGCGCTGCTGCTCGAAAACAACCTGATAAAATCGTTAAAACCACGCTATAACATATTGTTCAGGGACGATAAATCATATCCGTACATCGTCTTGACCGGACATCGCTTTCCGCGTCTGACCTATTATCGCGGCGCGCCCAATCGCCAGCACCAGTACTTCGGCCCCTACCCGAATTCCTTTGCCGCGAAAGAAAGCATGCAACTGCTGCAGAAGATTTTCCGCATCCGCACCTGTGAGGACAGCGTATTCAACAATCGCGCGCGCCCCTGCCTGTTGCATCAGATTCACCGCTGCACCGCACCCTGCGTAAAACTGATTGCGGAGGAGGACTATCAGGCCGATACCCGCAACGCGGTGCTGTTACTGCAAGGGCGTCAGCAGGAGGTCGAGCAGACCTTGCGCGGCGCGATGGAACAGGCGGCAGAGCAGCAGCACTACGAGCAGGCCGCCGCCCTGCGCGACCAGTTGCGCGCCTTGCATACCGTGCAGCAGAAGCAGTTCGTCGAATCCACCGGCGGCGCCACCGATGCCGATATCATCGCGCTGGCACTGTCTGAAAGACTTGTGGCCGGGCACCCGCAGGGCGGCCTGGTCTGCGTCAATCTGGCGATGGTGCGCGGCGGGCGGCATCTGGGCGACAAGAGTTTTTTTCCCGAGCATACCGAAGACCTGACGGCGGAGGAGATTGTGCAGGCGTTCATTGCGCAGCATTATCTGAACCGCAGCGTGCCGCCGTTACTGGTCTTGGCGGCGGAATGCCATGACGAGACGCTGGCGCAGTTGCTCAGCGAGCAGGCCGGGCGCACGGTGAAGATCAGTGCGGCGACGAGCGGCGAGCGCCGGCAATGGCTGGAAATGGGACAGCACAACGCGCTGCTGGCGTTGCAACAGCGCAAGGCGCAACAGGGCGGACAGCAATTGCGGCTGGGGCGACTGCGCGAATGGCTCGACTTGCCGGACTTGCAGCGCATCGAATGTTTCGACATCAGCCACACACTGGGCGAAGCGACGGTCGCTTCCTGCGTGGTGTACGACAATTTCGACATGCGCACCAGCCAATATCGCCGCTACAACATTGCAGGCATTACCGCCGGCGACGACTACGCGGCGATGCGTCAGGCGCTTACGCGCCGCTATCAGAAACTGTCGGCCGGCGAGGGCGTGCGGCCCGACCTGATCCTGATCGACGGCGGTCTGGGACAATTGCACATTGCCATGGAGGTGGCGCACGAACTGGGGCTGAACGACTTGATGCTGGTGGGCGTGGCCAAGGGCGAGGAACGCAAGGCCGGACTGGAGCAACTGATTTTTCCGGATGGCTCGGCAAAACAGTTGCGCAGCGACGATCCCGCGCTGCACCTGATCCAGCAGATTCGCGATGAGGCGCACCGCTTTGCCATCACCGGCCACCGTGCCAAGCGCGGCAAGGCACGCACCGCCTCCAGTCTGGAGGAGATTAGCGGGGTAGGGGACAAGCGGCGGCGCAGCCTGCTGACCCACTTCGGCGGGCTGCGCGAAGTGGCACAGGCCAGCGTCGAACAACTTTGCCAAGTCGAGGGAATCAGCAAAGCGCTTGCCGAAGCGATTTACCGGCAACTCCATTAAGAATGTTCAATATTTTGTTGCTGAAGCGGTTTACCAGCAACTCTGTTCAGAAAAAATCAATATTTTGTTGCTGAAAAGATTTATCAGCGGCTACACTGAGCGCATGCCGCTTACTATTCCCAATCTGCTTACCTGGCTCAGAATCCTGCTCATTCCGGTGTTCGTGGTGGTTTTCTACCTGTCGGATAGTACGCTCACCCCTCATATGAAGAACGTCATCAGCACCGGCGTGTTTCTGTTGGCGGCGGTTACCGACTGGCTGGATGGCTATCTGGCACGAAAACTGGACCAGTTTTCCGCCTTCGGCGCGTTCCTCGATCCGGTGGCCGACAAGCTGATGGTGGCCGCCGCGCTGATCGTGCTGGTCAAGCTGGGACGTGCCGACGCGATCATCGCCTTCATCATCATCGGACGCGAAATCGCCATCTCGGCCTTGCGGGAATGGATGGCGCAACTCGGTGAAAGCAAAAGCGTCGCAGTCTCCATGCTCGGTAAGGCCAAAACCACTTTTCAGATGATTGCGATTTTGCTGCTGCTTTATCATGGGCGCCTGCTGGGAGTCGATGCTCAGATGGTCGGCTCGTTGCTGCTGTATCTGGCAGCGCTGCTCACACTGTGGTCAATGGGTTACTACCTGAGACTGGCTTCGCCAAAGTTGAAAAAACACCAAAACTAAATTGATTTATAAGGCCGCGCCTGTATAATGCGCAGCCTTCGGGGTGTAGCGTAGCCTGGTAGCGCGCCTGGTTTGGGACCAGGATGTCGGGAGTTCAAATCTCTCCACCCCGACCAATTCAAGCCCTGTTATTTGGGGCAAGCCCGGTTTGAGTAGTGCCCGTAGCTCAACCGGATAGAGCACCAGCCTTCTAAGCTGGGGGTTACAGGTTCGATTCCTGTCGGGCACACCAGTGCCAGACGAATAAGGTTCATGACTAGCGTGCCGATGTTGTTTAGGTCAAATGGCTGGTTGTTCTGTCAGTGGTGGCTGTAGCTCAGTTGGTAGAGTCCCGGATTGTGATTCCGGTTGTCGTGGGTTCGAGCCCCATCAGTCACCCCATAAATACAAAGAGTTAGAGCAATCTAACTGCTTTTTATTTGTGGTTCTGTAGCTAAATCGTAGCCACTCACAAGACGCAATCCAGAAAACTTCTCAACGTACCTGGCCAGGTGTTCGCTGGAAAGATGTGCATACCGCCGCACCATCTCCGCCGATTCCCAACCGCCCAACTCTTGCAACACATGAAGCGGTGTTCCCGCTTGAACGTGCCAACTTGCCCATGTATGGCGCAGGTCATGCCATCGAAAATCGATAATCCCTGCACGCTTTAACGCCTTAATCCACGCGCCATTATTGGGTTGCATAACTGGCTTGTCTCGATAGCTGAAAACGTGGGTTTGATGCTTCCCAGACAGTTCCCGCAACACCAATACAGCGGTATTGGATAATGGGATAGCAATTGCCTTGCGGGCTTTTGCCTGATCTGGATGAATCCACGCACAGCGACGAACCAAATCCACTTGCGACCACTGCAACCCTGTTACATTGGCTTGCCGCAAACCTGTTTCCAAACTGAATCGCACCATCGCTGCCAAATGCTCCGGCAATTCTGCAATGAGTCGTTCAGCTTCGGCATGTGTTAACCAACGCACCCGCCTTTTCGGTTCAGGCAGTATCTTCACTTTTGGACAACGGTCTATCCACTCCCAATCAAATGCGGCTTTTCTTAAAATGGTTCGCAGAACGGATAGCATTCTGTTTGCTCGACCATTAGAAACGCCATCCTTCAATCGAGCAGTAATGATCGCTTCGACCTTGTCGCGTGAAATTTCCACTAAATCCACTCCACCTAGATATTTATCCAGTTGGCGCAGATGGTCGAGATCATCCTTCCGTGAAGCCTTGTGCGTTGTTTCTTGCAACCACCTTACAACAGCTTGCTGCCAAGAATAACTGGGCTTAGTGCCGAGCCGTTCCTGTTCCCACAGCGAGGCTTTTAACCTGTCGTGGTATTCCTGGGCTTTAACCCTGTCTACAGTCCCAGTACTTCTCTGTAGGATTTTTCCGCTGTGGTGTAGCTTGACCCACCAGACGGAAGAATCTTTGCGTTTGTAGAGCGACATAATTTTACCTCCTCATGTTCGCCCTGCATCACCCGCGAGGGGTATTGTGCGCGCAGGCAGGCCACAAGGTCAATTTCAAGGAATATCCACCGCCTGCCGAGTTTTGCAGCAGGAACCTCTCCACGCTGTGCTTTACGTTGCAGCGTAACCGGATGCAGGTGCAAAAATTGGGCGGCATCTTCGAGCGTCAAGGTTTTCACGGGCTATCTCCATCCAATGCTTTATGCAGAAACCCACCATAGTTTTTGAGCCGTCCCGGCACACCATCACGCTTGAGCTTATTTACGACCGCAAAGGCATCGCCGGAGTCGGTCTGCATCATCACGTTTACAAGTTTCCCCACCATGAGACGTGCATGTTTTACCGAGCGATCATAGGAAATTGCCACTGCTTTGGTGATGGTGCGGATTTTGTCTTGTTCGACTGAAAGGAAGTTGAGGCAGTTGAACGACCCCGCCAGATAGTTGCCGGACTTGGTTAAGGCGTTCCAGGGGATGATGCGATTCTTTCCGCGTAGCTCCAGTTCGACACGCACCCAAGAGCTGGCGACATCGCCCAACTGCTTGCCTTTCTCATAGATGCGCAGCATCTTGCCGTTTGCACGCTTGCCGATGTATAGCGTTCGCCCCAATGGACTGCCATCTAACAACCAATCACCAGCGACCGAGTGGGATGGTTGCCGACCACCGCAATTGAATTGCCCTTGCTGATACCAGTCGGCCATTTTCTGCATCGTGAAGGTTGAACCTTCGAGGTCATCATGCGCAAGATCAAGGCGGGTGATTCTTGCTTGAAGTGATTCCCCCCATTCCGCAAATGCTTGCCAGTTATTGACCAATGCGCAGGCGTGGGCGTTTAGTTCAATGTGTATGGTGCCGCGCTGACGTTCGCCACCGGACGCAATCAGGCCGAGTGCCACTTCTTGCCCATTGCTTAGATCGTGACGTGTGGAATAGCCATTCCACCCTTTGCCTTTGGAAATGGCAGGAATACAGGACAAGCTGAGCAGGTGGGCCAATTGTGCAAGTAATTGCGCTATTGAATCGCGCTCGGATTCTGGTGGTGAGAAGGTGAATGCCAGCCAGTCAATGTGCGCGACCTCTGGCGATGCAGAATCAAGCGGAATTGGAATGAGGGTGATCGCTGATCGTTTTCCGTCAGTGGTAATCCGGCCTCGTTCTGTTCCGTCGGCTGTCCAGACCTCGATACCGTTTTCCACGTTATGCGGGTTAAGGCTATTGCCTATTGTTTCCCTCGTATTACTAGACGAGGGCGCGCTGTGCGCGGTGCGTCCTCGCGGCGCTGCGGATCGCTCCGTGCTTCGCGCGCCCTTTTCTTGTTGGTTCTCGTGATGTTGAAACATGCTGCCTCCATAGCCAAATAGAGCGGCTTGGAGGTGCCAGAAATGAAAAACGAGCACACATCAAACCGCCGAAGTTAATCGACGAAAAATTGATGTTGCTCGGAGTTCTATGGCGGAGGCGCACTGGGTTACCTATATCGGCTTACCTCGGGCTTACCCTCAATCTTCAACCTAGGCAGACATGTTCGCAACGCGCTGGTCATGTCTCGGGCGTCACATTATCGAAAGAGAAAACGAAAGTCAACTACCGAACTTTTAGCATGTGTACGAGTTGAAACGCGAACTACCGTTTTCGACACAGTCCTTCGAGACTCTAATGTAACCGGCTCACTGGACTTCACCCGCTTTCGTAGACATTTTTCAGCTTCCGGTTTGTAGCTGCTCGA
>CAYHEM010000017.1:0-61438 GCA_964355765.1 uncultured Gallionella sp.
TCGAGCAGCTACAAACCGGAAGCTGAAAAATGTCTACGAAAGCGGGTGAAGTCCAAGACTGCATCCACCATGAACGAGAAATGGAATCTGAATAAAGCTACAATAATGCCATGTCCGACTTCGATCTTACCCATCACTTCCTGATTGCCATGCCCGCATTGCAAGAAGGGTATTTTGTCGGCACGCTGACTTACATCTGCGAACACAACGAGAACGGCGCGCTCGGCATCGTGGTGAACCGTCCGCTTAGCCTGACGCTGAGAGAGATGTTCGAGCAGATCAATATTCCGCTGCACCAACCCAAACTGGAAAGAATGCCGGTGCATTTCGGCGGGCCGGTGCAAACCGAGCGCGGCTTTGTGTTGCACGACACCCCGGGAAACTGGCAATCCACGCTGCGCATCAACGACAAGCTTTCGCTGACCACCTCCAGGGATATTCTGGAAGCAGTGGGCACAGGGCATGGACCGCGCAATCTCATCATCACGCTGGGTTACGCGGGCTGGGACCAGGGGCAGCTGGAGCATGAAATGACCGAAAACGCCTGGCTGACCGTTCCGGCCTCCGAGCATATCCTGTTCGATTTGCCTCCCGAGGAGCGCCTGCCCGCGGCGATGGCGTTGCTCGGGGTGGACTATGTTTCGCTGGTGGATAATGCCGGACATGCCTGACATCAGAAGACAGAAGACAGAGGACAGAGAACGGAGAAAACCGCGTGACGACGATACTCAGTCCTCAGTCCTCAGTCCTCAACCTTCCGGCACTTTTCTCGCTTTTGATTTTGGCACCCGGCGCATCGGCATTGCGGTCGGCAACACCCTGCTGCGCCAGGCCAATCCGCTGGCCACGATCGATGCGGAAAAGAATGAAAAACGCTTTGCCGCAATCGCCGCGCTGCTTGCCGAATGGCAGCCTGCCGTGCTCGTGGTGGGGCTGCCCAGCAACGATGACGGCTCGCCGCACGAACTGACCGCGCTGTGCCGCCGCTTCGCCAACCGCCTCAAAGGGCGGTTTAATTTGCCGACGATTTTGATCGATGAGCGGTATACTTCGCTCGCCGCAAGCGCGCAGTTGACCGAACAGGGCATTCACGGCAGGAAACAGAAGGCGCTGATCGACCAATATGCCGCACAACAGATATTGCAGGCTTATTTTGATGAACCCGCAGCGGGACTGATTGTATGAAAAACCCACAACTCAACAAACACGGTGAACTCCAGCACCTGCTGACGACCGAGGGCTTGCCGGTGAAAATCATGCGCGACATCCTCGATCGTGCCGCCACCTTCCTCGATACGGCCGACGGACTCGAGATCAAGAATGTTCCGCTGCTGCAAGGCAAGTCGGTATTCAACGTGTTCTTCGAGAACAGCACGCGCACCCGCACCACCTTCGAGATCGCCGCCAAGCGCCTGTCTGCCGACGTGGTCAATCTCAACATCGGCTCATCCAGCACCAGCAAGGGCGAGACCCTGCTCGACACCGTGGACAATCTGTGCGCCATGCACGCCGACATGTTCGTGGTGCGCCACGCGCAAAGCGGCGCGGCGCATTTCATCGCCCGCCATGTTGCACCGGAAATCCACGTCATCAACGCCGGCGACGGCCGCCATGCGCATCCCACGCAGGCGCTGCTGGACATGTTCACCATCCGCCACTACAAAAAAGAATTTCATAACCTGCGCGTGGCCATTGTCGGCGACATGCTGCATTCGCGCGTGGCGCGCTCACAAATTCACGCACTGACCACGCTCGGCGTGCCGGAAGTACGCGTCATCGCGCCCAAGACGCTGCTGCCGACCCAAGTGGAAAATCTCGGCGTCCGGGTTTATCACGACATGATGCAGGGCCTGCGCGACGTGGATGTGGTGCTGATGCTGCGCCTGCAGAAGGAGCGCATGCAGGGCGCGGCGCTGCCCTCCGCACAGGAATACTTCAAGTGTTACGGGCTCACCGAAGAAAAGCTGGCGTTCGCCAAGCCGGATGCGATCGTGATGCACCCCGGGCCGATGAACCGCGGCATCGAGATCGGCTCCAGCGTGGCCGACGGGCCGCACTCGGTCATCATGTCGCAGGTGACCTTCGGCATCGCCGTACGCATGGCGGTGATGAGCATGTTGGCGGGAGCAAAGATATGAATATCCACATCAGAAACGGACGCCTCATCGACCCGAAAAACAACAGCGATACGCAACAGGACCTGTTCATCGCGGCGGGCAAAATTGCCGCACTCGGCAGCGCCCCGGCAGGATTTGTCGCGGACCGGGTGATTGATGCAAGCGGCCTGATTATTGCACCCGGCCTCATCGATCTGGCTGCGCGGCTGCGCGAGCCGGGTTACGAATACAGGGCCACGCTGGAATCGGAGATCGAGGCGGCAGTGGCGGGCGGCGTCACCAGCCTCGCCTTCCCGCCGGACACCGATCCGCCACTGGATGAACCCGGCCTGGTGGAAATGCTCAAGCACCGCGCCAGAAATTTGCATCAGGCGCATGTCTATCCGGTCGGCGCGCTGACCACCGCGCTTAAAGGACAGGAACTGACCGAGATGGCGGAGCTGACGGACGCCGGATGTGTGGCATTCAGCCAGGCCGATGCACCGCTGACCGACACGCGCGTGCTGATGCGCGCCATGCAATATGCGGCCACCTTCGGTTTTTCCGTGTGGCTGCGTCCGCAGGACAGCTTCCTCGCCAGAGACGGTGTGGCGCACGACGGCGAAATGGCAACGCGCTGCGGCCTGCCCGCGATCCCGGTAAGCGCCGAAATCATTGCGCTTGCCACCATGCTGACACTGGCGCGTGACACCGGCGCCAAGCTGCATGTCTGCCGCCTTTCCAGCGCGGCAGGCGTGGAGTTGGTGCGCACCGCCAAGCAGCAGGGACTGAAAGTTACCTGCGATGTTTCGATGAACCATGTGCACCTGTCGGAAATTGACATCGGTTTCTTCGACCCGAATTGCCATCTGATTCCGCCGCTGCGCAGCCTGCGCGACCGCGCCGCATTGCGCGCCGGATTGCTGGACGGCACCATAGACGCGATCTGTTCCAATCACGCGCCGATGGACGAGGATGCCAAGCAGCTGCCCTTCGCCGAGGCCGAGGCGGGCGCGACCGGCCTGGAATTATTGCTGCCGCTGGTGCTGAAGTGGGCGCAACAGGAAAACATCAGCCTGCCCGAAGCACTCGCCAGGGCCACGCTGCATCCCGCGCAGGTGCTGGGTCTGGATGCGGGTCATCTGAGCGTCGGTGCAGCCGCCGACCTGTGCGTGTTCGATCCGGAAAGCTACTGGAAAGTCGAACCGGGCGCGCTCAAGAGCCAGGGCAAGAACACGCCGTTCAACGGCCTCGAAATGCAGGGCAGAGTACGTTACACGCTGGTAGATGGGCAAGTGGTCTATCAATCTGGCGCGGACGCCTCGCCATCAAAAAAGTCGTCGAACTGCATCTAACGGGCATTGCAGTTGCAGCCACCCCTGATAATGAAACTCGCCATGCCCGTTCCCTCACCTCAATCCTCTCCCGCAAGCGGGCGAGGAGGCGAACGAATCGCTGCGCGAATTTCAAGTTAGAAGCCCTCTCCCGCAGGCGGGGGAAGGGAGCCGGCAAAATCAGCAAGCTGTCACCAGCCACACCCGATTCAAATCCGCTTCAAGCAATCCTGCAGGCCTCGTCAAATCCCAGTCGCGGATTGCGCGGAAAGACGCCTTTCGGGTCGCCGTAGCCGAGGTTGCACATGAAGTTGGATTTCACCGGGGTTCCCGCGAAGAACAGTTGATCCACCAGGGCATTGTCGAATCCGGACATCGGTCCGCAATCGAGACCGAGCGCGCGTGCCGCGATGATGAGGTAGCCGCCTTGCAGCGTGCCGTTGCGGAAAGCGTTGGTGAAGGCGGTTTGTTCGTCGCTATCGAACCAACTGCGCGCATCCGGCGCATTGGGGTACAGCTTGCCCATCCGCTCGTAAAAATGCAGGTCGTAGCCAATGATGGCGGTAACCGGCGCCGCCATGCTTTTGGCGCGGTTGCCTTCCTGCAAAGCCGGATCAAGCTTTTTTTTCGCTTCCGCGGATTTGACGAACACGATGCGCGCCGGACAGCAATTGGCCGAGGTCGGCCCCATGCGAAAGGTGTCGTAGAGACGACGCAGCAATTCGTCCGGCAGGGGCTTGTCCTGCCACGCGTTGTGGGTGTGTGCGTCGAAAAAGAGTTGGTCGAGTGCCGCCTGGTCTAATGAACTGTGTGACATGAGAGCCTCCTGCGGGTGGGTGGGCTTGCGGGGAAATGCTGTGAACAGTTTATACCTGATTATGCGATCGGGAATCATCCACGAAAAACATTTCAGGAAATGAATCTTACACAGCAGTCAGTTAGTTAGGCGACACACGCACCAATAGTCGAAATCATTGTTTAAGCCAAAACATCGTTGTAGGAGCCCGATTTATCGGGCGATAGCCAACCTTAAAATCGCCCGATAAATCGGGCTCCTACACATGAATATCAATTTTTTGTAGCTTTAATTTCTGACGGCTGAGTAAAATTACCTGATGATCGCGTTCAGCTCGCCCTTGGCATAACGATTGGCCATCGCGTCGAGCGAAACCGGCTTGATTTTCGCGGCCTGACCGGCCGCACCGAAAGCCTCATAGCGTGCCTTGCAGATTTCCCGCATCGCCTTGGTGGTGGCGGCGAGAAACTTGCGCGGGTCGAAATTTTTGGTGTCTTCCACCAGATAGCGGCGTACCGCACCGGTAGAAGCCATGCGCAGGTCGGTATCGATATTTACCTTGCGCACGCCGTGCTTGATGCCCTCGACAATCTCCTCGACCGGCACGCCATAGGTTTCGCCCATGGTGCCGCCGAAGGAGTTGATCACCTTCAGCCATTCCTGCGGCACGCTCGACGAGCCATGCATCACCAGGTGGGTGTTGGGAATACGCGCGTGAATTTCCCTGATGCGGTCGATACGCAGCACTGCGCCGGTGGGCGGACGGGTAAACTTGTAGGCACCATGGCTGGTGCCGATCGCGATGGCGAGCGCATCCACCTGGGTGGCCTTGACGAATTCGGCGGCCTCGTTCGGATCGGTCAGCAACTGGTCCTGGCTCAACGCGCCTTCCGCGCCGTGGCCGTCTTCCTTTTCGCCATGGCCGGATTCCAGCGAACCGAGGCAGCCCAGCTCGCCTTCGACAGACACACCCACCGCGTGCGACATGTCCACCACGTTGCGCGTGACGTTAACGTTGTATTCGAAGCTGGACGGCGTCTTGCCGTCGGTCATCAGCGAGCCGTCCATCATCACGCTGGAGAAACCGGAGCGGATCGCCTGAATGCAGACCGCCGGGGACGCGCCATGGTCCTGATGCATCGCCACCGGAATATGCGGATAGGCTTCCACAGCGGCCTCGATCAGATGGCGCAGGAACGCCTCGCCGGCATATTTGCGCGCGCCAGCTGAGCCCTGCATGATGACCGGGCTGTTGGTTTCGTCGGCCGCCTCCATGATGGCCTTGACCTGCTCCAGGTTATTCACGTTGAAGGCCGGCAGACCGTAGCCGTTTTCTGCCGCATGATCGAGAAGTTGACGCAAGGATACGAGTGCCATTTGGTTCTCCTGATAAATTGATCTGAATAAATTAAATCTTCTTGCGGTGGTCGCCGACGCGCATGATTTTCATGGTGTTGGTATGCCCGGATTTGCCCATCGCTTCGCCGATGGTCATGACCACCATGTCGCCGTCTTTCACCAGGCTTAGCTCCAGTAATTTGGCCTCGATCTGGTGCCACTCTTCCAGCTGCCCCCTCGCCTTCGATTCGAATGCGATGGGATGCACGCCGCTGAACAGGGTTACCTTGCTCAGCGTTTCCGGCAGCGGCGTCAGTGCAAAAATCGGCACACCGGCATTCACGCGCGACATCCACAACGGAGTCGAGCCGGACTGGGTCAGCGCAATGATGGCCTTGATCCTGAAATGCGACGCAGCAAACAGTGCGGACATCGCGATGGACTGGTCGATGCGCGTGAATCTTTGCTGCACGGCACGGTGGTCGGACACATGTTCTTCCAGCTCGCGCTCTGCCTTGATGCAGATGCGCGCCATGGCTTCGATGGTTTCCACCGGATAATCGCCCACAGCGGTTTCCGCGGAGAGCATCACCGCATCCGTTCCATCCAGCACGGCATTGGCCACATCGGACACTTCTGCACGCGTCGGGATCGGGTTGGTAATCATCGACTCCATCATCTGCGTGGCGGTAATCACCAGACGATTTTTTGCGCGCGCCATTTTGATCATGCGTTTTTGCAGGCCGGGCACGGCCGCATCGCCAACTTCCACGCTCAAATCGCCGCGCGCCACCATGATGGCGTCCGACGCGTCGATGATGTCGCCCAACGCCGGTATCGCTTCGGCGCGCTCGATCTTGGCCATGAGCATGCTCTTGCCGCCCGCCGCATGCATCAGTTCGCGCGCCAGGCGCATGTCATCGCCGGAGCGCGGAAAAGAAACCGCCAGATAATCCGCCCCGATCAGCGCGGCCGTCTTGATGTCTTCCTTGTCCTTGTCGGTCAGCGCCGGCGCCGTCAGTCCGCCGCCTTTGCGGTTGATGCCCTTGTTGTTGGACAACACGCCGCCGCGCACGACTTGGCAAATGATCTCGTAACCTTTGACTTCGATGACGTTGAATTCCAGCATGCCGTCATTGAGCAGCAGCACGGAATCCTTGCTGACATCCTTGTGCAGGTTTTTATAGTCGAGCCCGACGCGTTCCTGGTTTCCCGGGCCTTCGAGTGCGGCATCCAGAATGAACGTGTCGCCGTTTTTCAGGATGATTTTATCGTTTGCGAATTTGCCCACGCGTATTTTCGGGCCCTGCAGGTCGGCCAGAATACCCACGGTACGGCCGACAACCGCCGCTGCCGCGCGCACGGTTGCGGTCCGCTTCACATGATCCTGCGCCGAGCCGTGCGAGAAGTTCATGCGCACCAGGTCGACACCGGCGCGTATCATCTGCTCGAGAATTTTCTGGTCGGTGGAAGCGGGCCCCAGTGTTGCGACGATCTTGGTTCTACGTAACATGTTCTTCCTGTATTTCTACTCAGTCGTCAAAAATTAAAACTACAAAAAATTGATGTTCATGTGTAGGAGCCCGATTTATCGGGCGATTTTAAGATTAGTTATCGCCCGATAAATCGGGCTCCTGCAACGACGCTTTGGCTTATGCAACGATTTCGACTATTGGTACATGTATCGCCTAAACAACTGACTGCTGTGTAAACTGATGTTACGCGCTGGACAGTATCCTGGTTATTGACTGGCACGTTGCTCCAGAATCTCTACCGAGGGCAGTTTCTTGCCCTCGAGGAATTCCAGAAAAGCGCCACCGGCCGTGGAGATATAGGACACCTTGTCGTAGATGCCGTACTTCTGAATCGCGGCAATGGTGTCGCCGCCGCCCGCCAGCGTGAAGGCCTGTGTCTCCGCGATCGCGTTAGCGACTTTTTTGGTGCCTTCGCCGAACTGGTCGAACTCGAATACGCCGACCGGGCCGTTCCATACGACGGTACCGGCCTTCATGATGATGTCGGCCAATTCCTGTGCGGATTGCGGGCCGATGTCGAAAATCATGTCGTCGTCGGCCACCTCATCGGCACTCTTCAGCACGGCCGGCTCGTCGGCGTCGAATTTCTTGCCCACCACCACATCCACCGCGATGGGGATGGAAGCACCGCGTGCCTGCATCTTGCTCATCAGCGCCTGCGCGGTTGGCACCAGCCCCTCCTCGCACAGCGACTTGCCGACGTTCTTGCCCGCCGCCTTGAGGAAGGTGTTGGCAATGCCGCCGCCGACCACCAGTTGCTCGCACTTTTCCGACAGCGACTCCAGCACGGTCAGCTTGGTGGATACTTTGCTGCCACCGACAATCGCCACCATCGGGCGCGCCGGGTTGAGCAATGCCTTGCCCAGCGCTTCCAATTCCCTGTTCAGCAGGATGCCGGCTGCCGCGACCGGCGCGTATTTCGCCACGCCGCAAGTCGACGCTTCCGCGCGATGCGCGGTGCCGAATGCGTCCATCACGAACACATCGCACAATGCTGCATATTTTTTGGCTATCGCTTCAACGTTCTTCTTCTCGCCCTTGTTGAAGCGACAGTTTTCCAGCAACACCATCTCACCCTCGGCCACCTCAAAGCCGCCCTCCATCCAGTCGCGGATCAGGCGCACCGGCTTGCCCAGCTTGTTGGCAATGACATGTGCGACCGGTTTGAGCGAGTTCTCTTCGGAATAGACGCCCTCTGTCGGGCGACCCAGGTGGGAAGTCACCATCACACGCGCTCCCGCTTGCAGGGCGAAATCGATGGTCGCCATCGATGCGTTGATACGTGCATCCGAGGTTATTTTGCCGTCCTTGACGGGCACGTTGAGATCGGAACGAATCAGGACACGCTTGCCCCTGAGGTCCAGATCGGTCATTTTGATAACGGACATTTTATGCTCCATGAAGAAAGAGGGTGAGTGGGAAGTGGAAAGTGGGAAACCCACCCCCTGCTCTCCGCTCCCTACTCCCCATTATTTGGAAATGACGCGAACCATTTCCAGCACCTTGCTGGAATAGCCCCACTCGTTGTCGTACCAGGTCACGATCTTGACGAAGGTGCCATCCAGCGCCATGCCAGCCTCGGAATCGAATACCGAGGTGCAGCTCTCGCCGCGGAAGTCGGTTGAGACGACTTTCTCGGCGGTATAACCGAGCACGCCCTTCATCGCACCCTGGGACGCAGCCTTCATGGCGGCGCAGATCTCGGCATAGGTGGTTTCCTTGTTCAACTCCACGGTCAGGTCAACCACGGACACGTCCGAGGTCGGCACGCGGAAGGCCATGCCGGTGAGTTTCTTGTTCAGCTCGGGTATCACCTTGCCCACGGCCTTGGCTGCGCCGGTCGAAGACGGGATGATGTTTTCCAGAATGCCGCGGCCACCGCGCCAGTCCTTGTTGGAAGGCCCGTCGACGGTTTTTTGCGTGGCGGTGGCGGCGTGCACGGTGGTCATCAGACCGCGCTTGATTCCCCAGTTGTCGTTGAGCACCTTGGCGACCGGCGCCAGGCAGTTGGTGGTGCAGGAGGCATTGGAAACGATGGCCTGACCCGCATAGGTCTGGTCGTTCACGCCATAGACGAACATCGGCGTATCGTCCTTGCTCGGCGCCGACATGATGACCTTCTTGGCGCCCGCGGCGATATGTTTCTCGCAGGATTCCCCGGTCAGAAACAGGCCGGTGGACTCGATCACGACATCGGCGCCCACCTCACCCCATTTCAGCTCGGCAGGATCCTTGACCGCGGTCAGGCGGATCTTCTTGCCGTTGACGACCAACATGTTGCCCTCGACGGAAATGCTGCCGTCGAAGCGGCCATGCACCGAGTCGTAGCGCAGCATATAGGCCAGATAGTCCGGCTCGAGCAGGTCGTTGATGGCCACAATCTCAATGTCAGCGAAATCTTGTACCGCTGCACGGAACACCATACGTCCAATGCGGCCGAATCCGTTAATACCGACACGAATTGTCATTCTCTTCTCCTTAATATTTTAGTCATTAAAAATGCTTGCGCCGCAATACTGTTGTCGGCAATGCTCTCAGCCCATCACTTTCTTCACCGTCGCAACCACGTTGGCCGCGGTAAAACCGAAGTGCTTGAACAATTCCGGTGCCGGCGCGGATTCGCCGAAGCAATCCATCCCCACCACCGCGCCATCCAGCCCGACATACTTGTACCAGCCGCCGGTCACGCCCGCCTCGACCGCAACCCGTTTCACACCGCGAGGCAAGACGCTGTCCCGGTAAGCCTGATCCTGCTTGTCGAATACATTGGTGGACGGCATCGACACAACGCGCACCTTGATGCCCTCGGCGGCCAGCGTTTTTTGCGCTTCCATCGCCAGTGCCACCTCGGAACCTGTCGCGATAATCACGGCCTGCGGCTTGCCACCTGCGGCTTCGGACAGCACATAGGCGCCCTTGCGGATAGCGGCAATCTGTTGCGCATCGCGCTGCTGAAATGCCAGATTCTGGCGGCTGAAAACCAGGCTGCTGGGGCCATCCCTGCGCTCGACCGCGGCAACCCACGCAACGGCTGATTCCACCGTGTCACACGGGCGCCACAATTCCATATTGGGCACGAGGCGCAGCGTGGCCGTCTGCTCGACCGCCTGATGGGTCGGCCCGTCTTCGCCCAGGCCGATGGAGTCGTGGGTGAACACATAGATCACGCGCTGCTTCATCAGCGCCGACATACGCAAGGCATTGCGCGCATATTCGGAGAACATCAGGAAAGTGCCGCCAAACGGCAGCAAGCCACCGTGCAACGCCATGCCGTTCATGATGTGCGCCATGCCGAATTCGCGTACGCCGTAGCTGATGTAGTTACCGAGTCCCTTGCCGCGCAGGTGCTTGCTGCCGGTCCAGTTGGTCAGGTTGGAGCCGGTCAGGTCAGCCGAGCCGCCGAGAAACTCCGGCAATACCGGCGCCAATGCGTTGATCGCGTTCTGCGAAGCCTTGCGGGTCGCGATGCTTTCGGCCTTTTCGTTGGCCTTGGCAATAGCCTCGGCAGCATGTGCCGCCCAGCCGGCGGGCAAGTCGCCCCTGGTGCGGCGTTCGAACTCCGCCGCCTCTTGCGGGAAGGCCGCCTTGTACTCGGCAAATTTGTTGCTCCACAGTTTTTCCAGTCCCTCGCCCTTGGTGCGCGCATCCCAGGCTTCGTACACATGCTTGGGAATCTCGAACGGCGGGTATTTCCAGCCGATATGCTCGCGTGTCGCGGCGACCTCGTCGTTGCCCAGCGCCGCGCCATGCACGTCGTGGGTATCCGCCTTGTTCGGCGAACCCATGCCAATGATGGTCTTGCAGCAGATCAGCGTCGGCCTGTCGGTGACTTTCTTGCCGGCGTTGATCGCGGCATCGACCGCCTCTGGATCGTGCCCGTTCACATCGGCGACCACGTGCCAGCCGTAAGCCTCGAAACGCTTGGCGGTGTCATCGGTAAACCAGCCATCCACATGGCCGTCGATCGAGATATTGTTGTCATCCCAGAATGCGATCAGCTTGCCCAGCCCCCAGGTGCCGGCCAGTGCGCAGGCTTCATGCGAAATGCCTTCCATCATGCAGCCGTCGCCCATGAACACGTAGGTATGGTGATTGACGATCTCGTGGTTCGGCCTGTTGAATTCCGCGGCCAGCAGTTTTTCCGCCATCGCCATGCCCACCGCATTGGTGATGCCCTGGCCAAGCGGGCCGCCGGTGGTTTCCACGCCCGGGGTGTAACCGTATTCCGGATGACCGGGGGTCTTGGAGTGCAGCTGGCGGAAACGCTTCAACTCTTCGATCGGCAGATCGTAACCGGACAGATGCAACAGCGCGTAAACCAGCATCGAACCATGTCCGTTGGACAGAATAAAGCGGTCGCGGTCGGGCCACTTGGGATTAACGGGGTTATGTCGCAGATGGCGGTTCCATAATACGTCGGCGATTTCCGCCATGCCCATCGGCGCGCCCGGGTGTCCGGAATTTGCCTTTTGCACGGCATCCACTGCCAGCATGCGGATTGCGCCGGTAATGTCATTAAATTTGGGTGGGGTGATGTTGCGTGTCGCAGCCATTTCCTGTTGCCTCCGTGATGCTCTGTGGGTTGGTTATGTTAAGGAGCTTCGAAAATTCACAATTAGCCATTGATGGAGCTATCGACCAAGCAAGCTTGCAAGCCGCTGGTTATGTCGGAGGACCAGCGTGACGAATTGTATTATGAAGTCACCTGTCATCCGATTACTCAGCCGTCAGAAATTAAAGTTACAAAAAATTGACATTCATGTGTAGGAGCCCGATTTATCGGGCGATTTAAAGGTTGGCTATCGCCCGATAAATCGGGCTCCTACAACTATGTTTTGGCTTAAGCAATGATTCCGACTATTGGTGCATGTGTCGCCTAACTAACTGACTGCTGTGTAAGTTGTCTCATAATTATACCGCAGCCCCGATATGGCTTCCTACTGCGATTCATCTCCGTTGCCTTTTTTGGCAAATTTAATACCCAGCTGCTTGAGTTTGCGATAGAGGTGGGTGCGCTCCAGGCCGACCTTTTCGGCTACCCGTGAAACATTGCCGACCTCTCGCTGCAGGTGGTAATCGAAATAAAGCGCGTCAAAATGCTCGCGCGCTTCGCGCAGCGGCAAATCGAGCGGCAGTGCAAAATGTTGCGCCTGCCCGTCGATATTCAGGGTAATTTTCTGGCTTTGCGCCTCGGCGGCAGGCGTCTGCAGCTTGAACGTGTCTTCCCGGATCGCCTTGGCAATCGTGCTCAGCAATTTTTGCAGGGAAATGGGTTTCTCCAGAAAATCCACCGCGCCGATGCGCGTCGCCTCGACAGCTGTTTCTATCGTGCCATGGCCGGACATCATCACCACGGGCATGGTCAGCAGGTCCTGCTCGACCCATTCCTTGAGCAAGGTCACGCCATCGGTGTCCGGCATCCAGATATCCAGCAGCACCAGATCGGGTTCATGCTCGATCCGGAAGGCGCGTGCCTGCTCGGCGTTTTCCGCCATATGCGCCTGGTAGCCCTCATCAAACAGGATCTCCGAGAGCAATTCGCGAATGCCAATTTCATCGTCCACCACCAGAATTTGTTTGCTTGCCATTACGCCTCCTCTATCAGCGGCAACCGGATATTAATATGCGCTCCGCCATTCACACCGTTCTCGATGCTGATATGACCGCCATGTTCCTCGATAATCTTTTTCACGATCGCCATTCCCAAACCCGTTCCCTTTGGCTTGGTGGTCATGTACGGCTCGAAGGCGCGCGCCAGAACCGTCTCGGGAAAACCCGCGCCGTTATCTTCAACATGCAGGCAAATTTCCCCGTCCTGCATTCGGGTGCCCAGCGTTATTTGCGGCTGCGCCACACCCTGCAACGCGTCCTGGGCATTCTGCAGCAGATTATGAAAGACCTGGCGCAGACGGGTCGCATCGCCGCTGACCTCGCTGTGCGGCGCTTCCAGTCTCAGCGCAATGGGAATGGCGTTAGCCTCATACAGGCCAAGCACCTCGCGGATCAGCCTGTGCATGTCCAGATGCGACAGCTTCAATGCCGGGCCGCGCGCATAATTGGCGAAGTCGCTCACCATATTCTTCATCGCGGCAACCTGGCTGACGATGGTTTGCGTGGCACGCTGCAACAGTTTCGCATCACCCTCATCCAGCTTGCTGCCGAGTTTGTGCTGCAGGCGTTCGGCAGAAAGCTGGATTGGCGTGAGCGGGTTCTTGATTTCATGCGCAAGGCGGCGCGCCACCTCACCCCATGCCGCCTGCCGCTCCGCCTGTAGCAGGTGGCTGATATCATCGAACACCACCACATAGCCGGCCTCGCCACCCCGTGGCAGGCGCGTTCCGCGCAACAACAAAATCTGGTTGCCGTTCCGGCTCATACGCTCTATCTGTCGCTGCCATTCGCCACTGGCTGTTTCCTCGAAAGCCTCAGTGACGGTCTGGCAAAACGACTTGAGCAAGCTGTATTTTTCCGCAATCTGGCTTAATGACATGCGCTGCATTTCCTGCAAGGGCACACCGAGAATTTGTGCCGCGCTGGTGTTCACCGAGCGCAGGCGCAAATCTCCATCCAGCGCCAGCACCCCGGAGGACAGGTGAGTCAGCACGCTTTCCAGATAGACTTTGGCGTCTTCCACCTCACGCTGCTGCTGCTCGCTGGCCTGTTTTGCATCGAACAACTGGCGCGTCATCTGGTTGAACAGGCCGGTCAGCGCACCCAGTTCATCGCTGCTTTGTATCGGGTGTTGCCCGGTGAAATCGCCCTGCGCCACCGCACGGGTGCCTTCCGCCAACGCCTCCAGCGAAGCACCCAGCCGCCCGGCGATAAAGAATGCCGCCGACACCGCGGTCAGCAGCACCACCAGCAGCGACAGCGTCAGGGTAATCGCATACATGCGCTTCAGGCCGAGACGCGAAAGCGTCAATTCCTGATAATCGCGATAAACCGATTGCACCATTTCCGCATCGGCCTCGACCTGCTTCGGCACCGGCTGGGTGAATTGCAACACATAGCGGCCACCCTGGAGGGTGTTGGAATTCACTCTCACCAGCACGCGCAGCGTCAACCCTTTTTCCGGTATGGCATCGATGACCGCATATTCGCCCTTGTCCAGTGCCAGACGCAAGGCATCGCCGTCTGGCAGATTCGGCAGGCGCGCGCCGCCGCTGGAGGAAAACGCAACCACATTTCCCTTGCTGGAAAACAATGCTGCTTCCTGCGCGATCGCCTCCTCCACCAATTGCTCCAGCGCACGCTGGTACTGCTCAGGCCTTTTCTCGGCCATCAGCAACGCGATGAACTGGGTTTTCTTGGTCAACTCCTTCAGGCTGTTGTCGAGCCCGCTCCTGCCCAGATTGAGGCCGCCTTCCAGCGCTTTTTCGACGCGCACGTCAAACCATGATTCGATGCTATTGCCCAGAAATTGCACCGACACCACATAGACGAAGATGCCCGGCAGCACCGCAATCAGCGTAAAGAACAGCACCAGCCTTGTCGTCAGCTTGGCACCAAACACCCTTTTTTTCAGCTTGTTGCGCAGCCGCCACAGCTGGTAGCCCACCAGCCCCATCAGGCCAAGCGCCAACGCACCGGTGAGACCGAGCAAACTGTAATAGTCGAACGAGAAGACTTCGTTGTTCGCGCTGCTGCTGGACAGCAGGTACAGCAACACACCGCCGATGACGATGCTGACGAGAATCAGATTCCTCATCCCCGCATCACTCCGTTTTGCCTTCGCTGCCTGCCGTCACCGCTTCCGCATCGATTGTCCAGCGATGCCAATCGGAGTTGAGCGTCCAATCCTTGCCGGTCAGCGCATTGACCTGCAACAGTTTGGGCAATTGCGCAACATCCAGACGCAAGCGCGCCGCCGCAATATAGCGGCTATCTTTTTTGAGCAACTCTGCCGAAATAACCGTCGAACTCTGCCGTGACAGAATGTTCAGCGCATCTTCCAGGCTGACAAAATTCTGAAACAGCGAACCGCGCGCAATACGGTACTGGCGCGTCAATACATTGTAGGAAATCTTGACGGTTTGCTCGCCTTTGAAAATCTCCTCATCCAGCCAGTACCAGCGTGAACGGGTCAGCAGGAATTCACCGACGAAATAAAGCGGGACACCGCGTTCCAGGGCATGCTGTGCCGCATAAGTCAGATTAATGTCATAGCTGGCAAAGAGTTGATATCCGCCGCCGATCAGACGTGTCTCAGCCTTGTTGGCAGAAATGCCCTCCGCTGTTGCCGGGGGACTGAGAAAAGAAAACAGAAGGCAGAATAAGGCAAGAATGCCGCGTTTATAACGGCCGAAACCAGACGGCGCCACTTTGTTTGAGCACGCGGGCACGGCAGTGGGTTTTCTACCCTCTGTCATCTGTCCTCCGTCATCTGCTTGTGTAGCAATGCATAGAAAAATCCGTCGTGCTGATCATTGGGTAACAACTGTCCTTCACTGCTCTCCGGCAGGACTAACGGCAATCGGCGCGCATCCGGCTGTTGTACCAGAAACGCAGCGATGACCCGTTCGTTCTCCTGTTGGAACACCGAGCAGGTGACGTAGAGCAATTTACCATCTTGTGCCAGCAGCCGCCACAACGCGCGCAATATGTCGAGCTGCTGCGCGGCGAATCCGGCAATATCCGTACGACGCCGCAGCCACTTGATATCGGGATGGCGGCGCACCACGCCGGAAGCCGAACAGGGCACATCGGCAAGAATGCGCTCGAACACTTTGCCGTCCCACCAGGTCTCCGGCTGTGCCGCATCACCGACCCGCAGCTGTGCGTCCAGCTTCAGCCGTTTCAAATTTCCGGCGACGCGCTGCAAGCGTTGCTCGTCCTTGTCCACCGCGACCAGGTGCACGGCGGCGCCTTCCAGAATATGCGCGGTCTTGCCGCCCGGCGCGGCACAGGCATCCAGCACGCGCATGCCGTCATGCACATCCAGCAGGTGCGCGGCATATTGCGCGCCGGCATCCTGCACCGAGACCCTGCCCTCAAAAAATCCCGGCAGCTTGTCCACCGCAACAGGCTTGTCCAGTTGCAGTGCCGCCTCCCCGATCAACCGGGCGGATAAATTCTGCTGTTCCAGCTGCGCCAGGTAATCCGCTGCCGACCCCTGTTTCCGGTTGACCCTCAGTGTCATCGGCGGATGCCGGTTGCCCGCCTCGAGCAGCGAAGCGCTGCGCTCGCCGTACTGGCTGCGCACCTCATCTATCCACCATTGCGGATAACTGTACTTTCCTTCCTCCTGCCGCGCGGCCTGCTCCAGCAGCTCATCCCGGTTGCGCAGGAAATTGCGCAGGATCGCGTTCACCAGGCCGCTCATGCGCGGACTCAGGGTCTGTGCGGCACGCACCGCGTGATCGACCACGGCATGGTGCGCCGACTTGCCATGCTGCAGCTGATACAGCGCGACCAGCAACAGGAAACCAACCCGCTCGTCTTCCGGGGATTTGCGCAGCAGCTGGCCCAATATTCCCTGCAGCTGGCCGTAGAAGCGCAGCGTGCCATAGCTCAAGTCCTGCAGCGCGGCACGTTGCGCCGGCGCCCACGCCGCCTTGCCGCGCAAAGTTTCATCCAGCACCTGGTTGAGATTGCGCCCGTTGTCCAGCACCTGCTGAACGATGCCGGCGGCGGCTAATTGGATATGCTGCATTTACGCGAATCTGTCGCCGGGCTGAACCGGTACCGCCTGCAAAAATTGCACTGCGGTTTGCAGTTTGCCGCCGGGGCGTTGCAACATTTCCAGGCGCAACGCGTCCTGGCCGCAGGCGACCGTGATGCCATGCCTGTCCACAGCAAGCACCGCGCCGGGTTCGCCCTGTTGCCGGATGAGCGTCGCCTGGTGAATCTTGATCAGCGCGCCGTTGAGCCCGGCATGGCACCCTGGAAAAGGATTGAAGGCACGCACGGCGCGTTCGAGCTGCTGCGCGCCCTGCCGCCAGTCGATCCTGCCCTCGCTCTTGAGCAGCTTGGCGGCATAGGTCGCCGCTGCATCGTCCTGTTTGACCGCTGTCAGCCGTTGTGCCTGCAACAATCGCACCGCCTCGAGAATGCAGTCGGCTCCCAGCGCCGCCAGCTTGTCATGCAGGGTCTGCGCGGTCTCCTCCGGCGCGATCGGGCAGGCGCGACGCAACAGCATGTCGCCGGTATCCAGCCCCGCATCCATCTGCATGATGGTGATGCCGGTCTCGGCGTCGCCCGCCAGAATGGCCCGCTGTATCGGCGCCGCACCGCGCCAGCGCGGCAACAGCGAAGCGTGAATGTTGAGGCAGCCGTAACGCGGCAGCGACAACACCGCCTGCGGCAGAATCAACCCGTAAGCCGCCACCACCATCACGTCGGCATCCAGCGCGGCAATTTCGCGCTGCACCTCCGCGCTTTTCAATGTGGCCGGCTGCAATACCAACAAATCGTGCTGCAAGGCGAGCTGCTTCACCGGACTGGCAACCAGCTGCATGCCCCGCCCGGCTGGGCGATCCGGCTGAGTCAGCACCGCGATGATCTGATGTTCCCTGAGTAACGCGGACAGTGCGCTGGCTGCGAAGTGCGGTGTTCCGGCAAAAATTATTTTCATCCCAGATTGTCCTTTAGCGCCCAACTCCCTTGTAGGAGCGCAATTCATTGCGCGATTGAGTTTCCATCGCTCGATAAATCGAGCTCCTACAGTAATTTTTTGGCCTAATGGACAATCTGGGTTCATGATGAAGCTGGCCCGCCCATACAAAAATCACACTTCCTGAATTGAGTCAGTCCCATCAATCAGACAAGCGCAATATGCAAATGACGCCCCAAAGCCTCAACGGCTTCGGCAATACGAGGGAGCTTCGTGCCGTGCCCGGCATCAAGCATCCTGCGAACCTCTTTTTCGTCAATGCCCAGCTTGCGGGCAAGCTCCATCTTGGAAATGCCGGCTTCACGCATCGCATCATAAAGCGCGGCCTTTGCGGCAGTGGCGGCAGGCACAGAAACTGTCACCTCACCCCGTCGCAGCCTGCTGGCAACGGGCAATGGCTCGTTGTTGCGAATGCGCGACTCAAGCGCGGCTTGCAAACAACCTTCCGCGATCTCAACCCGATCCTCATTCGCTTCGGCCTGAGAAATCGCTTCAGGAAGGTCACGGCAAGTGATGACCCAGCCGTCACCTTCTTTGGCAAACCGGAATGCGTAGTCGTAAGTTTTCATGGTGCCCCTTCTATATTTCAGGAATTCATTGCCACTCATGGGCCGCATCGTCGGTCATTAATGTCCGCATGTCAATCACCAAACCCGCAGGATTCACGCTTCACCATCCAGAATAATCCACGAGACGCAGGTCAGGCTACGTTTAACCCAGATCGTCCCTAAGGAGAAATGCCCTTGTAGGAGCGCAACTTGTTGCGCGATAACCGTGGATAATCGCCCGATAAATCGGGCTCCTACAAAAATCGATCCTGTGGGAGCGCAATTCATTGCGCGATGGCCTCGCCATTCAGATCGCCTTGCATAGCCATTCCACTAATCCATCAAAAAACGATGGGTAAGTGGCTGGTTAAATCGGGCTCCTACGAAGCACGAACGGGCTAACGGATTATTTTAGTTTAACTCAAATAATCTGCGGGGCTTAAGCGCGCTGGACGCAAATTGCAGCGTTCCAGCAAAAAATTATTTCGCCTTTTCATGTTTAAGTTACCTTGGCAAAAACCTTCGCACAACGTAACGAGCGAAGCTGAGACAAGGCAAAAAACGGCGAAGAACCGGAATGTACATCTGGTACATGAGGATTTTGAGCCATTTTTTAACGCAGTATCAGCGAGCGGAGTAGTTGTACGGAGGTTTTTAAAGAGTTTCGCGCAGGCGCTTCTTCAGCTTGGCACGAATTCGTGTCTGCTTGAGGAGTGACAGATATTCGACAAACACCTTGCCGCGCAGGTGATCCATTTCGTGCTGAACGCAGACCGCCAGAAAGCCTTCCGCCTCCAGCGTGATGGGGTCGCCTTTTTCGTTGAGCGCGCGCACGGTCACTTTCTCTGCGCGGCGCACCATTTCATAAATGCCCGGCACCGACAGGCAGCCCTCCTCGCATTCTTCCTCGCCACTGCTGGCGATGATTTCAGGATTAATGAATACCCTTAGCTGATTGCGCGCTTCGGAAATGTCCACCACGATCACCTGCTCGTGCACATCCACCTGCGTTGCCGCCAAGCCAATACCGGGTGCGGCATACATGGTGTCCGCCATATCGCGCACCAGTTTGCGGGTGGCCTCATTAACCTGCTTCACTTTCCCGGCCACTTTGTGCAGCCGCGCATCGGGATACTGCAAAATTTTCAGGATTGCCATGTGCGCTCCATAAATGCTTGCTAATTTATATGACTGGATGCAGAATTTAACGCAACGCAGCAACATTGCGTGCCTTCCATATTGATTCTGCCGGAGTTTTCCATGCGCAAGATTATATCGCTGATTTGCTTTCTGTTGCCCGCCCTGGCCTTTGCTGCCCCGTCCGATGCCCCCCCGGTACTTCGCAGTGATGCGCCTGATCAGCATATCGTCGTCAAGGGCGACACGCTGTGGGATATTTCCGGAAAATTCTTCAGGGATCCATGGAGATGGCCGTATATCTGGGGCATGAACAAGGACACCATCAAGGATCCGCACTGGATTTATCCGGGCGACCTGATCATTCTGGATCGTGCCACCGGCACATTGCGCATCGGCCAGGCCGATGAGAAAAGCACGGAAAGTGCCAGAAGTGAACGCGGCGTAATCAAGCTTTCGCCCAGGATACGCGCGGGTCGCAGCGACCATGATGCCATCCCGAGCATTCCCGCCAGCGCCATCGCGCCGTTTCTCAGTCAGCCGCTGGTCGTTGAGGAGGGCGCACTGAAAGAGGGGCCGGTGTTGCTCGGTGCGCGCGAAGGACGCGTCCTGCTCGCCGTTCACGATACCGGCTTTGTAAAGGGCTTACCTTCTGACAAGGGCAACAGCTGGCAGATTTATCGTACGGGCAAGCGATTAATCGACCCGGTCACCCAGGAATTGCTTGGCATAGAGGCCATCTACCTGGGTAACGCCGAGGCAACGAAATTTGCGGATATCAGCACCGTCACCATCACAAAATCCCTGCAGGAAATTTACAAGGGTGACCGGTTGGTCGCGCCGTCCGGGGAGATCTCCAGCCATTACCTGCCGCGCTCACCCGACAGCGATATTTCCGCCAGCGTGATTTCAATTTACGGCGGCATCTCACAAGCCGGTCAAAATGACATCGTCACGCTGAACAAGGGCAAGCGCGACGGCCTGGAAAGCGGTCATGTACTGGCGTTGCATCACAAGGGAGAGGTGATCAGGAGCGGCGGCCAGAATTTCACCCTGCCGGACGAACGCTACGGATTGCTCTTCGTTTTCCGCGTGTTTGAAAAAGTGTCCTACGCGCTGGTGATGCAAACCCGCCTGCCGGTGCAATTGCTGGATCGCGCCTCGACACCTTACTCAGCCGTCAGAAATTAAAGCTACAAAAATTGATATTCATATGTAGGAGCCCGATTTACCTCGAAGAGGTTCTTGTGCCCTGTGGGTATCGGGCGATTTTAAGGTTGGCTATCGCCCGATAAATCGGGCTCCTACAACTATGTTTTGGCTTAAGTAATGATTTCGACTATTGGTGCATGTGTCGCCTAACTAACTGACTGCTGTGTAAACGTGATCGATGATGCTTCGCTCAAGGCTTGGCTGGCACTCAGCCTGACGCGCGGTCTGGGCGGCGAGGGTGCACGCCGCCTGCTGAGGGAATTCGGTTCGCCGGAAGCGGTATTCGCCGCCTCTGTCAGCTCACTCAAATCTGTCGTCAAAGCGGATGTTGCCGCAGAAATACGCAAGGGCATTGCTGACGACCAACTCACGCATGCATTGATCTGGCTGGAAGACAGCAATAACCACCTCGTCACCCTTGCCGACAGCGACTACCCGCAAGCCCTGCTCAACATCCCCGACCCGCCGCTGCTGCTGTACGTGAAGGGACGGCGCGACCTGCTCAACCAGCTCGCGCTGGCGGTGGTCGGCAGCCGCAACGCCACGCCGCAGGGCGCCCACAACGCCGAGGCGTTTGCCAACTCATTGAGCGATGCCGGTTTTTGCATCATCAGCGGCATGGCGCACGGCATCGACGCCGCCGCGCATCGCGGCGCACTGCAAGGCCGTGGCGGCAGCATCGCCGTGGTCGGCACCGGGCTGGACAAGGTCTATCCCGCAGCGAACCGCGAGCTCGCGCACGCGCTCGCCAACCAGGGCACGCTGATCTCGGAATTCCCGCTCGGCACACCGCCGCTGGCCGCCAATTTCCCGCGCCGCAACCGCATCATCAGCGGCATGAGTGTCGGCTGCCTGGTGGTGGAAGCCGGGTTGCAGAGCGGTTCGCTGATTACCGCACGACTGGCGCTGGAGCAGGGCCGGGACGTGTTTGCCATTCCCGGCTCGATCCACGCGCCGCAAAGCAAGGGCTGCCACGCGCTGCTCAAACAGGGCGCGAAACTGGTCGAGACCGCCCGGGATATTCTCGAGGAATTGGGAAACAGCCTGCCTGCGGGCGTCGCAGGCAGCCCTGCCGCACCAAGCGCAGACTCGTTACTGCTCGAACAGATCGGCTTCGATCCAGTCGGCCTGGACAGTCTCTGTGCGCGCTGCAGCTTGACGATGGCCGAGCTATCGGCCATGCTGCTGGTGCTTGAGCTGGAAGGGCGCGTCAGCGCTTTGCCCGGCGGCTTATATCAACGAATCCATTGAAGCTTGCGTAAATTATGTTTGAAATCCTGATGTATCTGTTTGAAAGTTATTTCAATGCGGGCAGTTATCCCGAGCCGGACAAACTGTCACGAAAGCTCTCTGCCGCCGGCTTCGAAGAAGAAGAAATCAGCGATGCGCTGACCTGGCTGTCGGCGCTGCAACAGCAAAATCCCGACAATTATCCAGACGCGCTGCAGCATGCCGGCGTGCGTTATTTCGCCGGGCTGGAATGTGCGCGCATCTGCCTTGAGGCGCGCCGCTTTCTGGTGTTCGCCGAACAGCAACATATCATTTCCGCCGTCGAGCGCGAGATGATTCTTGATCGCGCCGTGGCGCTGCAACAGGATGATCTCCCGCTGGACAAGCTCAAGCTGATCATGCTGATGGTGTTGTGGAATCGCCATGAGCACCTCGACCCGCTGCTGGTTGAAGAACTGCTTGCACCCGCACATTCCACGCAACTCCATTAACTCAAGCTCACGCATGGCAACCAACCTTCTCATCGTCGAATCTCCGGCCAAGGCCAAAACGCTTAAGAAATATCTGGGCAAGGATTTTGAAGTCCTCGCATCCTATGGCCATGTGCGCGATCTGGTGCCCAAGACCGGCGCGGTCGACACCGAAAACGGTTTCGCGATGAAGTATGAAACCATCGCGCGCAACAGCAAGCATGTCGATGCCATTGCCAAGGCCGCAGCAGCAGCCGATAACATCCTGCTGGCACCCGATCCGGACCGCGAAGGAGAGGCCATCGCCTGGCATATTTCCGAGCTGCTGAAAAGCAAACGCGCGCTCAAGGGCAAGAACATGCAGCGCGTGGTGTTTTACGAAATCACCCAATCCGCCGTGCGCGAGGCGGTCGCCCACCCTCGCGAAATCTCGCTGCCGCTGGTGAATGCGCAGCAGGCCCGACGTGCGCTCGATTACCTGGTTGGCTTTAATCTGTCGCCGTTGCTGTGGCGCAAGATCCGCACCGGGCTTTCCGCCGGTCGCGTGCAGAGTCCGGCGCTGCGCTTGATCGTCGAGCGCGAACTGGAGATCGAGGCGTTCAACAGCCGGGAATACTGGACGGTACATCTGGACAGCCAGAAAAATCAGCAACCCTTCACCGCAAAGCTGTTCCAGTACCAGGGCAAGAAGCTGGAGCAACTCAGCATCGGCAGCCAGGCCGAATATGACGCCATCGTCGCCAGGCTGAATGATGCCAAGCTGCCGCCAAAAGTAGTGCGTGTCGACAAGAAGGCCAAACAACGTTATGCCGCCGCGCCCTTCACCACTTCCACGCTGCAGCAGGAAGCCGTGCGCAAACTGGGCATGACCTCGGAGCGCACCATGCGCACCGCGCAGTCGCTGTATGAAGGCGTGGACATCGGCGGCCAGACCGTCGGCCTGATTTCCTACATGCGTACCGACTCGGTGTCGCTGGCCAAGGAAGCGGTGGAGGAAATACGCGCTTATATCCGCGACAACTTCTCCGCCGATTACCTGCCGGCCGGCCAGCCGGTCTACAAAAGCAAGACCAAGAATGCGCAGGAATCGCACGAGGCCATTCGCCCGACCTCAATCCTGCGCACGCCGGATGAGGTACGCGAGCATCTAAACGCCGATCAGGTGCGTCTCTATGAAATGATCTGGAAGCGCACGCTCGCCTGCCAGATGACACCGGCGCGCTTCGACACCGTCAGCGTGGATATCCGCTTGAGCAGCGATGACACCCTGTTTCGCGCCTCCGGGCAAACGCTGGTATTCCCCGGTTTTATCGGCGTGTATAGGGAAGATGTGGATGACGCCGAGGAAGAAGACAGCGGCAAACTGCCGGTGCTGGCCGAAGGCGACGTGCTGCCGGCGGACAAGCTCTATGGCGAACAACACTTCACCCAGCCACCACCGCGCTTCACCGAAGCCAGCCTGGTCAAGACGCTGGAAGAGCACGGCATCGGCCGGCCTTCCACTTACGCCACCATCATCTCCACGCTGCAGGCCCGCGAATACGCCATCCTGGACAAGAAGCGCTTCACGCCCACCGATGTCGGCCGCGTGGTCACCAAATTCCTGACTGAACATTTCACGCGCTACGTGGATTACGGCTTCACCGCGAATCTTGAGAACGAGCTGGACGAAGTCTCCGAAGGCAAGCGCGACTGGGTCGCCGTCATGAGCGAATTCTGGAAGGGCTTTTCCAGCCTGATCAAGCAAAAAGCCGACATCGAGCGCCCGGTCGAGCTGCTGGACGAAGCCTGTCCGGAGTGCGGCAAACCGCTTGCAAAAAAACTCAGCCGTTACGGCAGCTTCATCAGCTGCACCGACTACCCGGCGTGCAAATACAAGCGCAGCCTCAGCGGCGAGACACAGGACGATGCCTCGGCCAGAGTGGAGCTGGGCGTGCATCCGGAAACCCAACAGGCCGTGCTGCTGTTGCGCGGCCCGTACGGTCACTATGTGCAGCTGGGCGAAGTCATCGAAGGCGAAAAGGTTAAACCCAAGCGCGTGTCCTGGCCGAAGGAGTTGCCGCTGGAACAGGCCGACCTCGCCAGCGCGCTGGAGCTGCTGTCGCTGCCGCGCGATATTGGCCTCCATCCGGAGACCGGCAAAAAAGTCATCGTCAACATCGGCCGCTTCGGTCCCTACATCGGCCACGATGGAAAATTTAAATCCATCCCGCGCACCGACAGTATCTTCGACATCAAACTGGAGCGCGCCGTGGAACTGCTGGCACAATCCCGGGACAGCAGCACCGTGTTGCGCGTGCTCGGCGATCACCCGGACGACAAAGCCAGCGTGGAGATTTGCAGCGGTCGCTACGGGCCCTACGCACGCCACGGCAAAATCAACGCCACCCTGCCGAAGGATGTCTCGCCGGAGGCCATCACACTGGAAGAAGCACTGGAATTGATCGCCGCCAAGGTGGCCAAGGGCGGCACCGGCAAGACCAGGGCGGTCAAGAAAAAACCTGCCGCCAAGGCAAAAAAACCCAAGGCAGCCGCGAAAAAAGTGACGGCCAAGCCTGCGGTCAAGGCCGCAAAAGCCAAGACCACCAAGGCCAAGACCGCGACGAAAGCGAAGGCCGCACCCAAAGCTGCGTAAGATTTATCCCAGATAATTATTAGGGAGAAATGCCCCTGTAGGAGCGCAATTCATTGCGCGATAGCCATGCCGCAATTCTCGAAATGAAGTGGATAATCGCCCGATACCCACAGGGCACAAGAACCTCTTCGAGGTAAATCGGTCTCCTACAAAAAACGCCCCTGTAGGAGCGCAATTCATTGCGCGATAGCCATGCCGCAATTCTCGAAATGAAGTGGATAATCGCGCGATACCCACAGGGCACAAGAACCTCTTCGAGGTAAATCGACCTTCTACAAAAAATGCCCCTGTAGGAGCGCAATTCATTGCGCGATAGAATTCGTCCATGAAAGGAAAGCAATCTTCTCCACAAGGCAAGCAACTCCGCACCGGACGGGTCTCGTTGCCTAATCAAATCTATCTCGTCACCATGGTGACGAAGTCTCGCGTCAAAACATTCACCCAACATGAATCGGCAGTCGTGGCAGCAAGGTGCCTCTACGATAAAACGATTACCCGATATGCAGATACGCTTGCGTTCGTGGTGATGCCAGATCATATCCATTGGCTGGTGCAACTCAAGGATCTGATGCTTCTGTCCGGAACCGTGCGGCTCTACAAAGCTAAGGTCTCACTGCTGCTCGGCCAGCGCATCTGGCAACACGGCTTTCATGACCATGCATTGCGCGCTGAAGAAGACATTGTCGGTGTGGCACGCTATATCGTCGCCAATCCCTTGCGTGCCGGACTCTGTGACAAAATTGTCAACTACCCGTACTGGAATGCGAAATGGTTGTAACCAAGAATCGCCCGATCAATCGGGCTCCTACAAAAAGCGTTCCTGCAGGAGCGCAATTCATTGCGCGATGACCATGGATAATCGCCCGATAGCCCTGCATAGCCATTCCACTAATCCATCAAAAAACGATCCTGTAGGAGCGCAATTTATTGCGCGATGGCCGTGGATAATCGCCGATCAAACGGCCTCCTGCAAAGCACGAACGGGCCAATGATGGATAACCTGGGATGACAAATCGCCTGAACCATGATCGATCCCTAACCCCCGCTCCTCCTCTCCCCAAAGGCGAGGAGTACGGTGCGGTGCCACGCGAGACTCATGTTAATAACCCAACGACGCGAGTATTTTTCGCACTATGGCCAACGGCTGCCGAGCGCACGCAACTGGTCGCGTGGCAGGCGCCGCTGCAACAGCTGTGCGGCGGGCGCGCCATGCGCGACGCAACCTTGCACAACACGCTGGTATTTATCGGCGACATTGAATTCCATAAGCTGGAAGCGCTGCAACTGGCGGCGCGCGAGGTCAGCGCAGACTGTTTCGAATTGTGTTTTGACCGCGCAGGCTACTGGGGGCACAACCATATCGTGCACGCCACCCCCGGCCAGATACCGTCACCGCTGGCGCAGCTGGTGGAAACGCTTGAACAGCGCCTCGACGCGCATCACTTCAAATTCGACCGGCGCGCTTACCAGCCGCATGTCACACTGTTGCGCAATGCGCGCTGGCGCGACACCCCGCTGCCGGCCATGCAACCGGTCAGCTGGCGGGTCAGGGATTTCGCGCTGGTGCAATCCACGCCGCATGACGGATTGGCAGATTACCGCGTGCTGGTACGTTTCCCTTTACGCGCCGCTGGCGGATAATCCCGCTGCCCGACAACAGGAGTGCATGCATGCTCAATATCTTTACGCTGGAAAACGGGCGGCTGGTCAGGATTCAGCCGGACGAAATCGCCACGCGCAAACCGATCTGGGTGGACGCCATCGCGCCCGGCGAAGAAGAGCGCGCATGGGTGGTCAGCACCTTTTCGCTTACCCTGCCGCAGCCTGAGCATCTGCGCGACATCGAAGCGAGCGCGCGCTTCTACGAGGAAAACGACGAGCTGCATTTGCGTTCCGATTTCCTGCTCGGCAAGGAAAGCGATTCGCGCAGCGTCATCGTCGCCTTTGCGCTGTCCAGTAATATTTTGTTCAGCGTACATGACGAAGACACGCCGGTATTCCAGCACTTTCGCCTGCGCTCACATGGACAGCCCGGCCTCGTCACGAACAGCCTCGACGTGCTGGTCGATCTCTATGGCTCCGATGTGGAGTTTTCCGCCGACGCGCTCGAGGAAGCTTACGCCGATCTCGGCAGTATCAGCGACGCGGTACTCAACAAGACACTCGGCGACAAACAGGCCGGCGAGGTGCTGGCCAACATCGCCCATGCGGAACACCTGAACGGACGCATTCGCCGCAACCTGATGGATACGCGCCGCGCTGTTTCATTCCTGATGCGCAGCAAGTTGCTCGCCCCGGCGCAGCTGGATGAAGCGCGCCAGATCATGCAGGACATCGACTCGCTGGACGGGCATACCGCCTTCCTGTTCGACAAGATCAACTTCCTGATGAATGCCACCGTCGGTTTCATCAACATCAACCAGAACAAGATCGTGCGCCTGTTCTCGGTGGCTGCCGTGGCGCTGTTGCCGCCGACCCTGATCGCCTCTGCCTACGGGATGAATTTCAGGTACATGCCGGAACTGCTGTGGGAGATGGGTTATCCGTTTGCGCTGCTGCTGATGGCCCTGTCCGTCGCCGTGCCCTTCTGGATGTTTCACCGCAAAGGCTGGCTGAAGTAGCCAAGCAAGCCCCGCTGCCACCTGCCCCCTTCCCCCGCGGGCGGGGGAAGGGCCGGGGATGAGGGTCTGTGGATTCATATTGCGTCAACCCAAATAATCCATTAGCCCGTTCGGGTTTTGCAGGAGGCCGATTTAACCAGCCACTTAGCCATCGTTTTTTGATGGATTAGTGGAATGGCTATGCAGGGCGATCTGAATGGCGAGACTATCGCGCAATGAATTGCGCTCCTACAGGATCGTTTTTTGTAGGAGCCCGATTTACCTCGAAGAGGTTCTTGTGCCCTGTGGGTATCGGGCGATTGTCCACGGCCATCGCGCAATAAATTGCGCTCCTACAGGGGCGCTTTTTGTAGGAGACCGATTTACCTCGAAGAGGTTCTTGTGCCCTGTGGCTATCGGGCGATTATCCGCGGCTATCGCGTCACAGATTTTACGGAAAATATTCAAAACCCGCAGGGCGGAAGCCCCGAGGGGGCGTACCGCCGCATGATTTGCAAAACCAACCCTCTAACGCAACCAGTCGCTGCTTCTCTACCGGGCATTAAAAGATAATTACTTCATCGTCAACACGATCTTGCCGGTCATGCCGCCCGCTTCGATCAAGCGGTGCGTCTCGGCCGCATTTTCCAGCGGCAGCTTGTGCGATACCAGCACGCCGAGCCTGCCCGCCTCGACCAGTTGCGCGCCCTGTTCCAGTATTTTGCGCTGGCGCACGCGTTCTTCGTGCAGATTCATCAATTGCGGGGTGAGCATCAGGTCGTAGCACAGTGACAGATTGCGCAGCCGCGCCAGTTGCACATCCGCCGCGGCCAGCGGGGTAGCAAGCAGGCTGACAACCTTGCCGCCAATGCGCGCGGCATTCAGCGAGCGCTGGAAGGTCTCGTCGCCCACGGTATCGAACACAATGTCCGCTCCCCTGCCATCTGTCCAGGCGAGCGTTTCCTGCACGAAATCCTGATCGCGGTAGTTGATGTTCTTTTCTGCGCCAAGTCCTTGTACCAGTCCGGCCTTCTTTTCATTGTCCACCGTTACCGCGATGCGCGCGCCGAGGTGATGAGCGAGCTGCACCGCAATGTGACCCACCCCCCCGGCAGCGGCATGGATCAGAATGGTCTGCCCAGCCTGCAAACCGGCGCGTTCGACCAATGATTCCCATGCGGTGAGCAACACCAGCGGCAACGCGGCGCTGTCTTCCAGGGAGAGATTGGCGGGCTTCGCCGCGCAATATGCCTCGTGCAGCGTGGTGTATTCGGCATAGCAGCCTGGCTCGTCACCGAGCCCACCGTTGCAGAAATACACCGCATCGCCGACCCTGAAGCGCGTCACCGCACTGCCGGCCTCCTCGACAATGCCCGCGCCATCGCAGCCGAGAATCCCCGGCAGCTTGTCCGGATGATAGGCCGGCTTGGCGCGCAGCTTGGTATCGATCGGATTGACGCCGGCGGCGGCGAGCTTCACGCGCAGGTGATGCGCCGATGGCAATTCCGGCTTGGGAATATCGCGCAATTGCAACATATCGGGGCCGCCCGGGGCGGTCATCAGAATCGCTTTCATGAAATTTCACCGCATGAGTACAAGGGTGCGCATATGTTAAACTCGCAGCATTGCTTTTGGCGAGTTTCCTTGTGAGCCTCAAGAACTGTAGCGAGCTGGATTAAACCCAGATAATCCATTAGGGAGAAATTCCCTTGTAGGAGCGCAACTTGTTGCGCGATGACCGCTGATAATCGCCCGATACCCACAGGGCACAAGAACCTCTTCGAGGTAAATCGGGCTCCTACAAAACACGAACGGGCTAACTGCCAGGCGCCGCGCAGCGAATGACAAGGCATACCCTGAGTGGTAGACGAGGAATGAGTAACAACGTTGTTGCGGTGAAGACTTACCTTCAGGTTAGTCGGAACCAACACGCAACGACGCAGTTAACCAGCGCAGTAAGTTATTGAGGTTCACAACATGTCTGGAAATACATTCGGTACCTTATTCACGGTGACTTCGTTCGGCGAATCGCACGGCGCGGCGATTGGCTGCGTGGTGGACGGCTGCCCGCCTGGACTAGCGTTATGCGAAGCCGACATCCAGCCCGACCTCGACCGGCGCAAACCCGGCACGTCGCGCCACGTGACACAAAGACGCGAATCGGACCGCGTGGCAATCCTGTCCGGCGTGTTTGAAGGCAAGACCACCGGCACGCCGATCGCGCTGCTGATTCGCAACGAAGACCAGCGCAGCAAGGACTACGGCAGTATCACCGAGACCTTCCGCCCCGGCCACGCCGACTACACCTACTGGCAGAAATACGGCATCCGCGATCATCGCGGCGGCGGTCGCGCGTCGGCGCGCGAAACCGCGGGACGGGTCGCGGCTGGAGCAATTGCGAAGAAGTGGCTGAACGAACGCTACGGCGTCACCGTGCGCGGCTATCTCGCGCAACTCGGCGAAATCGCGATTCCGTTCAAGAGCTGGGATGATGTGAACCACAACCCATTTTTCGCGCCCGATGCCAGCGTGGTGCCCGCGCTGGAAGACTACATGGACGCGCTGCGCAAGTCCGGCGACTCCATCGGCGCAAGGCTCGCGGTCGTGGCGCACAACGTCCCGGTCGGCTGGGGCGAACCGGTGTTCGACCGCCTCGATGCCGAGATCGCCTACGCCCTGATGGGCATCAACGCGGTGAAAGCCGTCGAGATCGGCGCGGGTTTCGATTGCGTGACACAGAAAGGCAGCGAGCACGGCGACGAACTCACCCCGCAAGGTTTTTTATCCAACAACGCGGGTGGCATTCTCGGCGGCATCTCCACCGGGCAGGACATCGTCGCGCACTACGCCGTCAAACCCACCTCCAGCATCCGCCTGGAACGCAACTCCATCGACAAGGCCGGCAATGCGGCAAGCGTCTCCACCGAAGGTCGTCACGACCCCTGTGTCGGCATCCGCGCCACCCCAATCGCCGAAGCGATGCTGGCACTGGTGCTGATCGACCATGCCCTGCGCCATCGCGGGCAGAATGCCGATGTGGTGTGTGCGACTCCGAAGGTCGCTTAACCCCAAAAAATCCATAAAAAATAGCCCGTTCGCCCTGATAAGCAGCGGCTTGCGGGCTGAGCCGAATGGCTAGTGCGGCCGAGGATTTCGTGCGAGTCGTTAAACACCTGCTTGGGCTGCCCAACGTTAACGTCGAGGAATGGCCGCGCATCGTCGATGCCTTGGCTTGGCACACAGAGGGGCTGGATTTCGCCGATGCTCTGCACCTGCTGGCCAGTAGTCATTGCACGGGATTCATGAGTTTTGATGACCGTCGATTCGCGCGCCGTGCCGAACGTTTGGGAGTCACGCCGATAGTCGTTGTGCCAGCTAGATAATTGTCGCATTTGCTCCGTGTTGGCAAAAGCGGTAATTTACTACTTGTGGTAATTAATGGAGAAAATCGTGGAGCTTGCACGCGTCACAGCCAAGGGTCAGGCAACAATTCCAAAGCGTATCAGAGACGCCGCTCATATTCGGGAGGGCGATATGCTGGCGTTCGACTTGGATAGCAATAACCGGATCATCATTAAACGTATTGATCCGTCCATGGATGTCAAGTTGTCAGCGTTGCAAGAGACTCTGTCTGAATGGAACTCGCCTCAGGACGAGGAGGCTTGGCGTGACCTTTAAACCCAGATAATCCATTAGGCTGTTCGTGTGTTGTAGGAGCGCAATTTACCTCGAAGAGGTTCTTGTGCCCTGTGGGTATTGCGCGATTCTTGTCAACAATCGCGCAATGAATTGCGCTCCTACAAGGGAGTTGGGCGCTAATGGACATACATGGGTTAAATCCAATTGCTGGATTGCGCGCTGCTTTTCTCCTCCCCTGACAAGGGGAGGCCGGGAGGGGTTAAAGCTGCAAGCCAAGCGTGGCGTGGCCTTCAGCCAGAAACAAACCCCCTCCAACTCCCCCTTGTCAGGGGGAGAACAGTACGCTTATTACGTGATCGAATAAATCTGCGTTTCCTTAGGCTGTAGGAGTTCGACTTAACCAGCCACTTATCCATCGTTTTTTGTTGGCTTAGTGGAATGGCTATGCAGGGCTATCGAGCGATTGTTGACAAGAATCGCGCAATAAATTGCGCTCCTACAAAAAACGAACGGGCTAATGGTCGCGGTAGGGATGCTGGTTGCCCAACACCCCCCGCACAGATCCCTGCGAGCGGAACTACCGCACAAGGCTCCTGCCTCGGGTTCATAACGCGAATCGCACCCCCATAGCCCTACCACCGCTCACCTACCCGCCAAAAATTTAAGCCACTTCTCTACGATAGCCGGACCAAATAACAGAGCAAAGCGAACCCAATAATGCGAGGAAAAATCCGGCAACCAATCCAATCGCTGCTGGCTTCAGGTAACTCGGTTTGTGTGTACTAAAGAACGTGGGCTGCTCCAATCCCAAGGTAAATCGAGTATTAATTAAAGTCAGATCGCGTTTAATGTTGTTGAGCACTGAAACTTCGTTCCAATCGGTAGGCTGCAAGTTCTTCCTCATGCCTGATTCTATCTGCATGAGTTCTGCTGCCACCGTCAAGCCGTCAAAGTTCTTGTCCATTACCGGGCTGGCTTGCGACAAAAAATCATTCATGACTGCGAGCTGACTCTTCCTATTCATCAAACGTGACAAATCCTCCTTTCGCGCGCTGATGTCTTTATTAATCGCGATAAGCTGCATAGTGATAGGCAAATACTTCGCTTCTGTCTCACCGGTACCCGTGGTCTGAGTAATGATTGTGGTAGAGTTTCCCGGGAATTTCTTTCTGAGCAATTCGAGATCAGCCATCTGATTGGCTAAATGTATCAGTTCAATTTTCAATGAAGAAATTTTATTTTCAACTTCGGACCCCGAGTTCAGCAGCTCAAGTTGGTAATTTGCAATAACGTCTTGCAAAGCCAGGTAAGCGGATCCGGCACGAAAAAAAGAAGTGGCTACAGAAAGATTCTTGAGGGCACCCTCTTCGCTTGCGCCTGTCGCCTTGACTACGAAGTTTTTAATTTTTGTAGACTCAGCGTCTTGCAGCTCTTTGCTCATCCCCAATATTTCTTTGGCGTCATCTTTGGTAAGAGCAAATGTGGGAACGACATTTTTATTCCACCATTTTTCGCTGGATAATACTTTAAAAAAACTTTCACTATTTTCGACCCGCTCTACAACCTTGGCAGCCAAAATAGGCAAATTTCTTTTTAAGCCTTTCCACATAAAATAATCGATGCTGGCGCTATTGGCGCTGGATCTATTGATAAGAGTCGCCTCTGCTTTGTATTGGCCTAACAGAGCTGTTACGCCGAAGGCTATGATGAGGCCGGAAGCGGCGCCTATGAATAGAATTTTCCAGTGGGCTATAAAAAATCTGATGATGTCGTTGAGGCTGATTTCCTGTTGATCTTCAGTAAACTGCTGTTCTGCGCTTGTCATAGTCAATCCTAAAATTCATCGTTGTTAAAAAAACTGCTTCGCTAGACTTAACCCAGATTAGCCATTAGGGGGAAATTCCCTTGTAGAAGCGCAACTTGTTGCGCGATGACCGCGGATTATCGCCCGATACCCACAGGGCACAAGAACCTCTTCGAGGTAAATCGAGCTCCACAACACGAGCGTGGCTAATAGATTATTTGAGTTTAACAGTATGTTCATTTCTTAAGTGGCACCCTTGCGGTCAAAGCCCACGCCGTTTTCTGCGTGGTAGCCAGAATCCCAGATTGAAACTCATTTGCCATTCTACCGTCAAGCGACGAGTAAATTGCAAGTTCGCCACTGAGCAGGCGTTTCAAGCCAGTCAATATCAGCCCCCCTCCAACGGAAGCATAGGCAATGCCAGGCCCATTTCACAAACAACATATCCGGAATTTGACATTATCGGCTACAGCTGTTTCAATACGTGCTGTTCAATTACTGAACGCACCACAAATGCTGGACGAATCTACCCATTACTGGCTGCTCAAAACACTGCAAGACAACCCAAGTCTTTCTCAACGCGACTTGGCAAAGCACTTGGGCATCAGCCTCGGTAAAGTCAATTTCTGCCTGAACGCGCTGGTCGCGAAGGGCAGCCTCAAGATCAACAATTTCCGCAACAGCGACAACAAGCTGGCCTATACCTATCTGCTAACCCCTCACGGAATCGAAGAGAAGGCTCGCGTGACCATACGTTTTCTGCGGCACAAAATGCAAGAATTTGAGTCATTGCGCGCGGAGATCAAGGAACTGCAACGCGAGGCGGAACAAAAAAGTTTGTCGGGGGGTGTCGGTGTCTGACTGCTTGCTTGATACAACTGACCGTTTAGCAGCAACAAGCATTTCGGAGCATTGGTACGCCGTCTGCTGCAAGCCGCGCCAGGAGGCAGTAGCCGAGGAAAATCTGCGGCGCCAAGGCTATCGCACCTACCTGCCGCGCATCCGCAACACGCGCCGCCGCAAGGGACAATGGGTAGACACCGTCGAGGCGCTATTTCCGCGCTACCTGTTCATCCGGGTCGATCCCAGCAGGCACAGCATCGCCCCGGTACGCTCAACCCGCGGCGTGTCCGGTCTGGTGCGCCACTGCGGGTTACCGGCAGCAGTCCCGGAACAAGTGATTGAAGCAATCATGCGGCGCGCGAATGCAGACTCAGGCCTGCACCGTGACGACCGCCCCCTGTTTCGCATCGGAGATCCGATCCGCCTAGTGGAAGGACCGTTAGCCGGCATGGAAGGCGTATTCACCGAAGAAGACGGCGAAAAGCGTGTAATCGTACTGCTGGAAATGATGGGCAAAGCCAATAAAGTAAAAGTGAATCGCAACTGGGTCGCCCAGGCAGCGTAGTTATAGTTGTTTATAAGCAACAAGTTATGCGAAACACCATCGTGTTATGCAGGGCGGTAGCGTGCCTAAAGTCGGTGCAAATGATTATTTTTGCTGAGCATGAACGCAAACAACCGCCGGTAAATTTCAAAAACATTTGAAGTCAGGGAGCGTTGATATATTTACCGATAACGTCACGCTTTGTATTTGTACGCAATCTGACCCCCGAAACCGTTTGCCTCGCACAAACACTTAAAGAGTGATGTAAACGAAAAGGCCTGACTCTTCCGTGGACTCACAAATTTGAGTACGGCAGCTTAACCACCAAAAAATTGCAGCTCTTAAAGTTAAATAACTTATCAAAGATGAATACCCCTCAAAAACTTTGGTATCTCCTTACATCCGAACAGCGCCGTAGCGCCATTGTGTTGCTGTGTTTTATGTTAATAGGCATGGTTCTAGAGACTTTGGGTATAGGCATGATCATTCCAGCGTTGGCATTAATGACGCAGGACAATATAGCTGATAAATACCCGTTGCTGGCACCCTGGTTAAGCGGCCTTGCCCACTACAGCCATAAACAACTAGTCATTGGCGGCATACTGGCGCTGATTGTTGTCTATGCCGTCAAGGCTTTTTTTCTTGGTTTTCTGGCATGGCGGCAAGCACGATTTGTTTTTGGGCTTCGCGCCAAACTTTCCCAGAGACTTTTCACTGGCTACCTTCGCCAACCTTACACCTTTCATTTGCAAAACAACTCAGCGCAATTAATTCGCAATACTATCGGCCAGGTGGCTGATGTCACAAATGTAACCCAGAAGGGACTTATGTTGGTAACAGAGGTTCTGGTGTTGCTAGGTATCTTTGCGTTATTGCTTGCTGTTGAGCCACTAGGTGCACTATTGGTAGTAAGCCTTCTTGGTACGGCGGCCTGGGGATTCAATCAATTCACCCGCAGTTATGTTCTACGCTGGGGCAAGGATCTCCAGCATCATGATGGCCTGCGTATTCAGCATCTGCAACAAGGGTTGGGCGGAGCGAAAGACGTAAAATTACTTGGCCGAGAAAGCGATTTTCTTGATCAATACTGGTTACATAACATTGGCAGCGCGAACATAGGTTTGCGTCAAGACACGCTTGGTGCATTACCCAGGCTTTGGCTGGAGCTGCTTGCTGTTACAGGGTTAGCCTCATTGGTGCTTGTAATGATCTGGCAAGGCAAGCCTCTAAATTCACTATTGCCCACACTTGGTTTATTTGCGGCAGCCGCTTTTAGGATCATGCCATCGGGCAATCGTGTGATTAATGCCATTCAAAGCGTACATTATTCCTTGCCGGTGATTGATACGCTTTATGGTGAACTGCGCCTGTTTGATGCGACAAAACCTCCACAGCAAGGGCGGCCCTTGCCATTCAAAAATACGTTAGCTCTTAACCATATTAGCTTTCAATACCCCTCCGCCGAGTCTCAAGCTATACGCGGTGTCAGCATTTCAATTCGACGCGGCACCTCAGTCGGTTTCATTGGGGGTAGCGGCGCTGGCAAAAGCACCTTGGTGGATATCATCCTCGGACTGCTTACCCCGCAAAGTGGCACAATAAAAATTGACGGTATTGATATACAAACCAACCTGCGTGGCTGGCAGGATCAGATCGGCTATGTGTCACAGTCCATATTTCTCACCGATGACACTCTGCGCCGCAATGTTGCATTTGGCCTGCCCGATGATCAAATCGATGAAGTTGCTGTTTGGCGTGCCATCCTTGCCGCGCAACTGGAACAGTTTGTCAACGAGCTGCCGCAAGGCCTCGACACTTTGGTTGGCGAGCGCGGTATCCGCCTCTCAGGAGGTCAGCGCCAACGTATCGGCATTGCCCGTGCGCTTTATCACGACCCTCAGGTTCTGGTGCTGGACGAAGCAACCAGCTCGCTTGACAATGCCACTGAACATGGCGTCATGGAAGCTGTACGCGCTCTGCAAGGTGACAAGACTACTCTTATAGTTGCACACCGCCTCAGCACTGTTGAGCATTGCGATCGCCTATTTAGGCTGGAGCGGGGCAAGTTGGTGGAAGAAGGAGAAACTTCGGTGGTGCTGGAGAAGATTCTAGCAACTTCTCCTGACGGATTCGATGCGAACCATGTCAACAGAAGTTAATAACAGCAATGAGTGTATACGTATTGAGCGCACCTGAAATATCAGTACACTACTTGCACAACATAATTTATCAAGGGGTATCCTTGCCGCACTGTGCCTCTTGAATCGATTTAATAATTTAAAGTTAAGGAACCAGACATGCCTGCATTGACAGATAAATCCATCCTCATCACCGGCGGCACAGGATCATTTGGTCATACCTTTGTACCTATGACACTGGCTAAATTTAATCCATCCCGCCTGGTCATTTTCTCGCGCGATGAAATGAAACAGTGGGAAATGGCCAAGCTTTTCAAAAATGACAGCCGAGTCCGATTTTTTATTGGCGATGTGCGCGACAAGGATCGCCTGCACCGTGCTCTGGATGGGGTTGAGTATGTAGTGCATGCCGCTGCAACAAAAATTGTTCCCACTGCAGAGTACAACCCGTTTGAGTGCATTAAGACAAATGTCGATGGTGCAATGAATCTGATTGATGCCTGCATTGACCAAAACGTCAAGAAAGTTATTGCCCTATCCACCGACAAGGCGAGCAGTCCGGCAAACTTGTATGGTGCATCCAAACTGGCATCAGACAAATTATTCGTTGCAAGCAATGCCTATTCTGGAATCCACAATACCCGTTTTTCCGTGGTTCGGTACGGTAATGTCATGGGCTCGCGCGGGTCGGTCATTCCATTCTTCATGTCCCTCGCAGAAAGCGGCAGGCTGCCGATTACCGATGTGAGAATGACCCGTTTCATGATTTCATTGGAGCAAGCAGTTGAGTTGGTTTGGCATGCATTCCAGGATATTGAAGGAGGGGAAATTTATGTCAAGAAAATCCCTTCAATGAATATTACCGATATTGCCAAGGCAGTTGCGCCAGAAGCCGAATTCGACATTATCGGCATACGCCCTGGTGAGAAACTTCATGAGCAGATGATTAGCTCTGAAGACTCATTCTCGACTTATGAATATACCGATCATTACAAGATCCTTCCTGCCCTTAATTCCTGGTGCGATGACCCGAATCGAATCAAGAATGGCAAAAAAGTATCTGAAGGATTTGTTTACACCTCAGACAATAACCCGGAATGGATGTCCGTATCGGCACTTCAAGAATGGATTTCGCAAAATCGCCTCAAGGTTGGGAGTATTTGAATGGGACTGGCGCAACCCAGCGAGCGAATCATGCTTATGTGTTCGACTCGTTGTTGATCTGCCGGGCGGCGCTGTGAAAAATATTTACACAAAACCCACAAATAATCGCCTTGCTCTTGGCACGGTTCAGTTTGGTATGCCTTATGGTATCGCCAATCACGCGGGCCAGGTCAGCCGGGAAGAAGCCGGGGCGATACTGGATTACGCCTCCGCAGTTGGGCTCGATACGCTGGACACGGCCATCGCGTATGGGCAGAGTGAGCAGCGTTTGGGTGAAATCGGAGTGAAGCAGTGGCGCATTATCTCTAAACTACCTGCGATGCCGGAGTCATGCCATGATGTTTCAAGCTGGGTGCAGAAATTGGTATATGAATCGTTGGAGCGACTCGGCGTCAACCGTCTTAGTGGCCTGCTGTTACATCGCCCGCACCAACTTCTTGGGCATGACGGGCATGCCCTGTATGCCGCACTAAATGACCTCAAACAACGCGGAATAGTTGAAAAGATAGGCATCTCGATTTACGACCCGCAAGAACTGGAAGTGCTCATACCCCTCTACCAGTTTGATTTGGTGCAAGCGCCGTTCAATGTGCTGGACCGTCGTCTGGTTACAAGCAACTGGCTGACCCGATTGAAGCAGGCAGGTACGGAGGTGCATGTGCGCTCGGTTTTCCTGCAGGGGTTGTTATTGATGGACGCATCAAATCGCCCAGCGCGTTTTAAAAAATGGCAGAAATTTTGGGATATTTGGCACGAGTGGGTTACCGCAAGTCAGCTTTCACCATTACAGGCGAGCCTCGGCTTTGCGCTGGCGCAGGCAGAGATTGATCGTGTCATAGTCGGCGTGGATACCGTGCACCAATTGCAAGGTATTCTGGCTGCTGCTGGCGGCCCTACACCAATACCGCCAGTCGAAATGAATTGTGAAGATATTGATCTGATCAATCCATCAAACTGGAATTAATTTTTATTCAATAACGGGGCTTTTCACATGATCAAGATTATTGCTGAATTGGCTCAGGGCTTCGAAGGCAAGCCTGAACAGGCACATCTTCTCGTCCTTGCAGGTGCGCGGGCCGGTGCTGACGCAGTCAAGATGCAGTTGGTATATGCCGAGGAATTATGCACACCCGATTATAAGGACTTCAAACTGTTTGAGACGCTTGAGATGCCCGATCAAGTGTGGTTAGCGCTTGCGGCAAGCGCAAAAAAACTGAATGTCGAATTGCATCTTGATGTGTTTGGTCCTCGCAGTTTGGCATTAGCCGAGTCGATGGGCGCGCAAGCAATCAAAATTCATGGAACCGATATGGGAAATATTGGGTTGCTCAAGGCGGTTGCCCAATCAGGTATAAAACAAGTGCTGCTGGGGGCGGGCGGTGGATTTCTGACTGAAATTAGCCAAGCGGTTGAGTTGCTGGATAAAAAGCAAATCGTAATTTTATTGGGATTTCAAGGATATCCAACACCTAATGAAGCCAACCAGATCGATCGCGTACGAGCGGTCACCAGGATATTTTCCGATCGCCCGAACGTGATGATCGGCTTCGCTGATCACGCGCCACCTAACAGTCCGCTAAGCCTTGCACTGGCCGCGATGGCACTCGGAGCAGGCGCGACAATATTCGAGAAGCATTTGACTCTGGCCCAGACCATGAAGCTGGAAGACCATGAGGCTGCCCTCAACCCTGATCAGTTCAGCGAGTTCGCTATTGCGCTACGTGCCTGCGAAGAGGCATTCGGCAAGGCTGCTTCCAGCCCTGATTTCGGCATGTCCCAATCTGAATTAGGCTATCGCCAGTGGACGCGTAAACATGTTGTGGCATGCCAGCCGATCAAAGCCGGTACCACCATCAACCCGGAGGCTGTCGTATTGAAACGCACACCATCAAAAGACATATTGACTGATCTAGATTCTGTTTATGGCAAGCGGGCTCTGCGCGACATATTTGTAAACCAACCCGTTTCCCCTGCCGATATTCAGGAAACGGAGGGAAAGTCATGAATCGCCGATTAGTTGCGGCGTTGGCTTGCCGTAATCAGGGATCCAGGCTTTACGGTAAGCCGCTACAGAATCTGGATGTAGAAAAGGGTATTCGAATACTCGACAACATCATTGACTGCCTGCGGACAATCGATTGCATTGATGAGATCGTTCTCGGTATCTCAGAGGGGATTGAAAACGAGGTGTTCATAGCCATCGCCGAAGAAAAAGGCCTTCGCTATGTTGTCGGTGATCAGATCGATGTGTTATCGCGACTGGTCAAATGTGGGCAGCTCGCTGGCGCAACTGATATCTTCCGTGTGACCAGTGAATCACCCTTTCTTTATTTTGAGCCAGTCGGAGATATGTGGCATCATTATCAAGAGGAACAAGCGGATGCAGCCTTGATGGACAATGTCGTCGATGGATGCGGATTTGAAATCATTTCATTGAAAGCACTGGAAGAATCGCATGCAAAAGGCGACAAAAAACACCGCTCCGAACTTTGTACGTTGTATATCCGCGAGCACTACCAAGACTTCAAGATAATTAAAGCAAACCCGCCGATAGAATTGATTCGAAAAGACCTGAGATTGACAGTAGACAATCCTGAAGACTTGGCAGTGTGCCGAATTGTATTCAATGCATTCGAGAACTCTGCCCCAAGAATTCCAGTTCTGGAAATTGTAAAATTTTTGGACGGAAATCCAAGGCTAATTGAATTAATCGCTCCTTTTACGGAAACGGGATACTCCACGATGTATCGCTGGGGTTCGGCGCAGACTGACTAATTTTAATAATATTAAAACCATATAATGATGAAAAAAATTGAAAACTTTGACAAATCGCGTGAATATTCTGCGCGCATACATGACCTGATACCCGGGGGTGCGCACACATATTCCAAAGGTGATGACCAGTTCCCTTTTAATTCGCCAAGTGCATTTACCCATGGCAAGGGTGCGCACGTGTGGGATATGGACGGTAACGAATATATCGATTGCAGTATGGGATTGACGTCGGTTTCTATCGGTCACGGGTATGAACCCGTAGCGCAGGCTGTCTGTGAGGCCGCGTATCGAGGCACAAACTTCTCCCGCCCAGCAGTGCTTGAGATGAAGGCTGCCGAGATATTCCTCGAGACTGTGCAGTCTGGAGATATGGTGAAGTTTTCTAAAAACGGATCCACGGTAACAACGGCTGCAGTCAAACTCGCACGTGCCTTCACCGGGCGCAACCGGGTTGCAATCGCGCGCGAACACAATTTCTTCAGCTACGACGACTGGTTTATTGTAACAACGCCTTGTGATCGAGGCATCCCATCCAGAATGCGCGAAATGACGGCGGCGTTTAGCTATAACAACTACGCGTCAGTTGAAGCATTGCTCGCCGATAACAACCATGATATTGCCTGCCTGATTATGGAACCGGTCAAATTTGACCCGCCCAAGGACAACTTTCTGCAGAATGTTGCAGCATTGTGCAAGGAGCGTGGCGTGTTGCTGATTCTCGATGAAATGATTTCAGGTTTTAAATGGGGTATGACAGGCGCGCAAAACTATTATGGCGTCAAACCCGACCTGTCGACCTGGGGCAAAGGCATTGCCAACGGATTTTCAGCCTGTGCATTGACCGGTCGTGCCGACGTCATGGAATTAGGGGGCATCCGGCGTGAAGGAAATGACAAGCTTTTTCTGATCTCGACAACTCACGGTGCCGAATCAACGGGACTCGCAGCCATGATGGCTACCATTGAATCTTTCAAACAACACAACATGATCGAGAGCAACTGGACGAGAGGTGATGCACTGAAGAAACGCCTTGAACAGATCGTGCTCAAACACGGATTGGAAACTTCACTGCAATTGCTCGGTTATCCATGCTTGTTCGTTCTGACATGCCGCAATTCCGCAGGTGCTTTGGATGATGCGTACCGCACATTAATGATGCAGGAAATGATCGCCCGTGGAATTCTTTTTCAAGGAATGGTTTACCCCACATGGTCGCATCAGCAGCCGGAGATGGAGTTGTTCGCCATGGCCTTTGACGAGTCCTGCGCCGCATATCGCAAGGCCATCGATGCCGGGACAACAGATGGCCTATTGATCGGCAGACCCGCAAAGGCGGTTTTCCGCAAAACAATTTAGAGCAGGAAAGCGGAGCTAACATTGAAAGTCGCATTGATCTCTCTCGACCAAAAGTGGGAGGATAAGGCTTATAACCTGCAACGTTGCGTAGAGTTGGCGGCGCGCGCGTCCGCTTATAGCGCTGATTTGATTATTTACCCGGAGATGACGCTGACCGGCTTTACCATGAATACACAACTCATGGCAGAAGAGCCAGAACAATCGCCTACCCTGGCTGCATTTGCCAAGATCGCCAAAGAACATGACATTTCGCTTGTTGCTGGCTTGGCAATGCGCAATGGCAGTAAATCGACCAATACGCTGGTAGCTTTTTCAAGTGAAGGATTTGAGAAGACGCGATATTCCAAGATTCATCCTTTTTCTTTTGCGGGAGAAGATCGTTTTTTCCAAGCAGGGAATAGTTTGGCAAAAATGCAGATGCCGGAATTCACACTGGGTTTTTCAATATGCTACGACCTGCGTTTTCCGGAGCTTTACAGCGCGCTGGGAAACGACTGCGATGTATTAGTCAATATCGCCAACTGGCCGAAGCGGCGTGTCGCTCACTGGCGGGCATTGCTGCAGGCGCGCGCCATCGAGAATCAGGCCTATGTTATCGGCGTGAACCGTATTGGTGTAGATGGCAACGGCCTGGAATACGAACGCAGCTCCTCAGTCGTGAACGCCAATGGCGAATTTATCAATCCGATTGTCACAGAAGGGGAGATGGATATTTACGATATGAATCATCATGACCTGCTGGATTTCAAGCGCGGATTCTCTACCCGGCAGGATCGGCGGCCTGACCTGTATCGGACTTTGATATGAGTCCGAGGTTATCAGGAATAGATACCCTGCCAGAAGCTCCAATCTACCTGCTGGATTCATGCGACTGATATGGCGCTGACTAGAACCCTAGTGACTGGCGCTCAAGGGCTTCTTGGGAGCACCCTCGTTCCTCATTTGCAAGCACGTGGTTTTGACGTGATATGCCATGCCAGGAATCGAGACGGTTACATGCACGCCGACCTGTCTGATGCCAATCAGGTTAGCGCTATGCTGGACAAAATAAAGCCAGACACCATTGTCAACCTTGCTGCTTTAACTAATGTCGATGAATGCGAACGTAATCCTCAACAGGCTTATCTGGCAAACGTAAAAGTTGTTGAAAATTTGGCAAAATGGATACGTGATGGCGGAAATGAGTGTCATCTTGTACAGCTGTCAACAGACCAGGTTTATGACGGTGTCGGCCCGCACAAGGAAGATGAAATTACCCTACCGAATTATTATGCTTTCTCCAAATACGCGGGGGAGCTGGCGGCTGCAAAAATATCCTCTACTATTTTGCGCACCAACTTTTTTGGCCCCAGCTTATGCCCCGGCAGGACAAGCCTGAGTGATTGGCTGGTAGAGTCGCTCAGGCAAGAGAAACCGATTACTGTTTTTGACGACATACAATTCAGCCCGTTGTCTTTGCAGAGTTTGGTTGAGCTAATGGAACTCGTTATTGCACAACGTCAGCAAGGAATTTTTAACCTTGGGTCCAAGGAAGGGATGAGCAAAGCGGGCTTTGCTTTCACACTTGCCGAGGCGCTGAAGTTACCTACTAATCACATGAGCCGGGGCATCTCGGACAAGGTCAAATTGACCGCGTACCGCCCCAAAGATATGCGCATGGATTCATCACGCTTTGAGCATACCTTTGGGGTTAAACTGCCGACACTAAAAGAAGAAATTCTAGCTGCGAAAGGTGCTTATGCCCATGAAGCCGGATAGTCGCCTTATTATTGATGGCAAGCAAATAGGTTGCGATGCGCCAACCTATTTTATTGCGGACATCGCCGCCAACCACGATGGCGACCTTCAGCGCGCAATTGCGTTAATCCATCTTGCTGCTGAAGCCGGTGCCGATGCGGCAAAATTTCAGCATTTTAAAGCCGATACGATTGTCAGTGACTCGGGGTTCAAGGCGCTTGGCGGACAACAATCGCATCAGTCCAAATGGAAAAAGTCGGTATTCGATGTGTACAAAGATGCTTCTGTAGACCTTGGTTGGTCGCCTTATCTAAAAGAGGCGTGCGACAAGGCTGGGATTGCCTTTTTTACCAGCCCATACGCTCTGGATCTGGTGGATGCCATTGACCCCTACGTGCCAGCATACAAAATTGGCTCTGGCGACATCACCTGGCTGGAAATTATTGAGCACATCGCTGGAAAAAATAAACCCTATATCCTCGCAACTGGCGCGTCATCCATGAATGACGTGCAGCGAGCAGTGGAAGTGGCGCTGAAAGTGAACCCGCAACTGGCTTTGCTGCAGTGCAATACCAATTACACGGCAAGCCTTGAAAACTTCAAATTCATTCAGTTGAATGTGCTGCGTACTTACCGGGAAATGTACCCAGATATTGTCTTGGGACTGAGCGACCACACCCCCGGTCATGCAACAGTTCTGGGAGCAATTGCACTCGGTGCGCGCATCATCGAAAAGCATTTCACTGATGACACCGGCATGACAGGGCCAGATCACGCATTTTCGATGAACCCACAATCCTGGCGGGAGATGGTTGACCGCTCTCGCGAGCTTGAAAATAGTCTGGGCACAGGATGCAAGAAGGTAGAGCTTAATGAGAATGAAACCGTGATCCTGCAGCGCCGTTCCATTCGGATCAGGACGGATTTGCCACAGGGGACCATGCTTGCTCGTGACGATCTTTCGGTGTTGCGCCCTTGCCCAGACGATGCACTGCCTCCATATGAAATGAGCAAAATTATTGGCAAACAATTAAGACGGTCAATCAAAGCGGGGGGCTATCTTAGATGGAGCGACATCGAATAGGCATTGTTATTCCCGCTTTTAACGAAACGAGGACAATTGCCTCTATCGTGTCCGGCGCCGCTCAATATGGCTTTCCAATTGTTGTGGATGACGGATCGACCGATGAGACGGGCATTTTGGCAATGAAAGCCGGTGCGGCAGTAATCACGACAACCATTAACCTCGGTTACGATCAAGCCCTCAACTTGGGCTTTGCTCACGCTGAAAAACTTGGTTGTGAGTATATTATTACCATAGACGCGGATGGACAGCATGATCCGACCATATTGAAATCGTTCATCCAGGCACTGGATGACGGAGCTGATGTGGTTATCGGCACTCGAGATCGTCGCCAGCGGCTAGCTGAACACATATTCGCCTGGGTCGCATCGCCTAAATGGGGGATACGGGATCCGCTATGTGGGATAAAAGCTTATCGGATAGGCGCTTACAGGGAACTTGGTTATTTTGACTCCTACGGCTCAATCGGAACGGAATTGGTAATTCATGCAGCAAAAAATGGCAAGGACATTACACAAATTTTAGTCATGACCCGCGATCGCGCCGACGATTCAAGGTTTGGCTTGAGATTCACCGCAAACAAAAAAATATTGCGCGCTCTTTGGCTAGGGGTTTTCCCAAGGGTAGGCAATTGACCCCCCCCTTCTATCATCATGGCATCCAGGTTTTACGTTGTCACGGCAGCCAAAACCTTGCAAGCTTTTCGACAGCAGAACAAATCATAAAATGAACATGCGGATTGATACGCAACGATTTTTTTTGCGGCCATTGACACCGGATGATGCAAATAATCGTTACCTTGTTTGGCTTCGTGACCAAACGGCGCAACAATTCATCGTCGCAGCCAAAGACACGCCCGATTTGTTATCTTTGCGCCAATACATTGACCAAAAATCAGGCCGTCCAGATGTTTTATTTCTGGGGATATTTCTGCAAGAAGACGGCCAACATCTGGGTAATATCAAATACGAACCAGTCAACGCGGCAGAAGGCTACGCAATCATGGGTATTCTAGTCGGCAATCCAGATTGGCGTGGTCGAGGAGTGGCTGCTGAGGTTTTGGATGCCTCCGCTCAGTGGTTGAAAGCACACCGTGACATTGACGAGATCGTGCTTGATGTCAAACGTGAGAACCGCGCTGCCATCCATGCTTACCAAAAGGCCGGCTTCAAAATAGAAGACACCGATCGTATTCAGTATGACCCCGCACTGAGCATCGCAATGGTACGGCGAACTAATGATGAATTAAGGATAAAGGCGTGTCGATAAAATCGCGGTTTAAAAAATTCTACAAGGTCTGGCTCGAGCCGCCTGGTGTGCGCCAGTGGCGCGAACGTTCTCAAGAGCCTGACCAACAGAAGTACTGGAATGGGCAGCCAGTCGTTGCACCACCCCTTGAAGCCGCCTACTTCCACAACCTTGGCCTTGAAGGGTTGACCATTACCCGTCGTGATGATAGCCGCGCTTGCGCGCTGATAACAGGAGGCACATCCTTTCAAATCCCTGAACTGCAACCGGGGGATTCAGTCCAAGTCGCAGTCACCGCGGATCGCTGGAATTCGGATTCGTCGGTTCAGTTCAGCATTGAAGGGCAGACTACGCGACATGAGGCGCTTCACGAGGGACGCTGGCTTGATGTGCGACTCCCCGGAGCAGTCGGCTCAAAAATTCTGAGGGTCGAAACGTCGGAACCACTGTGGGTATCTTACCCGCGTGTAGTACACAAACAGAACGCCAACCCTGAAACAAAGCCCCGGCATGTGATAGTGATGGTATTGGACGGATTGGCCAGACGGCGATTCTCCGATCGGCACCCGACCGACTTGGAACGATCCGTTACGCCAAATCTTGACCGGTTCTTCGCGGACGGTTTTGACGCACCGATAGGTTTTTCGTCGTCCGAGTGGACGTTACCTACAACAGCCAGCTTTTTCACCGGCCAATACGCCAGCCGGCATCGGATGGTACATCCCACTTTCCCAATGGCCTACCAACCCGGACAGAAACTTTTGGCCGAATGCTTTCAGGAAGCGGGCTACCATACGCTCGGTTTCTCTGTCGGGAACAGACTCACGCCTGCGTTTGGTAGTAATCGCGGTTTTGATCGTTTCATGTATCACTGGGCACTGGAGGGACGTAGCGCTTTTGATTACGATCCATCCGTATGGATAAGTGAAATCATAGGGCATCTGGATGCGCACCGGTCAGATGCAACTTTTTCCTACGTTCACTTTCCCGACACACATCCGGCATGGAACTTGCCGCCATTAACGCGTGCTTTCAACCTGGCACGTCGCGGTGACTCGACAGGTCACGATTTGGATCGTCTGGAATATAGCGAACTTGGGCGCGAACAGGGCGAGCAAATGCTGCTGCTGAGACTGCATGAATTTGACCGTGCAATCGAAAGTCTGCTTCGCTATATTGAATTGAATCTGCCCAAAGACACGCTGGTTGTACTCACAGCAGACCATGGAACTCCCTGGCCGGATTTCCACGATAAACACACACGCGACTGTCCTCCACTCAACGAGTTTCGTACCGGGACTTTCATCCGCATGAAAGGGCCTGGCGTGATGAATCAAATTTGCACAAACCCGGTATCCCCTAATCTCGACCTAATGCCGACCTTGCTGTCTCTGACCGGCATTGAAATGCCTGGGGTTGTTGATGGAAAGAATCTTTTTGGACCGGACGCATCGCGTTCACATGTGATTTCTGAATCAATCTATCGCGGTATTTATGAGGTGGCAGTAAGTGATGCGCAGCAACAGTGGATAAAACGCTTCCCAATAGATGAAAAGACTTTCAAAATTACGGGCCCTGCATTATTTCAGGGTGGGTTCCCGAGTGGATGCAACGACTACAGCGCACCCAAAATTAGCGAGAATCCTGCGTTTGATCAGGTTATCGCCGAACATATTCGCAGTGTGGGACTGGTTTCGGATCAGGACAGTGTTTCGGTATGAAGGGTAGTTTTGTTGATGTCATGCAGAGGCGTGTTGAATAAATTGAAGCACTTCAGGAAACCTTAGCCGATGCTGGATCACGAGCTTTCACGTCTACTGCTGTCCCTGGTTTTATTGCTGTTCTTCGCTCTTGGCGCAGGACACGTGTTCAATGTTCTTCGATTGCCGCGTGTTATCGGCGAAATATGTGCCGGGCTACTATTAGGGCCGTCCCTTCTCGGATATTTTGCGCCCGATCTTCACGCATGGATTTTCAACGGATTCGCAGAGCAGGGGAAATTGCTCTCGGTATTTTATTGGCTTGGACTTATCCTGTTGATGTTTACAGCGGGCTTCAAGATTTCTACCAATTTCAGCAAGGGCGACCGGCTGCTGCCCTTGATGCTCACCTTGGGCGGCATGAGTCTGCCTTTCCTGTTTGGCTTTTTCGCCTCATCCTTGTTTCCAAACAACGCCACACCAAACCCGTTGGCTTTCTCTCTGGTGATCGCGATTGCATCTGCCGTAACTTCGATTCCGGTTATAACGCGCATATTCATGGATCTCGATATGCTAGCTAGCCGCTTTGCTCAGGCTGTGCTGACTGCCGCTGCTATTCAAGACCTGATTCTTTGGATCGTGCTGTCGGTGGCTCTGGCGATTCAACAGGGGCAAGGAGGCGCTCCGATCGGTATAGCCGGTATAGGGCCAATAGTATTGGGGACAATTTTTTTTGCAGCCTTTTCAATTTTCATGGTTCCCACGTTTTTACGATTCTCAGGCCGCGTGGTGATCTCGCAGTCTCCGGAGGGCTCCTTGCTGGGATATACGCTGCTGGTCTGTCTGGTGTTGGTGAGCCTAGCTAGTGTGCTACATGTCAATATCGTATTTGGTGCGCTACTCGCCGGCTTGGTTATCGGTCGCCTCCCGGTTTCTAAGCTGGAGCCGGTGAAACAGAACATAACCAATATCGCGATATGGTTTTTCGTTCCGATATATTTTGCTCTCGTTGGGCTTCAAATGAACTTGCCAGCCAATTTTAATCCGCTACTCATATTCGGCTTCCTGTTAGCGTCTTCGCTGATTAAAATAACGAGCGTTATTCTATTCGTCAAGTTTATGCGGGTCCCTTGGATTATGGCTCTTGATTTTGGCATGACAATGAATACAAGGGGTGGGCCGGGAATAGTTCTGGCCAGCCTCGCACATGCTGCCAAAATTATTGATGAAGCGCTGTTTGTGACGTTAGTTCTGGCCTCTATTTTGACATCGCTCATGGCCGGGGTCTGGTTGCGATGGAGGCGTTCTGCAATAGTCAGTTGAGTAGCATCAATACAATGCAATAGATTAGTTGCGCTTCATCCAATTGAAAAATGGAGAGTGGGAAAATGGTCGTTTGGTTAACGGGGCTGTCTGGGGCAGGGAAGACAACCATCTCTGAGGAGATAGTTCGCGTTGCCAAGCCGCACCTGCCGGAACTGGTATTGGTCGATGGCGATGTGATTCGCGATCTTTTTGGTGCTGGGTTAGGGTTTGACGAGGAGGCACGCAAGCTGCAAATAGGTCGAATTCAACGGCTAGCCTTGTTTCTGGCGCGCCAGAATATTCCTGCGATAGTGGCCGCCCTGTATTCGAATCCAGACCTGCTGCATTGGAATCGCATCAATCTTCCCGGGTATTTCGAAATCTATGTAGACACACCCTTGTCCACGATGGAGGAGCGCGACACCAAGGGTTTATATTCCAAAGCGAGAGCTGGCGAGGTTAAACATGTGGTGGGGATTGATGTACCCTGGCATGCCCCAGAAAGTCCAGATATGGTTGTAAGTTCGATCGGTGAAACACCGGAATTCATCGCGGCAAAAATCATTCGGGCTGTGCCACGGCTCGCGATGGCGTTAAATAGCAGTCTATAAATAAAGGGGTGGATGTGACATCAATCGTTATTGATCGTGATCAGTATCTGGAACTGGAGAAAATCGGCATCGGTGCATTTGCTCCGTTGACGGGGTTTATGAATGAAAAGCAGTTTATATCGGTGACTGAGAAGATGCGCCTGCCTTCCGGCGCCGTGTTTTCACTACCCGTCATACTAGATATTGATGAGACAAGTAAGGCCGCTATTTGCGGCGCCGACGTGGTTGACTTAATTTTTAATGACACGCTGGTTGGCCACCTCAGCCCCAATGATTTCTTTTCATGCGACCGCCGGGATGTAGCGCGAAAAGTATATGGAACGGATGATCCCGCTCATCCGGGGGTGAAGCATTTTTACGAGCTCAAGCCGATCTTTGTAGGTGGTGAGGTTGTGCTGCTACAGAGAGCCAGCTTCGATATTTCTGCCGATGAATTGACGCCTGACGAAACAAAAAAGATTTTTCTGGATCGCGGATGGAAACGCGTAGTCGGTTTCCAGACCAGAAATGTGCCCCATCGTGCGCACGAGTACCTGCAGCGCATTGCTCTCGAACATGCCGATGGCCTGTTTGTGCAACCGTTGGTAGGTCGAAAACGTGCTGGCGACTACACGCCGGAGGCCATCATGCGCGGCTATCGTGCGTTAATAAGCAATTATTTTCCGCCGCAACGTGTGGTGCTCGGCATTCTGTCGACGCTTATGCGTTACGCTGGTCCGCGCGAGGCTGTATTTCACGCGATCATTCGACGCAACTATGGATGTACACACTTTATTGTCGGTCGCGACCACGCCGGTGTTGGCGACTGGTACGGACTTTATGATGCGCATGAACTTACCCGCCAATTCGATGGCGATCTAGGCATCGAGATCATGCGTCTCAAAGGCCCCTATCATTGCAGGAAATGCGACGGAATCGCCACCGAGAATACATGTGCGCATATCGGCACCAATTTTGTGGAGCAAATAAGCGGAACCTACATGCGCAGCATACTAGGTAATGGAAACCATCCAGACCCGCATTTGATGCGCCAGGAAGTGGTGGATGCCATGAAAGGCATCCCATGCTTTATAGAATAAATCCGATACCGATGTACTGGATGCTTCAAATGTCCGTGCACCGCTTTTTCAGAGCGGTTCTATGAATTGCAGTCCGTTGATTCAACAAGGAGCTTACATGCGTCATACGCGAATTGTTTGTACGATAGGTCCCAATAGTTTGGACGACTCCACTCTATTAGCTTTATACAATGCGGGTTTGAGTGTCGCTCGCCTGAATGGCTCACACGCGAACATTGATTGGCATCGAAAAGCAATCAAAAAAATTCATGATGTTCTGCCTGACGTACCCATTCTGTTAGATATTCCCGGACGGAAAATACGTACCACGCAACTGCTGCATGAACCGAGTTTTACGATTGGCGATACCTTAATACTGACTACCGATACCAGTCACGATGGGACGGAAAAAGTCCCGGTTAATTACGGCAACCTGCATGCTGATCTTTCTGTAGGCAACTCAATCATGGCCGATGACGGCACCCTGCGGTTTACCGTTATAAAGATAGACGGAAACGATATCCATTGCCGAGTCGAAACGTCCGGCCAGTTAAAGAGCCGAAAAGGCATCAATGTGCCCTTCGTCAGCCTGAACACGCCACAAGTTACATCACGCGATGAGCAGATGATCGCGTTTGCGTGCGATAACAAGGTGGATTTTATCGGCTTAAGTTTTGTTGAGTCGGCAGCGCATATCATCGCGTTTCGCACTCTTATAAACAACAGTTGGCCTCGAATCGTAGCAAAAGTCGAAAACCAGGGCGGCATGGATCGTGTCCATGAAATAGTTGAAGCGGCCGATGCGATCATGATCGATCGAGGCGATCTCTCGGTCGAGACCAGCTTGTATGACGTCGCCATCAAGCAAAAACAGATCATTGAAGCTGCTCGTCTGCATGGTCGTCCTGTTATCGTTGCAACCGAGATGCTGCATACGATGATTCACAACCCTTTTCCGACAAAGGCCGAAGTGACTGACATCTCCAATGCGGTGCTGGATGGATGTGCGGCAACGATGCTTTCGGGGGAAACCGCTATCGGCACTTTCCCCCTGGAAGCAGTGGCAACAATGCGTCAGGTGATCGATGCGGCAGAAAGTCATTTGCAATCCGAGATGGAGAGAACCAACGTGTCGTGTGGAACCAGCGTACCGGAGGCCATGAGCTCTGTTATACCAACGCTTTGCCGTTCCCTACCGATTACCAAGATTGTGGCGGTTACTCGCTCAGGGTATGCCGCACGCATGATAGCGGTTCATCGATTGCGCCAACCGATATTGGCGGTAAGCGACGATTCCGCCGCCGCCCGCAGCTTCAACTTGATTGCAGGCACCACGGGTGTATTTAGTGATGTGTCCTTTTCCCGTAGCAGCGCCGATCACATCGTAAACGTACTGAAAATGCTGTGGAAGAGAGAACTCATTTCGAATAGTGACGAGGTGCTGGTCACCGGAATAAGTTACCCGACACCCGGAAGCCGCATGAACACTATCCAGATTTACAATATTGGCGATCTTGCAAGCACCCTCGCTTGGTCAGATGTGGCCGAAAGCTCTTCATCAGTAAGCACGCAACCGTGAGATCTGACTTGATACAACTGCTCGACAATGCGCTACACGCAGCTCAAGCCGCCAGCGTGGAAATTCTCAAGGTTTATGCGAGCGGCAAGATGGACGTTGCCCATAAGGGCGATGGAAGCCCCGTGACAAATGCCGATTTACGGGCGCATGCCACGATCAATAAACTGCTGCAAGCTAGCGGCTTGCCGGTACTATCTGAAGAGGCAACGGTTCCGTTTGAGCAGCGCAGTAGTTGGCAACGCTTCTGGTTGGTCGATCCGCTCGACGGCACTAAAGATTTCATCGCTCACAACGATGAATTTACCGTGAATATTGCCCTCATTGAAAATGGAGTTCCTGTGATTGGCGTGGTAGCTGCTCCCGCATTGAACAGGACATGGTACGCATCAAGCGGAGCCGGTGCATGGCAAAATCACGCTGGTGCAAAATCGCAGATTAACGCCTTAGCCCCTTGGCCTGTCGAACCACGTATGTTTACCAGCCGCTTCCACGACGCTCCGGCATCGCTTGAATTTGGTCGCCTGAACGGAGTAGTCCATCGTGTTCCGGCGGGCGCTTCATCGAAACTAGCCAGAATCGCAGCGAGTGAGGCTGAATTTTATCCACGCTTTGCAGGAACCTCTGAGTGGGACATTGCCGCCGGCGATGCAATACTCCGCGAAGCAGGCGGATCATTGCGGACCATTTCGGGTGACATACCGAAGTACAACAAGCCTAGTCTAAGAAATTCTTTTTTTGTGGCATGGCGACCACCAATGCTCTGGGAAAATATAAAATTACCAGTGGATTGCTAGATGGTCTTCGAAGTATCTTGCTTGCAAAAATGTGAGCGGGATGAAATGTCCGCTCCGCATCACATCGATTTGCTTGTGCGTTGTTTTTTCAATACTAATCATTAGTTATTTATTCCTGGAGCATGCCCCATGAAGAACCAGTTATCTTTGCGCGTCTTGAGCCGCAAATCGGAAAATGCAGCTCCGCTATCCGAGGAGGGTAATCTAAAAAATATTGTGCAATCTGACCGACTGATCGTGCAAGGGGTTGGCATGACGCATGCATGGCTGGGACAGGACGGTACTCACTACTTTCTGTTTGGTGACGTGGTCGGAATACGAAGAGCGGATGGCTCCTTATCCGACGCTGCGATGTTGAAGCTTGAAACGGCCTGTTTCGAAAATCCGGATCGGATCTGCGAGGTCGAGGGGCGATTTGTCATTGTCAAATCTTCCACCGATGAAAGCTGTGAAATTTGGACCGATCGTTTTGGGCGAATCGACATTTACTGGCAATCGATTGACGGCGGCGTTGTATTGGCCACTGGCATGGATCTTCTGCCGGTTGCAGAGGCAGGAGCCGCTCCGTCGAAGGTCGGGATCGCACATGCGCTGACGGTTTACGGGAGCAGACCAGCCAAGCAGCATACTTTGTATGAGGGTGTGCAGCGGCTTGGAGTAGATCAGGGAATCCGCGTCAATGGTGGTGCAGTCGAATTGTTATCCAGAAAGTTTAACCCACTAAGCACGGGTAACTATGGTGACCGCCAAAACCACGAATATGCGGACATCCTGCTTGAAGCCACACGCGCCAGGGCATCGAAAGACGGGAACGTGGTTTATCTATCATCCGGCTGGGATTCGACCTCAATTCTTGCTTGCCTGGTGCATCTATTTGGCAACCGCAAGGTGCGCGCTGTGATCGGCAGGATGCGATACGCTGATCGTAGCGGCGTGATCAATCAGTTCGAGATTGATCGTGCCACGGCCGTTGCTGAATATTTTGGGGTGCCGCTTGATATCTGCGAACTCGACTACCGCAACAATGCTGCAGCCATATTGGAAAGAGCACAACCTCTTTTGCGTGCGCAGCAGTTTGCAAATGTTACGGGGCTCAATCATTGGCTCCTTGCCGAGCATACCGCCAAAACCGCAAATGGTGACGAGACCATATTTGCCGGTGAGATGAGCGACGGCGCGCACAATCTCGGCTTCAGTCAATTCGTCACCATTTTTCATCCGGCCTCCCACGACTTTCGTGAATATAGCGACAAGATGGCATCCTATTTATTTGGGCCGACCTTTCTTCGCGAAATTCTGGAAGACAGGCAGGAGCAAGATCCGATCTGGCAATTGTTTAAACAGCGTGCAAGTTCGACGCAGTTCGATGAAATAACGACTCATCGAACAGATCGCACCAAGCAACTTCTGGCCAGTTTTTTCCTGAGGGGTGGACGGATGCCGTTCACTTCACTTGGGAACTCCAGATTATTGACCGCTACAGGAAGGGTTGCCTACGCAGCCGAAATGGAAACGACCTATCTGGCGCGGGCTGGTAAAGAGGCAACACCGGAGACGCTGTATTCGTGGTATCTGCATCTTTACAATTCATTTCATTGGCAGGGCGCAACCGTGTCGACACTGGAGCACACTGCTGCTGCGCATGGGTTGCGCTGCGTGTTGCCGTTTCATGACAGTCGCCTCATCGAGTTTCTTTCGGCGATGCCGGAATCATGGGGCCGAGGCCTGGAATTGAAGACAACCAAATATCCGCTCAAATGGATGCTGAAAAACAGAATTGACTATCCGATGCACTTGCAGGTAGGGCCACATTCCTATCTCTACGATGTCGACCCGTCTTTCAGCCATCTGGGTGAGCTCTTGTTCGGTTCATCACTGTCGACCGTGTTCAAGGAAACCCTGGCCTCCAATTCATTCCAGAAGAGGCTTGATTCGGACACATTTGATCATGCGTATATAAATGGGGTTGTGGGCCGATACCTGAAGGATGAAGAGTTTCGCGGAGCCGAGATGAATGATCTTGGCGTGCTAGCGTTTCAATCTGCAGTGGGTGTCTATGGCGGGTGAGCAATCGGGTACGGTGGCTGATACAGTCTATGTGGATAAGCTGACCGCTGCTTCTGTCAGCAGCATACTTGCCGCTGGTGTTTTACGCATCATTGTGCTTGAAGAGTTGGATAGTCGGCAGCGAAAACATTTAGCTGCACTCAACAGGAAAGGTGTGGAGGTCGAGGAAGCAGTCTTCTTTGCGGGACATCTGAAGAACCCGGATGGTGAGTCGGTTTTTCTTGCCAGTCGCAGATTGGTAAACGAGGTTGCATTTGCAGCCTCATATGCAATCCTGGAGGCGCAGCCGCTTCTGAAACGGCTAAATATCAAGTATCAACGAGAGACCTTGCGTCTATCTCTCGCAAAGAATTTGGCGCCAAGTATTGAGACGGTTATTATTCGCGCGCAGGTGGCGCGAGCGCTGTGTTATCCGGCACAAGCGAAGGTGTGGTTGGCGGAGCCGGCTTACTTTAGCGGCGAACTTTTGGCACAATATTTGCCAGATGTGCGGCTGCATTTTTACCCGGCAATCCGGTCACGGATGATTCTATTGTTCAAGAAGATTGCCTGGGATTACGCCAGACATATCAAGCGCCTGTGGGGTTGGGGAGTGCCTATTCCAAGGCCACCAAATTTTGCGCCATCCGTGCTGATGGTGCAGGAAGATAATATTCGTTTGGATCAATTTTTAAGAGGGCAGCCTCATTGGTTGGACTCAAGCGACAGCATGCCTCTTTTTTCGACTTATATTGTTAATTTGCTTTCCATTCTTTTGGTCGCGGAGGATACGGTTAAATTTTCCAAATCTGCTTTAGCACTGGTTCATGCGCCCAGTGTAAGGGCCGCATGGAAACAGAAAAATAAGTCATCTTCGCTTCGGCGGTTGGCTCAAGACAGTCGAGAAATCCTTCGGGCCGCATTGTCTCAGCGCAATTTTGCAGAAACGGCGGCGCTGCTGCACACATTACAATTGTTCATGGAAGCCCAGAGGATGGGTGCGTTGGCAACATACCTGAATGTGCGCGTATTTCTCACTTGTCAGTTATCTGCCGATCCGATACAACTGGCGGCTGACGACCTGAACATCAAGACGATAGCCTTTCAATATTCAAACTTGGGAATTCGATCTCCGTTAATGATGACCACATCCGATTACTATGTGATTTTTTCGGAGATGTACAAACCGCTGTTTCAAGGTGATGGCATCGGCCCAAAGGAGTGGAAACTCGGTGGGTATATTTATGATGGCGTGGCCAATGTGGTCAGGAGCCGGGCACAAACGCACCGTAACGCGTTGCGCGACAAAGGCGCAGAGTTCATCGTATGCTATTTCGACGAATCGGTGCAGCATAATCGATGGGGACTCGTAAGTAAGGATGACCACCTTGCCGAGCTTCATGCGCTTGCCAAGGTAGTACTAGAAGATGCATCGTTCGGGGTGATAATAAAGTCACAGTTCATGAAAAATACCCCTAGTCAGCTATATCCTAGTGATGATCTGATTCAGAGCGCGAAAGCAACCGGACGCTATCTGGAACTGATGGAAGGAAGACATCGCAACGATATTTATCCTGTTGAAGCCGCCTTGGCGGCAGATATGTGTATTAGCCACAAATTTGGTGCAACTGCTGCGCTAGAATCTGCGGTGGCGGGCGTAAGAACGGTTTTACTAGATTCATATGGGAGCCAGACCCAATGGGATGCCATCTACGCGCAAGTGAATATTGAGTATCAAACGATAGACCAGGTTATGGAGGCGATAAGCCGCTATCGATCAGGAAGCGATGCTGATCAATCACTGGGTGATTGGTCGCCTATTCTTCATCATTTTGATCCCTATCTGGATGGGCAGGCGACCAAACGTTTGCGTGAGGTGGTGGAGCGATGTGCAGTTGAGGCTTGAAATATTTATTAGGTGAATGCTTGCTGATGACTAAAATTTTCAAATTATTAGCGAATGAGTTACTGTCATGGGTTCAGGCGCTGATTGGTTGCATGCCTGGACATATCGGCAGTGCCTTACGCCGAGTATGGCTTGGATGGCGTTTTAAAAGAAGTGGCAAGTTGCGTATTGGCGTCGGTTGTGAATTCCTTTCACCGCAGACCATGAGCTTCGACGGTATGGTTGGCATTGGAAGAAATTCATTCTTTACGGCCGAAGGGGGCGCTATTTTTGTGGGCTGTAATTCAACATTTAATACCAATGTCCATATTAACGCAGCAGTTGGGGGTGAAATTCATATTGGAAAAGAGTGCCTCATCGGCCCAAATGTCGTCATGCGTACTGCTGGACATAGATATGACGACCCGCATGTTTTTATTGGGAAGCAAGGCCATACACCTTTGGACATTCATATAGATGATGATGTCTGGATAGGCGCGAATGCAGCGATCCTCGGCGGCGTCCACATTGGTAAAGGCGCGGTAATAGGTGCAGGTGCGGTGGTCACCAAGGATGTTCCACCGTTGGCCGTTGCTGTTGGCGTGCCAGCTAAAGTCATTAAGCATCGCGGCCAGGCGATAACTGGAAAATGATTGAATTCGGTCGATACACGAACATATCTTGGGCTTTTAAAAGCGATAAAAATCCAGCATTTAAAAAAAATATTTAAATTACACTTTCAATAACTTTTGCAAGTTACTCCATGACATCCACAATGCTACGAAACAAAATTAATTCACGGGTTTTGACCATCGGCTCCTGGATCACCTTGGGCCATCCTGCTATAGCCGAAATCATGGCCAAGGCTGGTTTTGACTGGCTGGTCGTCGATCTGGAGCACAGTGTCATCAGCATCGATGTGGCAGGCGATTTGATCCGCACCATTGATCTGTGCGGTGTGGCACCTCTGGTACGGCTGACCTCAAACGATCCCAATCAAATCAAGCGCGTGATGGATGCTGGTGCACACGGAATCGTGGTTCCGATGGTTAATACTCCAGCCGAGGCGGCGCAAGCAGTGGCTGCCACCCGTTATGCGCCCAAAGGAACCAGAGGGGTCGGGCTGGCTCGAGCACAAGGCTACGGTGTCAATTTTCAGGATTATCTGAACTGGCAAAACGACGGGCCGGTAGTAATCGTGCAGATCGAGCACAAGGAAGCCGTTGGCCGGATGGAAGAGATCTTGGCCGTTCCAGGCGTCGATGGGTTCATCATCGGGCCCTATGATCTATCTTGCTCCATGGGTACCCCGGGGCAGTTTGAACAACCTGAGTTCATCAGCGCCATGACGCACATTCGCGAAACTGGAAAGCGCCTCGGTTGTCCTGCAGGCTTACATATTGTCGAACCTGACTTGCAACAGCTTGAACAAACCATTCACGAAGGCTATACCTTTATCGCATACAGCGTCGACATACGCATGCTCGATGTTAGTGCTCGACAAGGCATTGCAAAAACGAAAGAAATACAAGGATGAATGCGATCGGCATTATTCCTGCCCGCATGGGCGCCACACGCTACCCTGACAAGCCTATGGCTACCCTGCATGGCATGCCGATGGTAGGGCATTGTTACCATCGCACCCGTCTCGCACCCGGTCTTGCTGCTGCCTATGTGGCAACCTGCGACAAAGAAATTGCAGAGTATGTGCGCAGCATCGGTGGTTCTGCAGTCATGACAGCGGCAAGCCATACCCGTGCCACTACGCGCACGGCGGAAGCAATGGAGCACATTGAGGCCACAACCGGCGTGCGTGCCGATGTAGTGGTGATGGTGCAGGGAGATGAACCTCTCATTTTGCCTAAGACAATTGCTGAAACACTGAATCACTTCAGCGACCCGGCTGTCGAAATCGTCAATATCATGTCGCGCCTGCGCACCTACGACCAGTTCATCGACAAGAACAATGTCAAAGTCGTCGTAAATCAGCATAACGATGCTCTCTACTTTTCCCGCGAACCAATTCCCTCACCTTGGCGCGGAGTAAAAGATGTTCCGATGTATATGCAGACCGGTATCATCGCCTTCCGCCGAAGCGTGCTGCTACGCTTTAATCGTATGGCTGAAACCCGGCTTGAGCAAATCGAATCAGTGGACATGAATCGTGTGCTTGAATCCGGTGGCCGAATTCGCATGGTACTGACCGAATCTCTCACCATTGGCGTCGATACGCCTCAGGAACTCAAGGAAGCCGAAGAATTAATGAATAATGATCCAACCCTATCCCAATACCTGATGCCATGAAAGAACATGAAATCCGACCTGAAGCACTGCTGAATCGTTACGTCGAACTAAGTGCACAAGATGCCAAAAATTGTTTTGGGGATGCATCACGTATCACAGTAAACTGCGTGGCCTGTGGAGGGAGCGAATCCATTCACCAGTTCGAAAAAAATGGTTTTGCCTATGCTCAGTGCACCAATTGCCATACATTATTCCAAAGCCCACGTCCGTCCATTGCGGCTTTTGAAGCGTTTTATCGTCAGTCAGAATCATCACGCTACTGGGCAGAAGTATTTTTTCCGGCAGTTGCCGAGATTCGCCGGGAAAAAATCTTTCGTCCCCGGGTTGAACGTTTGGCAAATCTGTGCGCGGAGCATCGTATAAATGTGGAGCACCTGATCGACGTGGGGGCCGGTTATGGAATCTTTCTGGATGAATGGCGGCATCGCTTTCCTCAGACCCATGCATTGGCTGTAGAGCCATCCACATCGTTAGCCCAGGAGTGCCGGGCTAAAGGTTTTACAGTAGTGGAAGATATCGCAGAAAATGTGGTTGGCCATGATAATTCCGCTGATCTGGTGACTTGCTTCGAGGTGCTGGAGCACGTGCATTCTCCCTTGGATTTCATACGAGTACTCACAGAATTAGCTCGGCCTGGCGGTTATGTGTTCGTCAGCACGCTGGGGATTGATGGCTTTGATCTCCAAGTGCTCTGGGAAAAGTCCAGCCAGATATCTCCGCCCCATCACATCAATTTTCTTTCTGTGCAAGGCTTCGAAAGACTTTTTGAGCGAGCCGGTCTGGTGGATGTGATGGTTACCACGCCAGGGCAACTGGATGTGGATATCGTCCGTAATGCCGCCAAACGCGACCCTGCACTACTCGACGAGCAACGGTTTTTGCGTAAGCTGCTGGAGGATGATCGCAGCGCCGCAGCATTTCAGAATTTTTTGGCCGAACAAAAAATGAGTTCCCATGTTTGGGTGATCGGCCGCAAGCCCATTGATCAAAAGATTTCCTCATGACAAAACTAAAAGTAGGCATTGCCGGTTTTGGTGTGGTAGGCAAACGCCGCAGGGACTGTATTGATCGGCATCCCCATCTGCGAGTAGTCGCAGTCTGCGACCAGACCTTCGAAAACGATGGCGTATTTGCCGACGGCATACGCTATTTTCAAGATTATCGACATTTGCTGACGGAAGATCTGGACGCGCTGATCGTTTGCATGACCAACGACATTGCAGCGGAAGTGACGATTGCAGGTCTTGAATCTGGGCTACACGTCTTTTGTGAAAAACCTCCCGGCCGCAATGTCGAAGATATCGTACGCGTAATCTCTCATGAGCGTCGGTATCCGACCTTAAAGCTTATGTACGGCTTTAACCATCGCTACCACGAGTCGGTTCAGGATGCGTTGCGCATTCTGCGCTCGGGAGAGCTTGGCAAGGTAATTAATATGCGTGGCATGTACGGCAAGGCCAAGCTCATAACCTTCAATCAGCCTGTTTGGCGTACCAATCGAGAAATTTCCGGTGGTGGAGTGTTGCTTGACCAGGGGATTCACATGGTTGATCTCATGCGTCTGTTTGGAGGTAATTTTACTGAAGTTCACAGCTTTATTTCCAATAGTCACTGGGGTTACGATGTTGAAGATAATGCATATGCACTGATGCGAACAGTAGATGGGGTTGTTGGCATGCTCAATTCCTCTGCCACCCAATGGCGACATCGTTTTCATCTGGATATTAATTTGGAGCGGGGCAGCCTTATTTTGGGTGGAATTTTGTCTGGTACCAAAAGTTATGGCGCTGAAACGCTGACCGTAGTTCAGGCCGATCCGGACAATGACCGGGGTGACCCAAAGGAACAAGTAACCCGATATAATCGCGATACGTCATGGGATGAGGAAATAGCAGCTTTTGCTAACAACATATTGAATGACACGCCGGTGCTGAGCGGCACCTCCGAAGATGCCCTGCGCACCATGCAGCTTGTTTTTAAAATTTATTATGCTGATGCCACATGGCGCGAAACCTATGGCATTCCTGACCCCAATTAATTATTTAATATTGAATGCACGCCTGTCCCTTTTTTATTTTAGTGTTACCACCGGTTATCAATGATCGAACTTGCGTACCGAAATTTTGATCTGCCGACCGGGTGCGAATCCTTCAAATCAGCTCTTCTTGTATAAAATCCCCAGATAGGAATTGAACCAACATGCTTTCGTATGAATTAAATATGTCTTCAGTAGTGTCCGGTTAACTTACGAATTCCCGGGCCAATATTGTGTATTGGCGGG
>CAYHEM010000018.1:0-60593 GCA_964355765.1 uncultured Gallionella sp.
TCACTCCTCTTCAGTTTCGACATTATCATGTGTCTACTGAAGCGGGTGAAGTCCATCTATTCGTGTGAGAAAATCTGGTATCGTTGCCCTCGCGTAAAGGGCGCAGAAGAAAGCGCCGAAAAACATCACAGGAGTGAATCAGTCATCATGTCAGCCTATCCCACAGAAATAAAACTGCACCAGCAATCCCACCTGCTGGAGATTGCCTTTAACGACGGAGCCAGCTATCAGCTGCCCTATGAATTTTTGCGGGTGCATTCCCCGTCGGCCGAAGTTGTTGGACACGGGCGCGGACAGGAGGTGCTGCAGTTGGGCAAGAAAAATGTGGGCGTGCACGAACTCTCCCCGGTTGGCAGTTACGCCCTGAAAATAAAATTCGACGATGGACACGATTCCGGCCTTTACACCTGGGAGTACCTGCATGATCTGGGCGAGCATCAGTCCGAATTGTGGCAGGATTATCTGGCGCGGCTGGCGGTCGCCGGGGGAAGCCGGGAATAGCGTGCCGGGGGTAATTAATACCGGAGTAATTTAGTCAACTGGGTTAGAATTCGACCTTCAGCTTTAATCTGATTTCAGGAGTAGATAATGAGTATGAGTGAAACCGATGTGCAAGGCGCATTGAAGAATCTGATCGATCCGAACACCCGGAAAGATTTTGTCACCGGCAAATCCGTGAAGAACATCAAGATCGACGGCAACGAGGTGTCGCTTGATATCATGCTCGGTTACTCGGCGCAAAGCGTGTGGGACGAAATTCGCGCCATGGTCGAGGCGCACCTCAAGGCCGCTCTGCCGGGCATTGGCAAGCTGAGCGTCAATGTGAGCAGCAAGGTGGTGCCGCATGCGGTGCAGCGCGGCGCGAAGCTGGTGGATGGCGTGAAGAACATCATCGCGGTGGCGAGCGGCAAGGGCGGGGTGGGCAAGTCGACCACGGCGGTGAATATCGCGCTGGCGCTGGCCGCCGAGGGTGCGCGCGTCGGCATTCTCGATGCCGATATTTACGGTCCTTCGCAGCCGACCATGCTGGGTATTGCCGGGCAACCCCAAGCGACCGACGACAATTTCATGATGCCGATGAGCAATCACGGTCTGCAGGCGATGTCCATCGGCTTCCTGATCGCCAACGACGACACGCCGATGATTTGGCGCGGCCCGATGGTGATTCAGGCGCTGGATCAATTGCTGCGCCAGACCCGCTGGGACAACCTGGATTATCTGGTGGTGGATCTGCCACCCGGTACCGGCGATATCCAGCTGTCGCTGGCACAGCAGGTGCCGGTTACCGGCGCGGTGATCGTGACCACGCCGCAGGACGTCGCGCTGCTGGATGCGCGCAAGGGGCTCAAGATGTTCGAGAAGGTCGGCGTCAAGATTATCGGCATCGTGGAAAACATGAGCACGCATATCTGTTCAAAATGCGGGCATGAGGAACATATCTTCGGCGTGGGCGGCGGCGGAAAAATGTGTGCCGACTACCACACCGAATTGCTCGGCAGCCTGCCGCTGGATATCCGCATCCGCGAGCAGACCGATTTAGGCAAACCGACGGTGATCGCCGATCCCAACGGCAGCATCGCAAAGGAATACAAGCAGATCGCGCGCCGTATCGCGGTCAGGATTGCGGAGATGGCGCAGGATCACAGCGCAGTGTTCCCCAAGATTGTGGTGCAGAATACCTGAGCGTCCGGTCAGTCCCGCGGATTGGCCAGCATGGCCTTCAGTTTTGCCAGCTTGTCCATGCCCTCGTTTTTGCTGACGCGGGCCGTGGCCTCTTTGTGGCTTCCCGCATAAACCAGTTCACTCTCCGGCATCTCTTCCAGAAAACGGCTTGGCTCGCAGGCCAGCCAGTCCTTGACGCGTTTGCGGCGGGCGCAGTAGCTGATTTGCAAACTGCGTTCGGCGCGCGTGATACCGACGTACATCAGGCGGCGTTCCTCCTCGATCTGTTGCGCGTCGCTGTCCCTGAACGGCAGGATATTTTCTTCCGCGCCAATGATGAAGACATGCGGAAACTCCAGCCCCTTGGCGGCATGCAGCGTGGATAACGAAACGGCATCCGGCTCCTGATCTTTGCCCTCCAGCATGTTGATCAGCGCGATGGCCTGCACCATGTCGATCAGCGATTTCTCGTCGGCCTCGGCCTTGCGTTTCAGCCAGCCGATGAATTCCCCCACGTTGTTCCATTTGTCCTGTGCCTGATGCGCTTCATGCGAGTCGTACAGCCACGCCTCGTAGTTGATGGCACGCAGCAGCTCATCGAGCAGTTCGCCGCACGGATCTTTTTCGGCGCGTTCCTGAATGCGGTTGATGAAGTTGCAGAACAGCATCAGGTCAGCGTACTGGCGTGGCGGCAATTGTGATTCCATTTCCGCCTCGAAAGCCGCCTCGAACAGGCTGATGTGGCGTGTTCCGGCAAAGGCGCCCAGCTTCTCCAGCGTCGTGTTGCCGATGCCGCGCTTCGGGGTGGTGATGGCGCGGATGAAGGCCGGATCATCGTCCGGATTGGCGATGAGCCTGAGATAGGCCGTGATGTCCTTGATCTCGGCGCGCTCAAAAAACGAAGTGCCGCCGCTGACCGTATAAGGCACGTGCTGGGCGCGTAGTTGTACCTCGAAGGCGCGCGCCAAATGATTGCTGCGATACAGAATCGCGTAGTCGGAAAACCGGGTACGGTGCTCGAACCTGTGCGCCATCAGCTTCATCACCACGCTTTCGGCCTCATGCTCCTCATCGCGCGCCGCATAGATACGCACCGGGTCGCCGATGCCGTGATCGCTCCACAGGCGCTTTTCGAATACCTTGGTGTTGTGGTTGATCAGGTGGTTCGCCACCTTGAGGATGCGCTGCGAGGAGCGGTAATTCTGCTCCAGCTTGATGACGCGCAGGTTGGCGTAATCGCTGCGCAGGTTGTGCAGGTTCTCGATACTCGCGCCACGCCACGCGTAGATCGCCTGATCGTCGTCGCCCACCGCGGTAAAGGCGTTGCGGCTGCCGGCCAGCAAACGGGTCAGCTGGTACTGGCAATCGTTGGTGTCCTGGTATTCATCGATCAGCAGATAATGCAGCCGCAACTGCCAGCGCATCAGGGCCTCGGGATGTTCCTTGAACAGCACCACCGGCAGATGAATCAGGTCGTCGAAATCCACCGCCTGATAGGCGCGCAGGGTTTCGTGATAACGCAAATAAATACGTGCGTGAACCTTGCTTTCTTCATTTTCGGCGGACTGCAATGCCTGCGCGGGAGACACGAACGCCGATTTCCAGTTGGAGATCCGCGTCTGGACGTTGCGGATTTCCTGCTTGTCTGCGCCGCTGGTCAGTTCGCCGATGATTTTCCAGGTGTCGCCGGAATCGAATATCGAGAACTGCGGCTTGTAGCCCAGCAGCTTTGCCTCGGCGCGCAAAATGTTCATGCCCAGCGAATGAAAGGTGCTTACGATCAACCCCTTGGTCTTGCTGCCCTGCAATAGGGTGCCGACGCGTTCGCGCATTTCCTTGGCCGCCTTGTTGGTAAACGTGATGGCGGCAATATTTTTGGGCGCGTAACCGCGTTGCTCGATCAGATAGGCGATCTTGTGGGTAATGACGCGCGTCTTGCCGCTGCCCGCGCCGGCCAGCACCAGCAGGGGCCCGTCGAGATAGGTTGCCGCCTCGCGTTGTGCTTCATTGAGCTTGTTCAACATTGATTCATGATTTAAATCGGGACTGCCGGGTGGGAGATGGAGAGGGTGCGCATGATACCAAAGCATTCCGCCCCGAACGATGTGGATCGCGCGGCGAGGGTAGGAGCGAGCCCTGCTCGCGAATGAGAAAACCATCGCACGCAGGGCGTGTTTCTACAGGGATGCCTGGCCTGGTGAATTGTCCGGGTTCAGGTCAGTTGCCCGGATCGTCGTTTTGCAGACTTTCTCCTGCGCACAGTACTCCCTGTCACGCTACTGGCCAACCCAGTTTTCAAAACGCAGCCCCGGCACGCGGTCAAACTTCGTCACGTTGTTTGTGACCACGATAAGTAAGTAGACAATGGCGCTGAGGATCGTGCATCGAAGGTGGGAGCGCATGTCCGGATGAATTGCCGGGCAGGCGCCAAAAGGCTTTTTGATGCGCATGCGCATATTGGGTTATATTTGACGCACTTCATAATCGCGATGGCCACTGAACCTTGTCCGGCGCTACTCCAGAAATCACCCTTTCCGCGCGCAATTTGACGCGTCGCTTCGGCCGTCGCCAGGTCATTCATGACGTGTCGCTGGAATTGAGGCGCGGCGAAGTGCTCGGCCTGCTGGGCCATAATGGTGCGGGCAAGAGCACCACGCTGCAAATGCTGACGGGCTGCCTGCTGCCGAACGGCGGTGTGATTGAAGTCTGCGGCATCGACCTGTTGCGCCAGCCCGCGCTGGCCAAGGCGCATATTGGTTACCTGCCGGAAACGCCGCCGTTGTATCGCGAACTCAGCGTCAATGACTACCTGACCTTTGCCGCACGCCTGCGTGGCCTGTCGTCCGACGCCGCCGCTGCGGCGCTGGTGCAAACCACACAACGCTGCGGGCTGGAGAAGGTCGGCGGGGAAATCATCGGCACCCTGTCCAGGGGTTACCAGCAGCGTGTCGGCATCGCGCAGGCCATCATCCATTCTCCTGATGTGATCGTGCTGGACGAGCCGACCATCGGTCTTGATCCGTCGCAGATTCGCGACATCCGCAATTTGATACGCGAGCTCGGCGACCGCAGCAGCGTGATCTTCTCGACCCATCTGCTGGGCGAGGCGGAGAACGTGTGCGACCGCCTGCATATCATGCGCGAAGGCAGGCTGATCTTCGGCGACACCACGGCTGTGCTGGCGAGCTACGGGGGCGAGCCCGGCCATCTGGAAGAAAATTACATTCGCCTCACGGAGGCGCCGCGATGATCCGCCTGCTCGCCTTGCGCGAACTGCGCAGCCTGTTTGCCATGCCGTCCACCTGGTACATGCTCGCCGCGCTGCAATTCATCTTCGCGTGGTTCTTTCTGGCGCGGCTGGATGCCTTTCTGGAGGTGCAGCCGCAGCTCGCGCAACTTGCCAATCCGCCCGGGGTGACGATCACCGTCGCCGCGCCGGTGTTCAATACGGTCGCGTTGCTGCTGATGATGCTGGTGCCGATGTTCACCATGCGCCTGATCGCCGAAGAGCGTCGCAACCAGACCTTCGCGTTGCTGCTGTCGGCGCCGCTGTCCGGCGCTCAAATTGTGTTCGGCAAGTTTATCGGCCTGCTGGTTTTTCTGGCCATGCTGATCATCATTGTGCCGCTGATGCTCTACACCCTGGCGCTGGGCACGGCGCTTGATCACGGGTTGTTGTTGAGCAACTTGCTGGGCCTGCTGCTGCTGGCCGCCAGCTATGTCGCTTTGGGGCTGTATGTCTCCACGCTGACCAGCCAGCCGATCGCCGCCGCTATTGGCGCATTGGCGATATTGGTCGGCCTGTGGCTCGCCGATATCGGCGCAACGGCGGAAGGCTCGCCCTGGCATTTCATCTCGCCGCTCAATCATTTCCAGAATTTCAATGTCGGCCTGCTGGACAGCGGTGATGCCGCATTTTTCCTGTTGTTCAGCGCGCTGTTCCTGCTGCTGGCGATACGCCGCATCCACAACAACCGCATCTACGGGTAGCCACGATGCGTAAATTTCTTGCCGCTCCGTTATTGCGCAATACGCTGTTCCTGCTGCTGTTGCTGGGCGTTGCATCCGCTTTGGGTTATCTCGCCACCCGCCATTCCATGCAGCGCGACGTTACCCATAACGCCAGCAACAGCCTAGAACCCACCAGCGTGGAGTTGCTTGAACAGCTGAGCGGTCCGGTCAATGTCACGGTGTACGCCACCAGGCAAGATGCGCGCCTCGGCGATATCCGCAAAATCATTCGCGATTTTCTGTCGCTCTACCAGCGGTACAAACCGGACATCAATCTGCTGTACATTGACCCCGAGAAGGAGGCAGACAAGGCACGCGCAGCAGGCATTCAGCTCAACGGCGAGATGGTGGTCGAATTTGCGGGCCGCAGCGAACACCTCACCCAGATCAACGAGCAGATTTTTACCAGCACCCTGTTGCGCCTCGCGCACCGCCGTGATCAAACGGTGATGGCCCTGGAGGGGCATGGCGAACGCAAGCTGGACGGCGTGGCCAACCATGATCTCGGCGAGTTGTTCGGCGCGAAGCTCAGGCGCAACGGCTTCCGTCTCGGCAGTCTGAATCTGGCGCTGGCGCAGGAGGTGCCGGCCAATATCAGCGTGCTCGTGGTTACCCATCCGCAAGTGGAGCTCATGCCCGGCGAAGTGGACAAGTTGCTGCGCTATGTGGATCGCGGCGGCAACCTGCTGTGGCTGGTGGATGCCGAGCCGCTGCGCGGACTGGAAAGCCTGGCCGAAAAACTCGATTTGTTGCTTCCGCCCGGTATTGTGATCGACCCGGCCGCCGATGAGATGAAGGTGCCTGTCACCTGGTCGGTGGGTGCCGGCTATTCGCCGCATGTGGTGACGCGCGACTTCAACCTGATCACCGCCTTTCCCGAAGCGCGCCCCATTAGCTGGAACGAGAATCCGGAATGGGGGCATCACATGCTGGTGGAGGTTGCGGCGCGCGGCTGGGTGAGCCGCTATCCGGCCGCAGGAGGAGCGCGCGACGAAAACCGTTTGTCCGGGCACCCGTTCGACAAGCAGCACGACACCCCCGGCCCGGCCGTCATTGCCGTGGCGCTGCAACGCAACATCAACGAGCGCGAGCAGCGCATCGTGGTGGTCGGCAACGGCGCCTTTCTGTCCAACAGCTTCGCCGGCAACGGCGGCAATGTGGATCTGGGCGTGAATATGGTGAATTGGCTGACCGGCGAAGAACATCTCATCAGCATCCAGCCGCGCGCCGCCAGGGACAGCAGTCTGGCGCTCGGCCAAACGCAACTTGCCGTTATCAGCATCGGTTTTCTGGTGGTCGTGCCGCTGATGCTGGCGGGAGTGGGGGGAGTTATATGGTGGAGACGCCGCCGCCCCTGACAGCACACCCTCTCCCGCAGGCGGAATAACCAGCGACTTGCCTGGTGTCTTTTGCCAGGGTAGTCGAATGGCCAGGAGTTTCAACAGAGTGTTGGGGTGAGGGACGTTGAGCGTAAATCCCAGTTGGCCTTACGGAGAATTTCTAATTGCCTGAACTCCCCGAAGTTGAAATCACGCGGCGCGGTCTGGCCGCACAACTCACCGGCCAGACCATCACCGGGGTGGTCATCCGCAACGCCGGGCTGCGCTGGCCGGTTCCGAAAAACCTGCCGGGGCTGTTATGCGGGCGCACCATCCTGGCGCTCAGGCGCCGTGGCAAATATCTGCTGATGGATTGCGGCAGCGGCACCTTGATCATGCACCTCGGCATGTCCGGCAGCCTGCGCGTCCTGCCGGCCGAAACGCCCGCGGCCAAGCATGACCACTTCGAGCTGGTGCTGGGCAACGGCATGCTGATGCGCCTGCGCGACCCGCGTCGCTTCGGCGCCGTGCTGTGGCATGAGGGTGATGTGCGTACTCACCCCCTGCTCGCCGCACTCGGCCCGGAGCCGTTGGGAAAAGACTTTGACGCGCGCTATCTTTACCAGGCTACGCGCGGGCGCAATGTGGCCGTCAAGCAATGCCTGATGAACAGCCGCATGGTCGCCGGGATCGGCAACATTTACGCCAACGAGGCATTGTTCCGCGCCGGCATCAGGCCGCAACTCGCCGCCGGAAAGCTCAGCCTGGCACGCTGCGAGCGATTGGTCAGCGAGGTGCGCGCCACGCTCGACGAGGCCATTCGCCACGGCGGCAGCAGCCTGCGCGATTTCGTCAACACCGAGGGGCAGCCCGGCTATTTCCAGCAGCACTCTTGGGTCTACGGGCGCGGCGGCGAACCCTGCCGCAAGTGTGGCGCGCCCATCAAGCAGGTCAGGCAGGGACAGCGCTCCAGCTTCTACTGCGGGCGCTGCCAGAAATAACGGGTAGGCGGAATTTGGCAAAGCGCCGGGCCTATTCCAGGGCGGAATTCCGAACAGGGTTCGCCGGATGAAATATAATCACAGCAGACAGCCATTGGCGGAAACTGGGCATTGAATCAAGCACGGCACACGCCGTGCTCAGGAGGAGTGAGAGATGGGCAAAAAAATATATGTGGTGGAGGACGATGCCGTAGCGGCAAAGCTGTTCCAGCAGTATATTGAAAAAATGGGCTACCAGTTTGCGGGATGCGCAGACAATGCCGAAACCGCATTGCACCAGATCAGGCAGCTTCAGCCCGATCTGGTGCTGATGGACATCAGCCTGAAAGGTGTAATTGACGGTATCGAGGCGGCGGAACGCTTGCATGCCGACGGCAAGGTTGCCGTGATCTTCCTGACCGCCTCTGCCGATGACGAGACGCTGACGCGCGCCAAGGTGACCGAGCCTTTCGGCTATCTGGTCAAATCTTTCGGCATGCCGGAGCTGAAGGCCAATATCGAAATGGCACTTTACAAGAAAGAGATGGAAAATAAGTTGGCCGGGCAGGTCGATGAAATGCGCCGCATGAACGCCGTCCTGATGGAGCGGGAGATGCGCTTTCTGGAGCTTAAGCGCGAGGTTAACGAAGTGCTGCGCCAGCATGGCCAGCCGGTGCGTTATCACAGCGTGGAATAGGATGGGGCCGATGAAGGGCGGGATTATGCCGGGAGCCAACCATCGCGGCTGACGCATGACCAAGACGGACGACGCTGCGTTGATCGAGGAATGTGCGCGGCGTTCACTCGATCTGCTGCGCGAGAACCTCGGCCCCTACGGTTTCCTGGCGGCGCGCCCGACCGACAAGGCAATGGCGCGCGGCTATGACCGCGTCTTCGGTCGCGACGCCGCGATGTGCGCGATCGCTGCGGCCCGCAGCGGCGACCCGCAGCTCATCCGCGGCGCGCGCCGCAGCCTCGCCTCGCTGGCTGCTCATCAGGCCGCGAACGGCCAGATTCCCAAGTTTATCGAGCCGGAAGCGGGGCGCGGCGACTTCTGGTATCTGGGTTGCATCGACGCCACTCTGTGGTGGTTGATCGCGATCAAGCTGGTGGATCAGGCCAGCGACGGGCATCTGGAAAAACGCTTTCGAGGGTGCATCCGCCGCGCGCTGGCCTGGCTCGGCTGCCAGGAGCACCCGCTGTTTCACCTGCTGCAGCAGAACGAAGCCAGCGACTGGGCCGATATCATGCCGCGCTCGGGCTTCGTGCTCTACACCAACGCCCTCTGGCTTTACGTAAAAAAATGCTATCACCTGCACGGCATCACGACGACCCGGCAGCATGCCAACTGGCTGTTCCTGCCGGGCAGTCATCTGCCCGAATACCGCCGCCTCAGGCTGCTGATTCACTACGCCAAGCGCAGCGCTGGCAACCCCGATCTCTACCTGAGCTATGTCAATCTCTCTTTCTGGGGCGATGAGGGCGACGTGCTCGGCAACCTGCTCGCCCTGTTGCTGGGCCTGGCCGACGACCACCGGCGGCGGCGCGTGCTGGACACCATCGGCGCCCGTCACGCGGCCCACCCGGGTTTGTCGGTGCTGACGCCGATCCAGCCCGAAAGTCGCCAGTGGCGCCCCTACATGGAGCGCCACCGCCAGAACCTGCCGCATCGCTATCACAATGGCGGCCTGTGGCCGATGATCGGCGGCTTCTGGGTGCTGGCGTTGGCCGCCTCGGGTCGCAAGGCCGTGGCGCTGCGCGAGCTGGCGCGGCTCGCGCGCGCCAATGCCGTGGGCGATTGGCGTTTCACGGAATGGTTCGAAGGCGAGGGTGAAGCGCCGCACGGCATGTCCGGGCAGACCTGGAACGCGGCGCTTTTTCTGTTGGCGCGCGAGGGGCTGGACAAAAAAATCTTCTGAATGCTGAGCCGCAATAGCCATCATGGGGCAGAAAATTGCGGCAACTTGCGCAGGCATCAGTCCCGCGAAGAAATCAATCGCGGGCAGGACCCGCCTTGAAGATCTCGCGCAAATGCAGGAGCAATCTCCCGGTCGCGAATGAACCAGGATTCGTGGGCTGGAGCCCGTTCCTGCTTTCATGGAGGCGCAATCACCCGAGGTTTCAGGTTAAAATTTCGGTGCGTTGCACTTAAAAATTCAGGTCAATAAGGGCGGGTCGATGGAAGATCAGGAAAGATTGCAGTACCAGAATATCGTGTACAAGATGCTCACCGCGATGGTGGGTATGAAGGGGTCGGACCTGTTTGTCACGGTGGATTATCCGCCCTCCGTCAAGGTGAACGGCAAGCTCACCAAGCTGAACGAAACGCCGATCACCGCCGACCAGGCGCGCAAGATGGCGCATTCCATCGCGTCGGAAAAACAGTGGCATCATTTCAACGAAACCAAGGGCGCCAACTTCGCCATTGCGCCGGAAGGTATCGGTCGTTTCCGTATCAACATTTTCACCCAGCAGCAGCGCACCGGTATGGTCATTCGCGTGATCACCACCGAGATTCCGGATTTCGACAAGATGATGTTGCCGCCGATCCTGAAGACCGTCGTTATGGAAAAGCGCGGGCTGGTCTTGCTGGTGGGCGGCACCGGATCGGGCAAGTCGACCACGCTGGCCGCGATGCTGGGGGTGCGCAATCGCGACTCGCACGGCCATATCATCAGCATCGAAGACCCGGTCGAATATGTGCATAGCCATATCAACTGCATCATCACCCACCGCGAAGTCGGCATCGACACGGTCGGCTGGTTCGACGCGCTCAAGGATACCCTGCGCCAGGCGCCGGACGTTATCCTCATCGGCGAGATTCGCGATCACGAGACCATGGAATACGCGCTGAACTTTGCCGAGACCGGCCACCTGTGCATGGCAACGCTGCACGCCAACAGCGCCAACCAGGCGATCGACCGCATCGTCAACTTCTTCCCCATCGAGAAACGCGAGCAGGTGCTGAACGACCTGTCGCTGAACATGCGCGCCATCATTTCGCAACGGCTGGTACGCAAAATTTCCGGTGGGCGCGCGGCCGCGATCGAGATCCTGCTGAGCACGGGAACGTCGCGGGATGCAATCGCCAAGGGCGAGGTCGGCGCTTTGAAAGAAATCATGAAAAAATCGGTCGAGCAGGGCATGAAAACCTTCGATCAATGCCTGTTTGAACTCTACAACAAGGGCGATATTTCCGTGCAGGAGCTGCAGGTCAACGCCGACGCCAAGGGCGATCTGATGCTGCGCCTCAAGCTGGAAAGCCCGCGCTTCCGCGCGGAAGAAATGGGCGGAGAGGCGGGCAGTCAGACCTCGGGTCTGTCCTTCGACGGCCAGCATGAACTGGAAGACGCCAGGAAGAAAGCGGCCGAAGAAGCGATGGGCAAGTTCAGAACGGAGAATCCTGCCGCCACCACGCCACCCTCTGCGCAAACAGCTCCGGCAGGGCCTGAGTTAAAGAACACCTGATTCATTGACGAGCCCGCGCAGGCCATGGGAATGGACTTCTGCGTCTATTGTATGATCGAACCAAGCGTCACAATTTGAATTCATTTGAACAGGCATCTTGAAATGAAAGGGATTTCGCAGTCGCTGTGTCAGGCATTGATTCAGGCCTCGATGGAAGGCATTCATATCCTGGATGTAGAGGGAAATGTCATCGAGGTGAACGACGCATTCTGCAAGATGCTGGGTTATCCCCGCGAGGAGGTGCTTCGATTGAACGTGGCAGACTGGGACACGCAATGGCCAGCAACCCAGTTGCGTAAACGTTTTAAGTCAATGATTGGCCGCAGTACCCAATTCGAAACCGTGCATCGCTGCAAGGACGGCAAGCTACTTAATGTTGAGGTCTCCGCCTGCGGTATTGAGCTCGACGGCAAGAGTTTTTTTTATGCAGCCAGCCGTGACATCACCGCGCGCAAGCGGGCCGCTGAAGAGCTTCGTATTGCCGCCATTGCCTTCGAGACGCAGGATGGCATCGTGATTACCGATGCTTATGGCGTCATCCTGCGGGCCAACCTCGCCTTTACCGAGATGACCGGTTACACGGCAGAGGAAGCGGTAGGCCAGACGGCAAGTTTGTTCAAATCGGATCGCCACGATGCGGCTTTTTACAAGGCGATGTGGGAAAGCGTCCAGCGCAGCGGCGCGTGGCAGGGTGAAATCTGGAACCGGCGCAAAAACGGCGAGGTGTATCCGGAGTGGCTTTCCATCACTGCGGTCAAGGGAGATGACGGAGAGATTACCCACTACGTCGCCGTGAAGCATGACATCACCAGGCGCAAGCGGGCCGAAGAGAAGATTAAGACGCTGGCTTTCTATGACACCCTGACACAGCTTCCCAACCGCCGCCTGCTGGATGACCGGCTCGGACAGGTTATGGCCCTGAGCAAGCGCAGCGGCTGTTATGGCGCGGCGATGTTTCTCGATCTGGACAACTTCAAGACGCTCAATGATACGCATGGGCATGGCGCCGGCGATTTGCTGCTGATCGAGGCTGCGCAACGCCTCACCCATTGCGTGCGCGAAGTTGATACCGTTGCGCGTTTTGGTGGGGACGAGTTTGTGGTCGTGCTCAGCGAGCTGGACAGGGATAAAGCCGAATCGGCCTCACGCGTCAGCAGTATTGCGGAAAAAATCCGCGCCGCCCTGAGCAAGCCTTATGTGCTGAAAATTCAGCATGAGGGGGAAGCGGAAACAACCATCGAACATCATTGCTCTGCGAGTATCGGTGTGGTGCTGTTTATCAATCACGCAATCAGCACGGAAGATATTCTCAAGTGGGCGGATACGGCGATGTACCAGGCCAAGGAGGCGGGGCGCAACCAGATCAGGATTTACGAGCCCAATGCGTGAACGCTCACCTATTGAGCTTCCCATCTTTCGCGACAACACGCGATTTTCCGCAGGCCGGGCTTCATCCCGATATGTCGCGTTAAAACCCGACCTGCGTGAGACCGAGGCCCTGTCTTAATTTATGGAAAACTCAATAGTGATCAGTTTTTGCTGCGACGGGCAGACCCAGCGATTACTTCGCCGCGATCAGCCTTTCGTACTTGGCCATTAGCTGTTCTTGGGATTCCTCGTGCGCCGGGTCTTTGGGGATGCAGTCTACCGGGCAGACTTCCACACATTGCGGGGTGTCATAGTGACCAACGCACTCGGTGCATTTGTCGGGATTGATGATATAAATTTCATCGCCCTGCGTGATTGCGTCGTTCGGGCATTCCGGCTCGCATACGTCGCAGTTGATACATTCATCGGTAATTATCAGTGCCATACTCTTCTCCTAGTTAGATCAATTTAGTCTTTTTGCTGCAACCTTGCCGCCACCAGTGGCGAAACGAACTTGCTGACATCGCCACCGAAGCGCGCCACTTCACGCACCATGGTGGCCGAGATGAACGTATATTGCTCCGCCGGCGTCAGAAACAGTGTTTCCATTTCGGGGTACAGGTTACGGTTCATTCCTGCCAACTGAAACTCATATTCAAAGTCCGACACGGCACGCAAACCGCGCAATACCACACGCGCACCCTGCGACTGTACAAAGCTCATGAGCAAGCCGTTGAAGCCTTCCACATGCACATTGGCGAAATCTGCAAACACTTCACGTGCCATGCTCACCCGTTCTGCCAGCGTGAACAGGGTTTGCGTGCGGCTTTCCGCCACCGCCACAATCACTTCGCCAAACAATCCGGCGGCGCGCCGTACCACGTCTTCATGCCCGCGGGTGATGGGATCGAATGTTCCCGGATAAACCACCTTAATCATTTACAGCAAGCTCCAGTAATTGATAATGCACCTGCCCCGCCTTGCCGGATTTCACCACCTGCCAAAGTGGTAAAGCAGCTATCGCAGCGGCTGATTCGACGTAGACCACGCCGTCTTCATTCAGTCGTTGCGGCAGAATTTCCAGCAGTTTGGGCAGATAATCGCCGTGAAACGGCGGGTCCAGAAAAATCACGTCATATCGATGCACATCGCGCGACGCAAATTCTAACCCATCTTGGCAATATGCGAAAATGGCAGAACAGGATAAATTTGCAATATTGCCCTGCAACGCACGAAAAACCGCAGGATTGCTCTCCACCATTACCACCCGCGCCGCGCCGCGGGAAGCAGCCTCGAATCCCAATGCGCCGCTGCCGGCAAACAGATCCAGACAGGTGCGCCCGTGCAGCGTCTGCCCCAGCCAGTTGAACAGGGTCTCGCGCACGCGATCCGGCGTGGGGCGCAGCCCCTCCGCATCGGGAAAGGTGATGATGCGGCTGCGCATCTCACCGCCAATGATTCTGACCCTGTTTATTTTGCCGCTTCCTCGGGTGCGCCGACGATCACGGTCGCCATCGCTTTTGGGTCGATGTGGCGCGCGAAGGCGTCACGGATCTGCGCCACGCTGACCTGCTCGATCTTGCCCGTGAAATCGTCCAGATAGGTCAGCGGCAAATCATGGAAACCGATGATGCTCAGGTACTCGAGGATCTTGCGGTTGCTGTCGATGCGCAGCGGGAAGCCACCGATGATGTTCTGCTTGGCGGCGATCAGTTCTTTCTCCGTCGGGCCCCTGGTGATGAAAGTTGCGAGGGTGTCGCGCACCAGTTGCAGGGCTTCATCGGCTTGTTCCTTTTTGGTCTGCAGGCCGATCTGGAACGCGCCCGGCTGTTTCAGCGGCATGAAATAGCTGTAGACGCTGTAGGCCATGCCGCGCTTCTCGCGCACCTCGTTCATCAGGCGTGACACGAAGCCGCCCCCGCCGAGAATATGGTTGCCGACATACAGCGTGAAATAATCCGGATCGTTGCGCGCCATGCCCGGCACGCCGATCAAGATATGGCTCTGGGTGGCGGGGTGGGCAATGCGCTGCTCGCTGGCGGCGATATGCATCGTCACCTCGGGCAACGCGGCCGGCGCCGCGCCCGCCGGCAGTTGTCCAGTCAGTTGCTCCGCGATCGCTTCGGCTTGCGGCCGGGTGACATCGCCCATGATGGCCACGACTGCGCCGCTCGCCCGATAGTGCTTGGCATAGAAGGCGCGCAGGTCGGGCGCGGTAATTTTCTCCACGCTGGCGACTTCACCGGATTCCGGCAAACCGTAAGGATGCGTGCCGTACAGGGCTTTCTGGAATGCCTTGTCGGCGATACTTTCCGGCTTGGTCTCGGCCTCTTTCAGCGCGGCGATCACGCGCGTTTTTTCGCGCGCCAGGATCTCTTCGGGGAACAGCGGATGCTGCAACACCCGCGCCATGATTTCCAGCGCCTTGTCACGCTCGGCCTGGCTGCTCAGGGTGCGCAGCGATACGCTGGCCCGGTCCTGGTCAAAGCCGCCGCCAAACTGTGCGCCGATGTCTGCCATGCCGCGCGCGATGTCGTCCTCGCTCAACCCTGCCGCGCCGAGATCGAGCAGATGGTGGGTCAGCCCCGCCACCCCGGAGGTCAAGGCGTTATCGAAGCTGCTGCCGGCCGGAATGCCGACCGATACATCCAGCATCGGAATGTTGTGGTCTTCCACGAACAGCACCTTCGCGCCGCTGGCGCTTTGCCAGTGCTGGATGGTGGGCGTGGCAGCGGCGGCGGTCGCAACGCAGCACAACGCCGCCAGTAAAATTGACTTAATGGGCATGTGCTGCTCCTCGCGGCTGGGGTTTTCCGGAAAGCGGCTGCGGATCGAGCACCGCCACGGTGAGATTGTCGTCCTGCAAAAATTCCTCGGCAACCTGGCGTACCTGCTCGGCGCTCACCGCCTGCAGTCTCTCCAGCATCAGCGCGAGGGCCTGGTGGCCCAGGCCGATGCTTTCCATTTGTCCGATCTGCATCGCCTGGTAAAACAGCGAATCAAGCTTGTAGACCTCGCCTGCCGTGACCTGCGTCTTGACGCGCTGCAACTCTTCCGCGCTCACGCCGTCCTTAACCAGCAGCGCAATTTCCTGACGCAATGCGGTTTCGACCTCATCGATCGTCCGTCCCTCGCTGGGGGTGGCTTCAAGGGTGAACAGGCTGGGTCCGCGCGAGGTGGCGTGATAGCCCGCCCCCGTGCCGCTGGCGACCTGCTGTTCGCGCACCAGATGCTTGTTGAGGCGCGCCGAATCGTTGCCATCGAGCACGCCGGCCAAGATCTGCAAGGCATAGGGCTTCCAGTCCTGCGCCGGATCCCGAAGCGTCGGTGCGTGATAACTCATTACCACATGCGGCAATTCGGCCGGTGCCTTGACGACAATGCGCTTGATACCGACTTGTTTCGGTTCGACAAAATTGCGCGGTGCGGGCAGCGCGCGCCTCGGAATGGCGCCATAGTGGCGCTGTGCCAGCGCGAATACTTCGTCCGCCTTGACGTCGCCCGCGATGACCAGCGTGGCGTTGTTGGGCGCGTACCAGCGGCGATACCACGCCTTGGCATCGCCCACCGTAAGCGACTCCAGATCGTCCATCCAGCCGATAATCGGATGCTGGTAGGGGTGCTGCTGGTAAACTGTCGCCGTCATCTTTTCATACAGCAGCGCGCGCGCCTCGTCGTCGGTGCGCAGACGGCGTTCCTCCATGACCACCTTGATTTCCTTGGCGAAATCGGCGGCGGTGAGATTCAGGTTGTGCATGCGGTCGGACTCGAGTTCCATCGCCAGCGCCAGTTTGGATTTGTGCAATTGCTGAAAATAGGCGGTGTAGTCGTAGCTGGTAAAGGCATTCTCGCGCCCCCCGGCCGCCGCGATGCGCCTGGAAAACTGGCCGGCCGGCACGGTCTTGGTGCCCTTGAACATCAGATGTTCGAGTACATGCGCGATGCCGGTCACGCCGCTGCGTTCGTCCATGCTGCCGGCCTTGTACCAGATTTGCTGCACAATCACCGGCGCGCGGTGGTCTTCCTTGACGATGACCTTCAGGCCGTTCGCCAGCGTGCGTTCAAACACTTCCGCCTGCGCCGCAGCCTGTGTGCTTCCCAGCAAGAGCGCAACGCAAAACAATAAATAAGTCTTCATCTGCCTAGCCCTGTCATATGTAAACAGCATAAAATAACAACGCAGCCACACTGTCAATGTGGCTGCTTAGCCCGCATTATGCCCCATTTCACTGTGACCAGAACGTATCCGCTATGTTCAGCTTCTTGAAAAAAAATTCACCCGAAGCGCCGCAAACCAAAGCCGGCAACGGCTGGGCTGCGCGTCTGAAATCCGGCCTGGCACGCACCGGTGGCCAGTTGATCAGCCTGTTCTCCGGCGGCGGTAAAATCGATGACGAGCTCTACGAGGAGCTGGAAACCATCCTGATTACCGCCGATGTCGGCATGGACGCGAGCGGCGCACTGCTGGCCGATGTGCGTCGTTATGTCAGGGAGCATCATCTGAGCGAAGCGGCGCAACTCAGAGAGGCGCTTGCCCACTGTCTGCTCAAGCTGCTCAAACAACTGGAGCAGCCTCTGCAGGTCAGGACACACAAGCCGTTCGTCATCATGCTGTGCGGCGTGAATGGCGCGGGCAAGACCACCACCATCGGCAAACTCGCCAAGCATCTGCAGTCGCAAGGCTTGTCGGTGCTGCTCGCGGCAGGCGACACCTTTCGCGCCGCCGCGCGCGAACAGCTGATGACCTGGGGCGAGCGCAACAACGTGACGGTCATTGCACAACAGAGCGGCGATGCCGCCGCGGTCATTTTTGATGCCGTGCAATCCGCGCAGGCGCGCAACATCGACGTGGTGCTGGCCGATACCGCCGGACGCCTGACCACGCAGGCGCATCTGATGGAGGAAATCAAGAAGGTGAAGCGCGTCATCGCCAAGGTGTTGCCCGATGCGCCGCATGAAGTGCTGCTGGTGCTGGACGCCAACACCGGGCAGAACGCGCTTTCACAGGTCAAGGCTTTCGATGCGGCGCTCGGCGTGACCGGACTGGTGCTGACCAAGCTGGACGGCACCGCCAAGGGCGGCGTGATTGCCGCGATTGCCCGGGCGCACCCGATCCCGGTGCGCTTCATCGGCGTGGGCGAGGGGCTGGACGACCTGCGCCCGTTCGTCGCGGAAGATTTTGTCGCGGCGCTGTTGGGGCTGGAGGGGAGTAGTTAAAAACTATTGTGACGCTGACTCAGTATCACTTTGCAAGCCTAACGAATGCGCCAGAACTGCAATGCAGCGCCAAAATATCTCGAGCACGGCCCCTGACGTTTGTTGCACGGTCGGGAGAAATACCTGTTCATCTAAACCAGAAGCGAGCAGGTTCACTCCATCGAGCCATTCCAATCCAGTATCGTCCAGTCGCTGACCATTTCGCGGCGCTCGATGACCAGATCGGATGTGGGTATGGCGCAGCAAAACAGGGCGAAGCCCGCCTCCCTGTCCTCCGCAGGCAATGCGATTACCGTTGACCTGCCATGATCCACCGTGCCTTGCAGCACACTTCCCTTGCACAAACCGCACGCGCCGTCGGCGCAACCGATCGGCAGATTGTGGCCATGTTTCTTCGCGGCTTCCATGATGGTTTCGCCAGCTTCGGCGGTAAAGGTGTCATTGTCCGGCAGGAGTGTGATACTGAATCCCATAATGTCTTCTGGTCGCAAAGTAATAAAACGTGGATTATAAGGAGTAAATTGGCGAGTGGGTTTATAAGAACCGTGGTTCGTCGTCCCTGCTTGTTCGTTATTCTCTGCCAAGAGATTGAAAAACTATTTCGATGCTGACCATTAGGGCGCTGTTGGGAGGGCTTTTTGGAAACCGTGGTCTGTCCCCGATTGTCGTCTGGAAACCGTGGTCTGTCCCCGATTGTCCGCCCGATTGTCGTCCCGATTGTCGTCCCGATTGTCCCCCGGCCCCGTCGCCCGGCACGAGGAATTGCTTTCTCCGCAGCGAGCCGCTAGCATCCACAAAAGCAACGATCATGAAAAACAATCTTCCCATTGACAATCCGCCCAAGACAAGGGAGCAAGCCGCCTTACAGCAGCCTGCGCAGCCGATTCATGCGGGCAAGAGCGGATTCCATGCGGCGGTAGCCGACGCCCACAGCCATCACTCACTGCTTGATGCCGCTGATGATGCTCAATTTCATCATCTGCAGCTGTTCACCTTCGATAGGGGTTTCAGCCGCCTGATGAAGCGCAGCCTGGTGTTACCCGCAAAATGATTTCCTTCAACCAGGTGCACAAGCGTTATCCGGGCGGCTACGAAGCGCTGAAGGGTATTTCGTTTGATGTCGCCGAGGGCGAGATGGTCTTCATTGGCGGCCACTCGGGTGCAGGCAAGAGTACGCTGCTCAAGCTGATCGCCGCGATCGAGCGCCCCAATTCCGGAAGTGTGCTGGTGAACAACCAGAATGTCGGCGCGCTCAGGGGCGGCGCCTTGCCCTATCTGCGCCGCAATCTCGGCATCATTTTTCAGGATCACAAGCTGCTGTTTGACCGCAGCGTATTCGACAATGTGCTGCTGCCTCTGCAAATCTGCGGCTTCGATCACCGCGAGAGCGGCAAACGGGTGCGTGCAGCACTGGACAAGGTGGGCCTGCTCAGGCGCGAAAAAGCCAACCCCATCGCGTTGTCCGGCGGCGAGCAGCAGCGCCTGTGCATTGCGCGCGCCATCGTCAATCGCCCGTCTATTCTGCTGGCCGATGAGCCGACCGGCAATCTGGATGCGGCCTACGCGCAGGAAATCATGGCGATCTTCAAATCCTTTCACCAGGTTGGCGTGACGCTGCTGGTCTCCACCCATGACGAGAGCGTGCTGCGCGACGGCGACGTGCGCCGGCTGGAACTGAAGCACGGGGAATTGCAGGCCACTCCGACGGGTTCAGGACAGACATGAGACACGCCATGATCCAGCCATTCGTTGTGCTGCGCGCCGCGGTGCGCCGCATGTTCGCCTCGAAGCTGGGCGGGCTGCTTAACATACTGGTCATCGGCATCGCGCTTAGCCTGCCCGCCGGCATGTATCTGCTGTTGCAGAATGCACAGGGGCTGGTTGCGCAGCTCTCCGGTACGCCGCAGATCAGCCTGTTTCTGGCGATGAATGCGCAAGCGGATGACATCGATGCGTTACGCCAACAGCTCGCTGCGCACCCTGCCATTCACGGCGCCGAATTTGTCGCGCGCGACCAGGCGCTGGAACAGCTCAAGGAAAGTACCGGCCTGGCCGACGTGATCGGTGGGCTGGAAAAGAATCCGCTGCCCGATGCCTTCGTCGTCTCGCCGAAGCAGAGCAACGCGCAATCACTGGACCTCCTGCGCAGCGAGTTGGCGCAACTGCCCAGGGTCGACGTGGCGCAGCTCGATTCGGCATGGGCCTACAGGCTGGAAGCGCTGCTCAAGTTCGGTCACCTCGCCGTGCTGATCCTCGCCGGCCTGCTCAGTCTCGCGCTGATCGCCGTCACCTTTAATACCATACGCTTGCAAATCCTCACGCAGCGCGATGAGATCGAGGTATCCAGATTGATAGGCGCGACCGACGGATTTATTCGCCGCCCCTTCCTGCATTTCGGTGCGCTGCAGGGTTTGCTGGGCGGCATCATGGCTTGGGCCATCGTTTCTGCCAGCCTGTTGCTGCTCAACCGTCCGTTGGCAGAATTGTCGCAACTCTATGCCATCCAGTTTGTGTTGCATCCGCTTTCGCCCGGCGACAGTCTGTCGCTGCTATTGTTTTCGCTTTATCTGGGCTGGCTGGGGGCGTGGCTGTCGGTGTCGCGCCACTTGTCGCAGATTGAGCCGCACTGACAGCCGCAGGCTGCACGAGATTTTCCGGACGCTGACAGGGGTGAAAAGCGGGCATATGCTTAAAACATCATGAATATGTGGTAAAAAAGACGAATTCGCTTGACCATACCAACGATACAAGCGTAAAACGCACGTTGGCGTTTGATTCAAAGCATTTGCAGTACTGGTTTCCCATGCGCAATCTTCGATTCAAATAGTTCTGCGGGAGTTTTTCCCGTTATTTTTAATAAGGAAGTAAACACATGGCAACAGGTACAGTTAAGTGGTTCAACGACGCAAAAGGTTTTGGTTTTGTTACTCCGGATGATGGCAGCGAAGACTTGTTCGCGCACTTCTCCGCAATCAACATGAGCGGTTTCAAGTCGCTCCAAGAAGGCCAGAAGGTCACTTTTGACGTGACGCAGGGTCCAAAGGGCAAGCAAGCATCCAACATTCAGGCTCCTTAATCGGTTCTTGAAGTTGTTCAGAAGGCCCGGCGCGAAAGTGCCGGGCTTTTTTGCTTTCCAAAGGCTTTATGGCGCTTCCAGGCAGGCCGTTACGGTAACGCGGCTATGAGTCATCCTGTCGGGAAGGGGTGAAGTTCACAACACCTAAATCCGTTGATGTGTTGCACGGGCTTGCTGGGAGAAGAGCCGGCTAGTGCAGCCTGCCAACGGATTGCACCAGCACCCAAGGCCTGACCACGACTGCCCAGACCAGCGCATCAGCTTCCACCCACATACGCGCCTGCGCATCCGGCACCGGGGACAGTTTGCCCGATGCCATCCATTGCTGAGTTTGTTCCGCGTTGTCTTCCGATATCTGGAATGCGGCCTCGACCAGGTCAAGATCGACGGAGACCAGCAATACCTTGCCACCGGCAAAGAAACGCTGCAATTCTTTCCATGCGATTTTCGAGGTTTCCAGATTGATTTTGGCGCGAAAGACTTCGCCGGGAGCACTATTCATTTCAGCCATCGATCTTCCAGGTAATTGATTCCCCGGCGCGCAGTGGCACCAGGCGATGCTCGCCAAATGCGAGACTGTCCGGCACCGGCCAGCTTTCCTTGCGCAGCGTGATCTTGCCGGTGTTGCGCGGCAGGCGGTAAAAGTCGGCCCCATAAAAGCTGGCAAATCCTTCCAGCCTGTCGAGCGCGCCCATTTGCTCGAATGCTTCGGCGTACAGTTCGAGGGCGGCATGGGCGGTGTAGATGCCGGCGCAGCCGCAGGCGGTTTCCTTGGTGTGCTGCGCGTGCGGCGCGCTATCGGTGCCGAGAAAAAATTTCGGGTTGCCGCTGGCGGCCGCCTTGGCCAGTGCCGCGCGGTGCGTCTCGCGCTTGAGCACCGGCAGGCAGAAGTAATGCGGACGCAGCCCGCCGTTAAACAGCGCGTTGCGGTTGTACAGCAGGTGATGCACGGTGAGGGTCGCAGCCACGGTGTCGGGCGCATCCGTCACAAACTGCACCGCGTCGCGCGTGGTGATGTGCTCGAACACCACGCGCAGCTGCGGCAGATCGCGCAACAGCGGCTGCAAGACACGTTCGATAAACATCCTTTCGCGATCAAAAATATCCACTGCCGGGTCGGTCACTTCGCCATGCACCAGCAACGGCATTCCGCAACGCTGCATTTCTTCCAGTGCGGGATAGGTCTTGCGCATATCCGTCACGCCCGCAGCGGAGTTAGTGGTCGCACCTGCCGGATACAGCTTGACCGCGTGGATAATGCCGCTTTCTTTTGCATGGCGAATTTCCAGCGCCGTGGTGTTGTCGGTCAGATAGAGCGTCATCAGCGGTTCGAACGCGGCCCCTGCGGGCAGGGCGGCGAGGATGCGCGCCCGATAGGCTTGCGCCTGTTCGGTGGTGGTGACAGGTGGCCTGAGATTGGGCATGACAATGGCGCGGGCAAATTGCCGCGCGCTATCCGCCAGCACGGATTGCATCAGCGCGCCATCGCGCAAATGCAGATGCCAGTCGTCGGGGCGGGTGAGCGTGAGTCGTTGCATGGCGTGTTCCAGTGCGATGGATTGGATGGGATTGTAATCTAACGTGCGCACACGGTGGTAAAGGCTGTTTCACTGCCACGGTATCTGTCGAAAATTTTGCGTAAATTTCCCGGGCGAGTTTGCGGAAGGGGCGCACTGTAGGATAATCGCCGTCTGCGCTTGCTGTTTTTGAACGATTGATTGACGAGGGTTTACGATGCACACACTGATTTGCGGTTCCATGGCCTACGACACCATCATGGTGTTTCCGGATCAATTCAAGAAACACATTCTGCCGGAAAAGATTCATATCCTGAATGTGGCGTTTCTGGTGCCGGAGATGCGCCGCGAGTTTGGCGGTTGCGCGGGCAATATCGCGTACAACATGAAACTAATCGGCGGCAATCCGCTGGTCATGGCGACGGTCGGCGACGATTTTTCCACTTACGCGCTGCGTCTGGAAAAGCTTGGCATCACGCAGGCACATATCCGCCATATCTCCGGCAGCTTTACCGGGCAGGCGTTCATCACCACCGATCTCGACGACAACCAGATTACCGCGTTTCATCCGGGTGCGATGAGTTTTTCAGAACAGAATCATGTCGGCGACGCCGGCAACGTCACCCTGGGAATCGTGTCGCCGGATGGGCGCGAGGGCATGCTGCAGCACGCGCGCGAATTTCACGATGCGGGCATTCCGTGGGTATTCGACCCGGGCCAGGGCATGCCCATGTTTTCGGGTGAGGAATTGCTGCGCTTTGTCGAACAGGCAGACTACGTGACGGTCAACGACTACGAGGCGCAGCTGTTGCAGGACAAGACCGGCAAAAAAATCGAGGAGCTTGCAAAATCGACACGCGCCTTCATTATCACGCGCGGCGGTGAAGGGTCGACCATTTATGCGGGGGACAAGGAGATCGCTATCCCCTGCGCCAAGCCGACTGCGCTGCTTGACCCGACCGGTTGCGGAGACGCCTATCGCGCCGGATTGCTGCACGGCATCCAGCAGGGTTGGGACTGGGAAACCACCGGACGCCTGGCTTCGCTGCTTGGCACGCTCAAGATCGCCAGCCGCGGCGGACAGAATCACGCGCCGAGCCGCGACGAAATCAGGGCGCAATTTCAGCAACACTTCGGCTTTGCCGTGCCGCTGTAATTCATGCGCAGCCTTTTGCTCATCACCGTCGTGCTGTTGGTCGCGTGCGCCAGCGACCGGTCTGGCGGACCGGGCGGCAAGTCTGCCGAGACATCCAAGGAGGTCGTTAAGCGGGGTGTGATTGAAAGCGTCACGCCGATTGAGCTGGATGACAGTTCCGGCGGCGGCTCCTCGGTCGGCGGCATCTTCGGGCAGGTCGGCGGTGCCAATACCGGTGGCGGTCGCGGCGCGGTGGTCGGTTCGATACTGGGTTCGGTACTTGGCGGTACTGTCGGCCATCAGGCAGGCATTGCCACCAGGCCCGGACTGGAGATCTGGGTCAAGGTGGATGGCGAAGAAGGTAAAAGCACCTACGTGATGCAGCCCGGCAAGCAGGATGCGTTCAAGGTCGGCGACCGCGTGCGCGTGGTGAACAAGCATGGCGAGATACGCGTCGAGCCGGAAACTGTTCTGGTCAGTCCTGAAAACAAGCAGAAAGACGCTTCCAAACCCTGATGTAGCCGCAAGCGGCATGGCAACGCCGCAATCTCCGGGAGCGCGGACGTCCCCGCCCGCATCATGCCGACGAGACGTCGGCGCTCCAACAAATCCAGTTGCCCGCAAGTTACGTTTTTTTGCTTCGCTAAAAAAACCAAAGACAACGACGTTGCAGTGTAGGCTCACCTGCGCAGCATGTGATGAATGTAAAGCGGAGCTTTCATGTTTAGCTGGTTCTGGGCCGTTCAGCCAATCAGGTCTGTCAACAATTCCTCGTCACCGGGGTTTTTAGCACACCTGAATAATCTGATTGAGCCGTTCGCAGACCTGCGCAAACAAAATGTTGGTTAAGGTGCCGAGCGGGTGTGCCTTGGCCTTGCGCAAGCGCCAGTCGAAGGACTTGGGTTGGTGGCAGAGCACGTAACTGATTTTCCCGGATTTTGGCCCTGACGTTTTTCCTACGGCAACCGCGAACGGATTGTCCGCGTTGTATTCCACCGTAGTCATGGGCAGGCCGATGACCAGCGAGGTCCTCTCGTTGAAGATGCGCGGCGAAAGCACCAAAAATGGATGGACGTCACGCATTTCGCGCCCGACCTGCGGGTTGCAGTCGATCCAGATGATGTCTTGCCGGTCTGGCGTCCAGGGCTTGCGTTTTTTTGCAGCTACCAACGCTCGGCCCCCAGCGTTTGCATCGTGGTCATCTGCTCTCCGCCGTGCCGTTTTGGATCATAGGCGGCCAGTCGTTGTTCCAGGGTAAGTCTGGCACCATCGATGGGCTTGATGACGACCTGGCCGCCTTCGACCGATACGCACACGCGCTGGTCGACACGCAGGTGCGCTTCACGCGCCACCGCAGCAGGCAGGCGAACACCCAGATTGTTGCCCCATTGCTTGATATCCAAAATAGCTTCGGCCATGTCCTCGCTCCTTGCAGAAATGTATAAACGTGAGTCTATACATGTTGCAGTTTATGGTCAATATCGATGTCCACGGTCACCAATCCTTCGCCACCGGGTTGTCGCAAACCGCCTGAAACAGCTGGCGGTCATCCAGCCGGATGGCGCTCATCGGGCCGCCCCATAGGCAACCGGTGTCGAGCGCGATGACGTTCTTTCTTTGCAGCAGGCCGAGCGCCGACCAGTGGCCGAAGATCACCGTGGCATCGACGGTAGCGCGTTCGGGCACGTCGAACCACGGCAGGTAGCCGGGCGGGATGTTGGGTACTTCACCCTTGAACTTGAATTCCATCTCGCCCTCTTTCGTGCAGATGCGCATGCGGGTGAAGGCGTTGACGATGACGCGCAGGCGCTGGTAGCCGGTGAGGTCATCGCTCCAGCCATGCGGGGTGTTGCCGTACATGTGCGCGAGGAAGTTGCTGCAGTCGTTGCCGCGCAATGCCGCTTCGGCTTCGCGCGCCAGATTTTCGGCCTGAGCGACGCTCCATTGCGGCAGCAGCCCGGCGTGCACCATAACGTAACCGTCCTGCGAATGCAGCAGGCGCTGATTGCGCAGCCAGTGCAGCAGCGCCTCGCGATCCGGCGCATTGAGAATCTCATCCAGCGTGTCGTTGCGCTGCAGCTTTCCAGAACCTTCCGCGACGGCGAGCAGGTGCAGGTCGTGATTGCCGAGCACGGTGATCGCGCTGTCTCCCAGCGATTTAATCAGGCGCAACACTTCCAGAGAACCCGGCCCGCGGTTCACCAGGTCGCCGACCAGCCACAGTTTGTCTGCGGCCGCATCGAAGCGGAGGTTGTCCAGCAGTCTTGCCAGTTCGGCATAACAGCCCTGCACGTCGCCTACTGCATAAATCGCCATCGCGTTTTCCCGCCGTGTTGAACTTTGGAATAGGGTAGCAGATTTTCATGGCTTTTCGATGAAAGCCATGCCTTGCATCCGGGAATTGCAGCTTCGATTTGCAGCCTGACGGGCAGATCAGACAGCCTTTGCCGCCCCAAGGCCGCCATCGCTGGATGGAATCAATGTTGCCTTCCGAGCGGGCCACGAAGGCAACCGTTATTTGTTGGCGGCAAGGCTAGCCGCAAGGTCGAATATCATGTAATAATACTGCAGCAATTTTGTCGGGTAAGAGCAAGATGGCTTAAGTCTGAATTGAAGTCCTACCCGAAACGAATGGGTATGTTAAGTAACGAACACAATTTTTAGAGGAAAAAGTATGTTTACACAATGGAAGATATTAGCTGCGTTTCTGTCCACCGCCATCATGTTCGGTTTGAGCTCGGGAGCGGTGTTGGCCCAGGAGCACAGTCATGCACATGCCGGGCATGCGCATGGCGAGGGAGCACCGGCGCAGCTTGAGCTCGATCATGGCAGGAAATGGGTTACCGACGAGAGCCTGCAGCAGGGCATGAGCCGCATCCGCGATGCGCTGAACGCGGAGCTGCACGCCATACATTCAGGCAAGTTCGGCGCAGAGCAATATCAGGCGCTGGCGCAAAAGGTGAACGATCAACTCGCGTTCATGGTAAAAAACTGCAAACTGGAACCCAGGGCGGATGCCGCGTTGCACCTCGTATTGGCGGACATCATCGCCGGTGCGGATATCATGCAGACACAGCATGGCGACGCGGCGCATCAGGGCGTGGTGAAGATCGTACACGCGCTGGAAAACTATGCTGCCTACTTTGATCATCCCGGCTGGCACGGCTTGAAATAGACGGTAATCATTTTTCTGGAGGGCAAGCTTGCCGAGTGGCGTTGCCTCAAGTCAGCTCAGCTTCCCTGGGACTGCTCCTCACGTCGCCGCAATGCGCGCCACACAAAACCGCCAAGCAATAACATCATGGCCGCCCCCAGTCCCAGCGGCCAGTGTGCCGGCTGATTCCACGCGTGGCGCAGCTGATCGCGCTGCCCGGCATTGACGCGCCAGTATTTGAGTTTGTTATTCGCCATCACGTTGGGTTTTACGTTGTGCAGCCAGCTGTGCCGCAGCACGTAGCTTTTCGGGTGAAAGCCCCATAGCCACGGCGAATCGTGGCGCAGGATTTCCAGCATCTGATCGATGATGACTTGCCGTTGCGCGCTGTTGTCCATGTTCTTCATCTGCTCAAACAGCCTGTCGTATTCTGGATTGCTGTAATTCGCGGCATTCTCGCCGCCCTTGCCGACCTTGGCTTGCGCGCCGTGCAGCAGGAACAGGAAATTTTCAGGGTCGGGATAATCGGCATTCCAGCCAAAGTAGAACATCTGCGTATCGCCCTTGCGAATCTTGTCCTGAAAGCGGTTGTAGTCGGTGCTGCGCACCACCAGTTGCACGTTAAGTTTGTCGAATTGTTTGCGCAGCCAGTCGAGACGTGCCTTGTCGCCCACGCCGCTGGCGGTGGTGTCCAGGTTGATGACCAGAGGCTGGCGCGTCTGGGCATCCACTCCGTCAGGATAGCCCGCCTCGGCGAGCAGTTGCCTGGCTGCCTCGACGGGTTTACGTTTCGGCGCGCCGTCCACCCAGTTATATACATAATGGTTGTAACCGGCCTCGCCTTCGCGGTAGCCGAAAATGCCGGGCGGCAGCGGTGACTGCGCGGTGATGCCGCGTCCGTTTGCGAAAATGGAAACAAATTCCTCGAAGTCGACCGCAATGGCAATGGCCAGGCGCAGTTTGCGTGCCTTTTCGTCATTTCCGCCGACGGTTTTATCCAGCCAGTTGAAACCGGTGTACATGGTGGACGTTGCTACCGCCGTTGACAGGGTGATGCCCTGCGCCTTCATTTCATCGGTCACGGAGGCCTCACCACCGACGCTGACTTGCACCGCCTGGTCGAAGCTGTCCGAGCTGATGCCGGAGGCGTCGTAATAGCCCTGCAGAAACTTGTTCCAGTACGGGATGGTTTCCTTTTCCAGGCTGAACACCACCTTTTCAATCAGCGGCAACGGCTGGCCAGCGTCCGCCAGCAGTCCGGATTTCTCGTCGCCAGCTTCTCCTTCCGCGGGATAGGTTTCGTTGTCGTAATACGGGTTGCGCGTGAGCACCATGCGCTGGTTGGGGTCGTTCTCCGACAGGTAGTACGGGCCGCTGCCCGCCGGCCACCAGTCGAGCGTCAGGTTGCGTTCGTGCATGCCCTTCTGCGCATAAAAGCGTTCGGCTTCATGGGGCATCGGCGCGAAAAACGGCATAGCCAGCCAGTAGGCAAATTGCGGGTACTTGCCATGGATTTCGATGCGGTACGTGTGCTCGTCCACTACCTGCACGCCAGGCAGCGGGTAGGCATTCAGGTCGAGAAAGGCATCGGGATTCTTTTGCGCCGCCTGCTGCAGCGTCACGGCGTAGCCCTTCAGTCCGACGATATATTCGCTCATGATGCCAAAGATCGGCAGATGCAGATGCGGGTGCGCGAGGCGTTTGATCTGGTAGGCGTAGTCCGCCGCCGTGACGGTGCGCGAGCCGCTGTGCGGGAAATCATTGAGTGCATAAATGTCGCGCAGGTCATCCGCGGTCAGCTGGGCATATTCCGGCTTGCCCTGCGGGTCGCGCGCAAATGCCGGGTGCGGCTGAAAGCGCATGTTTGGCTTGATGTGGATTTCATACACACTAAAGGCAATTTTTTCCGCCGGCGTGTCGGCAGGCAAGGGCTGGCGACCCTCGTCCAGATACCGCACCGTCGGCATTTGTGCCGCCGCCAACGGCACTAGCTGGTAGGGGCGCTTCAGGTAGTGGTATTGCAGCGGCGGCGCGTAAATCTGCGCGAGAAATTCATACTCGTTTTCGCTGTAGGCCTGCGCCGGGTCGAGGTGCTTGGGGCGCTCGGTAAACGCGCTGTAAAGAATGGACTTGCCCTCGTCCGCAAGCGGATAGGGGTTGTTCCATAAACCGCCGCTACAGGCGGAAAGCAGCGCGGTCAGCAGAAAAAAGAAGGCAATTTTCATGAGGCGGAGTGTAGCGGAATCGACGCGGCGCGTCATGGCGCAGCAGCGCAAGAGTTTCGTCAGGCGCCGGTGCTATACTTACCCCCATTTTATGTTGGCCACACCCTACTCGGAGGATGGCGCGTTGCGTAGCATTGCCGCCGGCCTTGTGAGATCAATGACATGTTGCGTTTATTGCGTTTGCTAAAAATCGGTTTCGTAGCGCTGCGTTTCGGGCTGGACGAGTTCCTGCTCGTGCACGCGCGGGTGCGCTGGATACGCGTGCCGCTGAATCTCCTCCTGTTTCTGCGTAACATTTCAACACCGCGTGCCGTGCGCTTGCGTCTCGCGCTGGAAAGCCTCGGTCCGATTTTCGTCAAGTTTGGCCAGGTGCTGTCCACGCGGCGTGACCTGATGCCGGCCGACATCGCCGATGAACTCGCCAAGCTGCAAGACCGGGTGCCGCCGTTTCCTTCCGCACAGGCAGTTGCCTTGCTGGAAGCGACTTACGGCAAGCCGCTGCACGAAGTGTTCCGGAGTTTCGATGAGGTTCCGATCGCCAGTGCATCGGTGGCGCAAGTGCATTTTGCGGTGCTGCCGGATGGTCGCGATGTTGCGGTAAAAATCCTGCGCCCGGGCATCACCGACATTATCGCGCACGATATTGCGCTGCTGAAAGTGGGCGCCGATCTGGTGGAGAAGTTATGGGTGGATGGGCATCGCCTCAAACCACGCCAGGTAATCGAGGAATTTGAAAAGCATCTGGCGGACGAGCTCGATTTGACGCGCGAAGCCGCCAACGCCAGCCAGCTCAAGCGTAATTTTACCGACTCGCCCCTGTTGCTGGTGCCCGAGATGTATTGGGATTATTGCACTGCGGAAGTGATGGTGATGGAGCGTATGTACGGCATCACCATCAGCCATATAGGCGCGCTGCGCGAGGCCGGAATCGATATTCCCAGGCTGGCCGCCAACGGCGTGGAGATTTTTTATTCCCAGGTGTTTCGCGACGGCTTTTTCCATGCAGACATGCATCCGGGCAACGTGCAGGTGGCGCTTGACGGCCGCTATATCGCGCTGGATTTCGGCATCATGGGCACACTGACCGATAGCGACAAACATTATCTCGCGCAGAATTTCATCGCATTTTTTCGCCGCGATTATCGCCGTGTCGCCGAGGTACATATCGAATCGGGCTGGGCGCCGGCAGAGACCCGAGTGGATGAGCTGGAGGCGGCGGTGCGCGCGGTATGCGAACCGATTTTCGACAAGCCGTTGCGTGAAGTTTCCTTCGGGCGCGTGCTGTTGCGCCTGTTTCAGACCTCGCGCCGTTTCGGCATCGAGGTGCAGCCGCAACTGGTCTTGCTGCAAAAAACTCTGCTCAATATCGAGGGACTGGGTTTGCAACTCGACCCCGAACTGGATTTATGGAAAACCGCCAAGCCCTGGCTGGAAGAATGGATGAGCGAGCAGGTTGGCTGGCGCGGCCTGCTCAAGACCTTGCGCGAGGAGGCACCGTATTACGCGACGCTGCTGCCGCAGTTGCCGCGCCTGCTGCATCGTTATCTGACAAACGAAGCCGCCTATCGCGGTGATGCGGAATTGCATAAATTGCTCGCCCAGCAAAAACGCTATAACGCCCTGCTGGTGCTGATCAGTCTGCTGCTTCTGGGCATGTTTGCCTGGCAGATGCATGGGTGAGGGCAGGTGATTTGATGGGGGTTTTTTGCGGGTCTGGCCGGTTGACTGGTCGTTTAAGCGCTTCGGATGTTACAGTCGCTCGCCAACCCAATTTACTTGCAACAGACGCATTTCACAGTCGAATGCGCCACAGGATAAGCTAACCATGCTGCTGATGATCGACAACTATGATTCCTTCACCTATAACCTGGTGCAGTATTTCGCCGAGCTCGGCGCGGACGTGGTGGTGCAGCGCAACGATGAAATCACGCTCGCGCAGATCGAAAAAATGAACCCGCAACAGCTCGTCGTATCGCCCGGGCCGTGCACCCCAAACGAAGCGGGTGTGTCGGTCGCAGCGATCCGGCATTTCGCCGGAAAAATTCCCATCCTCGGCGTATGCCTCGGCCACCAGAGCATCGGTCAGGCGTTCGGCGGCAAGATCGTTCACGCCAGGACGCTGATGCACGGCAAGACCTCGTTGATTCATCACCACAACACCAGCGTGTTCACAGGGCTGCCGAATCCGTTCACCGCGACGCGCTATCACTCGCTGGTGGTCGAGCGCGCAACCCTGCCGAACTGTCTGGAGGTCACCGCGTGGAGCGACGATGACGAGATCATGGGGGTACGCCACCGGACATTCCCGGTACATGGCGTGCAGTTTCATCCCGAGTCGATCCTGACCGAGCATGGCCATGACCTGCTGAAGAATTTTTTGAATGGCGCAACATAAGACCCATCCACAGATTACGCAGATTAAAAAGATTAAACCTTCTCCCCATCAAATCGCATGGTTTTATCGGCGTAAATCTGTGTAATCTGCGGACAACTGTTTTTTAGTTTGAAGGTATTGAATGATGAACTACTCACAAATTTTGACCCGGCTGATTGACCGCCATGATCTGGCCTTCGCCGAGATGCGCGAATTGATGCAGCACATCATGGGCGGGCAACTGACCCACGCGCAAATTGCCGCGGTGCTGGTTGCGCTGCGCATCAAGGGGGAAACCGTGAGCGAAATCGCGGCGGCAGCGGCAGTCATGCGCGAACTGTCCAGCAGGGTCAACGTGAAAAACACCGGGCATCTGGTCGACACCTGTGGCACCGGCGGCGACGGCGCGCAGACCTTCAATATATCCACCGCCAGCGCACTGGTGGCGGCGGCGGCCGGCGCGCATGTCGCCAAGCACGGCGGACGCTCGGTTTCCAGCACCTGCGGCAGCGCCGACGTGCTGGAAAAGCTCGGAGTGAATGTCAACCTGAGCGCGGAACAGGTGGCGCAGTGCGTGGACAGCATTGGCGTCGGCTTCATGTTCGCGCCCAACCATCACAGCGCGATGAAGCATGCCGCACCGGTGCGCCGCGAACTCGGTGTGCGCACGCTGTTCAATCTGCTCGGGCCGCTGACCAATCCGGCAGGTGCGCAAAACCAGGTGCTCGGCGTGTTCCATCAATCGCTCACCGCCAAGCTTGCGCAGGTACTCGGCGAACTTGGCAGCCGCCATGTGCTGGTGGTACACGGCGCGGATGGCATGGACGAGATTTCCATCAGCGCAGGCACTTACATGGCGGAACTGAAAGACGGCAAGATCAGCGAATACACCGTACATCCGGATCAATTTGGCCTGCCGAGCGCGCCGGTGGAGATGCTGCGCGTTTCCAACAGCGACGAGGCCCGGGAAAAATTGCTGGGCGTGTTGAACAACGAAGTGGGCGCGGCGCGCGACATCGTGCAACTGAATGCCGGTGCGGCGATTTACGTGGCCGGGTTGGCTGGCACGCTCAAGGAAGGCATCGCAAAAGCCGACCAGGTGATTGCCAGCGGTGCGGCGAAAAACACGTTGCAGCAACTGATTCAACTCAGCAACCAGTTCTGAATTCGTGCCTGCCGCAGGGGCACGCAGTATGCTTGCGTATCCTGATGCAGAAAACCCTGATTGGTCCGCGAAAGACACGAAAAGCACGAACCAGATCAAAGGCTGCCATGAATAACCGTTCGGACAAGCTGCGATGCACTCAGGGCTAGCAAAGGGCGCCGCCCCATGAGCCCTGCCATGCCGATCTCCGAACTGGTCGTCGTCATCGTCGGTCTGTTGCTGGTGGCGGCCGCCACCAAGGGCCTGGCCGCCAGGGTTCGTCTGCCGTTCACGGTTCTGCTGGTCGTGGTGGGCATCCTTCTCAAGGAGCTGGGCGGCATCGGCCCGTCGGCCCTGCATTTTCTCGCCGAGTTCAGAGTCGACCCCGAGGTGATCCTGTTTGTCTTCCTGCCGACGCTGGTATTCGAGTCGGCCTACAACATGGACTCGCGCCTGCTGCAGCACAATCTCGCGCCGGTGTTGACCCTGGCGGTGCCCGGCCTGGTCGTTTCCACCGGCCTCATTGGCCTGCTGGTGTGGGCTGCCACACCGCTCGGCCTGCCTGCCGCCCTGCTGCTCGGCGCAATCCTCAGCGCCACCGACCCGGTGGCGGTGATTTCGCTGTTCAAACAGATGGGCGCACCCAAAAGGCTCACCATTCTGGTCGAGGGCGAAAGCCTGTTCAACGACGCCACCGCGCTGGTGGTGGCGAAAATACTGGTTGCCGTGGTGGCGGCGGGTTACCTCAGTTGGGATGCGGCAGTCTCCGGCGCCGGCGAATTCTTCCGGGTGTTTGTCGGTGGTGTTGCGGTCGGCTGGCTGGCGGGTTTTGTGACGGGCCTGGTGCTCGGCAGGATAAACACTTCGCCGCAGATCGAAATATCGCTCACCACCGTCCTCGCCTATCTCTCCTTCTTTATCGCCGAACATATGCTGCATGTCAGTGGCGTGATGGCGGTGGTGGCTGCCGGCGTGGTGATGGGCGGCTGGGGGCGCGCCAAGATTTTCCCGCCCGTGCTGGACTACATGAACCACTTCTGGGAATACCTGGCCTTCGTCGCCAACGCGCTGATCTTCCTGCTGGTGGGTCTGTCCGTTGACCTGCCGGCATTGTGGGGCACGCTTCCCTATCTGCCCTGGGTGGTGCTGGCGATGCTGGGCTCGCGCGCCGTGCTGATCTACGGCCTGATGCCGCTGGTGGGCAAGTTGCCGGGGTCGCAACCGGTGGACTTTCCCTACCAGACCGTGATGTTCTGGGGCGGCCTGCGCGGTGCCATCGCGCTGGCGATCGTGCTGAGCCTGCCGACGTTTCCGCATTCCGAACTGTTCATGCCGTTGGTCACCGGCGCGGTGTTGTTCACGTTGCTGGTGCAGGGGCTTTCCATCGAATCGCTGATGCGGCGCTTCGGCCTCGACCGTCCACCGCTGGCCGATCGCCTCGCCCTGCTGGAGCGCGATCTCTCTGCCCAGGAACTGACCCTCGAACGCATTCCCGACCTGCTGCGCGGCGGCATGTTCGCTCATCCCGTCGCCGCGCGGCTGGAGCGCAAATGCAAGCAGAATGCAGAACATATCCGCAAGGCGCTCGCCGCGCTGCGCCGTCAGGAGATGGGCCGACACGAGGAGCTGATGCTGCTCTACCTGCGCGCATTTTCCGAGGAGCAGGCCTACTACCAGCGCCTCTACCACAACGGACATCTGAGCGAGGGCGCCTACCGCGAGCTGGTCGCGGTGCTGGTGCTGCAGATTGACGCGATTCGCTATCAGGGACATTTCGAGCATGTGCGTTCGCGTCATATCAACCGCCTGCTGGAACGCGGGTTGTATCGACTCATCGACCGCCTTGGCTGGACTTGGCTGGCGGATTTCGGCGAAGGCATGCGCACCCGCCGCATTGCCCGCAATTACGAAGAGGTGCTGGCGCACTTTCAGGGCAATGGCTGGGTGCTTGCCAGCATCGACCGGGTGGCTGAAGAAGAGGGCATCCCGGCGGCGGTAGCCGAGGAAGTACGCGGCCATTACCGCGACTGGCACGAACTGGCGCGCACGCAGCTCGACAGTGTCGGCGCGCAGTTTCCGGAATTTGTCGCCGCCATGCAGGTACGGCTGAGCCAGCGCATCGCGCTGCTGGCGGTCAAGGAGGCCACCGAGGCGCAGGTGGAACTCGGCCTGCTGCCGCCGGGCGTCGGGGAAGCTCAGGTGGAGGGGGTGTATCGTTCCCTGGATGCGCTGCGCATGCCGGAGCGTACCCGGCTTAAGGTCAATCCCGCCGAACTGCTGCGCAAGGTACCGTTCTTCCGACAACTCTCCCGCGCTGATTTCGCCGAGATCACGCCGCTCCTCAGGCAGCGCACCGTGTCCGAGGGCGAGGACATCGTCACCCAGGGCGACGCGGGCGACGCGCTCTATCTGATCGCACGGGGTGTCGTGCGCGTGCTACGGGCGAAGGATGACGCGGAGCGCGCGCTCGGCACGCTGCTGGCCGGCGACTTCTTCGGCGAGCAGGCGCTGCTCCACGATGAACCGCGCAACGCCACCTGCCGTGCGGTTACGCCCTGCGTGTTGTACCAGTTGCTGCGCGCCGATTTCGATAAATTACGCAAGCGCTGGCCGACCATCGAAGCGGCGGTGCAGGAGGCCGATCGCGCACGCAAGGCCTGACGCTATGGCAAGGCGCTGGCCGCAAGCCTGGTGTCAACATTCAGCAGTTTAGCCTCATCGCTCAGTATATGGACTGCTTCGTTCAAAAATATATCCTTGCTGTTTTTTTTCGCATTCTCGATGGCCAGGCTGGCACTCAGACTACGTTCGCTGGACAACATGCCATCGTCTTGAAGTGCATTGCTCAAGGCTTCAGCAGATGTCTTGCCCGATTCGGGTTTTCCTCTGCTTTCTTCACGAAACTTTTCGCGCGCTTCAAGTTTTTTGCGATCTTTGATGCGTTCGGCCTCATTGAGCGAAATCAGGTTTTTTTGGCGCAGCGTATTGAACTCGGCAATATCTTCCTGCATATACCGGAAGTTCTGGTCATGGCTTACGCGCCTGTGGTGGCTTGCGATCAACAGGGGAATGATGCCTTTCAAATCGTCGGTTGGCGTGTAGTCAACCGCCTTGATTTGTGTCCAGAGCAAGGCATTGTCGAAGCTGGATTCACCGAACTCCTCCGCGTCCGTCATCGACGGAAGGCTGATATCCGGGGTTACGCCGCGCAACTGGGTGGTGCCGCCATTGATACGAAAAAATTGGGCGATCGTCAGCTTGAGTTCGCCCAATACGGGCGGCTCGTTTTTCGCCATTTGGTCAAGATTTGCCACGGTCTGCACGGTGCCTTTTCCAAAGCTGGGTTCACCGATCACAATCCCGCGGCCATAATCCTGTATCGCCGCCGCAAATATTTCCGAGGCTGATGCCGAGGCGCGATTAATAAGTACACCCAGCGGGCCCTTCCAGGCAAAGCCCGCATTGGGATCGTTCTCGACAGATATATTCCCTTTGGAGTCGCGTTGCTGAACCACGGGGCCTTTGTCGATAAACAGGCCGGTCAGTTCGACGGCTTCACTTAATGAACCGCCGCCATTGTTGCGCAGGTCCACCAGCACGCCATCCACTTTGTCGTTTTTTAGTTCATCCAGCAGGCGCGCGACATCTCGGGTTGCACTTTTGAAGTCGCTGTCACCTTTCTGGCGGGCAGCGAAATCATGATAAAAGCTGGGCAGGGAGATCACGCCAATGTGCCGTGTCGCGTCCCCGTCTCTAACCTCGATGATCGACTTTTTAGCGGCCCGTTGATCCAGGTTGATCTTTTTTCTAACCAGTGAGATGAGCTTGTGTTTGCCGTCAGCGCCCGCTTCTGCCGGTAGCACTTCAAGCCGCACCACAGTATTTTCCTGTCCACGTATCAAGGCCACCACATCGTCAATGCGCCAGCCCAATATTTCAGTGATCGGGCCATTTTCGCCTTGCCCGACACCGACGATACTGTCTCCAGCTTTCAACTGGCCCGCTAGCGCCGCTGGGCCGCCTGTCACCAGTTCCCTGATCATGGTGTGCTCATCTTTGTTAAAAAGCACAGCGCCAATGCCCACAAGAGAGAGTTTCAACGAAATATCGAAGTCTTCAGAAGCACGCACGCCAAAATAATTGGTATGCGGGTCTAGCGCCGTCGCATAGGCGTTCATGAGGTTTTGAAATACGTCATCACTATGGATTTTGGACAGGCTGTTCAAGGTGTTTTCATAGCGTTTATCCAGCGTATCGGCAATACTTTTACGATCCTTGCCGGCCAGTTTGAGACGAAGCCAGTCGCCCTTGACACGCTTGCGCCACAGGTCATTTAACTCGGCTACAGATATTGGCCAGGGCTCACGCTTACGGGTGTATTGCGTGCTTTCCTTCTTGTTGAAATCAAACCCGTCTTTTAGCAGGGAGCGGGCATAAACATAGCGTTCAGCGATACGCTGCTGATAGAGGTTAAATATGGCGAATGGAATGCCCAGGTTTCCACTGAGTATGGCGTCATCAAGCGTGGTGCGCGCATTGTCAAAATGATCGATGTCAGCCTGCAGGAAAACGACCTTTTCGCCATCCAGCGTTTTCAGATAGTTGTCGAATATTTTCGAAGATAAATCATCGTCAAGCGCCGTCTGTTTGTAATGATGTCGGCTTAGAATTCTGGCGGATAGAAGGGCTGCCCTGGACTGTTGTTCCTGCGGCATAAGCAGCTGAACAGCCTGTGCTGTATTGAGCGCAGCACATGTAAACGCCAGTAACAGCCACGGTAATTTATTTTTCATGGGTATATTCGACCCTGCAGTTATTGATCTTTTCATAATTCATGACAGATCCCTTTACAGCATCTGTCATTCCGGCGAAGGTGCGGGGTTTGACTACCGTGGCGCTCTTTTCAAGAGTTGTCTTCAATTATGGAAACCTCAATAGGTACAGAGCACATTAATGGTTTTTCAAGCAACGCGGGTAAGACGGGATGAAAGATGCCAAGTTCAATATATTATCCGGTTCATTCGATCAGGAAGGACAGCTCGCTAGGTGACCCGAGGGGCCTAACCCTGTATTCGACCCGGCAAGTCGCATGGCGCGGTGCATCGAGGGCGCAGCCTGTTAAGCTGCGCACCGCTTTCTGCGCAGGTAGCCGTCCATACATTCAGCCGCAGGTTTTTCCATGGCTTAATGCCGCGCTTGACGCGCGTCGCTTTCGATAAATTGCGCAGACACGTGTCGGCCATCCAGGCAGCGGTGCAGGAGGTCGATCGCGCCCGGCTGGCCTGGCAGTCAGTCAAGCTGAATGTTAGCGTGCCGGATTGAATAGGCCTTGCGGCCTAATGTCATTATGTGTTGCCAGGGCGTAACCCAGCCGAGCTTCGGTTTTTTTGTGGCGCAAGAAAGCCGCGCCAGTGCGCAAAGATAGCTATTTAAGCTGATACTTCAGATGGTTACGGCACATGTCGTTGCCAAGCCCGACTATTCAGCCATTAGCCGTCCCCGGCATCCTGAAAGAATGGCTAGGCCAAAATATATAGGTAGTTCGGCATATATTCTTTTTTTCAGGGCAAATGTAGTCTGCGCGCGAGAGAAATGGAAGTTTGCTTTTTTCACGTCACTTTTAATAATTTGCAATGCCGCTACCCCACCTCGATAAACAGCTGCCCTGGCTGGTGCTGGCGCTCGGTCTTTTGGCAACCTGGTTTCTGCAAGGGGCAGCCATGGACGCCGCGCGCCGGAATCAGCAGGACAGCTTCGTCTACGAAACCAGTGAAATCAAGCTGCGTGTCGTACAGAGGCTGAGCGCCTATGAAGGAATCCTGCATGGTCTTCAGGGATTGTATGCAGCGTCGAAGCGTGTCGAGCGCAATGAATTCCACGAATACGTCAAAAAGTTGCACATTGCGGATTATTATCCCGGGGTTCAGGGTCTGGGCTACGCGCTGATTATTCCAGCGCAGAAAAAGGCCGGCCATGTGGACGCCCTGCGCGCAGAGGGTTTTCCCGGCTACACGCTGCATCCGCAAGGCAAACGCGACCTCTATACTTCCGTCATCTATTTGGAGCCGTTCGCCGGCCTCAACCTGCGCGCCTTCGGCTACGACATGTATGCGGAAGCAGTGCGCCGTGCGGCCATGGATCGGGCGCGCGATACGGGTGAGTTGGCCATGTCGGGCAAAGTTCATCTGATGGTGGAAACCGGACAGGATGTGCAGGCCGGCTTCCTCATGTATTTGCCCGTATACCGTAATGGCAGCCTGCATGAAACGCCGAGCGAGCGCCGCGCCAACCTCAGCGGCTGGGTCTATGCGATTTTCCGCAGCGGTGACCTGCTGCACGGCACACTTGGCGACCAAATTGAAAATATTGGCTTTGAGGTATTCGACGGCGACAGCGCAGCGCCATCAGTGCAGATGTACGACAGTGATTCTTCACCGGGCCACACCTATTTTTCATCCCTATATAAAAGCACCCAGCGTATCGAATTCGGCGGGCGTGCATGGATGATCAGATTGCACTCTTTGCCTGTTTTTGAAAATAAACTCAACGTCAAGGAAGCCAATTTAATACGACTGACCGGCGCCCTGGGAAGTGCGCTGCTGGCCTTGCTGGTTTGGCAGCTGGTTGGCGGACGGGCGCGGGCGCTTGGTGTGGCCGAATTCATGGAAAACGAGCTGCGCGAAAGCGAGCGGCATTTCCGTACGGTCACCGAGTCGGCCAACGATGCCATTATTACCAGCAATAGCGCCGGCAGCATCTTGAACTGGAACGCAGCGGCGCAGCTGATGTTTGGCCATACGTTGAACGGAGTGATGGGTCAGTCGCTGACAGTGTTGATGCCGGAGCGTTTCCATAACCGGCTTAACAAAGTCCTGACGCAAATGGGGGCGGGGAATGCTGCGCGCCTGACGCGCGGGAAAATACTGGAAATCGTTGGGCTGCACAAAAACGGCAGCGAGTTTCCGGTGGAAATTTCGATCGCACAATGGGACGTCGGTGAAAAAAGGTTTTTTTCCGCGATTGTGCGCAACATTAGTGCGCGCAAAATGGCGGAAGAGGCATTGCGAGATTCCCACAAGGATCTGGATCGCCTGCTCAACTCAATGGTTGAATGCGCTTACGGCATTGATGTCAACGGCAGCTGCACCTTCGTCAACCAGTCTTTTCTGGAAAAGATGGGCTACCAGAGCGAGGATGAAGTGCTCGGCAAGAACATGCACGCACTCATCCATCATTCCCGTGCCGATGGCAGCCACTATCCGGTAAGTGAATGTGAAATATATCGCGCTTTCCAGGCTAACCATGCGGCCAATGTTGACGATGATGTGTTCTGGCGCAAGGACGGCAGCGCGATTTTAGTCGAGTACTGGTCGAACCCTGTCGTGAGAGACGGCGTGGTGACCGGATCCATCGTCACCTTTATCGAAATTACCGATCGCAAGAACTCCGAGGAAGCCATTCATCGCCTGGCTTTCTTTGATCCGCTCACACAGTTGCCCAATCGTCGCCTGTTGCTGGATCGCCTGCATCAGGCGACGGCAGTCAGCACGCGCAGCGGCCGGCATGGCGCAGTGTTATTTCTGGATCTGGATCACTTCAAGATCATCAATGACACGCAAGGTCATGCGATGGGTGACCTGCTGCTGATCGAGGTGGCGCACCGCCTGCAGAGCTGTGTGCGCGAGGGCGACAGCGTTGCGCGGCTGGGCGGCGATGAGTTCGTCGTGGTACTGGAAGATCTGAGCGTTAAACAGGATGAGGCGGTCACCCAGGCCAAACTGGTCGCTGAAAAAATCCATGAACAGTTGAATCGGCTTTACCGGCTGAATGATTATGAGTGTCACATCTCATCCAGCATTGGCATCTGCCTGTTCCTGGACCATCTGGAAGATGCGGGAGAATTGCTCAGGCAAGCCGATGTCGCCATGTACCAGGCCAAGAAGGCGGGTCGCAATGCTATTCGCTTCTTCGATCCGCAAATGCAGGCGGTACTGGAAAAGCGCGTGGCCCTGGAGGCGGATCTGCGCCAAGCACTCGCCAGCCAGCAATTCCGTCTCCATTACCAGGTGCAAGTCGACAGTCTCGGTAAGGCAATCGGCGCCGAAGCGCTATTGCGCTGGGAGCACCCGGAACGCGGTTTAGTGTATCCCGACCAGTTCATCCAGCTGGCCGAGGAAACCGGATTGATTGTGCCGATTGGTCTGTGGGCCTTGCAGACCGCCTGCGCCCAGCTCAAGTCATGGGAAAATGATGCGTTGACCCGCGAGTTGACGCTGGCGGTCAATGTCAGCGCCAGGCAATTCCGTCAGGCCGATTTTGTCGCGCAGGTGAAGCAGGCGCTGCTGGATAGCGGCGTGCGGCCTTCCCACCTCAAACTGGAGCTGACCGAAAGCGCCGCGATGGAAAATGTCGAGGAGAGCATTGCCGAGATGCGTGAAATAAAATTGCTCGGCATTTGCTTCTCCATGGACGATTTCGGCACCGGCTATTCCTCGCTGCAGTATCTGAAACGCCTGCCGCTGGATCAGGTCAAGATCGACCGCGCCTTTGTGTCCGACATCACCGGCGACCCCGATGATGCCGCCATCGTGCTGGCCATCATCGCGATGGCCAAGGCGTTGAAGTTGTATGTGATTGCAGAAGGGGTGGAGACTGAGGTGCAACGGAATTTTTTGGATAAACACGGTTGCCACGCCTTTCAGGGTTATCTGTATAGCAAACCCGTAGCCGTGGAGAAATTTGAGGCGTTGCTGAAGCAGAGCTGATCACTTATTGATGGTGCGGTCGTCCGTTTCATGTGTGAAGCGGATACTCGCCACTATCCGCTCTGAGCCGGACATGATGTTCGCGGGTGGTATCCCTGCATCATGTAGACCCTCCGCCACCGTCGGATAGCGCAGTCTGATTTTCAGTTCGCGTTTCATGCGCCGGTTGGTCAGGCGGCGCGATTCGTTCATGAACGACCATAGCGCCGGCGACACGATGCTTTTGATTTCCGCGCGCGCCAAACGCGGCGGGCGCGGCAGTCCGAACGCATCCGCCACCGCGTCGAAGTAATCGCCCATTTTCAATTCGCTGTTATCGCTGGCATGGTACACGCGACAGGCTTTGCCGTAGTGCAATGCCGCGATGCTGATGCGTGCCAGGTCGTTGGCGTGGATGTGGTTGGTGTAACTGTCTTCTTCCTGTGTGATAACCGGTGCTTCAGTACGCAGGCGGGCAAGTGGCACTCTATCCGCCGCGTAAATTCCGGGTACGCGCAGGATGCTGGCCTTTACCCGGTTACGTTTTGCCCAGTGGCGGATTTGGTTTTCCGCATCTCTCCGCCGCTGTGCACGCGCTGTTTGCGGGTTGAGCGGATGTGATTCGCTCACGCGCGCACCGCTGCAATCGCCATAGACGTCGCTGGTGCTGATGTAGATGAGGTGTTTGGGCATTGTGCCTTGCGACAGCGCGCCGAGCAGGTTGCGCGTACGCGTGTCGCGGGTGCCGCTGTTTGCAGGAGGGGCGAAGTGCAGTATGGCGTCTGCCAATCCAAAGAGGCGTGCGAGGCTGGCGCGCTTGTCCAGATCGCCGATCACCGGCATTACGCCGAGCGCGCGTAATTTTTGCAGATAGGCCGGTTGGCGGATCAAGGCAAATATCCGATAGTGCTTTGCCAGCATCGGGATCGCGCGCAGCGCCACGTCTCCGCAGCCGATAATCAGCAGGCGTTGCATGTTTGGGTGGCTCGCGGAGAATGGCCGGGTCGGGGAATGCATTATTTTTTCAGAATGGAATGGGCGACGGAATAAAAAATTTGTCCACGAAAAACACGAAAAAGGATAAGCAGATCCCGTTGAGTTCAATAGATATTCAGGCAGATGACAGAATTACACAGCAGTCTGCGCAAGCCGAAGCGTCGTTGTAGGAGCCCGATTTATCGGGCGATAACTAATCTTAAAATCGCCCGATAAATCGGGCTCCTACAAAAACCGAACGAGCTAATGGATTATTTGGGTTAATTTTTGACTCGCGGATTCAAAGCGCCAATCTATTTTTCGCCGGCATTTGTCATCAACACTGCCTGCTGCTGATGCTTGAGGGCCTCGTCAGTTTTGCCCAGGCGTTCCGCCAGTTGCGCCAGAGCGGTGTGGGCGGCGCGGCTGGGCGCGATGCTGACGCTGGCATCCAGATAGTTTTTCGCCTTGCCCCAAAGTTCCTGATGCAAACACAGCTTGCCGAGCGCCAGTAATAGTCCGGCATCGTCGCGGTGCTGGTTGAGCCACTTCTCGGCCTGTTCAATTTGTGCGGTCATCCCGGCGGGCTGGTCCCCCTCGGGATGACAGTTGCCGTACAGCGCGACCAGTTCGCTGTCCCATTGCGCGTTCAGGCTATCGGAGAGTAATTTTTGCGCAAGCGAACAACCACCGTGATGTCCCAGCGCGCGTGCGGCGGCAGCGGCAATTTTGCCGCGTCGTTTGAAGTCAGCAGGGATGTTTTTCAGGCAAACAATCAGGCCGTCCAGATTTTCCTGCTGGCGAATCTTTTCCAGCCAGGCCTGCTGGCGTAATTGCGACGCCACCGTCACATCGATGGCTTTACTCTTCTCCAGCTGATTCAGGACATCCAGCACCTCATCCCAATGGCCCGCCTGTTGCTGTGCCTTCAGTTCCAGCGACAACGCCCCGGGATGACGCTTGATGCCGTTGGCGCGCAATTCGCGCAGCGCGTGCAGCGCGGCGTGCGGATCGCGCTGGTCGAGCATGAACTTTGTAGTGGCCATCAGGCGCATGGTGGAATCGCCAATCGTCTTGCCTTCGCTGGCAGTCAAGTAAGCGTCGCGTTTTTCATATTCCTGTAGTTCGTGCGCGGAACGCGCTGCGATAATGGGATGCAGGGCAGAAGTATCGCCCAGTTCCATCGCGTGCGCCGAAGCCTTTTCTGCCGCGGCATAGCGTCCCTCAAAGAATGCGCTGAGCGCCTCGTCCAGCAGCTTGCGCGCCTTGGTCTGTGCCCGTTTCAGGCGGAATTGCCGCACGTACTCTGGCAGTTGTGTGGTGGTGTGAATCAGGCGCAGCAGCACATGGCCAAACGCAAAGGCGAACAGCAGTAAAACGATAAACAGTGTAAGCGACAGCTCGATACGATACGGCGGGTAAACCAGTAGCACGTAGGCGGCGTTATGTGTTGCCGCGGTGAGGGCAACTGCGGCGGCAAACAGCAATAGGAGCCAGAACAGATATTTCATTTTGTCGTTTTATTGCCTGTGTCGCGCTCGTTTGGTTGCGCTTCGAAACCCGGCTTCGGTTCCTGCTCATGCGTCAGGCGGTAATTGCGCACCGCCTGAAGGCTGGGGCTGATATCCGGTAGTTCGATGCTGATGCTGGCGGCGGCAATTTTTTTCAACCCTGCGAGCATCTGCGTGCCCTGGTTCGACTTGATGTCGAAGTAACGCGCCGTCCAGTGTTGCGCAGTTTTCAGTTCCTGGCGGAAACTGTCCTCGTCGCGCGTCAGCAGGGCAAGGCGCGCCGATAACAGGCGCAGCTTGAGGTTTTCACGCAGAAAAAATTCCTGATTCGGCGGCAGCAGCGGCGCATCCGTCTTGTCTATGTTCTCGATACGCACCAGTTGTTTCGCCTCATGCCAAATTTCCCGGGCCAGTTTCTGCCAGGCCGTTTCATCCTTTTGGGCATCAGGCGTGGACGCTTCACGATGGGCCGCGCGTTGCTGATAAACCAGCGGCAGTTCATCGATTGCGGTCATCAGTTTGTCGAGCTGAAAGTTGATGCCGGCGGTATCCACGTTGGGCAAGGCGCGCAGTTTTTCCATATCCTGGTTGATGGCTTTGCGCAGGCCGGTGAACGCCGGCCGGTCCATGCGCTGCAGACGCGCATCGGCGCTCTGCATGGCGATCAACGCGGCTTTTACGTTTGCCGATAACTGTAATTGTTGCCCGGCGATCAACAACATCTGCTCGACCTCCGCCAGCGCCGTTTCGTCGCGGCTCACCGACAGGTCGTTATACAAGACTTCCAGCGCGGCGCGCTGATTCTGCGCTTCGGCATTACGCGCCTCAAGCGTCACCATCTTGGTGGAAAGTTCGCGCACCTCGTCCCGGCTTTGCCCCAGCAACATCTGGTTGGCCTTGCTTGCGCCATCCATCTCGGCAATTTTTTTTGCAAGTTGCTGCTGCATATCGTTAATGGCGCGATGACCGTCCAGCCATTGCCACAGAAAAATCACCACCAGCACCGCCAGCGTCAGCTGCGTAAGATTCATCCTGGAGACGGCCGTCGCGACAGGGTTCGGGCGCGGCGCGGGGGTCACGATAGCGGGCGGCGATTCCTCGCTTTCTACGCGGCGGGTATCTTCTGCGGGTTGCGGCTGCTCGGTCATTAAATGTCTTTCATAAAAGGATTCAGGTGCGAGGACTCAGGGTGCAAGGGCTGAGGGCTGAGTTACCAGCGGTGTCACGATTTGACTCAGTCCTTGGTCCTCGCGTTTGCCCATGCTACCAAACCGGACACCAAACCGTCATCCCCCGTGCCGGTGAGTAACACCTGCTGCCAACCCTGCCGGCGCGCCAGTTCGGCGATGCGCTGGTGTGGCACAAACAGCGGCATATCCCGTAATTGCGCCCGGCTATTGAGCGTCTGTCCAAGATGCTCCAGCGCCTCACTGCTCGTCACCGTGATTGCATCCGGCGCATGATCGAGCAGTGCGGCCACATCCAGTTGCGGTTTGCTGCGCCGGTAGCAGGCGGCATATTCCACTGTTGCGCCGCGCGCCTGGAGCGCAGTGCCAAGCAACTCGCGCCCGCCATCGCCGCGCATGATCAGCACCTTCCACCCGCTAATGTTTTGTAACTCCGCCAGCGCCAGCAGACTCTCGCTGTCAAAATTCCCGGTGGGCGCAATGATGTCGGCGACGCCCAGTTCACGCAATGCCTTTGCACTGCCTTGCCCGACTGTGGCAATTTTAAGGGACGGCGGCAGCGCGCCTGCCGAGCGGATCGCCGCCATCCCGTAGTGCACCGCGTTCGGACTGATAAAAATGGCGAGATCGAACTGCGCGATGCGCGCAAGCTGTTCCTGCAGGGCCACCTGATCGGCGGCCGGTGCGATTTCCAGCAGCGGAAATAACAATCCCCTGCCGCCGAGGCGTTCGATGTGTTGCGTTAGCCGTGCGGCTTGCTCACGCGGGCGCGTGACGACGATTTTCAGTCCGGCCAGCGGTTGGTTAGAGTGAGGGGGACGGGCATGGCCGGGCTTCATTATCAATGTCGCGTGACATGCCCGTTAGTCATCCAGCGCGGCAAGAATTTCATCTGCACCCTGAGCTTTCAAGGCATCGGCGATCCGGTTGCCGAGTGCTTCGGGATCGGCAATCTCGCCGGTTGATTCGGCGCGCACCATCTGCTTTCCGTCCGGGCTGGCAACGAAACCGCGCATGCGCAACTTGCCGTTCTGGACTTCGGCGAAACCACCCAGCGGAACCTGGCAACTGCCCGCCAGGGCACGGCTCATGGCGCGTTCAGCCAGCACGCAGGCGGCGGTATTGGGATGGTGCAGCGGTTGCAGCAGGGCAATCACGTCGGTGCGGTCGGCGCGGCATTCGATGCCCAGTGCGCCCTGACCGACGGCGGGCAGGCTGTCTTCGGAAGTGATCAGCGCGCGGATGCGCTTGCCCAGCCCGAGGCGCTTCAATCCCGCAGCGGCGAGGATGATGGCGGCATACTGTCCTTCATCCAGTTTGCGCAGGCGGGTCTGCACGTTGCCGCGCAGCGGCTCAATGTTCAGATGCGGAAAGCGTGCACGCAACTGGCTCTCGCGGCGCAGGCTGGAGGTGCCCACCACGCTGCCTGCCGGCAACGCGGCCAGATTTTCATACTGGTTTGAGACGAAGGCATCGTGCGGATCCTCGCGCTCGCCGATGGCGGCCAGCGCGAAACCCTCCGGTAAATGCATCGGCACATCCTTGAGCGAATGCACGGCAAGATCGGCGCGGCCGTCTTCCAGCGCGGTTTCCAGTTCTTTGACAAACAATCCCTTGCCGCCGATTTTCGACAGCGTCACATCGAGTATCTGGTCACCCAGCGTGGTCATGCCCAATATGCTGACGGTGGTTTGCGGATATAATGCCTGCAGCCTGTCTCTGATATGTTCGGCTTGCCACATGGCCAGCGCGCTTTCGCGCGAGGCAATCACTAAACGGGAAGGGAAGGCTGTTTTGCTCATTAAATTTCCTGAATCTTGTTGATCATGCGCGGCGCATTCTAACATGAGGCGCTTTGTAGTGAATGTGATGACCCTGATTTCCACTCCTGCCGATATTTCCAGCAAAGACTTGCCATTACGCGAAGATGTGCGTCTGCTCGGACGCATTTTTGGGGACACGCTGCGCGAACAGGAGGGCGAGGAATCCTTTCAGTTGATCGAGAATGTGCGCCGCGCCGCGATACGTTTTCGCAAGACTCAGGATGATCGGGATCGGGGGCAACTCGAGAAAATGCTGGATGCACTATCGCCCGGCGAAACGCTGGTTGTGGTGCGCGCCTTCAGTTACTACTCGCAACTGTCCAACATTGCCGAAGACCTGCATCACAACCGGCGCTATCGCGTCCATCTCAAGGTGGGCGGTGCGCCGGGGGACGGCAGCCTGCTGCTGGCGCTGGAGCGCATCGAAAAGAAACAAGTCAGCAAGGGAAGCCTGCAGGTTTTCCTCAACAGCGCGCTGATTGCGCCGGTGCTGACCGCGCATCCCACCGAGGTGCAACGCAAGAGCATTCTCGATTGCCAACTGATCATTTCCAGCCTGTTGTCACAGCGCGACCGTGTGGATATGACCCCCGACGAGCGGGCGGAGAACGAAGCAGCTTTGCGGCGCTTCGTGCTGCTGTTGTGGCAGACCCGCATGTTGCGTACCGCCGGCTTGACCGTGCGCGACGAAATCAATAATGGTCTGGAATACTACCGCTATACCTTTCTCAATGAAATTCCCAAGATTTACGCCAACCTGGAAAAACACCTGGAGGCACGCTTTGGCAAGGACGTTTGTGTGCCGCCGCTGCTGCGCGTCGGGAGCTGGATCGGCGGCGACCGCGACGGCAATCCGTTCGTTACTTACGATGTCATGCTGGACGCGATGCAGCAGCATTCCGCGCTGGTGTTCGAACATTATCTGAACGAAACCTTTGTACTCAGCCGGCGCCTGAGCCTGACCGATCATCTGGTGGACGTTAGCGCCGGGTTGCGCCAACTTTCTGGCGCATCACCGGACAAGGATGCTGCCCGTGCCGATGAGCACTATCGCCGTGCGCTCAACCTGGTCTATGCGCGTCTGTCCGCTGCGGCCAGCCAACTCGGCCACGAAATCTCGCATCAGCCGCCGCTGGGCAAGGACGTGCTGTCCTATGCCACACCGCAGGAATTCATGGCCGATCTGGATGTGATCATCGACTCGCTGCTCAGTCATGGCGCGCTGCATCTGGCGCGCGGACGGCTCGCCAATCTGCGCCGTGCCGTCGAAGTGTTCGGTTTTCATCTGGCGCCGCTGGACATGCGCCAGCACAGCGCGATTCACGAGCAGACCGTGGTGGAGCTGCTTGCGTGCGGTTCGGCCAAGACTGGCTATGAAGATATGGACGAGGCGGCGCGCCGTGAAGTATTGCTGGCCATACTGCAAACCGGCCGGCCGCTGTTCGCCGATATCGAACAGTATTCCCCGGTAACGCAAAGCGAGTTGCGCATCCTGCAGGCCGCCGCGCAAATCCACCGGCGCTTCGGCCGTGAAGCGCTGCCCAACTACATCATCTCCAAGACCGATGCGGTGAGCGACATGCTGGAAGTCGCCCTGATGCTGCAACAGGTCGGGTTGCTGGAAGGCAGCAAGAATCCTGTCCTGCACGTCAACATCATTCCGCTGTTCGAGACCATCGAAGACCTGCGCGGTTGCGCTGTCATCATGGGCGAACTGTTTTCGCTGCCCTATTACCGCACACTGCTGGCCAGCCGCAGCAACACGCAGGAGGTGATGCTCGGCTATTCCGACAGCAACAAGGATGGCGGTTATCTCACCGCCAACTGGGAACTGTACAAGGCCGAGCTGGAGCTGGTGAAAGTGTTCGCCAAACACGGCATCGAACTGCGCCTGTTTCACGGGCGCGGCGGCACCGTCGGGCGCGGCGGCGGGCCCAGCTATGACGCGATTCTGGCGCAACCGCCGGGGAGCGTGAACGGGCAAATCCGCATTACCGAGCAGGGCGAGGTGATCGCCAGCAAATATTCCAATCCGGAAATTGGCCGGCGCAATCTGGAGACACTGCTCGCCGCAACCCTGGAAGCCACGCTGCTGCACCATCACGGCGCGGACAGCGCCATGCCGGAATATCACCGCATCATGGAGGCGTTGAGCCTTGATGCCTTCGCCGCCTACCGTAAATTGGTGTACGAGACGCCGGGCTTCAACGATTACTTCTTCGCGGCCACGCCGATCCATGAAATCGCCGAACTCAACATCGGCAGCCGCCCCGCGGCACGCAAAGCGTCCGGCCGCATCGAGGATCTGCGCGCCATTCCCTGGGGATTCAGCTGGGGGCTGAGCCGCACGCTGCTGCCGGGCTGGTTTGGCTACGGCAGCGCGGTGAAGCAGTTCGTTGCACGCGAAGGTGAGGCCGGGTTGGCGCGGTTGCAGGCGATGTACCGGAATTGGCCGTTCTTTCGGGGGCTGATGTCCAACATGGATATGGTGCTGTCCAAGACCGACATGGGCATCGCTTCGCGCTATGCCGGACTGGTGGAAGATGCGGTATTGCGCGCGCGGATTTTTGACGCGATCGAGCGCGAATGGGAAGATACTGTGGAGATGCTGTTCGCCGTGACCGGGAAGACCTCGCTGCTGCAGGAAAATCCGGCGTTCGCGCGCAGCCTGCTGACCCGCTTCCCGTACATTGATTCACTCAATCACCTGCAGGTCGCTTTGCTGGAACGCCATCGTGCCGGGGATAATGATGTGCGGGTGAAGCGTGCGATCCATCTCAGCATTAACGGAATCGCTACCGGCTTGCGCAACAGTGGCTAACCTCGTCCAGTTCATAATGAATATCGTATTCTTGCTCGTCAGTTTATTGCTACCCGCCGCAGCCTGTGCGCTGCCGTCGCAAACGCCTGCCGCGCCGGTTTTGGCAGCCAGATCCTATGTGCTTTACGACTCCACCAGCGACCAGGTTCTGGTAAGCCAGAACGCCGATGCGCATATGGAGCCCGCGTCGCTCACCAAGCTGATGACCGCTTATCTGGTTTTTGATGCGCTCAAGTACGGCACGCTCTCCCCCCAGCAAAAACTGAGCGTTCCTGCTGTCGCGCTGCGCACGACCGGCGGCGAGTCGCGCATGTTGCTGCGAGCCGGGCAAAGCGTGTCCGTAAACGATCTGTTACGCGGGCTGATTGTGCAATCCGGCAATGATGCTGCCATTACGTTGGCGGTCAATGTTGCCGGCAGCGTAACGGGCTTCGTTGATTTGATGAATCGGGAAGCAAAACGCTTGGGGATGGTCAACACCCACTTCACCAATCCGGTCGGGACGCCGGACGCACAACATTACAGTAGCGCAGCCGATCTCGCCTTGCTGGCCGTTGCCATTGTGCGTGACTACCCGCAACATTATTCGCTGTTTGCGCTGCGCACGTACACCTTTAACGATGTCACCCAGTCCAACCGCAACCGCCTGCTATGGATCGATCCCTATGCGGACGGCATGAAGACCGGGCATACCGATACCGCCGGATACTGCCTGATCGGGTCGACCAAGCGGAATGGCCGCCGCCTGGTTTCGGTCCTGTTGGGCGCGGAATCGGACAGGCTGCGTGCGACCGAGAGCCAGAAGCTGCTGAATTTTGGCTATCAGTATTTCGAGGCCGTGCGTCTGTATCAGAAAGGCCAGCCTGTCACCAGGCTGCGCATCTGGAAGGGGACGGCGAGCCATGTCGAAGCGGGTTTCAGCCGTGACCTGTTTCTGACCATTCCCAAGGGCAAGTTTGCTCAACTCAAGGCCAGCGTGGAAACGCATCAGCCGGTTTTCGCGCCGATCAGCGGCGGGCAACAGCTGGGCGTACTCAAGCTGAGGCTGGACGGCAAGCCCTATGCGGAATTCCCGCTGCTGGCGCTGGAAGGCGTATCGTTGGCAAATGTATTTTCGCGCGGATGGGATAGCATTCGCCTGTTTATCAATGAACTTGGCAACTGGTAAGGAGCCACAAATGACGATTTATCTGAACGGGCAGTACCTGCCGATCGAGGAAGCAAAAATTTCTGTGCTGGACCGTGGCTTCATTTTCGGTGACGGCGTGTACGAAGTGATCCCGGTGTATTCACGCAGGGCATTTCGTCTGCCGGAGCACTTGAAGCGTCTACAGCACAGCCTGGACGGGATCAAACTCGCCAATCCGCACAGCGATGCGGAATGGACACGCATCATCGGGGAACTGGTCACGCGCAACTCTGGTGAGGACCAATACCTGTACCTGCACATCACCCGCGGCGTTGCCAAACGCGACCACGCCTTCCCCAATCCGCCGGTTGCAGCGACGGTATTCGTGATGAGCAATCCGCTGCTCGCCCCGTCCGCTGCCCTGTTGCACAGCGGCATCGCCTGCATTACCGCGGTGGATAATCGCTGGCTGCGCTGCGACATCAAATCTATCGCGTTGCTGCCCAATGTGCTGCTGCGCCAGATGGCGGTCGATGCGGGTTGTGCCGAAACCATTCTGATTCGCGATGACACATTCATGACCGAAGGCTCGGCCAGCAACATCTTTGTGGTCAAGGCCGGCAAGCTGCTCGCACCGCCGAAAGACAACCTGATGCTGCCCGGCATCACGTACGATGTGGTGCTGGAGATCGCCGCCGCCAATGGCATTCCGTATGAGGTGCAGCGCGTGCTGAAAGAAGAATTGTTCGCTGCCGATGAGCTGCTGCTCACCTCCTCCACCAAGGAAGTGCTGGCCATTACACAGCTCGATGGCCGGCCGGTCGGCAGCGGAAAACCCGGGGCGCTGTTTGCCCGGATGCACGCGCTCTATCAGGATTTCAAACGCGATGTGATGCGGAAAAAGCAGGATCGAGAAGCGAGGATTGAGGATCTGGAAAGCGGTTCTTCACTCGCTCCTCGCTCCTGAATAAAACCATGACGCTAACCGATTCCCTCATCGAATACCCCTGCGCATTTCCGGTGAAGATACTGGGGCTGCAGCAGGCGGGTTTTGCCCAGGCGGTACTGGAAGTGGTGACTAAACACGACCCGGAGTTTGTTGCTGCCAGCATGGAAATGCGCGCCAGCAAAAACGCCCGCTACGTGAGCCTGACCTGCACGATACGCGCCACCTCGCGCGAGCAACTCGATGCGGTCTATCAGGCGCTGTGCGATCATCCCAAGGTGGTGATGGTGCTATGAAAGAGAAGAGAGAAGAGTTGAAGGGGGAAGGGAAAAGCCATGTGGCGATTTCCCACCCTTCCCCCTTCCCCATTTTCCCTTCCCCACCCGTCATCCACGTACTTGGCCTGGTCGAGTATCTGCCGACCTGGGAGGCGATGAAGAAGTTCACCGCGGGGCGCACACCTGAAACCCGCGACGAAATCTGGCTCGCGCAGCACCCGCCTGTCTATACGCAAGGGCTGGCGGGCAAGCCGGAACACCTGCTGCGCCCCACTGATATTCCGGTGATTAAAATCGATCGGGGCGGCCAGATCACCTATCACGGCCCCGGCCAGATCGTTGCCTATCTGTTGCTCGATATGCGCCGCTGGAAAATGAGCGTGCGTGAACTGGTGCGCCTGATGGAGCAGGCGGTCACCGATTTGTTGGGCGCATGCGGCGTCGTCGCGACGGGCAGCGAAGACGCCCCGGGTGCGTACGTCAACGGGGCCAAGATTGCCTCGCTGGGACTGAAGATCAGTAACGGCTGCTGCTATCACGGTCTGGCGCTGAATGTGGATATGGATCTGGCCCCGTTCGCCAACATTAACCCGTGCGGCCATGCCGGTCTGCGTGTCACGCAATGCTGCGAACTGGGCATCACCGTGCCGATCAACGAATTGCAGGCGCAACTGGGGCAGAATCTGATTCACGGGTTGCAGCAACACCTTGAAAGAAAACAGCCACATGAGTAACGCTGACTCCAGGCAAACCGGCGCCGCCAAGACCGCGTGCAACCCGGTCAAGATCGTGCCGCTGCAGCAACGCCTGCGCAAGCCGCAATGGATACGCATGAAGTCGGGGAGAGGCGAGGAATATAACGAGGTGAGGCGGGTGCTGCGCGAGCACCGCTTGCATACGGTATGCGAGGAGGCTTCCTGCCCCAACATGGGCGAATGCTTCAGCAGGGGCACGGCGACTTTCATGATACTCGGCGATGTCTGTACGCGCCGCTGTCCGTTTTGCGATGTGGCGCATGGCAAGCCGCAGCCGCCTGATGCAAACGAGCCGGAAAATCTGGCGCGTTCCGTTGCCTTGCTCAGTCTCAAATACGCGGTCATCACCAGCGTGGATCGCGATGACCTGCGCGATGGCGGCGCGCAACATTTTGCCGATTGCCTGATGGCGCTTCGTGCCCGCGCACCTGACACGCGCCTCGAAATTCTTGTGCCCGATTTTCGCGGTCGGATGGACGTCGCGCTGGATGCGATTTCCCGCAGCCTGCCCGATGTGTTTAATCACAACCTGGAAACCGTACCGCGCCTTTATCCGCTGGTGCGGCCTGGGGCGGACTACGCTTGTTCGCTGCGCCTGCTCGGGGAGTTCAAGGCGCGTTTTCCGCAGGTTCTGACCAAGTCCGGCCTGATGCTGGGGCTGGGTGAAACCGACGAAGAGGTATTGCAGGTTATGCGCGACCTGCGCGCGCAGGGCGTGAACATGCTGACCATCGGCCAGTATCTGCAGCCCTCCGACGGCCACTTGCCGGTGTTGCGTTATGCGGCGCCGGAAATTTTTGCCATGCTTGAACAGGCCGCGCGGGAAATGGGTTTCAGTCACGCTGCCTGCGGGCCCATGGTGCGATCAAGTTATTTTGCGGACAGGCAGGCGACAGGTGCAGCCGAATTGCATAAACCCTGTTAAGGAACCTCTGATCAAGCCCGCCATGAACCGCGTTGCTAACAAAAACTGGATGATCGCAAGGCGCGCGACGCGGGTCGTAGTCATTCTACGATGCCAGGAAGCGCAACGCCGCGAGCGCCAGTTTTGGTTGCAACCCTTCAGGGCATTGGCTTTGCGGGCGATCTGCGGTGTCAGGCTCCTAGCGAAGGGAATGGCCATTCGCGTCGTCGCCTTCCTTGCATCTCATCCAGCAAAGCCGAATGTGCGGCCATGTGGGACTTAATCAGAGGTTACTTAACGGAACCTGCAGGCATGCAACCGGTCTGTTTGCGGGGTATACTCAACCCGCAACCCGTTGATCAATGCTAAAAAATGCGCCTGTCCTCGTCAATTGTTTAACCGGAGGGAAATGCCATGAATATGAATGCTCGTTGCCTCGCGATGATTGCCGCCTTGTCCGTTTCCGCTGCTGCCTTTGCCGCTGATGACGGTGAGGCCTTGTTCAAGAAAAACAACTGCGGCGCGTGTCATGCTGTTGCCAAGAAAGCGGTAGGGCCTGCACTGGTAGAGATTGCCGCAAAATATAAGGGCGACAAAGGTGCCCAGGCCAGACTTGAGGGCAAGACACGCAATGGTGGCGCGGGGTCTTTTGGCCCTATGCCCATGCCGGCTACGGCAAAATCGGTCAGCGATGGCGATATCAGAACCATGGTGACGTGGATTCTGGGCCAGAAGTAGTTAACGGTTCTCTTGGAAAAAAAACCGGCGCAAGCCGGTTTTTTGTGGAGGGTCGCGCCAGAGGGTCAGGTTGCGGGCTGCTATAATTCGCGCCAATTATCCCCGCGCCCTCCTATGAACATCCTTTACGAAGAAGACGGCACTTTCAAGGTCGGCAGTATCATGGCCGACAACACCACTTCGCTCCAGGTCGAGAGTCTGTCCGGCAAACGCAGCAAAATCAAGGCAGCCAATGTGATGCTGCGTTTTACCCAGTTCGCGTTGGACGAATTTCTTGCCCAGGCCGAAGCCGCCGCTACAGGCATCGAAGTGGACTTCCTGTGGGAGTGCTGTCCAGCGGATGAATTCGGCTTTGAGCAGATTGCCACTGAATATTTCGGTCATGCACCCAGTTCGCTGGAAGCGGCAGCGGCGCTGATTCGCCTGCACAGTGCACCGATCTATTTTCACAAGAAAGGCAAAGGACGTTATCGCGCCGCCCCCCCCGAGGTACTCAAGGCGGCGCTGGCGGGCGCCGAGAAAAAACGCCAGCAACTGGCATTGCAGGCGCGCTATGTCGAGCAATTGGCGCACTTCGAATTGCCGGATGAATTTGCCGGCCACCTCGCCGCGCTGCTCTACAAGCCGGATCGCAATACGCTGGAAGTCAAGGCGCTGGAAGCGGCGAGCGCCGCAACGCATTTATCTGCCGCGCATCTGCTGCAACGCTGTGGCGCGTTGCCTTCCACGCATGACTACCATTTGCAGAAATTCCTTTTCGAGCACTTTCCCGACGGCACCGGTTTTCCGCCCGTCGAGTTAAATGCATGGGAAACGTTGCCGCTGGCGCAGGTCAATGCCTTCAGCATCGACGATGCCGCCACCACGGAAATCGACGATGCGCTTTCCGTGACCAGGCTGGACAATGGTAACTGGCGCATCGGCGTGCATATCGCCGCACCCACGCTGGGCTTGTTGCGCGATTCGGCAGGCGACAAAATCGCCGCGCAACGCTTGTCCACCGTGTACATGCCCGGTCAGAAGATCACCATGCTGCCGGATAACGTGGTGCAGGCTTTCACCCTGTGCGCCGATCGCGTTTGCCCGGCACTGTCGATGTATAACGAGGTGGATGCTGAGACGCTGTCAATAGTGGGGCACGAAAGCCGCATCGAGCGCATTCATATTGCCGCCAACCTGCGCCATGACACGCTGGAGCCCTTGTTTAACGAGGAGACGCTGGCGGCGGGCAAGCTCGATTATCCTTACGCGCACGAGCTCACCCTGTTGTGGAATCTGGTGCAAAAGCTGGAAGCAGCGCGCGGCAAGCCGTCCGACAACAGCGCACAGCAAATGGATTACAACTTTCAGGTCGAAGACGATCGTGTCTCCATCACGCCGCGGCGGCGCGGTTCACCCATCGACAAGGTGGTTTCCGAATTGATGATCCTGGTGAATAGCGAATGGGGTAAGCATCTTGCCGAACATGGATTTGTTGGTATCTACCGCACCCAGCAAAATGGCAAGGTGAGAATGAGCACGGTGGCTGCACCGCATCAGGGTCTGGGGGTGGCGCAATACATGTGGTCGAGTTCGCCGCTGCGCCGTTACGTGGATATGGTCAATCAGCGCCAGATTATTGCGATGCTGCGTGATGGCGAGCCAGCCTACCCGAAAAATGACAGCGCGCTGTACGCCGCGATGCGCGATTTCGACACCATGTACACTATTTATGGCGAGTTTCAGCGCAGTATGGAGCGTTACTGGTGCCTGCGCTGGTTGCAGCAGGAACAAGCTGGCATGGAAGACCTCACCCCAACCCTCTTCCGCGCTGCGGGCGAGGGGGCAAACGTATCGCCACGCGAGCTTGTTGTTACTGCCATTGTGCTGCGCGAGAATCTGGTCAAGCTGACCGACATTCCTTTGATTTTCCGTGCACCATCGCTGCCGGAATTACCTGTCAATACCCGCGTACAATTGGTCGTCGGAGAGATTGATTTGCTTGACCTGAATGTGCAGACGCGCTTTGTTGCGAAGGTGGATGAGGAGGAGGAGGCGCCAGCTTGCTAGCCACGCTGAACAAGCGATTGTCTGCGTCGATGACTTTTTCGGTCGCGCTGCATGCTTTCCTGCTGTTCGGTGTTGCACTGGTCCTGCCTGATCCGCGCAGCCTGGCCAGATTTACCCAGCCGTTGCAGGTGGTGCTGGTCAACACCAAGTCAACATCCAGCCCGGTAAAAGCCGATGCGCTGGCGCAGGCTAATCTGGACGGCGGCGGCAACACCCTTGAGGATCGACGCGCAAAAACGCCATTGCCTGCGCTACGCGACGACCCGCAATTCACCCCCGAGCAGCTCGCCAAACGCGTCGCACGGCTTGAGGAGGAATCGAGACAGAAGCTGACCCGGCTGAAAAGTGATTACCAGGTGGCGCAACCGAAACCCAAGAAACAGCCAAGCACTGACTCCAGCCGTGGCGATGATCTGGTGCAGCGTAGCATGGAGATTGCACGGCTCGAGGCGCAGATCAACAAAAATTGGGATGCCTATCAGAAAATGCCGCGCCGCAAGTTCATTGGTTCGCGCACGCAGGAATACCGCTTCGCGCAATATATCGAGGACTGGCGCATCAAGGTTGAGCGCATCGGCAATCTTAATTACCCGAATGAGGCGCGCCGCAGGCAAATCTACGGCAAGTTGCAGCTTAGCGTGGCGATACTCTCGGATGGCAATATCGAGAGTGTCGAAGTCAACCGCTCTTCAGGTCATCGCATTCTTGACGCGGCAGCGGTGCGCATCGTCAAGCTTGCCGCCCCTTTCGCGCCGCTGTCAGCGGATATTCGCAAGGACACCGACATCCTGGTTATTACGCGCACCTGGACGTTTACCTCATCTGAAAAGCTGGAGAGTGAGTAATCATCATGACCGATCAATACGCCGTCATCGGCAACCCCGTTGGACACAGCAAATCGCCACTGATACATCGCATGTTTGCGGAACAAACTGGGTTGGACATTTCCTATGAGGCCATCGAAGCGCCGCTGCCTGGTTTCGCCGCAACTATCGAGCGGCTGCGCAATGAGGGCTACAGGGGTTGCAACGTGACGGTACCGTTCAAGTTTGATGCTTTTCAGCTCGCTGATGTGCTGAGTGAACGTGCACGCTCGGCAAGGGCGGTGAACACGCTCACTCTTGAAGGTGGCAGCGTGCGGGGTGACAACACCGATGGCGCGGGGCTGGTGCGTGATATCGAACAGAATCTTGGCGTTTCATTGCGAGGAAAGCGCGTACTCCTCATGGGCGCCGGCGGCGCCGCCTACGGGGTAGCACTTCCCCTTATGACTGCGGGAGCACAATTGTCGATTTTTAACCGCACGCCCCTGAAAGCAGAGCAACTTGCGGCACATTTGACGGAGCACGGTCACGTTGATGTCTTGCATCCCGACGCCGAGCAGGCCGGGATGTCGTTTGACTGCATCATCAACGCCACTTCTGCCGGACTGACTGACAGCAAAATTCCGTTGCCTGCCAGCCTGTTCGCATCTGGGGCATTGGCCTACGAGATGATGTACGGGCGCGAGACACCGTTCATGAAATTTGCGCATGAACAAGGCGTCGCCATCATTTTTGACGGCCTCGGCATGCTGGTCGAGCAGGCCGCCGAGTCTTTTTATATCTGGCACGGCGTGCGTCCGGATACCCGACCTGTTCTGGAAAAACTCCGCAGCGCATGAAAAAGCTTGCTTACTGGAGTCGGCGCGCTTTGCTTGCGTTGTTTATTCTGTTGTTGTTCTATCAGCTCTGGATATTCGCCCACATTTGCTGGTGGATTAAATTCAACCCGTCTGCCAGCGCGTTCATGCAGGATCGCCTGGCTGTCATGCAGGACAAAAATTCGGATGCCGAATTGCGGCACAAATGGGTGCCCTACGAAAAAATTTCCAGCCATTTGAAGCGCGCGCTGGTTGCCGCCGAGGATGCGAAGTTTGTCGATCATGAAGGATTTGATTGGGAAGGTATCCAGAAGGCTTACGAGAAGAACCTGAAAAAGGGCAGGATTGTTGCGGGCGGATCTACCATTAGTCAGCAGCTTGCCAAAAATCTGTTCCTCTCCACCCGGCGGACACCGTGGCGCAAGCTTGAGGAGGCGGCGATCACCGTGATGCTGGAAGCGGTCATGGATAAGCGGCGCATCTTCGAGATTTACCTCAACGTCATCGAGTGGGGAAATGGCGTATTCGGCGCGGAGGCGGCAGCCCGCCATTACTACCGTGCCAGCGCCGCCAATCTTTCCATGCAACAGGCTGCAAAGCTCGCCGCGATGGTGCCGAATCCCAGATACTATGATACGCACCGTGAAGCACGCGGCCTGCTGCGCAAGACTGACATCATTCTAGCGCGCATGAGGGGTGCTGAAATTCCATGAGCGGTTGTCTGGCTATTTCTTTACAATAGCGCGCAATTTGAAAAGGGTGCGCCATGACTGACACCAACCACGAAAACCACTATACCGAAAATGTGCAGAGTCACCTCAAGCAGGTGGAATTACTGCTGCACAAACACGCGTTGCTGGAAGAGGTGGTGCACAAACAGGAAATGCCGCGCCCAGACCGCCACGCGCTGGTGGACACTCTGCTGCACAAGCAACACCTTGCCGAGTTGCGCCGCAAACTTGACAGCCTTCATTCTGCGGATATCGCCTATATACTGGAATCCCTGCCCATTGAGCAGCGTCTGCTGGTTTGGGACCTGGTCAGGTCGGAGCGCGACGGAGAAATTCTGATCGAAGTTTCCGACGCGGTGCGTGAATCGTTGATCGCGACCATGAATCGCGAAGAATTACACGCTGCGGCCGAGACGCTCGATACCGACGAAATTGCAGACCTCGCACCCGACCTGCCGCAGAATGTGATTCGCGATTTATTCATGTCGCTGCCCATCGAGGAGCGTGAACAATTACGCGAGGCAATGTCCTATCCGGAAGACTCGGTTGGCGCGCTGATGGACTTCAATACCATCCATGTCCGCGAAGACGTCACCCTGGAAGTGGTATCACGCTACCTGCGCCGTTTTGACGAACTGCCGGATCATACCGATCAGGTCTTCGTGGTCGACCGGGATGAGCATTTCAAGGGCACGCTGCCGATCAATCTCATGGTGGTCAATGAACCGGACACGGTGGTCGGCGACCTGATGCTGACCGATACCATACAACTGCATCCCGATGAGAAAGCGGAACCGGCTGCTCATGCGTTTGAGCGCTACGACCTGGTTTCCGCGCCGGTGGTAGATGAGGATGGCAAGCTGGTCGGGCGGGTGACGGTGAATGTGGTGCTGGATTTTATCCGTAACGAAGCGGAAAGTGACCTGCTCAATCAGGCCGGTTTGCGCGAAGATGAGGATATTTTCGCGTCGGTATGGAAGAGCGTGCAAAATCGTTGGACATGGTTGGCGGTCAATCTGGTGACGGCATTTATTGCCTCGCGCGTGATCGGCATATTTGAAAATTCTATTGAAAAACTGGTGGCGCTGGCGGCATTAATGCCGATTATCGCCGGGATCGGTGGCAACTCAGGAAATCAGACTATTACCATGATCGTGCGCGCCCTCGCCCTGGGGCAAATCAATACCGGTAATGCGCGCAAATTGTTCGCCAAAGAGGTCGGCGTGAGCGGGTTGAACGGGCTGATATGGGGAAGTGCAGTTGGTTTATTCGCCTTCCTCATCTATCACAGCATCCCACTCGGTCTGGTGATGACGCTGGCGATGGTGTTGAATCTGCTGGTGGCGGGATTGCTGGGAGTGCTGATACCGTTGACGCTTTACAAGTTCGGGCGTGACCCGGCGGCAGGCTCTAGCGTAATGATCACCGCCATCACCGACAGTGGCGGATTCTTTATATTCCTTGGATTGGCGACGATCTTCCTGACGTAGGAGGAAGCGCGTATACCGCTCGCCGCAACGCGAGTTGCATCAACAACCTCACTTGAAAAAATAAAAAAGGGCGGACAGGGTAAGCAGGCCGCCCCTTGCGAGGCAAGACTATGCGCCCAGAATGCCTTTTCCGGCCGGTTTGGCTGCGGCTTTTTTCGCTGCCGGTTTTTTCGCTGCCGGTTTTTTGGCGGCTACTTTTTTCTTGGCGACTACTTTTTTC
>CAYHEM010000019.1:0-39422 GCA_964355765.1 uncultured Gallionella sp.
TATTGGACGCTGTTTCCACCCCTAATCTGGAAAGTTTTGCACGCTGTTTGACATATTTACCTGTCTTTTGTCACGCTCCGCTGGTTGGCGTGGCAGGCATAGAGACCGCTTTTTCGGGCAGATTTTTTGCGTAATCCGTCAGTGCATCAGGCGGCAAAGATTGGCAGCAAATCATAAGAACAACGATAGGGGAGAGTATAAAATGAAACCGTTTCAATGCTGGCACTGGCGGCATCTGTTTGTTTTTTTAATTGCAATAATCTGCGAAAGCAGCCTGGCTGACGAGTATCCCAGCGAACAGGGCTATCTTCAGGAGTTGCCCATCGTGCTGAGTGCTTCGCGTTTGTCGCAGCCGATTTCGGAGACGCCCAATGCCATGACGGTGATTGATCGCGACATGATCGTGGCTTCCGGTGCCCGCAATATCGCCGACCTGTTCAAACTGGTGCCCTCGATGTATGTGGGATATGCGAACGGGCACTCGCCCATCGTGTCGTATCGCGGTATTACCGACGAATATGCGCGCAGAATGCAGGTGCTGGTCGATGGCCGTTCGATTTTTCTGCCGATATTCGGGCAGGTGGACTGGGCGGAGCTCCCGATCGATATTGCCGACATAGAACGGATCGAGGTGATACGCGGTCCGTCAGCTGCCTCGCACGGCTCAAACTCGGTGCAGGGAGTGATCAACATCCTCACGCGTTCGGCGGCCGGCATCCCAAAGGCACAGGTGTCCGTCAACAGGGGAGAGGCGGGGATATCGGATGTTTCGGCGCGTTTTGGCGGTATGGGAGAAGATTGGGACTACCGGGTGACAATGGCTTCGCGTGGCGACAACGGCTTTGTTCCTAACCCGGATATCTTCAATATCCCGTTGAACGATAACAGCCGCGTACAATTGATTAATACCCGAATCAACTATCACCCGACTGGCAGCGACCGCCTTGATATTCAGCTAGGTTATAGCGATTCCACCAGGATGCAAGGGGATCAGGTGCAGCACCCTTCGGCAAGCAAGCTTTTTTCCGGATTGCGCGACCAGAAGGTCAACGTCGATTATGAGCAGCTTACCTGGCTGCGTACCCTCGATATGAATAGTGATTTCCAGTTCAGTTATTACCACATAGGCCGTGACACGAAAGACGAACGGTACTCCAAGCCGTGTCCCACTTGTGCCTTTCCGTTGAATCTGATCGCTGCCGGAAGTTATCTGGCTACAAGTAATGCCGTCGTTCATCGTCATGACCTTGAAATGCAGCATACGCTGAGAACCTCTCCTGATAATCGTGTGGTATGGGGAATGGGCGCACGCCAGGACTCGGCAACTGCGCCAGGCAGTCTGCGCTATGCGCCCATCTGGCGGGAATACCGGGTATTCGCGCATGACGAGTGGCGCATCACTCCGGCAAGCCTCGTCAACATCGGCGCGATGGCGGAAAAAAACGCGCTCGGGCAAGGCCGCGTTTCGCCGCGCATTTCGTATAACCACCACCTCACTCCGCGCAATACGCTGCGTGCCAGCGTTTCAGTCGCCTACCGCAACCCCGAAATGATGGAGGAATTGGGAAATCAATCTGTTCCGTTAAACAATTTTGGGGGCACGCAATATAAATGGCATCTTATTTCGACGACCGGCGGGCTGGGTCCGGAAAAAGCCATTTCCCGGGAAATCGGCTATCTCGCGCAACTGGATGAAGCCGGATCTACCCTTGATCTCAGAGCTTTTCACGACCAGATCAGCAACATCATCTGGTCGTATTACAACGTCGATCCCGCCGTTTATAACTACTTCGCCCCCACCTCGATCGTGGTTCCGACTGACTTCAAGAGCGATTTCAATGCGTCATACAGCGGGCTGGAAGCAACGCTCAATTACAAGCTGGGAGCGCGCAGCAAACTGACCGCGAACTATTCGCATCAGATTGTCGGTGCCACCCCATCGCGTGCGTCGAGTTATGCGTACCCGGGTTACAGTGCTGCGCAAAATGCGTTTCTCAATATGACTGTTGATGGGTTGATATTAGCCAAGGCAAACCAGTTCGCCCAGACCGTGCCGCTGCATAGCGGCAGCCTGCTGTTCTCGCATGATTTTTCCGGCGGGACGCAACTGGGCGTGGGTTACTATCAAGTAGGTAAACTTAAGCTTCTCGAATCATCGTCCATTGTGCAACCATTGACGCGCTATGTTGATTTGCGGGTGGCGCAACGCTTCGGCTCGAAGCGGAACAAAGAAAAAGGGCTAGGCAATGGCGAAATCACCCTGGTGGTGCATAACGCGCTGAGCGACCATTATTACGATTACAGCTCGCAGACCAGAAACAAGCGGCTCATTTACCTGTCGGCCATGCTGGAGTTCTGAGGTTGCCCGTAGTGTTACGCCAATTTGCCACCCTGTTGTTGTCCAGCATAATCGTGCTGCTGACAACGCTGGCTCAGGCTGAGACACTAAGCGTGTGCCTGGTTCTGAGCGACAGCACGGCGCCTTACCAGAAATTCTCAGCCACGCTCAACAAGACGCTTGCAGCAGCCGATGTGAGGGTGGTTGAATCACATTCGTGTGAGGCAGCGGGCACCGATCTGGTTATTGCGGTGGGCATGAAAGCGATGGAGCTTGCCATTGCCCGCTCCGGTGCACCCGTGCTGGGCGCCATGATTCCCGGAACGGGTTATGAAATGCTGCTTGAAACGCAGCCTGTGCAGCAACGATCAAAAGAAATTTCGGCCATCTATCTCGACCAGCCATGGGATCGGCAGCTGAACTTCATCCAGACGATTCTTCCCAATCACAAAACGGTCGGCCTGCTGTATTCGCCGGATATTCGTATCACCCTTCCGCGCCTGCCCTCGGGCATGTCGCTCAACGCCAAAACAGTCAGTTCGCCCGAGACCCTGTTTGCCGCCCTGGAAGCTATCCTGGACAACAGCGACGTGCTGCTGGCTATTCCTGACAGCAAAATTTACAGCAGCAACAATGTGCGCAATATTTTGCTGACCAGCTATCGCTACAAGGTACCGCTGATCGGCGTTTCGCAAGCCTATGTGAATGCCGGCGCACTGGGCGCCATTTTTTCCACACCCGAACAACTGGCCGTGCAAACCGGAGAAGCGGTTGTTTCATTCAAAAGGGATCGGCGGCTACCAGAACCGCAGTATCCCGTGACATTCAGCATCGCGTTAAATCAACAGGTTGCGCGCTCACTGGGGATAGTGCTGGATACACCGCAAGCAATACGCGAACGCATGGGCAAAGTTGCAAAGGAGATGATGAGATGAAACGACTCGGTATCAGGCAACAGGTCGCCTGGTTGACAATGGCTCCTCTACTTATCCTGGCAATCAGCCTGGAATCGTTTTTCCTGCTAAACCGCTTCTCCGATCTGGATCAAGCCTTGCAGGAGCGCGGAAAATCGATTGCGCAGCAGCTTGCAACAAGCAGTGAATATGGTGTGTTCTCCAACAATCTGGTGTTTTTGCAGAATATTGCCGATGGAGCATTGGGGCAGACGGATGTGCACGGAGTGGTTATTGTGAACGCTGCCTCCGAAATTCTGATTGCAAGAGGAGAATTTTTTGGCACCCACAAATATGCGTTTACCGACGGGCGCACAGTAGCCAAGGACTACCCCGGTCAAGCCGCTTCGCAACGGACAACCGGCTCGGGTGCGGAGGCGACCTTGCTGAACCCGGTGCGCACTAACGATGAGAGTATGCAGATTTTTTATCCGATTGTTCCACAACAATTGGAACTGGATGGGGTAGACGAGAAACCGTCCGACGTGCCTCGGATGGGAGCGGTCATCGTGGAAATGAGCAGGCTGCGCATCGAAGAACTCAAGATGCAGATGCTCCGGGTTACGCTGACGGCAACCGCCCTGTTCCTGCTCCTCGCCTGCTATCTGATCTATCTCGCCGGCCGCAGCATTGTTCAGCCAATCCGTAATCTCAGTGATGCCATCGGGGCAATCGGTGGCGGCGATCTTGATGTGCGCGTCACTGAGAAAACTCATGTCAGTGAACTGGATGCGTTGGCACAAGGTTTGAATGAGATGACTACCCAGTTGCAACATGAGCGCATGATTCTGCAGCAACGCATAGAAGAGGCAACGCAGGCTCTGCGAGCCAAAAAAGAAGAGGCGGAACTCGCCAGTAATAACAAGAGCCACTTCTTGGCGGTGGCTAGCCACGATTTGCGCCAGCCGTTGCATGCTCTGGGTTTATATATCTCCGAATTGCAGCACAGGGTTTCCGGCACTGAACAACAGCGCCTGGTTGCCCAGGCGGAGCGGTCTGTCGAAGCGCTTGCAACGCTGCTGAATTCTTTACTCGATATTTCCAAGCTGGATGCGGGGACAATTGTTCCACAACTGCAGACCTGCTCTGTAAGCGCCATGATGGAACGTATTGCGGCAGATTATCAAATGCTGGCCGAGGCCAAAAATATTCACCTGATTGTTCGAGCATGCACCGAATATGCCATCAGCGATCCGCAGCTTCTGGATCGTATTCTGATGAATCTGTTGGTAAACGCGATTCGTTATACCAATCCGAATGGTCGTGTCATGGTTGCGTGCCGGCGTCGTGGGGGCTCCCTGCGTATCGAAGTACGCGACAATGGTGCGGGTATTTCCAAGTCTGATCAGAATAAGATCTTCCGCGAGTTTTTTCAGGTGACAGGATCGCAGGCAGATACCAAAAAAGGGCTTGGTTTGGGGCTGGCTATTGTAGATCGTCTGGTGAAATTACTCGGGTACCGTCTCGAGTTGCGCTCCGCTCCTGGCAAGGGTTCTGTGTTCGCCATTGAGGTCCCGCTCGCCCAATCTCCCAAGATGTTGACGCACGCTGCCTACACGCTGTCCGAACCAAGCATGAAGTCAGTTGAATCGCTCTTGACCAGTAAGAGATTATTGATCGTTGACGATGATCCCATTGTGCTGTCGAGCACAGCCAGCATCTTCGCTTCGTGGGGCTGTATCGTCAGCACGGCAGCATCCTTGGCACAGGTAGAGCAATTTCTGCGGGATGGAAAAATTTGGGATTTCATTGTCAGCGATTTCCAGTTGGGGAATAACATAACCGGTATCGATGTTGTTGCAGCAGTGCGCCAACACCATGCCAGACAAATTCCCTGTGTTCTGATCAGTGGAGATACCAGTCCTGCCACTCTGGAGTTGATCTGCGCAAGCGGGCATCATTTGATGCATAAGCCTGTCAGGCCAGCCAAGCTTAAATCGTTGGTTACATACCTGCTGAAAATGACTGATTGAAGCCGTTGAGTAAATGAAAAGGCCGACTCGCGTCGGCCTTTTCATTGGTATTGTGAAGCGTTGTTTATTGAGCAGCGGGTGCTTCTGCAGCAGGTGCTTCTGCAGCAGGTGCTTCTGCAGCGGGTGCTTCTGCAGCGGGTGCTTCTGCAGCAGGTGCTTCTGCAGCAGGTGCTTCAACAGCGGGTGCTTCAACAGCAGGTGCTTCTGCAGCTTTTTCGCCGCAAGCAGTCAAAGCAAGAGCCAGTAAAGCTGCAACAAGGGCGGAGCGTTTCATTTTATTTCCTCGAGTGTTTGTTTAATAACAACAGTTAGTTGCCTGATTCAGGATAATCTCTGAATGGGAGGCGTCGCATTTTAGCACTTGCCTATAGAAAATACAGTGGTTTTGCAACTATATTTTGATGGTTTTTTGTCCTGGAAGCATTGGCTAAATTCGCGGATTACGCAGATTCACGCAGATTTTTTTGGGCAGTTGCGATAATTGGCGCATTCCTTAAATGGTTACCCATTTCAATTCGAAACTCCAGGTCATCTGCGGATAACGGTCTTTTCCTGGTTTTTCCCCTACAAACCCAGTGTAGTGGCATGCACCGCTTGGCGGGAGGCTGACCACATGTCCATGAAGCGTGATTTCAGGGTGCGCGCATTTTTTGGGTCGTGTTGTGCCAGAAGGCCGCGCGGATCATCGAAATGAAAACGGCGCACATAGTGGCTATCGTCGGCAAGGGCAAAGGGTTCGGTAACATGAGTAAGGCTGGCGGGTGCCTGGCGGATGAACATGCTGTTGCCGAATTGACGCAGCAACATCAGCATGCGCGGACACCATGTGGCCAGATAGCGCGTATCCTGCGCCAGCACCAGCAGGCGGTTGGCCGGGTTGGCAAGCAAAAAACGATGTAATGTTTCATAGCGCGCTTCGCTGTTAAAACCCAGACCCGCGTAATTTTTTTCAAACATGAACAGATCGTGCTGCGCCAGTTTGCACAGGGTATCGAGAGCGGCGCCATAGTCGACGATGCCGTCCAGATTGCTGTGTTGCAGCATAGCGTTGCTCATAATCTGCTCCCTGGCATTTCAGGTAGGCGGTGATCTCCTGGGGTAAATTATAGTCGCCTCGTGTCCGGCGCGGGTGCGCGCAAAGTTTTTTTATAACCCGGCTAAAAATTGTTTAAAATGCCAAGCTTGGGGAGGGCGTTTATGCAGTTGACTATTGGAAGAGAGGCGCCGCATTTTGAGTTGCCGGATGCCGATATGGCGAGTTTTGTACTGACCGCGTTACAAGGCAAAAAAAATATCGTATTGTATTTTTATCCGAAAGATGACACGCCCGGCTGCACCCTTGAGGCCAATGAATTCACCGAGCTTGATGATGATTTCGCGAAGCTCGACACCGTCGTGATTGGCATCAGCCGCGACGATTGCCTGAACCATGCATCGTTTCGCGACAAGCATGGCTTGTCGGTGTTGCTGCTTTCCGATCCCGATGCGCGCGTCTGCAAACGCTATGGCGTGATGGTCGAGAAAGACATAGATGGGCATAAGAAGCAGGTTGTTCAGCGCTCGACATTCATCATCGACAAGCTGGGCAAGCTGCGCCACGTCATGTACGGCGTTCATGTTCACGGTCATGCGCAAAAAGTTTTTAATTTGATAAAGGAAATGAAATGAAAATCGCCAAAGATACAGTTGTTTCGTTGCGTTACGATTTGGTTGATGCTGAAGGCGAGTTGCTGGAGAACGTTAATGAGTCGGTTAGTTATCTGCACGGCGGCTACGATGGCATTTTTCCACTGGTTGAAGAGGAACTGCACGGCAAGGCAGTGGGTGACCAATGCAGCGTGACCCTGCAGCCCGATGATGCCTTCGGGGAATATGACCATACGCTGGTGATGGTTGAGCCGCGCAATTCGTTCCCGGAAGGAGTTGAAGTCGGCATGCAATTCGAGGGCGGGCCGGAAAACGCCGATAACGAGGATTGTTTAATCTACTCTATAGTGGAGGTGAGCGACGATGAGGTGACCGTGGATGGCAACCATCCATTGGCGGGCAAGACGCTGACCTTCAATTGCACGGTGACGGGTGTACGTCCAGCCACGGCGGAAGAATTGACGCATGGGCATGTGCATAATGCCGAGGGCGAACACCTGCACTGAATCTCCAGCCGGTCAGCAACATCCCGCCAGCGCGCTGCGCAGCGCCTTAGTCAGTTCAGGCTGCGCGAGCGCCGTGCCGCTGATCCAGAACACATCCTCGACGCGACTCCCCAACGTGTTGATCTTGGCGCGGTGCAGCCGGATGTTGTGCCTGTCCAGCACCATTGCGATGTGCGCCAACAGGCCAGGTCGGTCTCCGGTCACCAGCGACAGCACATACATCCCCTTCTTGTCCGGCATGATCTCGGTCTCGGTGCTGATTGGGAAGTATTTGAGTTGCCGGTTGACGCGCCTTGACGCAGCCAGTGTAATCGGTCTGGCTTGCGCAATCTGCTGTGCCAGCTCGAATTCGATATAGGTCATGATGTCGCGGTAGGCCGTTTCACTGTGCGTGGCCTCCATGATCTGAAAACTGTCCAGCGCATAGCCGTGCTGGGTGGTATGAATCTTGGCCTCGGCAATGGTGTAATTCATGCGCGCAAAAAAATTACAAATGCGCGCAAACAGAGCCCGCTGGTCCGGGCAATACACCATTACCTGCAAGCCTTCCCCGGCGCGGCTCAGGCGCGCTTTCACGATAGGCGCGTCTGCATTGACCTTGAATGCCAGCAGGCGGGTGTGCCAGGCGATTTCCTGCGGGTCGTGATCCAGAAAATAACTTTCGTCAAGCTGCGCCCATAACAGCTGGTAGGAATCGGGCGGCAGCGCATAAAGATTGAGCGCATCGGCTGCGGCGTGGCGGATCTCCCCGAGCCGGTCAGCCACCTTGCCGTCACTCAGGTAACGGCGCGTCTGCCAGAAAAGCTCTTCCATCAGCTTTGCTTTCCAGGCATTCCATATTTCCGGGTTGGTGCCGCGCACGTCCGCGACAGTCAGCAGATACAGCGCGACCAGGTAGCGGTCATTCCTGATTTTGTCGGCAAAGGCAGTGATCACTTCCGGATCGGACAGGTCCCGCTTCTGCGCAGTGGCGGAAAAGGTGAGATGGTGCTCGACCAGCCACACGATCAGGTCGGTGTCGGCGTTGCCGAGTTGATGCTGCATGCAAAATGCGCGCGCATCTTTCTTGCCCAGTTGCGAGTGGTCGCCGCCGCGCCCCTTGGCAATGTCGTGGAACAATCCCGCGATATACAGCATTTCCGGGCGGGCAAACTCGTCCATTAACTTGTTGCATAGCGGAGCTTCATGGGCAAACTCCGCAGACGAGAAGCGGCGCAGGTTGCGCACCACCATCAGGATATGTTCATCCACCGTATAGACGTGGAACAGGTCATGCTGCATCTGCCCGACGATGCGCCCGAAGGCGGGGAGATAACGGCCGAGAATGCCGTAATGGTTCATGCGCCGTAATGCGTGCAGGATTCCCTGCGGCTGGCGCAGAATTTCCATGAAACGCACGCGGTTCAACGGATTGCGCCGAAATGCCGCATCGACCATGCGTTGCCCGCGCCACAGCGCGCGCAGCGCCTTCGCGCTGATGTCGGTCAGTCCGGCATGCTGCTCCATCAACAGAAATAACTCGAAGATCGCTTCGGGCGTGTGTTCGAACAACTGCTCGTCGCGAATTTCCAGCAGTGTGCCGACAATCATAAAACGCTCGTTGAGCACGCGTTGTGCTTGCGTTTCGCGGAATAAATAGTCATGCAGATTTTGCAGCATGATGGTGTTGAACTGGCGCACCGCCAGTTTGGTGCGGTAATAGCGCTGCATCAAATGCTCGCTGGCACGGCGGTTGTCCGAAGCGGCAATGCCCAGCTGTGCGGCCAGCGCGGTCTGGAAATCGAACAGCAAGCGGTCTTCGTGCCGCCTGGCGAGGTAATGCAAACGGATGCGCAGTGTTGCCAGCAGCGCGCTGTGACGCGCGACCTGGCGCGCCTCGGTAGCCGTAAGCAGTCCGACCTGCGCGAGTTCACTCCAGTGCGATCCCAGGTCGGCCGCGCGCGCGATCCAGGTGACGGTCTGCAAATCTCGCAGGCCGCCCGGACTTTCCTTCAGATTGGGTTCAAGGTTGTAATCGGCTTCCGCATAGCGCGCGTGGCGCTGCTGCTGTTCCTGCAGCTTGGCCAGATAAAAGGCACGCAGGTCGAGATGCTGTTGCATGCTCGCGCACAATTTGTTGAACAGTTGTTTATTGCCGCACAGCAGGCGCGCTTCCAGCAGATTGGTCTGCACGGTGATATCGGCTGACTCCTTCATGCATTGCTCAACGGTGCGGACGCTGTGGCTGACCTCCAGTCCGATATCCCATAACACTCCGATTAACTGGTGCAGCTGTTGCTGCAAGGCGTCATCCGGTTCGGCATCCAGCAGGATCAGCAAATCAATATCCGATCTGGGATAGAGCTTGGAGCGTCCGTAGCCGCCCCCCGCCGCCAGCGCGATGCGGGCAGGCATGGCGAGTTGCCGCCAGGTTTGACGCAGGTAACGGTCGATCAGCCGACTATGTGCCTTCAGCAGGCGCGCCGCATTGCCGTGTTGCAGGAAGCCTTGTTCGAGCGCGGCGCGGTCGCTGCGCAACGATTCGCGCAGCGTGCCGATTGAGCTATGGGTTGTGCGGGGGGGGAGGGCTGCCATCGGAAACGGTTAACACTTCGAAACCGGTAGCGGTTACGAGCAGGGTGTGCTCATATTGGGCTGAGAGGCTGTGGTCCTTGGTGACGACTGTCCAGCCGTCACCAAGATGCTTGATGGCTGCTTTGCCGGCGTTGATCATCGGTTCGATGGTGAAGGTCATGCCGGGTTCGAGTCGTATGCCTGTCTTCGGGCGGCCGTAATGCAGCACCTGCGGCTCTTCATGGAATTTCCGGCCGATGCCATGTCCGCAAAACTCGCGCACGACGCTGTAGCCCAATGGCTCGACGAAGCTCTGGATAGCATGGCCGATGTCACCGAGATAAGCGCCCGGCCTGATTGCATGAATGCCGCGCCACAGCGCCTGCCAGGTGGCCTCACACAGGCGTCTGGCCTGGATCGAAGGCTCGCCAAGGTAGAACATGCGGCTGCTGTCGCCGTGAAAACCGTCCTTGATGACGGTCACGTCCAGATTCAGGATGTCGCCGTTTTTGAGCATCTTGTTGTTGGGCACGCCGTGGCAGACCTGATGGTTGATCGAGGTGCAAATCGATTTCGGATACGGATCATGTCCGCCGGGCGCGTAATGGAGCGGCGCGGGAATGCCCTGTTGCACGTTAACGATAAAGTCATGACACAGCCTGTCCAGTTCGTTGGTCGTTACGCCCACCATGACGAACGGGGTAATGTAATCGAGCACTTCACTCGTCAGGCGACCTGCGATGCGCATTTTCTCGATTTCCTGCGGGGTCTTGATGGGAACGGGCATTTGGCTTGCGCTGCTTCTGGGAAGCTGTTTCAGGATGCCCGAGAATATCACGCGACTCCGATTACCGACAATCTGAATCGGACGCAGCGAATCTCAAACACCTTCCCACCTTTTTCTATTGGTAACGCAGCGCTTCGATCGGGTCGAGTTGTGCGGCCTTCCTGGCCGGATAAAAGCCGAAGAAGATGCCTACCGTTGCGGCCACGCAAAATGCGACGAAACCCGAATTGGCCGAGATGATAACCATCGTGCCGGTCAGCTTGTTGGCCAGCAACGCTCCGCCGATACCGAGCAGCAGCCCGATAAAGCACCCCCCTATCGAGATGATGATCGCCTCCAGCAGGAATTGCAGCAGGATGTCGCGTTCGCGCGCACCAATGGCCATGCGGATGCCAATCTCGCGGGTGCGCTCGGTCACCGAAACCAGCATGATGTTCATGATGCCGATGCCACCGACCAGCAACGAGACCGAGGCAATCGCGCCGAGCAGCAGTGACATCACGCGCGTGCTTTCCTCGGCGGAGTCGGCCACGGCGGTGAGGTTGCGCAGGAAGAAATCATTCTCCGTGCCTTCGCGCAAGCGATGCCGCTGGCGCAACAGTGCGGTCATGGATTTTTCCACCACCGGCATGATTTCCTGCGTGGTGGTTTGCACCATGACCATGCGCACCGATCCCGGGAACTGCGTGCCGTACACCTGGCGCTGCGCGGTGGTGAGCGGAATGATGAGGGCGTCGTCCTGATCGCGTCCATCCATGCTTTGCCCCTTGGCGGCCAATGCCCCAAGGATGATGAACGGGCTTTGCTGGATTCGGATGGTCTTGCCGACCGGATCCTCGTCACCGAAAAGGTTCTGCGCGGCAACCGTGCCGATCAGCGCGACGCGCGTAGCGGAGCGCACATCCGAATTGGTGAATGCCGAACCGGAAGTCACGGTCCAGGAACGCGCCTCCAGGTAACCCGGCGTCGTGCCGATGACGGAAGTATTCCAGTTGTTCGGGCCGTACACGACCTGTGCGCTGCCGGGATGGATCGGCGCGACCGCCTGCACGCCGGGTAACTCGGCGATCGCCTCGGCATCGTTGACCGTCAGAGTATGGGCGCCGCCGCTGCCGGAGCGTACGCCGCTGTTCGAAGTATGCCCGGAGAGCAAGATGAACAGGTTGCTGCCCATCGCGCTGATGGTTTGCTTGATGGCATATTGCGCGCCTTGCCCGATGGACATCATCAACACCACCGCGCCGACGCCGATCACCATGCCGAGCATGGTCAACAGGGTGCGCAAGCGGTTTGCACCCATGGCGCGCCAGGCTTCACCGAGCATTGCGAAGTTCATACGGTAGCCTCATTGGACTCTGATTGTTCATTTGCCCGTTCAGGCTGTGTAGGAGCGCAATTTATTGCGCGATTTGAACGGGTCGCGCAATAAATTGCGCTCCTACAAAAAACCGTGTTCATGCCGTCACCTCAAGATGCGGGGTGGGCTGGTCGCTGAGGATGCGCCCATCGAGAAAATGCACCTGGCGCTTGGCGTGGGCTGCGATGTCCGCCTCGTGTGTGACGAGCACGATGGTGATGCCTTCGCGGTTGAGTTCATCGAACAGCGCCATGATTTCCTCGCCTGTGCGGCTGTCGAGATTGCCGGTCGGTTCGTCGGCGAGTATCAGGCGCGGGTGATTGATCAGGGCGCGCGCAATGGCAACGCGCTGCTGCTGGCCGCCGGAGATCTTGTTGGGCGTGGAGTCTGCCTTGTCTGTCAGGCCGACCTTGGCGAGGACGTCGCGTGCACGCCGCTGGCGCTCCTCGCGTTCCACGCCGCAATAAATCAGCGGCAAGGCGACATTGTCCAGCAGCGACATACGCGGCAGCAGGTTGAAGCCCTGGAATACGAAGCCGATGGTGCGGTTGCGCAGCAGGGCCAGCTCATCCTTGCCCAGTTCCGCAACGTCGCGGCCATCCAGCACATAGCGCCCGGCATTGGGTTTGTCGAGGCAGCCGAGAAGATTCATGAAAGTGGATTTGCCCGACCCGGACGGCCCCATGATCGCGACGAATTCACCGGGGGTGATGCTGAGGCTGACATCCTTTAGTGCCGAAAACAGGCCCGCAGAAGTCTCGTAGGACTTGTGCAGGCCCTCGATGCGAATGACGGCGTCGCTCATCAGAACCTCATGCGCATCGGTGAGCCGCTGCCTGCTGCGGCGTCGTTTTTCGTTTGCACTTCACCGACTACGAGCTGATCACCGACCTTGAGTTTGCCCCCGACTATTTCTGTATTGCGGCTGTCGGTAATGCCGAGCGAAACAGTGACGGGAACGAGTTCGCCCTGCTCGAGCACATACACCTTGCCGGAAAAAACCTCCTGTTTGGGCGCCGCGCCATCTTTCATTGCGCCGCCCGGATGGCCGCTTCCCGGCTTGCGGGAGACACTATCGGACGGTTTGTAGCGCAGCGCGGCATTGGGAACCAGCAGCGCGTTCTTGCGTTCGGCCACCGCAATGCTCACATAGGCGGTCATGCCGGGCAGCAGAATCTGCTCGGGGTTGTCCACATTGATGACCACGTCATAGGTGACGACATTCTGCTGCGTGGTAGGATTCAGGCGCACCTGCATCACATCGCCCTGGAAATGGCGGCTGGGAAAGGCATCCACGGTGAAATGTACCGCCTGGCCGATGCGGATGCTGCCGATGTCAGCCTCGGCGAAATTGGCGTGTATCTGCATCTTGGACAAATCCTGTGCGATCTTGAACAGTGTTGGCGTCTGCAAACTGGCGGCGACGGTCTGGCCGACATCCACCGTGCGGTCCACCACCACGCCGGATACCGGCGAGCGGATCACGGAATAGCCAAGGTTGGCAAGATCCTTTTCCACCGCCGCGCGCGTCAGTTGCAACTGTGCTGCGGCGGCTTTTCTGGCTTGCACCGCGGTATCCAGTTCCTGGCGCGAGACGTATTCCTGCGCGAACAAGCTGCGCATTCTGGTCTCGTTGGCCGTGGCCAATTCCAGCGAGGCGGCGGCGCTTTGTACATTGGCCTCGCTTTGTTTCTGCTGCGCGACGAGCAGGGCAGCGTCCAGTTCCAGCAGAATCTGTCCCTTCTCAACCTTGCTGTTGAAGTCCACATAGAGCTTTTTCACCGTGCCGGAAACCTGCGTGCCCACATTGATTAGCGATACCGGATTGATCGTGCCGTTGGCGGAAACGGTCTGGCTGATGTCGCCTGTTTCCGCGGCCTGCATGCGGTATTGCTGCTCCGGTGCGACCAGATAGAACTCACGGTAACCGCCAATGCCTGCAATGAAAAAGGCAAGCGCGAGGAAAAACAGGGTCATTGGGGAATGCAACAGTTTATTCATGATTGGCTTCTTGTATTTGGCTGATTTCATGCAGCAGGCTTTCATCCAGGCTACCCATCGCCTGCGCAAGTGTGGCGCGGCTGATATTCCAGTTGAAGGTGGACTGAACACGTTGCTGGCGCGCGCTGGCCAGGGCGCTTTGTGCATTCAGCACATCCAGGATGCTGCCGACACCGGCCTTGTAGCGGCCGAGTGCAACCCGTTCCGACTGCTCCGCGCTGTTCAGCAGGTCGGCGGTAGTGCGCAATGACTGCGTGGCCGTGGTGAGGTTTTGATAGGCCGTCCAGACATCCAGTGCCACCTGCAGGCGCAGGCGTTCCAGTTGTGTATTTTGCGTTTCCACCTGTGCCTCGGCGACGCGTATCCGGTAGGTGGGCGCATAACCGGAAAAGAGCGGGACGCTCAGATTGATGCCGACCGACGAGCCGTGCGAGGTAACGCCCGCAGCGCTCGTCTGATTGGTTGAAGCGCTCAGGGACAGGGAAGGTTTGCCCGCCGCGCGCGCGGCATCGACGCCGGCTTCTGCGGCTTTTACCCGTGCGGCGGCGGCCTGTAAATCGGGGCGGCGCAGTTTGGCTTCCTCAATCAGTGCAGCGATGTCCTGTTCAAAGATTTTCAGCCTTTCACCGTCAGGGGAAGGAACGAGGGCTCCCTCTCCCGCAAGCGGGGTAGGGTTGGAATAAGGGTTTGTGGTCGCGCTATTCGCCGCCGCCAGCGTCACCTTCCGGTTGGCCTCCAGGCCGAGAATATTGGCCAGCGCGCCCTGCATGTTCTTCATGCTGCCTTCGGCGGTAATGCGATTCAGCGTGGCTTGCGAGTAAGCAGTCTGCGCCTGCAGCTTGTCGGCAGGCGTTGCGCTGCCGACACCATAGCGCGCGGCGGCGGCGGAAAAACTTTCTTTTGCGGCGCGTTCCGATTCGTTCGCGGCATCCAGCGCGGCCTGCGCAGCCTGCATCTGGTAAAAGGACTGCACCGCCAGGAGGAAAACAGCCTGCACCGCGCTGTCCTGCGTGGCGCTCGCCGCCGTCAGCAGCTGGCGTGCATTTTCCAGATTGGCAGCGCGCGTGCCGAAGTCGTACAGCAGATACGAAAGCGTCAGCCCGATGCTGCGCTGACTGTTGCCGGGTGAAGTGCTGTTACTTGAGCCGCTCAGGCTGACGCTTGGAAAATAACTCGACTGGGTCACGCCGACCTGCGCCGCCTGCACCCGTGCGCTCGCCCACACCTCGCGGGTCTGCGGGTTATTGCACAGCGCAAGATTGACTACATCCGGCAGATCGAGCGCGCCTGTCGGCATGGCTTCTGCACAGGGGTTGCCGATTGCAGCACCCAGGCGCAACGCGGGCTTGAGCGGCAGTATCGTCTCCGTATCAAACGGGTCTGAAGTTTCTCCGGATAGTGCCAAGCTGCTCCAGAGACAGAGCAGGACGCAAACAATGGAAGGTATCGGGCGCAGGCGCATCAGTAACATTATGTACGATTATTTTTCCAGTATAACTGCCGGCGCTTATCCGGCAATAGTTTCATTTGTAAAAAATTGTTTTTTGCGGCAAGCGGTACAAAATGTCACGGTGTCTCAGATTGTGACTCCGGCATAACATGCGCTGCGCACATATTAGTCTTCGCCGTATACTACCTTTCATGGGCTTCAAGTCCGTAGAAAGTCGCAATCTCCTTGTGGAGCAATTTATTTCCCTGGAAATTGTGGTACCGGCTTAACATCCCGCTCCACAGGATGATTAGCCTTCGCCGTAATATGCCACATTCCCAAGTTAATTTTCTGTCACTTAAATGTAAACATTCCTAAATTAGTGCCACCCATGATTAGAGGTTTCGGGGGTGGTGAAGTGCTTTGTACTAGATGGGTGTTAGTCCACAGATACTCCTGCCGGAGGTATGCTGCCGGGAGCAAGCTTTGGTTGGGGGGGCGATTGTGATCCCGGCGCTGGCCTGTGCCATCGGTATGGCGTATTTGGGTACGCATTTGCGTGAGCAATTGCAGAGCTGGCGGCCAAAAATTGAGCGCATCAGCGTACTGTTATTGATCTCAGTCTGGATTAGCAACGTTGGACAGCTGGTGAGCTGTCTTTTGGGATGGCAACTTCTCAAAACAATACAGCATGTCGGTGAATTGTAATTGCCGTTAACTTGCAGCAAAATCGAAGCAAATTGTGCGGCAAAATGTCACATCCTCGGGAAATTTTTACCACTATAATGCAACGAGCATGACCAATATTTCCATTACAAATTCTGACATAGGAGTTTCCCATGAAAAATGCTGTTAAATACCTTACCCTCATTTCCTGCTTTGCCTTTGGCGCCTCAATGGCGCATGCCTGCCCAGACAAGGAGGGTGGAAAGATGCACGGGCAGGTGGGCAAGAAGATGTGCGATCAGAAAGAGGGCAAAATGCACGGACATATGGGGGGTATGATGTCCGGAAACATGGATGCCAATGGCGACGGCGCCATTGACAAAAAAGAATTCGACGCTTTCCACGACGAGCATTTCAAGACGATGGATGCCAATGGCGACGGCAAGATCGACAGTGATGAAATGGAAGCCTGTCGCAAGAAATGCTCGGATAAGGCGCAAGCACTTTGATGTTGCGGGTGGCTTTAGCCGTGCATTTATTCAGCAGCAGTGCCGGGAAGAATCTGACTGCCATGTTCAGGCGGTAGAAACAGAAACTGGAAATCATTCCACAGCCTTACCCGCGCGAACATTCACGCTACCGCGTCAATGAAGACTGGAAATTTTTGATGCGTTTCAACGGCAAGCCGCTGGCTGGCCAGATGGTGTTCATGTAAACCTGAATGGTTCCAAAGTCGAGCTTGCTCGGCCTGCGAAGGTTAATGCTGGTGTTATGGTATTTGCCTGTCATTCATCGGCCGCATACCTGTTGGTTGGCAGGACGTGTTTATCAATTTATAGGAGCTTAATCATGGATAGAAGAGAAATGCTTAAAGGAACCGTCGGTGGCCTAATGCTTGCCGCTGCCGGTAACTCGGTCTTTGCGGCAGACCACGCAGGACACTCCGCAGGTCATCAGCACATGCAAGGCATGAAGATGAATCAGCACCAGAGCCTGATTGATGCCACCGCCGACTGTGTGAAAAAGGGCCATGCCTGCCTCAGCCATGGCATCCATCTGTGGAGCGAGGGCGAGAACAAGGGAATGGCCATATGCGCCATGCGCGTCAACGAGATGATTGCCGCATGCGAGGCAATCGAGCAGCTTGCGCATTACAACTCGGCGCATCTGGTCAAGATGGCAAAGGTGGTCATGGATGTCTGCCAGGATTGCGAGAAGGAGTGCCGCAAATTCGAAAAAGAGCATGTGCAATGCAAACAGGCAGCGGATGCATGTGATGCCTGCTTCAAGGAGTGCAAGAAGTTAACGGGTTGAATCAGGACTGCTGAAGCAGTCAACCCCTGCCCTTGATCGCCCCTCATGTCCTTATCATGGGGGCGTTTCATTTGTGGGTGCGACAATTTGCCACATTCCAGAACGGTCTTTTCATCGGTACTATCCCCCCTGTTATTCATAAAAATATAAAAATAACCATTAAAACGTGAGAAGAGGTAGTGATGAAAAAACTGTTGCTTAACAACGGAAAATTATTTGCATTGAGTTGTATCTATTTGAGTCTGGCCAATGCGACGTTTGCGGCAGATGAGCCGCAGGTGATGGAGGAGGTGAGTGTCTACGGCGAGCGCCCCGCCGCATTCCGCAATATCACCACTTCCACCGAGGCTGCGACCAAGGCGCTGATCGAAAGCACCAACGTCATCAACACCGAGGATGCGGTGAAGTACCTGCCAAGCGTCCAGGTGCGCAAACGCTACATCGGTGACCGCAATGCCATTCTCTCCTCGCGCAATGCCGGCACGATCGACAGCGCGCGCTCGCTGGTCTACGCGGACAATGTGCTGGTGTCGATGCTGCTCGGCAATTCCTGGAGCTATGCGCCGCGCTGGTGGTTCGTTTCGCCGCAGGAGATCGAGCGCGTGGACGTGAGTTACGGCGCGCATTCCGCTGCATACTCCGGCAATGCGGCCGGCGTTGTGATGGTGATGAAATCGAGGATGCCGGAGAAGTTCGAAGCCTATGCCGATGCGCAGGCTTTTTCACAGTCATTCAAGCTCTACGGCACCGATGAAACCTATAACGGTGGCCGGGCAGGCGCTTTTCTCGGCAACCGGAATGACGATTTGCGCTGGACGCTGAGCGCCGGACACCTCGACAATACGGGGCATCCGATGTCGTTCAGAACGGCTGCCCGCTCGGCGACTGCACCCGGTGCTGCAACGGTAGTGACGGGCCATCACTGGGATAAGGATGCGACCGGCGCCGACCGCGTGGTCATGGGCGCGACCAGTATTGACCATAACATCCAGGATAACGCCAAGATCAAGCTTGCCTACGATTTTTCAACGGGCTCGCGGCTCACCTATACGCTGGGCTATTGGCAGAGCGATTCTGACGTCAGCGTGCAAAGCTATCTGCGCGACGCGGCAGGCAATCCCGTCTACAGCGGCAATGTGAACATCGATGGCTTCAGGTACACGCTGCCCGCTACGGCCTTGCAACCCAGCAAGCGTCTGGAAGAGCACTGGATGAACAGTCTGACCTGGCGTTATGACAAGAAACAGGAAAGCGACTGGGCGTTCGAGGCGGCGCTGACGAAATACGAATTCGGCAAGGACACCACGCGCAGGCCTACCGTTGCGTTGCCGGCTGCAGCGGCCGGAGGTGCGGGAGAAGTCCTGCTTCTGGACGGTACCGGCTGGCATACGGCGGATATGCGCGCAGACTGGCGTCCGGCGCGCGGCAGCCTCGGGCACGATGTCGCCTTCGGCTACCACTACGACCAGCACAACCTCAATGACCGGACTTACACCAACGCAAACTGGCTTGCGGGAGCTGCGACCACCGTCAAGGCGGGCAGCACGGGCAAGACGGAAACACAGGGTTTCTACGTTCAGGATGCGATCCAGATGGGGCAGGACATGAAGCTGACCCTGGGCATGCGCTATGAACAATGGCGCGCCTTCAACGGCACCCTGACGAATGCGGTGCCGACAACCGTTGCCTATCCGGAGCGCAAGGAAAATTTTACCTCGCCGAAACTTTCCCTTGCCTGGGTCGCGACGGATGAATGGCTGCTGCGCGGGTCGCTGTCCCGCGCCGCGCGCTTCCCGACAGTCACCGAACTGTTCCAGGGCACGATCACGGGTACAAGCATCACCAACAACGATCCCAACCTCAAGGCGGAGAAGATACTGGCGGGGGAGCTGGCTGCTGAGCGTGAGCTGGGTGAAGGCAACCTGCGCATCTCGCTGTTCCAGGATGACGTGAGCGATTATCTGACGCGCCAGACCAACACAACCGTGGTTCCGACGGTGACCAACATCCAGAATATCGACAAGGTGCGCATTCGCGGCGTGGAAACGAGCATGCAGCGGCGCAATGCATTCATGAAGGGACTTGACCTGACCGGCAGCGTGACCTTCGCCGACTCCGAAATTCTTGCAAATGCCAATAACCCGGCCAGCGTAGGCAAGCGGATGATCCGCATCCCGGACTGGCGCGCGACACTGGCTGCAACCTGGCATGCCAGCGAGGCGGCGGATTTCACGCTTGCCGGACGGTATAGTGGGAGGCAGTACAATCTGCTGGACAACACCGATGTCAACTCTGACGTATATGGTGGCGTGAGCCAGTTCTTCGTGATGGATGCCAAGTTCAACTATAAATTAGACAAGCGCTTCTCGATGTCCGTCGGCGTGGATAACCTGAACAACGAGAAATACTACGCCGCCCACCCCTATACGCAGCGCACGTGGATTGCTCAGATCAAGGGCAGCCTGTAAGCGAACACGGAGTGGGAAGTCCATCTCATAATCTTCGCCGTAGCGGCGGCCTTCCGGTCGCCGGCCTTTGATCCTGTTATATGATGCGAATATGAACAAATTAACTGTCGCACTGTTTCTTGCCGCCGCACTGGTCGCTGGCCCGGCGGCGGCAGCCGATCACGCCGGCCATGGCAAGCCCGGTGTGGAGGCGCCTGCCGCCACGCCGGTGGACAGGGAGAAGCTCTGGAAGACAGCGCTCGCCAAGCCGTCTTTTGCCGTTACCGCATCTTTTGATGAAAACGGAAAGCTGTGGCTTGCTGCCATCCGCGGCCAGCATGTTTACGTCAGTTATTCAGACGACCATGGTGTTACTCGGAGCGAGCCGGTCAAGGTCAACGTCGAGCCAGAGAACATTCTCGGCGATGGCGAAAACCGTCCCAAGATCATCGTGCGCAAAGGCGTGATCTACGTTTCCTATACACAGGGGCTGGCGAAACCCATGACCGGGCATATCCGTTTCAGCCGCTCGCGGGATGGTGGGAAAACATTTTCGCAGCCAGTCACGGTCAATGACGATCTGGAAATCATCAGCCATCGTTTCGATGCGATGGGAGTGAACGATCGCGGGCAGGTTTTTATTGCCTGGCTGGACAAGCGCGACTTGAGCATTGCAGCAAAGAAGGGCGAGAAATATGCTGGCCTGGGTCTTTATTACGCCGTCTCCGATGATGAGGGCAAGAGCTTCCGGCCCAATGTCAAAGCCGCAGATCACTCTTGCGAATGCTGCCGCATCGCGATGGCGATAGATACCGATGATTATCCTGTTATCGTATGGCGCCATGTCTACGACACCAACATCCGCGACCATGCGCTGGTCAAGCTGGACGGCAAGATGGCGCCGGTGCGGCTCAGCCATGAGAACTGGAACGTTGCCGGGTGCCCGCATCACGGGCCGTCCCTTTCCATCGTTGCGGATGGCGTCTATCACGCCACCTGGTTCAGTAATGCGCCCGAGCGGCAAGGCCTGTTCTATGCGCATTCAGCCGACCAGGGGAAAACCTTCTCCGCCCCGCTGAATTTCGGTAATCCAGAAGCGCAGCCGGCGCATCCGTATGTGCTCAGCCTGGGTGGCCGCGTCTATCTTGCCTGGAAGGAGTTCGACGGAGAAAACAGTGGAATTTTCGGGATGCGCTCCGGCGATGGCGGAAAATCCTGGTCTGCGCCGGAAAAATTGGCGAGTACATCAGACGTATCCGACTGGCCGTTGCTGATCAGTGCAGGCAATCAGGTTTACTTGTCCTGGAACACCAAAAATGAAGGCTATCGCCTGATCGAAATAGGCGAAGAACATAAATGAGGTGGTTTAGTTTCCTGGCGGGGCTGTGTTTGACCGCACTATCGATTGTTTCTGTGCCAACGCAGGCCGCACAGGAAATAAGGCCGTTTGTTCGTGGCAGTTATCAGCAGATTGTTTCTGCGCGGCAGGGGAAGCCATTTATCGTCAACTTCTGGTCGCTGAGTTGCAGCTATTGCAAGATCGAGTTGTCCATGTTCAAGGAGCTGATCAGGAAATACCCGCAGCTCGATTTGGTGGTGATTTCCACAGACACACCCGAGGAAATGGAAGCCGTTTCAGGCACCCTGAATACATTTTCATTGGGAAAATCAGAAAGCTGGCTGTTTGCGGACAGCAACAGCGACCGTTTGCGATTTGAGATTGATAAAAGGTGGTATGGCGAATTGCCGCGTACCTATTTTTTTGACGCGGATGGCAAAATAAACGCCTTCAGCGGCAAACTTGAACAGAAAGATGTTGAGCAGTGGATCAAGCAGCAATACGGTTTCCGATAGCGTCGGGAAAGCGGTTGGCAGGGTTGCGAGTGCGTAGAAATTCGTCACACTCATGCAATTCGATTCCAAATAGAACAATATGAAATTTCCAGCCAACCACACAATTCGGGCTTATTCGCTGCAGCATGCGGATCGTTTTTGCCAGGGCTAGCGATGTCGGCAATTCAGGACTCTGTTAATTTGCCGTTGCTTAACCGCTTGTTGATTGTGGCATTGGTAGCGGCTGCGCATGCCTTGCTGGCGTGGTCGTGGTTAATGCTCCCAAGCTTTTCCAAGCCGGTGCGCCATGAGTTGTCGGTAAGCATCAGGTTGCCCGCGCCACCTCAACCCGCACCGCCGGAAGCGAAGCCACCGGAGCCGCCGAAACCCAAGCCGGAGCTACCAAAACCTAAGCTGAAGCCGGTGCAAGAACCCAGGCCAGCCGAGCCACCTCAACCTGCACAGCAGGTTGAGGTGCCGGATGTGCCCGATGAAACGCCGTCCTCTGAGGAGGTGAGCAGTGCGCCATCTCAGTCGATCGGCGATCCGCATGCTCCAGCCTCTCCGCTGCGGGAACCTGATCGCGAACCGGACTATCAGGCGGCTTACTTGAAGAATCCGCCACCGTCCTATCCAATGGTGGCGCGGCGCATGGGTTGGCAGGGTAGGGTCGTGCTGAGTGTCGAGGTGTTGGCAAATGGCTCGCCCGGTCAGGTTAATGTGCACCAGAGCAGCGGGCATGATGTGCTGGATAAAGCCGCGATAAAAGCGGTGAGCGGTTGGCGGTTTGTTGCGGCGCGCCAGAACGGGCAGGCTGTCAGTAAACGGTTTCTGGTTCCTATTCCATTTATTTTGAGAGAAGCTGAATGAATAATTTATTGATTTCTACCTCGCCGATTATCGGTGGCACGCTGGCTTTGCTGGTTATTTTTTCCATCATCACCTGGTCGACCATCGTGATCAAGTTGTGGCAATACTGGCGCGATGGCCGGGACAGCCAGGCCTTCAACAACGCATTCTGGGCCGCCAAGGAGTGGCAGGAAGCAGCGCGCATCAGCGCGGAAATGCCCGGCAAGCAGGCCCATCTGGCACAGGCGGGATTTACCGAATTGCGCGAAGCCCAAAAACAAAGTAGCGGCATGAAACATCTCGGCTCGCCACAGGACGGTCTGGAGCGTAGCCTGCGCCAGGCGGTGCAGAACCTGCAACGGCAACTCGAGGGCGGTTCGGCGATGTTGGCCAGCATCGGCTCGACGGCACCCTTTATCGGACTGTTCGGCACGGTATGGGGCATCATGAATGCGTTGCAGGACATCAGCAAGACCGGATCAGCCAGTCTGGATGTCGTGTCCGGCCCGATCGGCGAGGCACTGATTGCCACCGCCATCGGTATCGCGACTGCACTGCCTGCCGTGCTGGCATACAACTTCTTTTTGCGGCGCATGCGCCTGTATGTGGCCGATCTGGAAAATTTCGCGCATGACTTCATGCGCCTGGCCGCGAAGCACGATTACAAGGTGAAGCAAGATGGCATTCCAGAATAGTTCCAATCAGGACATGATGAGCGAGATCAACGTCACGCCGCTGGTGGACGTGATGTTGGTGCTGCTGGTGGTGTTCATCGTCACCGCGCCCCTGCTGTCGCAGTCTCTGGAAGTGAAATTACCCAAGACGGCCGCAGTGGCGACACGCATGGATACCAAACAGCTGACCCTCACGATCAACCCGCAGGGAGAAATCAGTCTGGAAAGTATTTCCATCAGCGACGAGAACCTGGCAAAAGAACTTGCCGAGGAGGCCGCCGGCAAGGACGATTACGAGCTGCATATTCACGCCGATGAAACGGTTCCTTATGGCCGCGTGGCCCAGATAATGGCGATTGCGCAACATGCCGGCGTGAGCAAGTTGTCATTCATGACGATGGCGGGGGAGTAGCCGGGAGGAATCTTGCGAAAAAATTAGTTCGTATGAGCGGCCTCCAGGTCGCGATTGGATGAAGCATCGCGGTCTGGAGACCGCTCCCACAGTGTCCGCTCTTGCATTTCAAGCGCAAATTTATTCAAGGATTAGCGCGCAGTTCATGTGATGAGAGACGCGCTTCCAGCACGGTCTGAACCCGAGCAAAAACAAAAAAGGCACGCCGAAGCGTGCCTTTTTTGTTACTTGCTAAGCGTTATTACTTGTTGCCGTTATTGTGACCGCGGCCTAACGCGTAGCTTGGACGATCGCCGTCGCGACGCGGCGCACTGTTGCCGCCGCGATTGCCGAAGCTGCGATCCGGGCTGCGTGTTTGGCTATTTCCGCCAAATCCACGGCCGGCTTCCTGTGGGCGGTTGTGCCCATGAAGAATATTGCCGTTGGCTTGGCCTTGACCGTCCTTGCGCCCGGCGTGGCTATGACGGCTGTCCGGCGCGCTGTGATGGAAGCCTGCGCCACCATTGTTGCCATTGCCGGCAAAGGCGCTGCTGCGGTTGCCGCCGAAGCCCCCGTTACGGTTGGCACCAAACCCACCCGTATTTCCGCCAAAACCACCCGCGCCGCTACGGCGCGCACCGCTGTTGCTGCGCGGTCCGCCATTACCGCGTGGACGATCAGAAGACGGGCCGGTGCGCAGTTTGTATTTCGGCTCCAGTCCTTCGATGGTGTGCATCTTGATGCTTTGCTCGGTGTAGCGCTCGATGCGTTTCAGCAATTGTGCGTCACGATTCGAGGCGAATGAGATGGCGATGCCGGATTCGCCGCCACGGCCGGTACGGCCGATGCGGTGCACGTAGTCTTCGGCAAATTTGGGCAGATCAAAATTGATAACATGCGAAATGCCGCGCACGTCGATGCCGCGGGCGGCCACGTCAGTGGCGACCAGCACGCGCAGGTTGCCGTTACGCAGGTTAAGCAGAGTGCGGTTGCGTTCGCGCTGGCTCATGTCGCCGTGCAACGCCGCCACGGAATGGCCTTGTGCGGACAACTGATCGGCGAGGCCATCGGCATCGCGCTTGGTCGCGGTGAACACCAGCGCCTGATTCATTTCCACATCGGTCAGCAAATGGCTGAGCAGCTTGTTTTTGTGCGCCACATCATCGGCGAACATCATGCGCTGCTCGATGTTTTCATGCTTGTCTTTGGCGGCCGAAACGGAAATACGCTTCGGTGTCTTGAGCAGGCGCGAAGCGAGATTGCCGACGACGCCGTCCAGTGTGGCGGAGAACAGCAGAGTCTGGCGTGTCTTGGGCGTTGCCTGGGCAATGCGTTCCACATCATCGACGAAACCCATGTCCAGCATGCGATCCGCTTCGTCGAGAATCAGGAACTCCAGGCGCGAGAAGTCGATGCGACCGCGCTCCAGGTGGTCGATCAGCCGTCCCGGTGTGGCAACCAGAATATCCACATGGCCGGACAGCATACGGTTCTGTACCGGGTAAGGCATGCCGCCCAGAATGCTGATGATCTTGAAGCGCATGTTCTTGCCGTAGGTGGTGGCGGCATCGCAAACTTGCTGTGCCAGTTCGCGGGTCGGGGTCAACACCAGCACGCGCGGGCCTTTGCCGGGCAAAGTGGAAGGCGTGGCCAGGCGATTCAACACCGGCAGGATGAACGCGGCAGTCTTGCCGGTGCCTGTTTGTGCGGAGGCCATCAGGTCGTGGCCGGCCAAAATTTCCGGGATGGCCTGCGCCTGAATGGCAGTAGGCTCGGTGTAGCCGGTATCGGCAACCGCCTTGAGAATGTTGGCGTTCAGTTTCAAATCTTCAAATGACATTTTGTTCCTTTTATTGTAATCAATAGGAAGTCCACTTCGTCATTCTGGCGCAGGCTGGCACCTGGTCGAAAAGCCAGATGCCGAAGCAAGTCCGGCATGACGAATTTGTAGCGTGTTCCCTAATTGTGGGCGCTGGTGGTATTAACTACACGTTGAACGGGCAGACGATTAACCGGCGCATATAACATCGTTGCTAACCGGAAAACCCAGAATAATTCGAGTTTTTTGGACAGGCGCGAGTGAATTCGCACGAGAGGCAGGTCAGAAAACGATGAACCTATGCCGCAATGGAATTTCCATGAGTTGCGGCAAGGCGCGCATTTTACGGATAAAAAAAATAAAAGCCAGCGGTATTTTGTGATCTTGCATGTCTGGCACCGCCCCCCTTGAAAAGCCGCAAGTAATCCCCAGATTGAAGGACGCCCTTTATCAAACAATTATGGAGAGAACATGACCGAAAGTGCAACCACCAACCGCGAGACCCTGGGTTTTCAGGCCGAGGTCAAGCAACTGCTGCAGTTGATGATTCATTCACTGTATTCCAACCGCGAGATTTTTTTGCGTGAACTGGTTTCAAATGCCTCGGATGCCTGCGACAAGCTGCGCTTCGAAGGTCTGCACAATGCGGCGCTGTTCGAGAGCGATTCTGATATGTCTATCCGCATCGCCTACGACAAGGAAGCGCACACGCTGACCATAAGCGACAACGGCATCGGCATGAATCGCGACGAAGTCATTACCAATCTCGGCACCATCGCCAAATCGGGCACACAAGAATTCTTCTCACGCCTGTCCGGCGACCAGCAGAAGGATGCGCACCTGATTGGCCAGTTCGGCGTGGGCTTCTATTCCTCTTTCGTCGTCGCGGACCGGGTGACGGTACTGACGCGCCGTGCCGGCGAAAATGCCGACCAGGGTGTGCGCTGGGAATCCGATGGCGGCGGCGATTTCTCCATTGAGATGCTGGACAGGGATGTGCGCGGCACAGAGATCACGCTGCATCTGCGCGAAGACCAGGGCGACCTGCTGGAAGGCCACAAGTTGCGCGACATCGTGCGCAGATACTCCAACCATATCGTCCAGCCGATTCTGATGAAAAAGGAAGAATGGAAGGACGATAAACAGCAGATCACCGACGAAGACGAGACCGTCAATCAGGCCTCTGCATTATGGGCGCGCAGCAAGAACGAAATCACCGACGAGCAGTACAGGGAATTCTACAAGCATGTCGGACATGATTTCGACGATCCGCTGGCGTGGACGCATGCCCGCGTCGAGGGGCGCCAGGAATACACGCAACTGTTGTACATTCCGCAACGCGCGCAGTTTGACCTGTGGGAACGCAACGCGCGTCACGGTATCAAGCTCTATGTGCGGCGCGTGTTCATCATGGACGATGCCGAGCAACTGATGCCGCTGTATTTGCGCTTCGTGCGCGGCGTGGTCGATTCAGCCAACCTGCCGCTCAACGTGTCGCGCGAGATCCTGCAGGAGTCCAAGGACATCGAGGCGATCCGCAAGGGCTGCACCAGCAAGGTGCTCGGCTTGCTGTCCGACATGGCCGAGAACGGCCAGGAAATGTATGCAAAATTCTGGGGCGAATTCGGCAAGGTTCTGAAAGAGGGGGTCGGCGAGGACTTCGCCAACAAGGACAAAGTCGCCGGGTTGTTGCGCTTCGCCTCGACCCATGCAGACACGCCGGACGAGACCGTATCGATGAAGGACTACATCGGCCGCATGAAGGAAGGGCAGGAAAAGATCTACTACGTCACCGCCGAGACCTTCAACGCGGCGAAGAACAGCCCGCACCTGGAGGTATTCCGCAAGAAGGGCATCGAAGTGCTGCTGATGTCCGACCGCGTGGACGAGTGGGTAATGGGCTATCTTAGCGAGTTCGATGGCAAGCAGCTGGTCTCGGTGGCCAAGGGCGGTCTCGATCTGGGCAAGCTGGAAGGCGAGGCGGAAAAACAGGCGCAGGAAAAAGAGGCGGACGAATTCAAGGAGCTGACCGAAAAAATCAAGACCAGCCTTGCCGGGCGCGTCAAGGAAGTGCGCGTCACACATCGCCTGACCGATTCGCCGGCCTGCCTGGTGGTCGACGAGCACGACCTGAGCGGCAACCTCGCACGCATGCTCAAGGCGGCCGGTAAGAAAGGGCCAACTTCGCAGCCGATCCTGGAAATCAATCCGCAGCATCCGGTGGTGCTGCGTCTGAAGTCCGAAGACAAAAGATTCGACGATTGGGCCGCGGTGTTGTTTGACCAGGCTTTGCTCGCCGAAGGCGGGCAGCTCGACGACCCGGCCACCTTCGTCAAGCGTGTCAACCAGCTGATGTTGGAAATGGGCAGTTAATCCCGGAAACGGCGATTCAATCCGCAGATTTCGCAGATCAAACAGATTATCGATGAGCGTCCATTTAACGGGCATCGGTGTCCCTGGATTTTAATCTGCGTAATCTGCGGATAACTGTGGTTTTTGTCTGGGCCGAAATCGCGCGGGGGTGGTCGTGCCCCTTGTGCTAGAATGCGCGCCCTTTTCATATAGCAAGGCTGTTTCCATGTCCCGCGAACTCCGCAACATCGCCATCATCGCCCACGTCGACCACGGCAAAACCACGCTGGTGGACAAGCTGCTCAGCCAGGCTGGCATGTTTTCATCCCATCAGCATGTCGCCGAGCGCGTGATGGACAGCAACGATCTGGAAAAAGAGCGCGGCATCACGATTCTGGCGAAGAACTGCGCGGTGGACTATCGGGGGGTGCATATCAACATCGTCGATACACCCGGCCATGCCGACTTCGGCGGCGAAGTGGAGCGTGTGCTGGGTATGGTGGACGGTGTGCTGCTGCTGGTGGATGCCGTGGACGGACCGATGCCGCAGACTCGTTTTGTGACCAAGAAAGCACTTGCTCTTGGCTTGCGCCCGATCGTGGTGATCAATAAAGTGGACCGCGACGGCGCGCGCCCGGATTGGGTCATCAACCAGACATTCGATCTGTTCGACAAACTCGGTGCTACTGAGGAGCAACTGGACTTTCCCGTAGTGTACGCATCGGCGCTGAACGGCTACGCCACGCTGGAACTCCCCTCGCCCGCAAGCGTGAGAGGGGGTGAGGGTGCGGATATGCGTCCGTTATTCGAGGCGGTACTGGAGCATGTTCCCGCGCCGGAAACGGATGTAGATGCACCGTTGCAATTGCAGATTTCTGCGCTGGATTATTCCAGTTTCGTCGGCCGCATCGGCGTGGGGCGTGTGCGTCGCGGTCGCATCAAACCCGGCCAGGATGTCATGGTAATGAACGGCAGCAACACGCCGAAGCGCGCGCGCATCAATCAGGTGCTTGGCTTTCGCGGCGTCGAGCGCGTGTTGCTGGATGAAGCACTTGCGGGCGATATCGTATTGATCAATGGCATCGATGAAATCGGTATCGGCGTCACGCTGGCCGACGTGAACAAACCGGAAGCTTTGCCGATGCCCAAGGTGGATGAACCAACCCTGACCATGAACATGATGGTGAACACTTCGCCGTTGTGTGGTCGGGAAGGCAAGTTTATTACCAGCCGCCAGATACGCGACCGCCTCAACAAGGAATTGCTGGTGAATGTGGCGTTGCGTGTCGAAGAAACGGAAAACACCGATGTGTTCCTGTTGGCCGGACGCGGCGAATTGCATCTGACCATCTTGCTGGAAAACATGCGCCGGGAGGGTTTTGAAATGGGCGTGGGCAAGCCGCGCGTGGTGTACCGCGAAATCGACGGCGAGAAGTGCGAGCCTTTTGAAGTGCTTACCGTGGATGTGGAAGACTCCAACCAAGGCGTGGTGATGGAGGAACTGGGGCGTCGTCGCGGTGACTTGCAGGACATGCAGCCGGACGGCCATGGCCGCGTACGTCTGGAATACCGTATTCCGGCGCGCGGCTTGATCGGCTTCCAGTCGGAATTCATGACCATGACACGCGGCACCGGCATCATGGCCCATGTGTTCGACGATTATGCGCCGGTCAAGGCAGACATACCGGGCCGCCGCAATGGCGTACTGGTTTCGGCCGAAAACGGTGATGCGGTGGCATACGCCTTGTGGAAGCTGGAAGATCGCGGCCGCATGTTTGTGTCACCCGGCGACAAGTTGTACGAAGGCATGATCATCGGCATTCACAGCCGCGACAATGATCTGGTCGTTAACCCGATCAAGGGCAAGCAACTGACCAACGTGCGTTCCTCGGGCACCGACGAAGCAGTGCGTCTGACCCCGCCGATTCGCCTGACACTGGAATCGGCAGTTGAGTTTATTGACGAGGATGAACTGGTGGAAATCACGCCTGTGTCCATCCGCATGCGTAAGCGCTTCCTGTCGGAAATCGAACGCAAGCGTGCAAGCCGAAGCTGATCAGGGTGCTGGCGCGTTCATCCTTGACCTGAAAAAGGTGTTTCACTTCCTGAGGTAAGTCATTAGACTGGCGCGATTCGATTCTGGCGGGTCAAGTCATGAGAAAGAGAATTGCTGATGCATCGCCGCTCCATGAGCACAAGCTGACACTAGAGGAAGTTTTGCGCTGGTTGGTGCAGGACGGAATGGTTTTGGCCGAAGAGGCCAGGAAATTGGCCAAAAATCATAAGGAAGATCGTTCGCATCCGCTGATGGTGATCGCCGCGCAGCAGTGGCGCACCGAGCTGCCACCTGGCAAGCTGATGACCATAGGATTACTCACGGATTGGCTGGCGGCGCGCGTTGGCATGCCATCTTTCCACATCGATCCGTTGCAACTGAATTTCAACGGCATCGCCAATATCGTTTCCAAGTCTTACGCCGAGCGGCTCAGGATCATGCCGGTCAAGGCCTGCGCAGGCGAGGTCACCATTGTCACCGCCGAGCCGTTCCTCACCGGCTGGGTGACGGACCTGGAGCGCATTCTCAATCTTAAAATCAAGCTGGCACTGGCCAGTTCGGCCGACATCAGCCACTACCTGCCGAAAATCTACAGCCTGGCCAATTCCGTGCAGCTTGCCACCAAGGCAGGGTCAGGGCAGCCCAACGGAGTGCAGAATTTCGAGCAACTGCTTGAGCTCGGCAAGAACAATAACCTGGACGCCAATGAGCAGCACGTAGTGACACTGGTGGACTGGTTGTTCAAATACGCCTTCGATCAGCGCGCCAGTGACATCCACTTGGAGCCGCGCCGCGATGCCGGCATCGTGCGCTTCCGTATCGATGGTGTGCTGCATCAGGTCTATCAGCTTCCCGCCTCGGTTACCAATGCCATCACCAATCGCATCAAGCTGCTCGGGCGTATGGATATGGTGGAAAAGCGCAGGCCGCAGGATGGGCGCATCAAGACGGTGAGCGGTAATGGAAATGAGATGGAGATGCGTCTTTCCACCATGCCTACGGCTTTCGGCGAGAAACTGGTGATGCGAATCTTCAACCCGGATATTCTGCTCAGGAATTTTACCGATCTTGGTTTCTCGCGCGAACAGACTGCACTGTGGAACAATTGGACAAGTCAACAGAATGGCATCATGTTGGTCACCGGTCCGACCGGCTCAGGCAAAACCACCACGCTGTACTCCACGCTGAAGCAACTTGCCACTTCCGAGGTGAATGTCTGCACGGTAGAAGACCCGATCGAAATGGTCGAGCCAACATTTAACCAGATGCAGGTGCAGCCCAACATCGGCCTGACCTTTGCAGATGGCGTGCGCACCCTGTTGCGGCAAGATCCGGACATCATCATGATCGGCGAAATACGTGATGAGGAAACGGCCAAAATAGCCGTGCAGGCGGCGCTTACCGGACATCGTGTGTTGTCTTCCCTGCACACCAATGACGCGCCCTCCACCATTACAAGGTTGCTCGAACTGGGTATACCCGCCTACCTGCTTAATTCGACGCTGGTCGGTGTGATGGCGCAACGGCTGGCGCGTACGCTGTGCCCGCATTGCAAAACCAAGGGTGAAATTGACAATGATGCATGGCATGAACTGGTCTATCCGTGGAAAGCCACCAAACCTGCACATGTGAATGTCGCCGTCGGTTGTACAGAATGTCGCATGACCGGCTACCGCGGATGCACCGGCATCTATGAGATGTTGCCAATCGGAGCGGAAATGAAGAAGCTGATCGTCAATGATGCCGAAATCCAAAAAATAAGGGCATTGGCCAGAAGCGAGAAAATTAAATCACTGCGCATGAGCGGTGCGGAAAAAGTGGTGGCAGGCCTGACGACGGCAGATGAGATTATCAAGATTACGCCTTCTCAGGTTTGACAGGGCAGCGCTAAAGAGGCCTTTGCAAGTTGTGATTTGGAATTCCGAACAATTTTGATACAATCGCGTCCGCTTTTTTAACTTAAACAGGGTAGGAGAGATAAATGTCTATTGAACAACGCGTTAAAAAGATCGTTGCCGAGCAACTTGGCGTGAACGAGTCGGAAGTCAAGAATGAATCTTCTTTCGTCAACGACCTGGGTGCAGACTCTCTGGATACCGTGGAGTTGGTCATGGCGCTGGAAGAAGAGTTTGAATGCGAAATTCCCGATGAAGACGCAGAGAAAATCACTACCGTGCAGCAAGCCATCGATTACGTTCTGGCACATCAAAAATAATCCCCTTCTGTTTTTAAAACGGAGTCAGTTTGTCTAAACGCAGAGTTGTCATTACCGGGCTGGGGATCATCTCCCCAGTCGGGGTCGGGATACCCGTTGTCTGGCAAAACATTGTCGCAGGGAAATCGGGCATTGCCAAAATCACCCGCTTCGACGCCAGTGCAATGGCCGCGCAGGTTGCCGGCGAGGTGAAGGATTTCGACGTTACGCATTTTATTTCCGCCAAGGATGCGCGCCGCATGGACCGTTTCATCCATTTCGGCCTGGTAGCCGGCATGGAGGCATTCAAGGATTGCGGGCTGGAAGTTTCCGGTGAAAACGCCGAGCGCATCGGCGTCAACATTGGCTCTGGCATCGGCGGTTTGCCGATGATTGAGGAGACGCACAACGACTATCTTGCTGCGGGGCCGCGCAAAATCTCGCCGTTCTTCATCCCGGGCACCATCATTAATATGATTTCCGGCAATCTCTCTGTGATGTACGGACTAAAAGGCCCGAATTTGGCGATGGTTTCTGCCTGCACCACCGGCACCCATTGCATCGGTGAATCAGCACGCATCATCGAATATGGTGATGCGGACGTGATGATTGCCGGCGGGTCGGAAGCAACGGTCAGCCCGTTGGCGGTGGGCGGCTTTGCTGCCGCACGCGCGCTCAGCACCCGCAACGATGACCCCACTACGGCCAGCCGCCCATGGGATAAGGATCGCGACGGATTTGTGATGGGTGAAGGCGCCGGGGTGCTGGTGCTGGAAGAGTATGAGCACGCCAAGGCGCGCGGCGCAAAAATTTATGCGGAGCTGGCCGGTTATGGCATGAGCGGCGATGCCTACCATATCACCTCGCCGAATACTGACGGCCCGAAGCGCAGCATGCTAAACGCATTGCGCAATGCCGGGCTGAATCCGCAGGACGTGCAGTACATCAACGCGCACGGCACTTCGACCCCGCTGGGGGATAAGAATGAAACCGACGCAATCAAGCTGGCGTTTGGAGATCATGCCAGCAAGCTGGTGGTGAATTCCACCAAATCGATGACCGGCCATTTACTGGGAGGCGCGGGCGGTGTGGAATCGGTGTTTTGTGCACTGGCAGTGCACCATCAAATCTCGCCGCCGACCATTAATATCTTCGAGCAGGATCCGGAGTGTGATCTGGACTACTGTGCAAACGTCGCGCGCGACATGAAGATTGATGTCGCAGTCAACAACAACTTCGGCTTCGGCGGAACCAACGGTTCTTTAGTGTTCCGTAAAGTGTGATCCTTCCCGTCAATGCTGGTCAATGGAGTACCCGGTAACAAGATCAGCATCCGCGATCGCGGCTTGCTCTATGGCGACGGGGTATTTCGTACCCTGATCGTCGCCCAGGGCAAGGCACTGCATTGGTCTTTCCATTACCTGAAACTTGAGCGTGATTGTGCCGCGCTGGGCATAGCCTGCCCGGACGAGGCGCTGCTTTGCGCCGAACTGGACAAGGTGTTGGCGCAGCACCCTGACGGCGTAGTGAAGCTGATCGTCACGCGCGGCGCGGGAGAGCGGGGTTACGCGCCGCCCGTCGATGTGGCGCCTACGCGCATCTGGGATTTATCGCCATTGCCGGCCTGCCCGCCGGAATGGGCGACGCAGGGCGTTGTGGTGCGCGTATGCAGCTTGCGCCTGTCCGCGCAGCCTCGCTTGGCCGGAGTCAAACATCTCAATCGCCTGGAAAATGTGCTGGCTGCCGCGGAGCTGCAAGCGCATGCCGAACCAGCCGCAGAGGGGCTGTTATTGGATGCCGCAGGAAATGTCATTGGGGGAACGCGCAGTAACTTGTTTGTGGTGTCGCAGGGCAAACTGGTTACGCCGGATTTGTCGTCTTGCGGCGTGGCAGGCGTGCAGCGTGAGCGCGTCATGGCGTGGGCGCTGCAACAAAGCGTCGCGCTGCAGGTGCGCGCCGTTGGGCTGGATGAGGCGTTGCACGCCGACGAGTTGTTTATCGTGAACAGCGTCATCGGACTGTGGGCGGTACGCGAACTGGAGCAGCGTCATTGGAGTCACTTCCCGATGGCTTTGAAAATTCGCCAAGACCTTGAGCGGCAGAGTGCATGATGCGACGACTAGCCAGGTTACTCACTGTGCTCGCACTGCTCGCCACGGCCAGAGGGATCTACTATGTGCATCACCCGCTGGAACTGCCCGCGACGCCTTTCGAATTTACCCTGAAGCAGGGGAGCAGCCTGAAAAGTGTGGCTCTGGAAATGCAGCAGGCTGAATTACTGGGGCAGGCCTGGCCGTTCGTGTGGCTGGCAAGATTGCGCGGTAACTCGGCGCAACTCAAGGCAGGTCATTACACGCTGGATCACGCCATTTCACCTCTGGAATTATTGGAGGTTATTACCAAGGGTGAAGTCACTCAGCTGCAAACCAGCGTCATCGAAGGTTGGATGTTCAAACAGTTGCGCGCCGCGCTGAATGCCAACCTTAATATCGCACATGACACGTTAAACTTGACCGATGCAGAAATTTTGCAGCGCATCGGTGCGACGGAAAACCATCCAGAGGGCTTGTTCTTCCCCGACACCTACAAATTCGCTGCCGGCAGCAGCGATCTGGCGATACTCAAGAGCGCTTACCAAGCCATGCAGCAACGTCTGCAGCAAACCTGGGCAATGCGCGAAGCGGATCTGCCTCTGCAATCCCCTTATCAGGCCTTGATTCTGGCCTCCATCGTCGAAAAGGAAACCGGCACAGCGGATGATCGCGCCATGATTGCCGGCGTGTTTATGAACCGGTTACGCTTGGGCATGTTGTTACAGACTGACCCGACCGTCATTTACGGCCTGGGTGACCGCTTCGACGGCAATTTACGCAAACGCGACTTGTTGGCCGATACTGCCTACAATACCTACACTCGCGTTGGATTGCCTCCCACGCCGATTGCCTTGCCGGGCATGGCCGCGTTGCAGGCAACGTTGCATCCGGCGCAGACCGACGCGTTATACTTCGTAGCGCGTGGTGATGGCAGTTCGCAATTTTCCAGCAGTCTGATTGAACATAACCGGGCGGTGAATCAATACCAAAAATAAGAAATTTTTTTGCGGGATGAAACGCAAGGAGCCGCGCAGAAAATGAGGAGGCATTCAAATGGATAGACGAGGAATGAACGACAACGAAGTTGCGGTGAAGGCTCATATCGGCGAAGCCGATGTGAAACTGCGAAGCAGTGGCCGAAACCAACACGCGACACCGCGATTTGCCCGGATAATGAATTCATGAGCAAATTTATAACCTTTGAGGGGATGGACGGGGCCGGCAAAAGTACCCATCTGGAGTGGTTTGCCGACGCCATCCGTCAGCGCAGCCTTGAGGTGGTGGTCACGCGCGAACCCGGCGGCACGCCGCTCGGCGAGCAACTGCGCGAGATACTGCTGAATCAGCCGATGAGCATTGGCGCCGAGGCGCTGTTGATGTTTGCGGCACGCATGGAGCATATCGAGCAGGTCATCAAACCTGCTTTGAGCGGCGGCAAGTGGGTGATTTCTGACCGATTCAGCGACGCCAGCTTTGCCTATCAGGGCGGGGGTAGGGGGTTGGATTGGGATAAGTTGGGACAGCTTGAGAAATGGGTGCATGACGACCTGCAACCCGATCTGACGCTATTTTTTGACGTTCCGGTCGAAGTCGCAAGGCAACGGCTGGCGAACAATGCCTCACTGGATCGCTTTGAACAGGAGCAGGCCGATTTCTTTGAGCGCGTACGCGCCGGATATCTCAAACGTGTGCAGGCAAATCCGCGGCGCTATATCGTTATCGATGCGGCGCAGCCCGTAGACGCAATCAGGCAAAAACTTGAAGAGGTTATCATATACCTTTGATATGAATAAAATTTATCCATGGCAGGCAAGCGACTGGACGAGTTTGCAAGAGCTGCGTAAACGGTTACCGCATGGCCTGTTATTCAAGGGAACCCAAGGAATCGGCAAGCTCGATCTGGCGATGAGTTTTGCGCGAAGCCTGTTGTGCCAGCACCCGGATGAGGCGAGGTTTGCCTGTGGACACTGCCCGTCCTGTCACTGGTTCGAGCAGGGTTCACACCCGGATTTCCGCCTATTGCAACCCGAATCATTGAGCCTGAACGGAGAAGAAAGCGAATCCGGCAAGAAGGCCAGCAAGCAGATTTCCGTTGATCAGGTACGCGAACTGGCTGATTTTTCCGGCATGTCGGCGCATCAGGGTGGCAGACGCGTGGTCATCGTCCATCCCGCCGAGGCGATGAACGCCAATGCCGCGAATGCCCTGCTGAAAAATCTTGAAGAGCCGCCGCCGGGCCTGTTGTTCATCCTGGTGTCGCACAAGCCGCAGCAATTGTTGCCAACCATTCTGAGTCGTTGCCTGTCTTTTGCGCTGTCTGCTCCCGATGCGGCAAATGGCGTTCACTGGTTGGCGCAACAGGGCGTGGAAAATCCCGCTGAGGCGCTTGCGGCATCGGGCTTTGCACCCTTGCAAGCCGTTCAAATAGACGAACAGCTCGGCAGCGAAGAGCGCAATAAATTGCTGCGTGGCGTGCGCCAGCCCGCCGCACTGGATGTCTTCGCGCTGGCCGAGGTGTTGCAGAAGACCGAACAGGTGTTGATCGTGCAATGGTTGCAGCAATGGAGCTATGACCTGAGCGCGATGAAGTTGGCGGGCAGGTTACGCTACCATCCCGGCGAAGAGGCCACCTTCAAGAAGCTGGTTGAGCACGTCACGCCGTTAAATCTGGCGCGGCTGCAAGGCTTCCTGCAAGGCGCGAAACGCGAAGCGCGACATACGCTCAACCCCAAGTTGTTTCTGGAGTCGCTGCTGTTTTCCTATCGCCGGCTCATGACAGAGTAACGGGCATGGACAGCAGCCACCTATTATGATGAAACTCCCCAAGCCCGTTACCTCTCATCCATCCTCTGATGGAACAACCAGCCATTCGACCAGGGCGCCAAAAGACGGCGACCAAGTCGCTGGTTATCCCGCAAGCGGGCGAGGAGACAAACGAATCGCTACGCGAATTTTACTTTAACCATGCCGTTTGTTGATTCACACTGCCATCTCGACTTTCCGGAACTAGCCGGAAATCTTGTCGACGTATTGGCGCAAATGCGGCATAACGACGTGGTTGCCGCATTGTGCGTTTCGGTCAATCTGGCGGGTTTCCCGCAGGTGCTGGCGCTCGCCGAGCAGCATCCGAATATTTTTGCTTCTGCGGGAGTTCATCCCGATTACGAAGGGGTCGAAGAACCGGATGTCGCGCGTTTGGTCGAGTTGGCGCAGCATCCCAAGGTCATTGCCATTGGTGAAACCGGGCTGGATTACTTTCGTCTGAAGGGCGACCTGGAATGGCAGCGTGCGCGTTTCCGCAACCATATCCGCGCCGCGCGCGAATGCGGCAAGCCGCTCATCATCCACACTCGCGAAGCCGCCGCAGACACCCTGCGCATCATGGCAGAGGAAAATGCCGCCGAGGCGGGCGGCGTGATGCACTGCTTCACCGAAACTTGGGAAGTGGCCGAAGCCGCGCTGGCGATGGGTTTTTACATCTCCTTCTCCGGCATCCTGACCTTCAAGAATGCCAAGCAAATCAAGGAAGTCGCACAGCACGTGCCGCTGGAGCGCATATTGATCGAAACCGATGCGCCCTATCTGGCACCCGCGCCGCATCGCGGCAAGCTCAACCAGCCGGCTTATGTGAAGCATGTTGCCGAAGAAATCGCTGCGTTGCGTGGCATCAGCATAGAAGCAGCAGGGCGATGCACCACGGAGAATTTCCTGCGTTTATTCAAAGCCAAAGCGCTTTGACAGAAAATTTTTTGACACAAAATTTTGCTGCAAAATTATTGACAGAAATTTGAATATCCCTATAATGCGCACTCGTTTCGCGGGAGTAGCTCAGTTGGTAGAGCGCAACCTTGCCAAGGTTGAGGTCGAGAGTTCGAGACTCTTCTCCCGCTCCAAATCCAAGGGAAAGCTTTCTCGCTTTCCCTTAATTATTTCAGCCTGTGTTTTGCAGCATGGCGCGATAGCAAAGCGGTTATGCACCGGATTGCAAATCCGAGTAGGTCGGTTCGACTCCGGCTCGCGCCTCCAAATACCCGCCCGGGTGGTGAAATTGGTAGACACAACGGACTTAAAATCCGTCGCTAGGGTAAAACCAGCGTGCCGGTTCGACCCCGGCTCCGGGCACCAGTAAAAGGCTTCAGCGTTTTCTGCCTCTTTGCTTTCTGGTGACCAAAAAATAAAAATGCATAGAGTAAGCAACAGAAAATAAACAGCCAAAAAATCGCGCTCAAGCGGCCAGATCGCGCAGCCCCAACCGTAACTTCAGTCACACCCGCACAGTCGCATCCTATTCATGTCGATCATCATGCCCCACGTCTTGACCGATCCGGCGTTTTAGCCGCGAATGTTCACCGTAAAGAAAAACTGGTAGCATGAGATGCCCTTGTAGGGAACGAGAATTTCTTTAAGAACCTTGATCTTACTGTCGGTGATTCCATGAAACTTACTTTACCAAACAAGTTTGTACTTTTCCTGTTGCTGGTATTCGTGCCAATTTCACAAGGCTGGGCGGCCGCAGGCAAGTTTAATTTTGTGATGGGTGATGTGCGCGTAGTAGGCGCATCAGGGGAGCGAAAAGCCAAGAAAAGCGGAGAAGTTGAGGCAAAGGAAACCATTGTTTCAGGTGCAGACGGCATGGCGCAATTGCGCATGAGCGATGGTGCTTTTATCGCAGTACGCGCCGATACCGAGTTGCGCATCGATCAATACCAATTCAGCGGCAAGGCAGATGCCTCCAGTAAAAGCATTTTATCTTTGGTGAAAGGAACATTTCGTGCCTTTACCGGGGCGATTGCGCTTTTCAATAAAGATAAATTCCTGATGAAGACTCCGGGTGCAACCATCGGCATTCGTGGCTCTGGCAACGTACTCAATTTCTCACCAGTCAACAACATAACTCTTAACCACACTATAGAAGGCAGTCACATTATCACCGCCGTCGATCCGAGTGGCGTGATGCGCACGCTGGTAACAATGCCCGGACAGACGGTTCAAGTTAATCCAGCCGGGGTAATGCAGTTTGTGCCGACACCCGCATTTATTTTGAATGCGGCAACCGGAGCAGCTGATCCAAAGGTGCGGCAACAACAGAATGAAACTAATGATGAAAAACAAGGAAAATCTCAAGGTAAGGACACGCCCCAGGGTGAAGGCAAGCCCCAGGGTGAAGGCAAGCCCCAGGGTGAAGGCAAG
>CAYHEM010000020.1:0-36318 GCA_964355765.1 uncultured Gallionella sp.
CAACCAAGTTAGAGACGATAGATTAGCTTTTACCCACGCAATTGTCAGATGAACCCTATGTTTAAATTGCGATAGCTGCGGTATTGTAGAATAAACTCGGCAAGCATGGTGTGGGTCACACGCGGGATATCGCACCCTATTATTTATGGCGGCAGAAAACCTGGCAAGCAATTTAATGAGAATGAAAAATTTGAATATGCCCTCTGTTCATCATTGGTCGGATTTATTCCGCCTCGCAGTCGTGACGATGTTGTATGCGCTGTCCGCTAAATTTACGCTGGCCTATTTGATGATCGAAGGGAACATTTCTATATTGTGGGTTCCGAGCGGCATCGGACTGGCAGCTGTACTGATCGGTGGCAGAAAGTATTTGACGGCCATTTTTGTCGGCGCCATGGCGGCTTATCTGTGGATGGGCCGGCCTGTATTGCCTTCGACTCTTGCCGCAATCGGCAACGTGTTGGAGAGCCTGCTCGTTTACTGGCTGTTGACCAGCCAGCAAAAAGAAAATTCTTCCCCTGACCGGGTCGTTACCAATACGCGCAATTATTTCAGGCTGTGTGCAGTCACTGCACTGGCAGCATTGTTGGCGGCATTGATGGGCGCGATGGCGTTGTGGCTGGGGGGCGCGATTACGCCGGCGATGATACCGGTCAGTATGCTGCATGGGTGGATGGGCGATACGCTGGCTATGGTCTCTTTTACGCCGTTTATTTTGGTGTGGAGGAGATTGCCAGCCGGCTGGCTAAGCCGTGAACGCGTGCTGGAAACTATAGTGTATTTCGCTATGGCTTTCGTGTCCGGGCAGATTATCTTCATCGGTTGGTTCAAGGAGTCGGCCGGCGAAATCGCCCTCCCTTACTTGATGTTTGTCTTTGTCGCATGGGGTGCGTTGCGCTTCGGCCGTCATGGGAGCATGTTGATCATAGTGATGACCATATTGCAATTCTTGATGGGGACGGCACAGGGCACGATGTTTTATCTGATGAGTGGCACTGTGCTATGGCTATACATGGCGACGCTAACTCTCGTTGGCACCACGTTGTCGCTGACGATGTACGAGCGCAGGCAGGCAGAATGCCGATTAAACGAGGCGTTCAATGAGACAACCAAGGCGCTTGCAGCAGAGCGGTTGATGGTGGAGGCGCAGCGACAGTTCGTGACAATGGTTTCGCACGAGTTTCGCACACCTCTGGCGATCATAGACGCCGCCAACCAGAGCCTGCGGGTGCTTATCGACCAGGGCGATGTCGAAGTGTCCAAGCGTGTCGACAAAATTGCACAGGCGATGGTGCGGCTGAAAACATTGATAGATCACACCCTGTCAAGCGAGCGTCTGGAAATGGGGCGTCTCGCAAAGCAATTCTATCCGTTCGATCTTGGTGAATGGCTGTCAGAGCAGTTTATGGTGGCGCAGTTGATGGCGCCGCAACACCCTGTGACGTTGATCCTTGACAATAACTTGGCGGACAGAACGGTGGCGCTGTTTGCCGACAGCCATCTGCTGTCGATAGCCTGGATGAACCTGGTGGATAACGCGGCAAAATACACCCCCACAGGCAGCCCCATCCAGCTGCGAGCGGGGTTTGATGGTAAAACGCTGCTTCTTGATGTGGCCGACGCTGGACCTGGGATTCCTGCGTCAGACCTGCCTAATTTATTCGACAAATTCGTGCGCGGCAGCCAGGCGCAGGGAATTGCCGGCGCCGGACTCGGCCTCTACCTGGTGCGTCGTATCGCCGAACTGCATGGCGGCACTGTCACCGTAGTCAACACCGAACCGGGATGCCGCATCACGCTTCGATTGAAGCTGAGTGAAGCTAAGTAGTGAGTGATACCTTTAGCTCACTAGTGTCCCAACGTTAAACGCCGAGTTGATTGTAATAGGTTGATGGAAATAAAATATTTCATGATTAAGCTTGGTCTCGATTTGAATCTGGCAAGTAGCATTCGGGGTATTTCAAACCCGATTGCGAGAGCTTGCGCGACATCGAAGCATGCCTGCGCAGCCAGTCCGCCAAGCTTTACCACATGGGCTTTCGCAGCACGGTGTCGCGCAACACGTTGACCAATGCGAATGCAGTTCGAGACTGGCGCATCTATGCCGATTTCGCTAAAGCGTGATTTCTTCATGTAAAATTTCCTCCATTTCTAAACGAGAAAATTCTACTTCTGATTCACACTAATTTCAGGGGGGATTACCTATCTGGTCAGTGCACCAACTGGTTGATTTCTATGATCGGAAGCAGGATCGCGAGCACGATCAACAGCACGATGCCCCCCATTACCAGAATCATCACCGGTTCGAGCAGCGTGAGGAAGACCGTCAGGCGCCGCTCCAGCGCCTGAGTCTCCAGGTGCGCGGCACGCTCCAGCATCTGCTCCAGCTTCCCGCTCACCTCGCCGCTCGCGACCAGGTGGATCAGGAGCGGCGGAAACGCCCGCGTTTCACCCAGTGCGCGGGCCAGGCTCGCGCCTTCGCGCACCCGCACGATGGCGCGCTCGACCGCCTCGCGCAACACCATGTTGGTCATCACCCGCGCACCGGAAGCCAGCGCGGAAAGCAGCGGCACGCCGCCGCCGACCAGGATGGCGAGTGTGCTGGCGAAGCGCGAGGTATTGATGCCGCGAATCAACGGTCCCAGACCGGGCATGCGCAACAGCAGGCTGTGCCAGCGGTGTTTTGTCGCCTCGCGGCGTAGCGCCACGCGCGCGGCGGCAAACCCGCCAGCGAGGATGATTAAAAGATATGGCCAGGTCGCGCGCAGAAAGTCGCTCAAGGCGATCAGCGACCGTGTCAGCAACGGCAGGCTCTGCCGCGACTGCTGAAACACTTGCACCACCTGCGGCACCACATAGACCAGCAATCCGGTGACGATCATGATCGCCACGGTCGTGACCAGGAAGGGGTAAAGCAGCGCGAGGCCGGTTTTCTGTTTGAGCGCCTGGCGTGCGTCGAGATAATCGGCGAGATGCTGCAACACGGTCGGCAGCGCGCCCGATTCTTCGCCGCCATGCACCAGCGCCCGGTAGAAATCCGGAAAACTTTTTTCGTAGGCGCCCAGTGCCGTGGCCAATGACTGGCCGGACGTCACTTCGGTTTTGACGCCGGTAAGGATCTCACGCGTCAATGGCTCGGCAGCTTCTTCGATCAGCGCATTGAGTGATTGCTCCAGGGTCAGGCCGGATTCGAGCAGGGTGGCCATCTGCCGGGTCACCAGGCTGAGTTCGGTCGCCGAGATGCCGCGTGCCCAACCCTGTCGTGCGCGCTCCCGCGCATGCACTTGTTTGACCATCGAGGGCAGCAGGCCCTGCGCGCGCAACAGCGTGCGCGCCTGGCGTGGTGTATCGGCCTGCATCACGCCGGATATCGTGCGGCCGGTGGCGTCCAGCGCCTGATATTGAAATGCTTCCATGGCGGCAGTTACGCGCGCGTGACGCGCACCACTTCTTCGAGGCTGATCACGCCCTGCGCGGCCAGACGCATGCCGTCATCGCGCAGGGAACGCATGCCGCGCGCCACCACATGCGCCCGTAGCACCTGCTCGGAAGCGCGGTCGTGGACCAGACGGCGCAAGTCGTCGTCGACCGTCAGTAATTCGTAAATGCCGGTGCGGCCACGGTAACCGGTGCGATTGCAGGCAGGGCAACCTTGCGCCGAATAGAGTGTGCCATCGGTCGGCATCAAGCCCAGGGCGTGAAGTTGTGCCGCATCGGCGGCAAAGGGTTTGCGGCATTCCAGGCACAGGCGGCGCACCAGGCGTTGCGCGCCCACCCCGATCAGGCTGGAGGCAAGCAGAAAAGGCTCCACGCCCATGTCGACCAGCCGGGTGACCGCGCTCACGGCATCGTTGGTGTGCAGTGTGGCAAACACCAGATGCCCGGTGAGACTGGCCTGAACGGCAATTTGCGCGGTCTCAAGATCGCGTATTTCGCCAATCATGACCACGTCCGGATCCTGGCGCAGGATAGTGCGCAATGCCCGCGCGAAACTCATGTCGATGCGCGGGTTGACCTGGGTCTGGCTGATGCCGTCGAGGTCGTACTCGATCGGGTCTTCGACCGTCATGATGTTGAGTGCGGTCGCGTCCAGTCTTGAGAGCGCGGCGTACAGCGTGGTGGTTTTGCCCGAGCCGGTCGGGCCGGTGACCAGCACGATGCCGTGGGGCTCGCGGATCAGCCGATCCATGTGCGCGAGCGTGGCATCGTCCATGCCCAGACGCGTGAGATCGAGCCGCCCGGCCTGCTTGTCGAGCAAACGCAGCACCACGCGCTCGCCGTGCCCGGTGGGGATCGTGGATACGCGCACGTCAACCGGCTTGCCGGCCACGCGCAGTGTGATGCGGCCATCCTGCGGCAGGCGTTTTTCCGCGATATCGAGCTGCGACATTATTTTTATACGTGAGACGATTGCGCCATGCAGCGCGCGCGCCGGCTCGATCAGGTCACGCAGCGTGCCGTCGATACGCAGCCGCACCACCGAGCGGGTTTCGAACGGTTCGATATGGATGTCCGAAGCGCCATCACGCAACGCTTGCGTGAACAGCGCATTGATCAGGCGGATCACCGGCGCGTCGTCCTGGCTTTCGAGCAAATCCTCGATCCTGGGGATTTCCTGCAGCAATCTCGACAGATCCAGATCCTGAGCCTGAGCCAGATCGCCGGCCAGCGCAGCCGCGCCGGCCTCTGCACCGTTGTACGACGCGCTGACCAATTCGTCGAATTCCCCGGCATCAATGCGACGGGCGTGCAGCGGCACGCCGAGCGTCCGGCGCAACTCGGCGAGCGCACCCGCGCGGGCATCGCTGCGCACCGCCACCTCCGCCAGGTCGTCACTCATGGCGGTGACGACCACGCCGTTGGCCTTGGCAAATGCGTAGGAAATCTTGAGCGCGCCCCGGTTCATCCGTTATGCCCCGCCTGCTGGGGGCGGATTCACCCCGATGGCCGGTGGAGGCGGCTGCGGCGGCACCGGGCGCGGTGGCAGGGTGGGCGAGTTCATGTCCGGCAAGATAGCGTCGTGCGCAGGCTGGGCCTTGCGTTGCTCGCCGATGATGTAATCGTAGCGTTCGCCGGTGTAGGCATCTGCGCGCTGGTTGTCGCGCACCAGTGTCGGACGCAGGAAAATCATCAAATTGGTCTTGGTACGCGAGCGTGTCCTGTAGCGGAACAGGCCGCCGAGCAACGGAAGGTCGCCGAGCAGCGGAACCTTCTGCTCACCGACGCTGACCGCATCCTGGATCAAACCGCCGATCACCACGATCTGCCCGTCGTCGACCAGCACCGTCGATGCCACCGCGCGCTTGTTGGTGGTCACCCCTGCGGGGTTGGTCGTTGTCGTATCCACACTTGAAACTTCCTGGTAGATCTGCAGGCGTACTGTTCCGCCTTCCGAGATTTGCGGCTTGACCCGCAGCGTCAGGCCGACATCGCGCCGCTCGACCGTCTGAAAAGGCGTGGGTGTGGTGGCCGCACCCGTCAGCGCATACTGGCCGGTGATGAAGGGAACATTCTGGCCGATGACGATCGCGGCTTCCTCGTTGTCCAGCGTCAACAACGTCGGTGTGGACAGGATGTTCGCATTGGCGTCTGCCTCCAATGCGCGAACCAGGAGGCCGAGGTTGAACACCTGGCCGGCACCAGGAATGTTGACATGGCCCCTCACGACCCCAATGTTAAGCCCAGCCGCGGCAGCCGCCGGATTCTGGGCAATGCCAACGATATTCTGCCCGGAGGTGCCAAAATTGGTGCCGCCGAACGCCTGTGTATTGGCCTTGCCGAGGCCGCTCAATTCCTGCCACTGGATGCCGAACTCCGCGGCCTTGTCGGAAGTGATCTCGGCAATCAGTGCTTCGACATAGACCTGCGCGCGGCGCACGTCGAGTTTGTCGAGTACGGCACGCAAATTATTGTAGATCGCGTCAGGCGCGGTAATGATGATCGAGTTGGTGGAGGCATCGGCTTGGATGATGCCGGGCGAGGTCAAAGCCGAGGGCGTCTGGCCCGCGCCAAGCGATGCGGGGGCGCCCTGAACCTGCGTCGGTGCGGATACGCCGAGTGCCGTAATGGCCGGTGCGACTGTGATGCCGGCTTCGCCTTGATAAATGGCACGCGAGGTTTTGGTCTTTGCGGAAGCAACGGCTCCACTCCAACCATCACTGGGACGGTAATCAGCGCACTTTATGACCCATCAGGCACTATGGCCACTGTCAAAGCCGACTTGAATGCGGCATTTCTCAGCATCACGCCTCCGGCCGGACCGCCCGCCGCAGGTTCCCTGGGTAGCCCCACCAATTTGCCGGCTGGCACGACTTTGGGAGCCCCGACCGGGAGCGCGCAGGTTACGGGAGACAACTACTTCACTCCAGGCCTTTATCAATCCATCACATCGATTATGGTAACGGGCGATCTCACGCTCGACGCCCAGGGCGACGCCAATGCGGTCTTCGTCTTCCAGTCATCGAGCACGGTCGGCACGGCAGCCGGCGCGGCGCCCCCCGGCGTACGCACTCGTATCCTGCTGACCGGCGGTGCCAAGGCTTCCAACGTCTGGTGGCAGGCCGCCTCGAACGCGACACTCGGTTTGTACTCTGAATTTCAGGGCAACATACTGGCCGCCGGAAATATCACGATGCTGACCGGCGCGACCTCGTGCGGCAGATTGATGGCCGGGGCATGGGTGGGCGGTGCGGGCGCGTTTGTATTCGACTCCAACGTCGTTTCCGTGCCGGGCCAGCCGTTTGCGCCACCTGCCACATACTCGTCAACTTGCCAGTAACAAGGCTGGAGGCATTAGAACAAAGGTTGGCAGAGTCATTGCTGCCGACCTTTATTGCTTAACAAGATTAAAGTTAATTGCCAGTAATCATTCACCGTCACTTTTGGAGAAAAACATGAAGAGAGTTGCAAAAACCGTAGGGACACTGGGGCTGGTGGGGTGCGCTGTCATCGCCAGCTCATTCGCAATGGCGGACGATTCAGGCTGGTACATCGGGGGCAACGTCGGCCAGTCGAGAGCGAAAATCGATAACGCGCGAATCACCAGCAACCTGCTGGGAGGAGGATTCACCACGACCGCTATTGCCGACGACAACCGCGACACCGGCTATAAGCTTTTTGGCGGGTACCAGTACAACAAGAATTTTGCCATTGAAGCGGGCTATTTCGATCTGGGAAAATTCGGCTATACGGCAACCGTGGTGCCTGCAGGAACGCTGACTGGTGCTATCAAACTTAACGGCCTGAATCTCGACGCAGTCGGCACGTTGCCTCTCACTGAAAAGTTTTCGGCGTTAGGCAGGCTCGGCTTGAACTATGCTCAAGCCAGAGACACTTTCACCGGAAGCGGAGCAGTCACTGTGCTCAACCCCAACCCCAGCAAGAATCAAGTTAACTACAAATTGGGCGCCGGGCTTCAGTACGATTTCACTGCATCTCTCGGTATGCGCGTCGAAGCGGAACGCTATCGGATCAACGATGCCGTCGGCAATCGCGGCGATGTCGATATGTATTCGCTCGGCCTGGTCTACCGCTTCGGCGTGGAAAAGCAGCCAACTCCTGCCCCGAAAGCGGCAGCGCCTGAACCGGTTGCCGCCGCCCCTGCGCCCAAGCCGGTGATCGTAGCGCCTCCACCTCCTCAGCCGAAAAAAGTGGTTTTCTCCGCGGATTCCTCAGTGGATGCTCTTTTCGCTTTCGGCAAGGCGGACGTGAGACCTACGGGAAAACAGGCTCTCGACAGGTTTGCCGCAGACCTGAAGGGCGCCAAATATGAGGTCATCATGGTAACCGGACACACCGACCGGATCGGTTCGCAAAAATACAACCAGAAACTTTCAGAACGCCGCGCTGAAGCAGTCAAGGCCTATCTGGTGGAATCCGCAGGGATCCCGGCCGACAAGATCGAGGCCAGGGGAGTAGACGGAGCAGAACCCGTGACGAAGCCCGATGAGTGTAAAGGCAAGAAAGCAACCAAGGCACTGATCGCCTGCCTGGCGCCGGATCGCCGCGTGGAAGTTGAGGTTTCTGCTACGCGCACATCGAAGTGGTAGAAGGAGGGGAGGGCACGGGTTTTTGCCCACCCTAAAAGGGTTTAAAGCACCATTTTTAGTTTAATCAGGATTCACCCTACATACAGGAGCACTATCATGAAACTTACCGCTAAACTGCTCGCTGCTTTCTTCTTCGCCATGGCGCTGACTTCTGTTGTCGGCTGCGCATCGACCGCCACCAAGGAAGGAACCGGAGAGTACGTTGACGACAGCGTCATCACCACCAAAGTCAAAGCAGCCATATTCAACGAACCCACTTTGAAATCTGCCGAGATCAACGTCGAGACTTTCAAGGGCGTCGTTCAATTGAGCGGCTTCGTCAATTCCCGGCACGACATTAACAAGGCAGTTGAGGTTGCACGCAGCGTCAAGGGCGTGACGTCAGTCAAGGATGACATGCGGGTCAAGTAACCGCAGTGCACGTTGTCGGACGGCCCCCTGAACATCCGCTTCAGGGGGCCGTTTGACTTTCTGCCTTTGACCTGTCAATCAATTGCGGATTTATTTTTTGGCGATATGTAATGAACTTGCGAAGGAAACCAAAATGAAAGCATTAGAGAATTTCAAATTAATCGGTATGTCGACGCTATTGGTGGTTGGTCTTGCCGCATGCGACAAGACGGGACCTGCAGAGACTGCGGGTAAAAAGATCGACCAGACGGTTGAGGCAGCTGGCCAGAAAATAAGTGATGCAAGCGATAAAGTCGCTATCAAAATGGCCGAGCAAAGTGAGAAAGCCGGCGTGGTCATCGAGGATGCCGAGATTACGACCAAGGTCAAAGCAGCCATTTTTGCCGAGCCTGGTCTCAAGACACTGCAAATCAGTGTGGATACCGTAAATGGCGTGGTGACATTAAGTGGATCTGTCGATTCGAAGCAAAATAGCGATATGGCCGAAGCGCTGGCGGGTGCGGTGGCCGGCGTAATTCGGGTTGAAAACCGGCTGGCACTGAAGATGACGATCAGATGAGAACGAGTTATTGCCAACCAGTTCAAGGAGTAGACCATGGAACTTCGAGGCGCATATAAACAAAAAATGGCGGCGCAACTGAAGGAATTGGGTGCCCAAATTGATTTATTGGAAGCTAAGGCGGAGAACGCGGGGGGCTGACATGAAGGTCAAGCGTGCCAATGAACTTTATGAGTTGCGTGCCAAACAGCGTGCGGCGTCTGAAACAATGAAGGCGCTGGAGAAGGCCGGTGGCGAAGCCTGGGAGCAGGTCAAAGAAACTGCCGACAAAATATGGAATCACCTTAAGGCTGGCGTAGCTGACGCCCATTCCAAATTCAAGTGAAGTAACGGGTGACGCTGCTCAGAAAGTACAACTCTCAAATACCCAATCCAGAAGCTTTAGCAGTCCGTTTGAAAAATGTTTATTGATGATTGAGTGGAAATAATAAAACGAGGTAAATTCTCGGTTTTGGCATGCGGAGGAGTGTGACAACAGAACCTGCAGTAGCGGCAAACCTCGCCCAATATTCCCATCTATACAATTTGACATAATATACATTATGCGTATCAAGCGACAAGCAAGGTAAAATAACCCTGCGTCTGGAAGCCCCTGTTTGTTGCCGTAATACCATGCTGACCCCAATGCCATTCGACTTGTTTGGAGAGGTCCCTGTCACCTGGGACGAAGTCTACGCGTGGTGCGAGCAAGTAGCCGGTGCGACGGGCTGGTGGCGCGACTGGTATATCCGCAACTGGAACGTTATCGAAAAAGTGCGGCGTGCCAAGACCGATGGCACTTATTACGAAATTGTCGCGACGATTGATACACATCATATTGCCGACCTGCCCGCAAAAGGCCGATGGCGGCTGTAGTGACTAATTTTGATTCGGCGCATCGAAGCTAGACATGCTTATATGTGGCGTTAAGTTAAGCGTGCTTATGGTTGATTAATTTATGTTTTATACCTGGTGACCACTGAGTACCTTGAGGTGTGCCAGCGCGCTGGATCCCAGCGCATGCATCTCATAGCCACCCTCCAGAGCCGACACGATGCGACCTTGCGCATGCTTTTCAGCGACCGATTTGAGTTGCCCGGTCACCCATGCATAATCTGCCTCGGTGAGCCGCAGCATCGCCATGTCGTCGTCGCGGTGCGCATCGAACCCTGCCGAGATGAGCAGAAACTCCGGCCGAAAACGTTCCAGCGCCGGCAGCCAGTGCTGCGTGACGGCGGCGCGGAATTCCTCGCTTCCCGACCCGGCGGCGAGCGGTACGTTGATGATATGCTCGTTGCCGCTGTTTTCACCGCAGTAGGGATAGAAAGGGTGCTGAAAGGTGGAGCACAGCATCACGCTCGGCTCGTCGTGAAAGATGTTTTCCGTGCCGTTGCCGTGATGCACGTCGAAATCCGCGATCGCCACCCGGCTCAATCCGTGCGCGGCCAGCGCGTGTGCCGCGCCGACCGCGATATTGTTGAATAAACAGAAGCCCATTGCCCGGGCACGTTCGGCATGGTGACCGGGCGGGCGGATATTGCAGAAGGCATTTTCGGCCCTGCCCTCCATCACCAGGTTCACGCCCAGCACCACCGCGCCCGCCGCACGCAATGCAGCCTTGTAACTGAACGGGTTCAATGCAGTATCGCCATCGAGATACACGATACCCTGCTCCGGCACACTGTATTCTATCGAATCGATGTAACTTTCTTCGTGCACGCGCAACAGCTGTTCATTGCTCGCTTCAGGTGCTTCATAGCGCTGCAGGTAGTCCATCAAGCCGGCAGCGATCAACTGATCCTCGATAGCCTGGATACGCGCCGGAGATTCAGGGTGATGCGCACCCATGTCGTGCTTGAGACAAAAGGGATGACTGATGTAAGCGGTCTGCATATTGACGCCTCATGAATGGCACGGTGCTATCATACTCACATCCATACCAGACGAGGGAAGATGCCATGGGCATGCATTACCTGAGCACCCTCTTCGCACCCAAGTCAGTCGCGGTATTCGGTGCCAGCGACAGCCCCGACTCGGTCGGCCAGATCGTGTTTCGCAACATGCTGGAGAGCGGCTTCCAGGGCGAACTGTACCCGATCAACCCCAAAAATCCCGAGGTGCAGGGCAAGCGTGCCTACGGCAGAATCGCGGACATAGGCAAGCCGGTGGAGCTGGCGGTGATTGCCACACCGCCGCAGACCGTGCCGGGCATTATCGAGGAATGCGGCACTCATGGCGTCAAGGCTGCGGTCATCATCACCGCCGGTTTCGGCGAGGCCGGCGCGGAAGGCGTGGCGCTGGAGAAGGTGCTGCTGGAAACCGCGCGCCGCTACAATATCCGCCTGATCGGCCCGAATTGCCTCGGCATCATGCGCCCTTCCATCGGCCTGAACGCCACTTTCAACAAGGGCAGCCCGAATACCGGCAACATCGCCTTCGTCTCGCAGTCCGGTGCGCTGTGCACGGCGATCCTGGATTGGGCGCAGAGCAACGATGTGGGCTTTTCCAGCGTGGTATCGATGGGTTCGTCCACCGACGTGGACTTCGGCGAAATCCTCGATTATCTTGTTTCCGATGCCAATACGCACAGCATCCTGATGTATATCGAAGGCATCCGCAACGCGCGCAGGTTCATGAGCGCAATGCGCGCCGCCGCGCGCATCAAGCCGGTGATCCTGGTCAAGGTCGGCCGCCATGCGGCAGGCTCGAAGGCGGCAATGTCGCACACCGCCTCGCTGGTCGGCGCGGACGATGTGTTCGACGCCGCAGTGAGCCGCGCCGGCGTGGTGCGCGTGCAGACCGTCACGCAACTTTTCACTGCCGCCAAGGCGTTGTCGTGCGGCTTCCGGCCGGTCGGCAACCGCCTGGCCATCGTCACCAACGGCGGCGGGCCCGGCGTGATGGCTGCGGACCGTGCCGCCGATCTGGGGCTGGAGATGGCCACGCTGTCGGAAGCCACCATCGACTATCTGAACCGGCATCTGCCGCCAAACTGGCCGCACTGCAACCCGGTAGACGTGATCGGCGATGCTCAGGCGGAACGTTATCATCACGCCGTAAAGGCTTGCCTGGAAGACGATAATGTCGATGGCGTGCTGGCGATTCTCACACCGCAGGCAATGACCAGGCCGCTGGAATCGGCGCAGGCGCTGATCGAACTGGCCGATACACACAGCAAGCCGCTGCTGACCTGCTGGATGGGCGAGACGCAGGTTGCCACGGCGCGGGATGCCTTCGCACAGGCACACAGGCCGCATTTCCGCACGCCGGAACCGGCGGTGGAAGTGTTTTCGCACCTGTCCGCCTACTACCGCAACCAAAAACTGCTGATGCAGATGCCCGGCCCCCTCTCCCACCATATCGAACCGGACGTGGAGAGCGCGCGCCTGATCATCGAGGGCGCGATGCAGGAACACCGCAAGGTGCTGACAGAAATGGAATCCAAGGCGCTGCTGTCGGCCTTCCACATTCCGGTTGCGCGCACCATGGTCGCGCATTCGCCTAACGAGGCACTGCTGATTGCCCAGCAACTCGGCTTCCCGGTCGCGATGAAGGTCAACTCGCCCGACATCACGCACAAGAGCGATGCCGGCGGCGTGGTGCTCAACCTGAACAATGCCCACGAGGTGCGCGCGGCCTACCAGCACATCATCGATAACGTGCTGCATAACCGCCCCAACGCGAAGGTGGACGGCATCTCGATCGAGCCGATGGTCGTCAAGCCGAACGGCCGCGAGCTGATGATCGGCGTGACCAGCGACCCGGTGTTCGGGCCTGTGATCACCTTCGGCGCGGGCGGCACGACGGTCGAAATCATGGGCGACCGCGCCGTCGCACTCCCCCCGCTGAACAACTTTCTGGTGAAAGAACTGATCCGGGGCACCCGTATCGCCGGAATGCTCGGCGCCTTCCGCAACATGGCACCGGCCAGCATGAGCGCGCTCGAAGACGTGCTGTTGCGCGTCTCGGAAATGGTGTGCGAACTGCCGCTGCTCAAGGAAATGGACATCAACCCGCTGATTCTGGACGAGAATGGCGCGCTGGCCGCCGACGCGCGTGTGGTCGTGGATTATCGCCAGCCCGGCGCCGACCGCTACGCGCACATGGCGATCTACCCCTACCCCACCCAGCTGGTCAGCCAGTGGCAGCTTGCCGACGGCACCGATATCACGATCCGTCCGATCCGCCCGGAAGACGCCGATCTGGTCAAACGCTTCGTGCACAATCTGTCGGAGGAATCCAAGTATTTCCGCTTCATGAGCAGCCTGCAGGAACTCACCGAAACCATGCTGGTGCGCTTCACCCAGCTGGACTACAGTCGCGAAATGGCGCTGATCGCCGTGACCGTCGATCGGGATCAGGAAGTCGAACTCGGCGTGGCGCGCTATGCCATCAATCCTGACGGCGACACCTGCGAATTCGCGCTGGTGATTGCGGACAATATGCAGGGCAAGGGACTCGGGCAGAAGCTCATGGTCGCGCTGATGGAAGCCGCCCGTGCCAACGACCTGGCGGTGATCGAAGGTGAAGTGCTGGTCAACAACCACAAGATGCTCAAGCTGATGTCCCGCCTCGGCTTTGCCAGCAAAATCAGCGAAGAGGATCGGGGCATCATGAAGGTGAGCAAGGCACTCTGAACGGGTTTTTCCATGAAACCGGCCGCTTTCGGGCGCTCCGCCCTGCTCCACTGCAACGGATCGCAGGCAGATAAAACTGCGCGGAAGATCGCCGTACTCTGTTACAATGCACGCCGCGATGCTGCTCCAGTCCTTGCATCGCGGTCAATCAGTTTCCTCTCTATCTGCCTGAGACTGGCGCCCCACCGGGATGCCAGGCAGATGTAACCCATAAGAAAGAATATATGTCATTTGCTTCTCTCGGCTTGTCCGAAGAAATCCTCCGCGCCGTTTCCGAGCGCGGTTATACCGAACCTACACCGATCCAGGCACAGGCAATTCCCGTCGTGTTGTCCGGCAGTGATCTGCTGGCCGGCGCACAGACCGGCACCGGCAAGACAGCCGGATTTACCCTGCCCATCCTGCAACTCCTCACTGCCAGCGCGAAGCCATCTACTGTCAAGACACCGATACGCGCGCTGGTGCTCATTCCCACGCGCGAACTGGCCGCGCAGGTGGAAGAAAGCGTGCGCGACTATGGCAAATACCTGAAGCTGAAATCCATGACCATGATCGGCGGCGTCAATATCAACCCGCAGATCAAACAACTGCATGGCCGCGTCGATATCCTGGTGGCGACGCCGGGGCGCCTGCTCGATCATGTGCAGCAGAAAACGGTGGACTTGTCGCATGTCGAGATACTGGTGCTGGACGAGGCCGACCGCATGCTGGACATGGGCTTCATCCGCGACATCAAGAAGATCCTCGCGCTGCTTCCCAAAAAACGGCAGAACCTGCTGTTCTCCGCCACCTTCTCCGACGAAATCAAGGCGCTGGCCGATGGCCTGCTCAACAAACCGGCGCTGATCGAAGTGGCGCGCCGCAACGCCACCGCCGAGCTGATTACGCAGAAAGTTTATCCGGTAGATCGTGAACGCAAACGCGCGCTGCTGACCCAACTGATCAAGAACCACAACTGGTTTCAGGTGCTGGTGTTTACGCGCACCAAGCATGGCGCGAACAATCTGGCGGAATACCTGAACAAGGAAGGCATCAGCGCGATGGCGATCCACGGCAACAAGAGCCAGAGCGCGCGCACCCGTGCGCTGGCGGAATTCAAGACCGGCAAGCTGCAGGTGCTGTGCGCCACCGACATCGCCGCGCGCGGCATCGATATCATCGAACTGCCGCATGTGGTGAACTTCGAGTTGCCCAACGTGGCGGAGGATTACGTCCACCGCATCGGCCGCACCGGGCGCGCCGGCAGCGAAGGCGAGGCGAGCTCGCTGGTGTGCGTCGACGAACATAAATTGCTGCACGACATCGAGCGCCTGACCCGGCGCGAAATTCCGGTGGTGCAGATACCCGGATTCGAACCCGATCCGCGCATCAAGGCTGAGCCCATTCTGAACGGGCAAAATCGTGGCGGTGGCCAAAATCGCGGCCCGCGTTCCGGACGCAGCCAGCCGCAAGGGCGCGCCGGTACACCAGCCGCACAGCCCAAAAGACCCGGCAGCAGCGCCAAGCCGGCGGTGCATCGTTTCGGCGGGCGCGGAAGATAAGCTTCTGCCACCATGTAGTCGCTATTTAAGGGCATCCATTTTTTTCCATGCTGAAAAAATTGCCGGATAACTTCTCGACACTCACGCCCGACTGCGTGCTGAATGCGCTGGAGAGCATTGGCCTGTGCAGCGACGGGCGCCTGCTGGCGCTCAACAGCTACGAAAACCGTGTCTATCAGGTCGGCATGGAGGAAGGCGCGCCGCTGGTGACGAAGTTCTATCGTCCGTCGCGCTGGACGGATGCGGCCATACTCGAAGAGCATGCTTTCGTGCAGGAGCTGGTCGAACGCGAAATCCCGGTCGTGCCCGCCATGGCGCTGGACGGAAAGACGCTGCATGAATTTGCCGGGTTTCGCTTTTCCGTTTTTGCCAGACACGGCGGGCGCGCACCGGAGCTGGAAAACCTCGACACACTGGAATGGATGGGCCGCTTCCTGGGGCGCATCCACGCCGTCGGTGCGCTGAAGCCGTATCAGCATCGTCCCACGCTGAATATCGAGAGCTTCGGCATTGCCCCGCGCGATTACCTGCTGGCGCAGGATTTCATCCCGCATGATCTCGATGCAGTTTATCGCGGCGTGGTCGATCATGCCCTGGAAGGCGTGCGGCAGTGCTTCGCGCGCGCCGGCGACGTGAAACATCTGCGCCTGCACGGCGATTGCCACGCGGGCAACGTGCTGTGGACGGACGATGGCCCGCATTTCGTCGATTTCGACGACAGCCGCATGGGGCCTGCGGTACAGGATTTGTGGATGCTGCTCTGCGGCGAACGCGAAGAGCGTGTCCAGCAACTGGGTGCCGTGCTCGCGGGTTACGAGGATTTCTGCGAGTTTGATGTGCGCGAACTGCATCTTGTCGAGGCGCTGCGCACCCTGCGCCTGATTCATTACTCCGCCTGGCTTGCACAGCGCTGGGATGACCCCGCCTTCAAGCAGGCCTTCCCGTGGTTCAACACCCAGCGTTATTGGCAGGATCGCATTCTGGAACTGCGCGAACAGATTCCCCTGATGGAAGAGGCTACCCTGCACCCCGTGTAGCGCAGGCGCATCGCTGCGCAAATCCGACACTGTGCGTCTTGTTTGTTATTCCATTAAGATACTGCGAACTTCAAGGAGTGGGATCATGAAATCAGGCTTCTACCGCATGCATATCCTGGCCGCGCTGGCCGTCGGGGTTTTTCTTTCGGGATTTTCCGGCCCGGCCACTGCCGCTTCTCCGGAGGAAAAGCGGGCGGAAATACGGAAAATGCGCAGTGAAACCCTGAAGAAACTGTACAAGGTGCATCCCAGGGCCAAGGGCGAGATCAATAAGGCAGCCGGATACGCCGTGTTCAGCAATGTCGGCATAAACCTGATCTTCCTCTCGGCGGCGGGTGGCTCGGGAGTGGCTCATGACAACCGGACCGGCAAGGATGTTTACATGAAGATGATTTCCGGCGGCGTGGGATTCGGGCTGGGTGTAAAAGATTTTCGCGGCGTCTTCGTATTCTCGAGCGCCAAATCCATCAGGCAGTTTATCGAGAGCGGATGGGCGGCTGATGCACAGGCAGATGCCGCTGCCAAATCGGGCGAAAAAGGAGGAGCTGTCGCGGGTGCAATTACCGTGGCTCCCGGCGTGGACCTGTATCAGATCACCGAAACAGGACTCGCGCTGCAAGCCACGATTCAGGGCACCAAATATTACAAGGACGACGAACTGAACGCTAAATAGACGACCAGAAACTAGCGCTTCTTCTTGCAGGCAAAATTCAACAGAATTTCGGTGCCGCTGTCGGGCGGGACTTCCATCCACCTCGTTGTATAGGTGTCGCTATAGACCAATTTGCCGCCGCCCATATTCTTGGAGTACTGAGAGGAAGCGCGCCTTCTCCATTTCATTTCCTTGCAGTTATATTCATTCTGATCCTTCATCGACAGATACTTTTCACCCATGTCTTTATGGGGATCGGCGAAGTCTGTCAGTGTCCATATCGTCGACATATCACCCGTTCTTTTAACAGTGGTTTGATCGACATAGATGCCAAGACTTTCGTTCTTGCCAACACTTACCCATTCTGCCAGCGCACTGCTGCTCGCCCCCGCCAGCAACATCATTAATATAACTTTACGCATTACCATTCCTTAAATAAATCGAATTTCAGCTGTATTTGAAAGCAAACCCACCCCGGTTTTTCATCTTCCGCGAGGAGATGTCCATGCTATCAGTTTTTACCTTGCCAAACGATAGGTCAGTCACCCTCCAGCCTGCTGGAACAGCGATTGCCTGACCTTGTTGCATCCACCTGCGCATTCGCAAGCTAAGGAAACGCGGATTTATTCGGTTTTGTCGTTCCCGCGTAGGCGGGAACCCAGTCAAATCAAACATCTGGATCTCCGCCTACGCGGGGATGACGAATTAATCTGCGTTTCCCTAAACCAGAGAAGAAGCAATGCGGCGATGCCGCGCCAGATACAGCGGTGTCCAGGCATGGGGAATCCTGTAGACGAAGTTATAGCGCGCCACATGGTAGCTGGGATCGAAGCCGTAGAAGTTGAGCTTCATGTGCTGCAGCTCTTCGGCGCGATAGGTATCCAGCGGTTTTGCCTGCTCGTCGCGTTCGCGCCGCGCATTCTTTTCCCGCAATAGTGCGGGGCAATCCGGGCTGGCCGCCAGCTCGGCTGCAATCTGTTCGATTCTTGCCAGAAAATCTTCCCGGTCAGCCCCGAAGCAGCCGTCGATCAGCCCCATCTCCTGCGCTTCCGCCGCACCCACCGGCAAACGGTTCTTCGTCAGCGCAGCCGCCCTCGCCTCGCCCACGCGCCTCGGCAGCAGATAGGTCCAGTATTCCGAGCCGTACAGGTTGCCCATGCCCTTGTAATGCGGATTGAGCACCACGCCCTCGCGCGCATAGACGCGATCCGCCGCCAGCGAAAGGAACACGCCGCCCGCCCCGGCATTGCCCTGCAGCGCGGCGAGGGTGAGCTGGCTGCCGGTGGTGGTGATGGCGCGCGTCAGGTCGTTCATCGCGTTGATGTTGCTCCAGGATTCGTCCGCCGGGCTGGCGGCGGCCTCGATGCAGTTGAGGTGGATGCCGTTCGACCAGAAGTCCGCGCCGCCCAGCAGCACGATCACGCGCACCTCGCGTTGCGTGGCGGCAATGTATGTTTCGCGCAGCCGCTGGCATTGTTCGCTGCTCATCGCGCCGTTGTAGAAATCGAAATGCAGGTAGCCGACGCGGCCCTTATGTTCGTAGCGGATGTCGCGATACGTCTCGCCGGTGTTTTCTGAAAACGGGTCGAGCGGCGCTTCCGGCACGTTGCAGAGATGCCCTGCCAGCGCCAATGCTGCGGGCAATTTCAATCCAGATTGTTCGTTAGATCTCTTGTACTTTGTAGGAGCCCGACTTGTCGGGCGATCCAAAGATATCGCGCAACAAGTTGCGCTCCTACAATGGTGTTCCCTCTCTAACAAATTATCTGGATTAAACGTGCGCTCGCCTTCGGCCTTGCGCTTCAAATGGCCGATCCACACCGCGCCATCGAGTGTGGCGCGGCAGATCACGCCGTTGCGTTGGGCGATGATTTCTCCCGGCTGGCTGCCGCGCAACGTGTCTTCGGCGCAGGCATCGAACAGGTAAAAGGCGCTTCCGCACAGCATATCGAGCACGCCCGGAAACCCGTCGGCGGCGTGAATTTTTCTGAGCACGGTGCGCGTGTCGTCGCGCTGCCAGTCGATGGCGCGATCCGCTTGGCGGATCGGCGCGTGCAGGCGCCCCTGCACCTCCGGGTTTGAATAATCCAGCGGTATTGGCCTGAAATTGCCTGATTGAAAACGCTCCACCGCCGCCAGCACTGCACGCACCGCCGCCTCGGTCACCTCGTTGCGGTACAGGCTGCTCTTCTTCGCCAGCCACATCGGAAAGGTTTCTGCCGCCCAGATGTCGCCCGCATCCATCTCGCCGCTGGCCTGCAACACCGTCACACCCCACTCCGCGCAACCGCGCATGATCGCCCAGTCCAGCGCCGACGGCCCGCGGTCGCCGACAATGCCGGGATGCACCACGAAGCAGACGTGGTTGCGCCAGATTTCTTCCGGGATGGCGCGCTTCAGGAACGGCGCGATGATCAGCTCGGGGCGATACAGTTCGACCGCCTGCACGGTGACCGCATCGTTGATGTCGAACTCGACGGACACCTGATGCCCGCGCTGCGCCAGCTCGATATACAGGCGCTGTGCGAGGCTGTTGAAAGAATGGGTGAGAAACAGGATCTTCACGAGGACTCAACAGATTCTGGGGAGTTGCTCACCGGTCAGCCAGTCCACCACGCGTCGCCCGCCGAACGCAGTCTCCATCTGCACGAAATGGTGCGGGTCTTCGATCACCTCGCCCACGATCGCGGCGTCAACCCCGAGCGGATGCGCGCGCATCGCCTGCAGCAGGCGCTCGGCATCTTCAGGCGCGCAGATCGCCGCGAGCTTGCCCTCGTTGGCGACGTAGAGCGGGTCGAGCCCGAGGAATTCGCATGCCGCCCTGACCTGTTCGCGGATTGGCAATCTGTCTTCGTGCAGCATCATGCCCACACCCGACTGGCGCGCGATCTCGTTGAGCGTGGTGGCAAGCCCGCCGCGCGTCGGGTCGCGCAGCACGCGGATGCCCGGCACCGCCGCGACCATCGCCGCCACTAGTCCGTGCAATGCCGCCGTATCGGACTGGATGCCGGTATGGAAGGTCAGGTTTTCGCGCAGCGACATCACCGCCACGCCGTGATCGCCGAGCGCCCCGGACACCAGGATTTTGTCACCTGGACGGGCGCGCTCACCGGAGATATCGATGCCCTCAGGCACCACGCCGATACCGGTGGTGGTGATGAATACGCCGTCGCCCTTGCCCTGCTCCACCACCTTGGTGTCGCCGGTGACAATCGGCACCCCGGCCTCGCGCGCCGCCTGCGCCATCGACTCGACGATGCGTTTCAGGTCGGCGAGCGGAAAGCCTTCCTCCAGAATAAAACTCGCGGCAAGGTACAGTGGTTTCGCACCCGACATCGCCACGTCGTTGATCGTGCCATGCACCGACAGGCAGCCGATATCGCCGCCCGGGAAGAACAACGGTGACACCACATGGCTGTCGGTGGACATCACCATGCGCCCCTGCGGTGCCGGGAAGCGCGCCTGGTCGTTCATCTGGCGCAGGAACTCGTTGTCGAACGCCGCCACAAACAGCTCGTCGATCAACTGCGCCATCGCGCGCCCGCCGCTGCCGTGCGTCATGTCCACGCGCCCATGCTTGAAATCGAGCGGTTTGGCGTAGTTGGGTTTGATCGTGCTCATAACGCCCCTCACCCCTGCCCCTCTCCCGCCTGCGGGAGAGGGGTTTCTTGATTTGATTCATTTTCGACAACAGCCTGATAAATCACTTCCATCACAGCCTCCGTCTCCGCCAGCATCTGATTGTTCCAGAAACGCAACTCACGAATTCCCTGTGAGCGCAGCCAGTTATCCCGACGCTCATCGTAATCGGCAGCCTCGCCATGCTGGCCGCCATCAAGCTCAATTGCCAGCTTCTTCTCGACGCAATAATAATCGAGGATATAGCGCCCCACCGGATGTTGCCGCCTGAATTTTGCCCCGGCGATATGGCGATTGCGCAACAGCATCCACAGCAAGGCTTCCGCATCCGTCATGCGACCGCGCATTTCCCTGGCCCAGATTCGAATGTCGTCTGGAAGTTTGGCGGGGTGATGGGGGATGTAATCTTCCATCTTTCGGAATTATGCCGCGCATTTTGCTCCCTTCCCCCGCAGGCGGGGGAAGGGCTGGGGATGAGGGCCTGTGCACACATGTGAAAGTAATCTCTGCTCCAATCCCCTCACCCTCAATCCCTCTCCCGCCTGCGGGAGAGGGAAGATGCACGCAACGTCAGTCATCGGGCAATCTCTCTGAACCGTCCATAGCTGTAATACGCCGCACACGCGCCTTCGCTCGACACCATGCACGAGCCGACCGGCTCATCCGGCGTGCAGACCGTGCCGAACAGCTTGCAGTCCTGCGGGCGCTTCATGCCGCGCAGGATCGCGCCGCATTCGCACGCCTTGTTATCCGCGATGGAAATCCCGGGAATATCGAAGCGCCGTTCGGCATCGTAATCGGCATATTGATTCTTGATGCGCAGCGCGCTGTAGGGGATCAATCCCAGGCCGCGCCATTCGAACACGCGGCGCAACTCGAACACTTCCGCGACCAGCAGCTGCGCCTTGACGTTGCCATCGCGCGTCACCGCGCGGGAGAATTCGTTTTCCACTTCGGCGCGCCCTGCGTTCAACTGGCGCACCAGCATCAGTATGGCCTGCATCACGTCGAGCGGCTCGAAACCGGCGATCACCACCGGCTTCTGGAATTCCTCGGCAAAATATTCGTAGGGACGGCTGCCGATCACCGTCGAGACATGCGCCGGACCGATGAAGCCGTCCAGCGCCAGCACGCCGAGCCGGCGTATTTCCGGAGATTGCAGGATGTGTGAGATCGCCGACGGGGTCAGCACGTGGTTGCAGAACACGCTGAAATTTTTCAGGCCAAGCGCCTGCGCCTGTTTGATCGCCACCGCCGTCGGCGGCGTGGTGGTCTCGAAGCCGATCGCGAAGAACACTACCTGGCGCTGCGGATTTTCCTGCGCGATCTTCACCGCGTCGCTGCTGGAATACACCATGCGCACATCCGCGCCGCGCGCCTTGGCCTTCAGCAGGCTCATGCCGTCGGCGGCCGGCACGCGCAGCATGTCGCCGTAGCAGCACAGGATCAGCCCCGGTGCCTGCGCCAGCCGGATGGCATTTTCCACGCGCCCCGCCGGCAGCACGCACACCGGGCAACCGGGGCCGTGGATCATGCGCACATTGGCGGGCAGCAGGTCGGCGATGCCGTAACGCGAGATCGCGTGGGTATGGCCGCCGCAGAATTCCATCAGGTGATAGTGGCGCTGCGGGTCGGCCGCGCGTGCGATATTGGCGGCGATGTTTTTCGCCAGCGCGCCATCGCGGAATTCGTCGATGTATTTCATTCCGGCACTTCTCCGCCGATCTGCGCGAACAGCGCCAGCGTCTCTGCCGCCTCTTCCGGATCGAGCTTCTGCAGCGCGAAGCCGACATGCACGATCACATAATCGCCCACCGCGACATCTTCGACCAGCGCGAGCGATATTTCCTTGCGCACACCGCCGAGATTGACGAGGGCGCCGTCTTTTGCAACGAGTTGTTCAACAAGGGCGGGAATCGCGAGGCACATGCTCTCATTCAATCACAAAAAGGCATGGCCGATTATTCCATAATGTCAGGGGAACGCGGGAATGGGCATTAACCATGAAACCCACGCCCCCTCATCCCCAACCCTTCCCCCGTCTGCGGGGGAAGGGAGCCAACGCGGGCGTCATGATTTTTCGCGCTTTACTCCAGTGACCGCCCCTCGCCCGCTTCCTCGTGGGTCTTGCCGTCGCGGATGTGGTAGATGCGCCTGAAGGTCGGGATAATTTTTTCGTCGTGCGTGACGACGATGATGGCGGTGTGATATTGCCGCGCCATCCTGTTGAGGATGCGGATCACGGACAGCGCGCGTTCGCTGTCGAGCGGCGCGGTGGGTTCGTCCGCAAGGATCACCGGCGGGCGATTGACCAGCGCACGGGCGATGGCGACGCGCTGCTGCTCGCCGCCGGAAAGCTGTGACGGCGAGGCTTTGGCGCGATGCGCAACATCGAGCGCATCGAGCAGTTCGAGGGCGCGTCGGCGCGCTTCGGCGTTGGGCAGTCCGGCCAGCATCGGCAACAGCGCGACGTTGTCGGTGACATCGAGAAACGGAATCAGGTACGGTGCCTGGAATACGAAGCCGATCTTGTCGCGGCGCAGCGCGCGCAAGTCTTTAATCTTCCATTGGTCGTCGTAGATCACCTGCTCGCCCAGCGTCATCTGCCCGCTGCTCGGCTCGATCACCGCACCGAGGCACTTGAGCAGCGTGGTCTTGCCGGAACCGGACGGCCCGACCAGCCCGACCACTTCGCCGGGTGCGACCTGCATGTCCACGCCCTTGAGCGCATCGACCGCCGTGTCGCCCTCGCCGTAGCGTTTGCGCAATCCAGTGATGCGTATGCCGGTCATTTCCATGTCAGAGCCTGTGAAGAAATCGTAGCGAGCGGCCGGAGTGCAAGGCGCGAACGATGCGAAGGACGAGACATATCAAGTGGATAGGCGAGGAGTAAGCGAGCGAGCAACGAAGCAATCCGATCGCGCAGTAGATTTATTCGCAAGTTCTCAGCCACCGATCGCCTCCGCCGGATCAACCTTGAGTGCCGCGCGGATCGCCAGCAGGCTGGCCAGCACGCAGATCACCACCACTGCAATAAAGCCGCGCACCGAATCGCCCGGTATGAGCAGCACATATTTCGGAAAAACGGGCGCCCAGAAGGTGGCGGCGATCTTGCCCACCACGAAACCGATCACGCCCAGCCCGACCGCCTGCTGCATGATCATCCCGGCGATGGTGCGATTTTTCGTGCCGATCAGTTTCAGCACCGCGATTTCGCGTATCTTGCCCAGAGTCAGGGTGTAGATGATGAAGGCGACAATGGCCGCGCTGACGACGGAGAGGATCACCAGGAACATCGCAATCTGCCGGGACGAGGTGGCGATCAGCTTGCCGACCAGTATCTCCTCCATCTGCGCGCGGGTATAGACCTGCAGGCGTTTCCAGCGGCGTATCTGTTCGGCCACCTCTTCCGGCGCGCGGTCGGGCTCAATTTTGACCAGTACGGCGTTCACATAGGGGTTCGCACTCTGCGAGGCGATCACCGCATCCAGCAGGCCGGGCGCGCCGGGACGGTTGAAAGCGGGATTTTCTCCGGTGCGGCGGCGTTGCCGGGTGATGGCGTCGTTGTCCTTGAGGAATTGCGCTTCCTGCGCGTCCTTGAGCGGAATGAACACCATCGGGTCGCCGCTGGAAGACACCATGCGCCTTGTTAACCCGACCACGGTGTAATGGTTGCGGCGAATCTGCACCTTGTCGCCGAGTTTGAATTTGGCGGCGATATCGGCGACTGCCTCGTAATGGTTGCGCGTGATGTGGCGGCCGGCCACCAGATAGCCGGGTTGTCCCGGTTCGCCCACCCTGCCCGGCTCGACGCCGACCACCATCGCGCGCACGTCGCGCTCGCCCTGGCGGATTTGCGTGGTCAGGTAGGTGACGCTGGCGGCACGCGCCACGCCGGACATGCCGAGCAGGCTGCGCCAGGTGTCATCGTACAGGCTGGACGATTCGGCATAAGGCCCGAGCGTGTCCTGCTGCACCACCCACAGGTCGGCGCCGCTGTTGTCGAGCAGCACCTCGGCATCGTCCACCATGCCGCGATAGATACCGGCCATGGACAGCGTCACGCCGATCAGCAGCCCCAGCCCCATGCCGGTGAAGACAAACTTGCCCCAGGAATGCAGCAGATCGCGTCCGGCCAGACTGATCACGGCGACACGCCCGGAATATGTTCGACAATCTTGATGCGGCTGCCCGCGTCGATGGCGCGGTGCCGGTATAACACCACCTGTTCACCGGCCTGCACGCCATCGAGTATCTGCACCCGCCCGTCGAGGTCGCTTGCACCCACGCTGACCGGCACAAATTGCGGCGCACCGTCCCGGATCAGCCACACGCCCAGCTGGCTGCCAACCCTTTGCACGCTGGCGCTGGGCAATACCGGGGCCGACGGCAGATCCGGCAGCGTCACGGTGACTTCGGCCAGTTCGCCGAGCGGCGGCAGCGGCTCCGGGAGTGTGTCGAACACCACCTTGGCCAGGGTTTCCTCGGTCACCACATCGGCCAGCGGTTCCACGCGCAGCACGCGACCGGGGAGCTTCTGCCCGGCGCGCGAGCGCAGCACGATCTGGACCGGCAGGCCGGCGCGCAGCCCGGAAGTGCGCAGCTGGTCGAAGCGCACATTGATCCACAGGCTCGCCGGGTCGATGATTTCGATCACCTGCTGCCCCGCCACCACGGTCGTGCCGGGGTCGGCCGTGCGCGCCACCACCAGCCCGTCAACCGGCGCAATCAGGCGCAGGTTGGCGCGCTGCCGATGCAGCCCGGCGCGCTCGGCACGGATGCGCGTCAGCTCCTGCCTGGCCGCTTCCAGATTGGCGCGCGCGGCGGCCAGCCCCGCCTCGGCGATCTGGTATTCCTGGTGTTTCATGCTGGCGCCCTCCTCGCTCACGGCACGCGCCTGCAATAATTTTTCATAGCGCGCGGCCTGCTGCTCGGCATAGGTTCTGCGCGCCGCTGCTTCACGCACCTGCGCCTCGGCGGCGAGTGCCACCGATTCCGCACGCATCAGCACGCTCGTCTGCGCGGCGATGCGCTGGTCCAGATCGACCGGATCCATGTCTCCCAGCTCCTGTCCGGCGCTGACCCGGTCGCCCACCTGCACGTCAACCTGCCGGATGCGCCCGGCAGCAGTCGAGCCGATCTTGTGGGTATAGCGTGCCTCGACCGTGCCGATGCCGAACAACGCGGGTGCGATGGCGCGGTTCTCGGCCGTGGTCATCGTCACCGGAATCGGCGCCAGCGGCCCGGAACGCAGCGCGACAAAGACAAACAGAACCAGCAGTGGCGCCAGCACCAAGGCCAGCGCCAGCTTGCGGCCATTCATGGACAGAAATCGTTTCATTGTTCACACCTCCCGATACCGCGACGATAAATAGCAAAAGCCCCCGATGCGCCGGTGCGCATGAGTTCGGTATTCCCGGCCAGCAGCGATTGCATAACCAGGCCCTGTATGGCGCCAATGAAAAGCGTGGCAGCTGCGGCGGTATTGACTTCGACTGCCAGTTCACCCTGCGCCTTGCCCTGTTCGAGCAGCGCGCTCAGGCGTTTGCCGTAGCGGTCTATCATGGTGCGCGCCATCATCTTGGCCGGCGTATCCCCGGCGCGCTGCAATTCGCCGAACAGCATGCGCGGCACGCCCGGATGCTGGGCAACAAAATCGATATGTGTCATGAAGATTGCCTCCAGCGCCGCCAGCGGCGAAGTGGCGGCCCGTGCCGCCTTGTCCACACGTGCCAGCAGCCGCTCGGCCACCCATTCCATCACCGCCTGCAGGATGGCATCCTTGCTGGAAAAGTGCCGGAACAGCGCGCCCTGGGTCAGCCCCATGTGCTTGGCAATTGCCGCCGTGGTGATCTCTCCCGGATTCTGTTCGGCCGCCAGTGAAATCACCGCTTCCACGGTAACGGCACGGCGTTCATCTGCTGGAAGGTGCTTGGCACTGCTTTTCATGACAACCTCAAAGTAAGTATTCGATTACTATCTTATCGATATTTTTGGGCAAGTCAAGCCGGCAGATAGTGTTCGGCGCATCCGGTCACGCTGGTAAAATTAGGGCAAATTGGCGAGCAACTACACGCCACTCCCTTCTCCCGCCAGCGGGATAACCAGCGACTTGGCTACGGTCTTTGGTAGCCTGGTCGAATGGCTAGTTGTTTCATCCAGAGGGGTTTTGCAAGTGGATATTTTTCATATTAAAAGTGAGGAATCTAAATCAACATCATGATTTATTTATGTATAATAAAACCGATGAATAAAAATACCCTCCTGCTATTGACTGTAGCCCTGGCCGCTCTGCTCCCCGGCTGCTCCACCCAGCAAATGGTGCGCGTCGCCACCAGCAACAATCCGGAACAGGCGCTCAAGTCCATCGTCACCAGCCGGGTGACCTCATATCAATACAACCCCGCTCTTGCGGTGCGCGACTTCAAGCGCTTCAAAACCGAAATCAACCGGCTGATGGGCAACCTTCAGAAAGAAAGCGGCAAGGAATGGGGCAAGAAAGAATCGTCCACCCTGCCAAGCAAGACGCGCTACGTCAAATACACCGAGAAATACAAAAACCGCACCGTGGTCGACTACGACACGGGCACGATCCTGATCGAGCATCTGGAGGAGGCCGGGGTCAGGGACAAGCTGAAGAATGCGGTGGTCACCGCGTTGCTCACGCCGGATGATCCGAGCGCAGTGGACCTGTTCTCCGACCGGGAAATCGCGCTGAAGGGCGATCCCTACCTGCAGAAACTGGTGGTTGACCAGAACGGCATCCCGATGGATACGCGTGCGGACGTGGAACGCTATGCCGACTATCTGGTAAACAACAAATTGCAAAACAGAAATATTGACGTGAACGGCATCAGCAAGACGGTGGCCTATGTGCGCTTCAACATGATCAACACTCATATCGACAAGCGGGCGCTGAAATATGCCGGAACGGTGCGAAAATACTCCGAAACCACACAGGTCAGCCGCAGCCTCATTTACGCGATCATCAGGATCGAGAGCGCATTCAACCCCTACGCGGTCTCCAGCGCGCCCGCCTACGGCCTGATGCAGCTGGTTCCCAGCAGCGGCGGGCGCGAGGCCTACCGCAAGGCCAAGGGTCAGGATCTATCCCCTTCCAGGGAATATCTGTTCAATGCGGAAAACAATATCGAGCTGGGCTCCACCTACCTTAGCGTATTGCTGAACGACACCCCGCTGAACCAGATTAACGACCCGGTCTCTCGTGAATACTGCGCAATTGCCGCCTATAACACCGGGCCGAGCAACGTGTACCGGGCATTCAGCTCCAGCCCGCCCAGGAATCGGCAGACCAATGCGATCAAGAAGATCAATTCCATGCGGCCGGACGAGGTCTACAAAGCCCTGCGCCTGCACTTGCCGTATGCAGAAACGCGCGGTTATATCGTGAAGGCGGTGGCGGCAAAGAAAATCTACGCGGCCATGTAACCGTTGTAGCCAGCATCTTCAACCTGAATGGTTACATGGTCGCGTAGATTTTCTTTCCGGCCAAATCCACGTGTAAGGCGCCTGTCGCAGCTTCCGAAAACATATCCAGAACTCCATCCGGATGATCTCATTAAAGTCATTTTTCATTGCTGTCCACATTGAGTAGACTGGCGCCATGTTCTATCTCAACCTGTTTAACGCGCTAGATCGCCACCATGTGGATTACCTGCTGATTGGCGGATTGGCTGCATCGCTGCATGGCGTAGAGCGCGCCACCATGGACGTGGACATCACGGTTGCCGCAAATCCTGACAATCTGGGGCACCTGGTCGAGACTGCCGAAGCGCTCAGGCTCTCCCCCGTCCTGCCTGTTCCATTGGAAGCGCTTAACGATGTGGAATTGCTGCGCAAGTGGCACACGGAACTTAACCTGAAAACTTTTGCATTGCGCACGTTAGACCTGGCGAGTGCGAGGGTGGATGTGCTGCTGTTTCCACCCGTGGAATTTGCCTGCATGTCGCAACGCGCCACGCGATTCGACATCGCCGGCACTGCCATCCGCGCCGTTTCCATTGAAGACCTGATCGACCTTAAAAAAGCCTTCGGCCGGCCGATTGATCTTTCCGATATCGCGCATCTGCAACGTATCCAACAGGCATGAGCAAACCCGCCGTTCCCTGACCGGGCAGACCGAAACCCGGAAAAGCGATCATGTGGGACTTAATCAGAGGTTCCTTGGGCATACTTTCAATAACTGGATCATAGTGCATCGCTCGCGATGACGTTTGCTGCAAAGCTGTTTCTTTTGCCATTCATTGAAATCGTTGGTGTTTGGAAATCGACAAAAATTTGAAGCTTCGGCGCTGTCGCCCCATTCCTCTTCTTGGCCACACAGGTATAATTCGCGGCTGCATCCCAACCCGTAAGGAAATATCTTGGAACTCTCCACTCGCGTACAGGCCATCAAGCCCTCCCCCACGCTCGCCGTCACCGCCCGTGCAGCCAAGCTGAAAGCCGAAGGCAAGGACATTATCGGGCTGGGCGCGGGCGAACCGGATTTCGATACGCCGCAGCACATCAAGGACGCGGCGATTGGCGCGATCAACAAGGGTTTCACCAAATACACGGCCGTCGGCGGCACGCCATCCCTGAAGGCAGCGATCATCGCCAAATTCAAGCGCGACAACGGGCTGGAGTACACGCCGAAGCAGATTCTGGTTTCCTGCGGCGGCAAGCAGAGTTTCTTCAATCTGGCGCTGGCGGTAGTCAATCCGGGCGACGAGGTGATCATTCCCGCGCCGTACTGGGTGTCGTATCCGGACATCGTGCTGATCGCGCAAGGCAAGCCGGTGATCGTCGAGGCGGGCATCGAGCAGGGTTTCAAAATAAGCGCCGCACAACTCGAAGCGGCGATCACGCCGAAGACGAAAATGGTGGTGATCAACAGCCCGAGCAATCCGACCGGCGCAGTTTATTCGCTGGACGACCTGAAGGCGCTGGGTGAAGTGCTGCGCAGGCATCCGCAAATTCTTATCGCCAGCGACGACATGTACGAGCATATCGCGCTGACCGACGAAAAATTCGCCAACATCCTGAATGCCTGTCCCGACCTGTACCCGCGCACCATGGTGCTGAACGGCGTGTCGAAGGCGTATGCGATGACCGGCTGGCGCATCGGTTATGCGGCGGGTCCGGAAAACATCATCACTGCAATGGAGAATGTGCAGTCGCAGAGCACCTCGAATCCGACTTCGATCTCGCAAGTGGCGGCGGAGGCCGCGCTGAACGGCGATCAGGGCTGCATCGCGCCGATGCTCAAGGCATTCCGCGAGCGGCATCTTTTCATGGTGAACGAACTGAACCATATACCCGGCGTGCAGTGCATCATGGCGGGCGGCGCATTCTATGCCTTCCCCGACATGCGCGTCGCCATCAGCAACCTGCACCAGCGTGGCACGATCAAGGCAGCGACTGACATCGCGCTTTCCGAATATCTGCTGGAGCAGGCGGGCGTGGCGGTGGTGCCCGGTTCTGCCTTCGGCAGCGAGGGCTATGTGCGCCTGTCGTTCGCCACTTCAATGGGCAATCTGCAACAGGCGCTGGAGCGTCTCGCGAAGGCGCTGGGTTAACGGATCACAAAAAGGCACCAAGCCACGAACTTACACAGCAGTCAGTTCGTTAGGCGACACATGCACCTATAGTCGAAATCATTGCTGAAGCCAAAACATAGTTGCAGGAGCACGATTTATCGGGCGATTTCAAGGTTGGCTATCGCCCGATAAATCGGGCTCCTGCACATGAATATCAATTTTTTTGTAGCTTTAATTTCTGACGGCTGAGTAAGCCCCTCTGAATGAAACAACTAGCCATTCGACTAGGCTACCAAAGACCGTAGCCAAGTCGCTGGTTACCCCCCGCCTGCGGGGGAAGGGAGCCAGCGCGACAAATTTTCCGGGTTAATGGGCAGCGCTATCAGGGGATAACGTTCAGTGTCGGACTATCGGCCGCCCCGCCGATTTGCAGCGCAATCGGGCCCATCTCCGCGCGCATTGACAGGTCAGCGAGAATGCTCCCCGACAACTGCCGATTGGCGATATCCAGGTTACCCGTCACGCTCAGCACCCCGGCATTCATCTTGAGTTGACGGAACGCGTAAACACCGTCCGCGATAGACAGGTTACCGCTCAACTCATCAAAATGGGTGCGCCCGCCCGGCAGATATTCCCTGCTACGCAAACGGGCAGTTTCGACAATATCCATGCCGTTGACGATACCCTTCTTGACGATGAAGTTGCCGTCCATTGTCGATGTCCCCACCAGCTTCGGCAAACTCGCAGCCTGCATGCGAAGGCGCGCCGTGCCGTCCATATCGCCATTCAATACCTTGCTCATGCTTTGCAGCGTGATGTCTTTGGCTACCAGCGTTGCCTGAGCCTGCCAGCCGGAGCGCCAGCCGATGCGTCCACTACCGAGCAGAATACCGCCCTTGATGCGCCCATCCAGATTGCTGATCACCCATTCGTCATTGTCCAGCTCGCCGCTGACGCTCAACTCGTCAAAAATCCAGTCCGGCAGAAACGGTAATGCGCCGCGTACCGTCATTGACGCTTGCATCTTGTTTTCCGGCGCGGCGTTGAGGTCCAGCGCAAACTTGTTTTCCTCGGCGTACAGTTTTGCCTGGGTAAATTTCCCCTCTCGGGTAAAGCTGATATTGCCGCCTATTCCCGATAGCTGCACACCCTCCGATTGCAGGCTGCCTTGACTCAATTTAATCAGGGCAATCGGGTACTGGGTATCGGCGGCAATCTTTGACAGCCACGCGGATATTTGCGTCAAGTCTGCATTGCTGACCTGCACGCCTTCCAGTTCGATAGCACTGATCGGCTTGTTTGAGGAGAATAACGCGGATAACGCAAAATCCACTTGCGCCTGCCGCACCTGTATTTGCTTCGCCTCACCAATCGAGATATTGCTTAATTCCAGATGCGGTACGGGCAGAAGGCTCCCGGCAAACTGTCCGATGCGCACCGGTTGTTGCAACCTGGCGGTGAGCAGTTGTTCTATCCTGACAGCATAACCCTGAGTGGGTAACAGGTACGGGACGGCAAACAATGCGGCCAGTAACAGCAGGAGCAATCCTGCACCCAACTTGCCCCAGGCTATCGGCTTGCGGCGGGCGCGTGCAGCCTGTTTGTCCTTGGGCGGTTGTGGCGCTTCGCGCGGCTGAGCGTCTGCGGCACGTTGCTCGGCTCCGGCCCTGGCGGCTGCGGCACGTTGCTCTGCTCCGGCCCAGGTCTTGGCCTGCGCTTCCGCCACCTTTCTCACCTCCTCTTCAGAAGGCATATACGCCTTTGCGACTGGCTTGACCGTCTCCTTGGGCGGTTCCTCGATGGCCCCCGCCGGAAGTGATGGCGGTTGCTGCGCGACTCGCTCGGCGGCGTTGTCCGTTTGCTCCGGTCGATTAAGCTGCCCCGCGTCGTCCAATAATTGCGCAGCAATATCCTCTTGCGACTCATGCTCTTCATCTGCTGCAGGTGTAGCAGGAGCGCCTGCCTCCGGCATCACGAAACTGAACGGTTCCAGGTTGATTGCGGATACCGCTTCGCCAACCAGTGGCAAGGTGGTTGCCAGCGCATCCACCAGTTCATAAACCGGGTGTTCGCGCCCATGCTTGTCCTGTTGCAGGCCGCGATATTGGAATAAATCGGTGTATTCGTCGCTCAAGCGCGAAACGAAATCATAAAAGGAACGGGAGATCAGGATTTGATCGTCACCGGCAAAGCTCATCACGCGCTGCGCGTCGTTGATGCCGTCACCGACCATATTGTTCTGCCCGTTCACGTCCCGGATAACGTTAACGGGCCCAAGGTGAATGCCAATGCGCACTATCATATTGGGAAAATCCCTGTGCCCATTCGCCATCACCGTGTTGCGAAATTGCATCGCCACTTTCAGCGCGTCTTCGGGGTGTTGCAGAAAGCCTATTGCCGCGCCATCCCCGGTATCCAGAATAATGCGATCGACTCCGCCCTGCGCTTCCAGACAATCGGAAAGCAGTTGGTTGAATTGCTTCTTGACGCTGATCTGTTTGTTGACAGACTGTTTGGTATAACCGACCACATCAAAAAACAAAACGGTTGCAATGGTGGATCGTGCAGTCAATACATCTCCCGGTTTCATCTTTTCTACTCTATTCGGCGCACCTGCCTGGGCAGCCTCCTGCGCTGACTTGAGCAGCATGGATTCGGTGTTGCGCCGCTCGGCTTCCTCTTTGACACGAAGCTCCGCCTCCGCACGCACCCTGGCTTCTGCAACGGCCTTCTGCCTGGTCAACTCCGCCTCTTCACGCACCTTGGCCTCTTCACGCACCTTGGCCTCTTCACGCACCTTGGCCTCAGCTCGCGCCTTTGCTTCGGCCTCAGTCTTGGTACGTACCGCTTCCTGTTGCGCTTTGATTCGTGCGGCTTCCGCCTCTCGCTGCGCCTTCAATTTTGCCGCTTCAATCTCGCGTCTGGCTTTGGCCTCGGCTTCGGCCTGGATCTTTGCCTCTTTCCTGGCGCGCTGTTCCGCTTCCTCACGCGCCTTGGCCTCAGCGGCAACCTTCTGTCTGGCCAGTTTTGCTTCCTCACGCGCCTTGGCCTCTGCCTCAATCCGAGCCTTTGCTTCGGCTTGAGCCTTGAGCCGTGCCGCTTCCTGTTGTGCCTTTATTCGTGCGGCATCCGCCTCTTGCCGCGCCTTCAATTCCGCCGCTTCGATTTCACGTTTGGCTTTGGCCTCAGCCTCGGCTCTGGCTTTTGTTTCGGCTTCGGCTTTGATCCGCGCAGCTTCCTGCTCTACTTTTATTTGTTCGGCTTTTGCCTCTTCTCTGGCGCGGTGTTCCGCTTCTTCATGCACCCTGGCCTCAGCGGCCGCTCTCTGTCTGGCCAGCTCTTCCTGTGCTCTGGCCTCATGCTCGCCCTCGAGCCGTGCCGCTTCTGCCTCCTGTTGCGCCCCGGCCGCCTCTTCGGCCCTCACTTTGGCCGCTTCGGCAGCCAGCACCTCGGCAGAAGGCGCACGAACGGCGGCGGTAAAATCCAGTTCACTAAAACTATCGTCCAGCGCTTTTTCTGGCGGTGTAGCCATTTTAGTCGGAACAATTATTCTGGGGACATTGGTGACCTTGGCTCTATCCTGAATAAAGCCGCCCTTCTCCAGCTCCTCAAACGTTTTATCAAGCACGCTGCGCAAACCGGGTACAGCACGTTTGCTGATTTCGCCAAAAGTAGCTGTCCCGTCCACCATGAGCAAGGCACGCCTGACCTCGCCGGCAAGAAGCGCACTCTTGTTACGCGCCTCATCTTCGCCCTTGTCGGTCTTGATAAAAATAATCCTGCTATCCATAAATCATTCTACCCGATGACGCACTGATGCCCGGAGTGAAAATCACGCCGGGTAATTATTTTTTTGCGGGTGTTTTTTTAGGTAAATCGCGGATATTCTTCTTGTCGTCGTTTTTCTTGTCATCCTTGCCAAATAATTTGTTCAGAAATCCGCCGACCCTGATCCCCAGCGCCGTTCCGAGTCCTGGCCCCAGAATTGCCGTGCCCACCGCCGCACCTGCCCAAACTGTTTTGCTGACACGGACAATCGGCGCATCCAGCGTCCCAGAAACCACCATCGGCACACTGACGAGGCCGGCCGTTCCCTTGACCCTGACATCCAGTTTTCCGCCAAGCTGCAACGAGGGGCTGAGCTCCACCTGGCCTTCAGCATTCAACGAACCGGATGCAATTTTTAATTTACTGAAGTGATAACCACCCGCATCCACGCTAATCAAACCGGTCAGATCATCAAATTGGGTCTTACTCCCCTTGGTGTTGGCCTTGTCAGGGTCATTCAGCGCCTGTACCAGATCCACTTTTGTCAGGGCACCATTGCGCAGATGAAAGTTTCCGTCCAGCAGCAAATTTTCCGGGAAGCGCTCAAATGCATCCAGTCGTATTGAAAATTTTGCCGCGCTTTCCATGTTGCCGGTGAACAAGACTTCATTGGTAAGCGCCTCCACCAGCGGTTGCAAATCAACCCCATTCACGACAACCTCTGCAGCCAGCATCGCATTCTTACGATTGACGCTCGCCGTCCCAGAGAGCTTGCCGCCATATAATTTTGCTTCCAACGCGTTCAATTCCAGACGCTCTGGCTGAAGCACAACGCGCGTCTTGATTTGATCGATGATCAGCGGATGGTGTATATCTTCAGCAATGCGTGCCGTGACGCGACTGATCAACACTTCGCCGGAAAATCCAAGACGATCCCTCAACCCGGCCAGAGTGGCTGCCTTGCCTTTGAGCGCGCCCTTTGCAGAGACCTCACCGGTCAGGTCGACCTGCTTCCCCAACAAAGCCATCACCCGCTCCAGCGGCGCCTCAACCCGGTCAAGGGTTGTCGCCACGCGCCAACCATCCGTGAACTCCACCTTGCCGGAACCGGACGCACGAATGCCGTGCAATGCAACGGCAAATTTATGCGCAACAAAATCCTGCTTGCCCAGCACGCCCTCAACCTGCAACTCGTCAAACAGCAATTGTGAAAATTTCGGTGGCGTCCAGGCACGCGCCTGCATATTTACAGAAAAATGTTGGCCGGGCAGTGGCAATAAAACCGCCGTCACCTTTTGTTCGTTCATCGCAAACCAGGCACGCTCCAATCCTCCCGCCTGCGCGAATTCCAGCTTGCCCTCGATCGGTCCCAACGTCATATCCGGTGTAAGCAGCAGGTTAATTCCGGACAACTGCAACTCTCGCACAGCCACTCTTTGCTCAGCTACGGGCGCCCTACCGAACACCTCCGCCAGTCTGCGCACCTGTGCAAAACTCGCCGTTCCCTCATTGACCAGAATGCGCCGCACCACCAATTTGCCGGCCAGCAAACCGGGTAAATCCGGCTCCACATTAATCGACCGCACGACAATCCCCTCATCACCACCCAACCGCACCCCCTGCAACTCAAGATGCGGTAGAGGTAGCGCAACAAGGCGAATATGCTGGACATGAACCGGCTCTTGCAAACGCACACTCAGGGCTTGCTCTACCCTCGGCACATAGGTATCCAGCGGAGTCAGATAAACCGCCGCCATCGCCAGTGCCAATATGGCGAGCAGGCCAACCAGTAATCGCTTCAGCCACCTCATGGAAAGCCAAATTCAAGGTTGACCGGGCAAGGCAAAATCTCTATCATGCGCACCTCTTCATTCCCTGATAGCTCAGTTGGTAGAGCGACGGACTGTTAATCCGCAGGTCCCTGGTTCGAGTCCAGGTCGGGGAGCCAAGAGACTTTTTAAGTATTTTCATGTAGTTATATTGTGACATGCGGACTATTAGACCACCTTTTTGGGTGGTTTTTTGCATTCTGATGGATCGTAATACCGAAAGTCCGTGGGTCACTATCATATCGGTATAGGCTGGCATGGCCGATATTGTAATGCTTGGGGCGAAAATTTGGGGGAGCTAAGGGGGATGCAGTTGATGTGCTATTTGCTACCCACCCGGTCACGCAATTCCTTGCCCATCCTGAAGTGCGGGACGTACTTAGCTGGTACTGACACCTTTGCGCCTGTCTTGGGATTTCTCCCCTGCCATGGTGGCCTGTAGTTCAGAGCAAAGCTACCGAAGCCACGTATCTCGATACGGTCCCCTTTTGAAAGTGGAATGGATATTGCATCAATGATTACCTTAACGGCAAGACCGGTGTCCTTCAATTGCAGCTGTGGGTGTAATTGAAAAAGGCGTGCGATGAGGTCGGAGCGGATCATTTGAAGGGGTTGTGGGGGTGGCTGTCAATCAGCGTCCAATACTTTCCACTAATCAGCGTCCAATTTTTTCCACTTT
>CAYHEM010000021.1:0-31354 GCA_964355765.1 uncultured Gallionella sp.
ATCCAGTTTTTGTTAGCAACGCGGTTCATGGCGGACTTGATCAGAGGTTCCCTAATGGAATGAATCGGATCAGCACCAACAGATTGGAATTGCTCCGGGCAATAGCCCAGACACACACAAGTCGGGTTCTTTAACCTGTCGGCTTATATTCCCGTTGGATGGTGAACCCATCCAGCGGCTGCCGAATGTTTGTTACGGGCATATTCTGAAATTATCTGCAAACCAGGAGGGCGGTTTACCTCGGGGATTTCAACCCAAATAATCCATTAGGCTGTAGGAGCTCGATTTATCGAGCGATTGTTGACAAGAATCGCGCAATAAATTGCGCTCCCACAAGAGGGCTTGGTTCTAATGAATTATCTGAGTTAAATATAGCAGAAATGGTTGAGTCGTTTGTTGCTGATGGAAACGCTAAAGTAGCGATCTCTGACGAACACCGGTTTTGGCCGCGGAATGTCATGTCATGCCTGCCAAATTTTTTCCAGAAAGCTGACACTTGTCGTGGAGAATGATCAGGCAATTTCAGGCGATCAAAGCGGTCTTATTTTTTCTTCAACAGGGATTGCAGGTCAGCAAAGGGGTTATGCGTCGCTACTGCTTGCGCCTCGGATTTTCTGCCGCGCACCGCCTCGTCCAGAACGCGCGAGTGCTCGTTATCGTGGCAGTACAGGCAAAGTAGCTCCCAGTTGCTGCCGTCTGCCGGATTGTTGTCGTGGTTATGGTCCTTGTGGTGCACTGTCAGTTCGCGCAGGCGCTCCCCGGCAAACTCGCGCGCGCACCGACCGCATATCCACGGAAAGAGCTTAAGCGCGCGCTCGCGGTAACCGGTCTCGCGCAATTCGCGTTGCTGACGCGCTTCGGCGACAACACGGTCAAGGCGCGCGTGATCGGCGGGTTTACTCATGGCTGCTCACTGTTTTTAAAAAATTGGGCAGCCGCCAACAACTGGCCATCCTGTCCTCGTGCACCCAAAAAAGATATTCCGATCGGGCAGCCGTCCTGTTCGATCAGCGGCATCGAGACTTGCGGCAATCCGGCAACGGCGGCGATGCAGGTGTGGCGCAGGGTGTTAAGCCGCGAAGCCCTTGCCACGTCTATCGACCGTCCCTTTAACGGCGCGATGCCGGGAGCGGTCGGGAAAACGATCAGGGTGCCGGGGGGGGCGATGCGCTCGATCTGGTCGATCAACTGCTTTCTGACCTGTCTTTGCTCCTCCATTTCCTGGCGTGTGACGGATGATATTTTTTCCAGCCGGCCGCGTATCTCTTCGCCGAAGCTGGCGAGGTTACGGGAAATCCATTCGCCGTGCGCCTGATTGAATTCCCACCATTGTATGTTTCGCAGCACTTCGAACCAGGTCGGGAAATCGGGCCTGCCGATTTCGGTCTCGGCAATCTTGACGGGTAACCTGGATAGTCGTTGGATGAAAGTATCGTATTGTGCCGCGGTGTCGGGATCTTGTGTGTCGAACAGGTCGCGCACGATCACGAATTTGTCGACATGAAATTCAGGTATTTCGCAGCCGAGCAATACACTGCCCACGCTTGCCAGCATATCCGGCGTCCGGGTAAACCAGCCGGCCGCATCCAGGCTGGGTGCCATCGGGTGCACGCCTTCCAGAGAAATGGCGCCATGTGTCGTGCGGAAACCGTAAATGCCGCAATACGAGGCCGGGATGCGCATCGAACCAGCCGTGTCGGTGCCCAGCGCGAAATCCACCAGCCCGCCGGCGACTGCCGCTGCGGATCCGCTGGAGGAGCCGCCCGGAATCCGCTCCGGGCATTTGGAGTTTAGCGGCGTGCCGTAGTGAAAATTTTCGCCGTCGAGCGAAAAGGCCATCTCGTCCGAAATGGTTTTGCCGAGCAGGGTGGCGCCTTCGTTCAACAGCATGTCGACGGCGGGCGCGTTTGCCTGTGCTACCGGATGGGTGTTTTTCCAGTGGGGGTTGCCGGCGCCGGTGACGAATCCCTTGACGTCATAAAGCTCCTTTACCGCGAAGGTCAGCGAGGAAAGTTTCCCGCTCCGGTTCGGGGCAACCGTGATCATTTCGCCGGGGACAAAGGCATTGCAGGTGTCGGTTGGTGTCATATGATGATTCTCTTCCGTTCTTGTGTTATTCCCGGCCTTCCAGCATTCTGCGCGACAAAAGCGCCTGCATATCGCGCCTGCTGTCAGCAATCATGTAGATGACCACTTTTTTCCCGGGCACCCGATAAATGAGCCGGTAGGGTTTGAATAATACCTGGCGATATTCGCGGATGCCAAGCAGGAGCAACTCTTTTGGATAGGAGCCGCGCTCCGGGAAGTCTGCCAATGCTTCGGCCGCTACCATTAATTTATCCAGCATTTGATCCGCATTACCTTGCGAATCGGTTTCGGCAATGTAATCGTGGATTTTTTCTATGTCGCGTTCTGCGCTACGGGTAAGCAATACCCGATAGCTCATTTTGCCGTGGTCTTTCTGGTGCGAAGGCGGCGCACGACATCGGCGATGGGTTTGACTTGGCCTTCTTCGATTTCGCGGTTTCCCAATGCCAGAATCTTCAACAGCGCCAGCGTTTCCTGAGTGCTTTCATAGGAAGCGATGTCTTGCATCACCGCTCTGGCTTCCCCGTTCTGCGTGATCAGGAAAGGCTCACGCTGCTCGGTCAGGTTCTTGAGTACTTCGGCAGCATTGGCTTTGAGATAACTGATGGGTTTGATGTTTGTTGAGCGCATGATTCATCCCTGGTGGCGACATGGACTTAATATAGTCTTTTAAAGGTCTTGCGGCAAACTTCCTTACCATATCAATCTGCGGGTGAATTGACGCTGGCCCCGTTGATATTGTGACAAGTTGTCACAGTTTGGTTACTTGAGTGTTGCCTGTAAAACAATTCGAACCTGACCTTTCCTGCTTTATTCAAACCGTTCATTAATGTCAGCTACCGACACACGGCGGTCTGTCACGACTGGCCGCTTTGTAGCCGTTAAATTATGGGGCAGGACTTCCGCATCGTGGACATTGCGGGCGTTAACGTGGAATTAAGGAACCTCTGATCAAGCCCCACATGGCCGCGCATTCGGCTTTGCGGGATGAGATGCAAGGAGGGCGACGACGCGAATGGCCATTCCCTTCGCTAGGAGCCTGACACCGCAGATCGCCCGCAAAGCCAATACCCTGAAGGGTTGCAACCAAAACTGGCGCTCGCGGCGTTGCGCTCCTTGGCATCGTAGAATGACTACGACCTGCGTCGCGCGCCTTGCGATCATCCAGTTTTTGTTAGCAACGCGATTCATGGCGGACTTGATCAGAGGTTCCTTAACCGGCTCCGCGCTTTTGCGGAGTCCGGGCTGAATGTCGGGTTAGACTGGATGTGGACTCTACAAGCCGCCCCGACACAAACTTGTGAAGCACGCTGGCGATTAACGTCTGATATGGCATACCTTCTTCAAGTGCTCTTGCTTGAATATCCATCAAGTCTGGCGTGGACAGGCGAATGTTGACCCGCTTTTCTTTGAGAAAAGTAGCTGTGGCGGCAGCTTTGAATTTTGCCAACTTTGCCTTTGAAGGAGAGGTGGACTTAAGCTCACCCTTTTCATAGGCATCCAAAATATCTTTCTCAAATGCATCAAGTTTTTTCATCAGAGTTACTCCTCAGCAAATAGTCTCTGGTAGCCTTTCTGCTGGGAATCACTGTCTTCAAGAAATAGTGATCCGGCTCTTCAACATAAGGCACCAAGTAAACATAACCATCAAATGCCACCACAAGAACGGATTGGTTGGGATATTTCCCCGTGTTCGGGTGGCGCAATTCATCCAGCAGACCATCCGCCTCAATAGCAAGTGCAATCACCTCGAACGAAATATCACGCTCAACTTTTAGCGCTTCGTTTTTATCGTGACTCCAGCGAAATGGTTTCATGTGGCCAGTTTATCTTGATGTGTGCCTATTGTCACCTTTTTGACGGGGTGTCTAACGTGGAATTAACCGGCTCCGCGCTTTTGCGGAGACCGGGTTGAATGTCAGGTTATGCTGCGCGCGCAAGTGGCACCTCCCAGCCGGGAAATACGAGTACGGCAGGGTGGCACTGTAGGGCACGAGCAAAAACCTTCGCGCGCTCGACGCCTAAATTCACTCTACCATTTTCGATGGCTGATATAGTGGATTGAGGAATACCAGTAAGCTCGGAAAGTTGGCTTTGGCTCAACTCTTGAAGCTCGCGCAAGATACGGACAGACTCACCCACCGATACCTCAACTCGCTTTTTTTCGGGGCGAAACTCTTTCATTTCACGGTCTCCTATAATCGTGGGCGGTAACTTGAGCAACTTGGATCAGCAACACATTGGCAACAACCCGGTAAATCACGCGCCACTGGAGCCCTAACCGGGAAGAGCGGTGGCCTTTCCACTCGCCGGTCAGTGGATGATTTCAGATTCTGTTTGTTTGGTTTCTTCGGCCAGTTGATGAACTTGCTGCAGTATTTTTTGTTCGATTGTCAGAAGGGTGTTCACCTTAAATCCCCTTTCGACCCCTATTCACTTGTCACGCTGAATCTACCGCATCTGTAATGCTCACGGCTTCACCCGTCCCGCCTCCAGCTGCAACTGTCTGCCGCAACGCCCAGCCAGTGCCTCGTCGTGGGTGACCAGTATCAGGGTTGTGTCCTGCGCGTGGTTGAGCTCCAGCATCAGTTCGATGACTTGCGCACCGGTGGCGGCGTCTAGGTTGCCGGTGGGTTCGTCGGCGAACAGGATCTTGGGCTGGGTGACGAAGGCGCGCGCCAGTGCGACGCGTTGCTGTTCGCCGCCGGAGAGGTGTTTGGGCAGGTGGTGCGCACGGGCGGAGAGTCCTACCTGACGCAACGATTCGGCGGCGCGCTCGCGTGCATCGGTAGCACCGCGCAGCTCCAGCGGCAGCATGACGTTTTCCAGCGCCGAGAGTGTCGGCAGTAACTGGAATGACTGGAACACGAAGCCCGCCATCGCGCCGCGCAGCCGGGCACGTCCGTCCTCGTCCAGCGCAAACAGGTCATTGCCGCCGAGCAGCACGCTGCCGCTGCTCGGCACGTCCAGTCCGGCAAGCAGGCCGAGCAGGGTGGATTTGCCCGATCCGGACGCGCCGAGGATCGCGAGGCTCTCGCCAGCAGCGACGCTGAAACTAGCCTGATGCAAGATGGTCAGAGGTTGATCGCCGCTTAACACTTGCTTGGTGAGTTCAACTGCCTGCACAATCGCTACCATGAAAATCCTGTTCTCAAAAATGCTGCTGCTGGTTGTGGCATTGTGGCTACCCTGTTCTGCCTATGCCGAGAAAAACATCCTAGTGTTTGGTGACAGTCTATCAGCCGGATACGGCATCGCAGTAGAAGAAAGTTGGCCGTATTTGCTGCAGCAGGCGTTGGCGCGCACTCATTCGGAATATCGTGTCATCAACGCCAGCATCAGCGGCGAAACCTCGATGGGTGGTCGACAGCGTATCGCCAGGGTATTGCAGCAGCATCGTCCGGCAGTGGTGATCGTGGAACTGGGTGCGAACGACGGGCTGCGCGGTTATAGCGTCGCCAGCCTCGAAACCAATCTGGGCAGGATTATCGAAGCTGCCCGCCATGCCCGCGCCCAGGTGCTGCTGGTCGGCATGAAGCTGCCGCCGAATTACGGCGAATCTTACATCACGCAATTCGAACGGGCGTATGCCAGGCTGGCGAAGAAACACCCTATCAGGCTGCTGCCCTTTTTGCTGGAAGGCGTCGCACCGCAGCAGTTTCTGGCAGACAATCTGCATCCCAATGCCGAGGCGCAACCGCACATCATGCGCAATATTTTTCATGCCTTGAAGCCACTGCTGCACTGATGTCTAACCACCTCGCCCAGGAAACCAGCCCCTACCTGCTGCAACATGCCGACAATCCGGTGGAGTGGTATCCGTGGAATGCGCAGTCGCTTGCTTTGGCGAAACAGCAGGGCAAGCCTATCCTGCTGTCCATCGGCTATTCCGCCTGTCACTGGTGTCACGTGATGGCACATGAATCTTTCGAGGACGAGGAGGTGGCGGCGCTGATGAACCGGCACTTCATCAATATCAAGGTGGACCGGGAAGAACGTCCCGATCTCGACCAGATCTATCAGAACGCGCATTACCTGCTCACCCGGCGCGGTGGTGGTTGGCCGCTGACCCTGTTCTTGAACCCGGAGGGCACGCCGATCTACAGCGGCACTTATTTTCCCAAACAGGCACGCTACGGCTTGCCGGGTTTTCCGGAGCTCTTGCTGCGCGTGGCCGAGGCATATGCGGAGAACCCCGGCGCATGGTCGGAGCAGGGCAGGCAGCTTATCGCCGCACTCGCCGCGGTGCAGCCGGAGAGAAGTGCGGATGAGCTGGTGCTGGATGCGGCCCCGATCGCAACGGCGCTGCAGCAACTTGGCCAGAATTTTGACCGGGTGCATGGCGGCTTTGGTGGCGCGCCAAAATTTTTGCATCCGGCCGAGCTGGATTTATTGCTGCGCCAGAGCCGCGCACGCCGGGACGAACCAAGCCGCCATGTTGCGCTGTTTGCCCTGCAACAGATGGCGCTCGGCGGTTTGTATGATCAGCTCGGCGGCGGCTTCTGCCGCTACAGTGTGGATGAACGCTGGGACATACCGCACTTCGAGAAAATGCTCTATGACAACGGCTTGCTGCTCGCGCTGTATTGCGACGCGTGGCTGGCCAGCGACGATCCGCTGTTCGCGCGCGTGGTTGAACAGACCGCGGGCTGGGTGATGCGCGAGATGCAATCACCAGACGGGCATGGCACAAATTCCACCATGGATGATAAAGGCCGCCATGCCCGTTACCCTCACCCCACCCCTCTCCCGGAGAAAACCCCTCACCTCAACCATCTGGTGGAACAACTAGCCAATCGACTAAGCCCGCAAGCGGGCAAGTCGCTGGTTATCCCGCCAACGGGAGAGAAGGCAAACGTGAAAGGCAATCTTCAATCCTTGGGCGAGGGAGCAAACGAATCGCTATGCGAGATTAATGTTGGACGCGGCTATTACGCCTCGCTGGATGCCGACTCGGAACATGAGGAGGGCAAGTTCTATCTGTGGCAGCGCGATGAAGTCGGCGCGCTGCTGAGCGTAGAAGAGTATGCTGTGGCCGCGCTTTATTACGGCTTGGACGATGCGCCCAACTTCGAACATCACGCCTGGCATCTACGGGTAAAGCAGCCATTGAGTGACATTGCACAGCGTCTGGGCATCGGCAACGAACAGGCCGCCATGCGACTCGCAACTGCGCAGGCAAAATTGTTTGCGGTACGCGAGCGGCGCATCCGTCCCGGACGCGACGAAAAGATACTCGGCAGCTGGAATGGTTTGATGATTGCGGGCATGGCGAAAGCCGCTCGTATCTTTCGCCGCGATGACTGGCTGCATTCCGCACAGCAGGCGATGGATTTCGTGAGCGGCACGTTGTGGCGCGACGGTCAATTGCTGGCCACGCACAAGGACGGCAAGACCCATCTGAACGCCTACCTCGACGACCACGCATTCTTGCTGAATGCCGCAGTGGAACTGCTGCAAACAGAATTTCGCAAGACGGATCTTGATTTTGCCGTGCGGCTCGCCGATGCCTTGCTGGCGCGCTTCGAGGATGCGCAAAATGGCGGCTTCTTTTTCACCAGCCATGACCACGAGACACTGATTCAGCGCAACAAGATCGGGCAGGATAATGCCACGCCATCCGGCAATGGTATCGCCACGCAGGGCTTGTTGCGCCTTGCCGTATTGACCGGCGATACGCGTTATGCAGAAGCGGCGGAACGTTGCCTGCAGTTGTTCTTTCCGGCGATGCAGTCGGCCGCCAGTCAATTCTGCAGTTTATGCGGCGCACTGGATGAAATGTTGCAACCGCCATCCTTGCTGGTGTTGCGCGGAGAGAAGCAGGAAACCGATGCGTGGCGGGCGGTTGTGGCGGCAGGCTATAAGCAGGAGTTGCTGGTGATTGCACTGCCGCACGCTGCGACAGATTTGCCGCCGCCGCTGGATAAACCGCGCGCTTCAATCACCACCGCGTGGTTGTGCCGCGGGACGCAATGCCTGGTTCCGGTTACCCGCCTGGAGGAATTGCTGAAGCAACTGGCGTAGTGTCAGCGTCCGCTAATTGGCAGGTAATCGCGCCGCGTTGCACCGGTATAGAGCTGGCGCGGACGCCCGATCTTGTGATCGTGATCGATCATCATCTCGTTCCACTGGGAAATCCAGCCGATGCTGCGTGCCACCGCGAAGATCACCGTGAACATATTGACCGGGATGCCGAGCGCGCGCAGCACGATGCCGGAATAGAAATCCACATTCGGATACAGCTTGTGTTCGATGAAATATTCATCGCTCAAGGCGACACGCTCCAACTCCATTGCCAATTCAAACAGCTTGTCGTTTTCCAGCCCCAGCTCTTTCAATACTTCATAACAGGTTTCGCGCATCACCGCGGCGCGCGGATCCATGTTCTTGTACACGCGATGGCCGAACCCTATGAGGCGATATTTCTTGTCCTTCACGCCCTGCACATGTTCTTTCACCCGAGAAATGTCGCCGATGCTTTCCAGCATATTCAGCGCCGCCTCGTTCGCCCCGCCGTGCGCCGGCCCCCATAATGCGGCAATGCCGGAAGCGATGCAGGCAAACGGGTTCGCCCCGCTGGAACCGGCCAGGCGCACCGTCGAGGTGGAGGCATTCTGTTCGTGGTCGGCGTGCAGGATCAGGATGCGCTCCAGCGCGCGCACCAGCACCGGGTTGAGTTCGTAATCCTCCGCCGGAATGGCGAACGTCATGTGCATCAGGTTTTCTACATAGCCGAGTTTGTTCTTCGGATACATGAACGGAAACCCGGTGTGGTATTTGTGCGCCATCGCCGCGATGGTCGGCACCTTGGCGAGCAGGCGCATTGCGGAAATTTCGCGGTGTTCCGGATTGTTGATGTCCAGCGAGTCGTGATAGAAGGCAGACAGCGCGCCCACCACACCGACCATCACCGCCATCGGATGCGCATCTCGGCGGAAACCGCTGAAAAATTTTGCCATCTGGTCGTGCACCATGGTGTGTTCCTTCACCTTGGCATCGAAGGTGGCCTTTTGCGCGATATTCGGTAACTCGCCATTCAGCAGCAGGTAGCACACTTCCAGAAAATTTGATTGTGTGGCCAGTTGCTCGATGGGATAGCCGCGGTAATAAAGCAGCCCGGCATCCCCGTCAATAAAGGCAATCCTGGAAGAGCAGCTCGCCGTGACCATAAACGCCGGGTCATAGGTGAATACGCCGAGCTTGCTGATATTGCGAATATCGATGACATCCGGCCCCAGCGTGCCTGACAGGATCGGCAATTCGATATGCCTGCCGTCATCCAGCGTCAGCGTCGCGACACGTTTGCTTTCCATAAATATTCTCCTGTGTGGGTGCGATCAAGCCGCCCTGATTTTTTCCAGCAACGCCTGTTGTTCGCCCGGTATCGCTTCCAGCCTGCCCGCAATCATGTCCCAGAAAGGGTTGTCAGGCATGTCCAGCAAGGTTTCGAATGCCTGCCACTCACCTTCATCAAGTTGCGCGTAATGCGTATCGATGAAACGCCCCAGCACGATATCCAGTTCCAGCAGGCCGCGCCGCGCGCGCCAGCGTACCCGTTGCAGTAAGGCATGCTCCCCGTTCCTCATACGATTCTTCTCACCATCATATCCTTGATGTTGCCGATTGCCTCGGTGGGATTTAACTCTTTAGGGCATACATCCACGCAGTTCATGATGGTGTGGCAACGGAACAAGCGATACGGGTCTTCCAGATCGTCGAGGCGCTCGCTGGTCGCTTGATCGCGCGTGTCGGCGAGGAAGCGATAGGCCTGCAGCAATCCCGCCGGGCCGACAAATTTATCCGGGTTCCACCAGAACGATGGACAGGCGGTGGAGCAGCAACCGCACAGGATGCATTCATACAGGCCGTTCAGGTGCGAGCGTTCCTCTGGCGATTGCAGACGCTCGGTTTCGGGCGGTGGATCGTTGTTGATTAGGTAGGGTTTGATCGAATGGTATTGCTTGAAAAATTGCGTCATGTCCACGATCAGGTCGCGGATCACCGGCAGCCCTGGCAGCGGCCGCAACGTAACCGGCTGTTTCAACGATGCGAGCGCCGTGATGCAGGCCAACCCGTTGCGCCCGTTGATGTTCATCGCATCCGAGCCGCACACGCCCTCGCGGCAGGATTTGCGCACCGACAGACTGTCATCTTGTTCTTTTAGCAGCAGGATGGCGTCCAGCAGCATCTTGTCACCCGCTTCGATGTCCAGATCGTAATCCTGCATATACGGTGCAGCGTCGGTGTCCGGGTTGTAGCGATAGATTTTGAATTTCATGTTTCGAACCCTAAAGACATGTTCTCCGCAGATTACGCAGATTCGCGCAGATTATTTGCACGAACCATGCACTTGTATTCCAAGCTGCTGCTTCCAAAGTTTAATAACAAACCTTTTTCTTTCCCGCTGGCTTTCAAATAATTGAGCAACTGTGATTCTTCGCGGGAAGTCATACGTTCAATCGCTTTCAATTCAACAATGATCGTTTCATAACACAGAAAATCTGCCCGATAACCGGTAGTTAACAACTCACCGCGATACCTGATCGGCAGTCCGACTTCTCGCAAAAATGGAATTCCGGTATACCTGAATTCCAATTCCAACGCCTCTTGATACACTGCCTCCAGAAATCCAGCCCCAAGCTCTCTATGTACCGCCATTGCAGCACCAATGACCGAGTAAGTCTGTTTATCCTGTTCCATTTTTGTTTCTAAATCTGCGTCAATCTGTGTAATCTGCGGACAAAAATGCCCTTAATAAACCCGCGCCTTCAGCGGGAACGATTCCACCGTCAGCGGTTTCAGGCGTACCGGCTTGTAACTCAGGCGATGTTCGTCGCTGAAATACAGGCTGTGTTTGAGCCAGTTCACATCGTCGCGCAGCGGAAAGTCGTCGCGCGCATGGGCGCCGCGGCTTTCGGTGCGCGCGGCTGCTGCAACCATGGTCGCCTGCGCGACTTCGATCAGATTGTCCAGTTCCAGTGCCTCAATGCGCGCGGTGTTGAATACCTTGCTCCTGTCCCGGATTTCCGTACGCGCGGCGCGCTCGGCGAGCTGCTTGATTTGCGTCACCCCTTCGGCCAGCAGGTCCGGAAAACGAAATACACCGCAATGTTTCTGCATGATTCTGCGCATCTCATCGCCGACCTCGGCAACGCGCTCCCCGTCCTTCTGGTTTTCCAGGCGCGCCAGGCGCGTCAGGGAATGTTCGGCGGAGTTAGGAGGCAGGCGTTTGGGATGCGGATGGCTTTGCAGGTCTTCGATAATCTGCCTGGCCGCTTCGCGCCCGAACACCAGCAAATCCAGCAGCGAATTGCAGCCCAGGCGGTTTGCGCCATGTACCGATACGCAGGCGCATTCGCCCGCCGCATACAGGCCGTGCACCACTTCTTCCGGGCCGTGATGGTAGGGCGCGATCACCTGTCCGTGATAGTTGGCGGGAATACCCCCCATCATGTAGTGCGCGGTCGGCGTGACGGGAATCGGGTCTTTGGCCGGATCGACATGGGCAAATTTCAGCGCGATTTCGCGGATGCCGGGCAGGCGCTGCCGGATTACGTCATCGCCGAGATGATCCAGCTTGAGAAGAATATGATCGCCGCGCGGGCCACAACCCCGTCCTTCGTTGATTTCCACGGTGATGGCACGCGAGACCACGTCGCGGCTCGCCAGATCTTTCGCCGTCGGCGCGTATTTCGGCATGAAACGTTCGCCATGCCTGTTCACCAGATAGCCGCCCTCGCCGCGCACTCCTTCGGAAATCAGCACGCCCGCGCCATATACCCCGGTGGGGTGAAACTGGAAGAACTCCATATCCTCCAGCGGAATGCCGGCGCGCGCCGCCATGCCCAATCCATCGCCGGTATTGATATAGGCGTTGGTGCTCGACTGGAAGATGCGTCCCGCGCCACCCGTTGCCAGCAGTGTGGCGCGTGCCTGAAATAGCATCACTTCGCCGGTTTCGATTTCCAGTGCGGTCACGCCGAGCACGTCGCCGTCTTCATCGCGCACCAGGTCCAGCGCCATCCACTCGATGAAAAAATGCGTGTTGGCTTTCAGGTTCTGTTGATAGAGCGTGTGCAGCAGCGCATGGCCGGTGCGGTCGGCTGCCGCGCAGGCGCGTTGCACCGGTGTTTTGCCGTATTCCTGCATGTGCCCGCCGAACGGTCGCTGATAAATCTTGCCGCTATCGAGCCGGTCGAACGGCATGCCGAAATGTTCCATTTCGTACACCACTTCCGGCGCGGCGCGGCACATGAACTCGATGGCATCCTGGTCGCCGAGATAATCCGAGCCCTTCACCGTGTCGTACATATGCCAGTGCCAGCTGTCCTCTTTGATATTTCCTAGCGACGCGGCGATGCCGCCTTGTGCCGCGACGGTATGCGAACGGGTCGGGAACACCTTGGATAACACCGCCACTTTCAGGCCGGCCTGCGCCAGTTGCAACGCGGCACGCATGCCGGAGCCGCCTGCGCCAACCACCACTACATCGAAAGTCCGTTTTGTGACTGCCATTACATTCCCCACAATATCTGCACCGCCCAGATCGCATACAGCAGCGAAGTCAGGATCACCAGTATATGAATGATCAGCCGCACGCCAGTCGTTTGGACGTAGTCCATCACGATGTCGCGAATGCCGATCCACGCATGGTAGAACAGGCTCAGTAGAAACAGCAGCGTGAACGTGCGCACCGGTTGGCTGGAAAATAATCCTGTCCAGACATCGTAATTTAAACGGGGTTGCAGCAGCAGGTAAACGGCCAGTGTCACGCTGCATACAGCCATGAGCGCTGCCGTGATGCGCTGGATCAGCCAGTCGCGCAGCCCGTAATTTGCGCCCACTACGGTGCGGGTCACCATAGTTTCGCCCCGATCAGGATGGTCAGCAGCAGGCTTGCCACCAGCACGGCTTTGCTGCTGTCGCGCGCCTGCGCCAGGTCGCTCACATAGTGCAGGTCAATCGCCAGGTAGCGCAGCCCGGCGCAGAAATGATGCATGAATGCCCACAGCAAGCCGAGCAATGCCAGCTTCGCCAGCGGATGCGCCAGTGTGGTCATCAGTTGTGTGTAGGTCTCGATGGAATTCAGGCTGTATTGCAACATCAGCAACAATAGCGGCAGTGCGAAAAACAGTAATAACCCACTGACGCGGTGAAGAATGGAAACGAAGCCGGGAAGCGGTAACTGTATGAGATGCAGGGCGAGGTGTTTGGGATGTTTTTTGTCCATTTTGTCGTCGCGATGAACTCGAGAGAGTGGCTTGATACGATACTACACCCGATGCGGGGCGATTTGTTTACCGGCATGGCGCGGGGTCACGTTGATCTCTGTGCGATTTTTGTTTGAAGCGCGCCAACCTTTCGGATACAATGCGCGTCGTTTTAGGCGCGTAGCTCAGCTGGTTAGAGCACTTGGTCGACATCCAAGGGGTCGTTGGTTCGAGTCCAATCGTGCCTACCAACAGACAGTACAAAGAAGTCCAAAGAAGTCCATCAAACCCGCACAGTTAATAGCTTTGCGGGTTTTTCTTGTCCAGGTATGACCAAGGCCGTCTATTGACATCCGGGGGCAACTGGGGGCAACATTGGGGAACACTGGCCGATAGCCGCGAGGAGATGCCCCCATGCCCCTGACTGATACCGCAATAAAGAACGCAAAGCCATGCGATAAAACCGCCCGTATGTTTGATGGCGGCGGCATGTATCTGGAAATTTCTCCCGCTGGAGGCAAGTGGTGGCGGCTCAAGTATCGCTATGACAGCAAGGAAAAACGCCTATCCCTTGGTGTCTACCCTGACGTAAGCCTGAAAGATGCCCGGCAGCGCCGTGATGATGCCCGCAAGTTGCTGGCGGACGGTATAGATCCCGGCGAAAACCGCAAGGCCGTGAAAGCCACCAAGACCGAACGGGCAGCGAACAGCTTTGAAGTGATAGCGCGTGAGTGGTTTGCGAGGAAGTCGCCGGGCTGGGCAACCTCCAACGCCGACAAGATTATCAAGCGGTTGGAAAATGATGCTTTCCCTTGGCTGGGTGGCAGGCCGATTGCCGAAATTACCCCGCCTGAATTGTTGAAAGTGCTGCGCAGAATTGAAGAGCGTGGCGCAGTGGAAAGCGCCCATCGTATGCGCAACTACTGCGGGCAGATATTCCGTTACGCCATCGCAACCGGACGTGCCGAGCGTGATGCTTCCGCCGATCTGCGTGGCGCGCTTCCTCCACCTATTACACAGCACCGCGCCGCTATCACCGACCCCAAGGCCGCCGCCGAACTGCTGCGCGCCATGGACAGTTATCAAGGCTCTTTTGTTACCAAGTGCGCCCTGCGCCTTGCCCCGCTGGTTTTCGTGCGCCCCGGCGAACTGCGCAAGGCGGAGTGGGCAGAAATTGATCTGGACAAAGCGGAATGGAACATACCCGCCGAACGGATGAAGATGCGCGACCCACATCTTGTTCCCCTATCCACTCAAGCGGTGAAAATCCTGCGTGAACTTCACGCGCTGACAGGTGGCGGGCGCTATGTGTTTCCGGGCGCGCGCACCAATGGCAGGCCGATGAGTGACAACGCGGTGCTGGCCGCCCTGCGGCGTATGGGCTATGCCAAGGATGAAATGAGCGGCCACGGCTTTCGGGCAATGGCGCGTACCATCCTGGACGAAGTGCTACAGGTGCGCCCGGACTTCATCGAACACCAACTCGCACATGCCGTGAAAGACCCAAACGGTCGCGCATACAACCGCACAGCACACATGACCGAACGCCGGAAGATGATGCAGCAATGGGCAGATTATCTCGATATGTTGAAGAGTGGGGCGGAAGTGATACCGCTGCACGAAAAGGTTGCATGATGCCCACAAAAAAACGTGTTATCAAACAAAACGAACGCAAGAAAATGTTCGACGCAATGGGTCCGAAACCTGAGTATCTGGTCAATGCAGATATGTCTCTAAATCAAGCTGCCCAATATATTGGTATTTATATCGGCGGGCTTGTTGCGTTTGATGAAGAGGGCGAACCGTATTTGCACTCGAATACTGGTAAGGGCAGCAATGAAAAACGCCGCGAAGATCGTAAGGATGCTGCACGAGAATTGCAGCTCAAGTACTCTAAAATATGGGGCAAGCACGGTGCGGCAGGTGAAATTGTCCGCAGGGAAAAACGTATCAAAACAGAGGTAAAACTCTCTGTTCGCACAGTCCAGCAATACATCAAAGACTTTCCGCTGAAATAAATACGCAGAGCCAAAGGGTGCCCTAACACAAACAGGGTAAGGTAATGAAATCACGTTGTCTAGCGGAAGTGCCAAAAACCACCCTAAAAGGGACTGCAATGAACAATTCAACTAAGACCGTTTCAAACAACACGCACCGTCCGGCGCCATCAATAATTCGCTTACCCGCTGTAAAGTCCCGAACGGGACTGAGCAGATCATCGATCTACGCAATGGTGGCCGAGGGAGCATTTCCTTCGCAAGTATCGCTGGGGAAAAGAGCCATCGGTTTTGTAGAATCCGAAATCGACGAGTGGATTTTTCTCCGCATAGAAAACCGTAAAAACCACACATAAGGAACTTGCGATGAAAATCCAATCTGTTCCACCAAAATACGTCGATTCAGTTCAGGTATTGAAAGATTTTCTAAGTGAGATGAAACGCGAAGGGCGTTTTGCCTATATCGATGAACGCAACCAGCGTGAGTTTCGTCTTGTAGACGGGCAACTAGTCGAGGTAACTACCAGCAATAGACACTTGTTCCCGGAGGCAGCGGTGGGGGTTTCCATAAAGGAGACCATTGCCGATGACGCACACCATGATCGATAATCAACTCCTTGCAGACCTAGTCACCGCACAACATTTTCTCTACGTGCTCGATCCCTCTGGAGCCTTCAGTTTCCAGACCTTCGATGACAACAAGGATCGCAAGAGCCAAACGCTAGCCCGCATACTTCACGGGACACTCGACCTGCACGCCGCTACATTGTCGGCCTTGAATCAGCAAGGCGCGGGCGTATTCGTCATGGTGAACCAAGGCGATCTTAAGGGCCGAGCGGCAGCAAACGTGCACCGGGTACGCGCCCTATTTGTCGATCTGGACGGCGCACCGCTGGAACCGGTGCTGAACTTTGCAATGCCGCCGCACGTTATCGTCAACTCAAGCATTGGAAAATATCACGCATATTGGTTGGTGTCGGACTGTGCTTTGCAGGATTTTAAGCCCTTGCAGCAAAAGCTCGCGGCGAGTTTCGGCGGTGATCCATCCGTCAATGATCTGCCGCGCGTGATGCGGCTGCCTGGCTTCTATCATTGCAAGGGTGAACCGACGTTAACGACCCTGCGAAATATCGATCCTCGCCCGCCCTATACCGTTGCGCAGATAATAGATGGTCTCTCGCTGATTCCCGCCGCGCAGTCCGCAAACGCTGACGCCTTGGGCGGCATTTACTTGCCACCAGACCCCGACGAGCCATGTCCAGAGGGACAGCGGAACAACCGCCTTACAAGCTTGGTCGGACGCTGGATCGTAGAAGGCAAAACGCAGGACGAGCTTGTCGCGCTGGCCACTGGCTGGAATACCCGGCTCTTATCCCCAATTCCAGATTCCGAAGTGATGACGATCTGTGCGAGCGTGCGCCGGACACACGAGCGGAACCACGCTCAGCAGCCCAACAGCGCGACCGGTGTGCCAGTCTCTCAATCGGACTGGGAGGAGCCTATCCTGTTCACCGAATATGCGACCCCCGAAATACCGGCTTGGCTGCTGCCTGGTGAATTCGGCAAATTTGCCGCTGCTCTTGCAACGGCTACCGAGACCCCGGAAGCAATGTCGGTATTTACCGTGCTTGGCACACTGTCGGCAGCACTCGCCAAACGGTTTGTGGTAAGTCCAAATCAAGGATGGGCGGAGCCGGTGAATATCTACACGCTCGTTGCGCTACCGCCGGCTAACAATAAATCCTTGGTATTGAACCGATGCACCGCGCCATTGCGCGACTGGGAGACCGCACAGGCGCTTCTGCTGGATCACGAATTGAAGAAACAAAGATCAGAGAGGCGAAATCAGGAACAGTTGATCCAGTCTCTGCGAACGAAAGCGGCGAGGGACAAGAATCCCATCGAGCGTGGTCGGCTATTCGGCGAGATCAACGAACTCGAAGCAAAGTTGCCGCAGCCTAAATTGCTGCCGCAGCTTTTTGCGAACGACGCGACCCCCGAAGCGCTCGCGCAAAATGTACACGAACAAGGAGGCCGGTTTGCGATTATCTCCGACGAGGGAGGTATTACGGAAACACTGTCCGGCCTTTACACCGGCGGCAGCGCAAATGTTGACTTGATCCTGAAGGGCATTGACGGCGGTGACCTGCGGGTGCGGCGCAAGGATCGCAGCTTCGATTTGAAGCCCTACCTCACCTTCATGCTCATCGTGCAGCCCAGAATTGTGCAGAGCATGGGCGAGCGCCAAGCATTTCGGGGGAACGGGATGCTTGAGCGATTCCTCTATGTGTTGCCCGCCAGCAAGCTGGGCTATCGCACCCTCGATACAGCCCCGGTTCCGGACAGCGTGCGCATTGCCTACGGCCAAGCGATGCGTAGGCTTCTCGACATCCAACCGATAGTGGACGAGCGTGGGCAGGAGCAGCCGCAGGTTCTGACCCTCGCGCCTGATGCAGTCTCCTTGTTCACGCAGTTGCGACATGAGGTCGAAGCAGAACTGAGACCCGGCAGGAAATTACACGGCTGCCTGGGTTGGGGCGGGAAGTTGGCTGGCTACGCGCTGAGACTCGCGGGACTGCTGCACGTCGCAGAGCACGGCGAACGGATCAGAGTTATCTCTGCTGATACGATGGGGCGCGCGGCCTACCTTGTACTACTTCTGGTTGACCACGCACGGGCCGCTTTTAACCTGATGGGCGTAGACCAGGCGATCGAGGACGCTAAAGTGGTATTCGATTGGATCAAGGCGTGCGGCAAACCGACATTCCGCAAGACTGAATGTCTGAGAGCCTTGCACGGGCGATTCACCAAAGCCGCTCGCCTCGCCGAAGCATTGAAAGTGCTCGCCGACCGCAACATTTTGAGCGGGCCGGAATACCTGCTGACTACGGCGGGGAAGCGATCCACGGTGGTCTTTCGCGTAAATCCGGCTGTCTTGGGCGCGGGGTAAGCGGCCATGTGGAAAGAATGGAATGTATGGCATGAATCGCGCGGTGTAGGCGAGCAACCTTTCCATACATTCCATATATTCCACTATTCCATTTCACCACCACAGGCATAGCGCATGAACCCCTACCTGGAGGCTCTCAAACGCCGCGTCGCTGAGATTCGGGGACGGCAAGAGGAAGAACGAGCTTTGCGGTCGAGGTCGCTCGATCAGAAAATACGTGACTGGTACGCCGCGCTACCTCCACAGCAACGCCGCACGTATTACACGATGGACGATCTTGTTCTGTTATTCAACGCCGCGCCCAGTCGGATTGGTATGGCGTTACATCGGCTCGGATGGGAACGTCGAAGGCGCTGGCACGACGACGGGAGCTATGCCCGGTTTTGGGTTCCGGCGTGGCTAGGGCGACCTTGAGCGACGTGTAAGGGTTTCTCATCCTGATTTACCTCAGCAGTCTTTAATTCTGACATCAATCGATACAATCGACTGCCCCGATGGCAATGCATATTGGTGCCTAATCATGACGCCGCGAACCATAAACGCGTGCAAATTTGAATCCGAACATATTTTTGAGATTATGTACGGTTTCATTCTTGTTGAATCCAGCATGATTGTAGATTCATACAAATAGATAAACGTCTTGGTACTGGATAAAAACACCGTAGATATCATTGTCGTTGTCTGGTCAAGTTGCATCGGCAAATCTTTGGCCAACGCTGCCGCGACTGACCGTGCGATCTCGACAACCTGCGCGTCTGAGGCAACAAGTATCCTTTCCGCCGGCGATGCCGCGTTTGCGGCTATGCAATGCACTGCCAAAAGCACGAGCAAGTAAACCCGTTTCATCGATTTGAATGTACTCGTAGGATTACGCAAGCTGTTCTCCCATCAGCGCAGCATGAACATCCGCTGCGCCGTATATGCGTTCATGCACTCTCTGTCCTTCGTTATGTCTGGTACCTGGCCGCATTCCTGGATCTTTTCGATCCGTTCTTGATAGTTATTCAGGTAGTAATCGACCGTATTTGTTTTGATAAACAGAAAGTACACGAGGAACGCTGCGCATCCGAATAACAGCGCTGCTCCGATCTTGATGGCTTGTGGTCGATCTCGGTAAATTTCCATTGCCCCAGTTGCTGCCGGCGCTTTGAATTTGTTGACGACGGCGCGAACAAGAATAAAGAGTCCCAAGATTGCACCAAGTACCGCGCCGCCGATACCGCCCATGGCAAACCGGTCTAGGTAGCTGCCGTGCCGGGGGGTGGTTTGCGACTGGGAGTTGTTCGCGTCTGATTCCGTTGGGTCGAGCAACCACGGAGCCGGCTGGGCGAGGAGATCGCGCCCACCCTGCTCTTTCGCGAGTGTGTCAAGGTTACTTTGTGCGTCTGCATTCCCCTGAGCCGCTGCGAGCCGCCACCATTTCGCAGCCTCCTGATAGTCCCGTGTTACGCCGTGCCCATTGGCATATATGGCACCAAGGTTATATTGCGCTAGTGCGTGCCCCTGAGCCGCTGCAAGCCGAGACCACTTCACGGCCTCTCGATAGTCTTGAGTTACATCCTGTCCCTTGGCATATATTAAGCTAAGGTAGAATTGTGCGTCTGCATTCCCCTGAGCCGCTGCGAGCCGCCACCATTTCGCAGCCTCCTGATAGTCCCGTGTTACGCCGTGCCCATTGGCATATATGGCACCAAGGTTATATTGCGCTAGTGCATCCCCCCTTTCGGCAATCGGGCGCAATAATCCAACGGCTACAGCATAGTCCCCGTTGTTGTATGCGGCAAACGCATCATCCAGTTCGTCTGCTTTGGCTACGCCGCTGCACAGCGCCAGAATTGCGGCTACGCAGAAAATCCATTTTTTTATCGCGCTCATAAAATATCCCCGCAAAATTTCCCCCTTTTTTCTCCGGCTGGGTCACGAATAAGGGTAGCCCAGAAACGTTGCGCAAACATCACACATCCCAAAGTTGTGTTGATCAATAACATCCTTGATCTTGTCCGTCATCTCAAGCCTCGACTCGAAGGTCCCCTTGAGCTCGCCCGCCGTGAATTTCGCGTTACCAAGTTTGTAAGCCTTCTCTATACCCTCATTTCCTCTAAAGTAGAGGCCGTTGTGTTCCTTGCACTGCTTCAAGACGCCAGCATCAATTGCTATACCCAGCGCAACACTATACTTTGCCCAGACCTTGGGCGAGATGCTTTTGATTGAGTCCACCTGCGTCATAATTTCTCGTTGGACATTCGTCACCTTGGCATCGTCAAGCCCTACAAGCCGTGCAAGAATCGAGTTAATAAATTTCGAGGCCATTCCGAACCCTCCCATTTGAATTCACACACCTGACAGTTCCGCGTTCGCTGATTTCGTGCCAACTTACGCCGCGATTGCAACTATCGTTGTTTGTGAGATTTTCACGATTACACCTCGAAATGTAAGGGCGCAAAAAAGCATTACGGCCTATTGCTTCACGCACGCCCCATAAGTGGGATCACAGACGAAGCCAATCGGGCAATCTGTGCTAAACATGCACTGATTCTTCGTCTTCACGTCGAGGCTGCTGGATCGTGGGGTTCCATACGTAGGGAGGCCCATAGAATCGACCTCCTGCATACACGTCCCTGAAATTTCGAACGCGTGCTTCACGCACCGATAGCCGATGCCGCAGCCAAAATCGGATGAGCAACCGTTGGAGTTGGTAGTGTCTTGGGGGGTGCCTGCCATCGTCTTTTTGGCCTGCCTCTGCGCGTTGATCGCCGCGCCACGCCGCCGCCCCTCCCGAGCCAACCGCTGGGCTTCCAGTTCCTTCGCAGCCGCAACGGGATCTTGACTGCGCAACGCTTCATAGCGCTGCCTGTCTTTCGCTGCTCTCTCATACTTACTACAGTACCCCATGCCTAATTGCGCTGCGGCGAACTTTCCCATCGCGCTTGTGCTTCTTTTGGCCGCCGCTCCAGCTGCGTTGCACTGATCGCGCAGGCTCTCGACTCGCGCTAAGTCCTCTGTATCCGCACGACTGGCTGGTGCCGAATGTCTCGGCGTCTCGGTTTTAATTGCGGGCGGGGTCTGGCGCGCACCGGGACAGTCACGGGCATTCCGGTACACGCGGTCATTGCAGCGCACAATTTCTGCGTTCGCAGGAGCCACAGCAAGCGCGACGACAGCCGAGCCAATCAGACAGATAAGTGATAATGCCACTTTCATTTTGAGTATGCCTCCCTGAATGATGGGCAACATAGGGATGTTATGTCACGATTAGTGCGTGGTCAATCGGTGTACTATAGTCCAAATTCCGGAGTATGCGAATTTCGCTCCGAAAAAAGTTTGGTCAACGCATTGCAGTCCTGCGGCGCGCTGCGGGTCTGTCGCAGGAAGCTTTTGCAGATCGATGCGGCTTTGCCAGATCCTACATGAGCCGTATCGAGCGAGGCGGGGCAAATCCCTCCCTCGATGCAATTGAAACCCTTGCCGCCGGTTTGAAAGTTTCCGTCAGAGTCCTGTTTGAGGATTGACGCTTGCTATAGGCTTGGAACAGTTCACAGATTGCAGCAGTCGATCCCTGAATTCCGAATTTCTGTCGAAGCGTAAAATCTTTGTCAGCTTGTCTCCGAGGGCACAAATTTTTTGTAAAAAATTTTACAGCCCGTTGGTCAACTTACACTCGCGTAAAGAACCTTACAAGAACATAAATTGACCAGAAAATGCACGAGGTAGGGATTGACTGCGAAGGGTACGCTCAAAACCCCCACGAGGCCGCACCAGTGCTCGCTATTAGCCAAAAAGTATTTGGTTTTACTTATGTAAATACCTCCAGCGTGATCGGATGACGTTGGACTTTGACCGCTCAGTCACGGCGCTTGCAATATACCCCGCAAGCCCCGCGCCTTCGCTAGCGCAGTGGTGTCTGACAGAGCGCAGAAGGCGATGAAGCTGCCCTCTGCTTTAGCTCCGTAGCCAAGTGTGTCCGCTCCGTTGCCGCAGCCGCTTCACGCCGTCGCCCTTCATGGCTTCGCAAAAGACCGCTACGCCATCAAGCGCTCGCCGTTCGCAGGCTGCTGGTGCAGTGGGTGCCTGGACGTGCAGCGCCCTCTCGCAGTGCCGTTAAGGCGTTGTCGGCTATGCCGGTTATGTGTGTGGCGGTGTTTAACATAAAGGCGTCTTATGCAAAGCGCACGCGCCGGTAAAAGCTCCCGCCCTTCGGGTTCGTATAAGAGGCCTTTATGTCTTGCGCCATTCAGGTAAATACAGCCACACAAGTCAAAGTCAAATTCCATCACCTGCGGTGAGGGGCAGCAAAACGGGGCTGGTGTTGCGCCGCCCCTTCGCTTTTTGCTGCATGGTCGTGCCGGTCTATGTCTTGTCTTGTTGTGGTCGCTTCGCGGCTTATGTGGGGGGCGCTTTCCCGCTAACGCCCCCCCCATCCCCCCAGCGGCCAAGTGAAGCAAAGGCATGGCCGCACCCGTCCGCACTGCCACCCCTTGCCTTGGGTAAACCTGCATCCCCGCGCACCGTCCACTGGCTTGCGCCCTGCATCGCCCGCTGGTTCGCGCAGAGACGGGCAAGGCGAGGCAATGCTTATTCGGTCGGCTACGTCGATTTGGTTTGTTTTTGTGAGGCGTGGTCGCTGCGCGGTATCGTTCACAGCGGAAGTGCATTTTGTTTATCGCGGCAACGTCACGGCGCAGGCATGACCCAAGTGCGCCTTCCCCGTCACGCCACCGCTGCCGTGTGCGGGTCGTGTGCGCCAACAAAAAAACCATGCCGGACAAACCACCCAGCACCGGCTTTTTCATTGCCGCACACCACCCTGAGTCAAAGTCAGGCTTGGTCGCTGCGCGCTCTGTTTATTGTCCCCGCCCTCCCAGCGAGTCAGGCTGAGCGGGGTCGCGCTGCGCTGCTCCTTTCCCGCTCATCCTGCCTCGCTTCCCATCCGCCCCAAGGGGCTCCCTAAAATTTGGCAGGGCGCAAACGAAACGAGTTTATGTAAGTGCCAGAAGTTTGGTAGAATGCGCACGCTCTAAAGCTCCTAGCCAGATAAGTCAGGGGGCAACTTTGGGGGCAACAAGCAGCGCACGAACTAGCTAAACTTAGTATTCATGCGGTTTTGCACGATGTATTCAATAGCAATCGTGCTACCAACATTTTAAGTGCGGCGTTGCCGCACTTTGTGTTTTCGGAATAGCAATATGCCCGTCATTACTTTGCCCGATGGTTCACAGCGCAGTTTTGCGCAACCCGTTACCGTTGCTGACGTTGCACTCAGCATCGGCGCGGGTTTGGCGCGCGCCGCACTGGCGGGCAAGGTGGACGGCAAGCTGGTGGATACCTCGCATCTGATGGTGCAGGATGCCGCACTGGCGATTGTCACCGGCAAGGACCCGGACGGCGTGGAGATCATCCGCCATTCCACCGCGCACCTGCTGGCTCATGCCGTGAAAGAATTGTTTCCCGATGCGCAGGTGACCATCGGGCCGGTCATCGAAAACGGCTTCTATTACGATTTTTCCTACAAGCGCCCATTCACCCCAGAAGACCTGGCGGCGATCGAAAAGCGCATGGGCGAAATCGCCAAACTGGATTTGCCCGTGGCGCGCCGCGTGTTGCCGCGCGACGAGGCAGTGGCGTACTTCAAACATATCGGTGAGCACTACAAGGCCGAGATCATCGAATCCATCCCTGCTGATCAAGACGTGTCACTGTACACCGAGGGCGAGTTTACCGACCTGTGCCGCGGCCCGCATGTGCCGTCCACCGGCAAGCTGAAAGTGTTCAAGCTGATGAAGCTGGCCGGCGCCTATTGGCGTGGCGACTCAAAAAACGAGATGTTGCAGCGCATTTACGGCACGGCCTGGACGAAGAAGGAAGAGCTGGATGCCTATCTGTATCAGATCGAGGAAGCGGAGAAGCGCGACCACCGCAAGCTGGGTAGGCAACTGGAATTGTTTCACATGCAGGAATCATCCCCCGGCATGGTGTTCTGGCATCCCAAAGGCTGGACGCTGTGGCAGGAAGTCGAGCAATACATGCGCCGCAAGTTCCGCGAGCACGATTATCAGGAAGTGCGTACCCCGACCATCATGGATCGCACCCTGTGGGAGAAGTCGGGCCACTGGGAAAACTACCACGAGCACATGTTTACCACCTGCTCGGAAAACCGCGATTACGCGGTGAAACCGATGAACTGCCCGGGGCATGTGCAGATTTTCAATCACGGTCTGCACAGCTATCGCGATCTGCCGCTGCGCCTGGCGGAGTTCGGTTCCTGCCATCGCAACGAGACCTCCGGTTCGCTGCACGGCCTGATGAGGGTGCGCGGCTTCACCCAGGACGATGCTCATATTTTCTGTACCGAAGATCAGGTGCAGCCCGAAGTATCGCGTTTCATCGTGATGCTGAACGAGGTGTATCGCGATTTCGGTTTTGACGAAGTGCTGGTCAAGTTGTCCACGCGCCCCGACAAGCGCGTCGGCTCCGACGAAAGCTGGGATAAGGCCGAAGCCGGTCTGGCCTCCGCCTTGCAGCAAAATGGCTTGGATTACGAGGTGCAGCCCGGTGAGGGCGCGTTTTATGGGCCCAAGGTTGAATTTACGCTGAAGGACTGCCTCGGCCGTCTGTGGCAGTGCGGTACGGTGCAGCTGGATTTCAACCTGCCGACACGGCTGGATGCGGTGTTTGTCGATGAGGATAACAGCCGCAAACCTCCGGTCATGCTGCATCGCGCCATTCTGGGCTCGATGGAACGCTTCATCGGCATTTTGATCGAGCACCATGCCGGCGCGTTCCCGTTATGGCTGGCGCCGACACAGGTGGTGCTGATGAATATCTCGCAGGCGCAGGAGCAATATGTGACCGAAGTCGCGCAGGCATTGCGCGCAATAGGGTTGCGGGTGCAACTGGATTTGCGCAATGAGAAGATTACCTATAAAATACGCGAACATAGCCTACAGAAATTACCTTATCAGCTTATTATCGGCGATAAGGAGGTGGCCGGGGAATTGGTGGCCGTGCGTACCCGCAGTGGTGAGGATCTTGGACAGATGACGCTGGAATCGCTGGTTCAGCGCCTGCAGGCCGAGATTAAAGCGGGCAGCACGGCCTAATATTGTTTAAACGGAGATATTGCAATAACACAAGATAAATCGCAGCGATTGAATGAGATGATTACCGCACCACAGGTGCGCCTCATTGGAGTCGAAAAGGAACCCCTCGGGATTGTGGCCATTGCAGAAGCGTTGCGATTGGCGGGTGAAGCAGAGCTGGATCTGGTGGAAATTTCACCGTTGGCAGATCCGCCAGTGTGTCGCATCATGGATATCGGCAAGTTCAAATATGCCGAAAGCAAGAAGCAGCACGAGGCCAAGCTCAAGCAGAAACAGGTTCACATCAAGGAAATCAAGTTTCGTCCCGGGACAGATGAGGGTGACTACAACATCAAGCTGCGCAACCTGGTTAAATTTCTGGAAGACGGCAACAAGACCAAAATTACGCTGCGGTTTCGCGGTCGTGAAATGGCTCACCAGGAAATCGGCATGCGTCTGATTCAGCGCGTCAGGGATGATCTGGAAGAATGTGGAGTGGTTGAGCAGTTTCCGAAAATGGAAGGCCGGCAGATGGTGATGGTGTTGTCGCCGAAGGCAAAGAAAAAATAAGTTTGAGTTGTTTCGGCAGAAGGGGATGGCCGGAGCGATGAGGTAGCAAATAATCCCCGATAAAAAGTGGCGTATGGGTCAACAAGTTTTTCCACCGGAAAACACCTGCCGTCATAACTTTAAGGAGCAGTCATGCCCAAGATGAAAACCAAGAGCGGAGCGGCCAAGCGTTTTACGGTTCGCGCCGGCGGGAGCGTCAAGCGCTCGCAAGCATTCAAACGTCATATCCTGACCAAGAAAACCACCAAAAATAAACGTCAATTGCGCGGCACGACCGAAGTTCACGCAACCAATACAGCATCGGTTCGCGCCATGATGCCTTACGCATAAGGAGCGGATCATGCCTAGAGTAAAACGTGGAGTAACAGCACGCGCCAGTCACAAGAAGATTCTTGATCTCGCCAAGGGTTATCGCGGTCGCCGCAAGAACGTCTACCGTATCGCCAAACAGGCGGTAATGAAGGCGGGTCAATATTCTTATCGCGATCGCCGTCAAAAAAAGCGTCAGTTCCGTACCCTGTGGATCGCCCGTATCAATGCGGCGGCGCGCGAGCAGGGATTGAGCTACAGCGTATTCATGAATGGCTTGAAGAAGGCTGATATTCAGATTGACCGCAAGGTATTGTCCGATATCGCCGTGTTCGACAAGGCGGCGTTTGCACAATTCGTGGTGCAGGCTAAAGCCAGCCTCGGCGTTTAATAACAAGCCTGGAAAATAAAGGAGGCGCCTAGCCTCCTTTTTAGTTTGCAAACCCCTCCCAGCCTCCCCTTGTTTTAGGGGAGGGGATTTAAAAGAATGCAAGAACTCCAACAAATTCTCGAGCAGGCACTGCAACAGTTCGCCGCGATCAGTGACGAAGTTGAGCTGGAGCAGGTCAAAGCAAGATATCTGGGTAAAGAAGGCAGCCTCACTGCCTTGCTCAAGGGTTTGGGCAGACTGTCGGCAGAAGAACGTCCTGCCGCAGGCGTACGCATCAATCAAGTCAAACAGAGTATTGAAGCCGCCTTGCAACAGCGGCGCGAAGCATTGCAGCAGGTCAGGCTGACGCAAAAACTGGCGGCGGAAGCACTGGACGTGACCCTGCCCGGGCGTGGTCCAGGTAGCGGCGGCCTGCATCCGGTGACGCGCACCTTGCAGCGCATCGAGCAGCTGTTTCACTCGCTCGGCTTTTCCACCGCATCCGGCCCGGAGATCGAAAGCGATTTCTACAATTTCACCGCGCTGAACATCCCGGAAAATCATCCGGCGCGTGCCATGCACGATACTTTTTACATCGACCCGCAGCATGTGCTGCGCACCCACACCTCGCCGGTGCAGGTGCGTTATATGGAGGCGCATCCGCCGCCGCTGAAAATCATCTCTCCGGGGCGTGTTTATCGTTTTGATTCCGACGCCACGCATTCGCCCATGTTTCATCAGGTCGAAGGCCTGTGGGTCGACGAAGAGGTCAGCTTTGCCAATCTCAAGGGTGTGGTGCAGGATTTCTTGCAACGTTTTTTCGAGCGGGAAGATTTGCGGGTGCGTTTTCGGCCTTCGTTCTTTCCGTTTACCGAGCCGTCAGCTGAAATGGACATGAGCTGGAACGACGGTTGGCTGGAGATTGGTGGCTGCGGCATGGTGCATCCCAACGTGCTTAAACATGTCAACATCGACAGTGAAAAATATCTCGGCTTCGCGTTTGGACTGGGCGTGGAACGTCTGGCGATGCTGCGCTATGGCGTGAATGATCTGCGTCTGTTCTACGAGAGCGATCTGCGCTTTCTCAAGCAATTCAACTGAGAATATCGCGATGAAATTTTCCGAAAATTGGTTAAGAACCTGGGCCAATCCGGCGCTGTCCAGCGATGAGTTGGCGCATGTGTTGACCATGGCCGGGCTGGAAGTCGAGGCGCTGGAATCCGTCGCGCCCGCGTTCAACAATGTGGTGGTGGCCGAAGTGCTGGAAGTCGTCAAACATCCCGATGCGGATCGCCTGAACGTGTGTCAGGTGAATGTCGGTGAGGCGCAACCGTTGACCATTGTGTGCGGCGCGAGCAACGTTGCCGTGGGGGTGAAAGTGCCGTGCGCGCGCATCGGCGCGGCGCTGCCGGGCGATTTCATTATCAAGCAGGCCAAGGTGCGCAACATCGAATCATTCGGCATGTTGTGCTCCGAAAAGGAACTGGGTCTGGCCGAAGAAAGCGAGGGCCTTTGGCTGTTGCCGGATGATGCGCCGGTGGGCACGGCACTGCGTGTATATCTCGATCTCGACGACAAACAATTTGCACTGAAGCTCACGCCCAACCGCAGCGACTGTTCCGGCATGGTCGGCATTGCGCGCGAAGTGGCCGCGCTGACCGGCAGTGTGCTCAAGCCGCTGGAGATACAGGCGCAACCCGTGGCATCGACCGAACAGTTGCCGGTGCAGGTGGCGGATGCGCAGGCCTGCCCGCTGTATTGCGGCAGGCTGGTGCGCGGCGTGAATGCAGCAGTCGCTACGCCAGCGTGGATGCTGCGCCGTCTGGAGCGCGGCGGTTTGCGCGGCATCAGTGCCGTGGTGGACATTACCAATTACGTCATGCTGGAAATGGGACAGCCGCTGCATGCCTTCGATGCGGCGCAACTGTCCGGCGGCATTACGGTGCGCCGTGCGCGCAACGGCGAGACACTGACCCTGCTCAACGAGCAGGTAGTGACGCTGGACGAAGAGGTGCTGGTGATCGCCGATGACGCACGCGCGCTGGCGCTGGCCGGCATCATGGGCGGGCAGGGCAGCGGCGTGGAAACGGCCACGCAGGATGTGTTTCTGGAGAGCGCCTTCTTCAACCCGGATGACATTGCCGGTAAGGCGCGCCGTTTCAGTCTGGCGACCGATTCCTCGTTCCGTTTCGAGCGCGGCGTCGATTTTGCCGCGACGCGTCAGGCGCTGGAGCGCGCGACACAATTGCTGCTGGAAATATGCGGTGGCAAGCCTGGCAAGATCAGCGAAGTGCGCGGCCGCTTGCCGGCGCGCCCCGCCATTGCATTGCGCCGCTCGCGTGTGACGCGAGTGCTCGGCATCGAGCTGGATAATGCGTCTATTGCCGCGTTGCTGCAACGCCTGCAATTTGAGTTTGGCGCGAACAAAGAAGCCCCTCACCCCAACCCTCTCCCGCCTGCGGGAGAGGGGGCGATCGCCGCCTCTGCGAGGCATTTGTATGATGACTTCAGCGTGACACCGCCGAGCTTCCGTTTTGACCTTTCCATCGAGGCGGATCTGATCGAGGAGTTGGCGCGCCTGTATGGCTATGACAATATCCCCGCGCTCGCGCCACAAGCGGCGCTGACCATGCTGCCCTTCAGTGAACTGCAGCGTCCGCTGGCGCGGGTGCAGCAAACTCTGGTGGCGCGCGACTATCAGGAAATTGTCAGTTACGCGTTTGTGGATGAGCAGGTCGAGCGCGAGCTCTGCGGCAACGACCACCCCGTCGCGTTGCAGAATCCGATCGCCAGTAATTTGGCTGTGATGCGCAGCAGCCTGATCGGCGGTCTGGTGGGCGCGTTGCATTTCAACCTGAACCGCAAACAGGCGCGTGTAAGGCTGTTCGAAATAGGCGCGTGCTTTGCCAGGCTGAATGACAAGTATGTGCAGAGCCAGCGGCTATCCTGTTTGGCTTATGGTGCAGCGCAACCGGAACAGTGGGACGCAGTTGCCAGACCGGTCGATTTTTTCGATATGAAGAGCGATGTCGAAGTTTTATTTGCACCGCAATCGTTGCGTTTTGTTGCAGCGACGCATCCGGCTCTGCACCCCGGGCGTTGCGCGCAGATATTCTGCGATGGGCAGGCGGTCGGTTGGATTGGCGAGTTGCATCCGCAATGGCAGCAGCAATATGACATGCCGCAAGCGGTCGGCTGGTTCGAGGTGGAACTTGATGCGGTCACCCGGACGCAGGTGCCGCGCATGAGCGAGATTGCCAAATTTTTGCCGGTGCGGCGCGATCTGGCGGTGTTGGTGGACGAAGGGGTTAGCACACAAAGCTTGTTGGATGCCATGCAGCAAGCCAGTGCTCCGGATGTGACAGAAGTCGCGCTGTTTGATGTTTATCGCGGCAAAGGGGTGGAGCAAGGCAAAAAAAGCCTTGCATTCCGTGTGTTATTGCAAGATACTCAAAAGACGCTGACAGATTCGGAAATCGAACAAAGCGTTGCGCTGCTGGTGAGGGCCATTCAAGAGCTTGGCGCGCAGTTACGTACGTAAGGGGAGAGGGATGACAACGACGTTGACCAAGGCCGAGCTGGCCGATTTGCTGTTTGAAAAAGTGGGTCTCAACAAACGCGAGGCCAAGGATATGGTGGAGACGTTTTTCGAAGAAATCCGCGCGCAACTGGAGCAGGGTGAAATCGTCAAATTGTCCGGCTTCGGCAATTTTCAATTACGTGACAAACCGCAGCGCCCCGGTCGCAATCCCAAGACCGGCGAAGAAATCCCCATTACCGCGCGACGCGTGGTGACCTTCCACCCCAGCCAGAAATTGAGAACCGTGGTGGAAAAGTCATATCATGGAAAACCACAAACCTAATTCAGAGCTTCCACCGATACCCGCCAAGCGCTATTTCACCATTGGTGAAGTCAGCGAGCTGTGTGGGGTCAAGGCGCATGTGCTGCGTTACTGGGAGCAGGAATTTACTCAGCTCAAACCGATCAAGCGTAGCGGCAATCGCCGCTATTATCAGCACCATGAAGTGCTGCTGATCCGGCGTATTCGCGAGTTGCTGTACGAGCAGGGCTTCACCATCAGCGGCGCACGCAATCGTCTCGGGCATCCCGGCCAAACCGAGGCCGTTCCCGCACCCAAGGCAAGGCCGAATTTGGCGGCGTTGCGTCATGAAATCCATGAGATTATCGCGCTGTTAAACGCTTAAAAACGCTTCATGGCGCATGCGGCTCTGCTATAATCCGCGCCCTCGGGGCGTAGCGCAGCCTGGTAGCGTACATGCATGGGGTGCATGTGGTCGGAGGTTCAAATCCTCTCGCCCCGACCAATTAAATCAAGTAGTTAAAATATGTTTGGTAGTATTTGTGGCGTTGCTGCGGCTGTCAGCTGCAAACATCGCGTCAATTTTCCCGCGTTCTTGGCTCTTATCAGCACCATCAATCCACTTCGAATAGACTGACCTTCCCCCGGTTTTTCGTCTTCCAAGGGTGGGTTTCATGCTACCAGTTTTTCCTGTTGCTGAGCACTGAGCCAGTCACTCAAGAACTGCATCGGTGATTTATAGCCCAGTGTCGAGTGCAGGCGTCTCCGATTGTAAAACACCTCGATGTATTCAAATGTCATGGCTATCACCTCGTCCCGTGTCTCGAAGCGTTCACCATACACCCGCTCGTTTTTGAAGCCACCAAACCAGCTTTCGCTCGTGGCGTTGTCCCAGCAGTTGCCCTTGCTGTCAAACAGCGTGCAAAACTTTCCAGATTAGGGGTGGAAACAGCGTCCAATAGT
>CAYHEM010000022.1:0-30509 GCA_964355765.1 uncultured Gallionella sp.
ATCGTGCCAACGTTTACGTGTGGCTTCGTACGTTCAAATTTGCTCTTTGCCATGATAATCGCCTCTATCTAATAGTTATCTTTGGAACTAAAAATTATTTCTTGCTCATGATCGCTTCGGCAACGTTCCTGGGCGCTTCGGTATAGTGCTTGAATTCCATCGTATAAGTCGCACGACCTTGTGTTGCGGAGCGCAACGCCGTGGAATAACCGAACATTTCCGACAGCGGAACTTCAGCCTTAACGATCTTGCCGCCACCCGTCATGTCATCCATGCCCTGCACCATGCCGCGCCGCGAAGACAGGTCGCCCATCACCGTGCCGGTATAGTCTTCCGGCGTCTCCACTTCGACTGACATCATCGGCTCAAGCAGCACCGGGCTAGCCTTGCGCATACCATCCTTGAAACCCATTGAAGCAGCCATCTTGAAGGCGTTTTCGTTGGAATCCACATCGTGATAGGAACCATCAAACAGCGTGACCTTCACGTCTACGACCGGGTAGCCTGCCAGTACGCCATTTGGCAACGTATCCTCAAGTCCCTTCCTGACCGCTGGAATAAATTCACGCGGAACAGTACCGCCCTTGATCGCATCCACAAACTCAAAGCCCTTGCCGGTTTCGTTAGGTTCAATCTTCAACCACACGTGACCGTATTGACCGCGACCACCGGATTGCTTGACAAACTTCCCTTCAACCTCGACTGGCTTCCTAATCGCTTCACGGTAAGCCACTTGCGGAGCGCCCACATTAGCCTCCACGCCAAACTCACGCCTCATGCGATCAACCAGAATTTCCAGGTGCAGTTCACCCATACCCGAAATGATAGTCTGCCCAGACTCCTCATCCGTGCGCACGCGGAAAGAAGGATCTTCCTGGGCCAGGCGGTTCAGCGCCATGCCCATTTTCTCCTGGTCAGCTTTGGTCTTGGGTTCGACCGCAACGTGAATCACAGGCTCCGGGAAAACCATACGCTCCAGCGTAATCACATTCGCTGGATCGCACAGTGTTTCACCTGTTGTCGCATCCTTCAAGCCCACCGCCGCAGCGATATCGCCCGCAAACACTTCCTTGATTTCCTCGCGTTCGTTTGCATGCATCAGCAGAATACGGCCAATACGCTCTTTTTTCCCCTTGATCGGGTTATAGATGGTGTCGCCAGACTTGAGCATCCCCGAATAAACACGGAAGAAAATCAACTGTCCCACGAACGGGTCAGTCATGATCTTGAACGCCAGCGCGGAAAACGGTTCATCGTCTTTTGCCTTACGCTCACCCGCCTCTTCGTTTTCCAGCGTGCCCTTTACCGGCGGAATATCGGTAGGCGCGGGCAGGTAATCCACCACCGCATCCAGCATGGCCTGCACACCCTTATTCTTGAAGGCAGAACCACACAACATCGGCACAATTTCGCTGGCAATAGTACGTATGCGCAAACACGCTTTAATATCTGCTTCCGACAGATCACCTTCCTCGAGATATTTATTCATCATCTCTTCTGATGCTTCCGCCGCGCTTTCCAGCATTTTCTCGCGCCACTCTGCGGCAGTCGCCTGAAGATCTGCAGGAATGTCGCGCAAATCGTATTTCATCCCCTGGGTCGAATCATCCCAATAGATTGACTTCATGCGCACCAGATCGACCACACCCTCGAACTTCTCTTCAGCGCCGATAGGAATCTGAATCGGCACCACATTGGCGCGCAGACGCGTCTTCATCTGGTCAACCACCTTGAAGAAGTTGGCTCCAGAGCGATCCATTTTGTTCACAAACGCCAGGCGTGGCACTCTGTACTTATTGGCCTGCCGCCATACTGTTTCAGACTGAGGCTGCACGCCGCCCACGGCGCAATACACCATACACGCGCCATCCAGCACACGCATGGAGCGTTCCACCTCAATGGTAAAGTCCACGTGCCCCGGGGTATCAATGATGTTGATACGATGCTCCGGGTAGTTATTGTCCATCCCCTTCCAGAAACAAGTGGTCGCCGCAGAGGTAATCGTAATGCCCCGCTCCTGCTCCTGCTCCATCCAGTCCATGGTGGCCGCACCGTCATGCACTTCGCCGATCTTGTGATTTACACCGGTATAGAACAGGACACGCTCTGTCGTCGTGGTTTTGCCTGCGTCAATATGCGCGCTGATGCCAATGTTGCGATAATGCTCGATGGGAGTTTTACGTGCCACTGTGGATACCTAACTATATTCTGGTTAAAACTACGGCAATCTGATCAGAAACGGAAATGCGAGAACGCCTTGTTCGCTTCTGCCATACGGTGCACTTCTTCGCGTTTTTTTACTGCGCCGCCGCGGCCTTCGGATGCATCGATCAGCTCACCGGCCAAGCGCATGCCCATGGATTTTTCGCCGCGCTTGCGCGCAAAATCCTTCAGCCAGCGCATGCCCAGCGCGACGCGGCGTGAGGGGCGCACTTCGACCGGTACTTGATAGTTCGCACCGCCAACGCGACGACTCTTCACTTCAACCTGCGGCTTGACATTGGTCAGCGCCAGATTGAACACTTCAATCGCGTCCTTGCTGGTCTTTTTGGTGACCTGCTCCAGCGCGCCATAAAGGATGCGCTCGGCAACCGACTTCTTGCCGGATGTCATCAATACGTTTACGAACTTGGACAAATCCTGGTTGCCGAATTTTGGATCCGGCAGGATTTCGCGTTTGGGGACTTCTCTGCGTCTTGGCATAGCTACCTCTGATTATTTTCTTGAAATTACAATGACTGAAACATTAAGCCTTCTTGGCGCGTTTCGTACCATACTTCGAACGAGACTGCTTGCGATCCTTCACGCCAGCAGTATCCAGACTACCGCGCACCATGTGGTAACGCACACCCGGCAAATCCTTCACACGACCTCCGCGCAACAACACCACCGAGTGTTCCTGCAAATTATGGCCTTCACCACCGATATAACTGATCACCTCAAAACCGTTGGTCAAACGCACCTTGGCCACTTTGCGCAACGCGGAGTTTGGCTTCTTCGGAGTCGTGGTGTACACACGGGTACACACCCCACGTTTTTGCGGAGATCCCGCGAGCGCAGGCACCTTGCTCTTCTCAACGATGGCTACGCGTGGCTTGCGGATCAACTGGTTAATGGTTGGCATTATTTAAGCACCTTAATAAATTCTGAAATTCCGTTAATAATCAATTTTATAAAAAACTTACCGCCGCAGCGTGACTTAATTAAGCACCCGCTGCGACGGAAAAAAGGTTGCGAATTCTATTGAGAAACACTGGGAGTGTCAAGCAATTCACCCGATGCAACCTCGTCGCCAACCTGCAACTCACGCTCTTCCGCCGCATCAATACCCAAACGCTGATTGCGGCGCGTATTGTGGTAGGCCATTCCGGTGCCGGCTGGAATCAAGCGACCCACGATGACGTTTTCCTTCAGGCCGCGCAGGTCGTCCCGCTTGCCCATGATAGCGGCTTCGGTCAACACGCGCGTCGTTTCCTGGAAGGATGCCGCAGAAATAAACGAATCGGTGGACAACGAGGCCTTGGTGATACCCAGCAACATGTAATCAAAAGTTGCCGGCTTCTTGTCCTCAGCGGCCAGGCGTTCGTTCTCTCCCAGCAGGTCGGCGCGCTCCACTTGCTCGCCGATAATGAAACGTGAATCACCCGGGTCGGAGACCTGCACGCGGCGCAACATCTGGCGCACAATCACCTCGATATGCTTGTCGCTGATTTTCACGCCTTGCAGACGATAAACCTCCTGCACTTCATCCGTGATGTAACGCGCTAAAGCCGCCACGCCCAGCAGACGCAAAATGTCATGCGGATCAGCCGGGCCGTCCACGATCATTTCACCCTGATTGACCACCTGACCGTCATGCGCCAGCACATGCTTTTCCTTGGAAATCAGGAACTCGTGAACCTCACCTTCCACGGTCGTAATGACCAGACGCTGCTTGCCTTTGGTGTCTTTACCAAAAGAGACTGTGCCAGTGACCTCGGCCAGCATGCCCGCATCCTTGGGGACGCGCGCCTCAAACAATTCGGCCACACGCGGCAGACCGCCGGTAATATCGCGGGTTTTCGAGGATTCCTGTGGAATACGCGCCAGCACATCACCAACACCGACGTGCTGACCATCTTCGACGGTAATAATACAGCCCGTCTGAAACGTGATGCTGACTGGGGTTGCAGTTCCCGCCAGCGTGACTTCCTTGCCCGTTTCGTCGATCAAACGCACCATCGGGCGCACGCCCTTACTTTGTACCGTAGAACGCTTCGGATCGATTACCACCAGTGTGGACAATCCGGTCACCTCATCGATCTGCCTGGCAACCGTCACACCTTCCTCAACATTCTGGAACTGCACTTGGCCTGCATACTCGGTAATGATCGGGCGGGTATGCGGATCCCAGGTCGCCAGTAGCGCACCGGCACGCACCGTATCACTTTGCTTGGCTGCCAGCATTGCACCATACGGCACCTTGTGACGCTCACGTTCACGACCGTGATCGTCAACGACGGTCAGCTCGGCACTGCGTGCCACCACAATCACTTCGCCACGCAGGGTCGTCACCACGCGCATGTTCGGGCTGTACTTCAGAGTACCGTTGGACTTGCTTTCGACCTGGCTTGCCACCACGGTACGCGATGCCGCACCGCCGATGTGGAAGGTACGCATGGTCAGCTGTGTACCCGGCTCACCGATGGATTGGGCGGCAATCACCCCCACCGCCTCACCGACATTGATCTGGCCGCCACGCCCCAAATCCCGGCCATAACACTTGGCGCACAAGCCAAAACGGGTTTCGCAATTCAACGGTGTACGCACTCGCACTTCATCGACACCCAGCGTTTCGATGCGCTCCACAGCGGCTTCATCGAGCAGGACACCTGCTTCGAAAAGTGTTTCGGAGGTATCCGGGTTAATCACATCGGCACTGACCACACGGCCCAGGATACGCTCACGCAACGGCTCGATCACTTCGCCGCCCTCGACGATCGCCTTCATCGCAGTGCCATTCTCGGTGCCGCAGTCGGCTTCAATCACGACCAGGTCTTGTGTGACGTCCACCAGACGACGCGTCAGGTAACCGGAGTTTGCCGTCTTCAACGCGGTATCGGCCAAGCCCTTACGCGCACCGTGCGTGGAAATGAAGTACTGCAACATGTTCAATCCCTCGCGAAAGTTCGCGGTGATGGGCGTCTCGATAATCGAACCGTCGGGCTTGGCCATCAGGCCGCGCATTCCGGCCAACTGTCGAATCTGTGCGGCAGAGCCACGCGCACCGGAATCGGCCATCATGTAGATGGAATTGAACGACTCCTGCATCACCGGCTTGCCTTTTTCCATGCGCGGCGTGCCCGTGGCGCGATCAATCACGGGTTCGCTGCCGAGCTGCTCCATCATGGCCTTGGCCACCACGTCGCCGGTACGTCCCCAGATATCCACCACCTTGTTATAGCGCTCACCATCGGTTACCAGGCCAGAGGTGTACTGAGTGTGAATCTCGTGCACTTCTTTTTCGGCCGCACCGATCAGTTCATTCTTCTGCGGCGGCATCAGCATGTCATCCAGACAAATCGAAATGCCGGCGCGGGTTGCATAGCTGAACCCGGTATACATCAGCTTGTCGGCCATGATGACCGTGTCACGCAAGCCGCACTGACGGAAGCTGGCATTGATGAGGCGTGAAATTTCCTTCTTTTTCAGCGCCTTGTTGATCAGCGCAAACGGCAGGCCGGCTGGCAACACCTCGGACAGCAACGCGCGACCAACGGTCGTTTCGTAACGGGTCAGCTTCTCTATCGGCTGCCCGGCTTCGTCCACATGCACATCCTTGAGACGCACGACCACCTTGGCCTGCAACTCGACTTCGCGCGACTCGTAAGCACGCGACACCTCGGCGATATTGGCAAACAACGAGCCCTCGCCCAAGGCGCCGATTTTCTCGCGCGTCATGTAGTACAGACCCAGCACGATATCCTGCGACGGAACAATAATCGGCTCACCGTTTGCGGGTGACAGCACGTTATTGGACGCCAGCATCAGGGTACGCGCTTCCATCTGCGCTTCCAGCGACAGCGGCACGTGAACGGCCATCTGGTCGCCGTCAAAGTCGGCGTTGAACGCGGAACAGACGAGCGGATGCAACTGGATCGCCTTGCCTTCGATCAGGATCGGCTCAAACGCCTGGATGCCCAAACGGTGCAGTGTCGGCGCACGATTCAACAGCACCGGATGCTCGCGGATCACCTCCTCGAGAATATCCCACACGATTGGCTCTTCCGCCTCGACCATGCGCTTGCTGGCCTTGATGGTGGTCGCCAGGCCCATCGCTTCGAGACGGCTGAAGATAAACGGCTTGAATAATTCCAGCGCCATTTTCTTGGGGAGGCCGCACTGGTGCAGCTTCAGTTGCGGTCCCACGACAATCACCGAACGGCCGGAGTAATCGACGCGCTTGCCCAGCAGGTTCTGGCGGAAACGCCCGCCCTTACCCTTGATCATGTCGGCCAGCGACTTCAGCTGACGCTTGTTCGCGCCGGTCATTGCCTTGCCGCGACGGCCATTATCCAGCAGCGAATCCACCGATTCCTGCAGCATGCGCTTCTCATTGCGCACGATAATTTCCGGTGCTTTCAACTCAAGCAGGCGACGCAGACGATTATTGCGATTGATCACCCGGCGGTACAGATCATTCAGATCGGAGGTGGCAAAACGGCCGCCGTCCAGAGGCACCAGCGGGCGCAACTCCGGAGGCAACACCGGCAGCACTTCCATCACCATCCATTGCGGCTTGATACCGGAAGCGTTGAACGCTTCCAGCACTTTCAGACGCTTGGAATACTTCTTGATCTTGGTTTCGGAACCCGTCGCCGCCAATTCGGCGCGAATGATCTCGATCTCGCCCGCCACGTCCAGATTGGCCAGCAACGCGCGCACGCCTTCCGCACCCATCATCGCGGTAAATTCGTCGCCGTATTCCTCGGTTTTTGCGAGGTAATCGTCTTCCGACAGCAATTGACCACGGTTCAACGGCGTCATGCCGGGATCGGTCACCACATAACCTTCGAAATAGAGCACGCGCTCGATGTCGCGCAACGTCATGTCCAGCACCATGCCGAGACGTGAAGGCAGCGATTTCAGAAACCAGATGTGCGCCACCGGGCTGGCCAGTTCGATATGTCCCATGCGTTCGCGACGCACCTTGGACAGAGTCACTTCCACGCCGCACTTTTCGCAAATCACACCTCGATGCTTGAGGCGCTTGTACTTGCCGCACAAACACTCGTAATCCTTTACCGGGCCAAAGATCTTGGCGCAGAACAGACCATCACGCTCCGGCTTGAAGGTGCGGTAGTTGATCGTTTCCGGCTTTTTGACTTCGCCATAAGACCAGGAACGGATCTTTTCCGGTGAGGCCAACCCGATCTTGATCGCGTCGAACTCTTCCTTTTGTGTAACCTGTTTGAACAAATCCAGCAATGATTTCATGTAAGACTCCTAAAATCTGGTGAGTGGCAAGTGGAAAATAGAGAGTGGGAGAACCGGCCCCCGCTTCCTACTGACGACTTCCTATATTCAGTGGCGCACAAAATCGATATCAATACCCAAGGAACGAATTTCCTTGATAACCACATTAAAGGATTCCGGCATGCCGGCATCAATCTTGTGATCGCCTTTGACAATGTTTTCATAAACCTTGGTGCGCCCCGCCACGTCATCCGATTTAACGGTCAGCATTTCCTGCAGGGTGTAGGACGCGCCATAGGCTTCCAGTGCCCACACTTCCATTTCGCCGAAGCGCTGGCCGCCGAATTGCGCCTTGCCGCCCAGCGGCTGCTGTGTCACCAGGCTGTACGGGCCAGTGGAACGCGCATGCATCTTGTCATCCACCAGGTGGTGCAGCTTCAGCACATGCTTGTAGCCCACCGTCACCGGACGATCGAAAGCTTCTCCGGTGCGTCCGTCATACAGCGTCGTCTGGCCAGACAGCGGCAGTTCGGCCAACTCCAGCATGTACTTGATTTCCTCTTCGTTGGCGCCATCAAACACCGGGGTTGCGAATGGCACACCCTTCGTCAGATTGCGGCACAACTCGATGATTTCATCGTCACTTAATGAATCCAGGTCGACGGCCTGACCGTTGTGATGGTTGTATATCTTGTTGAGAAACTTGCGCATTTCGGTGATCTTGGCATTGGCCTGCAGCATCTCGTCGATCTTCTTGCCCAAACCCTTCGCCGCCCAGCCGAGATGCGTCTCGAGGATCTGACCGATGTTCATGCGCGACGGCACGCCCAGCGGGTTGAGCACCACGTCAACCGGCGTGCCATCCGCCATGTACGGCATATCTTCCACCGGCACAATGCGTGACACCACACCCTTGTTACCGTGACGACCTGCCATCTTGTCACCAGGCTGCAAACGGCGTTTTACCGCGACGCACACCTTGACCATCTTCTGTACACCGGCCTGCAGCTCGTCGCCCTGCGTCAACTTCTTTTTCTTCAACTCGAAAGCGGCATCAAATCCAGCACGGTTTTGCGCCAGTCCTTCCTTGACCTGTTCCATCTGGGCAGCCGCGCCCTCGTCAGCCACGCGAATGTCGAACCACTGGTGATGCTCAATGCTTTGCAAATAATCTTTGCTGATCTTGCTGCCCTTTGCCAGTTTCTTCGGTCCGCCGTTGGCAACCTTGTTGATTAACAACTTTTCCAGACGGGCGAACAAGTCCGCCTCCACAATACGCATCTGGTCGGCCAGATCTTTCTTGTACCGATTCAATTCGTCGTCAATGATTTGCTGAGCGCGTTTGTCGCGTTGCAAACCCTCGCGCGTAAACACCTGCACATCGATCACCGTTCCCGTGCTGCCGGCCGGCACACGCAAACTGGTGTCTTTCACGTCCGATGCCTTTTCACCAAAAATTGCACGCAGCAGCTTTTCTTCCGGAGTCAGTTGGGTTTCACCCTTCGGTGTCACCTTGCCAACCAGCACATCGCCCACCGAGACTTCCGCACCAATATGCACGATGCCACATTCATCCAGACGCGCCAGTTGCACATCGGACAGATTCGGGATATCGCGGGTAATTTCTTCCGCACCGAGCTTGGTATCGCGTGCCGCAACGGTCAGCTCTTCAATATGAATGGAAGTAAAGCGATCTTGCATCAGGACACGCTCTGAAATCAGAATCGAATCTTCATAGTTGTAGCCGTTCCACGGCATAAACGCGACCAGCATGTTCTGGCCAAGCGCCAGTTCGCCCATGTCGGTCGACGCGCCGTCGGCGATCACATCGCCGCGCGCAATCACGTCACCCACCTTGACCAGCGGACGCTGGTTGATGTTGGTGTTCTGGTTGGAGCGGGTGTATTTGATCAGGTTATAAATATCCACACCGACTTCGCCTGCGGTCGTTTCATCGTCGTTGGCACGCACCACGATACGGCCGGCATCAATATAATCAATGCGCCCGCCGCGCCAGGCTTGAACAGTCGTGCCGGAGTCAACCGCCACCGTACGTTCGATACCGGTACCCACCAGCGACTTTTCCGCACGCAAACAGGGTACGGCCTGGCGTTGCATGTTGGCGCCCATCAACGCACGGTTTGCATCGTCATGCTCCAGGAACGGAATCAGTGAAGCCGCGACCGATACCACCTGGGAGGGCGACACGTCCATATATTCCAGATCGGCCGGCTCGGCCAGAACGAATTCGTTATGCTGGCGCGCTGACACAATGTCATTGGTGAAGTGCCCCCTCTTGTCCAGTTCGGCATTCGCCTGAGCGATCGTGAATTTGCCTTCCTCAATCGCGGACAAATAGTCAATTTCATCTGACACTTTGCTCTTGCTCACCTTGCGGTAGGGCGTTTCGATAAATCCATATTCGTTGGTGCGCGCGTACAACGCCAACGAGTTGATCAGGCCGATATTCGGGCCTTCCGGCGTCTCGATCGGACACACGCGACCATAATGGGTCGGATGCACGTCACGCACTTCGAAGCCGGCACGCTCACGCGTCAGGCCGCCAGGTCCCAGCGCGGAAATGCGGCGCTTGTGGGTGACTTCGGACAATGGATTGGTCTGATCCATAAATTGCGACAGCTGGCTGGAGCCAAAAAACTCCTTCACTGCCGCCGAGATCGGCTTGGCGTTAATCAGATCATGCGGCATCAGATTGTCAGTTTCTGCCTGTCCCAAACGCTCCTTGACGGCGCGTTCGACGCGCGCCAGGCCGGCGCGAAACTGGTTCTCCGCCAGCTCACCGACGGCGCGCACGCGACGGTTACCGAGATGATCAATGTCGTCAATCTCACCGCGGCCGTTACGCAACTCAACCAGTATTTTCACGACCTCGACGATATCCTCATTGGACAGAATCGATGCGCCTGTCAGCTCTTCACGGCCGACGCGGCGGTTAAATTTCATACGGCCAACGGCCGACAGATCATAGCGATCTTCGTTGAAGAATAACCCCTGAAATAACCCCTCGACCGCATCTTCTGTCGGCGGCTCACCGGGGCGCATCATGCGATAGATCGCCACACGGCCGGTCCATTGATCGGTCGTTTCATCGGCGCGCAAGGTTTGCGAAATGAAACCGCCGTGATCCAGATCGTTGATATACAGCGCCTGTATCGAGGGAACACCGGAGGCTTGCAGCTTTTCCAGCAATTCTTCAGTGATCTCATCGTTGGCATTGGCAACAATCTCACCGCTGTCTTTGTCCACCACATTGGTCGCAATCACGCGGCCTATCAAAAAATCTTCGCCGACCGCCAGCTTGGTAATGCCGGCTTCCTGCATCTCGCGGACATGACGCACCGTGATGCGCTTGTCCTTGGCGACGATAATCTTGCCCGCCTTGCCGACGATGTCAAAACGTGCAACATCACCGCGCAGGCGCTCTGGCACCACTTCGAACTGAATCCCCTTCTTGCCCATATGGAAGGTGTCAAACTCGAAGAACATCCTGAGCATGTCTTCATTGCTGTAACCCAGCGCGCGCAGCAGGATCGTGGCCGGCATCTTGCGGCGACGGTCAATGCGAAAATACACATAGTCCTTCGCATCAAACTCGAAATCCAGCCAGGAGCCGCGATAGGGAATGATGCGCGCGGAAAACAACAGCTTGCCGGAAGAATGCGTCTTGCCGCGATCATGCTCAAAAAACACGCCCGGGGAACGGTGCAGCTGCGAAACAATGACGCGCTCGGTGCCGTTGATCACAAATGAGCCGGTATGGGTCATCAAGGGAATCTCGCCCATGTAGACCTCCTGCTCCTTCACCTCTTTGACTGTCGGCTTGGAAGCCTCCCGATCCATGATGGACAGGCGCACGCGGGCGCGCAGCGGCGACGCGTAGGTCAAGCCACGCTGCTGGCACTCTTTCACATCGAATGGCGGCATGCCGAGCTGATAGCTGACAAAATCGAGACGCGCATTCTTGGAATGACTTTCGATCGGAAAGATACCGTTGAAGGCTGCTTGCAAGCCCTCGTTCTTGCGCTGCTCCGGCGGCGTATAAGCCTGCAGGAAAGCGGCAAAGGATTCCAGTTGAGTGGACAGCAAAAAGGGAACCGGCAACGCACCGACCCGCTTGGCAAAACTTTTACGGATACGTTTTTTTTCGGTAAAAGAGTAGCTCATATAATCTCCACGATCCAAGGAAAACAAAAATTTCAAGGCGCCGCCTTTCGGCGAAATACCTGCTTACATTGCTTCGGCGCCGACGCAACTTCCGGCTATGCCGAAACCAAAAGACAGTGGGCAGAAAGCAATTCCGCGCTTCCTGACCACTGGCCTCTTAAAGCGGCAAAAGGCTGACGGAAGACCGCCAGCCTTTCATCGCGTAAAACCTTACTTGATTTCAGCCTCAGCGCCAGCCTCAATCAACTGTTTCAGGGCTGCGTCAGCGTCAGCCTTGGATACGCCTTCTCTAACCGCCTTCGGTGCGCCGTCCACCATGTCCTTGGCTTCTTTCAAACCCAGGCCAGTAATGGCACGAACCACCTTGATCACGTTAACTTTAGCCGCGCCTGCCGATTTCAGAACGACGGAAAATTCAGTCTGCTCTGCTTCAGCAACAGCGCCTGCAGCAGCGCCGCCCGCAGCAGGAGCCGCCATCGAAGCGGCTGAAACGCCGAACTTCTCTTCAATCGCCTTGACCAGCTCATTGAGTTCAAGAACGGACATGCCGTCCAAGCTTTGTAAAAATGCGTCTTTATCGAATGCCATTTTGTATTTCCTAACTTTAAAAATTAATTATGAATAGTTAAGCCGCTGCCTTTTGTTCAGACACCGCACTCAGTACGCGAGCCAGGCCGGAAATTGGCGATTGCAGCAAGCCACACAACTGCGCCACCAACACCTCTTTGCTCGGAACCGTGGCCAGCGCGTTAACGCCAGTCGCATCCAGCATCTTGCCGTTGTAAGCACCCGCCTTGACCACCAGCTTGCTATTTGTCCTGGCAAAGTCATAAACCACTTTTGCCGCAGCCACTGCGTCGGCACTGATGCTGTACACCAGTGGTCCAACCATTTTTTCAGCCAGCCCCTCGAAGGGCGTACCTTGCACCGCGCGCTGCGCCAGCGTGTTTTTCAACACATGAAAATACACACCGGCCTTGCGCGCATTGGCACGCAATACGGTGATGTCACTGACTTCAATGCCACGATACTCTGACAAAACAATCGTCTGCGCCTGCGCCACCTGTGCACTGACTTCAGCAACCACCGCCTGTTTTTCTTGCAGATTAAGACCCAAGTTTTCCTCCATCTCAATCTGGAGCGCTTGCGCACCCCAAGGTTAACAACCGCGACTTACGTCAGGAAAACGCTCCTGCGGACAAGCCACACCATCTACGGGGGAATCAGAGAACAGAAGACAGAAGACAGAGGACAGAAAATCCTCATACCCACCGCCAATCATCCACCGAACATTAAGCCTTGCGGCTCCACCGGTCTTGGATGCTGCATACATGCCAGCAGTCCAAAAACAAATGCTGACAAGACTACTGATGTCCCGTCAACAAATTCAAATTACAACAAATCAGCCCGCAACCAGACCAGCCTGCTCGACGCGAATACCGGCGCCCATGGTGCTGGAGATGGATACTTTTTTCAGATAGATCCCTTTGGATGCAGCCGGCTTGGCCTTGTTCAGCGCATCAATCAATGCCAGCAGGTTCTCGCGCAGCGCTTCCGGCGCGAACGAGGCGCGGCCGATCGTACATTGCACAATGCCGTTCTTGTCGGTACGGTACTGCACCTGACCGGCCTTGGCATTCTTCACCGCGCCCGCCACATCGGCCGACACCGTACCCACCTTTGGATTCGGCATGAGACCGCGCGGACCAAGGATCTGGCCCAATTGGCCGACCAGACGCATTGCATCCGGGCTGGCGATCAGCACGTCAAAGTTCAGGTTGCCGCCCTTGATGGATTCGGCCAGATCGTCGAAACCGACGATGTCCGCACCGGCCGCCTTGGCTTCATCGGCCTTCGCACCTTGCGCGAATACCGCCACGCGCACCGTTTTGCCGGTTCCCTTGGGCAACACTACAGACCCGCGCACCAATTGGTCCGACTTGCGTGCATCAACACCCAGATTAACCGCAACGTCGATAGACTCATCGAATTTCGCCACGGCCGTTTCTTTAACCAGGTTCAGCGCATCATTCAGGGGATACAGTTTGTTGCGATCAACCTTGGCGGCAATCGCTTTATATCGTTTGGACATGTTATACGCCCTCCACGGTAATACCCATGCTGCGCGCGCTGCCCGCGATGGTGCGCACGGCGGCGTCCATATCGGCAGCCGTCAGGTCAGGCATTTTGGTTGTTGCGATTTCTTCCGCTTGCTTGCGGGTCAGCTTGCCCACCTTGTCGGTGTTCGGCGTCTTGCTGCCCTTTTGGATGCCCGCAGCCTTCTTGATCAGAATGCTGGCGGGCGGAGTCTTCATGATGAAGGTGAAGCTCTTGTCCGCGAACGCGGTAATCACTACCGGGATCGGCAGGCCAGGCTCAACACCCTGTGTTTGCGCGTTAAACGCCTTGCAGAATTCCATGATATTCAAGCCGCGCTGACCCAATGCAGGGCCAATGGGCGGACTTGGATTTGCTTTGCCCGCGGGCACTTGCAGCTTGATATAGCCGATTACTTTCTTTGCCATGATGCGCTCCTTTCAAACGGGTACCAGCGAAACTCTTCGTCTCTCCCCAACGTGAGAAATGGTAAACGGGAAACAGCACCCGCAATATTTGCGGGCTGTGCTCCCCATCCACACTTCTCGCTCTTCAGCCTTTTTCTACCTGGCCGAAATCCAGCTCTACGGGTGTCGAACGGCCAAATATGGTCACCGCCACGCGTATTTTATTCTTGTCATAATTGACGTCTTCAACCGTGCCGTTGAAGTCCGTGAACGGGCCCTCTTTAACCCTGACCGCCTCGCCCACCTCGAACAATACCTTGGGCCTGGGTTTCTCTACCCCGGCCTGCATTTGCTGCATGATGTTCTGCACTTCTTTTTCGGTGATCGGGGTGGGTTTCATCGCCGACCCTCCCAGGAAACCGGTTACCTTGGGAATGCTCTTGACCAAATGCCAACTCTCGTCGGTCATTTCCATCTCAACCAGCACGTAACCTGGGAAAAATTTGCGTTCCGAAATACTCTTTTGCCCTGACTTCAGTTCCACGACCTCTTCGACCGGAACCAAAATCTGGCCAAATTTATCCTGCATACCCTCGCGTTGAATGCGCTCTATCAATGTGCGCTGTACGCTTTTCTCAAACTGGGAATACGTATGGACAACATACCAGTGCTTAGTCATCAATCACCCCGTCCCATCAGTTTGTTCACTATTGCCATCAAGCTGGCATCCACCAACCACAGGAACAGGGCCATGGTGATGGAAAACAAAATCACTATGCCGGTCGTCTGCAAGGTTTCCTTGCGCGTTGGCCAAACCACACGCTTCGCCTCGGCCACAGAATCCCTGCTAAATACAAAGAAGCGTCTGCCCGGTGCACTGGTGTAGACCACAGCGGTCGCCAGTGCCACGCCAGCCAAAACCGAAAGCAGCCTGACCACTGCCGCGCTGTCACCCAAGTAGTAAAAACCCACGATACCCGCCACAACCAGCAAAAATGCCACGAGCAACTTAATTTTGTCCATCATGCGTATTCTTCCGGTCAATCCTACTTGTTCTTGGCAGGCCAGGAGGGTCTCGAACCCCCAACCCTCGGTTTTGGAGACCGATACTCTACCAATTGAGCTACTGGCCTAAAACTGTGAAGGGGGAAGAGAGAAGAGGGAAGGGTTTGACCCTTCTCCCTTCCCCCTTCACCCTTCTCATTCCTTTATTCAATAATCTTTGCAACCACTCCGGCGCCGACGGTACGGCCGCCTTCGCGAATCGCGAAACGCAGGCCTTCTTCCATCGCGATCGGGTTGATCAGGCTCACCGTGATGCTGACGTTATCGCCTGGCATGACCATTTCGGTGCCTGCCGGCAGTTCGACCGCGCCGGTCACGTCGGTGGTACGGAAGTAGAATTGTGGACGATAGCCCTGGAAGAACGGGGTATGACGGCCGCCTTCGTCCTTGCCCAGCACGTAGATCTCGGCAGTAAATTTGGTGTGCGGGGTGATGGAGCCCGGCTTGGCCAGTACTTGGCCGCGCTCGACTTCTTCACGCTTGGTGCCGCGCAGCAATACGCCGACGTTGTCGCCTGCCTGACCCTGGTCGAGCAGTTTGCGGAACATTTCCACGCCGGTGCAGGTGGTCTTCAGAGTCGGCTTGATGCCGACGATTTCGAGTTCTTCGCCAACCTTGACGATGCCGCGTTCGATACGGCCGGTGACGACGGTGCCGCGACCGGAGATGGAGAAGACGTCTTCGACCGGCATCAGGAAGGCGCCGTCGATCGCGCGCTCGGGTGTCGGGATGTAGGTGTCAAGCGCTTCGGCCAGACGCATGATGGCAGCTTCGCCAAGGTCGCCCTCGTCGCCTTGCAGCGCTTTGAGTGCGGAACCTTTGATGATGGGGATGTCGTCGCCAGGGAAGTCGTATTTGGAGAGCAATTCGCGCACTTCCATTTCGACCAACTCAAGCAGTTCTTCGTCGTCGACCATGTCGCACTTGTTCAGAAATACGACGATGTAGGGTACGCCCACCTGGCGAGCCAGCAGGATGTGTTCGCGCGTCTGCGGCATCGGGCCGTCGGCGGCGGAACAGACCAGTATTGCGCCGTCCATTTGCGCCGCACCGGTGATCATGTTCTTGATGTAATCGGCGTGACCCGGGCAGTCAACGTGCGCATAGTGGCGGCTGGCGGTTTCGTATTCGACGTGGGCGGTGTTGATGGTGATGCCGCGCGCCTTTTCTTCCGGCGCTGCGTCGATCTGGTCGTAGGCCTTGGCTTCACCGCCAAATTTCTTCGCCAGTACGGTGGCAATCGCCGCCGTCAGTGTGGTCTTGCCGTGGTCCACGTGACCAATCGTGCCAACGTTTACGTGTGGCTTCGTACGTTCAAATTTGCTCTTTGCCATGACTATTCCTTATCAATGTCAAACGTTAACAATAAAAAACCAACTATAAAATGGTGCCCATGGCGAGAATCGGACTCGCGACCTCTCCCTTACCAAGGGAGTGCTCTACCACTGAGCCACATGGGCAAAACCCAAAACTGGAGCGGGTGAAGGGAATCGAACCCTCGTCGTAAGTTTGGAAAACTTCTGCTCTACCATTGAGCTACACCCGCAGGCTTTCCCACCCAACAACGGCTTTAAGCAAGCAGTCGCCAAAACCCTGCAACCAATCCAATAACATTTTGGTGGAGGGGGAAGGATTCGAACCTTCGAAGGCTGAGCCGTCAGATTTACAGTCTGATCCCTTTGACCGCTCGGGAACCCCTCCAAACAGAACCGGCGATTCTGCCAATTCCCTGCCCGTCTGTCAAATAAATTAGCGCTGTTTACACCGCAATCCGGGAATTTGGGTAGCAACTCACGCAAAAAGCGCGCCAAGTTACTCATTTTGCCCCGGCTTGCCCGGGTAATCTCGTGAAGGCACGCGATAAAGCCAGACCGCCATAGACAACCCGAAAAATGTCAAGGCCAGCTGCAGCCAGCCGCCCCGCACAAAAAAAATGATTGAGCTGGCGAAGGTCACGACCAACGTGGCCACGGCCACCCGCTTGACCCGCCAGGGAATGCTCCGGTGGTTGCGCCACTCGATGATCAGCGGCCCAAGCAGGTGATGATTCATCAGCCAGTTGTAGAAACGATGCGACGAGCGGGCGTAACAGGCCGTCGCCAGCAAAAGAAATGGTGTGGTCGGCAGAATCGGCGTGAATATGCCAATAACACCCGCCAGGAGAAACAAGGTGCCCAGGGCAGCAAAAGCGAGTCGCACCCACAGAAGCCGGTGTTTGCGCACCTCATGACTGTAATCACGACGCTCGATGGGTTGGGTGCGACTCAATCCCCACCCCTCAACATCCGGATGAATTGCTGGATTTCCTGGTTCGACATCCGTCGCGAGGTTTCAAATTTGACAGGAATTTCCGGGTGCTGCGCATCCAGGCGGATGCCCCACAGTGGACGGAGGCCCGTGGGTAACATGGCGTAACGCACATCGCCAAGCAGACCCGGATCATCGGGGTGCAAGGCCAGATAGCCGTCGGAAAATGTATCGAAGCGCCGAATGTCCCGATGCAGCGTTGAAGTCGGGGACAGCCCCGGCAGGTCACGGGAAAGGTCGAATGCGCGCACCGCATTCCCCGGATAAACCCGCCCTGCTCCACCCACGCCGACCCGCACCGCGTCAATCTGATAGGTGTCGCCGGAGCGGTAAATCGAGCGCCACAGCAGCAGGTTGCCCATGGTTGGCTTGACGGTCAACCGCCCGACTACATGGCCTCGCAACAGGGCTGTTGCACGCATCGCATCTTCGGCGCGCTGGTGTTGCAACCATCCGATGGCCAAGTACGTTGCAGCCAGCAGCAGGCCAATGCGCCCCGGCCATGCACTGTTACGCCGGCGCCAGCCTGTCAGCATCGCCAGAGCAAGGATCATGAAGAACAACGGATCAAAGATTGAGATGATGCTCCAGGCGATGCGGGCATCGGCAAACGGCCACAGCAGGTGCGTGCCATAACTGGTACACGCGTCGAGCAAGCCGCTTGTCGCACAACCCAACAGGGCATACGAGTAGATACGCCGAAAACCGAGTGGCTGCCTGAAGACCTTGAAGGCAGGCCAGAGAATGAGTGAAGCCAGCAGCGCCCCAATGGGAATGAACATCAGGGCGTGGGTGAACTGGCGGTGATATTCCAGCGTCAGCAACGGATCTGTGTCGGAGCGAATCAGGGCGTCCGCGTCCGCCAGCAGGGCGGCAAGAAAACCCACCGTCGTAGCGGCACGCGTTTCACCTTTCCGGCTGCATGATTGAGCAAGCGTTCCGCCCAGCAAACCATGCGTCAGAATATCCATTTAACTGCGCGTATTCGACTGCGCCTCGAACTGCGTCAAGTCCACCAGCGACTGTGGCTGCCAGCCTTGCTGGCGGTGCTCCGCAACCACGTTGGTGAAGATACCGCCGCGCACATAGAATTTGGCGGTCAGGCGCATGAAACGCGGGCTCGTGGCGGCGGCCAGATCGTCGAGAATGCGGTTGGTGACGTCCTCGTGAAAATGCCCCTCGTTGCGAAATGACCATACATAAAGCTTGAGGCTTTTCAACTCGACGCATTTTCCGTCGGGAATGTAGTCGAGTATCAGCGTGGCGAAATCCGGTTGGCCGGTCTTGGGACACAGGCAGGTAAACTCGGGGATTTCCATGTGAATATGGTAATCGCGCAGCGGGTTCGGATTGGGGAAGGTTTCCAGTATTTTGTCCGGTTGAGTGGTCATTTGGTGAGGTGTCACGCTTCAGTTAGAATAGCGCGCATTATAACGTTGTGATACTCGTGAATCCTTGAGAAATTTGCTTTTTAGGGATGAAGCGCAAGGAGCCGCACAGCGAACGATGAGGCATATCACGTAAGATAGACGAAGAGTGAGCGAGCACGCGACACAGCGATTCGCCCGAAATGATTTAAGCAGGCAATCCGCATAGCGGATGCTCGCAAAAACGAATTTATAAAGGTTTCACCAAATTGCGTCTTTCCAACATCAGGCTAGCCGGCTTCAAATCCTTCGTTGACCCCACGCACATTTCGCTGCCGGGTCAGATTGTGGGCGTGGTCGGGCCAAACGGTTGCGGCAAGTCGAATGTGATCGACGCGTTGCGCTGGGTGCTGGGCGAATCGAAGGCCTCCGCATTGCGCGGCGAAACGATGCAGGACGTGATCTTCAACGGTACGACCAAACGCAAACCGGTGTCGCGCGCCAGCGTGGAACTGATCTTCGACAACTCGCTGGGCAAGGCTGCCGGACAGTGGTCGAGCTATGCGGAAATTTCCATCAAGCGCATGTTGCAGCGCGACGGCGACTCCAGCTACTACATCAACAACCAGCACGTGCGGCGCAAGGACATCACCGATATTTTCCTCGGCACCGGACTGGGGCCGCGCGCTTACGCGATCATCGAACAGGGCATGATCTCGCGCATCATCGAAGCCAAGCCGGAAGAGTTGCGCGTCTTTCTCGAAGAGGCGGCAGGTGTGTCCAAATACCGCGACCGCCGGCGCGAGACCGAGTTGCGCATCGGCGACACGCGCGACAACCTGCTGCGCGTCAGCGACATCCTGCAGGAACTGGAAAAACAACTGGTGCATCTCGGCGAGCAGGCCGAAGTGGCCAAGCAATACCGCGCGCTGGAAGCGCAACGCGATACCACGCAACACCTGTTCTGGCTGGTCAAAAAACAGGAAGCCGAGGCACAGCGCGCCAGGTTTATGCTGGCGATGGAAAAAAACCGCACCGAACTGGAAGCGGAAACCGCGCGGCTGCGCGACATCGAAAGTCAACTGGAAACTGCACGCAGCGGGCATTACCAGCTTTCCGATGCACTGCATATCAAGCAGGGCGAGCTCTACACCGCCAATGCCGAAATCGCGCGACTGGAACAACAGATCAAGCATGTCACCGAGCAGCGCCAGCGCATGGCGCAGCAGATCATCAACACCGAAAAACAGATCGAACAACAGAAGCATCAGCGCCAGGGCATTCACTCCCTGCTGGAGCACTGGCAACGCCAGCAGGATGGCGCGGCCACCAAGGTCGCCGAAGCCGAACGGCACGCGCAACTGGAAAACCAGAATCTGCCTCAGGCCGAAGAGGCGGCGCGCATCGCGCAGGAACGCTACAAGGCGCTGCAACTTGAAGAGTTGCAACTGCAACAGCAATTGCAATTGGCCGACACGCAACGCGAACATTTGCAGCGCAACATCCAGCAGATGGACTCGCGCCGCTCACGCCTGCTGCTGGAAAAGGACAATCTGCCGCGCATCGATGATGGCGCGTTGCAACAGGCAAAGCAGCAACAGACCGAACTGGAAGCGGAGCGTGCCGCGCAGGTGCAGCAACTGGCGAGCCTGCAGGAGCAGTTGCCACTGGCCGATGCCGAGCGGCACAGCCGGCGCGATTCATTGCAGCAACTCGAGCGCGCGCTGGCGCAGACCGAGGCACGCCTGCATGCCTTGCAGCAATTGCAGCTGCACATCGACAACGACAAAAACCTCAACGTTTGGCTGCAACGGCACCAGCTGGAAAAACTGCCGCGCCTGTGGCAATCGATCCGCATCGAAACCGGCTGGGATGACGCACTTGAAGCGGTACTGCGCGAACGGCTGAACGCGATTGCCATACCGTCGCTGAGCGATGTCGTAGCGTGGAGCGATGCGCCGCCGGCCAAGCTGGCGCTGTTTGCGCCAGCCGACACCGAACAGGTTTCCGGCAATGACAAGCCGCAACTCACGCCGCTGCTCGGTTACGTGCAATGCCAGAATGAGCAAATACTTCCTGTCATACGCGACTGGCTGGTTCATGTGTATGCGGTGGCAGATGTGGAGCAGGCTTATGCGCAGCGCGCGCAGCTGCCCCCTGGCGGCTGGTTCGTCACACCCGAAGGCCATCTGGTCGGCGCACACAGCGTGCTGTTCCACGCGCCCGACAGCCAGCTGCACGGCGTGCTTGCAAGGCAGCGCGAGATCGAAAAACTGGAGCAGGAACTGGCCGGACAGAATCGCGAAGCGGAATCATCCAGACAACAAGTCGCGCAGGCCGAGCAACGCTATCAAGCCATCGCGGCACAGATCGCGCCGCTGCGCAGCGCCGGCAACGAAATGCAACAACGCCTGCACAGCCTGCAAATGCAACTGCTCAAGCTGAACCAGGCGCTGGAGCGCAGCGCGGAGCGCACCACGCAGATCGAGCGCGAGATGCAGGAGGTCGCTGACCTGCTCGGCGTCGAGCAGCGTCAGCAGCGCGACATCGACGAACAGATCACCCTATTGCGCGGGCAGGTCGCCACATTCCACACGCAGGTCGATGAGGCGCAGCGCCAAGCCAACCATCAGGACGGCGCATTGCGCGAGCAGCGCAGCCGCGCACAGCAGGCGCAACATGCGCAGCAGGAGGCGCACTTTTTCGCCAAGACCTGCACGGAAAAAATCGCCGACCTGCAACACAACGTCCAGCAAATTAGCGAGGCACTGGCGCAATTCGAGCAGAATCTGGTGCAGCTGCGCGCCGAGCTGTCGGGCGGCGAGGACGAGACGGCCAAGCAGCAATTGCAGTTCGCGCTGCAAACACGCCAGACCAGCGAGCAGGCGCTTGCCGAGGCGCGCAACCTGCTGGAAAACGCCACCGTCAACTTGCAACAGCTTGAACAGGAACGTCTCACCTGCGAGCACCGGCTTAATCCGCTACGCGAAAAACTCAGCGAACTGACCCTCAAGGAGCAGGAAGCGCGCCTCCATTTCGAACAGTGGGCGGAACAATTAGAGGGCGTGGACGAACAGGCGCTGTTGCCGCTGCTGGAATCCAAAAAGCTTTTGGCCGGGCACCCGTCCGGCAACAATAAACCGAATACATTGCAGATCGAGTTGAACCGGCTGAACACCGACATCGAAGCATTGGGCGCGGTAAATCTCGCCGCGCTCGAGGAACTGCAAACCGCAAGCGAGCGCAAGGCCTATCTGGATGCGCAGGCCAAAGATCTGAACGAGGCGATGGCCACGCTGGAAGAAGCGATCCGCCGCATCGACAAGGAATCGCGCGACCTGCTGATGGAAACATACAACCAGGTCAACCTGCATCTGTCGGAATTATTCCCGATACTCTTCGCCGGCGGCGAGGCACGACTGGTACTGACCGGCGAGGAAATTCTCGACAGCGGCGTGCAGGTGATGGCACAGCCGCCGGGCAAGAAGAACAGCTCGATCCATTTGTTATCAGGTGGCGAAAAGGCGCTCACCGCAATCGCGCTGATTTTCTCGTTGTTTCAGCTCAATCCCGCTCCGTTCTGTTTGCTCGACGAGGTGGACGCGCCGCTGGACGACACCAATACGGAACGGTTGTGCACGCTGATCACGAAAATGTCGCAACACACCCAGTTCGTGTTTATCAGTCACAACAAGATCACCATGGAACTGGCGCAGCAACTCGTCGGCGTAACCATGCAGGAAAAAGGCGTGTCCAACGTGGTGGCGGTGGACATCGAAGAAGCCTTGCGCATGCGCGACGAGCAAGTCGTCGCCTAACTTCTCGCAACACCCGTTGCCCGTCCTGCACGCGCAGGCTGACCACCACACCGCGCCCATAAGAATCTGAACAAAATAAATCAATGGGGTCAGACTGTGAAATCAATGGGGTCACAATCAATGGGGTCAGACTAAAAATCAATGGGGTCAGACTCGATTGATAATTAGATAAGCGCGCTGTTTAGAAAAAGCCCAGTCATGCCGGCCTTTTGGGTTTCAGGCTGGAGTCGGACCCATGCCAGATTCGCCAACAGGATGGAACTATCGCTTGATGGGTGACCTTGCCGTCCACGGCGATGATGAGCTCGTCGGTGGTCTTGCCGCTCACCCCTCACACCGCATCAATCGAGTCTGACCCCATTGATCATCCTGCCCGACAAAGTAATTGGTAGATCAATCCACACCAGCCCGGAGCAACACAAAACATGCATCGCTCACTCCCGCTTCTTGCTCTGCTTTTATCCTGCGCTACCCTGACACACGCACAACCCGATGCCGGCACCCTGCGCCAACAGATCGAACAAGAACGCGATGCTGCCCTCCCAAAGAAGATCGCCCCGCAAATAGCCCCTGCGCCGCAACCGATGGCGCCGGTGGCCGGCATTACGATCACGGTGACGGCCTTCCAGTTTGCGGGCAACACGCTGCTGAGCGATGAGCAGCTCATGCCTGCTGTTGCCAAATTCCTGAATCGGCCGCTCGATTTTGCCGAGCTCCAGAAAGCGGCGGTCGCCGTCGCCAACCTCTACCGTGAAGCCGGCTGGATCGTGCGCGCCTACCTGCCGGCACAGGACATCAATGACGGTGCCGTCACGATCCAGATCGTCGAAGCCGTCTTTGGCGGACTCCATCACGAAGGCCCCGAACCCACGCGCCTCAAGCTGCCCTATGTGATTGACATATTCGAAGCGCAGCAGAAGGCCGGCGAGCCGCTCAATGCCGAGGCCCTGGATCGCGCCCTGCTGCTCACCGACGACCTGCCTGGCGTGGGCGCCACCGGCAGCCTGCGCGAAGGCGCCCAGCCACACGAAACCGATCTCGTTCTCAAGCTGGCTGATGAACCGCTTACCATCGGCGAAGTCGTCTTCGATAACACCGGCTCACGTTCCACCGGCAGTGGGCGCCTCAGCGCCAACCTCAACCTCAACAGCCCCTTCAGCCTTGGTGACCTGTTCACCGCCAACGCCATCCATACGCAGGGCAGCGACTACCTCAGGCTGAGCGCCACCCTGCCGGTCGGGCCGAACGGCTGGCGTGTCGGTGCCAACGCCTCGTATCTCTCCTACAACCTGGTGGCTCCCGAATTTGTTTCGCTGCTTTCCAAGGGCAGCTCAGACTCCGCGGGACTGGAAGCCACCTATCCGCTAATCCGCTCGCGATTGAACAATCTCTACTTCATCGCCAACCTCGACCACAAGACCTTCGACAACCAGGCGGGCGGCGCAGTCTCCTCGCGCTACAAGGCAACTACCACCAGTCTCAGTCTCGCCGGCAACATGTTCGACAACCTCGGCGGCGGCGGTGCTAACAGCGCCAGTCTGGCGCTCATTGATGGCAGCCTGAATCTCGACGGCTCGCCCAACCAAGCCGCCGATACCGCCACCACGCAAGCGGCCGGCCACTACACCAAGCTGCGCTATGCCGCGAGCCGCCAGCAGGTCATCACGAATGACCTTTCTCTCTTTGCAGCGCTCTCCGGCCAGTATGCGAGCAAGAACCTCGACTCCTCCGAGAAGTTCTACCTTGGCGGCGCCAGTGGCGTACGCGCTTATCCGTCGAGCGAAGGCGGTGGCACGGAAGGCAGCCTCGTCAACCTGGAATTACGCTGGCGGCTACCGGAAGGCTTCGTCCTGACCGGCTTCTACGATTACGGCCATGTCACCGTGAACCTCAACAACAATTATGTCGGTGCCGCCGCGATCAATTCGTACAGCCTCAAAGGCAGTGGTCTTTCGCTGGCCTGGCAATCGTTGAGCGGCCCCAGCGTGCAGGCCACCTATGCGCGGCGCTTCGGCAACAACCCCAATCCCACCGCCACCGGCAACGATCAGGACGGTTCTCTGGTCAAGGACCGCTGGTGGCTCACCGGCCGACTGCCGTTCTAAACACTAAAGAAGAACACGATGAACAAAAACTACCGCCTGATCTGGAATGACGCCACCTGCACCTGGGTAGCTGTATCGGAACTCGTCAAGGCCAGGGGCAAGAAATCCTCTGCGGGTTTGTCCGGTTCTGGTGGTAGTTTTCTTCTCAAGCCGCTGGCGCTGATGCTGGCCACGATGGGCTTTGCTCATGCCGCCCCGCCGTTGCCCACGCAATTGCCTACCGGCGGTCAGGTTGTCGCGGGCCAGGCCAGCATCGCGCAGAGCAACGCGGCGCTGAACATCAACCAGAGCAGCGCACGCGCCGCCATCGACTGGCAGACCTTCAACGTCGGTTCGGCGGCAGCGGTCAATTTCAACCAGCCAAATGCGGCCAGCGCCACGCTCAACCGCGTGCTCGACAGCAACCCGAGCCAGATCTTCGGTCGCATCACGGCACCCGGTCAGGTGTTCCTCACCAACCCGAGCGGCGTGTACTTTGCGCCGGGAGCGAGTGTTAACGTCGGCGCACTCACCGCTACCACGCACAGCATCAGCAACGAAGACTTCATGGCGGGCAATCTGCGCTTCAGCCGCAATGGCGCGACCGGAGCGGTGATCAATGACGGCGACCTGACGGCGGCACTGGGCGGCTATATCGCGCTGCTGGCACCCGAGGTCAGGAACAACGGCGTGATCGTGGCGCAACTGGGCACGGTGGCGCTGGCCGCCGGCGAAAGCTACGAACTGCAGTTCGACGGCAACAACACGCTGGCGAATATCCTCGTGACGCCGGCGACCATCGCGGCACTGGTGGAGAACGGCAATGCCGTCCACGCCCCCGGCGGGCTGATCATTCTCTCGGCGCAGGCGCTGGATAGTGTGCAGGGTGGCGTGGTGAACAACAGCGGCACGCTGGAGGCCAGCGGGCTGACCAATAACGGCGGCGTGATCCGGCTCGAAGCCAGCGACCGCATTACTCACAGCGGCAGCATCAATGCCGATGCGGCGGCCAATTCCACCGGCAATGGCGGCACGGTGACACTCATTGCGAGCCTCACCCTGAGCAGCAGTCAGACTGAGATCGACGGCAGCATCAGCGCGCGCGGCGGTGATCTGGGCGGCAACGGCGGACAGGTTATAGCGACAGGGCAGAGTGTGTCAGTTGGTGATGCCGCAGAAATTGACGCTACGGGAGCGACAGGCGGCGGCACCGTCAATATCGGCGGCGGCTGGCAGGGCGGTGGCGGCATCGCGCAGGCAACGACCACCTATATTTCCCGCTCCGCGACTATCGATGCTTCCGCAACTGATCATGGTGACGGCGGATTAATCAGCATCTGGTCTGACATTAGCAATCCGAACTCCACAACAAGAGCCTATGGCACCCTGCTCGCCAAGGGCGGCCCCAATGGAGGCAATGGCGGACAAATCGAAACCTCAGGTCATTGGCTGGATGTGGCAGGTATTACCGCGAATGCATCTGCGCCCAAGGGGATGGGGGGCGAATGGCTGCTTGACCCATACAACATAACGATTGCGGCATCCAACGCCAGCGGCACGACATTTTCGGATACCAACAATCCGGGTGACGACACTTACACCTCGGCCGCTGCCAGCACGATTCTCGCCGGCGATATTGCTAACGCCTTAGCCAACGGTAGCGTCACCATTCAAACGGGTGGGACAACTGGCGATGGCAATGGCAACGGCGACATCACAGTCAGCTCTGCCATTACTTCAACTGGTACGGGCGCAGGCGGACTAAGTCTTGTTGCTACCGGCAGTATCACCTTGAATGCCAATGTGACGCTCACCGGAACCAATGCTGCATTTTTAGCCAAGGCCGGAGCTCGCGTCAGCCAATTAGGAGCCACCGTACAAAGTAACGGCGGCGACATTACCTACTGGAGCAATTCCAGCAACGCCGCCGTCGGCGGCGTTTACATATCGGACAACAGCACCATCGACAGCCGCACCAGCGCCGACAGAGCCGCCGCTACGCACACTGTCGGCGGCGGCACGATCACCATGGGCGGGGGCGCGAATCTCGCCACGGACTATGCGCAGAACATCGCCGACACGCCCACCGGCATCATGTTGGGCACGAACAGCGGAAGCGGACACGATGCCAACATCCTGATCTACTCGGGTGGCGGCGACGTCACCCTACGCGGCAAGAGCACTCAGACGTTCAACTCCTTGAGCATCGGCATCATGACCTTGGAGGGCCTGACCCTGAATGCCGGCACCACGGGCAACATCTCTTTCACCGGTTTGGCGACAGACGCCGCCTTGGCCAGCGGTATCGACATGCAATCATGGCGCTCCGGCGGCGGCAACGCCAACCTGATCAGCCTGATCAAGACCGTGAACGGCAACATCACCTTTGACGGTAACGTCACCAACGGGTCAGACGGATCCATAGGCACCAGTATGTATGCCCAGGCAGACGGCGGCGTGACGCTGGAAGCCACGGGCACGGGTGCCATCACGATTCAGGGTAGCGTCAATACCAATACTAACAGTTACGATCTGCGCCTGTCCGAAAGCAACATCCTGGCCAATAGCGGCGCGATCAACCTGATCGGCAGCAAACTGCTGATGACACGTTATGGCAACAGCTCGACGGTTGCTATCGGCCAAAAGGCGGGCTCTGATGTCACCGCATCGACCAGCAACATATTGCTGCAAACCGATGCATTCACGTTCACTCTCGACCCATCAGTATCAGTTGCCAGCAGCGGTGCACTGACCGTCAAACCCTACACGGCGGACAGGCCGATTGACTTCGGCACCTTCAGCAGCGACACCACCCACCTGCAACTGCCGCAGAGCTATTTCTGGAACGGCACGGCGGGTTATTTCAAGGACGGCTTCTCCAGCATCACGGTGGGTGGTGCTGCAGCAGGGAATATCACTGTTGATGGGGCTGTGACCTACAGTGATCCGCTAACCCTGAAGACCGCCGGCAATATCACGATGAACGCAGGCGCAGCACTGACCGGCGCGGCTGCGGGCGGGGACGGTATAAAATCCAGTCTTGCGCTCTGGGCAGATGCCGACGCGACCAGCGGCGGCTACGTCCAACTGGCCAACATTACCACTAACCCGACGGCACCGATCACCACCAACGGCGGAGGGCTCTGGATCGGCGGCGGCAGCGGCACCGCCAGCTGGTCCCCGTACAGCGGCGCTGCCTCGATCTCGGTCGGTGATGGCTACGCGCAAGGCACCAGCAGCTATGCCACGGGCGTCTATCTCGGTAGCGGGGCCATCCGCACCGGCGGCGGCAACGTCGCCATCTATGGCAAGACGGCCGTCACCGCTGCCGGGGGCAACCACCCTGACTCCAATTTATATGTCTTTCATTCGGGTATCTACTCGGTCGCGGGGTCAGATAAGGGAATTGTCGACATCGACTCCGGCACCGGGTCGATCCTGCTGCAAGGCCTCAATGTCCTGACGAGCACTGGTTTGGGTGGCGAAGCTATCTATCTGAACGGCGGATCGCTCGCCTCGTCGGCGACGGGCGGCGACGCCATCACCCTTATCGGCGACAGTTCAGGCGCAATCGACACGCGCGGGGCCGGCGTAACCCTGGTCGGCTATACCAATCAATCGATCAGTCTGAACGCGACCGGCGGCGGCAACATCGTCATTAACGGAACGTCAGCAGCGGCAGCACCGCTTGTATATAACTATGGTATACGGGTCGTCTCTGCCGGCTCCACAACCCAAATTGTCACATCGGGAGGGGGCGATATCACCCTAACCGGCACGGTCAATGATTCGTCCGCTGCCTACTCCGTGGGCTTTGAAACCGCCAACGACTCGATCACGTCCAGCGGCAATCTGACGATTACCGGCACCACCACCAACGCAAACAACAAGCCGATCTACCTCGCGGGGCCGGTGCAGGTGGCCGGCACCACCATGCTGACGGCAAGCGGGCAGAATATCACCGCCGTCAATACCAGCAACGACTTCACCGGCGCGGTTTCGGTGAGTGCCGCTCAGAACCTGGCCCTGATCGACAGCAATGCCATGACTCTGGCCGCAGTGACATCGACCGGCACGGTGAATATTGCCACGCTCACCAATGACATGACCCTGACCGGTGCCATCATCACCTCCAACACGACAACCAGTGCAATGACGCTGAATGCCGCCAAGAACACAGCCGCCGGCACCGCTTCTGGCGGCAATATCATCGTTAGCGGCGGAAGTGTCAGCGTGGGCAGCGGTGGCCGTGCCACCCTCTATTCAGGCAGCGTGAGCGGCAGCACCGGGTTGGCCACGTTGGTTGGCTCCGGTAGCGGCAATTTCCGCTATAACAGCGATGAAACCGTCGCCAATTACACTGCGGCACTGGGTGCCGGGATTTATGCGATTTACCGCGAGCAACCCACGCTCACGATTACGGCTAGCAGTTCTATAACCTACGGAGACGCATCTTCCTCGATCGCCACCACAGTTTCAGGCACGGTACAAGGAGATACGATTTCCCAGGCGTTGAGTACCGGCGCAACGTTTACGTTCAGCGGCGCAACGTCGACCAGCGGAAAACTTACCGCAGGGTCTCACACCGCAACGGGTTCAAACGCGGTGGGGCGACTGGGTTATGCGCTCAGTTATGCAGATAGTCAGGTGGTCGTCAGCAAGCTCGCGTTAACCGGATCGATTGCCGCAGGCAGCTCGACCTATGGCACCACATTGACACCGGGCGTGGCGACCTTGACCAATAAAATCGTGGGCGATAGCGTGAGCGCCACGACCATGTCCAATGTAACGAATCCAAGCACCAGCTCCAAACAGAAAGCCGGCTTCTACACCGGAATTCAATTCGTGAGCGCCCTGAGCGGCGACGACGCGGCGAACTACAGCTTCGCGAACGTACTGGGCGATTACACGGTTTCCAAAGCCAACCTTATCGTGAACGGCCTGACCGCCAGCAATAAGGTCTTCGACGCCAACACCACGGCCACACTGAGTGGTACGGCAGTGTTCACACCGGAACCGGCCAGCGTCCTGGTGAGCAACCTGCTGAATGACGACGTGGTGATACTGGGTGGAACCGCTATAGGCACGTTCGCAGATATGCGCGCTGGCTACGGCAAGAGCGTGACTGTCACCGGCCTCACCCTCAGCGGTGCCGATGCGGGTAACTACAACCTGACCCAGAGACTGCTGACTGCTGATATTACCCCCCTGCCTGCCCCACCTCTGTCTTCGCTTTCTCCTGCGGTCGCCCCGCCACACCAGCCAAGTTCAACAACACCACCACCGACCTTGCTGTCGCCAACCCAACCCGGTGGCAATACATCATCTGGCGGATCGACTGACGCCAACAATAATGGAGGCGGCGCGAATTCAGGCGGCTCGGCCAACACGACAGCAGGAACCGGCCAGGGCGCAGGCGGCCCGGGTGATGGCAATGGGCCGGGCAATGGCGCCGGTCAGGGACTCGGCTCGCAAGGTGGCGGCAATAGCAGCGGCGGAAACAGAAGCAGCAGCGGCGGCGGCGCGAATTCGGGCGGCTCGGCCAACACGACAGCAGGAACCGGTCAGGGCGCAGGCGGCCCGGGTGATGGCAATGGGCCGGGCAATGGCGCTGGTCAGGGGCTCGGCTCGCAAGGTGGCGGCAATAGCAGCGGCGGAAACGGAAGCAGCAGTGGCGGCGGCGCGAATTCAGGCGGCTCGGCCAACACGACAGCAGGAACCGGC
>CAYHEM010000023.1:0-29784 GCA_964355765.1 uncultured Gallionella sp.
AAAGTGGAAAAAATTGGACGCTGATTAGTGGAAAGTATTGGACGCTGTTTGACAGTCCATTGCTTAAATCGTTCTTTTAATCCTTTACGATTCTGGCCCTGCAGATTTGCGCCATGCCCCCAAAAAGCGACCCTTGACCTGACAACAACTCTCCTCAGTAAATGAAAATAGTTAGAAAGAATCCGGTTTTCTTGCGTCACCACTATTAAATCTGCATTTTTTAACTCTGCTGGAAATGGTTGCCAAGCAAGGAATTTATTATTCACGCGCCAATAATAATTCTTAACATGAACCGCCCAATCAATCATTCCCTCGTCTAGCTTTCCGATTTCTCTTGGATCGGGCTGGCCATATACGAGAATGAGATTCACACCTCGCGCAGCCAACAAACGGCGCAGGGCCTCAAAGAAGGCAACCCGATAGTGAGTGAGGCGCAGTTGAGTAACGACAACAGTTTTACTTGAGGACATCACCAAAACCAATGAAAAATAAATTAACACAAATACAATGCCTACTCACTTTTTTACCAAACCTTTCATAATGACCTTCGCATATGGCCATAGCCAGTAAATGGGCCAAAGTGCACCCGCGTGGCGGTGCGTAAATACTCGCCACGAAGACAAAGGCAGCACCTTAGGTTGAAGCATCTTACGTAAGCGCACAGTCACAGGGAGTGACGAGTCATTAAACGAACCGGTTACGAAGTTGTTAGCACAAGATCCTGCGAAACCAGGCATCACCCAAACTGAAAACCCCGCATAGCGCGCACGCAACCCATAATCCAGATCACCCATCGCATGGACAAAACCTTTATCTATGTTGCCAATGACTTTAGCAACCGCACTGGAAATCAACACGCAATTACCGTTCATGGTTTCACATTCAACAGACGTCTCGATAGGCTTGATTAACCTAAATGTAGTAAGTTGTAATTTGCTCGGACGAGACACTCCACCGTATGTTAACCATCCATCGACAGCGTCCTGTGCAGAGCCCACAACAATAGTGTCTTTTCCTAGCTTCGCCCTTAATTCATTGGCAACTGTTATCAAAGATTTAAGCGTTTTGGGATAGAGCATCATGTCATCGTTTAGCCACAAATAATAATCAGAACCACTCTCCATAGCAGCGGCAAACGCTACCCTCATACCCCCATTCCAATACAGGCTACCATCACCCTTAAAGATATTGGCCTGCGGATAATGTTCACGTACTGCCCGTTCCGTGCCATCCGTACTACCGTCATCTACCAAAAAGACATCCAGGAAATAGCCTTCTGGCAAAATATTTCGAAAAAGCGCATCAAGGCAGGCAAGCGTTTTTGCTTTACGGTTGTGGCAGGTGATTAAGGCTGAAATTTTCATAATTTCGCAAGAAATCAACTATCGCGATTGCCCTTGCTGTGCATTCCCTGCGACCAGTGAACCGATCATCCGTCCAACTTTCTCTCTATCAAGAGCGCATAAATACAGCACGATAGTTGCATTAATAAAAAAAACACCACTCAAAAAAAGATCAATCCGCATCACTGCATCAGTCATCGAGAATCCCAGCAGCAAGAGTACCAAGACAATCGACAATGAACGACTCGCGTTAGTGTTCTTCAAAGCCAAAAAAAGAAGTGCAGCCAAATAGCCCAGAAATCCTAATAACCCAAGCAGGCCACCATCCGAAATGGACTGAAGAATGCTATTGTGCGCGTGAGCAAAATCGATTTTTCCGGACCCAAAAAATGCAGGGCCATTGCCAAACAAGGGATTGTCGAGCCATGAATTAATGATTTCTTCCCACAACACAACTCGCCCCGTTAACGTCATGTAATTATCATTGGCATCAAGAAAGGAAAGCAATGTCGGGTTAAGCAACAGGTATCCAAAGGCTGAAACGAGTACGAACATAAAAACAATTACACCCACTCTTCCTTTTTTGGCCAAGTGCCACAAACAAAGTGTCGCAGCCAACACCATCGATGATTTGGAAACAGTCAACACAATGACAGCAAAACAAACAGGGAGGTTGACCTTAGTTATCCGATCATTTTTCGGCAGGTGCAACTCCACTGCGAGGAGCATTAATGCGTAAAGGCCCAATACAGTAGGATGACCAAAAAATCCAATTAAACGACTCGATCCGCCTGAAGTAAATTCATAGCTGACATCTGCCATGTAAGCAATTCCTGGCATAAATACAGCCATACATAATGAACCGATCACCATAAAACCTGCCACAAACCTGAACACGCTGACCAACATTTGCGATGAAACACCCTTAATGACGGGCAAGAACATTAAAACAACAAGGACCGACACAAGGTAAAAATTCGGAATCCCCTTATACAATCCAAATAATCCACCAAAGATATAGTTGGTTATTAAATACGCAATTAAGGCGACAACAAAATTGCGTATTGCAACCGTCATAAAAACGCGTTCCTGCGTAACTCTTTTGGCCAGCATGAAGAGCACGATCACAATCGCGCCATTCAACAACCTGCTCGACCAGGTGTAGCCTGCCGAAGATGACATCTGCCCGGAGGATAAACGCTCCAATTCGCCGAAACTAGACCTGTCTAAAAATGGAAACAATAGTGCAGGCGCAAGTCCGGTGATAACCATCAACAAGAGAACCAGGTTGTTTGTAGTGAGATATATTTTCATGTGCATCTATTCGAGAGAGCTTTCCCTATTCGAATTGCAGGCAATTCAATCCAACAGTGGCAACAATAGGCCAGAGCATATGACAACATCAGGGAGAGAAGAGAGCAAAGGGCCACCGAGCGCGCGAAGGGATATACGCTTGCTGTCACAACTAGCAGTATTGGCAGATGGAACAAATAAAAACTATAAGACGTCTTTCCCAGAAAAGTACAGACGTTGGATTTTAATAGCGCCGATGCTTTATCCACACCCGTCGCTACCAGCACAAGCAATAACCCTGAAAACGCTGAAAAGTAGCTTTGTATGCGGCTGTCAATATCCAATTGGATTACCCATCTATTCCCATAAAGACAGTAAATAATAATTAGCAAACCAAACAATGCCAGACCAGATATTTTCGGAACGATGTTTGAAAAATATGGCCAGTTACTAGCCAGGCTCGCACCCAAAGCAAAGTGGGGGAAGAACATCAGTTTATCGGTAATCATGGCGAGAATGAATGAGGCCGCAACCAAAGCTATCTGTTGCCAGGCTCTATTTGATTGAATCAGAAAATATATAAATATCGGGAGCAGTAGCGACATTTTCATTTCAATAATCAATGACCAGACAACTGGATCAATTGCGTGGGTGTTGGTTTTTAATAACAACGTGGCATGACTTACAATAAGTCCGAGGTCGATAGGATCACGCCACAATGTTTGTGCCCAGTCGCTCAAACCATACATTCCCAATGGCCTGTACATTGAATGCAAGATAATTGATGAAAATAGTGCCAGCCAGTATGCCGGATAGAGACGAAATGAACGTCTAATTGCAAACCTGAAATAATTTAGCTTTGATCGACCAGACACAAATGGTAGTGCAAGCACAAATCCGCTCAGCACGAAAAAGAAATCGACCGCAGCGGCTCCATCCCATAAGGCACGAAATGGTGATTGCTGTAGATAGATAATCACTGCGCTTGGTGAAAGCAGGCCGATGGCATGTGAAAAAAACACCATCAAGGCAGCCAGACCGCGTAAGCCATCCAATTCTGGATAGTATTTTTTCATACTCAAAGTTGGCTTTGACGATACAGCTTCACATAACCAGAAACGCTTTGCGTCAACCCAAAATGTTGAAGGGATATCTCCGCATTTCTCTCTGATAACTTATAACGAGTTTCATTGCCCAATTCGATCACCGATTTAATACAGCGTGCAATTTGCTCTGCTGTAGTGTCGCAATAAATCAAACTCGGGTAGATTTGGCGCAAATCCTTTAGGCCATCTACGTCGGTCAAAATTGCGGGCAGCCCACAAGCCAATGCCTCTATTACTGCGATTCCCAAACCCTCTCGCAATGAAGGCATAACAAATACATCTGCCGCATAAAGTACGGGTCGCACATCCGCTAACGGGCCAATAAAACGCACAGCATCCGCGATACCAAGATGCCTGGCATGCTGGCGTTCTGGCTCACCAGGCTCTTCGTGGCCAACATGTAAAAACAAGGGGCGTGTATCTTCCGGCAACAAAGCTAATGCCTCGATCACCGCAGAATGATTTTTTACTGAAGCACAGTTACCAACAGTGGCAATCACCAGCAGATCATCGGCAATTCCCATCGCGCGGCGCGCGGCTTGCCGTTCTGCATTTGAGGGGGGGGTAAAATGTAGACTGTCGTACCAATTAGGGACAACAACCGGGGCAATCCCAAAGCAATCAGCTTCCACTCGCCGAACTGATTGACTGATAGCCACATGACAGACACCCAAACCCTGCAAGATTCGGCGTTGCCACATGCGACGCACTCTCAGGAACCCTTTAAAGGAAAATGAGCTGTGTAATGTTCGAATAACGTGGCCTCGCACAGCCAGCAACGCAACCAACCCGAACCAGAAGTTGCCTCGCTCGGTGTGCAAATGAATCACGTCATAACCACTATTCATTAAGCGAAAAACCTGTAGAAAAAATGTGGGAGATTTGGCAAAGGGGATATGGTGAACCACATAACCCACATCACGCAGATGTGACGCATACGGCCCAGGATAGATACCCGTTGAAAGAATCTCACCCACAATATTTTGTTTTAACAATTCAACTTGAGCTGCCCTTAGCATCGATTCAGCGCCAGATGGTCGAAGCTCCGCCAACACATGTAAAACTCGCAATGGGTTATTTTTCATACGCCCTCAGCAATTTCACGATAAACGTCTTCATAAGCATCCGCGATCATTTGAATGTGGAAACGCCTGAGTACCATTGCTTTCCCTTTTCGGCCCCATTCAATGCGTTCATCAAAATGTGTGGCGAGTTGCGTCATGGCGTCAGCCAGTGCGTCGACACAGGAAACATCAACCAGCAGTCCAGCGCGCCCTTCATCCAGTGTCCAAGGCACAGCGCCACTACCTGACCCACCGATTACCGGGATTCCCAGCGCCATTGCTTCGATCAATGCAATTCCATGCGACTCTTCTAGCGAAGGATGAACGAGCACATCAACCTCATTAGCCAACTTCGCCAGTACAAATTCGTGCGACTCCTGCCCAACGAACTCGATCCCTTCAGCCAATCCTCTTGAATTTGCCCATATCTGTGCATCCTCGCCTTGGCCATGCCCAGAACCCAACATGATCAGGCGATCATTTGGAGATGTGCGCCAATGTCTGGCGAATGCCTCAATGGCAATTTGCCCATTTTTGTATTCACCCCAACCATTCAAAATGGTAGCGAAGATAATGTTTTTCTCAGCCTGACGCGGCGGTACCGCGATATCGAAAATTGCCTGAGATAGACCATTTGAAATGACTTCACCCGTTCCTTTGTAAAACATAAATCGACGCAAGTGTTCAAGCACATAAGGCGATACTGACACCACCCTTCTTGCACGCATTAACACGCGATACGCCATCAATGTTCTAACAATCCGATAAACCGTAAGGTTAAGCCGGACTATGCTGATAGGTGCGTCGTGTGCCGTGATTACGCAAGGCAGGCCGCTTTTTTGTGCAGCCAGTGCATATTCATATGTCCATTGGGCGTGGAGCATGTCCGGCATTTCACGTTTAATGGCGCACTCAAGATACCGCCTCTCTTCCGAAAATAAATCGAGTGCCCTACTTCTGGCTCGGCGAAATGGGCCAATACAAATCTTCAGATTCTCTCCTTCAATCACCACCTCGTCTTGCACTGCCGGATCCAGGGTGAAAATAACCAGCTTGTGTCCGCGCTTGAGCAGTTCACAAGAAAGAAGATTAACCGGCGTGCCCCCCAACCCTTTTGGAAAATCATCCCGCCAACTGTCTGGGTAAAGGTAATCACGAAAATCGGCCACATTGATAGGGCCCAGCATGCCGAGCAAGTAACTCATCTGGAAACTGGCTTTAGTTCGTTGTCGAATAATTGCTCACGCACAACCTTAACGATATCGGCGTAGACAATAGTCGCTTCCAGATGCTTGCGGGCGTATTCAGCAGCCTGATAGCCCAGCTCATTTCTGCGTTCCACTGTCAAACTAAGAATGTAAAGGGCAACATCAAGTGCTTCCTTCGGGCTCTTGACCGTAAAAAGTCCGGGGATGCGATCAAATACATGCTCATAGCCAGGCTGATAATTTGTAATATGCGGCACACCACACGCAAGGCTAATTGGCATACGATCCGACGAGTACATGGCTATCTCGTCGAATTGCCCCCAGTTGACGCTCATCCACGCATCGCGAATGGTATCGCCCTGTTTGTCAAAGGCGATCTTTCCCTTGCAGTAGGGCTCACCTTGCCACCCCTGCCCACCGCCATATACCGCGAATCGATTCCCAAAGTGGCGATAGAGCGCCCGTGCGGTCAGCTTTCGGCCGCGCCCACCCGGCATGTGCAGCCACGGCACGCGCTTGAGGCAGGTTAGATTGGCGATCATCACTGCATCATGCCTTCTTGAGAGTGTCGGTTGCCAGGGTGTACCAAAACGTTCACTGTCGTAGGAGTGCGGTGCAAAACGAACTTTGCTTGCTCCCGCTTTATGCGCCATATCAGCCAGGGAACCTGTGCCCACCAAAAAGCACATATCGGCATCTGCTATTACAGTACGAAGCGTCTCATCCATACGCTTAATATAAAAACCATAAGCATCCGCTTCAAACAGCACCAACCTGGGTTTGCTTGGCATGCCTTTAAGCCTTTGCAGGTATGCATGATCTATTGGATAGTGATTGGTGGTGTGCTGAATGAAAATAACGTCTGGTGCAAAAGCCTGCACTGCTTCCAGAAACTCATCCAGTGCATCAATATGGCATGCGGCGGCTTTATCACGTACCAGGTAAGAATAGGCGCTGTATGCCGAGAAAATGCCCTCTGCATATAACTTCTCAAAGGCCATGCGTGGACCGATCTGGTCTCCCTCAGTATTTTCGTTTGGTACATATAACCAACGCATTTGCGGGTCCTGAAGTTACATTCAATGGGTGATGCTTATCTGGGCAATAACCTGGCAAAGCGAGGCATGCGGCTCGCCAAAAACAATATGGCGGGATGCCTCGATATGATCAGACGAACCAATAAAATTCCAATTGCCATCCCGAGTGTGCCGGCCACTACATCAATGGTCAAACGGATGATGCTTGAAACACTTGCCGCGATAGCTTGAGTCGCTAAAACCACGAATATGCCAGTTGTGATTGCCGCCAGTGCCACGCAAATAGTGACTTGCGCCGCGTCCTGGAAAGGTATCTTCAGCAGGCGAATTAATGCCCAGGCCATGACGCAAACACGCACCCATTCTGTCACCACGACTGCCATTGCAATGCTGGTGGTTTTACCGGTTGGTACTGCCAGCATGAGTAATATCATCAGCAGTGCGAGCATGGTGAGCTGAATGCGAATTTTGATTGTCAGCTGCGCCATTGAGTCCAGCGTGACGCCTGCAACATGTGACACATAGAGCGGGCCGACTGCCCAGGCGAGCACCTGCAAGATGGGGATCGCTTCAAGCCACTTATTGCCTAATAATACTTTCACGATATCGGGTGCGGAAAAATAGATGCCTGCGCCAGCGGAAAATGCATAGCTACCCACCAGCAACGTGCTGAGTTGGAGGTTGATAGACTGCTTCTCATGTTGACTCCCAATCGAGCTCATGATCGGAAAAAGCACTCTGGTTAATATATTGGCCGGCTGTTGAACGGGCATATTGGCCAATAACAAGGCACGATTGTAATAGCCGGCGGGGGTTGCCCCCATTAACTTACCAATGATCAGGGCGTCAATATTAGAAGCCAGGAACTCGATAAAGCCGATGATCGAATAACGGCCACCGTAACTTAAAAAATGGCTGCGATGTGCTCTTGTATGGCTCAGGCTGATCGGGTGTCTAATCACTGCATAGCCTAGTACGGCAGTAATGACAGTTTGCGTCATGAATGCCGCAACAAGTGCCCATACGCCCGCGCCGTAATAGGCAGCACTCAGGCCAATTAAGCCGTATCCACAAACATAAGAAACGATCTCGATCATGGCCAGCACCTTAAATGCGCCTTTGCGTCTCATTAATCCTGATGAAATCGAGGAGAAACCGACAACCAAGAAATTAATAGCCAAAACTTGCATGACCAAGCTAAGCCCAGCCATCTCAAAGAATCTCTCAATCAACCCAGCTGCGCCAACAGCGAGCAAGAAAAAAAAGCTGGCAATGCCCAATGATAGTGCCAGTGCTGCACACACATCAGCGTCTTCCAGCGTAGGCTTTTGTATCAAGGCCGGCGCTATTCCCATCTGCGCAAAGTAGCTGAAAAAACGCAAACTGACGTTTGCAATCGCAATCAATCCAAAGTGCGCTGGATCAAGCAAGCGCGCCATAACTGCCATGAAGACAAGCTGAAACAAGGTGATGGTGACAACCGAAACCGTACCCCAACCTACACCAGATGCTAATTTTTCAAGCTTCAACAAGATTCCCGCATCCGTGCTTATCCTGTCCGCAGCATGCCAGCCAAGGCAATTTCGACGTGCGAAGTTGTATCCGGCTCGCACGGGGGTCCATGTCGTGATGCCAAGCGGGTTTGGTTGAGGCGGATGACTGTATGGTCATATCTGGTTGACTGGCTGTTTCAATTCGTTATTGTTGCGGCGCCGCATCGGCCTCACCTCTTTGCAATAACTAAATATGGGTAACATCTAGTTTTTGTTGGATGAATACTAACCAACTGCACCGCTAAACCATATATGCCGAATGGCCTATATCGGCAAAGGTCAAAAGTGCAAGGACAGAACCGAGAATTGAAGACTGATTTGATGGGGATGCAAGAAAAGGTATGCAGTGAGTAAACCCAATGCTGGATTGACATGCCGGCTACTGCTCGCAAAGTCGATCTGGGTGACAACCAGCTTTTAATTGACTGAATTTTAACAGGCTACGCCGTTAAACTATATAGGCCATAGGCGTGGGGTTGGCTAAGATGACTGGGGTGCAAGTACGAAAAAATGGTAAATAGGCTGAATCGTCGACCATGCAAAATACCAAGGAAGAATTCCGCATGAGATATTGTTTAGAACGGGGAGCGCGCTACACGTCAGACCGCCATTACCTATTTCACTTCGAACTTGAATCCGCCAATGACTTTTTAGGTGAGCAACGCGAGCATGATTTTTCCCAAAGAATATCTTGTGCGTCCTAGAGAAAACCAGAAAAAACTTACATCAAAATAGAAGGAGGGCAGTATATCGAAAACCACCGTAAGTCTTTGGTGCGAAAGGAGAGACTCGAACTCTCACGCCTTGCGGCGCTGGAACCTAAATCCAGTGCGTCTACCAATTCCGCCACTTTCGCGTTTTCGCCACTTTTTACGCTGTTGCGCTGCCAGTTTTGCGGTGCGAATTATAGCACTACTGATGCTCTGTTTAGTGATCCTCACCCCTTGTGGAGCGCGTTTTGCGTGGCGCGAAAAAATCAAAACATTTATGATTCGCCTTCTTTTGCCTAAATATCGCTTACCAAGAGGAAGTCAACATGAAAGCTCCCATCCGTATCACGATCACCGGGGCGGCCGGTCAAATCAGCTATGCCGCTCTGTTTCGCATCGCCAATGGCATCATGCTGGGGCAAGAGCAGCCCATCATCATGCAATTGCTGGATCTGCCTCAGGCGCAGACGATGTTGCGCGGTGTGATGATGGAGCTGGAGGATTGCGCCTTTCCGTTGTTGCAGCAAATTATCGCCACCGATGACCCCAAGGTCGCTTTCAGAGATACCGAAATCGCCTTGCTGATCGGCGCGCGGCCACGCGGCAAGGGCATGGAGCGCAAGGATCTGATCGAAGCCAATGGCGCAATCTTTTCAGAGCAGGGCAAGCTGCTTAACGAGTATGCGGCGCGCCATGTCAAGGTGCTGGTGGTCGGCAATCCAGCCAATACCAACGCGCTGATTGCGATGAAAAATGCGCCCGACCTCGAGCCGCGCAACTTCACCGCGATGATGCGCCTCGACCATAACCGCGCCATTGCGCAGGTCGCGCAAAAAATGTTTCAGCCGATCCAGGACATCAAGAAGATGATCGTCTGGGGAAACCATTCCGGCTCGCAATTTCCCGATCTCGACCATGCCGAGATTCGCGGCAAGCTGGTACGTGACGTTCTGCCGGATCAGGATTGGGTGGAACGTGAATTCATTCCTATCGTGCAAAACCGCGGTGCCGCAGTCATCGAGGCACGCGGCCTGTCAAGCGCGGCGAGTGCCGCGAATGCCGCCATCTACCATATCCACGACTGGGTGCTCGGCTCTCATCACAACAACTGGGTGACCATGGGTGTGCCATCCGACGGCAGCTACGGCATTCCAGAGGGGGTGATCTATGGCTTTCCGGTGAGGTGTAATCACGGGGAATATCGTATCGTGCAAGGCCTGTCGATCAGCGAACAGAGCCGCGAGCGCATGGACGACAGCTACCAGGAACTGGTCGCAGAACGCGAGCATGTGAAGCATCTACTGGGATAGCGATCCGAGGAAACGCTGAACAAATCTGCTTTGCCTGAACCGAATCAGCGTGATTCATACTCAGTGTCCACAACCCTCACCCTAACCCTCTCCCGTCCACGGGAGAGGTAATGAGTGCAGTGACGGCGGGTGCAGCGCGAATCAGGTAAAACTCAAGAATTGGTATGGAGAATAGGAATGGCGTTATCCATCACAGATGATTGCATCAACTGCGGCCTTTGTGAGCCGGAGTGCCCCACCGGGGCAATATTCGAGGGCGATTATATTTATGAAATCGACCCGAACAAATGCAATGAGTGCGTGGGCTACCATGACCTGCCGCGTTGCGTTGTTGTGGGCCCAGTGGATTGCTTTCTGGACGCAGAGGGCAAACCGTTTCGTTTGCCCCGCGCGTGAATCGCTGCCCCGCTCGTGATTTTCAGTTCGCGGGTTTGACCCGCTGAATCTGGCTGATTTTCACCCGCCATTCCGCCGGCCCGGTCTCATGCACCGACGTACCGTTTGAATCCACCGCCACGGTTACCGGCATATCCTGCACGGTAAATTCGTAGATAGCTTCCATGCCCAGGTCGGCGAAGGCCAGTACTTTGGCGGCCTTGACCGCCTTGGAGACCAGATACGCCGCGCCGCCGACCGCCATCAGATAAACGGCTTTGTGCTGCTTGATGCTCGCGATCGCCGCCGCGCCGCGCTCGGCCTTGCCGACCATGCCGATCAGGCCGGTTTTTTCCAGCATCAGGTCGGTGAATTTGTCCATGCGCGTCGCCGTGGTGGGGCCGGCCGGGCCGACCACTTCGTCGCGCACCGGATCGACCGGGCCGACGTAGTAGATGAAGCGGCCGTTGAAATCCACCGGCAGGGTTTCGCCGCGCGCCAGCATCTCGGCGATGCGCTTGTGGGCGGCATCACGTCCGGTGAGCAGCTTGCCGGACAGCAACAGGGCCTCGCCCGGTTTCCAGCTGGCGATTTCTTCGCGCGTGATGGTGTCGAGATTGACGCGGCGGGAATCTGCGGCGGGCTGCCATTCGACTTTCGGCCATTCGTCGAGTGAAGGCGGCAGCAGCGTGGCCGGGCCGTTACCGTCGAGGGTGAAGTGGATGTGGCGGGTGGCGGCGCAGTTGGGAATCATCCCCACCGGCAGCCCGGCGGCATGGGTCGGGTAATCCTTGATCTTGACGTCCAGCACGGTGGTAAGGCCGCCCAACCCCTGCGCGCCGATACCCAGCGCATTGACTTTCTCGTAGAGCTCGAGGCGCAATTCTTCCGCACGGTTGCTTGCCCCGCGCGCCTGCAGCTCATGAATATCGATCGGCTCCATCAGCGCTTCCTTGGCGAGCAGCATGGCTTTTTCCGCCGTACCGCCAAGCCCGATGCCGAGCATGCCCGGCGGGCACCATCCCGCGCCCATGGTGGGGACGGTCTTCAGCACCCAGTCGACCAGGCTGTCAGAAGGATTGAGCACGGTGAATTTGGACTTATTTTCCGAGCCGCCGCCCTTGGCAGCCAGCGTGACTTCGACTTTGTCGCCAGGGACAATCTCGTAATGAATCACCGCCGGAGTATTGTCGCGGGTGTTCTTGCGCGCGCCGGCCGGGTCGCTCAGCACCGAGGCGCGCAGCATGTTGTCCGGGTTCATATAAGCGCGGCGCACCCCCTCGTTGACCATGTCGCTGACGCTCATAACGGTGTCCCAGCGCACTTCCATGCCGACCTTGACGAAGGCCACCACAATGCCGGTATCCTGACAAATCGGCCGACGCCCCTGCGCGCTCATGCGCGAGTTGGTAAGTATCTGCGCGATCGCATCGCGGGCCGCGGGCGACTGCTCCCGGTCGTAGGCCTTGCCCAGCGCCTGGATGTAATCGAGCGGGTGGTAGTAGGAAATGTATTGCAGCCCGTCGGCCACGCTGGAGATGAAGTCTTCTTGCTGGATGGTTGTCATGTTGTTTTATGCCGGACGGTCAGCCGGTCTGGATTTGAATTGAAAAGGCCTGTATCAGGCGCGGTAATATAAACGACCGGCCATTCGGCTGGCAACACTGTCGATCATAAAAGCCGATAACACAGAGGAAGATCAGGACGCCCGACGTTGCCGCACTGCTTCGAACAGACATATCGCCGTCGCCGCCGCGGCATTCAGCGACTCAACTCTGCCGGGCATCGGTATGGTCATGGTTTGCGTGGCGAGTTGCAACAGTTCGGCTGACAGCCCTGCCCCTTCATTACCGACCAGGAACGCGACCTTGCCGCGCAGATCGCAGTCATACAGATTGTGCGTGGCCCGCAAAGCGGCCGCCAGCAGCATGCCCGGGAATGCCTTGGCCACAGCCGGCAAATCCTGGCGCTCGTGAATATTCAGCAAAAAATGTCCACCCATCGCGGCGCGCAGCACTTTGGGCGACCACGCATCGGCACAACCGCCGGACAGAAACACCGCATCGCACCCTGCTGCCGCCGCCGAACGCAGCATCGACCCGAGATTGCCGGGGTCCTGAATGTCTTCCAGGAATAAAGCGAAGTGGCTGTCCGAGATGGTGGCGGCTGACTGCGGCAAATCGATCAGCGTGAGTATGCCAGTGGGCGTTTTCAGATCGCTGAGCGCGGCGAACAAGCTGTCGTCCAGTTGCGTTACCGGGATGCCCGTTGCGCGTTCGAGCAGCGCCTCCACCTCCGCATCGCCCAATGCCGCATTGTTCACCATAATATGTGTCGGCCGGGAACCGCTGTCCAGATACGCCGCCAGCAGATGCGCGCCGTCCAGCAGAGTCTGATTCTCCCTGCCCCGCTGGCGCGCCGAGCCCGCCAACTTGGTAAGCTCCTTGTAGAAAGTATTGTCGCGCGATTGGATAAACTTCATGCTCTTGAGTTGCGTTCCGGCTTGCGCAGCGCCGCCATCAAAAGGGGTCGGATTACAGCGCGTTCTCGTTGATTTCGCCAGTACGTATGCGGATCACCTGCTCCACCGACGAGATGAAAATCTTGCCGTCGCCGATTTTCCCGGTATGCGCAGCCTTGATAATCGCTTCGACGGCGGTGTCGAGCAGATTGGCCGGCAGCACGACTTCCACCTTGATCTTGGGCAGAAAATCGACCACATATTCGGCACCGCGATACAGCTCGGTGTGTCCTTTTTGCCGCCCGAAGCCTTTTACTTCGACGACTGTCAAACCGCTCACGCCCAGCTCGGAAAGCGCTTCGCGCACTTCGTCCAGTTTGAATGGCTTGATAATCGCTTCGATCTTTTTCATGGTGTCCTCTCTGATTACGTTAACTGACTTGCTATCCACTGCCGCCGCACATTGTATCAGCAGCAAGTCCTGCGGAATAATCGATTACGGCCGGGCGACGCATCCCGTTTTGTTCATATCTGCCTGTAGGCCACCGACAAAATTTCCAGCTCCTGAACACCCACCGGAGTGCGCAACAGGGCTACCTCACCCTCGCGCAACTTGAGCAACGCCCGCGCCAGCGGCGATATCCAGCTAATCATGCCGTTTCCGGCATCTGCCTCGTCCACGCCGACAATGCTGTAAATATTCTCGCAGCCCTCGTTATTGCAGACGGTTACCGTCGCACCGAAAAATACCTGTTCGCATTCCCCGCGTTGCCCCGGATCAACCACCTCGGCCTGATCCAGACGCTTGCGCAGAAAACGCACGCGGCGGTCGATTTCACGCAGGCGTTTTTTGCCGTAAATATAGTCGCCATTTTCGGAACGATCTCCATTGGAAGCCGCCCAGGTGATCATTTTAACCAATGCCGGGCGCTCCACCTTCCACAGATGATCGAGCTCTTCTTTCAGCTTGCGGTAGCCGTTGGGCGTGATGTAATTTTTGACGCCAACGGGCAACTGGATCGAGGGCTCCAGTTCGTCATCGTCGTTGTCTATGAATGCCTTGTTCATGAGAAAAATTCTACGGCAGCGGGCTCCCTTCAGGGGCCGCTGCCTTTACCGTCCCGGTCATTGAATGAGCAACTGTGCTCCTGGATATGGCCCTGGTAATGATCTTCGAACGCACGGCAAATATCCGGTTTGAAGAGCCAGCGATTGTCGGACGTGGCAAAGCGCTGCGCTTCCAGCGGGAATTCCTGCTGCTGGTAAATCTCGAAAATCTCCACCTCACCGGGCTGGATGTGACAGCGGTGCAGGTACTCCACCAGGCCACAAATCGTGTCCGAAAAATAAGAATTGTATTCATCGCTCCCCTGCAGAATGCGCACCCTGGCTTCATAGGTGTAGGGCAGACTCTTGTCGTATTTGGATTTCGGGCCGAGCATCTTTTCAACCAATCCCATGATCATTCTCCCTTGAATTTCTGGTTGCGCTCCGGCGGTACGAGTCGCCAGGCAACCAGCACCAGAATTCCAAATGCGCTGTAGACAAGCGTGAAGACCCACAAGGCGTAATCATAGAACAAAATCTCGTGCAGCCAATGCTGAATGAAGGCACCCGCATAGGGCGCACCACCTGCGGCCTCCCTGGCACGGTTTTCCCACTCGGTCAGCGGGCAGGCCAGACCCAGCCATGATTCCGCGATCACGATGCCGATGGCCGCAAGATGAATGACCCTGAAGCGCAAATTTCTGACCCAGCACCAGCGCAAGTATTTTCCGAGCAGCACTACCACCAGCCCCAGAACGACAAACGCCACGAACAACACATGGGCGACAAGAATCACATCGGCCAGGCGCAGATACATGGGCGGCTATTAGGTCTGCACCAGAGCGGGCTCGCCGAGCACGCCGTCTTCGCCGGTGCGGCGCGCGATGATCACCGCGCCGCAGGAGTCGCTGAACACATTCACCGATGTGCGGCACATGTCCAGCACACGGTCGACCGCCAGGATCAGCCCGATCGCCTCCACCGGCAGACCGACCGCGGTCAGAATGATCGCGATGGCAACCAGGCTGGCCGAGGGGATCGCGGCCACGCCGATTGAAGTGACCAGCGCCATCAGCACGATGGTGAACTGCTGCACGAAGCCCAGATCGATGCCATAGGCCTGCGCGATAAACATCGCCGCCACGCACTCATACAATGCCGTGCCGTCCATGTTGACCGTCGCGCCCAGCGGCAGCACGAAACTGCTGGTGCGGTTGGATACGCCCGCATTTTTTTCCACACATTCCATGGTAAGCGGCAGCGTCGCGGCGGACGAGCTCGTGGAAAAAGCAGTCAGCAGCGCTGGCGCCATCGCGCGATAGTGGCGCAACGGATGAACCTGCCCGACAAAAAACAGCAGCAGCGGCAGCACCACCAGCAAATGCAGCGCGAGGCCAGCCAGCACACTGACGAAGAACCACGCCAGCGGCACGAAGGCTGAAAATCCCGTGCCGGCGACCACCTTGGCGACCAGGCCGAATACGCCAATCGGCGCGAACTTCATCACCCAGTCGGTGATATTCATCATCACCTGGAATACCCCCTGCCAGAACTGGTACATGCTTTCCGCATAGACCTCTTCGATCCTGGTCATGAAGAAGCCGAACAGCAGGCTGAAGAAAATCAGTCCGAGCATCTGGCCATCCGCGGCGGCGGCAACCACATTAGTGGGAACCATACGCAGGAAGACTTCGACCAGATCGCCACTGCCTTTGCCTGCCACCTTGGCGACCACATCATCGATGTTTTCGGACAGGCCGATCAGATCCCTCGCGGGTACGCCATCGACGATACCCGGCGCCACCATATTGACGATGGCCAATCCGACCAGAATCGCGAACAGACTGGTCGACACGTAATACAGCAACGTCTTCAGGCCGAGCCTGCCAAACGCGCCGCCCGAGCCGATCCCGGCGATGCCGACGATAATCGACGACACCACCAGCGGCACGATCAGCATCTTCAGCGCATTCAGGAAGAGCGCACCGATAAAGTCGAACACCGCATAAAAGCGCACCCCGAACAGCGCCGCCTCCGTGCCCGCCAGCGAACCGGCAATCGCGGCCAGCAACAGCGCGATGAGTATTTGCCAATGCAGTTTCAGTTTGGTCATCTATGGATATCCTTGAGTTTCGATCTGTGTTTGCGGCGGGATCAACTATGGTTTTTTTGAGACTCCCTTGATGATCAGCGCCACGCCAAACAGGCTCTCCAGCAGATACAGCACGCTCGATATCCCATGCCACATCTTGAAGCTCGGCGCCAGCGCGCTCTGCATCACGTCCGCTGATTGCGCCTGCAGCTTGATCTCCGCCATCAGGGGGTAGATGCCGAACTGCAACAGCAGCGTGATAACGAGCATCGCCGCAACCAGCCAGAACAGCCACTCGCGCATAGCAGCTTTGCCGGACTGGGCCAGGAGATAGCGCAACAGATACGCGCCGCAAACGATCCCGATATAACTGACCACCGTGAGCATCTGCCCGGACAGCATCCCGGCGAGCTGCTTGTCCGGCTGGGCGCGAAAGAGAATGGGCACGGCGACATAGCCTATGGCCCAGAGCCCACCGACCCAGGCGGTGATGGCCAAAGAAGCGGTGTGATGCGCGAGATTTTTCATAAGGTGGCGCTTAGGAAGTTGATCGAGTCTAACCAATTGCAGAAATGCCGACCCATCAGTCCGACACCGTTAGTTTTGCTTGCTCCGAGTACAACGCCTCCAGCTTCTGGCGCGCCCACGGCGTCTTGCGCAAAAACCTCAAACTCGACTTGATGCTGGGATCATGCGTGAAGCAGCGAATCGGCACAGCCGCGCCCAGCGCCTCCCAGCCGATACGTTCGGAAAGCTGCGTGACCATCATTTCCAGCGTAATGCCCTCGAGACTGGGGCGCCTTGCCACTTTGTCATTCTTGTCCATAAGCGCATTTTACAGGGGTTCGCCGACCCAGAACGATTACAATTCCGCCCATTGTTTCTATCAGGCCTCTGCCATGACCGCACAGCTTCGTCTCGCCAAACGCCTCGCCGAAATGCTTCCCTGCTCACGCCGCGAGGCCGAGCTTTATATCGCGGGCGGCTGGGTGAGGGTGAATGGACTCGTGGTGGAAGAACCGCAATTCATGGTGTCGGCGCAAAAGATTGAGCTCCACCCCGATGCCAGCCTTACCCCGCTGGAGCCCGCGACTATCCTGCTGCACCAGCCTGCCGGTACCGGCCTGAATCCCAGCGCCGCGCTGCAACTGATACGCGCCGAAACGCGCGTGGCCCACGACCCCTCCGGCATCCGCATGCTCAAGCAACACTTCCTGCGGCTGGTGCCGTACCTCCCGCTGGAGCGCAACGCGAGCGGCATGGTGATCTTCACCCAGGATCGGCGAGTAGCGCGCAAGCTTGATGATGATGGCGCCACGCTCGAACAGGAATACGTCGTCGAAGTCACCGGCGAACTACCCCCCGACGGGCTCAAGCGGCTCAACCATGGACTCACCTACAACGGGCGCGCACTGCCCCCGGGCAAAGTCAGCTGGCAAAACGAAACCCGGCTGCGCTTCGCCCTCAAGGGCGTGCAACCCGGCCTGATCGCGCATATGTGTCAGAGCGTGGGGCTTGAGATACTGACGATGAAACGCATCCGCATCGGCCGCGTCTCCATGGGAAAATTGCCGCCAGGGCAATGGAGTTACCTGATGCCGCAGGAGCGGTTTTAACCAGTGAGGAAGTGGCGAGGCTGACGCTCCTACGCAAACAATGAGGGTCAAATTATTCTTGGCAAATTAGTTCGAGTTTAAGCCTAATTGCCTTTGCTAATTGCCTTGCACATAATTGCACAGCGGCCGCAATCTCTCCCAGCCCGTTCAGCAACCGTTCCATTCCCCTTACAATACGCTCCTCACCATGAATACCATCACCTTCCCCAATAGCCCCTACCGCCTGCACCAGCCGTTCGAACCGGCGGGCGATCAGCCTGCGGCCATTGCGCAGCTGATCGAGGGCATCAATGACGGGCTGGCGTTCCAGACGCTGCTCGGGGTGACCGGCTCGGGCAAGACGTTCACGATGGCGAACGTGATTGCGCGTACCGGGCGGCCTGCGATCGTGATGGCGCCGAACAAGACGCTGGCGGCGCAGTTGTATTCAGAATTGCGCGATTTTTTTCCAGAGAATGCGGTCGAGTATTTCGTTTCCTACTACGACTACTACCAGCCCGAGGCCTACGTGCCATCGCGCGATGTGTATATCGAGAAAGATTCCAGCATCAACGAGCAGATCGAGCAGATGCGTCTGTCGGCGACCAAGGCGTTGCTGGAGCGCGAGGACTCTGTGATCGTCGCGACGGTATCGGCAATCTACGGCATCGGCGACCCGGTGGATTACCACGGCATGATCCTGCACCTGCGCCATAACGAGAGGATGGCGCAGCGCGACGTGATCAAACGCCTGGTCGAGATGCAATACGAGCGCAACGAAATCGATTTTTCACGCGGCAAATTCCGCGTGCGCGGCGACGTGATCGACATCTTTCCGGCGGAAAGCAGCGAGCACGCGTTGCGCCTGACGCTGTTCGACGACGAGGTGGAGACACTGTCGCTGTTCGACCCGCTCACCGGGCATATCCTGCAGAAAGTGCCGCGCTACACCGTGTACCCGTCCAGCCATTACGTCACGCCGCGCGCCACGGTGCTTGCCGCGCTGGAAACGATCAAGGTCGAGCTGGCCGAGCGCATCGCGTTCTATCAGCGCGAAAACAAGCTGGTCGAGGCGCAGCGCATCGAACAGCGCACCCGCCACGATCTGGAAATGCTCAACGAGATCGGCTTCTGCAAGGGCATCGAAAATTATTCGCGCCATTTGTCGGGACGCAAGCCGGGCGAGCCGCCGCCAACGCTGCTGGACTACCTGCCGCCGAACGCGCTGATGTTCATCGACGAGAGCCATGTCACCATCCCGCAGATCGGCGGCATGTACAAGGGCGACCGCGCGCGCAAGGAGAACCTGGTCAACTACGGCTTCCGCCTGCCTTCCGCGATGGATAACCGCCCGCTGCGTTTCGACGAATTCGAACAAGTGATGCGCCAGAGCGTATTCATTTCCGCGACACCGTCGGTGTACGAGGCCGAGCACGCCGGGCAGGTGGTGGAGCAGGTGGTGCGCCCGACCGGGCTGATCGACCCGCAGATCGAGGTGCGTCCGGCCACGCACCAGGTGGACGACCTGATGTCCGAAGCGAACCTGCGCGTGCAACAGGGCGAGCGCGTGCTGGTGACCACGCTGACCAAGCGCATGGCGGAAGACCTGACCGATTATTTTTCCGAGCACGGCATCAAGGTGCGCTACCTGCACTCGGACATCGAGACCGTGGAGCGCGTCGAGATCATCCGCGACCTGCGCCTCGGCATGTTCGACGTACTGGTCGGCATCAACCTGCTGCGCGAGGGGCTGGATATTCCTGAAGTTTCATTGGTCGCGATCCTCGATGCCGACAAAGAAGGCTTTCTGCGCTCGGAACGCTCGCTGATCCAGACCATCGGCCGCGCCGCGCGCCATCTCAACGGCAAGGCGATCCTGTATGCGGACCGGATCACCGACTCGATGCGCCGCGCGATTGAAGAAACCGACCGCAGGCGCACCAAGCAAGTGGCGCACAATTTCGCGCACGGCATCACCCCGCAGGGCGTGCAGAAGCGCATCAAGGACATCATCGAGGGCATGTATGAACCGGATGAAGCGCGCAGCCAGCTCAAGGCCGCGCAGGCTCAGGCAAAGTACCTGGCGATGAGCGCAAAGGAAGTGTCGAAGGAAATCGCCCGGCTGGAGAAAGATATGCTGCAAGCCGCAAAGAATCTGGAATTTGAGAAGGCTGCGCAACTGCGTGACCAATTGAAGACACTCCGGGAAAGCGTGTTTCTTTCGCCCCTGTGAACATGACGGACGCGTTATGCCCGCATAATTCTGTTAGCATTTTTCAGCCTGTCGGCGCTACTGCCGAGCAACAATAAGACGAGACCTCACCATGACTGAAGCAACGATCACCTGCCCCAACTGCAAAACCGAAATCCGGCTGACCGAGTCGCTGGCCGCGCCATTAATCGCCGCCACGCGCAAGCAATTTGAACAACAGCTCGTACAAAAAGACGATGAGATTGCCAAGCGCGAACAGGGTGTCCGCGAGCGCGAGCAGCAGGTTACGGAGGCAAAGCACAGACTCGATGAACAGGTGGCCAATCAGGTCGCGGTACAGCTGAAAGCGGAGCGCGCCCGCGTCATTGCCGAGGAATCCAGGAAGGCCCGACTCGCCAGCGCGACGGAACTGGAAAATGGGGCGCGTGAACTGGCGGAGCTTCAGGCAGTTCTTGTCGTTCGCGACCAGAAGCTTGCCGAGGCACAACAGGCACAGGCCGAACTCATCCGGAAGCAGCGCGAGCTTGACGATGCCAAGCGCGAACTGGAACTGACTGTCGAGAAACGCGTCCAGGCCGGTCTGGAGCAAACGCGCCTGAAAGCCAGACAAGAAGCGGAAGACGGTTTGAAATTAAAGGTGATGGAAAAGGAACAGACCATCAGCGCCATGCAAAAGCAGATCGAGGAGTTAAAACGCAAGGCTGAACAGGGATCGCAGCAACTGCAGGGCGAAGTGCTGGAACTGGAACTCGAAAGTCTTCTTGGCGCGAGATTCCCGGCGGACATGATCGAACCAGTTCCCAAAGGCGAATACGGCGGCGACATCCTACAGCGGGTACACAACCCGTCCGGCCAGCGCTGCGGCACAATCCTCTGGGAATCGAAGCGCACCAAGAACTGGAGCGATAGCTGGCTGGCAAAATTGCGCGAGGATCAGCGTGCGGCCAAGGCGGAAATCGCCATTATCGTCAGCCAGGTACTGCCCAGGGAAATCGAGACCTTCGCGCTGATAGACAACATCTGGGTGATACACCCCAAAGCCGTGCTGCCCGTCGCCATGATGCTGCGTCACACGCTGGTTGAAATCACCTCCGCGCGCCAGTCAAACGAAGGCCAGCAAACCAAGACGGAGCTGGTCTATCAATATCTGACCGGACCCAGGTTCCGCCAGCGTGTGGAGGGCATCGTGGAAGCGTTCACCACCCTGCAGGAAGACCTGAACAAAGAGAAGAAGTCCATCACCAAGCAATGGGCCAAGCGCGAGACGCAGATCGAGCGCGTGATGCAATCGACGGTCGGCATGTACGGCGACTTGCAGGGAATCGCCGGGAAGACGCTGCAGGAAATCGGCGGGCTGGATTTTCCGGCCCTCCCGGATGACGAGGCTGGCGAGGATTAAGGCAGCCCTCACCAAACCATCAATCGTCTGCGCCCTGATCACTTCCCTCACCCCCGTTCCCCCTCTCCCGCCTGCGGGAGAGGGGTACAGGTGGTCGCTACGCGGGATTCACATTAACGCGCGGGCGCCCTGATAGAACGCGAAGCTTGTCAGCCAGGCGAGCGCCAGCGACCAGCCGATGACAAACAGGGTGTAGCCCAAACTCTTGGATTCGCTGCGCAGGGTGGCGATGGCGGACAGGCACGGGGTGTAAATAAGGGTGAACAGCATAAAGCTGTAGGCCTGCACCCAGTCCAGCTGCTGCCCGAGCGTGCCACCGAGTGCATCGCCGGAGAGGCCGTAAATCACGGCGAGTGAACCGATGACGATCTCCTTGGCGACGAAGCCAAAAATCAATGCGATGGTCAGTTGCTCGTTGATGCCAATGGGCGCAAAGACCGGATGCAGCCATGCTCCAATGATGCCGGCCAGCGTGTCGCTGCTGGCAGGCGCTGCGGAGGGCGGCAAGTTGGTGAGTAGCCAGACCAGCACGACGCCGGCGACGATAAACTTGGTGGCGCGGCGCAGAAAGTGCCGTATTTCCATCCAGCCACGCATAAAAATTTGCCGGGTAGTCGGGAAACGGTAGGGTGGCAGTTCCAGCACGAACGGTTCGTTGTTGCGGAATTTCCCCTTGAAGAGCAGCGCGGTAATGATCGCGGCGGCGAAGCTGAACAGGTACAGACTGAACAGAACCAGCGGCGCGGCCTTGGGCGTAAACAGCGCGGCGGTGATGAAGACGAACACCTGCAGGCGCGCCGAACACAGCGAGAACGGGATCACCAGCATGGTTAGCAGGCGCATGGCGCGCGAACGCATCACGCGGGTACCCATCAGCGCGGGCACGTTGCAGCCAAAGCCCATCAACAGCATGACGAAACCGCGTCCGTCCAGCCCGAGGCGCGCCATGAGTGCGTCCATCAGAAAAGCGGCGCGCGACAGGTAGCCGCTGTCTTCCACCATTGCCATGAACAGGAAGAACAAAATAATAATGGGAATGAAGGCGGCAACGGTCGCCACGCCGTTGTAGACCCCGTCCAGCAGCAGGCCGTTCAGCATGGCAGGCAAGCCTGACAACGCCGGTTCGAGCGCGACTTCGCGCAACCAGGTCAGCAGTTCCGCGACTCCGACCTGCAACGGCTGGCCGAGAAAAAATATCGCCTGGAACAGCAAATACATGATGCCAAAAAACAGCGGCAATCCCAGCCACGGGTGCAACATTACATGATCCAGCTTTTCGGTCAGATTTTCCGGCAGTTGCGCCGGGATTTGCACCGCATGCTTCATCACCCGCGCCATCTCGATTTCGATATGCTCGTCCCGTTCCAGCTGGCTACGCAGTTGCTCCGCCATGCCGGGCGTGGGATAGCGCAGGGCCTTGGTAATGGCTTGCATGGCCTCCTGATAGCCGCTGCCATATTTGCCGCTGATCAGGAAAATCGGCATCCCCAGCATTTCCGCCATTTTCCTGCTGTCGATGCTGATGCCGTATTTCTTGGCTTCATCCGCCATGTTGAGCAACACCACTACATTCATGTTCAGTTGCTTAAGCTGCAGCAGCAGGCTCATCTGGCGCTCGATCTGCGTGGCGTTAAGGATCACCAGCGCAAGATCAGGCACGTTGCCGTGCAGAAAATGGCGCACCACCTGTTCATCATCGGAGAAACCATGCAGGTCATAGATGCCGGGCAAATCGATGATTTCCACCATATCGGAACCCAGCAGAATCTTGCCGCCGAGCAGCTCGACGGTGATGCCCGGCCAGTTGCCAACGCGTGCCGCGCCACCCGTCATGCGGTTGAACAGGGTCGACTTGCCGGTGTTGGGCATTCCCAATAGGGCGATGCGTTTCATGTCCCGATAACTCCCTGGCACACCGTGATTTTGGCGGCCTCGTTACGTCGCAGCAGAATATCGGTGGTGCCGATACGCACCTGCAACGGACCGGAGAAGCCGGCTTTGCGGATCAACTCAATCTGTTTTCCGCTGCGGAACCCCAATGCCAGCAGGCGCTGATACAACGCCTCTTCGGCATGTATGGTAACAATGGTCGCAGTATCGCCGGGGTTAAGAGCGGCAAGGGTTATTCCGGGCATGATGATAAGTAAATTCGGTAGTGTCCCCATTATTCCACAGCCATCACGCTTTTGTCGCGCGACCCTTTGGCGAACTGCCGTATTACGGTAGAATGCCGCTTTATTTTTGCGGCTAAAAAAATGATCCAGGGCAGTATTGTTGCAATCGTTACCCCGATGCATGACGATGGCAGTCTCGATCTGACGGCGTTGCGCGCGCTGATTGATTTCCATATCAAGCAGGGAACGGACGGCATCGTGGTGGTCGGCACCACGGGTGAATCGCCCACAGTAGACGTGGAGGAACACGAGTTGCTGATCGCGGAGGCGGTAAAACATGCCGCCGGGCGCATTCCCGTCATTGCCGGAACCGGTGCGAATTCCACCCGGGAAGCCATCGAGTTGGCCGCTTTCTCCAAGAAGGCGGGTGCGGATGCATCGCTCACTGTTGTGCCCTACTACAACAAGCCGACACAGGAAGGCTTGTACCAGCACTTCAAAGCCATTGCTGAAGCGGTGGACATGCCGCACATTCTGTATAACGTGCCGGGGCGCACCGTGGCGGACATGAGCAACGATACCGTGCTGCGTCTGGCGCAGATTTCCAATATCGTCGGCATCAAGGATGCGACCGGCAACATCGAGCGCGGCAGCGACCTGTTGCAGCGCGTGCCAAAAGGATTTGCGGTGTATAGCGGCGATGATGCCAGTACGCTGGCGCTGATGCTGCTCGGTGCGCATGGCACGATCTCGGTGACGGCGAATGTTGCCCCGAAGCTGATGCACGAGATGTGCGCCGCCGCTCTAAACGGCGAAGTCGCCAGAGCGCGCGAAATCAATTTCCGTTTGCTGGGGCTGCATCGCAACCTGTTTGTCGAGGCCAATCCGATTCCGGTAAAGTGGGCGGTGGCACGCATGGGGAAAATAAAAAATACGCTGCGTCTGCCATTAACCCCTTTGTCGCAGAGCGCGCACGGAGTGGTTGAGACGGCGTTGCGCGAGGCTGGAGTCATTTAATGTATAGCTGGAGAGAAACAATGAAAGTTTTGCGTATTGGAATTTCCGGCATTGCGCTGGCCTCGTTGATAGGTTGCAGTTCATCCGGTTTGGGCAGCAAGCGCATCGATTATGGTTCCGGAGCAACTCAAGCACCATCTCTGGAAGTGCCGCCCGACCTGACCGCACCCGTTAGCGACGAGCGCTACAGGGTACCGCAGGGCGAAGGCGAAAACGTCGCGACCTTTTCGGATTACAGCAAGGGTGGCGCGTCTGCAGGACAAGGCCGTGGTGCCAGTACGGTATTGCCGCAAGTGAAAGGGGCGCGCCTGGAACGTAATGGAACACAGCGCTGGCTGGTGGTAAACGATAAACCAGAAAATGTCTGGTTTGTGGTCAAGGCGTTCCTGCAGGAGAACGGACTGACCGTCCAGAATGAAGACCAGGCGGCAGGCCTGCTGGAAACCGAGTGGGCAGAAAATCGCGCCAAAATCCCGCAAGGCGGCGTCCGCAAATGGATCGGCAAGGTATTCGACGGCATCTATTCTTCCGGCGAACGCGATCAGTACCGTGTGCGCCTGGAGCGTAGCAAGGATGACGAGAGCACCGAGGTTTACATCACTCATCGCGGCATGGAAGAAGTGTTGTCTGCCGACCAGAATACGTCGAAGTGGCAAGCACGCCCCAATGACCCTGAGATGGAAGCGATCATGCTGCAACGCCTGATGACACGTTTTGGCGGCAGCGAAACCAGGACGGCCAGCGCGGCGGAAACAATGACAAGCGGTTCGACAACAGCCGATGCCCCAGGTCAGGCCGGAGCGGCCAGCCTTGAGGAGATTTTTGACGGCAGCAAAATTATTGTGATAAACGATGCGTTCGACAGGGCATGGCGCAGAACCGGATTGGCTGTTGAACGTGCTGGTCTGGCGGTTGAAGACAGAGATCGCGTCAAGGGCATCTACTTCCTGCGTCCGGCCAAGGTGGAAAAAGGCTGGATGGACAAGTTGATGTTCTGGGAGGATGACGCAGATACTACCAGGCGTTATCGCGTGAACATCAAGGATGGCGGCTCGAAGTGCGAAGTAACTGTTACCGATCAGGAAGGCGCGAACAACGAGACCTCCGGACAGCTACTTGAAGCGATTTACAAAAACATCAACGAGTAACGTGCAGTACGCTTCATGAAGTTTGCCTCCCTGGGCAGCGGCAGCGAGGGCAACGCACTGCTGGTCGCGGTCGGTCGAACACGAGTGCTGATGGACTGCGGTTTTAGCCTGAAAGACACCCTCGCGCGACTAGCGCGGCTGAATGTTTCTGCAGAACAGTTGAGCGGCATTGTCGTCACGCATGAACATGGCGATCACAGCAACGGCGTGGCGCGGCTGGCGCGCAAATTCAACCTGCCGGTCTGGCTCACCCACGGCACATTGCATAGCCGGCATCAAGCTTTTGCCGGCATCGCTTGCCTACACGAGATCGACCCCCACCAAACATTCGCAATCGACGATATTGAAATCACGCCCTATTCTGTTCCGCACGATGCCGCCGAGCCGGTGCAGTTTGTCTTCAATGATGGCGCACGGCGGCTGGGGGTGCTGACCGATACCGGATGTGGCACGGCGCATATGGAGCAAATCCTGAGCGGCTGCCAGGCGTTGGTTCTGGAGTGCAATCACGACACTGAAATGCTGATGAATGGCCCTTATCCCTACAGCCTGAAACAGCGCGTGGGTGGACGCTTCGGGCATCTGAACAATCAGGAGGCTGCCGGCATCTTGGGCCGACTGGAGACGAGTCGCTTGCAGCATCTGGTTGCCGCGCACCTGAGTCGCAAAAACAACACGACTGAGCTCGCGGTGCACGCCCTGAGCTGCGTATTGAATTGTGAAACCAGCTGGGTAGCCGTCGCGACACAGAAGGAAGGATCCTCCTGGCGTGAAATTGCCTGATTTTCGCGTGAGTACAACTAAACGAGAAATAGCAGGGTTGCTGAAAACATTCTGGATACGCTAACCCGATCCCAAGCTGATACCCGCTATCCTTCATTCAAGCTGATTGCCTTCCGAAAAACGCCCGGCGCAAACTTGCTAGTGGAATTTATCCAGATTTCCTGATAGCTGACATTTTAAGTCAGCCACTTAGAACAAGATAGCCCGGCAGTACCGGGCTTTTTATCAATTCAAAATCCGATTAAGGGCTCTGAATATTGGACGCCTGCTTACCCTTGGGACCCTGCGTCACTTCAAAGGTAACCTTTTGGCCTTCCTTGAGTGACTTGAAGCCGCTCATATTGATTGCGGAAAAGTGCGCGAACAAATCGTCGCTGCCATCATCAGGAGTAACGAAACCAAAACCCTTTGCATCATTGAACCATTTGACTGTACCGGTTGCCATTTGACTATCTCCATACAATAAAACAGGGAAACCCCCTGCGGTTTTTTTACGACACTGAAACACTGATCGCCTTACTCTTGGCCTTTCCAGACTTGGGCAGCGTGACATTGATCATGCCATCCTTGAACTCGGCCTTCACCTTATTTTTGTCGGCATCATCCGGCACCCTGAAACTGCGCATAAAGCTGCCGTAGGAACACTCGATACGGTGAAGCTTCTTGCCCTTCACTTCCTTCTCCTGCTTACGTTCACCCTGAATGGTGAGCATACCTTCCTGAATGTTGACTTTGACATCCTCTTTTTTTACACCGGGAATTTCACCCTTGATCAGATAGGCATTGTCCGTTTCGCTGATGTCAACGGAAGGGGCCCAGTCCGCCATGGCCAGCAATTCATTACCCGATTCGGTACGTGCCGGAGCTTGCCCGAAGATACGATTCAAGCGGCTGGAAACATCCTTCAACTCCCTAAAAGGATCCCATTGAATCAAACTCATGATCTCTTCCCTCCATGTGTGGCGGCATCCAAACAGTCGTCGCGCCAGCAGCATCCGGCCTGATCGCACTCACCCTCGTAGGCGGTAGCAAAACAGTCAAAATTATCCTCACTGACTTGAATTGATTTGATCAGTATTGTTTTAGGAAGTATGCCGGGATTGATGTTGTGCGACTTTGCAATGCTGCGTATTTCTTCGAGTTTCACGATAATTTCCTCAATCTTAATGAATGCAACTTAATGTTCCCCATCTATCGGCAGTTCGCTGGAAGTCAGCGGAAATGAGCCGGAGATTGGAAAAGTACACACCATCGCACCATGAGACAATATGCCGAAATACCTAGATATTTCGGCATAGTTACCTTAAATATTGGCTGAAAATTCGACAACGACTGAAGTTCGTTGCGCAGGATGCGGCGCGGCGTAGTGATCGGCTGCACTTTTGGCTCCAGTTTCTGCGCCACCAAGTTAAAAGCACGAGTGAGTTGGCAGCTGAGGGCGTCGTGCTTCTCCAAGCAACGCTGTAATGAGCAAACGATGTCACCTTCAGGCATTAAGGCGCCACTGATTTCCGCGCGCCGTAATGGCGCCACTTTGAAGTGTCATTTCAGGGACTCAAACACACCTGGGCAAGCTGGCATATTCAAGAAGGCACTCCGCTGCACATATTGCAAGAGTTGGGCGGGTGGTCGACGCCGGAGATGGTGCAGAAGTATGCGCACTCATCCTGTGAGTATCTCGCACAATGGGTAGATCGCAGGCCAGTAGTTGCGGAGGAAGCTGTGCCGGAAATTGGTACGTTTTTTACTACAGGCCAAGAAAAAGGGCTAAGCATTTCTGCCTAACCCTTTGAATTTACTGGTGCGCCCGAAGAGATAAATCTGGGCACTGGCAGGAAACTATCATGATTTCATGATGTTCCGCTTTCTGGTTAGTAATTATCATCGGTAATGGCCGCTTTTGACTGAGCAGACGTTCAGAAACGTCTATGAAAGTGGGGTGAAGTCCCATCGGTTGATTTATGAGGGGAGCAAGTTCAGGTATCATAGTTCTAGTTGGAGGTTTGGGTGAGTGGTTTAAACCAGCAGTCTTGAAAACTGCCGAACAGAAATGTTCCGTGAGTTCGAATCTCACAGCCTCCGCCAGTTTATGGCAAGTCGTGAGAGTAGCTAAGCAAAGCCGCTTGCGTGCCCTATTTGCATGAGACAGCGACATGATTTATTCTCAAAAAAATCAAATAATGCACTCTAAATTGCAAAATACAACCGCGCACGCTCAACAACAAGTTATTGACTGCCTCCTTCGGCGCAAGACCGTTGAACAAATGTCTGGCCTAAGCAGAGCAACAATTTACCGCTTGATAAAATTAGGGAAATTTCCCCGCCCACTATCCATCGGTACGGGTTCGGTGCGCTGGCGGCAATCGGACGTGATTGCTTGGCAACAGTCCCTTAGCGTTACAAATGAAGGGTAAAATTGTTACAGACCATTCACCTTCGCAGCATGTATTGACGAAGGGCGGCTTATGGCAGCAATTCACTAATGTCCGCTTTGGAGTGCCCAGATTTATCTTGTCGGCTTGAAATGCAAAAAAGCTTACCTCCATGAGAAATAAGCCTTTTCTAGATGTGGTGCGCCCGGAGCGATTCGAACGCCCGACCCCTTGGTTCGTAGTTGCTCTTCTCGCTGCAACTTGTTGTTTTTATTAATAGTAAAAGTGCCGCTCGTTCCTACTTTTGCACTGTTTTGTACTCTTTTTCACCCTCGACTCACCAGAAAGTCCCCACAGTCTTACGCAGTAAGTCTGTGACCATGCCTACACAATTGCGTAGCATTTGTGACTATTTAAAAGGCAAACGGCAAAGTGTCTTTTTCAATAGCCGCTTTCAAGAATGTAATTCATATAGACTAAGTTCCGTTGTGTGCCATTAGCTGCACTTCGCATTTTTTCCCCAAAGGAGACATTCGCCCCTGCAC
>CAYHEM010000024.1:0-19250 GCA_964355765.1 uncultured Gallionella sp.
CCTTGCGATCATCCAGTTTTTGTTAGCAACGCGGTTTATGGCGGACTTGATCAGAGGTTCCTTAGGCGATACATGTACCAATAGTCGAAATCGTTGCATAAGCCAAAGCGTCGTTGCAGGAGCCCGATTTATCGGGCGATAACTAATCTTAAAATCGCCCGATAAATCGGGCTCCTACACATGAACCTCAATTTTGTGTAGTTTTAATTTCTGACTGCTGAGTAAGGTTTTCATCATTGAAGACAACTCTTGAAAAGCGCGCCACGGTAGTCAAATCTTACCCATTCGCCGGAATGACAGATGCTGTAAAGGTGTCTGTCATGAATTATGAAAAGGTCAATAAACACCTTGCCTTGCGGTCTCACAAGCGGCATCTGAACAGACCGTATTTTTCGAGCCTGTTATAGTGAACGCTTCACGATCACGGCACAGACCACAGAATGGTGTGGCTGGCTGTACCATGATCGTTCCCTCGCCCCCGTTCCCCCTCTCCCGCACACGGAGAGGAGTACAGTCGGTTCGCTACGCGGGATTCACGTTTAACGCTTCATTTGAGGCAGACATGGCAGTCGAAACCGAACTCAAATTGCGCATTGCGCCCGAGCAGCTTGCCAGGCTGAAGCGCCATCCGTTGCTGAAGAAGCATCAAGTGACGCGTCCCACCACGCGCCGTCTGCACAACATCTATTACGACACGCCTAAACTCGAATTGCACAGAAGCGCAATGGCATTGCGCCTGCGTCGCGTTGGGCGGCAATGGCTGCAAACTTTGAAGGGCGGCGGCTCGGTCAAGGCGGGGATGCACCAGCGCGATGAATGGGAAATGCCGGTGAGGCGTGCGGCGCTGGATTTTTCATCTGCGCAAACGGCGGAGTGGAAAGCCTATTTGCCGCTGCGGCTGCGCAAAAAATTGCTGCCGGTGTTTACCACCGATTTTTCCCGCAACAGTCGCATGCTGGATTGGCGGGGTGCGCAAATCGAATTGTGCATGGATTTCGGCGAGGTGCGCACCGAGCATCACAGCACGCCGATCTGCGAACTGGAGCTGGAGCTGAAATCCGGCGCGCCGGAGCGGCTGTTCGAGCTGGCGCTGGCGCTGCTGGAAATCGTGCCGTTTGAGCTGGAGCAGGTCAGCAAAGCGGAGCAGGGCTACCGGTTGCTGATGGGGTATACCGACAGCCCGGTGAAGGGGGTTGTGCCGGCGCTCGCCAAAAACAGTACGCTGGCGGAGGCGCTGCAAACGCTGATCTGGTCATGCCTGACGCATTTGCAGGGCAACTTGCGCGGGGCGACGAGCAGCACTGATGCGGAGTACCTTCATCAGATGCGGGTTGCCCTGCGGCGCTTGCGCGTGGTTTTGCGCATGGCTGAAAAATTTCGTGCCGATGAATCGCTGAGTGCACTGAGTGCGGAGGTGGCGGCATTGTGCGTGGCACTGGGGAAGCGTCGCGAATGGGATGTATTCATCGCGCAGACGGTGCAGCCGATGTGCGCACGCATGGCGGGCCATGCCGGCTTGCAGGCCTTGCTGGCGATCAGCGAGCGGCAACGCGCGGCCTGTTACGCCGAGCTACGTAGCGCGCAACAGGCGCACGAACGGCAACGGCTGATAGTGCGTTTTGCCCTGTGGATGAATGGTGACTATTGGCGGTTGTCACCGCAATCGACGCTACCATCGCTGCAGGATTTCGCCAGCGGCCGCCTGCGCAAACTGGCCAAACGCTTCGCCCAATCTGGGCTGCAACTGGACAGTCTCGATAACGAGCGTCTGCATGCCTTGCGCATTGTCGCCAAGAAGCTGAGATACAGCGCGGAGTTTTTTGCCGCGTTGTACGACAAAAAGAAAACCGGATCATTCCTCGCCGCGTTGAGCGAAGTGCAGGAGGTGCTCGGACAGATCAACGATGTGGCGGTGGCGCATCGCCTGCTGGACGAGCTGGCGATGCTGCCGGAATTGGCCTCCCATGGGGAAGCGCTTATTCTGGCCAAGGGATGGATCGCGCACGGCCTGGCGCGTCAGCTTGCCGTATTACGCAAGGCCATCCGGCGTTTCGCCAAGCAGAGCGAATTCTGGGGCAAGTCGTTTTTTTGATGCAATGAACTTCAGCACCTGATTTTATGGAGACGATCTACTTGGCACAGGTTACCCAGCCCGTGCAATCGGAAAACGAGGCCAATCTGCGGGTGCGCTGCGAAGAGCAATAAAAAACCCGACACTTGCGTGCCGGGCCTTTTTTCCAACTCAGGAACCTATTCAGGAGCCTGGATGTTGGAAGCCTGCTTGCCTTTAGGACCCTGAACTACGTCGAAGGTGACCTTTTGGCCTTCTTTGAGCGATTTAAAACCGCTCATGTTGATTGCGGAGAAGTGTGCGAATAAATCTTCGCTGCCATCATCGGGAGTGATAAAGCCAAAACCTTTTGCGTCGTTGAACCACTTTACGGTACCAGTTGCCATGTGTTTACTTCCTTACTAAAAAACCGGGATTTTTCCCGTTAAACTGTTTGAATCTAAGACCGCACACGATGAAACCGGTACTGCAGACACTTTGAATCAAACACCTGCGCGCTTTTTACTCCCGTTTAGTTGGCATCGTCAAGGGGTTTATTGAATATTTTTTCGATTATGCTTGAAAAAGCATCGCTAATCGTCAAGCATGTCGACTTTGGAAGGTGACAGAATGTGCACTGAGCGTTATGCCAATTAAACATCAAGATAGTTCGGTGCTCGCGCCGGAACGTGCAAAAACGAGACCACCGCGTATGTACAAGGTGATTTTGTTTAATGACGATTACACGACGATGGATTTTGTGGTCGAGGTTTTACAGCGGTTTTTTTCAATGAGTCGTGAACGCGCGATGCAAACTATGATCAAAGTGCACAATGAGGGTTCGGCAGTGTGCGGGGTGTATTCTCTGGATGTGGCCGAAACCAAGGTTGCTCAGGTGTCAGGGTTTGCTAAACAGCACGGGCATCCGCTACGATGCGGTTTGGAGGAGAACTAGAATGATTGCTCAGGAATTGGAAGTCAGTTTGCACTTGGCTTTTGTCGAGGCGCGGCAGAAACGCCACGAGTTCATCACGGTCGAACATTTGCTGCTTGCCATGCTGGACAATGCCTCCGCCGCACAGGTGCTGCGTGCCAACAACATCGATATTGATGAGTTGCGCCGGGTTGTGGCGGAATTCATTAACAAGCATACGCCGATTGTCGCGGGCCAAGGCGATGTGGACACTCAGCCGACCATTGGTTTTCAGCGCGTCATTCAGCGCGCGATTCTGCATGTGCAATCCACCAATAAAAAAGAGGTTTCCGGGGCCAACATCCTCGCCGCGTTGTTCGGTGAAAAGGATTCTCATGCGGTGCAATTTCTTGCGGAGCGCGGGCTTGCCCGCCTGGATGTGGTGAATTACATCGTGCATGGTATTGCCAGAAACGAGGCTGGCGATGCCTTGCCAACGCAGAGTGATCATGAGATCGAACAGCCTGCCGGCGACGATGGTGCATTGAAGTTTTATACGCTGGATCTCAATGCCCAGGCGTTGGCTGGCAAAATTGATCCGCTGATCGGGCGTAGCATTGAACTGGAGCGCGTGATCCAGACGCTGTGCCGCCGTCGCAAGAACAATCCGCTGCTGGTGGGCGAAGCCGGCGTCGGCAAGACTGCAATTGCCGAAGGCTTGGCGCGTCATATCACCGAAGGCAATGTGCCGGAGATTCTGAAAGGCGCATTCGTTTACTCGCTGGACATGGGCGCATTGCTGGCGGGTACCAAGTATCGCGGCGACTTCGAGCAACGCCTCAAGGCGGTGTTGAAGGAATTGGCCGATATGCCCAATGCGGTTCTGTTCATCGACGAAATACACACTTTGATCGGCGCCGGCGCAGCGTCCGGTGGCACCATGGACGCCTCCAATCTGCTCAAGCCGGCTCTGTCAAACGGCCAGTTGAAATGCATCGGCGCAACCACCTATCAGGAATATCGCGGCATTTTCGAGAAGGATCATGCGCTGTCACGTCGCTTCCAGAAAATTGATGTGCCGGAGCCGTCGGTGGAGCAAACCATTGCGATTCTGCGCGGCCTGAGATCGCGTTTTGAGGAGCACCATAGCGTCAAATACAGCGCGGCAGCATTGACCAGTGCGGCCGAGCTTTCCGCGCGCTTTATCAACGACCGCCACCTGCCGGACAAAGCCATCGACGTGCTCGACGAGGCGGGCGCCGCGCAGCGCATCCTGCCGAAATCGAAGCAGAAAAAAATCATTGGCAAACACGAAATCGAGGAAATTATCGCCAAGATTGCGCGCATCCCGACGCGCACCGTATCGCACGATGACCGCAATGTATTGAGGAGTCTGGATCGTGATTTGAAGGCGACCGTATTCGGCCAGAACACGGCCATTGACGCGCTCGCCACCGCGATCAAAATGTCGCGTAGCGGTCTGGGCAACCCGCAAAAGCCGATCGGCAGCTTCCTGTTTTCCGGCCCCACCGGCGTTGGCAAGACCGAGGTCGCGCGCCAGCTTGCTTATGCGATGGGTATGCCGCTGCACCGCTTCGACATGTCCGAATACATGGAGCGCCATGCTGTGTCGCGCTTGATTGGCGCACCGCCAGGCTATGTTGGCTTCGACCAGGGTGGCCTGCTTACCGAGGCGATCAGCAAACAGCCGCACTGTGTGCTGCTGCTGGACGAAATCGAGAAGGCGCACCCGGACATCTTCAACATCCTGCTGCAGGTGATGGATCACGGCACGCTCACCGACAACAACGGGCGCAAGGCCGACTTCCGCAATGTGGTCATCATCATGACCACCAATGCGGGTGCGGAGGCGTTGAACAAGACGCAAATCGGCTTCACTAAAGTATCCGCCTCCGGCGACGAGATGGCCGACATCAAGCGCATGTTTACGCCGGAGTTCCGCAACCGGCTGGATGCCATTATTTCCTTCGCACCGCTGGATCGCGAGGTCATCCTGCGCGTGGTGGACAAGTTCCTGATGCAGTTGGAAGAGCAGCTGCACGAGAAGAAGGTGGAAGTGGTATTCACCGATGCGCTCAAGGATTATCTCGCCGAGCACGGCTTCGACCCGCACATGGGCGCCCGCCCGATGGCGCGCCTGATCCAGGACACCATCCGCAGCGCGTTGGCTGACGAACTGCTGTTCGGTCGTTTGGCGAACGGCGGCAAGGTGACGGTTGACGCAAATGCCGACGGCAAGGTCAAGCTGGAGTTTGCGGAAGAGGTCATTCCTGCCTGAGTCAGTTTACCGGGGGCGCTTCGCCCCCTCACCCACCGGTCCCCTGCATTTCGGCTCCCTTGCCGCCGCCGTCGGCAGCTATCTCGACGCAAGACATCATCACGGTATCTGGTTGGTGCGCATGGAAGACCTCGACACGCCGCGCTGCGTGCCGGGCGCGGCGGATGGCATTCTGAAAACGCTCGAATCTTTCGGTCTGCACTGGGACGAGAAAATTATTTATCAGAGCCAGCGCGCTGCGGCTTACGACGAGGCACTGCACAGGCTGCAAACCCTTGGTGCGGTGTATTCATGTTGCTGCACGCGCAAGGAGATAGCCGATTCGGCGCAGCACGGCATCGAAGGTTTCGTTTATCCCGGCACCTGCCGCAATGACATGGCCCATCAGCGTGCAACACCGGCATGGCGGGTACGCACAGACGACACCCCCGTTAGCTTCGACGACGCGCTGCAAGGCCATGTTGCCCAGCATCTCGAAAGCGAGATCGGTGATTTTGTGGTGAAGCGCGCCGACGGCCTGTACGCCTATCAGCTTGCGGTGGTGGTGGACGACGCAACCCAGGGCATCACCCATGTGGTGCGCGGCACCGACCTGCTGCATTCCACTTCACGCCAGATTTATTTGCAACGCCTGATCGGGCTTCCCACACCGGGCTACATGCACCTGCCGATCGCGGTGAATGCGCAGGGCGAGAAACTCAGCAAGCAGACGCTTGCGCCGGCTATTACGACAGATAATGTGGTCGCGACGCTGATTTCCGTGCTGGAGTTTTTGCGCCAGCAACCTCCCGCAGAGTTGCAGGACGGAAACGTGGAAGAGGTATTGAGGTGGGCGGTGGGGAATTGGCGGCTGGAGAGGATGAGGGGGTGTCGGCAGATTGTGGTTTCTCATCCATGATCAACCAAAACCAAAATCAACTTCGCCGGGGGTTGCCCGGCAGCAAGTTACTTTTCTTGTCTTGCCAAGAAAAGTAACCAAAAGAAGTCGCCCCCGGTTTGCCGCCGCTTCGCGGTTCCCTGCGTTGCTCGGCCGGTCAGGCGGCTGCGGAACTCGCGCTGCGCGCTCAGACAGTCCTCGCCGACTACCCCTGACCAGCCTGCGCTACTCGGCGGCGCACAGGGGAGGGAAAAGCGAAGCATCGGTTTTGTAGGGTGGGCAACGAGTTGCCCACCCTGCCAATCTTTGGAAAAAATACCACTCAATAGTTAGCGGGCAATTGCCCGCCAACTATTGACCGTTTTGTTTTGTTATCCCCTGAGCGCCGCCTCGATAGTTTGCAAATGAGCGGAGGGGTAGGCGAGCATTGTTCGAGTCCCGCAGTGGGGCGCGTTTTGTGCGCCCCGCCAGGTCGAGTTGCGCAGCCCCGCTTGTTTGCAAACTATCGAGGGAACCCCCGAAGGGGGCGGCAAACCGGGGTCGCCTTTTCTTTGGTCACTTTCTTTTTGGCGAAGCAAAAGAAAGTGACTAGCCGCCGGGCTACCCCCGGCAAGGTTCCACACACTGCGAGTGCCATGCTAGGATGCCCAACATCTTAGGAATTAATAGAGTAATAGCGATGCGCCAGCTTATACTGCAAACTATTTTAGTAAGGACGGCGTTTCTGTCGCTTATTGCAGGTTGTGAACTTATGGAGGTGTACTGTGAGTAAAAAAAGCCAACACGTCGTTCCAAACCCGAACGGAGGGTGGAGCGTAAGGAAGACCGGCGCTTCACGCGCATCTAAGGTTTTTGATACTCAAAATGATGCTATTGGCTACGCTAGGTCGAGAGCGAAAGAAGAGAAGTTAGAACTTTATATTCATCGCCGCGACGGAACCATTCGAGAGCGTGATAGTTACGGAAACGCCCCGATGCCTCCAAAAAATAAGAAATAAGTAGCCCGGAAATGGGGTTTAATGAAAATGTTTTTATAAATTGCCCGTTCGATGAGGCATTTTTTCCGCTGTTACGCCCCCTACTGTTTACAGTTATCTATGTTGGCCTGAATCCGCGTATCTCACTTGAGAGTATGGATTCTGGAAAACCAAGAATTCAGAAAATCGTATCGTTAATTGAAGAGTCGAAGTATGGAATACACGATCTGTCACGTATAAAGGCAGAGAAGGTGGGTGAATACTTTAGACTTAATATGCCCTTTGAACTGGGACTGGATGTTGGGTGCCGTTTATATAAGGGCGGTCAGTGGTCTGATAAGAAGTGCCTAATTCTTGAAGCAGAAAAATATCGTTTCCAAGCTGCCATCTCCGATCTTTCTAGCTCGGACATTGCAGTGCATAAGAATGAACCGGAAGAGGTGGTTACCTTAGTTCGCAATTGGCTTAATGTAGAAGCTAGTCCAGTGACGCATGGCCCTACAAAAATATGGAATGCCTTTAATGATTTCATGGCTGACAATTATGATCGGCTAATTGCTAATGGATTTTCTAAAAAAGATATTGAAAGACTGCCAGTTAATGAACTTATTAAGGCTATGAAAAATTGGGTTGTTTTAAACGCATAACTTTACTTTAAGCTGCTTCCCTCACCACCCCCGCAATCCTCTCCGCGCATTGCTTGACCAACACCCCATCCTCCCCCTCCACCATCACCCTTAACAGCGGTTCGGTGCCTGAAGGGCGCAGCAGTACGCGCCCTTTGCCATTCAGTGACTGTTCGGCGTGCGTCACTGCGTCTTTGATCGGTTGAAGGTCCATTAGCTCGGCTGCCTTGCCCGTCACCTTCACGTTGATCAGCACTTGCGGATACATGTGCAGGTCGCCGGCTGCTTCGGTGAGCGTCTGTTGCTTCATGCGCAGGGCGCATAACACCTGCAACGCAGAGACGATGCCGTCGCCGGTGCTGTGTTTGTCCAGGCAAATAATATGGCCGGAATTTTCGCCGCCGAGTTGCCATCCCTTCTGTTGCAGCAACTCCATCACATAACGGTCGCCCACCTTGGCACGCGCGAACGGAATCCCCAGTTTTTGCATGGCATGCTCGAAGGCGAGATTGGTCATCAGCGTGCCAACGACACCGCCTTGCAGGGTGCCTTGCGCCTGACGTTGTTTGGCGATCACATAGAGCAACTGGTCGCCGTCGTAGAGTTTTCCGCTGCTGTCCGTCATGATCAGGCGGTCACCGTCGCCATCCAGCGCGATACCGATATCCGCCTTGTGCTCGACTACCGCCTTGCGCAGATTGGCGGGCGCGGTCGCGCCGCAGTCGTCGTTGATATTGATGCCGTCCGGTTGTGCGCCGATGGCGACCACTTCCGCGCCCAGTTCATGGAATACATGGCGGGCAATGTGGTAGGTCGCGCCATGCGCGCTGTCCACCACGATCTTCAAGCCGCGCAGGTTCATCTCGGCCGGGAAAGTGCTCTTGCAGAATTCGATATAGCGACCGACCGCATCGTCGATACGCTTGGCCTTGCCCAGCGCGTCCGAAGTGTTTGTCTGCATCGGGTTGTCCAGTTCCGCTTCGATGGCGCGTTCGGTCTCATCGGGCAGTTTGGTGCCATTGTCGGAGAAAAACTTGATGCCGTTGTCGTCGTAAGGATTGTGCGAAGCGGAGATCACCACACCCGCCTGCAAGCGTAGCGCGCGCGTCAGGTAGGCCACTGCCGGCGTCGGCACCGGGCCGGCCAGATAGACATCGATGCCTGCCGCGATCAATCCGGCTTCGAGCGCCGACTCCAGCATGTAACCGGAGATGCGCGTATCTTTGCCGATCAGCACGCCGTGACGCTCTCCGTGCATGTCGTTGGATCCCGCCAACACCTTGCCCGCCGCATAACCCAGCTGCATCACAAACTGCGGTGTGATGGGATGCACGCCTACGCGGCCGCGCACGCCATCGGTACCAAAATATTTTTTGCCCATCTTATCCCTCGTTGACTGCATTCCAAATCTTCAGTGCATCCACCGTCTCGCGCACATCATGCACACGCACAATTGAAGCACCGCGCTGTACCGCGATCAGTGCTGCCGCCACGCTGGCGGCCACGCGTTCGTTTACTTCACGCCCGGTAATCATGCCCAACATGGATTTGCGCGACAGCCCCGCCAATACCGGCACGCCCAGCCCGGTTAATTCCTTGAGTTCGCGCAGCAGCACGAGATTATGCACCAGCGTCTTGCCAAAACCAAAGCCCGGGTCGATGACGATGCGTTCATGCGCGATCCCGGCGGCTTCGGCTGCCAGGCGGCGCGCGCACAGGAAATCGCGAACTTCAGCGACGACGTTCCGGTAATGCGGTTGCTGTTGCATGGTTTGCGGATTCCCCTGCTTGTGCATCAGGCAGACCGCGACGTCGCTGGCGGCAACCGCATCCAGCGCCGCCTTGTCTTGCAGCGCGTTGATGTCGTTGACCATGTGTACGCCGGCATCAATGGCTGCCCGCATCACTTCGGGTTTGTTTGTGTCAATGGAAAGCGGCACCGATACGCCGCGCAGACCCGCGATGATGGGGAGCACGCGATACAACTCTTCATCCACGCCGACCGGCTGCGCGCCGGGGCGGGTGGATTCGCCGCCGATGTCGATGATATCCGCGCCCTCGGCGATCAGTTGCCGCGCATGCGCAAGCGCCGCGTCATGCTGCAGATGCTGGCCACCGTCCGAGAACGAATCGGGCGTGACATTGACGATGCCCATCACCAGAGGGCGGGAGAGATCGAGTCGGAATTGGCCGCAAAGAAGCATAAAGGACTGAGGACTGAGGACTAAGGGCTGGACAGTTTTGCTCAGTCCTCAGTCCTCGTCACTCAGTCCTGCATTCAAGTTTCCTGCGCAGGCCGGCCGGTCGCAGGTGCGGTTGGCGCGGTGTCCTCTGGCGGTGGCACGGGTTGCGTTACCGGAGCGGGTTTGGGCGGGCGCGGCGGGTTGCCGGTCATGATGTCATTGATCTGGTCTGAATCGAGGGTCTCCCACTCCAGCAGAGACTTGGCCATGAGTTCGATCTTGTCGCGATTCTCTTCGATCAGACGGCGTGCCAGCGCATATTGCTGGTCGATGATGCGGCGTATTTCCGCATCCACCTGCTGCATGGTTGCCTCGGAAATATTCTTGTGGGTGGTCACCGAGCGGCCCAAAAATACTTCGCCCTCGTTCTCGGCATACACCATCGTGCCGAGCGCTTCGGACATGCCCCATTGGGTGACCATCTTGCGCGCCATATCGGTGGCGCGCTCGAAGTCGTTGGACGCGCCGGTGGTCATCTGGTGCATGAAAATTTCTTCGGCAATGCGGCCGCCGAACAGCACCGCGATGATGGACAGGATACGTTCCTTGTCCATGCTGTAGCGGTCTTCGGAAGGTAATTGCATGGTCAGGCCCAGCGCCCGCCCGCGCGGGATGATGGTGACCTTGTGTACCGGATCGGTCTTGGGCATCAGCCTGGCGACCACTGTATGGCCGGACTCGTGATAGGCGGTGTTGCGCCGTTCTTCTTCCGGCATCACCATGGAACGGCGTTCCGCACCCATCATGATCTTGTCCTTGGCAGACTCGAAATCATCCATCTCGACAAAGCGCTTGCCGCGCCGCGCTGCGAACAGCGCCGCCTCGTTAACCAGATTCGCCAGATCGGCACCGGACATGCCCGGCGTGCCGCGCGCCAGAATATCGGCTTTCACGTCCGGGGCAACCGGCACCTTGCGCATGTGCACCATCAGAATTTGTTCGCGCCCGCGGATGTCCGGCAACGGCACCACCACTTGTCGGTCGAAACGTCCCGGGCGCAACAGCGCCGGGTCGAGCACGTCGGGACGATTGGTCGCGGCAATCACGATCACGCCGCTGGCGCCTTCGAAGCCGTCCATTTCCACCAGCAACGCATTCAGCGTCTGCTCACGTTCGTCGTTGCCGCCGCCGAGGCCGGCGCCGCGCTGACGGCCGACCGCGTCAATTTCGTCGATGAATACGATGCACGGGGCATGTTTCTTGGCTTGTTCGAACATATCGCGCACACGCGCCGCGCCCACGCCGACAAACATTTCCACAAAGTCGGAACCGGAGATCGAGAAAAACGGCACCTTGGCTTCGCCGGCAATCGCTTTGGCCAGCAGCGTCTTGCCGGTTCCGGGGTTACCCACCAGCAGCACGCCGCGCGGGATACGCCCGCCGAGATTCTGGAATTTGGAGGGGTCGCGCAGAAAGTCCACCAACTCGGACACTTCCTCCTTGGCCTCGTCGCAACCTGCCACATCGGCAAAGGTAAAGCGCTCCTTGTTCTCGTCCAGCATGCGCGCGCGCGACTTGCCGAACGAGAATGCGCCGCCCTTGCCGCCGCCCTGCATCTGGCGCATGAAGAATATCCATACGCCGATGAGCAGGATCATCGGGAACCACGACACGAAAATATTCATCAGGAAGGAAGTTTCTTCCTCTGGTTTGGCCTCGACCTTCACGCCGTTCTTGAGCAGGTCGGAAACCATCCACAAATCGGTTGGCGCATAGCTGGTGATGTGATTGCCATCGGTGGTGGTGGCCTTCAGGGTGCGCCCCTCGATGGTCACCTTGGTGATATGTCCCTGCTTCACTTCTTCAAGGAATTGGGAATAGTCGAGCTGCGTCTGTTGAGCCAGTTGCGGGCGCGTGTTGAACTGATTGAAGACGGTCATCAGCACCAGGGCGACAACCATCCAGATTGCAATACTCTTAAACATGTTGTTCAAAATAACTCCTTACTCAGTAGTCAGAAATTAAAACTACAAAAAATTGATGTTCATGTGTAGGAGCCCGATTTATCGGGCGATTTTAAGATTAGTTATCGCCCGATAAATCGGGCTCCTACAACGATGCTTTGGCTTATGTAACGATTTCGACTATTGGTACATGTATCGCCTAAATAACTGACTGCTGTGTAAATGCTGCCGTTGTCGTGTGGATCATTAGACTCTGTATTGCCCGATTACTCAACCCGAAATTCTCCCGCTGCCCAACAGGTACAGTTCGGAGCTCCGGTCGCGTGATGCCTTGGGTTTGCGCGTGGTGATCCTGGCAAAACGACTGCGCATCAGCTTGTAAAAATCCTCGAAACCCGCGCCCTGAAACACCTTGACGAGAAAACTGCCTTCCGCTTGCAGATGTTCGAGCGCAAATTCCATGGCCAGTTCCGCAAGATGCATGGCGCGCGCCTGATCGGCCGATGCCACGCCGCATATATTGGGGGACATATCGGAAATTACAAGCCCGACCGGTTTGCCCTGCAGGAGCTGTTCCAGCTGTTTCAGCACGGCAGCCTCACGGAAATCGCCCTGGATAAACTCCACTCCGGCCAGCGGATCGAGCGGCAGCAAATCCAGTGCGATCACCTTGCCGTTGCGTCCCACCTTGCTGGCAGCCACCTGCGACCAGCCGCCCGGGGTTGCGCCCAAATCCACCACGACCGTGCCAGGCTTGAGCAGGTGGTCTTTGGCATCGATTTCCAGCAGTTTGTAAGCGGCGCGCGAGCGATAGCCCTCCTTTTGCGCAAGCTGCACAAAAGGATCATTAATATGCTCACGCATCCACTGTTTGCTGGTTTTGGAAGGCTTCATCGTTTAGAATTCACGCCCTGTTCAAAAAGGCCATTATGTTATCTCTTACCGTATCCGAACGCCTCGCTCTGAAAGGCCGCGCCCATTCCCTGAGTCCGACGGTGATGATCGGCAATGCCGGCCTGACCGACACGGTGTTAAAGGAAATCGCGGCCTGCCTGAAGATTCACGAACTCATCAAAATCCGGGTCATGGCGGAGCGCCCACAGCGTGAAGCGATATTGACGGAGATATGCACCCAGTTAAACGCCGCGCCGGTGCAGCATATCGGCAAGATTCTGGTGGTTTATCAGCCCAACCCGGATGCGCACAAAATCGAAATCACTAAAATGCCGCGTCACCGGGGTAAAAAACCGCTGACCAAGAAACAGCTTGGCAACCGCTCATAAGGGAAGGGAGAAGGGGGAGGAGAGAAGAGTAAAACCGCCTCTTAGATTAAGGGGGTAAGGTTTGCACCCTTCCCCCTTATCTCTTCACCCTTCTCGGTTCCTAGATGTATTGAACGTTAACCACTTCATATTCCCGCACTCCGCCCGGCGCTTGCACCTCGGCAACATCGCCGCTGTACTTGCCGATCAGTGCGCGCGCGATGGGTGAGCTGATGGAAATCTTGCGCTCCCTGATGTTCGCCTCGTCTTCGCCAACTATCTGATAGGTCACCACGTCGCCGTTGTCGGTGTCTTCCAGCACCACGGTCGAGCCGAATACGCAGCGGCCGTCGGCATTGAGGGTCTTGGGATCGATGATCTGCGCGCTGCCCAGCTTGCTTTCCAGTTCGACGATGCGCCCCTCGACAAACGACTGCTTCTCCTTGGCCGCATCATATTCCGCGTTCTCGGACAGGTCGCCATGCGCGCGCGCCTCGGCAATGGCAGAGATCACGGCGGGACGTTCTATCGTCTTCAGGCGATGCAGCTCGTTGCGCATCAATTCCGCGCCGATGACAGTCAATGGGATTTTACTCATGCTAATGCTTCCTCGAGGTTCGTTAGGTTAGACGACGGTGCAGCGACTGCACGTCATACACTTGCAATTCGGCGAGATGCTGCATTCCGGCGCAGGCGGCACGTGCCCCGGCCAGCGTGGTGTAGTAGGTGACCCGACCCTGCAGGGCGGCATGGCGGATGGAGTACGAATCGCGCATCACCGAGGCTTTGCTGTCCACGGTATTGACGATGAGGTTGAGTTCGCCGTTCTTGATCATGTCGACGATGTGCGGGCGGCCTTCGGCCACTTTATTTACTATCGTCACTGCCACGCCTGCTGCTTCAATGAATGCCGCCGTGCCGCGCGTCGCCAGAATGGTAAAGCCGAGTTTTCTTAGGGCGCTGGCCACTACCACCGCACCCGGTTTGTCTTCCTCGCGCACGCTGATGAACACCCTGCCGTCTTTGGGGAGTTTTACGCTGGCGGCCAGTTGCGATTTGACGAACGCCTCGGCGAAGGTCTCGCCCACACCCATCACTTCGCCGGTGGATTTCATCTCGGGGCCGAGAATGGTATCGACGCCGGGAAACTTGATGAACGGGAACACTGCCTCTTTGACCGAATAGTACGGCGGGATGACTTCCTCGACGATACCCTGCTGCGCCAGTGTCTGGCCGGCCATGCACCGCGCGGCGATCTTCGCCAGCGGCACGCCGGTGGCCTTTGAGACAAACGGCACGGTGCGTGAGGCGCGCGGATTCACTTCCAGCACATACACCGTTTCACCCTGAATGGCGAACTGCACATTCATCAGGCCGACCACGTTGAGCGACTTGGCCATGGCGACCGTCTGGCGGCGCAGCTCGTCCTGCAGCGCTTGCGAAAGACTGAACGGGGGCAGGGAGCAGGCCGAGTCGCCGGAATGCACACCGGCCTGTTCGACGTGTTCCATGATGCCGCCGATGATCACATGCGTGCCATCCGATACCGCATCGACATCCACTTCGACCGCGTCGTTGAGGAAGCGATCGAGCAGGATGGGCATATGCTCCGGGTAGATCTTGGTCATCTGCTCGGCATTGCGCATGTAGCGTTCCAGGTCGGCTTGCTCATGGATAATCTCCATCGCCCGCCCGCCCAGCACGTTGCTCGGCCGCACCACCAGCGGATAGCCAATATTGTCTGCGCCTTCCAGCGCGCCCTTTACCGTCCGGGCGGTGCGGTTGGGGGGCTGCTTCAGATTGAGTCGATGCAGCATCTCCTGGAAACGCGCGCGGTCTTCCGCGCAATCGATCATGTCCGGCGTGGTGCCGATGATGGGCACGCCGTTTCTTTCCAGACCGTGCGCCAGCTTCAGCGGGGTTTGTCCGCCGTACTGCACGATCACGCCGACGGGTTGTTCCACCGCCACCACCTCAAGCACATCCTCCAGCGTCAGCGACTCGAAGTACAGACGGTCGGAAGTGTCATAGTCGGTCGAGACGGTTTCCGGATTGCAGTTGACCATGATGGTTTCAAAGCCGTCATCGCGCAGCGCCAGCGCGGCGTGCACGCAGCAGTAATCGAACTCGATGCCCTGGCCGATGCGGTTTGGCCCGCCGCCCAGAATCATGATCTTCTTGTTGCTGGTCGGAAGCGCTTCGCACTCTTCCTCGTAGGTGGAATACAGGTAGGCGGTGTTGGTGGCGAACTCGGCGGCGCAGGTATCCACGCGCTTGAACACCGGGCGCACACCCAGTGCATGGCGATAGGCGCGCACCGCCGCAGCATCGGTGTCCAACAGGTACGCCAGGCGCGCATCGGCAAAGCCGCTGCGCTTCAACAGCCGCAGCTCGTCCATGCTCAGGCTGCCCAGCGTGCGCCCTGTCAGCGATTGCTCCTGACGGATCAGGTCGGCGATTTGCACCAGAAACCACGGGTCGATCTTGCTGACACTGAAAACTTCTTCCACACTCATGCCGAGGCGAAACGCGTCGGATACCGCCCAGATGCGCTCCGGCCCGGGATTGCCGAGCTCGGAGACGATCGCCTCACGGTCGCTGAATTTTGCGTCCAGACCGTGCACGCCGACTTCCAGGCCGCGCAGCGCCTTCTGGAACGACTCCTGGAAAGTGCGCCCGATCGCCATGACTTCGCCGACCGACTTCATCTGCGTGGTCAGACGGTCGTTGGCCTGCGGAAACTTCTCAAAGGCGAAACGCGGAATCTTGGTCACCACATAATCGATGGTCGGCTCGAACGAGGCGGGCGTTGCGCCGCCGGTAATGTCGTTCTTCAATTCGTCCAGCGTGTAACCCACTGCCAGCTTGGCCGCCACCTTGGCAATCGGAAAGCCGGTCGCCTTGGAAGCCAGTGCCGAGGAGCGCGACACGCGCGGGTTCATCTCGATCACCACCATGCGCCCGTCGTCCGGATTGATGGAGAACTGCACATTGGAGCCGCCGGTCTCCACGCCGATTTCGCGCAGCACGGCCAGCGAGGCGTCGCGCATGATCTGGTATTCCTTGTCGGTCAGCGTCTGCGCCGGCGCGACGGTGATCGAGTCGCCGGTATGCACGCCCATCGGGTCGAGGTTTTCGATGGAGCAGATGATGATGCAATTGTCATTGCGGTCACGCACCACTTCCATCTCGTATTCTTTCCAGCCGAGCAGTGATTCCTCGATCAGCAGTTCCTTGGTCGGGCTGGCCTCCAGGCCGCGTTCGCAGATATCCACGAACTCTTCGCGGTTGTAGGCGATGCCGCCGCCGCTGCCGCCCATGGTGAAAGACGGACGAATGATGGTAGGGAATCCCATCACCTGCTGCACCTGCAGCGCTTCCTCCATGCTGTGCGCAATGGCGGAGCGCGCCGAAGCAAGCCCGATGCGTGTCATCGCCTGCTTGAACTTCTCGCGGTCTTCCGCCATGTCGATCGCATCGCGCGATGCGCCAATCATCTCGACCTGGTATTTTTCCAGCACACCGTGCTTGGCCAGATCGAGCGCACAGTTCAGCGCGGTCTGCCCGCCCATGGTCGGCAGGATCGCATCGGGGCGCTCTTTGGCAATTATTTTTTCCACGATCTGCCAGGTGATGGGCTCGATGTAGGTCGCATCGGCCATATCCGGATCGGTCATGATGGTGGCCGGGTTGGAGTTCACCAGTACCACGCGATAGCCTTCCTCGTGCAGCGCCTTGCAGGCCTGCGCACCGGAATAGTCGAACTCGCACGCCTGCCCGATGACGATGGGGCCGGCGCCGATGATCAGGATGCTTTTTAGGTCACTGCGTTTTGGCATTTTTTCGGAAGAGGGAAGGGGTAAGGGGGAAGGGTTGGAGAGTGCGGTTTTTACCCTTCTCTCTTCCCTCTTCTCCCTTCTCCAAACCCCTCTTACTTCCTCTCATTCATCAATCCAACAAATTTATCGAACAAATAATCTGCATCATGCGGTCCGGGACTCGCCTCGGGATGTCCCTGAAAACAGAACGCCGGCTTGTCGGTCAGCTCGAAACCCTGCAGCGTGCCGTCGAACAGCGAGACATGCGTGACGCGCGCATTCTTCGGCAGCGTCGTCGCATCCACCGCGAAACCGTGATTCTGGCTGGTGATCATCACGCGCTGGTTTTGGGTGTCCTGCACCGGATGGTTTGCGCCGCGATGGCCGAACTTCATCTTCACCGTCCTGGCGCCCAGCGCCAGTCCCATCAACTGGTGCCCGAGGCAGATGCCGAACAGAGGAATGCCCGCCGCCAGAAATTGTTGCGTTGCCGCGATCGCGTAATCACAGGGCTCTGGATCGCCGGGGCCGTTGGACAGAAACACGCCGTCCGGCTTCATGGCCAGCACCTCCGCAGCCGCTGTTTGCGCCGGCACCACCGTAATCTTGCAGCCACGCTGTGCCAGCATGCGCAGAATGTTGCGCTTTACGCCGAAGTCGTAGGCCACTACGTGGAAGGATTGAGGGTTGAGGGCTGAGGGCTGAGAGGAGTCCGCTGCACCGCCCTTTACTCGAACCTCAGTCCTCAGTCCTTGGTCCTCATACCCCACACCCAGCTTCCATTCCTTCTGCGACCAGTCGTATTGCTTTTCGCAGGTAACCTCTTGCGCCAGATCCATGCCGGACAGTCCGGCAAAGCCGCGCGCTGCCGCGAGCGCCGCGTCCACATCTTCGCCGCTGGCGATGCAGCCGTTCTGCGCGCCCTTGGAGCGCAGAATGCGCGTCAGCTTGCGCGTATCGATACCGGCAATCGCGACCACGTTGTTGGCTTTGAGGTAATCGGGCAGCGTTTGCGTGCTGCGGAAGTTGCTCACCGTCAGCGAAAGGTCGCGAATCACCAGTCCGCTGGCGAACACCTGGCGCGACTCCACGTCTTCGGCATTCACCCCGACATTGCCGATATGCGGATAAGTCAGTGTGACGATTTGCTTGCAATAGGAAGGGTCTGTGAGAATTTCCTGATAGCCGGTCATCGAGGTATTGAACACCACCTCACCGACGCTGCTGCCGGAAGCCCCGATAGCGATGCCCCGAAATACCGTGCCATCGGCAAGTACGAGAATGGCAGGGTTCGTTTGCGACACCGGAATACTCCCAAGGCAGGTTACATAAAGAAGCGGGATGAACCGTATGTCCACCCCGCTTTTAACTGGTTCGCATTATAGCGGATCAGCGGAGAGGCATCAATTTCTAATTCCGCGAATTGGCGACTCTGGCTGCCGTTCAACAGGCTGAGCAACCCTATCCGATAAGGGGGTGAGGCCGCAGAATGCGCTCGTCAGCCTGCTGCCTGCACAAGAAATCCCGTCCCCCCTGAATGCTCGGTCACCGCACCATGTCAGCGCCGTTCGATTCGCGGCAGACATGGCCCGATTAACCAGATCGCGGAAGCGCAACCTGAATGCATTAGTGCTCGCTGCGTTCCGAAATTACCACGGTCGTGATCTGTTTACCGATAGTGACGAGCAACTGCGTCGGGAATGCACCGTCAGGCACCGAAGAGGCCACGAAGGTCTTGGTGTCTGGAGCATAGATCAGCCAATCAGGCAGGGGGCCACCAGTCAGTGTGGTCACCTGCACCGGCGTATTGTCGACAGCCATTTCGGCAATTTGCTCCGGTAACGGGAAGGTGAAGCCGCTGCCCGCAGTGGCCGTTTCCTTCGGCAACGATACCGTGACAACGCCAGTCATGCCCAACGAAGGTTTGCGCACCAACGAAACGGAAATTCCGCTCTTGGTGGCATCGCCGGCTGTGGCGCCGTCTACATCACCTCCCCCGCCAGACCTTGAAGTTTCCGGAGTGCCAGATAGCCTTTGAATAGCGTTTGGTGTGCCCTGGGGTACGCTGTTTCCACCGCTGCTGTTTCCACCGCTATCGCTACTGCTTCCATTGCCATTACCCGAGCCGCCTGCGCCCTGGCCGGTTCCTGCTGTCGTGTTGGCCGAGCCGCCTGAATTCGCGCCGCTGCTGCTGCTTCCGTTTCCGCTGCTGCTTCCGTTTCCGCTGCTGCTATTGCCGCCACCTTGCGAGCCGAGCCCCTGACCAGCGCCATTGCCCGGC
>CAYHEM010000025.1:0-12843 GCA_964355765.1 uncultured Gallionella sp.
TCACTCCTCTTCAGTTTCGACATTATCATGTGTCTACTGAAGCGGGTGAAGTCCAGTTTTGCCGCTTGTCAATGCGTTGCCTACGTTCTTTGATGCACCACGCCGCATATACATGTCAGCAACGATCGCCGATGACAGCGAGATTGTGCGAACATTTGACGCATCGTCCAAGTCGGTTAGCGAGGCTTTGACTTCGCGATCATTGGCCGGCATAAGCGAGCGCATGATTCTCATCCCGGAGTTGATGCCTTTCCAGTTCAACGTGCGTGGAGTAGTCAAGAAGCTTTTAACGATGACAGCCGAGAAGAGTATGGGGGCCGTTGTCTTGGTGCCGTCTGGGGAGGGGAAGGCTGCTGATAATTGGACGGATGTCGCGACGCTACCGAAAACCACGAAAGAAGTTGAGCAACTGGTCACTGAATTGCAGGAAAGCCAGGTATTCGGCCCGGCGGTATTTGCGAACCGTTATGACGGGATCGACTTGCCCGGCAATTCTTGCCGATTGCTCGTAATGGAGGGTCTACCCACAGGAACCTCTGACTATGAACTGTACAAAGCAAGTGCCCTATATGGTGGCACAACCATCACTCGCATGCTCGCTCAGCGCATTGAGCAGGGTATTGGCAGGGGTGCAAGGGGGGCTGGTGACTACTGCGTGGTGTTGCTCCTTGGTAGGGATTTGGCCGCATGGGTTGCAAAGCAGGCAAATTTTCGCTTTCTGACGAACGCAACCAAAGCTCAACTGGCAATGGGTGAAATGATCAGCAAGTCGATCAATGATACCAAGGATCTCGCTGCAACGATCTCTAAGAGCTATAAACGCGACAAAGAGTGGACTGGTTTCCATGCAGAGACGCTGGCTGAAATGATTGATGAGACACCGCCCGATATGACGCGATTTGAACTCGCGGCGGCAGAACGCAAGGCGCTGAACCTCTGGCAGGACGGAAATTACGCTAAGGCCATTACAGTGCTGGAAAAGGCAATTGATACCAACACGCCAGATTCACAGACTACGGGATGGATCAAGCAACTTGCTGCGAGAATTGCAGACTCATGGCAGCACTGCGACCGAGCTGAGGAATTGCAACGACAGGCATTCGCGATAAACCGCAACTTGCTTCGCCCCAAAGTATTACCGCCATATCGCCCTCTACCCACGCCGGATGCGCAGGCTAGGGCTATCGTCACTCAAGTTGCCGAATATCGGCCCAAGCGTGGATTTCTGCCTCAGTTCGAAGAGACCGTCGCTCACCTGGATAGAAATGCTTCATCTAATCAGTTCGAACAAGGGTTGGCAGACCTTGGTCGCATGATCGGGCTATCAACAGAGAGACATGATAATAATGGCGAGGGGCCGGACGTGCTGTGGTTGCTGCAGTCCAAAACTGGTCTGGTCATCGAAGCGAAAAGCCGGAAGAAGGAAACGGGAGCACTCAAGAAGGAAGACCATGGGCAACTGCTGGTTGCCAAGGAGTGGTTTGCCAATCACTACAAGGGCTACAGCGCGGTCTGTGTATCTGTATTACCTCAGGCAAGGGCGACTAAAGCAGCATCAGCTCACGCCTCCCATGCGTTGACCTATGAAAAGCTCATGCTCCTCGTATCTGATGCTCGGACGTTGCTGACTGCGATATGTGATTCCCAGCTTGACGGAGATAATCTGGTGGCCGAGTGTGCAGCGCAGCTCAAGAGTTCGCCGATTCGAGAAGGCTGCCTGATAACGAACTACCTACAGCCCTTCGCCAACACGTAAGTCAATTGTTTCTACCTTCGTGGCAACAGTCAGTGGAAGTATTGAATGACATCTTCTGAACTTACAGGTGGCGCCGGCTTTACCTTTGAAGACGCAGTAGCCGCGCTTTACTTGGCGTCGCTCGTTAATGGTACGACGGCCGCCGGATTAACTCCGCGTATTGTGCAGCGTGTTGCCCTGCAGCAGGCATCGTTTGGTGAGCCACTCGACGATGTAATCGTCGATGCAATTTCGGCATCAGACAAATCCGTCGCCCGGCTGTCCCTGCAGGTCAAACGCGCCCTGACTATTTCGGACGCTGCGACAAACGCAGATTTCCGGGAGATTATTCAACATAGCTGGGCAACGCTGCAAAAGACCGATTTTCGAAACGACCGCGACCTGGTCGGTGCAGTCACCGGCACGATCGCGGAAGGCTCCTTTCGCGCCTTCGTCACCGTGTGCGAGTGGGCTCGCGCGTCGCAGACGACGGCGACATTCATGCAGCGCTTCAGCGCAAGTGGTAACGCAGCGCGGGCACACCACAATGTCCTTGATGCGGTGCGCAAGCTGGCCAAGGACGAGCCGGGTGCCAATCTCAACGACGATGAGTTGTACCGACTGTTCCGGCATTTGCTTCTGATCAAGCTCGATCTGCTGCACGGAGGTGCAGCTACGGATGCCGAGGTTGTCACCAATTTGCAGCGCTCTTTGGTTGCGAGCCAAACAGGGCGTGCCGCTGACCTGTGGCGCCAGTTACGCCAACTCGCTCGTGAAGGATCGGGCCGTAGCGAGGAGTTCACTCGTGGATCGGTGCTGCAGCGTCTGACCGGCGATCTGCGTTTCGTTGGCTCACCTTCATTCGCCAACGACTTGAATATCCTCCGTGAGATGACTCGGCACTGGTTGGCACAACAAGCCAATGACATCGGAGGAATTCACATTGATCGTCCGACCCTGCGGGCACAACTTGCCACCGAAATGGAGCGTCATCGGTTTACCTTGATCAAGGGGCTGCCGGGCACCGGCAAGACAGCACTATTACAGGACTTGCTGATCCACAGTGCAGTGGATGGCACGACGTTATTTCTCAGCAACAGTCGCCTATCCGGACGCAGCTGGCCTGAGTTTGCTCGCGCCGTGGGCTTATCTAGTGCAGTGATTGAGCCGCTGCTGGTCGAAATCGCGGCAAGCGGTCATGCGGTTCTGTTTATTGATGGGCTGGATCGCATTGCACCCGAGCAGCGCGAGCTCGTTAATGACCTGCTGGGCCAGATCATATCTAGCCCCGTACTTGCGCACTGGCGAATCGTAGCAACCTCGCGCGATACCGGAATCGAGCCGCTTCGCAATTGGCTGCCATCAACACTGCTGGCTAACGGTGGCGTTGGCTACGTTGACGTGCAAAATCTGAATGACGCCGAAGCGGCGGCGCTTGCGCAGGATATTCCGGCGCTACGCCCACTATTGCTGGGTGGAGACGAGCGGGTTCGCAGTTTGGCTCGTCGCCCGTTTTTTGCTGCGGTCTTGGCGCGCGGCTTCTCGAACGCAGCCTATCCAGATGGTTTTGCACCTCGTTCCGAGGTGGACCTGATTGAGGCATGGTGGACGCGCGGTGGGTACGATGCGCAGGTGCCACAGACACTTGCGCGGCAGCGTGCCCTGATTGAGCTCGCTTGCCAGAGCGCCTCAGATTTGGGGCGTAACCTGCGCTTGGGAGCCTTGTCGCTCACAACGCAAACCACCTTCCCGTCGCTGGAACAGGACGGCTTGGTGCAACAGGTGCGGCAAGGGCACTCGGCTCAGTTCGCTCACGACATCTTCTTCGAATGGTCGTTTTTCCATTGGCTGGTTGATCATGGCGATAGGTGGATAGAGGCTCTAATCCAGGTCGGCGAACCGCCGGCTTTGGCTCGGGTCGTGGAATTGCTCTCGCAAGCGACCTACCTGGACATATCAGCTTGGCAGCGCAATCTACAACATCTGCAAAGCGCCCCAGTGAGACCTCAGTGGATCCGTGCGTGGCTGCTTGCCCCATTTTTTAGCCCCCGCTTTGTCGAACAATCAGATTTGTACACGGCGACGGTGGCCGCCGACGATCACCGACTGCTGTCAAAATTGCTGGTATGGATGCAGGCCGAGAAGACAATTCCCAATCCCCTCGTTTTGGCGGGTCAACTCGGTGCGCCGGATATTGATGCCAGCGCGCGCATTCGTCTTGCCGATGCATTGGGTTGGCCATCGGATATGGTTTCGTGGAGCCGATTACTACATTGGGCGCTGAACCATGTCGCGACGTTTTCCGATCGGAGCCTCGGCGATCTCGTCACGCTGTTCGAAACCTGGCAGGTGGTCTACGCAGATTTTTCAAATCCGGTGTCGGAACGCTTGGTGGAACAGTGCGCAATCTGGCTCCATGCCATTGAGGATGAACACGCCATGCGCCGCCGGCGCTTCAGTGAACACTCCGATTCTGCAACACAGATACGAACTCCGACCTACTTGGAGGCCGAACTGCGGGCGTTAGTGTTGCGTGCCGGTCGCGCTTACCCCGCAGTGGTCACCACGTATCTTTCAAGGATCGCCCAGTTTGACGACTTTCGCGAATCTGCTTTCCGTGAAGTGATGAGCTATGCGCCACTGTTGGCGCAAACTCATCCAGAGCTCTTGGCTCAGGTTGCACGGATGAACTTTCTCAAGGAATTGCCAGGTGATGCGACCGTTCGATGGCGGCAGGAAGCCATTGAACGAGGGCAACGGCGCACGGAAGTACTTGCCATTCCAGAGGAACAGCGAACACGGCGGGACGAACTTGTGCTGTGTAATCCTCAGTTACCACCTTCGTTTTCGGATCACGATTGGCGCAATCTATCGATCGGCGCCGACCATCAAGGCTACTTTCCGGCATCACCGTTGCGCGAACCATTCCATTCATTGCTGCGCAGCACCCCGGCTGTTGGTTTGGCGCTGATACGGGATATGACGAATCATGCGATCACTGCATGGCGCCAGCTACATCAGCATATGCATGGGTACGGCACACCGCTACCTCTGGTTCTTGAGTTTCCTTGGGGGCGGCAGGAGTTTTGGGGAACTGCTCATGAATATAAGTGGTTTCGTGGACACGGCGGACCCAAGGCTGTGGAATGCGCACTGATGGCGCTTGAAAGCTGGGCGCTTGATGAGCTCAAGGCGGGCAAACCTGTTGATGTTGTTCTTCAGCAACTAATTCAGGGGCATTCCAGCATTGCCATTTTGGGCATTGCTGTACTCGTTGCATTACAAGCCCAAGAAGTCTCACTGGTTACCTTGCCGCTGGTTACCAGCCAGCGTCTGTGGCGTGTCGATCTGATGCGCTGCGTTAATGAAAACCAATTTCGAAGCGCAGGGCTTATCGGATTTGACCATACTCAGAGCGACGCATCTCATCGCAAAGCAGTTGTTGAGGCGAGCGAGCTCCCGGCTCGACGCTTGGAAATTCGTGCGTTGGCCACGCTCTTCGCTTTAACTTCAGAGGAGGCTTTGCGCGCTGCTTTCCGTGCAGCGCTCGATCGCTTTCCGCAGGAACTTGGCTTCGAATACGAAGGGGAAGCCGCAGATACGGGTCACGTTGCTAACCTGCGTCAGACAGCCATGTTGTGGGCAGAATGGGGCAGAACCGAAAATTACGTCACTACGGAAATTCCAGGTCGCGATGATGTCGTTGGCATCGAACTACGCAGCCCGCGCCATTCTTCCCCCGAAGTTCTGCAAGCCCAGCAGCGTCACAGCCAGGTATCGCAAGAATTGGAGCTGTGGCTGTGGGTCGTAAAGTGCTTCGAAACCAAGACTTGGGCCGACGGTTTCACTGTCGATGAAGCTATTACGCGCGCATCGGCAGTTGCAGCCACCATAACAGGTGGCGATGGTTCGACGTTCCTTCCAGGCAACGGCATTGCGCATGGTGCAATCGCCGGGGCTGCTGCGGCGATTTGTTGTTTCTCAGACGATACGAGACACCAAGACTGGATATACCAAACCTTGGCGAGCTACCGAGATGAAGTTGAGCCGCAATCGCCCGATATTTTCTCTAAATCGGTGATTCCGTGGCATCCGAAGATCTTTGTAGCCCACGCCCTGGCTGCGCGTATCTGCAAAAATTGTGCTCTGGATCGTGATCGGGGAGACCTCTATCAACTTGTTGTGCATCCGCTCGAAGTTGTGTCGCAGGCGGCGATCAGTGGCATCGCCAACTGCTGGGAATGTGATCCACGCTTTGCATGGTGCGGACTCAACCTCGGATTGCGTTTGGCGCAGTACATCCGGATTGAGTCCTACGATCCAGCATCACAGAATCAGGCCGAGCAGGCGCGCCGCATGCAGGCCTTGGCAGACGCGTACGCGGAGTATGACGCTGGGGGCGACTTTCCGGAATGGGTCAGCCCTTTGCCGGTCTGGACCCAAATTCCTTCTCATCGTGAGCATCGTAGACCCGTATCCGAAGACGACGGTTGGCACCGTTCAGACAATATATGGATTGGCGACTATGCTGCCATGGTTTTGCGACAGGCGCCGGTGAACAAGGTCATGGCCAGCCCGGCGCGGGATCGTTATGTGCAAGCACTCGAAGCGTTCGTCGCATGGACTTTGGGTGTTCTGAATCCTGATTGGCGAACTCAGCGGCGGCGTGGCCGGGAACGTGAAGGCACCGACTTGTTTGAATGGCAGCACGAACTGGGAAATATCCTTGCTACTGTCGCAGGACATCTGCCAGCAGCTGAAATGCAAGCGAAGCTGTTGGATCTGATCATCGATCAACCTGACGATATCTGCATGAGCATGCTGGCGCCCTTTACCGACACGCTGATTTGCATCAGCATTCTGGACGCTCCGCAAATCGAGGAATGCTCGCTCGTCTTGCTTGATGTATGTCTGGAGCGCACATTACAGCACGAGGATTTCCGCCGAACAGGCTACCGTGATGGGCAGATAAGCGGCTTTGATCTGCCTGTGCTCATCAAGGCACTACTTTTTGTGGCAGTCGAGCGGGCCGACGGCGCAGCGCGCTTTGCCAACGGACGTTGGGATGACCTACCACGAGTGTTGCCGCTTATCGACAAAATGGTTCGGCGGATAGGCTGGGTTCCTTTTGTTGCGCGGCATTTCGTCACCTTATGTGAACGTGCAGGCACCAACTATCCGGCTGACACATTTGCCAACCAGGTTCTTGCGCAAATCACGGAAGGTCAGTTGCCTGCGGGCTGGAAGGGAACAGGCATTCCCGCTGGTATCGCAGGCCTCGTACAGGCGTACGCCGACCATCACCACCCGCTGCCAGCGGAATTGGCGAGCAAGCTCTTGCAAGTTCTCGATGCATTGGTTGATCTTGGAGACCGGCGCAGTGCCGCTTTGCAGCAGAGTGAGGCATTTCGTGGTGTGCTTTTGTACTCATAACACTCAGTCGATTTTTGAGAAAACTGCCGTTCGGAATAGTTCCCGCGTCTATGGCTGGTGATGATTGTGCGCAGCGGCGTGAATATGCTCTGAATTTGGCGACTTGAAAGTGCCAAGGTAATCGTGCTGACACGGTAGCCTTAATTATGGTGCGAGGTGCCGCTAAACCTTCAAATTATCGATCTGATCTTTCATCCGATAACTTTTACCTTCGATAAGAACCGTTTCGGCGTGGTGCAAGAGCCGGTCGAGCAGCGCCGACGTGATCACGCTGTCGTTGTTGAATATCTCGGCCCAGTTCTTAAACGCGCGATTCGTTGTGATGATGGTGGAGCTGCGCTCATACCGCCCGCTGATCACCTGGAACAGGCAGTCAGCTCCAAATTTATCGATGGGAAGATAACCGAGTTCATCGATGACCAGGATCGACGGCTTCAGATATTTACTCATTTCACGCTTGATGCCGCCGGACGCCTGCGCCGCCGCGATCGAATTGATGATGTTGACCGCCGTGGTAAACAGCGCCGAATGACCGTGCATGCAGGCAGTGTGTGCGAGCGCGGTCGCGAAATGGCTCTTGCCGAGGCCGACGTTGCTGATAAAAATAACGTTGCCATTTTCCTTCAGGAAGTCGAGGCGAAACAGATGGCGAATTTGCATCTGATTGATGCTGGCAGGCCAACTCCAGTCATACTGCTCCAGCGTTTTTAACACCGGCAAGCGGGCAGCCGCGATGCGCCGCTCGGTGCTGCGATCGTCGCGACCGCAGGTCTCGCCATCGATCAATTGCGCCAAATAGTCAACATGGGAGGATTGCGCCAACGCGGCTTTCTGGCCCAACGCTTCAAAGTTTTGAGCCACGTATTTCATATGCATGGCTGCCAATTGCGCATGCAGCCTGGCTGTGTCAGACGCAACGTTGGCTTCATTTTTAACGGCTTTTGTTTTCATGATTTACCTCGTAGAGTGAGAGATCGGGTTTGGCCAGTTCAAGCTCCAGCAAGTCCTGGCGCCGCGTCAATTGCAGGGGGCTGGCCTCGGGTAGCGCACGCGCCCGCGCTTCGAGCAGGTTGGTGATGTATTCGCAACTGAAGGCATCGAATGCCAGTCCATCCTCGATTGCACGCCCGGTTGCCCCATCGCCGTAAATCTCCGCCAGCGCATTGATCTTGGCGACATGATTGCGCCAGTTAAGGCGGCGTGCCATGAGACCGGCGTGATACTCGTGAGCCTTGGGCGTCAGTGTCAGGAAGCGCAACAGCAGTCGCTGTTCGTTGGCGTTGCGGCGTTGCGCGACCAGCACCTTCGGATGATTGGGATCCTCCTTGTCCTTGTGGCGGTCGTAGCATCGGTCATGCCGGGCAATCAGTTGTTCGGCGTGGTAAATGCAGACGCGATCCGGGTAAACTTTCAGGGTCACGCGGACGCCGACGTAATGCACCGGGACGGAATAATGATTCGTCTCGAACGCAACGCGAAACTGCTTGGACACGCGCACCGTGCTGATGATACGAGCGATATCGTAAGTGGCCGGATTGAGCGGCAGCAGATGCGCTTTCTCCTGCTCGAACATGTCCATCGGCCTCTGCCTGGTCTCGCTATGGATGCGCACATTGGCGATGGTCTCCAACCACAGTTGGGCAGCCGGATTGATGGCGCTGAAGTCGGTTAATTCCAGGCCGTTCAGGAAGTTCTTTTTGACATAGCCGACACCATTCTCCACACGACCTTTTTCATTACCAGAAGCAACGTTGCAAGCCGAAATCGTAAAGCCAGAGTGGCGCGCATAATCGAGATAGCGGGCGTTAAACACGGGGGTGCAACCGGCCAGGTGCTCGATAACACCGGTCTTCAGGTTGTCGATCATGATCCTCGATGGCACCGCACCGAATGCGGCGAACGCATGCTCGTGCGCCGCCAGGAAGTGTTCCATCGTTTGCGCGACGGTGAATTCCAGATACATGCGGCGGCTGTAGCAAAGCACCATGACGAAGAAGCTCAATTTCCTGCGCGTATCACCGACCCCGATCGTGCCAAATTCACCCCAGTCGACTTGTGCCGCCTCGCCAGGCGCAAACGATAGCTTGAGGAAGGCGGGGCGGTGCTTGGACCGTATCAGGCGCACATAGTCCTTGACCGTCGTGTAGCCGCCCGCATAGCCCGCTTCGCGCAGCCGCTGGAAGACTTGCTGTGCTGTGAACGGGTGGGTGTCGAGCAACCGGGTCACTTGCCCCTTGAACGGATCCAGCAGGCTGCTGCGGGGCACGTTTTTCCGGGCCTCGTAGTGCAACAAGTCAGCCCAGGTCGCTACCGTTCGATGGTGCAGATGCAGTGCCTTTGCAATCTGGGTCAGCGACATATTCTGACGGTCACGGCAATCCCTGATCTTGCACCAGGTTTCGTAGGAAATCACGCGCGTCTCCCAAGAGTTGCATGGAGTGCGGCGAGGTGTTCCTGCACCACAACGCGCGCGGCCGCAGGGGTGACCAGCAATGACGACGCTTTGCTGGTTGCAGCATCGTGCCGTGGCACTGCCGGTGGTGAGGGTGGCAATGGGTCGCCCAGCGCCAGCACTTGGTACAGCGGACTGGCGTAAGCAAGCAGCCCTGCACGAATCAAATCGTCGCGTGCATGCCGCAGGCGGATCTCGTCGATCGATAAGCGCCGCGCCGTCGAAGCATCGCCATACCAGCTCAGGCCTTGGGCATCCGCTACCGTGACCAGGAACAGATAGAGCGCCGCCGCATACACATCCATATAATCAAGATGCCTATCCCGCACCAGCCGCTGATCCACCCAACTGAACTGCGCCGGCACCCGCCGCATGCGCTCCGAACAAATCACCTGTTTTGAAGAATTCATCTTGTCCCATCCCGTTTGCAATGTCTTCGCCCAATTTTTGCAGGGAACGGGTGGTGTTGGCGATGTCGTCTTGTAACGTGAGGTTGAAGAAGTGAGCGATTAACCCAACAAAAACATAGGGCTGTGTGGTGATGAAATCTTGTAACGCAGGAGAGGCGGGCAAAATAGAGAACTCTTCGTCTACTGGCAATATGAGCAATTCCTGTGTTGATTCTGGCACTTGCACAATGCAGTGATCTTGTAACGCAGCCCTCCGCTTGATCTTTTGCCGTTCGCGGTATTCCGGATGCGCTTTCTGCCAGTCACTCACCCGCGCCACCGCGACAGGGCCACAGTGGTAATTCTCATTACCCGGCTTGGCAAGCCACAAACGCTGGCTCGCCGCCTTCGATGCCTTTCGACAGGTCGGTTCCGTGCAGTATTTCTGGTGACGAGCGTTGCGTTTGTCAGACTCGAAAGGCTCCTTGCAGCATTGGCATTGACGGCTCTTGGCGGGTTTCATTGAGAGGATCTCCTGACCCCAATAATGCGCCGCAATAGCAGGTGACAATAATCATCAAATGAAATTGAAAGGAGAAAGAGACTGCGGAATAAAGCGAAGAAAAAGCAGGTTTGATATGAAAATCAGGAAGAAAATTCAGAAGAAAAAAGCAAGAAAAAAAGACGAAGAAAAGGCACTTTCACTCCGGCGGATTTCAGGCACTTTCAAAAAGCCGCTCTCAGATGATTCCATATCGGTCATTGGCCAGCATCAACGCCACCGGCAGCAATGGCCGAGATCGGGGCGCTCATGGTGATCTTCTCGACCGCCTCCTTGTGGCACACAAGAGATGGTCAAATCCCCATGTTGATCAAACCGCGAATGGCAGCTTACTATGGCATAAAGCCGCACTTCGACAACATTGTCCGCCCATTCCATCTTTCTCAAACGCAATCGCACCGTGGAGGCCTGTGCCTGTGGGGTCAACATTACACACCTCTTTCCCGCAACGAACGCAACGGAAGCCTCGTCCTGGAGTGGTTCATAGCTGGTTTTTGTGCTCTAACTGCAGGCACATGCGTTTGCGAACTCGGGCTACTATTTCATCGCCCTTTGCCTTTGAGGTTGGATCAACAACCAATTTAGAGGTCGATGCGATCTGCTGTTCGCGCACTTTGGCCGACTGCCTGCGAGCCTGCACTTCGAAGCATCGGGCGCGCTTGAATTCGCCGCCAGCCACTTTTTGCAGCCACAGCACAGGATTGCTGACCTTCGGCTGTTCACCACGGTTGCCCGCGTCGATGCGGCCAGCTAATTCATCGAAAAGTTCTTGAGCGTACACAGTGTCTGCGATGCCTGCATGTTGCAGAATAACTTTGAGTTGGGGAAGATACCGAGTGATGCTCGGCTCGATTATCAAGTTATCAAAAACACCACCACCGCGCGCTGTGGCGGGTTCACTGCCGGTCGCGCTTGTGTGCGCTGGTAGTGGTGGTGTTTTTAGTTTCAGTATTGGTTGTTTTTCGTATTGATTAGAGTGGGGGGGTTGGCCGGGTGCGGGAGAGCCGACCCCGGCTGAGCCGGGTGCGGTCACTTCATTGGTTTCGAGACCAAAAACGCAAAACTCCCAGGTTGTTGCAAACCTCCCAGTGTTGCGAGTGTTGATCAGTCGCAAATAGCCTGCACCTCGAAGTTCTTTGGCGACGCGTGTCCACCATTCCTCTCCTCTTGGTTTGCCTGGCCTGCGCGAGAATTCGGTTTGAATTGCCGATGGTCGCACCTGCCAATTTTGAGGTTTGCAGGCCAACCAAAGTCCGACCGCAACGGCATCAACGCTCAGCCTAAAATCATTAACGAACTCGTTGGGAATGATCTCCCAACCTTTTTCCGGTTTCTGGATGCGGACAATACTCATTACTCACTAGCCTGGCTTGTTTGCTCGCGCAGCTCCTTGACTGTAAGTCCACGGCTTTGTGCATCCCATGTTTCGCGCTTTGTCGGCCTCCCAGTCTGCACGCTACATCGTTTGCGAAGAGGCTTGCAGCTTTGTTCGCACTGTAAGATTCCATCTGTCAGGTAGGTCACAAGATCAGACGTGAATACGAAAAGTCGTCCGTGATCGCTTCGAACCCTAACTGGGAACTGCCCCCTGCTGCGTGCGACATAAGAAGCTTCTCGGCTCAGGCCGATAATAGCTCCGCACTCCACTAACGATAGCCGGGCTGGATGCTTTTCGATAATCGCTGCAACGACTGGATTTATTGCGGTTGTATTTGATATGGATTGCAAGTAGCAATACCCTTCTAGCCATAGGCTTTAAGAGCATTTACTACCTACAGGTGCTTCTGCAGGGAGAGGGTGAATGCGATAGTTAGTTTATTTGACACCAGCTTCCCGGTGAGCATGCTACATGCAACAGTTCCTTCATCATTACTGATGATTATTAGCTGGCCGAGTCGATTTCGGCGGGGAACTCTTTTGTTTCTGGACGCTTTAATTGTCGCTGCCACGCGGTAGGCGATTCCACGCCTTTTGAGTCTTGCTACTACTGTCTGCTTCTGTTTGATACTGTCAAAATTGATCGACGTGGGCATAATATAAATGGTTGACATGGAAGTCAACCATACAATTCCACCGCACTTAGCCACAATATAGAGCTGACTGTTTGGGACAAATTTGGGACACTCAGCGTCCGGATATGGCGGAAATATGCTGAAATATACTGTAAGACCATGCAAGTAAAAAACCCGCTAACCTTACAGATTAACGGGTTTAAATTGGTGCCGCTTGTCGGATTCGAACTGACGACCTACCGCTTACAAGGCGGTTGCTC
>CAYHEM010000026.1:0-10470 GCA_964355765.1 uncultured Gallionella sp.
ATTGGACGCTGTTTCCACCCCTAATCTGGAAAGTTTTGCACGCTGTTTGACACTTTGGTCAGCAGTTGGTAGCAGCCATATAGAGAAATCGTGCAGAGTGCGGCAAAGGCAAAGAGCACGATGATTCCGAGGTAAAACACCCGGTCGTTTTGGCTGAATTTGTCACGGACGTCCTTGGTGTCATCCACAAACACCTTGGTTTCCAAAATTCCCAGCCTGCGCATTTCGACTTCCTGATCGAGCACCGCCTTGCGGTACTGCAACACCATGTCCGGGTTGGCTGTAATCTCAGCAAGCGCCGCCTCTCCAGTCTGCGCGCCGGTCACGCTCTTGGCGATATCGATTGCTTTCTGCGCCACTTGTTCGGCCTTGTCGCTACCCGTCACCCATTTGGCAATCTGCGGCACGAACTGAGCCAGCCCCATCGCAATCGTAATCGGGTCCATTAAACTGCCTCCTTTGTGTAAGACGGGGTTCCATTGGCAGAGAACGATGCGGCCAAAACCTCGTGGCGCGGACTGGCGCTCCACGCGACATGTACCCATTTTCCTTCCATGATGATCTGGTCGATGTGTTCCATAAGATCGGGACGCGAGGCGATGAATTTCACGATCTGGTAAGGAGTGCCGAAATCCGGCGCCTTAAAATCCATGCAGCGCCCCTTGGGGTGTCCCTTTCTGCCGAAATACAGAGCCCATGAACCCTCCGGCGGCAAGTCGTGCCGGGTACGCCACGCCGCATAATCTTTTTCGCAGAGTACCTTTTCCAGCGCCTCGCAGCGGTAGCCGGAGGTGACAAAGATGCGCACCACACGCTTGGCTTGATCGCTCAGTGCGGAGCGGATCATCTCGCCCAACTCGGCAGTCTTGCGCAGCGCCGTCACCAGACTCAGGAGCGGAGTATTGTTGATACCAAGGCGCAGCGCGGTATCCGATTCGGTCAACTCCTCCAGGCTGAAATGTTCGGTGAGCTGTGTCACGCTGCCCCCTCAAACATTTTCATCAGCACCTCGAATAAGTAAGACGGCGTACCGTTGCGCGGGCCTTGCGAGATACCGTCGCGCATCGTTACGGGCTTGCTGATATTGCGCATCGCCATCTCTTTCATCGCCTCAGCCTGGGCGCGTACCAGCAACAGCCCGCGGTCGCCTGGCTGGATGGTGGTTTCGGCGGCGGTAGCGCCAATGCTGTGAGCAGCGAAGTAGTAGAACTTGAAGGCCGATCCGAGCTGACCGATCTGCACTGCCGTGGGGGCGGGCATAAAATGCAGCTCGTGCGTCGAACCGTTCACCGCGGCCCGCACATCCGGCAGCTTGCCGGGGTAACTTTTTTCCCACGGATTGATGCGTCGTGCGGGGATGCCCCATAGATCGGATTTGTATGTCAGAAAATCCGCCGGTACGGCATAGTTGAATTGCTCATCCACCAGCGCAATCTCGCCCAGCAGCGTGCGCGGCCGCACCCGTCCCATGTCCAGTGCAGCTGCGTCAAGATGCCGGCTGAAATCAGAATCGTCCACAGCAAAGACGTTCGCCGCGGCCTGCAGCGAGGTCTTGAAGTCTGCGAGCAGATCTGCTCTGGTCATGGTTCCAGGCATTTACTCAGCAGCTCCTGGATTGCGTTTGGCCGCTTCCGCTTCCAGTGCGGCAATGTAGTCAGGATCTGCGCCGGTATCCGACAAAACCGCATCAAGCTCCTCTGCCAAATCCTTATCGTTAAATGCGGCGACCCTCTCCAGCATGCCGGCTTGTGCGGCGCGGTTCAGCAGCACATCGGCGATGGAGCCCAGCACGCCCTTGCGCGCCTGCCCTGCCTGCTCCAGCTCGCCCAGCCGCTCAATATCCGCATCAGCCATGGCTGGCAGCGCGGCGGTAACTGCTTTAACAGTACCATTCAGCAGCTCGGCCAGCGGGTCGGTTTGTGGCGCTGGCGCGGGTGCTTCTTCGGCTTTCTCTACCGGCCGAAAATGATGCGGCACCTGACTTTCAGGAAAGTCGCGAGTCTCGCCCGGCGGCACGATGTTGCTGCCGACGTGCATATTCATCTTGGTGTTGTTCGTTACGGGAATTCTTTTTTCCACGATGGTCTCCTTGTAACCTTTATCCCCTCTCCCGCAAGCGGGAGAGGGTTAGGGTGAGGTTTGTTGAGCGATTAGCGATCGACACGCCCGGTGGCGCTATACACCACCATCGAAGTCAATGCGCCTTTCAGCAGGGCTGGGGTGTGCACTACGACGAACTGATCGCCGTAGGCTTCCTTCTTGCCGGTAAATCGGCCGTTTGCGTCCTTCTGATCCTGCAACTGCCCCATCTGCCAAGCCTTCAACAAACGGTAGCGGACCGTACTGCGCTCGCCGATCACGGTGCGAACATCGCCCATGTTCAGTCCGGGCGCATAGCTGCGGAAGGTCGGTACATCCTTGATGCGGCCCAGGTTGCCGTCCAACATCAAATCAGTGCCGGGGCGCTTTGAGTTGGCCTCGAACTGCTTGGCCTGCTCGATCTGCGTGCGCAGCGTGCCGCTCATGATGCCGACGTTGGCCATGTAGGCGCGATCCTCGATGAGTGTCTTGCGCAGGCCAAAGCGGTACAGGAAGTCGTTGTACTTGACGTCCGTCGCCAGCCCGCCCAAATCGCTATCCCATTTGAATACGTTGCTGGTGTAGGTGTAGCTGCACACGATGGCGTGCGTGTCTGTCGGCGCGGATGGGGCCCCGGATTCGTCCACAAAGGTCACTTCGCCCAGGTTGTAGTCGATGCTGTAGTACAGCCCGGCGGATTGCGTGCCGGTTCCGTCATATTCGGCGATCACCACAGCGTTGCTCTTCACCACCACCGGATACAACACGCTGCCGACGATGTTGCCCTGCAAGTCGAAAATAGACTTAGGGCGCACTACAGGGAAGTTATCCAGACAGAAGATCGTCTTCACGCCGTTGGCTGTGGCCGTTGCTTCGTTGGCCACTGCCACCGCGCCGTATTGATCCGCCGCATTCAGATGCTCATTGAAGATCAGGTTCTCGGTGTCTTCGCCGATCACGCGGACGGCATTGCGTGCGTTGTCTGCCACGATGTCGTAGTTGAGCTGTCCGTTGCCTACCAGATAGCGCAATTCGTCCGACACTTCAAACGCCAGCTTCTGCGGGATCGGGCGTGCCTCTTCAGAGGTTTGCTTGATCGCCGCGCGGGCAATGGCTTGACCCTCGTACTTACGGGTCGCGGAAACGCCTGCAGCAGTTGTATCGCGATAGCTGTATGGCAGTAGCACAGTTTGCGCAAATGAAGCAGTGCCGACATCACACAGCCCCAATCCGACCATCTGTGACAACGCTTCGCGGATTACGGTGCGCTCGAAGAACGCCGGTACCGCCACATCAGAAATGACGGAATCACCCGCAGCCAGTTGCTTGTGCGCCTTGCATTCCGCATGTAAACGATGGCCGTTTTGCGCATCAAACATCGCCAGCGCATCATCCACCAGTGATTGGTTGGCAGCGATCGCGGCACCGCCAGACAGGGTATAGCGGCGGTGGGCAGGCATTCTGGCGTAGATGCGCTTATCGATTTCTTCCTGCAGCGCCTTGACCTGGTTGCTGGAGTCCACGGTGATATGCACGTTGCCCAGAGGACCCTGATAGCCCATCCCCGACAATTGCTTCGCACATGCCAGGTCGTTGCCATGCTTGATCTGGTTTTCCGCCAGACGCTTCACCTGCTCTGCGCTCATTTCCGACGTGATCAGGTCGGTGACAGCTTCTGCCAGCTCCTTCTTGGTTGATTCGTCCAGACCAGCGGCTGCGTTGATCGTGTCGCTCAGCAGTTTTACGTTCGCGGTCTTTCCTTCCGCCAGCTTTTTCACGGCAGCAGCTTGCGCATCGGCATTTTCAGACAGGATGCGTTGAACATCGGCGGCGGTCAGGCCTGTGCTGATGCCGGACATATCCAGCGACAGCTTGATATCCTTGTTACCTGCTGCAACCTGCTCGGCGGCCTGCTTGCCCACCTTCTCGAAACCTTCCATCAACAACTTGGCCTGGACCTCGTCGGTGATCGGTTGCACGGCAGTTTCAAAAGCGGAAAGCAGTTGCGCGCGCATCGGCTCGGAAAGCAAAACGATGGTGGCAAGGGCAAGTTTAAGTTTTTCTGCGAGAAGCTTATGCATGGTTTGAATCTCCTGTAATAAATTGGTTTGCAAATCTGGGTGTAAAAATGTGGGAGGCGAATCGTCCGGCTCGGAAAGCTGGACGGGATCCAGCCCCTTGATGACCGGGCGGATGGTCAACCCTGCGCCAAACAGCAATGGGCCATGCTGAGCGCGTTGTTCGTTGTCCTGATAGCTCTCGGTGTAGTCGGCGGACAGATACTTGAATCCGCGCTCCTTGACGGCTTCCACGCCGAACGGTGTCCACTCCAGGAGCGCCCTCAGCTTGTTACCTTCAAGTGACAATTTCAGGAACTTCGCGGCCGCACCATGCGAAGGCGCATGTGCAACATCGAGAAAGATGTCCTGTCCGTAGGTTCGCTTGTTGAAGTTGTCGATCATCGCCAGCAACATCTCGCGCGTGATGTCGAAATCTCCATAACGAGGATCGTAGAAATGGCCTATCTTGGTGACCGTCACCCAGGTGGTCGGAACCTCGCCATCCAGCGATAGGTTCTTCGGCAACTCGGCGACAAAACGGCGCAGCCCGTCCAGGCTGGCGGCTTCAAGCATTATTCTGCGTGGTCTCAACATGCGTCCCCCTTCGATCTCAGGAAGCCTTCCGCAACGGGGTAGAAGCGAGCGAGCTGTGGCCCGTTGCGTGGGCTTGGCCTTTTCAGGTTGGGAGCAATTCTCGCGGGGAAGTCAATGCAGAAACAGGTCGCTTTATGCGCGCTGCTTAAAAAGTTGGCGTTACTGAATGAAAGCCGTGATGGTGCTGCCAGAGGGTAAATTGTCTACAGGCTTATCCACAGTAATTGTGGATAACGAAAAGCGTGTATCGGTAATGGGTACTCGGAATATCTGTATTAGGGTATAAGTTTGTCGTTTATGAAGTACAGCTCTCAGGGCGCGAAGTGAACGTTCAACATTGCGAACTGCTTGCCACAAAGCTGCCACTGGCCAAGTATCACTTCCGACACACAGCGGATGCTCAGCAATGATTATTGCTCATTTTCAGATGTTAGCTTTCACCTTACCTCAAAGCTGAAACCTTTTTCCCTGAACAGCTTCAGGCAGGCATCCACGACAGCGGGATCGTAATGCGTCCCCTTGTGTGCTTCGACCTCTGCTAGTGCTGCATCAATACCCAGTCCTGCCCGGTAGGGTCGGTGTGAAGACATGGCCTCAACCACATCCGCCACAGCTACGATTCTCGCCTCTTGGCTGATGGCATCACCCTTGAGCCCCTGCGGATAGCCGGAGCCGTCCAATCGTTCGTGATGCTGATGGGCAATATCAGCTATGGGCCAGGGGAAATCGACGTCCTTCAGGATCTCATAGCCATTTGTGGCATGCCCCTTGATCAACAAAAATTCAATGTCGCTCAAGCCCCCCGGTTTAGAAAGGATCTCAGCCGGAACCTGAATCTTACCGACGTCATGAACCAGTGCCCCCAGGCGGATGCCCTCAGTTCGATCATTGTCCAGCCCCATTTCCTGGGCAATAGAGCGGGCAAGCTGAGATACCCTCAACTGATGACCGGCGGTATACGGGTCACGCGCTTCCACTGCTCTGGAAATTACCTGGACGGTGGCAACCAGCTCTACCCTTAATTGGTCGCGGCTTTTTTCAAGCATCTGTGCTTCTTTCTTGCGTACGGTAATATCCCGCAAGAACGCGTTAAAAGTGGTTATTCCTTCAAGTTGCAAACTTACAATGGAAAGTTCTACCGGAAATTCGTGCCCATCATGATGCAGCGCATTGACCTCTATCGTCTTATCTAGCACCGGCCCTTCACCTGTAGCAAGGTAATGCTTCACCCCTTGCGCATGGGCTTTGTGCGTTGAGGATGGAATAATCGTTGCGGCCAAGTTCTTGCCGATGACTTCTTTGCGGCTCCAGCCAAAGGTCTTTTCCGCTTGAGCATTCCAGTCAATGATCCCGCCTTTGACATCCATACTTATAAACGCATCTTTCGATGTTTCAATAACCTTGCGAAGGCGTATTTCATCTGTTTGTCGCTGCAGTGCCGACTGTTTGAGCTCTTTATTGGTAATGACTAACTCTGCCGCACGCTTTTCTTTCTCTTCGTTTTGAAAGGCAAGTTGCTCGCTGTTTTTGAGTCGCGCCTCCGTCTGCTTGCGCGCGGTAATATCGCGTACGGTGGCCTGCAAGAACACGTCCTCACCCACATCCATGCGTGTCAGCAGCACATCGGCGGCAAACGACCGACCATCCAGTCGCTGGTGTTCCCACTCAAAAAAGTGGGAGCCTTCGCGCATGGCCGTCTCGATCATTTCCTGAGCCTTCTCGCTTGAAAGGCGTCCGTCCGGTTGCCGTTCCGGCGAAACGACCCACGGGCCGACCGCGATAAATTCGGCCACGCTTGATGCGCCGAACAATTGCAAGGTTGCCTGATTCGCACTGGTAAACTTCCACGATGGCGGCCCCAGTGTCATCAAGGCATCGCGCGAACTCTCGAACAGCAACTGATATTTTAGAGCGTCAATTCGCTGATTTTCTACCTGCTTGCGCTCGGTGAAGTCGGCTGGGGGGGGTATGGGCATGAATCGAGCCTCTCTCATTCCTTCATCCGGTCAAGTACCGGGGCTACGAACCGCACTATAAATCCAATGCACTGGAATTCATATACACGCGATGGAATTTATACATCGTGATTCGCATGAGCCAACCTAGAATTAAAACAAATCCGCCACTGGCGGCTATTGGCACGTTGTGATCGTTCATCATTGCGAATTGCCTCAAGCAAACCGGTCAGTGGCATGAAATTATTTATGCTGAAGCAAAGCTGACATTCGTCATCTCACACAAACGACACATAAGGGACAGTCGCAATTCTCCGAAGCGGTCTTTCAACGTTCAAGGTAACCGGCACTGCGCGGCTTCATCGCGCAGCGTCCGTGTTGACCGCAGAGTTAGACCTTTGCGTCACTTGCACACTGAGGCCGATGTCCATGCCTGTTCGTATGTTGTGAAGACAGCGGAGAATGCATCCACGATTTGAGTGAGAGTTGTCGCAGACTTCTTCGCGCCATCTTTAAATGATGCACCTGACTGATAACAAGACAAGCGGTCTACGAAGACATAGCGATCGTGGAACCCAACAGCGGAACGCACTTCAATCAATAAGGTATTCTGTCGGCGCAAGAGTTCGACTGCCGGCAGTAGAGTAGCAATGCGCTCACGCCCCAAAAGACGAACCGAGACGCCTTGAGATACGTGGGGCAAATAGCGAGAAACGAACTCTGCATCAAGATAAGGATCGACGAAGAGTAGATCTGTCTTAGCCGCCTCGATTACCTTCCGTACTTCATCGAAGTAGTCGAATACACCACCTTGACCTACTGCGATGGTTAAGGGGCCAACAGTTCGCATTCGCAGTTCATGACCAGCCTGATGTAGCATAGTCTGTACACCGCGCAATCCATGGCTTGCCTCGATAGCCATAGTCGCATGGACATGCGACATATGGCTATCAAATGCGACGGCTCTAATTGGATCCCATAGGTGAATGACTGCGGAAGCGCGGCCCAGCCAAGAAAGATTTTCAGGTGTCTCGTGGCGAATCGTTGCACGAGGCGGCATGGATCGAATAACGTCTTCGATCTCGGCAAGAAGTTGCTCAGAGGTGATGGATGTCATAGAACGTGAAATTAAGTCGGGTTATACGTCTTCAACTTTACCTTCATCATACTTGTGCATTGGATAAGACATTGGCACCTTAAACTTTATTCGCGATTCCCTGCCTGCCGTCTGATTACTTTTACCACTTGCATCAAGGTTGAGAAAAGAAGCAACTGTAAGGCCAATACCAGCTTTCGTTTCACTTCCTTCGTTAGCTAGAACTGCCACGTCAAATTCGACATACTCGACTGGACGTCGACGACCACCAGTTACTAGATGACCTTCGCTGGTTTTAGTCATGTTCGTGTTAATGATGGACTCAGACCCACTCTCTTTTAATTGCGTTTGCGCAGCTTCAATACCTTCAGAGATTTGCACTAGCGTTTCAGTAACAAACTGTTTCAGTTCCATTGCGACCTTTCAGTACTTGATGCATAACGTTTGAATTCACCGGCCTTGCGCGGCTTTATGCGCAAGGTCCGGTTGAATTCGCAGCACGATGCCGCCAGTGTTACCGAGCTCATTCTCGCATCAAGCTGGCCTGATTTGCCTTCCATCCCTCGATTGTCTTAGCCCAGTCCTCAACCTCGCAGTTGCGATGCCGCACATGAGCCCTATTTTTCTCGAACGAATTGCGAATGCTCTTTACGACTATCCAGTAAGCCAGTGCCGCGATAAATAGGGCAGCTGGTGGATTGGCAAATTGCAAACCGATTGCTGCGGCCACAAGTGAAGATACAACCGCTGCCGTGCAATCAAGATCGGGTTCAGCCCAAGGTTGCGCTTTCGACAGGTTGTTGTGGATGAGATCACCAAGCAGGAAGGCTGCGCGTTTTTTGAATTCTCTCCTCACTGCATCATTATCGATGTGCTTTGCAATTTCGGCAAAGTCCATCTTGTTGAGTTCGACATCATTCACGCGGATATGCTGGCGTACCTTCTCATCAAAGAAGTCAGTGAATTCCTTTGGAATATCCATCAAACCTCCAGCAATAAATGGTGACAGCCATATTATGCATCATATTTATGACACAGCAAGACTGACACCTCGACAGTCTGCAACTGGCACTATCCAGACGTTTTCAGATAGCCGCTATCGACACGTAGCAGAACCTCGACCTTCGAAATAGACTGCCCGAAAGCTGACGCTCTATCCGGTGTAAATAAGCACGATCGACTAATCGTTTCTGACACAGTGCCAACCACATATGCCGCCTACTTATTCAAAAGTAATTGAAGCGTTCCACACGCAACAATTTATTCATAACCTTGTCTCCGCGAGGATTTTCGGCAACAATCAGCACAGACTATTATAAAAACAAGTAATACTTGTAGTGTTTGTCATCAAAACGAACAGTTTAATGTTGCAATCAAGCCATAATATGGCTATCAGTTAAAGTTTTTTAATTTCTTCGGAAGCATCTACTATGGCCGACATCATTAAAACAATTAGCATAAAAAAATTACTACTTGATCCAGAGAACCCGCGCTTACCTGAATCAGTAGCGCGCTCTCAGCAGGCAATGATGGATTACATAGCGGAAACCACATCGATTGAAGAGTTGATGGAAGCTATTGCCGAGAATGATTTCTTTCCTGGTGAGCCACTGATTGCCGTACCCACAAAGCCTGGTGCAGATACTTATCATATCGTTGAAGGTAACAGAAGACTCACCGCCGTCACGTTATTAAACGATCCCTCAGCATGCAGTAAGCCGGGCGAACGAATGCGTAACATCGCCACAAATGCACGCCATGTACCCAAAGAAATTCCCATCGTTACCAGAGATACGCGATCTGAGGTGTTGCCCTACCTTGGATTTAGACATATCACGGGTGTAAAACAATGGGAGCCTTTAGCAAAAGCTCGCTACATTGAACAATTATTTAATCTATCCGATATAAATCTAAGCATTAAGGCTAGATATACCGAAGTTGCCAGAGCAATTGGAAGTCGTCGCGATCATATTCGAAGAAATCTTGATGCAATGGCTGTTTACAAAGTAATTAAAGATGGTGAATTCTTTGAGATAGATGGACTCGATGAAGAATCACTAAAATTTTCGATTCTCTCGACGGCACTTGCAGACGAGAGAATCGCTGCTTTTATAGGTACTAATCAAAAAACCAACGATGGCGGATACATTTCTACCGATTCTATTGTTGACTCAACAAAATTAAACGATAAGTCAATCAAAGAGCTAACACATTGGCTCTATGAAAAAGACCAAAAAGGCAAAACTAAGATTGGAGAATCAAGAAACCTTCGTTTTTTGGCTGCGGTAGTTAATAACGAAAAAGCTGTCGCTGCATTTAGAAGCGGTGCTTTGCTCAAGATTGCCTATCAAATGACTGCTGACGTGTCGGCGGATTTTGCCGAACTACTTTATCAAGCAGAAGCCTCCTTGACAGAGGCATCGAGTATGGTCGCAACGGTTGAATTTCAAGATGATGTTTATGAGGTTGCCAAACGTATTTCAGATCATATAAAAATGATTGGTCGCCAACTCAAAGAAAAACGTGGCGATGAATTTTGAACCTGGCAACCTACACCCCAATGCGCCACATCTATTCGCTGATTTAGCTGAGCTGCTGCTCTTAAGCAAATGGATAGGCCGGGATAGCCTCGGCGGATTCAACTCTGAAGTGCAACTTTTGTAAGTGAATTTAAGTGGCGAGCTGC
>CAYHEM010000027.1:0-6411 GCA_964355765.1 uncultured Gallionella sp.
GACAGACTTTTATAACCAACTAAATTTGTTCGACTTTTAACCGGACACTACTGATCGCTTAACTATAATTTTTATGGCATAGCGTGATGATCCAGCCCATCAATTGCTGCCCTACCCATTGCGAGTATTGCTTCTTGGGCGCTGCCGCCAATGTGCGGCGTCGCGAGGAAATTGGGGAGTGACAACAACTCGGAATCCTGCGGTGGCTCCACGGCAAATACGTCAAATGCCGCAGCAGCCAGGCGATTTCCCCGCAGCATCTCTTTGAGCGTTCCTTCATCAACCAATCCACCTCTTGCAGTGTTTATCAGTACAGCCGTAGATTTAAGTAGCGCGAGTCGTTGAGCATCCAGCATATTGCGAGTGCTTTCATCCAATGGAACGTGCAGTGTGACAATATCGGATCTTGCCAACAGTACTTCCAGGCTCACTGCCTCTATAGCGTGTAACTCGTAAAATTCCCGATAGTCGCAAATATCGTAAACCAGAATTGGGCAACCAAAAACTTTAAGAAGCGACACCAAATCCTTACCGACATGTCCACACCCAATAATGCCTACGGTTCTGCCAGACAAGTACCCCCCCACAAGCTGGCGCCATGAGCCGGAAAGAATTTCGCGCTGGGCAGCAGGAACATGGCGCAGCATGGTAATTGCAAACGCAATCACCAGTTCAGACACCGAACGTCGGTTAACCCCACCTGTCCAGCCCAAGCGCTTGCCATGCTTTCGCATTGCTTCGAAATCGATCATATCGAGACCGACGCCATATTTGCCGATGACTTTTAGTTCTGGAAGCCTGGATAACACATATTCGTCCAGCCGCTCCAAGGCCGTAATCGCCTTGTCGTGACCGAGCAGGAAATTGACTAGATCGTCTCCCTCCAATTGAAGTCCTGCGTCATTGAAGCTCAAGTGCTCATAGCGGTCCTGCAGCTCGCTGCGCAAGATAGGGTTTCGAGAGAAAGACCTGGAACACACCGCCACCCTCGATTTCGTATCTTTCACATCTTCTCCCGAATACTCTGGAACAGAGTGGCTACCGCCGACATCCCCTGCCAACCAAGCGATCTAAAGATAGGCAATGCAGCTATCACAGGGTGTTCCTTTCACATTGTGCTGCAGGTGGGCACGCCTGAGCGCCCTGAATTTCTCGGAATGCCATGCCTCCCTGAAAGAAACCTGCTTCAAATCCGCCATGAAGAGCTTCTGATTCGGATCACAGAAGCACGCGCTCATGAAGCCGTTCTGACTAATATGGGGCAAAGTGAAAAGCGACCAGCATGGCAGCATTTCCTGCAATTTGCGCCTGGCTTCCGAAGGCATCTCGATAACCTGGGCTTCGCCACTTTCTGTATTCACTTTGCGGCTTCCATACAGGCGCAATGGATAGTGCTCATCCACATAGGGTTCAACCAGCTTCTTGATCGCTTCGTATTCGGCTGGATTCGAAATATCGTGATAGGAGCTGGCGAAAATTCCTGGCTTCTTCCGGTCACCGCGATATTTCCAGGCATGCTTGATATTGCGCATGATCTTTTCGAATGCATCGACACCTGTAACATCAATGTAATTCTGTCGATTGGAACCACTGACCGAAAACTTGATGCTGTCAAGCCCGGCCTCGATCAGTGCTTCCATGCGCGCGGGTGTCGCCAAGCGACCGTTAGTGGTGACATAAACGTTCCTGAAACCAAGTGACTTGGCGTAAGCGACGTACTCTGGCAATCGTTTGACCAGCATCGATTCACCGATCCAGAATAGCCCTACCTCTTCTACGCCCGCTTCGGCCATTTCGCCGAGTATCCTGTAAAGTAAGTCTGGATCGATATCGGCATGTTTTTCATTACTGAACGTGTGCTCGCAGAAAAAACACTTGAAGTCGCAACGGCTGGTTACTTCGATCTTGACGGACTTCGGCATTGGCGGCGCTTCGCATAGGCATTCATGCGGCACGCTGTATGTCTTTGATATGCGATCGGTAATATTTTCCATTACAGCCTTCCCTCTTCCTTCAATTTTAAATATAACGTTTGGCGCGCACCATGATCAGACGCTAAAAATTAGCCGGCCTTCGTTAGCACGGCTATTCGGCAGATAGGTGACCATTGCTGGCGAACACGTTAAGTGCATGCTCATGTTCACCGGGCATCGCATTTACCTTGCCACCGGCACCCTCCACTAAGGCCAGACCCGCAGCTACATCCCAAATCATGATTTCCTGCTCTGCATAGGCATCGGCGGCCCCTTTGGCGACCTGTAGAAGCGACAGAGATGCCGCCCCCAACATGCGCACCTTGCCGTACGGTCTTATCATTTCAATCATTCCACGGTCGGCTGCAGGAGACCATAAGTCCAGGCGAGAAGGGATACCAGTGCACAGCACCGCCTGTTCCTTGCTGGCAATGCTGGAAACAACAATGGGCCGATTGTCCAGAAAAGTGCCAAGCCCAACTCCGCCCCAAGCCAGCTCCAATGTAGGAAGCAGACACAGCACCCCAAAAACAGGTGTCTGATTGCGCCACAGTGCGATAGAAATCGCGCTTGGCCCAAGTCCGCGGACAAAGTTCACTGTGCCATCAAGCGGATCAACGATGAATCTTAGTGGTGAGGCTGATGATCCGGGTAGTGCGCCGGATTCCTCGCTGAGAATTGCTAAACCAGTAGGGCGCAATTGATCAAGAATTTCCTTGTCGAGTATCGCGTCAGCACGCGCCTTGACTTCGCGCCGGATGTTGCTACTGAACTCGTACTCTTTTGGGTATTCTGTACCGGAATTTAGTAGGTGCCGCCCTGCATCGATAGCCACACGCTTGGCCAAGGCCAAAAGCGCTCCAACTTCATCCATTGCGAACGGCACGCATCAGATATGAGCCGATTAGGTGATCCAGAACCATGTGCGCGTCTTCGGCCGGACCATACTCTTTGGGCGCGGTCGGCACATGAATGCCATCGTCGGCTAATGCTTTCATCTTGCCACCATCAAAAGCAGTTATCGCTATGGTCTTGATACCGGCCCCCTTGGCGTAGTCAAAGGCTTTCAGTAAGCACGGGGAATTCCCCGAAGCGGAAATGGCTACTAGCACATCACCTCTTTTAGCCTGGGTGTGCAACTGCCTAGAAAAAACTTCATCGTAGCCAAAATCGTTGCTTATCGCAGTAATGACAGCTACGTTGTCTGCCAGGCTGGTAACCCGGAACGGCTTGTCATAGCCGTTAACGCCGATGGACAGGTCATTAGCAAAGTGACTTGCTGTAGCGGCACTACCACCATTGCCAATAAAAAATACTGTTACTCCGCGTTCGCGCGCATCGAGGATGGCTTCGATGAAGCGGCGAATCGACTGCGGATCGATGTCATCCAGAATCTGCTTCAGGTAGTCAAAATAGGAGCGGGAAAAATTGACGATGTCAGTAGTAAAAAAACGATCCAAATTGTTCAGCGGCTGATTCATATTTCATCCTTACCAGAAAAAACTACTCATATCACGCACCGTCTAGACTTGACGGGCGCGCAAAAAATACTCAAGGTTGGCCAGCTTCCACAGCGTAGCCTGATTACACTGAGTCGCCGATGCCGGACGCTGAATGCCGAGCACGTCGAATACCATATAGTCATCCAGATGGCCAAGATAGTCGGCGGATTCATTCGGGAATCCCGCAAATCCTTGCTTCTTCACAAGCAGCGACTCCGGATAGTAGCGAAGAAATAGTTTTTTCAGCAGTATCTTGGTACGCAGATTCGGTGACTTTGCCGTACGATCGATCCGCGCCTCAAGCGGTAGATTCAGCGCAAAGGTAACCACCTCCCTGCGGAGTAGCGCGCTACGAGTTTCCACACTCCACATCATCGACATCAGGTCAGCACAACGCAGTCCTACAGCCGGTAGCTGGTATGCTGCATCGCCATACATTACCGCAAGTGAGGCGCGGGCCTGAGGATTATCCACAAAGGCATAGGCCAGCCGCGCATCGGCCCACGCCTCGCTTAAGTCACGTTGCATGTTTGACGGGTCGTCATCAATGAAGCTCAGCTCCGGCGTGACATGGGTCAAGTACGGCGAAGGGCTGTAGTCACCGATAGTGTCGATATCGCGCAGATAAGCATCATAACCACCAAAATACTCATCGCCTCCCTCACCGCCAAACATCACCCGGCACCCGGTTGACTGCACGAATGCCGACTGCATTGATTGTGGTACAAAAGAATGGGCAAGCAAGGGACTTCTACAGGTTTCCTGACACCGGACAATCTCTGCAGCGTAGGCCGCCTTTTCAATTTGGAGTACATCGATCTTTCGTCCGAGCGATTTTTCAAACCCCGAAAGATCGGAGCTGATCAGGTCCTTGCCAAGGTTATTGACCGCAACCAGTATCTGCGGGTTGCCGTGGTTGACGAGGTAATGACTCAGCAGCGATGAATCGACGCCACCGCTCACGACGGCGGCATAGGGCCTTCCTGCAGTAGGGATCATTTCCTTGAGCGACTGGATCAGTAACGCCTCAAGTTCGTCGGCCAGACTGTCGACGCTCCGCGTCGCATTTGCCTCCATGCGTTCAGGTTCAATCCAATCGCCGATCGTTCTGCGTGCGACAGTAGTCCACTGGGTGTCTGCAACTTGCAAACATTCCAAGCGACCTGGCAGAATTTGACGTATGCCGCAATAAGACGTCCGGGAAAACAGCATAAAATGGCGCGTCCGGAAATAATCGCGCAATGACTGCTTGTCGAGTGTAATGCCCGGCACCAGCGACTGGATGGCCGATATCTCTGAAGCGATCACGATAATCCGCTCATCCTCGTAGATATACAGCGACTTTTCTCCCTGCACATCACGTGCAACGTGCAGCACGCCATCTTTCTCGTCGAGAACCGAATAAGCGTACATGCCGTCAAGCAGGGCCGGTATCTCTTCAGCCGAAAAGACGTCGTGAAGGTTAACCAGCACCTCGGTATCCGAGGTATCATTGGTTAGCTCCAGACGACCGCGCAGCCAGCGTCGGGCCAATTCACGAAAGTTATAAATTTCCCCGTTGAAAGCGATCCTGTAACGTCCTGAGGCCGATCTGGAATAAGCCGTCTTGCGATCCTGCACATCGCCAGTGAGGGACAGGACATTGTGCCCAATGAACACCCGATCCTTCCAGACAGACGACACGCAGAGATCAGGGCCGCGCCACGACAAATGGCTCAATGCCCGTCGGCACGCGGACGGATCCAGCCGAGTATCCGCTTTCTGAACAACGGTTAATATGCCGCACATGTGAACATCCTGTTAGACATTAGCCTGACCCGCCGAAGCAAGGTACGAATCGACCAGTGCTTGTATCCCTGCTGCGAGTCCGAATTTTGGTTCGAATGCGAGTGTTTGGCGCATGTGAGTGATATCTGCAATATTACTGAACGGATCACCGACCGTCCCGGCTTCCTCGACGATTTCGATATCACCACGTGGCCGTTTTAACGCATCGCACAGTGTATAAATCATTTCTTCAATTGTGACCGCTACGCCGGTTCCGACATTCATGATTTGGCCACGCGCCTCAGGGCGGCACAGCACCTGCACGATAGCCGCCGCCGCATCCTCCACGTAGACAAGATCACGAAGCCGCTTTAATGAACCCCTGACAACTACACGGTTTCCCTTGAGCAACTGGGTAAGCATGATATTCACAATGCCCTGCTCAAGACTTGGCCGATGGCCTGCGCCGTATGTCGCAAAAAGCCGCAGGACAGTCCAGTTTAGTCCTGCACCCTGTCCCAGAATACGAAGCCACAGTTCACATGCAAGCTTTGCGACTCCATAAACCGTGCCCGGCGCTAATGCTGCCGCTTCAGAAATCTTACCTTCAGTCTGGTCGCCGTAAACAACGGATGAACTGAGGTAAATAACGTGACTGTCGGCGCGTGCGCACCAATCGAAGAGTTGCATGCTTCCTAGCGCATTGACGCGAACGTCCTCAACCGGTTCACGCAGTGATTTCCCACCCGGGTGGGCTGCCGTATGTACCACAGCCTGAGGATTTTTCGCCGCTAGAATTTCAAGCATTCTGGAGTCGGTCAAATCCACGTGTTCAATCGGGATGCGCGAGCCTGGCGCAAAATTTGGAGCACCCGGCGCATCAAATGCAGTCACTGCAATATTGAGTTGATCCAGATGCCGAACCACCGCAGAACCAATCAAGCCGGCGGCTCCGGTGACGGCTACACGTTCATAAATCATGACTTATATTTTTCCTTCAAACCAAAGACCAAGTCATTTCTCCTTCTGCGTTATTGAAAAGGAGAACGTGATTGCGGCCAAAATCATTCACAGCAGCCATATTGGTGCTCAATTTTAAAGGGGAACAAGACATATCAGTAGTGTCCGGTTAAAAGTCGAACAAATTTAGTTGGTTATAAAAGTCTGTC
>CAYHEM010000028.1:0-6288 GCA_964355765.1 uncultured Gallionella sp.
CAGTTGAGATGTGAACTGATTGAAAGGCGTCTTAAAAGATAAGGAGCCAACCATGCAACTCACTGAAATTTAAATCATCGCCACCATCTCCTTTATGTCGTAAGGAGCTGGTCACGAACGGCAGCTATCGGGCAGCGTAATTACTGCGTGCTCGTTCCCGTTTCACCATCCGCCTCAAGGGACTCTCTAATACCCGCCGCCACTAGAGATGGCCCGGCGGTTTTTTTGCGTCTGACAATGTTGTCGGGTAAGACCTACGGTAAGACTGACATTTTTATAAAAGAAAAAAGCCAGTATCTTCACTGGCTTAATTCAACTTGATGGCGGAGAGGGCGGGATTCGAACCCGCGGTGGGACATAATCCCACACACGCTTTCCAGGCGTGCGACTTAAACCGCTCATCCACCTCTCCGGAAGGGCGCGCAGGATAAACCAGAACCGCATTTGCCGCAATCAGAAGTGGTTTCTCCACTCGCGCAAGGCAGTAAATACGCCAAGTTCGCTGATGTCGCTCAGGCCGCGCTGTTGCAGGGTGTGGATGAGATCCGCCTGGGTGCAGCGCAGGAACGGGTTAGTGGCCTTTTCCAGCGCAATGCTGGAGGGCAGGGTGGGCAGGTTGGCGGCACGCAGTTGTGCGACCTGTTCAATGCGCCGCTGCACGTCCGGATTGTGCGGCTCGCAGGCCAGCGCAAAGCGCAGGTTGGCGGCGGTGTATTCGTGCGCGCTATATACGCGGGTGTCGCCGGGTAGTTGCGCGAGGCGTTGCAACGAGTGAAACAGTTGCGCCAACGTGCCCTCGAAGTTCCTGCCGCAGCCTGCGCCAAACAGCGTATCGCCGCAAAATAGTATACCGGGCGCGCTGAAGGCGAGGTGATCGTCGAGGTGGCCGGGGATTTCCAGGATGTCAAAATTGAGGTCGAAGGCATCGAGGCTGAGCCGGTCGCCTTCGTGCAGGTCGTGGCTGACATGCGGATTGCCGGGATGTCTGCGCCCGTACACCGGCACGTTGTATACTTCGCGCAGTTCCGCGATGCCGCCGGTGTGGTCGGCGTGGCGGTGAGTGCACAGGATGGAATCCAGTCGCAGGCCACCTGCCCTGAGGAATGCAAGAACCGGCGCAGCCTCGCCGGGATCAACCACGGCGGCATGTTGATCGTTATGAATCGCCCAGATATAGTTGTCGTGCAGTGCGGGAATGGCGCTAATGTCGAACATGGTTCAAATTGGAAGGTAGGCGATGCCGAATTGTAAGTTAACCGCGCACAGTTTGAGCGAATGGTTTGCCACCGAACAGGGCGGCTATGTGCTGGCGCGCGAACAGGCATTTTTTGATCGCACCGTGGGCGACATCTTCGGTTACAACGCGTTGCAGCTGGGCTTGCCGGAACAGGATTTTCTGCGCAGCAGCCGCATGCCGCTGCGTTTTAGTGCGAACCAGCAGGCGGGCAGCGCCGTGCGCCTGTGTTGTACGGAGCTGCCGTTTGCCAGCGCCAGCATGGACTTGGTGTTGCTGCCGCATGTCATCGAGTTTGCCGAGCATCCGCACCAGATCCTGCGGGAGGTGGAGCGGGTGCTGATGCCGGAAGGCAGTGTCATCATCAGCAGTTTCAATCCGCGCAGTCTTTGGGGGATGCGTCGCGCGCTGGGTGGCAAGCAGGGTTATCCGTGGAGCGGGCATTTCATTTCTCTTCCACGCATCAAGGATTGGCTGGCTCTGCTTGGCTTTGAGGTGGCGGGCGGTCGTTTCGCCGCATACGCACCGCCGTTTAGTCAAGCCAGATGGCTGGAGCGTTGCGCCTTCATGGAGGCGGCGGGCGATCGTTGGTGGGCGGTGCGCGGCGGGGTTTTTTTTCTGCACGCGATCAAGCGCGTGCACGGGATGCGCCTGATCAAGCCGCAGTGGAATGACGGGCTGGTGCGCAAGCTGATGCCAGCCGCACAGAAAGTGAACAACAAGATTACGCAAAAAACCGGAACAGAATGAGCGACAGTACAGTGGAAATTTTTACCGATGGCGCATGCAAGGGGAATCCCGGCGTGGGCGGATGGGGCGCGCTGCTGCGGGTCAAGGGCAAGGAGCGCGAACTGTTTGGCGGCGAGTTGCACACCACCAACAACCGTATGGAGCTGCTGGCGGCCATTTCGGCGCTGGAGGCGTTGAAGCGCCATTGTCCCGTGCGTCTGCATACCGATTCCAAATATGTGCAGCAGGGAATTACCGAGTGGGTGCATAACTGGAAAAAGCGTGGCTGGAAAACGGCGGATAAAAAGCCGGTGAAGAACGAGGATTTGTGGCGCAGGCTGGATCTGCTTGCGACGCAGCACCAGATTGAATGGGTGTGGGTCAAGGGGCATGCCGGGCATGACGGCAACGAACGCGCCGACGGGTTGGCGAATCGCGGTGTGGAATTGATATCCGAAAAACGTTTGGCCGGGCACTCGCAGGAGAGCGGCAATGCGTAAGGATACGAATGGCGGGATGCGTCAGATCGTGCTGGATACCGAGACCACCGGGCTGGACCCGAGGCAGGGGCATCGCATCATCGAGCTGGCGGCGTTGGAGCTGGACGGGCGCAAGGTGTCGCTGCGCCGCTTTCATCGCTACCTCAATCCCGAGCGCGAGATCGATGCGGGCGCGGCGGCGGTGCATGGGCTGACCTACGAGCGCCTGCAGAACGAGGCGAAGTTTGCCGATATTGCGGCCGGTTTCATGGAGTTTATCGAGGGTGCGGAATTGCTCATTCACAACGCGCCCTTTGACATGAGTTTTATCAACCGTGAATTGGAGCTGCTGGGGTTGCCGCCGTTACAGAACAGGGTGGTCGACACCCTCAAGCTTGCGCGCGAGATGCATCCCGGCAAGAAGAACAGCCTGAACGCCCTGTGCAGCCGTTATGAAATAGACAACGCGCACCGCACCCTGCACGGAGCGCTGCTGGATACTGAATTGCTCGCCGAGGTTTATTTTGCCATGACGCGCGGTCAGGAGAGCCTGCTTGGCGACGAGCGCGCATCCGCGCACCAGCCTGCGGCGCTTGATCTGGATGCGTCTCGCCCCAAGTTGCGCGTGCTGCAGCCGAGCGCGGAAGAACTGGCCGGGCATGCGCAGCAACTTGCCGATATCGACAAGGCGAGCAAGGGTAAGTGTTTGTGGCTGCAACTCGAAAAGGTGGTGTGACCGGGCAATCCACGCGCCGCGTCGGTGTGCTGAGTAAATTAATCAAACACGCGCCTCGGGCACTTTGGAATAAGTCCGGATAATTAGAAATCTCCCACGCAAGTGGGGCAACATCAGGGCCTTGTCCGCGCACCCGCAAGGGGTAGGCCGTGGTTGTAAAGCCGATAAATCGGCAACAACCACGCACTCGCGGTGTATTTTTTATTGCTGAATACCGGCCTTTGCCGGTTAAGACGGCCTAATGGATTATTCGGAATAAATATGAAAACAGATGTGATTATTATCGGCTCCGGTGCAGCCGGCCTGATGTGTGCCCTGCAAGCCGGGCAGCGCGGGCGCTCCGTGGTATTGCTCGATCATGCCAAGAAGCTGGCGGAAAAAATCCGCATCTCCGGCGGCGGGCATTGCAACTTCACCAACCGCAACGTCAGGCCGGAAAATTTCATTTCTGCCAACCCGGATTTTTGTCGCTCGGCGCTGGCGCGTTACACGCCGCAAAATTTTATGGATTTACTTCAAAGACACAACATCGGTTTTCATGAGAAGTCGCTCGGACAGTTGTTCTGCGACGACGAGTCGGACGCGATCATCGAGATGCTGCGTGACGAGTGCGCTGCTGCGGGCGTGAAGCGCTTCATGTCGTGCGCGGTTGAAAAAATCGAGCACTTTCCCCGACCGCTTGATGGAGAGGGGTCAGGGGTGAGGGGGAAAGCGCCAGCTTTTCACGTCAGCACCGCGCGCGGTGAATTCGACGCGAAGTCGCTGGTGGTGGCCACCGGCGGTCTGTCCGTTCCCAAGACCGGCGCGACCCCGTTCGGTTATCACATTGCCGGGCAGTTCGGCATTCCCATGACCAAGCTCAAACCGGGTCTGGTGCCGCTGAGTTTTGCGCCGGAGGACTGGAAGCCCTATGCCGATCTGACCGGGGTTTCGCTCGATGTCACGGTGAGCTGCGGGAAGCAGTCGTTCCGCGAAAACCTGCTGGTCACCCACCGCGGGCTGAGCGGCCCGGCGATATTGCAAATCTCCTCCTACTGGCAGCACGGCCAGCCGTTGCATATCGATCTGTTGCCGGGACAGGACATGGCGAGCCTGCTGGACGAACACAAGGGCAACAAAAAATTGCTCAGCAATTTCCTGACGCAATGGTTCCCGAGGAATTTTGCCGAGGTGTGGTGTGCGCAATACATCGAAAACAAACCGCTCAATCAATATAACGACAAGCAGCGCCAGCAGATTGCCGCGCTGCTGCATGACTGGTCGATTACGCCATCCGGCACCTTGGGTTACACCAAGGCCGAAGTGACTTGCGGCGGGATCGATACGCGCGCGCTGTCATCCAAAACCATGGAATGCAATGACGTGCCCGGCCTGTATTTCATCGGCGAAGTGGTGGACGTAACCGGCCAACTCGGCGGCTATAATTTCCAGTGGGCCTGGGCTTCCGGCTACGCCGCCGGGCAAGATGTCTGACGGAGCGAGCCCTGCTCGCGATAGTCTGGATTGGTCGCGAGCAGGGCTTGCTCCTGCGCGGCAGTCAACCTTCGCGCGCTACCCGATAACATGGATTTGATGAGGCCACCCATGAAGATAGGCATCCCGAAAGAAATCAAGACCAACGAAAACCGCGTCTCGCTGGTTCCGGCAGGGGCAGGGGCGCTGGTGGCGGCGGGACACGAAGTCATCGTGGAAACAGGCGCGGGCCTGGGGAGCGGTTTCAGTGATGCGCTCTACCAGTCAGCAGGCGCGCACATCGCCGTGAATGCCGCTGCGGTCTGGGCGGCAGCCGACCTGATCGTGAAGGTGAAGGAGCCGGTCGAGTCGGAATGGCAGTGCATCAGCCCCGGTCAGATTATTTTTACCTACTTTCACTTCGCCGCGAGCGAGCCGCTGACTCGGGCGCATATGGTTTCTGGCGCGGTTTGCATCGCCTACGAGACGGTCGAGCTGCCGACGGGCGAATTGCCGCTGCTGACGCCGATGTCGGAGGTTGCCGGGCGCATGGCGGTGCAGGAAGGCGCCAAGTATCTGGAGAAGCTGTACGGCGGGCGCGGTATTCTGCTCGCCGGCGTGCCGGGCGTGCCCCCTGGCAGGGTGGTGATCCTCGGCGGCGGCGTGGTCGGTGTGAATGCGGCAAAGATGGCGGCCGGGCTGGGCGCCAATGTTGCCATCCTCGATGTTTCGCTGGAAAGGCTGCGCTATCTCAGCGATGTCATGCCCGCCAATGTGCAACTGGTATTTTCGGATCGGCACACCCTGTTGAAGCAGATTGCCCAGGCTGATCTGGTCATCGGCGCGGTGCTGATTCATGGTGGCGTCGCGCCCATGTTGATTTGCAGGGAAGACCTCAAGACCATGCGCAGCGGGGCGGTGATCGTGGATGTTTCCATTGATCAGGGCGGCTGTGTCGAGACGATGCATCCGACCACCCATGATAATCCGATCTTCATCGTCGAGGGTGTGGTCCACTACGGCGTGGCAAATATTCCCGGCGGCGTGCCGGTTACCTCGACGCTGGCGCTGACCAATGCCACCCTGCCTTATGTGCTGGAACTGGCCAACAAGGGATACCGGCAGGCGCTTAGGGAAAATCCGGCCCTGCTCGAGGGGCTTAATATCATCGCCGGAAAGGTGACGCACCGGAAAGTCGCCGCAGCGTTCGGCCTGGAGTATCACCCGGTGGAATCTACTCTTGATTGAAGCCGTTTTACTCCGGCACTTTTCAGTGTGAAAAAAATTAGCTGCGCAATCACAAACGAACGAATCCATCACTGCGATGAACCAAGAACACCTTGAATTGCTGGTTACCCGCGAGATGCCTTTCGGAAAATACAAGGGCCGCCTGATCGCCGATCTGCCCGGACAGTATCTCAATTGGTTCGCCCGCGAGGGCTTCCCGCCCGGCCAGTTGGGTCAGCTGCTGGCGCTGATGCAGGAGCTCGACCACAACGGCCTGTCGTCGTTGCTTGATCCGTTGCGCAGGAGATGAATTATTACGCAGCAGTCAGTTAGGGAACCTCTGATCAAGTCTCACATGGCCGCGCATTCGGCTTTACGGGATGAGATGCAAGGAAGGCCAACCCCCTTTCTAACTTTCCCCCGCAGGCGGG
>CAYHEM010000029.1:0-5180 GCA_964355765.1 uncultured Gallionella sp.
GATGTGCCCAATATCTACGCAATCCTCGTCGATTAGCTAAAGGTGAGTTCTAGGGCAACATGATAAACGCGGCTCGGAAAAACTGAACTGTTGTTGAAGGGCGTTCCCTTCAAGGACGGTGAGCTGGTGTAAGACAGCCTACCGGTTCAACAAAAACACACCTCCTCGCACTATTCTAAAAACCTTCCCTACACTATACCGACTAAAAAGCACTATAGATTCGAGCAATAAAAAGAGTGTCGAATCTAGAGTGACGCATATGGCAAGCGCAAAGTAACCTGAACCCTTAAATCACAAATGGGAGGGATACAAAATGTACAAGTTGCCCGAAACAGGTTTTCTTCGCCTCAACCAAATTATCGGCAATCCAAAAGCGGAACCGCCGATCCCCGCAGTCATCCCCGTAAGCAAATCCACCTGGTGGGAAGGCGTCAAATCTGGACGCTACCCGAAACCTGTAAAGTCTTTGGGTCTACGCATCACCGCATGGCGAGTAGAAGATATTCGTGCCTTGATTGAAGCTGCTTGATCGGGGGCTGCCATGAATTCCGCCTTTCAATCAGCAGGCAGACTAATGTCGTCAATCGGTTTGCGAATCACGGTTGGCGACACTCGCAAACAGTCCAAATTCAACCGCTCGAACCTGCCTTCGCCCGAATCGTTCTGGGCAGCACACGGCATCTCGCTCAGATCCAAAAAGGGCTGGATGATGGCCAAGTGCGTTTTCCATGACGACCATCACGCCAGTCTGGGAATCAACACCGAAACGGGTGGTTTCTTTTGCCATGCGTGCGGCGCGAAGGGGGGTGATGTTTTGTCCGCATATCAGTTGCTTGTTGGCTGCGACTTCATGACGGCAGCCAAAGCGCTCGGCGCATGGGAGGAAAAATAATGGAAGCGATTTTACAAGAAAACCCAGATACCCTGATTTTTGCTGGGAACGTTGGGAACAGTGGGAACAGCGAGGCTATATCAAGCAGTGGCACGGCTTCTGGAGAGATTGGCCTGTTCCCAAACGGGGTTTTGGAAGCTGGGAACAATTGGGAACAAGCTGAAGCAAAAGTTGATGTTCCCGCTCATGAGGATGCGCCGGCCATTCCCGAGCGCTTCAAGTTTGCTGACATCGGCAGTGAGACAGTGAAGGTCTCCGCCCAATGGGCTTATCGCGATCAACATGGCAAGGTTTTATTTTATGTGCAGCGGTTTGATGCCAGCGCGGGTAAAAAAGAGTTTCGACCGTTGACGTTGTTTAGTAGCACCGAAGCAGGAATGAAATGGAAGCGCAAAGCGCCGCCTGAGCCACGACCTTTGTATGGCCTTGATCGTCTTGCCGCAAGGCCGGATGCTGATGTGATGGTGTGCGAGGGTGAGAAGGCGACAGACGCTGCGACGCGCTTGTTCCCCGATAAGGTTGCCGTATCCAGCATGAACGGCGCGAAGTCGCCGGAGAAGTCTGACTGGTCAACGTTGTTCGGACGCGCCGTGTTTTTATGGGGCGACTTCGATCAGCCAGGCGAAAGTTACATCGCCGCTGTTGAGAAACTGGCGACAGAGGCAGGCGCGAAAGTTATTCGCGCCGTCCGACCTGAATGGTTTCTTCAGATGGGTTGCGAGTTGGGCATTAAACGCGAAGCCTTGCCGGAGGGCTGGGATGCGGCAGATGCCGAGTTGGAAGGCTTCACCGCAGAGAACATCCAAGCCTTTCTTGATGAAGAAATAAATATGCATGGCTACAACATGCTATTCAGCAACACGCCAAGCCAGCAGGCATTGATCGTTGAGGAGATCGCCCAAGACAATGACGATAAGGCGCATCAAGAAGCCGTTGCCACAGAAAAGCGTACTCAGACGCGGGGGCTGTTTAAGGATTCTGAATTTGCAGTGATTGAGTATCGCAAAGGGTTTAAGAACGGGGTGTATTGGCAAGAGCCCTTTGGTGATAACGCTGTACCAAAACATCCCACGTTGCTCTGTTCGCCGCTGATCGTGGTGGCAGAAACCAGAGATACCGAGCAAAGCAATTGGGGCCGCCTGTTGTCTTGGCTGGATAACGATGGCCATTCACATAATTGGGCGTGTCCGGTGGAAATGCTTGCCGCAACTGACACCGCCGAATTCAGGCGCGAATTGGTGCGTAATGGTTTAACCATCGTCACGAACGGAAAGGCACGTCAAAAACTGGTTGATTATGTTTTGAGTGTTAAACCGCAATCGCAAGATCGTGTGCGCTGCGTCACAAAAACCGGCTGGCATGGCGCGCGCTATGTACTGAGCAATCGCGTGTACGGCAAGCAGGAAGGCGAGAGCGTCATTTACCAAGGCGTGACGAATGGTGATTTTGCAAGCTCGGGAACCTTGTCTGACTGGCAACGCGAGGTCGCAGCACGTGCTGTCGGTAACTCTCGCATCGTGTTCGCCATATCAACCGCATTCGCCGGGGCTTTGGTGGAGATGGCCAACGAGTCCGGCGGTGGATTTCAGTTCACCGGCGCCACTTCTAAAGGCAAAACAAGCACCGTCATTGATCCCGCTGCCAGCGTATGCGGGCACCCTGATCGCTTTGCAAAGAAGTGGCGCTCAACCGCGAACGGTCTTGAGGCGCTGTGTCTTTCGCGTAACCACTCAACGCTGATGCTTGATGATCTAGGCCAATCTGATGCCAAGGAATGCGGCCAGGCTGCTTATATGATCGCGAATGGCCAGGGCAAAGTGAGGATGCAGAAAGAAGGTGGCAATCGTCCGCTTTCGACTTGGAAAACGATGCTCCTATCGTCTGGTGAAGTCGATTTAGCCGAACACATGGCCGAAGCCGGGAAAGTTGCCAAGGGTGGCCAAATGGTACGCTTGCCGAGCATTCCCGCCGATGCTGGGGCTGGCATGTTTGCGCTCGAACGTCTCCACGATCAGCCTGACGGGCGGCAATTCTCGGACACCATGAAGTCGGTGACACGGGAATATTACGGTACTGCTGGCGAGGCTTTTTTGGATAAATTGACTGACCACCCTGCGACACTTAAAGAAACCACCGACAGTATTCGTGGCGGCATCACCGAGATTGTTAAATTGATGAAAATTCCAGACGGTGCTGCTCCCGAAATTGGGCGCGTGGCGGCACGTTTTGCGCTGGTTTCTTTCGCGGGTGAATTAGCTACGCAGTTTGGTGTGACGGGCTGGAGCAAAGGCGAAGCGCTCAAAGCGGCTATCCGATGCTTTGATGATTGGTTGTCAGAATCCGGCGGCGCAATGGGTGCTGATGACAAAGCGCTGTTTGCTCAAGTATCCGCATTCCTGCAAGCGCATGGCACAAGCAGGTTTCCCCCTCACGACATTTCGCAGGAAGATTTGCAGCGCGTACAGAACCGGGCTGGGTTCGGCCACAACAATGGTGAGAACGTTTTTTACTGGGTGGAATCAGGCGCATTCAAGCGTGAGCTGTGCAAAGGATTCAGCCTTACGGCTGCTGTAAAAAGTCTTATCAAGGCCGGATGGCTCGAACATGGTCCAGATCGCACACAACAGAAAAAGCGCATCAATGCTATCGGCGGCAAAAGCTTGTGGTTTTACGTTATGACGTTTAACGCGCTGGGTGGCGACCTGTGAGCGCTCCAGCATGGCTGCTCGATGCGATCCACTCTACAGAATCGGAGTGTGTTCCCACTGTACCCAACCCCAAAAATCAGCCTTGGGTACAAGGTGACAGACCGGAAACCACAGTGAACAAAGGCGTTGAGATGAATGTTCCCAATGTTCCCAGTGTTCCCAAGGAAAAGCACACCCTACAGGATCGGCAACGGGAAGCGCGGCGGCAAAAAGTAATTGCCATGCTAGAAGCTGCACCCGATACGCAACGGGCGGTATATGTTGACGATGCCAGCGATTCACACAATGTCATTCTTGCCATTGCAGTCCGGCATGTCGCCACCTGCGAAATGCTGATACCGAAGGCGAAATATGACGCATTTCGACTACTGGAATTGATTGAGTGGCTCGGGGTGCAGAATGTCCACTGACATCGAACCCGGCGGAAACCATTCGCCGGAAATCTACGACCAGCAAGGTAACCCGTTGACCCCTACCCCCCTGAAAATAGACCTCCGGGACGCGGCTGCAATCCGGCGCGAACTGGGTTCTGTTTACCGTGATATGCGGGCGGGACGGATAGACCCGGCGGATGGTACAAAACTCGCCTATGTGCTGGATGCAATCCGCAAAGCCTATGAAGCCGAAGTGCTGGCGGCACGACTGGAGATATTGGAAAGGACGCTCAGAAAATGAAATCAGATGCCATTACCAAGGGGTATGAATCCATCACCAACAAACAGCGGGCAGCTTTGTATTTTCACTACGTAACACATGAGAACGAGTTGGAGGTCAATCGCTTGTTATCGTCAGTGCCGAAGAAATCATACACCATGAATGACCTGGAATTTGTCAAATGGGAAGATGGGTTTTCTCTCTTGTCGAGTGTGTTTGCTCAAGAGCACTGGATAGCGCGGCACGGGTTGATGGTAGCGGTACTGCGCATGAAAATTGCCAACGCCAAAGATGATGCTTGGGAAGAATGGGATGCGACTTTAGAAGATACTCAGTATCAGTCAAAGCTGTTGCTCTCATTAGATGCTGCGCTCTTGGCTGTAGCCGACCAGCATGGTTTCGATGTGCAATGTGTTTACCACAGGGCGAGGGCGAAACCTTACAAACCCACTAAAGTCGGTGTGACCGCCGATGCCGAAATACAGGCCACCTGGACGAACATCTTCAACATGATATTAGAATCATCATTCGGGTAATGGAACGAGCCATAGAACACAGGAGCAAGAACCATGAAGCAAGACCCCATCACGAAACTTTATAACAGGCTGACCGACAAGGAGCGGGCGGCGCTGGTGGAGGAACACCAACCGGCTGGGACCGAGGACGCTAGAGGGTAAAGCAGTGTCATCGGGAGTGCGTTGCAATCAGCTTAGGAATGAATTTTAAAATGGGGCTCAGAAAGAACACCTAGTACCATAGACTTAACTTTGCGAAAGACAAAAAAGATCAGGATCTCGTTTTCTTGATCAACAAAATCCGTCAACAAAATCCGTCTTGACAGTGATGTTTCACTAGATCATAATTCTGACTGCATTAAGAGTTTGGGCTGACGCCCTCACCAACCTGCCCCACCCGGGCAAGGTGGT
>CAYHEM010000030.1:0-3743 GCA_964355765.1 uncultured Gallionella sp.
AAAAGTGGAAAAAATTGGACGCTGATTAGTGGAAAGTATTGGACGCTGTTTGACACGGACTCGGCGCCGGAGTGTATCCAAGCCGCGATAAGTGCCCCTGGCCGGCGCACCCAAACACCATTTCATTCGTCGAGGTGGTGTTCAAGGACGAGGTGACGGATGCCGATCGCGCCGGCAAGGAAACCCCGCTGCAGGCGCTGGAACGCCTCACCCCGGCGCAGCGCATCGGCGTGCTGGGGGTGAACAAGCACGAGGCGTTCAAGGACGGGAAGCTGACGCAGGGCATGATTAAGGCACCCTGGTCGGCAGTGAAAAAAAGAGTAGGCGCAAACCAGAAGATCACCAAGCTTCCGCAAAAGCCGCCACAAAAACCGACCAAACTGGACGACATGATTGCCGCAGGGCGGGGTGTTTCTGCTGATCTACTGAGCAAGGGGGTTGCCACCGACGGCAAATTAGACGGTGCAGTACTGCTTGAAACACTGCACAAACAACTCAGCGCTGCCAGACCGATGATGACGATGGCAAAGATACATAACGGGGGTAAGGGAGCGGAGCTGGTAAAAAAAGCATCGTTAATGTTCCCCGACGACTGGACCAAGGCTGCAGATCGGCACGGACCGTTATTCACCAAATTTTCCAAAGCACGCGGCGGATATGTCGACTTATCGCATGCGCGGGCAGGAAGAGGGTACAGGATCTATGGAATTACCGGAGTGGCACGCGGCGGCGAGGGGTTTATTCGTGCGGGTAGATTCCCCACTGCATTGCATGAATATGCCCACCGACTGCAGCACGCCATCCCTGAGCTCGACGATTACTTTCAGGCGTTGCATGCGCGCAGAACGGCGGGTGATAGCCTGGAGCGGCTGGGCAACTTGTACCCCAAACACGGATATGGTAGAAGCGAGGTGACACGCAAGGATAAATACCGAAACGCCTATCAGGGGCGGATTTATTCGGGGCAATCATACTTGGGAAAAGAGGGTGCGCTTGAAGTGATGACCATGGCTTTTCAGGATGCACTCAGCGGGAATGCGGCGGATATGTTATCCCTGATAAACACTGACCGCGAAATGTTCGACTTGGTGATAGGGCTGCTATTTAATTATGTTCCGTAAATACACATTGCAACCTGCCGCCTGGCATCAGAAGCCGCTCGAATTCGAGTGGGATGCAGAAAGCGGCGAGGTGAGAGGACGAGACGCCGACAAGGTACTCGGCTTAGTCGTGTCTGCGGTAAAGGAAGGTTGTGTCGTCGGGCATCCACAACCGACCAACCACGAGATATCCGACCCGCTGCACAACACCGGCGAGATGGCCGTGCTACTCGGCAATGACTGGATACTCGCCGACGATCTGGCCAGCGCTTATCCAAAAGCAAATGAGGAAGATGACATACCTGTGCTAATTGATAACAAAGGTGTTGAGATATCAATACTCGATCAAGTGGTGAACTAAGGGACTATTCATCATGTGCACACCGTACGGGCTTTTTTGAAGATTAGCCCAGCATCTAAATTTGATTAGGGTAGGCAGGATACTAAGTGTCTGGTTTCTGGTGTTGAGTTTTGTGAGCTGAAGGGTAGCAAGGTGCCAATAGCAGATAATCAGGGTGTAGCTTGCGAGAGGCTCGCAATGATAGTAAAACAGATGTTCGCGAGTAGAATTCTCGACTGGCTCTTTACGAATATAAGCCGCGATTCCATTGTTGAATTTAAGTGTACACTTCGCATTATTTTTGCGAAGAAGTGGATGGGTATCGTAAAAACAATGCGAAGCTGACTTTATTGATCTTTACGCGTTAAAATAGGGCACGAAAAGGAAGTAAATGGTTAAAGCGGTTTCTTTGTTCTCAGGATGCGGCGGTTCGGATGCAGGGGTGATCGCAGCCGGGCATGAGGTTGTCATGGCAAATGATCTGTTGCCTTATGCACGTGATGTCTATCTGGCGAATCATCCAGAAACAGATTACAGAGTAGGAAACGTGGTCAAGATCGAAACATTCCCTGCTGCTGAGCTTTTAGTAGGTTGTTATCCGTGCCAAGGCTTTAGCCAAGGTGGCGCACGCGACCCTTCAAAAAAAATCAATACCCTCTATCTTGAGTTCGCGCGCGCCCTGCGTGCTATCCGCCCCAAGGCATTCATCGTGGAAAATGTGTCTGGTATGGTTCGCAGTAACTTTGCACATCTGCTAGAGGACCAGTTCAAGGTGTTTGGTGAAGCGGGTTATCGCATCAAAGCTAAAGTGCTGAATGCGGTGGATTATGGTGTGGCACAGGAGCGTAAGCGCATCTTCATCGTGGGTGTGCGCGATGATTTTGGCGTGGAATATGAGTTTCCAGAGCCGACCCATGGCGATAATCGTGGTGCCGCGCATATCACCATAAGAGAGGCGATAGGCGATTTGCCTGAATGGCCGGTGGGTGAATTCTGCGATCATGATTTTCACTGGTACTACATGAGCCGTGATCGTCGGCGTGATTGGAGCCAGCCATCCAAAACCATCGTAGCTAACTTGCGCCATATGCCGCTGCACCCGATGAGCCCGCCCATGATACGGGTTGAGCAAGACAAGTGGAAATTCGCACATGAAGGAAAAGCGCGTCGCTTTAGCTATCGAGAGGCCGCGCGGCTGCAAGGATTTGCGCGTGATTTTGTGTTTCCAGACACTACGGCAGGTAGCTTGAATATGCGCTACACCGTAGCCGGAAACGCCGTGCCGCCGCCGTTGTTTGAGGCTGTGGCAAGGGCATTGCCGAACATCTGGGATTAGGAATTATTCATCCGTTTCGGCGGCAAACATTTCTTCAAATTCCGTTTCAAAATCAGTGAACCAGATCGCAGTAACTATGGATTCCCACTGATTCTGCATGGCTATCAGCTTGAGTATCCGTAGCCGATCAATCAATAGAATTCCGTTGGTCGATTGATTATCCAGCCAAGCACCTTGTGAGTCTCGGTAGAAAACGGGTGTAAACATGACGCCCGGATATTCAAACTGCATGTGGAAGTAATTTCTATACCTCAACGAGTGAGCCTCAAGCGTTTTGTTTGGCCAGCCCGTTTCTTGTGCACCGCATTGGGCGAGCAAGGCATAGTTGACGGCAGCGTCATCATCAAAATCAATTGCAGCCACTAGGTCTAATCCGGCATCACCGGATGGCCCAGCTTTATTGCATTCTGTTTCATGGACTGATAAAACGCCAAGATCATTGCCAAGAATTTTTAATGCTTTGCGAAGATCAGTGGTGTAGTAGTTTTTTCTGTCGTCAGAATTTGCATCGAAGATTCTAACGCTGGCATAACTTGGGACAAGGCCCGTCAGCGCTATCTTACTCAGCTTGGCAAAGTGCTTGGCCCATCGTTGTGGTATCCCAGTTTTTTTAAATGACCGTAAGCGTGAGCAAGAAAGCAGCAACCGATAGACGCGAGCTTGGTCAGATAGAGGCTCTGTGGCTGATAGAGTTTCTCCTGAGATCGAAAATGGATAATAAGCGGCAAGCGACTTTGATCTATATTCAAGCTGGATCATTACATCTTCAAGCTGTGTTTCCAGTCTAGAGCTTCGCTCAGCGGTGCTTTGGTTTGTTAGCTGAGCTGTATTTTCGGATGCGTCCTCATCGTCTATTTCGTCAGAGCTGGTCACTCCATGAGTTAGCAATTCCTCAAGGTCATTCTTATGGAGCGCGGATTCAAGTTCGAAGTGCAACTGCTAGCGGTTGCTTGGTGTAGAGAACTTC